>NZ_JAWNDD010000006.1:0-284221 GCF_034106785.1 Enterobacter sp. 241F3
CGCCAGCGTTCAATCTGAGCCATGATCAAACTCTTCAATTTAAGTTTGATGCTCGTGAATTAAACTTCGTAATGAATTACGCATGTTCACTCAGAGACTTGGTATTCATTTTTCGTCCGAGGACGTTAAGAATCCATGTCACTTTGAGTGCCCACACAGATTGTCTGATAAATTGTTAAAGAGCAGTGCCGCTTCGCTTTTCACAGCGGCGCGGGGTGTGCATATTACGCTTTCCCGCTTCAGAGTCAAGCGTTTATTTACGCTATTCTCTGCTGACCCGGCGGCGTGTGTGCCGTTGTTCCGTGTCAGTGGAGGCGCATTATAGGGAGTTATTCCGACGTGACAAGAGGAAATTTAAAAAAAGTTTTCATCCGCGTTTTTTTTCACCACCAGAGGTGAAATCAAGCTACAAATTGTTCTATTTGATGTATCTGCAACCACAATCACATTCGAGGTGGCATAATTATCAGCATGTATCTTTAAGGAATAAAAGCGATGCCATTAAGCGCACAACAGCTGGCCGCCCAAAAAAACCTGTCGTACGTGCTGGCAGAAAAGCTGGCGCAGCGAATTTTAGCGGGTAAATATGCCCCCGGTAGCATCCTGCCGGGTGAAATGGAGCTGGGTGAGCAGTTTGGGGTGAGTCGTACCGCGGTTCGCGAGGCGGTAAAAACCCTGACGGCAAAAGGTATGGTGCTTCCACGTCCTCGCATTGGCACACGCGTAATGCCACAGAGTAACTGGAATTTTCTCGATCAGGAGCTGCTCTCCTGGTGGATGACGGAAGATAACTTTCATCAGGTCGTCGATCACTTTCTGGTGATGCGCAGCAGCCTTGAACCTCAGGCATGTCTGCTTGCCGCTACGCTGGGAACAGCAGAGCAGAAAGCGCAGCTTAACGCGTTGATGGCAGAGATGGTGTTCCTGAAAAAACACTTCAACCGCGAACGCTGGGTTGAGGTCGATATGGCCTGGCATGAACACATCTATATGATGAGCGCCAATCCGTTCCTTACCTCTTTTGCCTCATTATTTCATTCGGTGTATCACACCTACTTTACCTCTATTACACAAAACGAAGTGGTAAAACTGGATTTGCATCAGGCGATAGTGGATGCCATCCAGGAAAGCGACGGGCAACGAGCCCTGAGTGCGTGCCAGGCATTACTGGCCGCGCCAACCCACCAGCAGGTAAATAAATGACAAAGAAAAAAGCGCGCAGCATGGCCGGATTGCCGTGGATTGCAGCCATGGCGTTTTTTATGCAGGCACTGGATGCTACCATCCTCAACACCGCGCTTCCCGCTATTGCGCAAAGCCTCAACCGTTCCCCACTGGCGATGCAGTCCGCCATCATCAGCTACACCCTGACGGTGGCAATGTTAATACCGGTCAGCGGCTGGCTGGCCGACCGCTTTGGCACCCGCAGAGTTTTCATGCTGGCCGTAACGCTCTTTACGCTCGGTTCACTGGCCTGTGCGCTCTCCTCATCATTAACAGAGCTGGTTATCTTCCGCGTATTGCAGGGTATCGGCGGCGCGATGATGATGCCCGTGGCGCGCCTTGCCCTACTGCGAGCCTACCCGCGCAGCGAGTTACTTCCCGTGCTCAACTTCGTTACCATGCCAGGCCTTGTTGGCCCGATACTTGGCCCGGTACTCGGTGGCGTGTTTGTCACATGGGCAAGCTGGCACTGGATCTTCCTGATTAATATCCCAATTGGCGTTGCGGGGCTGCTGTATGCCCGCAAATATATGCCGAACTTCACCACGCCAAGGCGCAGCTTCGACATGGGCGGCTTTTTCCTGTTCGGCCTGAGCCTGGTATTATTCTCCAGCGGGATGGAGCTGTTTGGCGAGAAGATCGTCGCAACGTGGATAGCGCTCTCCGTTATCCTGGGCGGTATTCTGTTATTTCTTCTTTATATACGTCACGCGCGCCGCCATCCGACACCGTTAATCTCCCTGGGGCTCTTTAACACCCGAACCTTTTCCGTAGGGATTGCAGGCAACATTGCGTCTCGTCTGGGGACGGGTTGTGTGCCGTTCCTGATGCCATTGATGCTGCAGGTGGGTTTCGGCTACCCGGCCCTGATTGCTGGCTGCATGATGGCGCCCACGGCAATGGGCTCGATTCTGGCAAAATCAACCGTTACGCAGGTGCTGCGCTGGTTTGGCTATCGTAAGACGCTGGTTGGCGTGACGGTCTTTATCGGTTTGATGATTGCGCAGTTTTCGCTGCAGTCCGCCGCGTTACCCGTCTGGATGCTGATCCTGCCGCTGTTTGTGTTGGGCATGGCGATGTCGACGCAGTTCACATCGATGAACACCATCACCCTCGCCGACCTGACTGACGAGAACGCCAGTAGCGGCAACAGCGTGCTGGCGGTAACGCAACAGCTGTCGATCAGTTTAGGGGTTGCCGTGAGTGCAGCGGTGCTGAGGTTTTATGAGGGTTTTGACAACGCAAATACCGTTGAGCAGTTCCACTATACCTTTATTACCATGGGTGCACTTACCGTGGTATCGGCGCTGGTCTTTATGCTGTTAAAACCGAAAGACGGCAGAAACCTGATTAAAGAACGTCATAAAGAGAAAGCTAAACCGAACCGCGTTCCATCAGAACAGGAGTAAGCTGCAGGCGTTGTTGCTGCAGCGTGGGCTGCGCCATACGGTGGATCAACACATCTATGGCCAGCTCGCCCAGTTCATCCTTCGGCTGATGAATAGTAGTCAGCGGCGGCGTCATGTAGCGGGCAAGTTCAATATCATCGTAGCCAATCACCGCCATATCGTCCGGCACGCGTAGCCCCGCCTGGTACAACGCCTGATAGGCACCAAACGCCATCGCATCATTACCAATAAAGACCGCCTGCGGGCGCTGCGCTTGCGTCAGCAGTTTCTGCATAGCCTCGAAGCCACCGTTAAATTCGAAATCACCAGTGATCCGGTGGCCATCAGGAATGGCGAGCCCTGCTCGATCCATGGCGGAGAGATACCCTTCCAGACGCAAACGCGCCGGGGTTTTATCCAGCGGACCGGTAATACAGGCGATGCGGGTATAGCCTTTATCAATCAGATACTGAGTCGCCATATCACCACCCAGCAGGGAGTTATCCTGAATGAGATCGCTGGTTCCGTCGAATGGGGCCCAGTCCATCATCACGGTGGGAATAGAAGGATAGCGCTGGATGATCTCTTTCGAGGGCTGGTGCGTTTCGGTGCAGAGCAACAGTAGCCCGTCGACGCGTTTTTGCATCAGCGTCTCCAGGTTACGATTCATGCGCTGCTCGTCACCTTCGGTGTTACACAGCACCAGGCTGTAGCCGCGCTCGAAGCAGCTGCGCTCCACGCCGCGAACCAGTTCTGAATAAAAGGGGTTGGTACTTGCGGTGATCAGCATACCGATGGTGCGCGTCTGATTGAGCTTAAGGCTGCGCGCCAGCGCAGACGGTGCATAGTTGAGTTCTTTTACCGCAGCTTCGACTTTTTCCCGAATCGCCTCGCTGACGAAGCGATCTTTATTAATGACGTGGGAGACCGTCGAGGTAGAAACGCCCGCCATACGGGCGACATCTTTCATTGTAGCCAAGCGTTACCCCTGCTGACTTAAGAATTCATCGATCTCTTTACGCCACGGAACGGAAGGCTGGGCGCCCTTGCGCGTCACCGCAATCGCGGCAGCGGCGTGAGCGAAGCGAATAGCGTCATCCATTTTCTTGCCTTCCAGCAGCGCGGTCACCAGTGCACCATTGAAGGTGTCTCCCGCTGCAATGGTATCAATCGCCTTCACCTTAAAGCCCGGCACACGACGGCCTTCGCCATTGACGCTTGCCCACACCCCACGGCTGCCAAGGGTGATAATCACGGTGCCGATGCCCTTATCATGCAGTGCACGCGCGGCTCGTGCGGCATCGTCATCATTTTCTACGCGAATGCCCGTCAGCTTTTCGGCTTCGGTTTCGTTCGGCGTAATGATGTCCACCAGCGCCAGCAGCTCGTCTGATAATACACGTGCTGGGGCCGGATTCAGTACAACAGTGGTATGATTTTCATGCGCAATTTTTGCGGCGGCCAGCACGCTTTCAACCGGTGATTCCAGCTGCATGAGCAGGGCTTCCGCTCCGGCGATGATTGCACGTTGCGCTTCTACGCGCTCCGTCGTCAGCGCAGCGTTAGCCCCAGCATGAATACCGATGACATTCTCACCTTCAGCGTTGACGAAAATCAGCGCCACGCCGGTAGATTCCCCTGCAACAACGCTGACCGGTGCGATATCAATATTGTCGCTCGCGAGCTGCTTGCGTACACGCTCACCGGTATCGTCATCACCCGTGCAGGCGATAAACGCAATATTCGCCCCGCTACGACCGGCAGCGACGGCCTGGTTGGCACCTTTACCGCCAAATGCCACCTGATACTGATTACCCGTGACGGTTTCGCCCGGTGCAGGGAACGATTCAAGGTTAAGAATGTGATCGGCATTGATACTGCCAAGGACGACGAGGTTGCCTGCGGTTTTCATGGTTGGGTTGTCCATCTGAGAGCGCCACCGGTGTTACCCGGTGGCGTATGCCACACTTTTCTTTTATTGGTGTCCCTCAGGCAGCCAGCGACTGCCTGATTCGCCTTTTACTGCTTGATGACCAGCTTCAGGTCAACCGGGTATTTAGCCTGAACTTTTTCGCCCTTCAGCACTTTGTCGGCAGTTTCAACGCCAGTGGCGCCAATCTGCTCAGGCAGCTGAGCGATGGTCGCAGCCAGTTTGCCATCGTTTACTGCTTTTTCACCATCCGGCGTGCCGTCAAATCCGACAACCATCACATCAGATTTACCTGCAGTCTGCAGAGCACGCAGCGCACCGAGCGCCATTTCGTCGTTCTGCGCGAAGACCGCCTGCACATCAGGGTGTGCGGTCAGCAGGTTCTGCATGACGTTCAGACCTTTGGTACGATCGAAGTCTGCTGGCTGGCTCGCCAGCACGTTGAATTTGTGTGCAGCCACAGCCTGCTGGAAGCCTTCGCCACGCTCGCGGGCGGCAGACGTACCGGCAATCCCCTGCAGTTCGATAACTTTCGCGCCTTCGCCAGCTTTCTTCGCGATGTAATCACCCGCGATTTTGCCGCCCAGCACGTTATCAGACGCAATGTGGCTCACTACTTCGCCTTTCGTTGCCTGACGGTCCAGGGTGATCACCGGAATTTTCGCCTGGTTTGCCATCTTCACGGCGTTACCTACGGCGTCAGAGTCGGTTGGGTTGATCAGCAGAATTTTGGTGCCACGAACGGTTAAGTCCTGAACGTTAGCCAGCTCTTTCGCCGGGTTGTTCTGTGAATCCAGCACCACCAGGTTGTAGCCCAGCTTGTCCGCTTCTTTCTGCGCACCGTCCTTCAGGGAGACGAAGAACGGGTTGTTCAGGGTTGAGACAACCAGCGCGATGGTATCTTTCGCCATGGCGTTAGCACTTACGGTTGCGCTCAGCGCGACAGCGGAAACCAGGGTAGCCAGTTTTTTCATGTTCATATCTAAGATGTCCTGTAGTGTCGTCAGTTACTGTTTTTTGTTGTCTACCAGTACCGCCAGCAAAATCACCACTGCCTTAACGATCATCTGGTAATAGGAGGAAACACCTAACAAATTCAAACCATTATTCAGGAAACCGAGAATCAGTGCGCCGATCAATGTCCCAACAATGCGACCTTTACCGCCCGCAAGACTCGTACCGCCCAGAACCACTGCCGCGATAGCATCCAGCTCATACCCCGTACCCGCCGTCGGCTGCGCGGAAGAGAGGCGCGCCACTTCGATAATGCCCGCCAGTGACGCCAGCAGACCGCACAGGGAGTACACGATAACTTTGACTTTATTAACGCTGATACCGGACAGGCGCGTTGCCGCTTCGTTACCGCCCAGCGCATAAATATAACGGCCCAGACGGGTATGGTGCAGCATGTACCACGCCGCCAGGAAGACGATAGCCATGATCCAGACCGGTGTCGGAACACCCAGCGGGCGACCGATACCGAACCAGCCAAACAGATCGGCGTTATCGGTGAAGCCGGTATTGACCGGGCTGCCGTTGGTATAAACCATGGTCACCCCGCGCAGCAGCAGCATCATCACCAGCGTGGCGATGAATGCCTGAACGCGACCTTTTGCCACAATCACGCCGGTGACGGCGCCAATCGCGGCCCCTGCCGCCAGGGCCGCGGCCACAGCCACCAGCGCGTTGACTTCAATCCCGACAAGCGAAGCGGCGATCGCGCCGGTAAGGGCCAGCAGGGAACCGACGGACAGATCGATACCTGAGGTCAAAATTACCAGCGTCATGCCGACCGCCATAATGGCATTCACCGACGTCTGCTGCAGAATGTTGAACAGGTTATTAACGGTGAAAAAGTTCGGGCTCATGGTCGATACAATCGCGATCAGCACCAGCAGGGCAATCAGCGATTTTTGCTCCATGAGCCACGCCTTTGTGAAATAGCGGCGACCAGAAACAGCCTGGGTAGTCATCTTCTTACTCCTGATTCACGCGATTAAGCTTGCCCACAGCGGCAGCCATCAGAACTTCCTGGGTGGCCTGCTCGCGAGTGAATTCACCGCCGAGATGCCCTTCATGCATAACGATAATGCGATCGCTCATGCCTAATACTTCTGGCATCTCGGAAGAGACCAGAATGATGCTCAGACCGTCGGCCTTAAACTGGTTAATCAGCTGATAGATCTCTTTCTTCGCGCCCACGTCCACGCCGCGGGTTGGCTCGTCGAGGATCAGCACTTTCGGGCGCGTCATCAGCCCGCGCGCAATCGCCACTTTCTGCTGATTCCCGCCGGATAACAGGCCAATCGCCTGCTCCATCGACGGGGTTTTGACGTTAAAGAGGCGGATAAAATCACTGACCGCCTGCTGTTCGTCTTTATGCTTCAGGCTTCCACCGCTATGGCTGAAATAGCGCAGCGCGGTCAGGGACATGTTCTCTTTTACCGACATGCCCAGCACCAGGCCATCGCGTTTGCGGTCTTCGGAGATATAGACGATGCCGTTCGCCAGACCATCCTGCGGAGAGCGGGTGACCACTTCATGGCCGTCAAGGGTGACATAACCGCTGGTGCGCGGCAGTGCGCCGTACAACACTTTCATCAGCTCGGTACGTCCCGCCCCCATCAGGCCCGCCACGCCCAGGATCTCGCCCTGGCGCAGGGTAAAGGTCACGTCGTTCACGCCCGGACCGCAGAGGTTGTCTACCTTCAGGCGGATCTCTCCCGGCGCTTTATCCAGATGCGGATATTGATCTTCAAGCTTACGTCCCACCATCATTTCAATGAGCGTATCTTCGGTCAGCGTGGCCACTTCGCGCTCGGCAATAAACTGCCCGTCGCGGAAAACGGTGACGTCGTCGCAGATCTCGAAGATCTCTTTCATGCGGTGAGAGATATAGACAATCCCGCGCCCCTGCGACTTCAGCTCGCGGATGACGCGGAACAGGGATTCGGTTTCAGTATCGGTCAGGGCGTCGGTCGGTTCATCCATAATGATGACCTTAGACTCAAAGCTCAGCACCTTCGCGATTTCCACCATCTGCTGATCGCCAATCGACAGATCGCCTACCAGACGGTCGCTCTTAAAGCGCAGGTTCAGCTTCGCCAGCAGCTTGTCCGCTTCAGCATACATAGTTTTCCAGTCGATTTTGCCGAACCGGTTAACAAACTCGCGGCCGAGGAAGATGTTTTCCGCAATGGTGAGCTGCGGGATCAGGTTCAGTTCCTGGTGAATAATGCCGATACCCGCTTCCTGAGAAGATTTCGGGCCAGTGAAGGTGGTTTCTTTACCCAGCCAGAGGAGTGAACCGGCATCGCGTTGATAGATACCGGTTAGCACTTTCATCATGGTGGATTTGCCGGCGCCGTTTTCCCCCACCAGCGCCATTACGCGCCCGGGGTAGACGTTCAGCGCCGCGCCGGAGAGGGCTTTTACGCCCGGGAACGACTTATCGATCCCTTTGAGTTGCAGTAATGCGTCCATGATGGCCTCAGAAGGTGACGCCAGCACAGAGAATGATATTCGCATACGGGGAACACTCCCCGCTGCGAATTACCGCCTGACTGTCTGCGGTTTGTTGTTTGAACTGCTCGTGCGTTGTGTAACGAATTTCTATGGTGTTTCCCTGGTGTTGTTGCAGTTGCTCAATATGGCTGAGCAACGTTTCGTGGAGTTGCGGATTATGTTGTTTGATTTCCGCCGCGAGAATGGCTGCCTCAACCTGCATCTCCGCCGTCACGACTTCCAGTACCTGCATAAACGAAGGAACACCCTGCGTTAACGCCATATCAATACGGGTTGTGCTGCGCGGAACCGGTAAGCCTGCATCGCAAACCACCAGCGTATCGGTATGCCCAAGGCGGGAAATAACCGATGAGATTTCTGAGTTGAGTACCGTGCCTTTCTTCATTTTCTTGCTCCACTAGCGAAACGTTTCGCTAAAAGTAGTGTAGCGCCAGAAATGTTCAGAAAACCATCATGACGTAACAGATTTGTGATCGACGTCGAAACGTTTCGCTAAGTGAAATATTGATGGGAGAAATAGCCCGACGGCGCTTCGCTTGCAAGGGCCTACGGGTTTGGTAGGCCGGGTAAGCGCAGCGCCACCCGGCATTTTCGAAAGGACTTAAATCTCGACCTGCGTACCCAGCTCTATCACGCGGTTAGGCGGGATCTCAAACTGGTCAGGCGCGCGCAGGGCGTTACGCTGCAGGATCAGGTACAGTTTGCCGCGCAGGCGCAAATACCAAGGGCGCTTGCCGATGATAAGCGATTCGTGAGACATAAAGAACGACGTCTCCATCATCCGGCAGCTCAGCCCTTCAAGACCGCAGCGGTGGAACACCTCTTCCACATTTGGCGTTTCACGCCAGCCGTAGCTCGCCACCACGCGCCAGAATGTCGGGGAGAGCTGCTCGATTTGCACGCGACGCACGTTGTGAACGTAAGGCGCATCTTCAGTGCGCAGCGTCAGCAGGATCACGCGCTCGTGCAGCACTTTGTTGTGCTTGAGGTTATGCATCAGCGCGAAGGGAATGACGTTCAGGGCGCGAGACATGTACACCGCGGTGCCCGGCACGCGGACCGGCGGGGATTTCTCCAGAGAAGCGATCATCGCCTCAAGAGAGTTCCCGTGCTCGTGCATGCGGCGCAGCAGACGGAAACGCTCGCTTTTCCAGGTGGTCATGACGATGAACATCACCAGACCCAGCGTCAGCGGCAGCCAGCCGCCGGAGACAATCTTGTCGAGGTTTGCGGAGAACAGCGGCACGTCAATGCACAGGAAGCCCACCAGAATCATCGCCACGAGGAATTTATTCCAGTGCCAGTTTCGGTACGCCACCGTGGTGGAGAGAAGCGATGTCAGCACCATCGTACCGGTTACCGCAATACCGTACGCCGCCGCCAGGTTGCTGGAGTGCTCGAAGCTGACGATAACAATCACAACAGCGAAGTAGAGCAGCCAGTTAACGAACGGGATGTAGATCTGGCCCGACTCCATCTCAGAGGTATGGATGATGCGCATCGGAGAGAGATACCCCAGACGCACGGCCTGGCGCGTCAGAGAAAACACGCCGGAAATCACCGCCTGAGAGGCAATGACGGTCGCCAGCGTCGCCAGAATCAGCATCGGCACCAGCGCCCAGTCAGGCGCCAGCAGGAAGAACGGGTTCTTGATCGCTTCCGGATTTTTAAGTAACAGCGCGCCCTGGCCAAAGTAGTTCAGCACCAGCGACGGCAGCACCACAATAAACCATGCCACGCGGATAGGCAGTTTCCCGAAGTGCCCCATGTCAGCATATAGCGCTTCAACGCCGGTAATGGAGAGCACGACGGCACCCAGCGCCACGAAGGAAACCACTTTGTATTCAAGGAAGAAATGCACGGCCCAGTAAGGGTTCAGCGCATGCAGCACTTCCGGATTCGCGATAATGCTGCGCAAACCAAGCGCGGCCAGGATCAGGAACCAGGCCAGCATAATCGGCGCAAACAGTTTGCCCACCAGCCCGGTACCGTGCTTCTGGATCATAAACAGCAGCGTCAGGACAATAATGGCCAAAGGAACAACCCATGAATCGAGCTGCGGGGCAATAATTTCCAGCCCCTCTATCGCCGAGAGCACCGAAATAGCCGGCGTTATCACCACTTCCCCATAGAAGAAGCTGCCGCCAATCAGGCCGATAATCACCAGAACGGACGTCATCCTGGCTGACGTATTGCGCCCTGCCAGGGACATCAGGGTCAGGATCCCACCTTCACCTGCGTTATCAGCACGCATAACGAAGGAGAGATATTTAACGGAAACCACCAGGATCAGCAGCCAGAAGATGAGGGACAGGAAGCCAAATACGGCATCGCGCTCAACACCAAAGCCAAACTGGCCGGACAGACATTCACGAAGCGTATAAAGCGGGCTGGTGCCAATATCACCGTAGACAACCCCGATCGCCGCAAGCGTTATTGCGGGTAATGATTGCTTATTATCAGTGCTCATAGACTAGTCTTTTCGTTTAAATAACAAATGTGTTCCTGGTCCCTTGGCCCACAAAAAGCGCACAGTATGCACGATTCATTGCAAAATCGTACCCCTAAATGCAACCGCATTAATGTAGCGCAAAGAAAATTGCGCCGCACTTCAGTCTATTACCAGCCCTGACTGAAACGTCTATACTCGCTTCAATTGGCCGCCACGACGGCGAAAGGATGCAAAACTATTATGGCTCACTCACATTTATTAGCAGAAAGAATTTCCCGCCTTAGCAGCGCGCTGGAGAAAGGCCTTTTCGAGCGTAGCCACGCCATTCGCCTCTGTTTACTGGCGGCGTTGAGCGGCGAGAGCGTGTTTTTGCTGGGTCCGCCGGGCATTGCCAAAAGCCTGATTGCCCGCAGGCTAAAATTTGCTTTTCAGAACGCCCGCGCCTTCGAATATCTCATGACCCGGTTTTCCACCCCAGAAGAAGTTTTTGGCCCGCTTTCCATTCAGGCACTGAAAGATGAGGGGCGCTATCAGCGTCTGACAGAAGGGTATCTTCCGGAGGCTGAAATTGTCTTTCTTGATGAGATCTGGAAAGCGGGACCGGCCATTCTGAACACCCTGCTCACGGCGATAAACGAACGTCGGTTCCGCAACGGCGCCAGTGAAGAAAAAATCCCAATGCGCCTGCTGGTGGCCGCCTCAAACGAACTGCCTGAAGCCGACAGCAGCCTGGAAGCGCTGTATGACCGTATGCTGATCCGCCTGTGGCTGGACAAAGTACAGGATAAATCCAACTTCCGCTCCATGCTGGTCAGCCAGCAGGACGAGAGCGAAAATCCGGTACCCGCTTCGCTGCAGGTGACGGATGAGGAGTACCACCAGTGGCAGCAGGATATTGGCAAAATCAAATTGCCGGACGCGGTATTCGAGCTGATCTATCTGCTGCGTCAGCAGCTTGATCACCTTCCCTCGGCGCCCTATGTCTCCGATCGCCGCTGGAAAAAAGCGATCCGTCTTCTGCAGGCTAGCGCCCTGTTCAGCGGCCGCGATGCCGTGGCGCCCATCGATCTGATCCTGCTGAAAGACTGCCTCTGGCACGACGCGGAAGGCATGAACCTGATGCAGCAGCAGCTTGACGTTTTGATGACCGGACACGCCTGGGGACAGCAGGCGATGCTCAATCAGTTGGGGGCGATTGCCCAGCGGCGCATCCAGCTCCAGCAGCAGCAAAGTGATAAAACCGCGCTGAAAGTGAATCGCCTGGGGGGGATGTTCGCACGCAAACCGCACTATGAATTACCCACCGAACTCACCAGCCCGACGCTGACCCTGCTGCTCCAACAGCCGCTTAAGCTGCATGATATGCAGGTGGTGCATGTGACGATTGAGCGCGAGGCGCTGGCACAGTGGCTGGATAAGGGCGGAGAGATCCGTGGAAAGCTCAACGGCATCGGTTTCGCGCAGCCGCTGAATATGGAAGTGGACAGCAGCCAGCATCTGGTGATCCGCGACGTCAGCCTGCAGGGATCGCGTCTGGCGCTGCCGGGCACCGCCTCGGACAGCGTACCGGAAGAGATTAAGCAGCAGCTGGAAGCGCTGGATACGGAATGGCACCAGCAGCACACCCGCTTTAGCGAGCAGCAAAAGTGCCTCTTTATTCATAGCGACTGGTTAGGTCGCATCGAAGCCAGCCTGCAGGACGTCAGCGCGCAGATTAAACAGGCGCGTCAATGCTAACTCTGGATACGCTTAACGTCATGCTGGCCGTCAGCGAGGAAGGGTTGATCGAAGAAGTGGTCATAACCCTTCTGGCTTCGCCGCAGCTGGCAGCCTTCTTTGAAAAATTTCCGAAGCTCAAAAAGGCGATGACGGACGATCTTCCGCGCTGGCGGGAAAATTTGCGTCAGCGGTTCAGGGAGACCGAAGTTCCGCCTGAGCTAACGGAAGAGGTGGCCTGTTATCAGCAGTGCCAGCGGCTCTCCACATCGCAGTTTATCGTTCAGCTTCCGCAAACCCTGACGCTGCTCGACAAGGTCCACTCTCCGTTTGCCAGCCAGGCCCGGGCGCTGGTCACGGATAACGCCACGTTCACTCCCGCACTGCACACCCTCTTCTTACAGCGCTGGCGCCTCAGCCTGGTGGTGCAGGCTACGACGCTAAACCAGCAGCTGCTGGACGAAGAGCGCGAACAGCTGCTCAGTGAAGTTCAGGAGCGCATGACCTTAAGCGGCCAGCTTGAGCAGGTGCTGGTGGAGAATGAAAACGCCGCAGGGCGTCTCTGGGATATGAGCGCCGGTCAGCTCCGGCGCGGGGACTATCAGCTGATCGTCAAATACGGCGATTTTCTGGCGCAGCAGCCCGAGCTGATGAAGCTTGCAGAACAGCTGGGTCGCTCAAGGGAGGCAAAGTCGGTCCCAAAGAAAGATGCCCCCATGGAGACCTTCCGCACCCTGGTGCGCGAACCGGCTACCGTGCCGGAGCAGGTCGACGGGCTCCAGCAGAGTGATGACATTTTACGCCTGCTGCCCACGGAACTGAGCACGCTCGGGATGACCGAGCTGGAGTATGAGTTTTATCGTCGGCTGGTGGAAAAACAGCTCCTCACCTACCGGCTGCACGGCGAAGCCTGGCGCGAAAAGGTAAGCCAGCGTCCTGTGGCTCATCAGGATTTTGATGAACAGCCGCGCGGGCCATTCATAGTTTGCGTGGATACGTCCGGATCGATGGGTGGGTTTAACGAGCAGTGTGCGAAGGCGTTCTGTCTGGCACTGATGCGCGTGGCGCTCGCCGATCGCCGTCGCTGCTTCATCATGCTGTTCTCCAGCGAAGTCGTGGGCTATGAGCTGACGAACCAGCAGGGGATCGAGCAGGCAATCCGCTTCCTGAGCCAGCGTTTTCGCGGTGGAACCGATCTGGCAAGCTGTTTTCGCAGCATTGTGGAGCGTATGCAGGACGGCGACTGGTACGACGCTGACGCAGTGGTGATTTCCGATTTTATTGCCCAGCGGCTGCCGGATGATGTGGTCAATAAGGTGAAGGAATTACAGCGGGTGCATCAACACCGTTTTCATGCGGTGGCGATGTCCGCCCATGGAAAACCCGGCATCATGCGCATCTTCGATCATATCTGGCGCTTTGATACCGGGCTGCGTAGCCGCCTGCTCAGACGCTGGCAGCGTTAATTACAGAAGAGAGCCAACGCTTTCACGTACCTGCTGCGGCCAGACACCACACTGAACCTGACCGATATGAGGTAATTGCAGCAGCAGCATGGTCAGACGGGACTGGCCGATACCGCCGCCAATCGTCTGCGGCATTTCGCCGCGCAGCAGCGCCTGGTGCCACTCGAGTTTGAGACGGTCTACATCACCGGTGACCGCCAGCTGGCGCTTCAGCGCGTCAGCATCCACGCGGATCCCCATAGAAGAGAGCTCGAATGCGTCTTCCAGTATCGGGTTCCAGACAAGAATATCGCCGTTCAGCCCGGCAAATTCGCCCTCACCCGCAGTACTCCAGTCATCATAATCAGGCGCACGAACGTCGTGGCGTTTGCCATCAGACAATTTGCCGCCGATACCGATCAGGAACACAGCACCTAATTCTTTGGCGATCGCACGCTCGCGGCCTTTGGCATCCAGATCCGGGAAACGGGTCAGCAGTTCCTGGCTGTGGACAAAGTGGATCGTATCCGGCAGGAACGTTGCCAGACCAAACTCTTTGCTCACTGCCGCTTCGGTTGCTTTGATCCCGGCGTAGATCGCCTCAACGGTGGATTTCAGCGTGCCGATATGACGTTCACCATCACCCATTACGCGCTCCCAGTCCCACTGGTCAACGTAAACAGAATGAATCGGTGAAAGGCGATCTTCATCAGGGCGAAGGGCTTTCATGTGCGTGTAGAGCCCTTCGCCCGCGCTGAAGTCGTGTTGTCCCAGGGTCTGACGCTTCCACTTCGCCAGTGAATGAACCACTTCGAACTGGGCGTCTGGCAGTGTTTTCACTTTCACCTGTACCGCTTTTTCGCATCCAGAGAGGTTATCCTGCGTCCCGTCACCCACGCGGCTGAGGATCGGTGCCTGGACTTCAATCAGCCCAAGCTTCTCTTCCAGCTGGCGGGAAAAATGGGATTTTACGAAACTGATCTGGCGTTGTTTTGCGATGTAAGCGGTTTTCATTATTTATACTCCTGCGTCCTGTTGATATTGATTAAGCAACAGAAACGGCGCCTTATTCAATAACCCATCAACAAAAAGCCACCTTCATTTTTGATTCGATAAAATATAGCGCTAGAATAAAGTGATTCATTAATCTTCATAAGAAAAAGCTATGGAAAATTATCAGATCGACAATCTCGACCGCGGCATTCTGGAGGCGTTAATGGCCAATGCCCGTACCGCCTATGCCGAACTGGCGAAACAGTTTGGCGTCAGCCCGGGAACCATTCACGTTCGCGTAGAAAAGATGAAGCAGGCAGGGATCATTACCGGTGCGCGCATTGACGTCAGCCCAAAGCAGCTGGGTTACGACGTCTGCTGCTTTATCGGCATCATTCTTAAAAGCGCCAAAGACTACCCTTCTGCCCTGGCGAAACTGAACGCGCTGGATGAAGTCACCGAGGCGTACTACACCACCGGGCACTACAGCATCTTTATTAAAGTTATGTGCCGATCCATCGACGCGCTCCAGCAGGTACTTATCAACAAGATCCAAACAATCGATGAAATTCAGTCCACCGAGACCCTGATCTCCCTGCAAAACCCGATCATGCGTACCATCCGCCCGTGATCGGGCAAATTCATTCCCACATTTTCCACAGGTAGATCCCAGCTCGTTCACAGCGTACAATGGCCGTCTCTTTATCTGGGCGAGCGATCAATGGCGGACATTACCCTTATCAGCGGCAGCACCCTTGGTGGTGCGGAATACGTAGCGGAACATCTGGCTGAAAAGCTGGAAGAGGCGGGCTTTTCCACGGAAACCCTGCACGGCCCGTTGCTTGAAGATCTCCCGACTGACGGGGTCTGGCTGCTGATCACCTCCACGCACGGCGCGGGGGATCTGCCGGATAATCTGCAACCTTTATATGACGAACTGCTGGAACAGCAGCCCGACCTGTCAAACATCCGTTTTGGCGCAGTGGGGATCGGCAGTCGTGAATATGACACCTTTTGCGGGGCAATAGAGAAAGTCGAAGCCGCTGTTACCTCCTGCGGAGCAAAACAGCTGGGTGAAACGCTCAAGATCAACATCCTCGATCATGACATTCCCGAGGATCCAGCCGAGATCTGGCTCGCGGAATGGAAAAATTTACTCAAAAACGATTAAAGATCGCGCGAACAGATGTGGATAACTCTGGTTAAAAGCTCGTATTAACCCGTAGTTATCCAAATAACAACCGTAGCGCCGTTTTTAGCCTGTGTATAAAGTCGCGTTCTGATCCCAGCTTATACGGTCCAGGATCACCGATCATTAACAGCAAACGATCCTTTCTAACTGCATGATCTTCTTTATGAGATCGGACTTATCCACACAGGTTCGCGATCCTAATAAGAGATCACAATAGAACAGATCTCTAAATAAAAAGATCTTCTTTTTAATAGCCCAGGATCCCAATGCTTTCTCGAAAGACTAAAGTTGAGTAGAATCCACGGCCCGGGCTTCAATCCATTTTCATACCGCTTTACGCGAGGCAGACCACCATGTTTTATCAGGATCCTTTTGACGTCATCATCATTGGCGGGGGTCACGCAGGCACTGAGGCCGCAATGGCCGCAGCGCGAATGGGTCAGCAGACCCTGCTTTTGACACACAATATCGACACGCTGGGACAAATGTCCTGTAATCCGGCGATTGGCGGCATTGGGAAAGGACACCTGGTAAAAGAAGTGGATGCACTTGGCGGCCTGATGGCGAAAGCGATCGATCGGGCCGGCATCCAGTTTAGGATACTAAACGCGAGTAAAGGTCCCGCTGTGCGTGCGACCCGTGCCCAGGCAGACCGCGTGCTTTACCGTCAGGCGGTGCGTACCGCCCTGGAGAATCAGCCGAACCTGATGATCTTCCAGCAGGCGGTTGAAGATCTAATCGTTGAGAACGATCGCGTCGTGGGTGCCGTGACCCAGATGGGCCTCAAATTCCGCGCCAAAGCCGTGGTGCTGACCGTGGGTACATTCCTTGACGGTAAAATTCATATTGGTCTCGATAACTACAGCGGTGGCCGTGCCGGCGATCCGCCTTCTATTCCACTGTCTCGCCGTCTGCGTGAACTGCCGCTGCGCGTCAGCCGCCTGAAAACCGGTACGCCGCCGCGTATTGATGCGCGCACCATTGATTTCAGCGTGCTGGCGCAACAGCACGGTGATAACCCAATGCCGGTCTTCTCGTTCATGGGCAATGCGGCACAGCATCCGCAGCAGGTGCCGTGCTATATCACGCATACCAACGAGAAAACCCACGATGTGATCCGCAATAACCTCGATCGCAGCCCGATGTACGCCGGCGTGATCGAAGGGATCGGTCCGCGCTACTGCCCGTCGATCGAGGACAAAGTGATGCGCTTCGCCGATCGTAACCAGCACCAGATCTTCCTGGAGCCGGAAGGGCTGACCTCGAACGAAATTTACCCGAACGGCATCTCCACCAGCCTGCCGTTTGACGTGCAGATGCAAATTGTTCGCTCAATGCAGGGCATGGAGAACGCAAAAATCGTTCGCCCTGGCTACGCTATTGAGTACGATTTCTTCGATCCGCGTGACCTGAAGCCAACCCTGGAGAGCAAATTCATCCACGGTCTGTTCTTTGCGGGTCAGATTAACGGCACCACCGGCTACGAAGAAGCGGCTGCACAGGGCCTGCTTGCCGGTCTGAACGCCGCGCGCTTCTCTGCTGAGAAAGAGGGCTGGGCACCCGGCCGTTCTCAGGCGTATCTGGGCGTGCTGGTTGACGATCTCTGCACGCTGGGTACCAAAGAACCGTACCGTATGTTTACCTCTCGCGCGGAATATCGCCTGATGCTGCGTGAAGATAACGCCGACCTGCGTTTGACCGAAATCGGCCGCGAGCTGGGTCTGGTCGATGACGAACGCTGGGCGCGCTTTAACGAGAAGCTGGAGCGCATTGAACAGGAACGTCAGCGCCTGAAAACCACCTGGGTGAATCCGCAGGCGGAAACCGCTGCCGAAGTAAACGCTCACTTAACCGCGCCGCTGTCGCGCGAGGCCAGCGGTGAAGATTTGTTGCGCCGTCCTGAAGTCACCTACGAGAACCTGGTCAAACTGACCGCGTTCGCGCCGGGCCTGGAAGATGCTGAAGCGGCAGAGCAGGTTGAGATCCAGGTTAAGTACGAAGGTTACATCGCGCGTCAGCAGGATGAGATCGAAAAACAGCAGCGTAACGAAAACACGCTGCTGCCGGAAATGCTGGACTACCGCCAGGTGACTGGCCTTTCCAACGAAGTGATCGCCAAGCTGAACGAGCACAAACCGGTCTCGATCGGCCAGGCCTCACGTATCTCCGGCGTCACGCCTGCAGCGATTTCCATTCTGCTGGTGTGGCTGAAAAAGCAGGGCATGCTGCGCCGTAGCGCGTAAGGCCCGGAATATTGCCCGGTGGCGCAGCGCTTACCGGGCCTACTGAACCCGTAGGGCGGGTAAGCCAAGCGCCACCCGCCACCTAAGTTTTCCAACAGGTATTCACCGTGCTCAACAAACTCTCTCGTCTGCTGGATCAGGCAGGTATTTCGCTCACCGATCACCAGAAAAATCAGCTGGTGGCCTATGTCGATATGCTGAATAAATGGAATAAAGCGTACAACCTGACGTCTGTTCGCGACCCCAACGAGATGCTCGTTCGCCACATTCTCGACAGCATCGTGGTTGCCCCTTATCTGAAAGGTGAGCGTTTTATCGACGTAGGGACGGGCCCTGGTCTGCCGGGTATTCCGCTGTCGATTGTTCGCCCTGAGAGCCATTTCACGCTTCTGGACAGTCTTGGCAAGCGTGTGCGCTTTTTACGTCAGGTACAGCATGAGCTGAAGCTTGAAAATATTACGCCCGTACAGAGCAGGGTAGAGGCTTTCCCGGCAGAGCCGCCGTTTGACGGGGTTATCAGCCGCGCATTTGCGTCGCTCAATGATATGGTGAGCTGGTGCAAGCACTTACCTGCTGAGAATGGCCGCTTTTATGCGCTAAAAGGGCAGTTGCCAGGCGATGAGATTGAACAGCTTCCGGACGGTTTTGCTGTTGAATCCATCGAGAAATTAAACATTCCTCAGCTCGATGGCGAACGTCATCTGGTGATAATTAAGCCAAACAATTTTTAAAAAATTAATAAAAAATGTGGAATTTGTGCTGTTCTTCGCATGTTAAAAAACAGCACAACTACAGGGGATTTACTGGTGAGCTCTTAACCTCGTTTTCACTAAGGTTTTTCTTCTGGTTAACCTGGCGACTATTCTTCCCCTGGAAGATAGTCATCTGTGAAAATATAAGTCTGCTAAAAGTGGAAAGCAGTAACCAGAACGCAATGTTAATTATTTATTAAGAATGTCAATAAAACGTTTTTATTGTGTACCGGGCTGTTTTGAAAATAGTTGCGACATTTTGCGTTTAATTTCATAAAGATAAATTTCTGCGATTTGCGCCTTTGATAAATACAACCTTATCGCAAATGTGTGTTTTGTGATCTCGTGCACGCTTTATCGACAACGTTTTCGCGCTGTTTGCAGTTTTGGTCGAAGGTTGGTGCTTTGCTCGAAAGTTAAAAAATAGCGGTGGGGAAAAATATTTAAACATTTATTCACCTTTTCGCTACTTAATGTTTGAAATCACGGGTGCGCACCGTATAATTTGACCGCTTTTTGATGCTTGACTCTGAGCCTTAAAGGACGTTTTATACGACACGCGGCATACCTCGAAGGGAGCAGGAGTAAAAACGTGATGTCTGTGTCGCTCTTGAGTAGAAACGTTGCTCGTAAGCTTCTGTTCATTCAGTTTCTGGCTGTGATAGCAAGTGGACTGCTGTTTAGCCTCAAAGACCCCTTCTGGGGCATCTCCGCCGTGTGCGGGGGTTTGGCGGTTGTGCTGCCAAACGTGTTGTTTATGATTTTTGCCTGGCGTCATCAGGCGCATACACCCGCCAAAGGCCGCGTGGCCTGGTCCTTCGCTCTCGGCGAAGTGTGTAAGGTGTTGCTGACCTTTGCTCTACTGGTGATGGCGCTGGCGGTTTTGAAAGTGGTCTTCATGCCGCTGATAGCAACGTGGGTTTTGGTGCTGGTGGTACAAGTTCTGGCTCCAGCTGTAATCAATAACAAAGGGTAAAAGGCATCATGGCTTCAGAAAATATGACGCCGCAGGATTACATAGGTCACCATCTGAATAACCTTCAGTTGGACCTGCGTACATTCTCGCTGGTGGATCCACATAACCCCCCGGCCACCTTCTGGACGATCAACATCGACTCCATGTTCTTCTCGGTGGTTTTGGGTCTTCTGTTCCTGGCCATGTTCCGCGGTGTTGCTAAACGAGCGACCAGCGGTGTACCAGGGAAATTCCAGACCTTCATCGAAATGATCATCGGCTTCGTCCATGGCAGCGTCAAAGACATGTACCATGGCAAGAGCAAGCTGATTGCTCCGCTGGCCCTGACCGTGTTCGTTTGGGTCTTCCTGATGAACCTGATGGACCTGCTGCCAATCGATCTGCTGCCGTTTATCGGTGAGCACATCTTCGGCCTGCCAGCGCTGCGTGTTGTACCGTCTGCGGACGTGAACATCACCCTGTCGATGGCGCTGGGCGTATTTATCCTGATTCTTTTCTACAGCATCAAAATGAAAGGCGTAAGCGGCTTTGTGAAAGAGCTTACCTTGCAGCCGTTCAACCACTGGGCGTTTATTCCGGTCAACCTGATCCTGGAAGGCGTTAGCCTGCTGTCCAAACCTGTCTCACTGGGTCTGCGACTGTTCGGCAACATGTATGCGGGTGAGCTGATTTTCATTCTGATCGCGGGTCTTCTGCCGTGGTGGTCACAGTGGGTTCTGAATGTGCCGTGGGCCATTTTCCACATCCTGATCATTACGCTGCAAGCCTTTATCTTCATGGTTCTGACGATCGTCTATCTGTCGATGGCGTCTGAAGAGCACTGATTTTTTACCAACACTACTACGTTTTAATTGAAACAAACTGGAGACTGTCATGGAAAACCTGAATATGGATCTGCTGTACATGGCTGCCGCTGTGATGATGGGTCTGGCGGCTATCGGTGCTGCGATCGGTATCGGCATCCTCGGGGGCAAATTCCTGGAAGGCGCAGCGCGTCAACCTGATCTGATTCCTCTGCTGCGTACTCAGTTCTTTATCGTTATGGGTCTGGTGGATGCTATCCCAATGATCGCTGTAGGTCTGGGTCTGTACGTGATGTTTGCTGTCGCGTAGTAGTAGTTTTAAAACCCTAAGCCACAGATATTAAAGAGGTATTGTGCTGTGAACATGAACGCAACAATCCTCGGCCAGGCCATCGCGTTTATTCTCTTTGTCTGGTTCTGCATGAAGTATGTATGGCCGCCTTTAATGGCTGCCATCGAAAAACGTCAGAAAGAAATTGCTGACGGTCTGGCTTCTGCAGAACGCGCTAAGAAAGATTTGGACCTTGCACAGGCCAACGCGACAGACCAGCTGAAAAAAGCGAAAGCGGAAGCTCAGGTTATCATCGAACAGGCTAACAAACGCCGTTCGCAGATCCTGGACGAAGCCAAAGCTGAAGCAGAACAGGAACGTACTAAGATCGTGACACAGGCTCAGGCAGAAATTGATGCTGAGCGTAAACGTGCTCGTGAAGAACTGCGTAAGCAGGTTGCGATTCTGGCTGTTGCTGGCGCCGAGAAGATCATCGAACGTTCCGTGGATGAAGCTGCTAACAGCGACATCGTGGACAAACTTGTCGCTGAACTGTAAGGAGGGAGGGGCTGATGTCTGAATTTGTTACGGTAGCTCGCCCCTACGCCAAAGCAGCTTTTGACTTTGCTGTCGAACACCAAAATGTCGATCGCTGGCAGGATATGCTGGCGTTTGCCGCTGAGGTGACGAAAAACGAACAAATGGCTGAGTTGCTTTCCGGTGCGTTAGCACCTGAAACTCTCGCCGCGTCGTTTATCGCCGTGTGCGGAGAGCAACTGGATGCCAACGGCCAGAACCTGATTAAGGTGATGGCAGAAAATGGTCGTCTCCGTGTGCTCCCGGATGTTCTCGAGCAGTTTGAGCACTTACGTGCCCTTAGTGAAGCAACCGCTGAAGTCGAAGTGACTTCTGCGACTGAACTGAGTAATGAACAGCTTGCGAAAATCACCGCCGCGATGGAAAAACGTCTGTCACGCAAAGTTAAGCTGAATTGCAAAATCGATAAGTCTGTAATGGCAGGCGTAATCATCCGTTCGGGTGATATGGTCATTGATGGCAGCGTACGCGGCCGTCTTGAACGCCTTGCAGACGTCTTGCAGTCTTAAGGGGACTGGAGCATGCAACTGAATTCCACCGAAATCAGCGAACTGATCAAGCAGCGCATTGCTCAGTTCAGTGTTGTGAGTGAAGCTCACAACGAAGGTACTATTGTTTCTGTAAGTGACGGTGTTATCCGCATCCACGGCCTGGCCGATTGTATGCAGGGTGAGATGATTTCCCTGCCGGGTAACCGTTACGCTATCGCACTGAACCTGGAGCGCGACTCCGTAGGTGCAGTTGTGATGGGTCCATACGCTGACCTCGCCGAAGGCATGAAGGTTAAGTGTACTGGCCGTATTCTGGAAGTACCGGTTGGCCGTGGCCTGCTGGGTCGCGTTGTTAACACCCTGGGTGCGCCAATCGACGGTAAAGGTCCGGTTGAGCACGATGGCTTCTCTCCAATCGAAGTTATCGCACCAGGCGTTATCGACCGTCAGTCCGTAGATCAGCCTGTTCAGACAGGTTATAAGTCCGTTGATGCCATGATCCCAATCGGTCGTGGTCAGCGTGAACTGATCATCGGTGACCGTCAGACCGGTAAAACCGCGATGGCTATCGACGCCATCATCAACCAGCGTGACTCCGGCATCAAATGCGTGTACGTGGCCATCGGCCAGAAAGCGTCCACCATTTCTAACGTGGTTCGTAAACTGGAAGAGCACGGCGCACTGTCTAACACCATCGTTGTGGTAGCGACCGCGTCTGAATCTGCTGCACTGCAATACCTGGCGCCTTACGCCGGTTGCGCAATGGGCGAATACTTCCGTGACCGCGGTGAAGATGCGCTGATCGTATACGATGACCTGTCTAAACAGGCTGTTGCTTATCGTCAGGTTTCCCTGCTGCTCCGTCGTCCACCTGGACGTGAAGCGTTCCCTGGCGACGTATTCTACCTCCACTCTCGTCTGCTGGAGCGTGCTTCCCGCGTTAACGCGGAATACGTCGAGAACTTCACCAAAGGTGAAGTGAAGGGTAAAACGGGCTCTCTGACCGCTCTGCCGATCATTGAAACCCAGGCGGGTGACGTTTCTGCGTTCGTTCCGACCAACGTAATCTCTATTACCGATGGTCAGATCTTCCTGGAAACCAACCTGTTTAACTCCGGTATTCGTCCGGCAGTTAACCCGGGTATCTCCGTATCCCGTGTTGGTGGTGCTGCTCAGACCAAGATCATCAAGAAACTGTCCGGTGGTATCCGTACCGCGCTGGCACAGTATCGTGAACTGGCTGCGTTCTCTCAGTTCGCATCCGATCTGGACGAAGCAACCCGTAAACAGCTGAGCCACGGTCAGAAAGTGACCGAGCTGCTGAAGCAAAAACAGTACGCACCAATGTCTGTTGCTCAGCAGGGCCTGGTACTGTTCGCGGCTGAACGCGGTTACCTCGAAGATGTGGAACTGGCGAAAATCGGTAGCTTCGAAGCCGCTCTGCTGGCTTACGTCGACCGTGATCACGCTCCGCTGATGCAAGAGATCAACCAGACCGGTGGCTATAACGACGAAATCGAAGGCAAGCTGAAAGCTATCCTCGATTCCTTCAAAGCAACCCAATCCTGGTAATCGTCCGGCGGCTTGTCTCAGGACAAGCCGCCTGGCATTGAGGAGAAGCTCATGGCCGGCGCAAAAGAGATACGTAGTAAGATCGCAAGCGTCCAGAACACGCAAAAGATCACTAAAGCGATGGAGATGGTCGCCGCTTCCAAAATGCGTAAATCGCAGGATCGCATGGCGGCCAGCCGTCCTTATGCAGAAACCATGCGCAAAGTGATTGGTCACCTTGCAAACGGTAATCTGGAATATAAGCACCCTTACCTGGAAGAACGCGACGTTAAGCGCGTGGGCTACCTGGTGGTGTCGACCGACCGTGGTCTGTGTGGCGGCTTGAACATTAACCTGTTCAAAAAACTGCTGGCGGATATGAAAGCATGGTCTGAAAAAGGCGTTCAGTGCGATATCGCAATGATCGGCTCTAAAGGCGTCTCTTTCTTTAACTCCGTTGGTGGCAACATTGTCGCTCAGGTGACCGGTATGGGTGATAACCCGTCCCTGTCCGAACTGATCGGCCCGGTTAAAGTGATGTTGCAGGCTTATGATGAAGGCCGTCTGGACAGACTGTACGTTGTCAGCAACAAATTCATTAACACCATGTCTCAGGTTCCAACGCTCACTCAGATGCTGCCGTTACCGGCATCAGAAGATGGCGAGCTGAAGCAAAAAACCTGGGATTACCTGTATGAACCCGATCCGAAACCGCTGCTGGATACCCTGCTGCGTCGTTACGTTGAATCTCAGGTTTATCAGGGCGTTGTAGAAAACCTGGCCAGCGAGCAGGCCGCACGAATGGTGGCGATGAAAGCCGCGACCGATAATGGCGGCAGCCTGATTAAAGAGCTGCAGTTGGTTTACAACAAAGCTCGTCAGGCCAGCATTACTCAGGAACTCACCGAGATCGTCTCGGGGGCCGCCGCGGTTTAACCAGGTTTACGAATTACGTAGAGGATTCAAGATGGCTACTGGAAAGATTGTCCAGGTAATCGGCGCCGTGGTGGACGTCGAGTTCCCTCAGGACGCCGTACCACGCGTGTACGACGCGCTTGAGGTACAGAATGGTAACGAGAGCCTGGTGCTGGAAGTTCAGCAGCAGCTCGGCGGCGGTATCGTGCGTACCATCGCGATGGGTTCTTCCGACGGTCTGCGTCGTGGTCTGGAAGTAAAAGACCTTGAGCACCCGATCGAAGTCCCGGTAGGTAAAGCAACACTGGGTCGTATCATGAACGTATTGGGTCAGCCAATCGACATGAAAGGCGACATCGGTGAAGAAGAGCGTTGGGCTATCCACCGCGCGGCACCTTCCTACGAAGAGCTGTCCAGCTCTCAGGAACTGCTGGAAACCGGTATCAAAGTTATCGACCTGATGTGTCCATTTGCGAAGGGCGGTAAAGTTGGTCTGTTCGGTGGTGCGGGTGTAGGTAAAACCGTAAACATGATGGAGCTGATCCGTAACATCGCGATCGAGCACTCCGGTTACTCCGTATTTGCGGGTGTAGGTGAACGTACTCGTGAGGGTAACGACTTCTACCACGAAATGACCGACTCCAACGTTCTGGACAAAGTATCCCTGGTTTACGGCCAGATGAACGAGCCACCTGGAAACCGTCTGCGCGTTGCGCTGACCGGCCTGACGATGGCTGAGAAGTTCCGTGACGAAGGCCGTGACGTTCTGCTGTTCGTTGATAACATCTATCGTTACACCCTGGCCGGTACGGAAGTATCTGCACTGCTGGGTCGTATGCCTTCAGCGGTAGGTTACCAGCCTACGCTGGCGGAAGAGATGGGTGTTCTTCAGGAACGTATCACCTCTACCAAAACTGGTTCTATCACTTCCGTTCAGGCGGTATACGTACCTGCGGATGACTTGACTGACCCATCTCCAGCAACCACCTTTGCGCACTTAGATGCAACCGTGGTACTGAGCCGTCAGATCGCGTCTCTGGGTATCTACCCGGCCGTTGACCCGCTGGACTCCACCAGCCGTCAGCTGGATCCACTGGTTGTTGGTCAGGAGCACTACGACACCGCGCGTGGCGTACAGTCTCTGCTGCAGCGTTATCAGGAACTGAAAGACATCATCGCCATCCTGGGTATGGATGAACTGTCTGAAGAAGACAAACTGGTGGTAGCACGTGCGCGTAAGATCCAGCGCTTCCTGTCCCAGCCGTTCTTCGTTGCGGAAGTATTTACCGGTTCTCCAGGTAAATACGTTTCCCTGAAAGACACCATCCGTGGCTTTAAAGGCATCATGGAAGGCGAATACGATCACCTGCCAGAGCAGGCGTTCTACATGGTTGGTTCCATCGAAGAAGCTGTGGAAAAAGCCAAAAAACTTTAACGCCTTAATCGGAGGGTGATATGGCAATGACTTACCACCTGGACGTCGTCAGCGCAGAGCAACAAATGTTCTCTGGTCTGGTCGAGAAAATCCAGGTAACGGGTAGTGAAGGTGAACTGGGTATTTTCCCGGGTCACGCACCGCTGCTCACCGCCATTAAGCCTGGTATGATCCGCATCGTTAAACAGTTCGGTCACGAAGAGTTTATCTATCTGTCCGGCGGCATTCTTGAAGTGCAGCCTGGCAGTGTGACCGTTCTGGCCGATACCGCTATTCGTGGCCAGGATCTCGACGAAGCGCGAGCCCTGGAGTCGAAGCGTAAGGCTGAAGAGCACATTAACAGCTCTCATGGTGACGTGGATTACGCTCAGGCGTCTGCGGAGCTGGCCAAAGCGATCGCGAAACTGCGCGTTATCGAGTTGACCAAAAAAGCGATGTAACACCGGCTTGAAAAGCACAAAAGCCAGTCTGGATACCAGGCTGGCTTTTTTTTTCGGCCTTAATTCATGATGAAAAAGATGTAGAATTTTAAGCATCAAACGTTTTTACTTCACACTCAAACTACCGTCAGGATGCGTATGTCAAACAGTGCGATGAGCGTGGTGATCCTTGCCGCAGGCAAAGGGACCCGCATGTATTCCGATCTGCCTAAAGTGCTTCACACGCTTGCTGGAAAGCCAATGGTGCAGCATGTCATTGATGCAGCGAATGAACTGGGTGCCAATCAGGTCCACCTGGTCTACGGCCACGGCGGCGATCTTCTTAAAAAGACGCTGAGCGACGACAAGCTCAACTGGGTGCTTCAGGCTGAACAGCTGGGCACAGGTCATGCGATGCAGCAGGCAGCACCGTTCTTTGCGGATGACGAAGACATTTTGATGCTCTACGGCGATGTCCCGCTGATCTCCGTTGAAACCCTGACTCGCCTGCGTGAAGCCAAACCGCAGGGCGGCATCGGTTTATTAACCGTCGTGCTGGACGATCCAACCGGTTATGGCCGTATCACCCGTGAAAACGGTAACGTCACGGGTATTGTTGAGCACAAAGATGCCAGCGATGAACAGCGCCAGATTCAGGAGATCAACACCGGTATCCTGATTGCCAATGGCGCGGATATGAAGCGCTGGCTGTCCAGACTCGACAACAACAACGCGCAGGGTGAATTCTACATCACCGACATCATTGCGATGGCGTATCAGGAAGGACGTGAGATTGCGGCGGTTCATCCGGCGCGTATTAGCGAAACCGAAGGGGTGAATAACCGCCTTCAGCTTTCCCGTCTGGAGCGTGTTTATCAGTCCGAGCAGGCTGAAAAACTGCTTCTGGCAGGTGTGATGCTGCGCGATCCGGCGCGTTTCGATCTGCGTGGTTCGTTATCTCACGGTCGTGACGTTGAAATTGATACTAACGTTATCCTCGAGGGTAACGTGACGCTGGGTAACCGCGTCAAAATCGGTGCCGGCTGCGTGATTAAAAACAGCATTATTGGTGACGACTGCGAAATCAGCCCGTACAGCGTGGTGGAAGATGCCCGTCTGGACGTGGCCTGTACCATCGGCCCGTTTGCGCGTCTGCGCCCGGGCGCAGAGCTGCTGGAAGGCGCTCACGTTGGTAACTTCGTGGAAATGAAAAAAGCGCGTCTGGGTAAAGGCTCGAAAGCCGGTCATCTGACCTATCTGGGCGACGCGGAAATTGGCAATAACGTGAATATTGGTGCAGGGACCATAACCTGTAACTATGACGGCGCGAATAAGTTTAAAACCATCATTGGTGATGATGTGTTCGTGGGCTCCGATACGCAGCTGGTGGCGCCTGTTACCGTGGGTAACGGGGTGACCATTGCAGCCGGAACAACCGTAACGCGCGATGTGGCCGAGAACGAGCTGGTGTTAAGCCGCGTTCCGCAGGTCAGCAAACAGGGCTGGAAACGTCCGGTGAAGAAAAAGTAACGGATTTACCCCTCTCCCCAAAGGAGAGAAGGGATCGTTCGGTGCGGTGTTTTTCTCCCTCGCCCCTTTGGGAAGAGGGCCGGGGTGAGGGGATAATATAATCCTCCCCCCACAAGCAGTACCCATAAAAATAACCCCACTCTCTACAAGGCTCGGGGCGCCCGGAAAGGGCAAATACAGGTCAGCGACAACGCAGGCATAATGCCTAAATTCGGAATCTAAAATTATGTGTGGAATTGTTGGCGCAGTTGCGCAGCGTGATATTGCTGAAATCCTTCTCGAAGGTTTACGTCGTCTGGAATACCGTGGTTACGACTCTGCCGGTCTGGCTGTCGTCGATGCAGAAGGTCATATGACCCGTCTGCGTCGTCTCGGTAAAGTGCAGATGCTGGCCCAGGCCGCGGAAGAACATCCGCTGCACGGGGGAACCGGTATTGCGCACACCCGCTGGGCGACGCACGGCGAACCGTCTGAAGGTAACGCGCACCCGCATGTGTCTGAACACATCGTGGTGGTGCACAACGGCATTATCGAAAACCACGAACCGCTGCGCGAAGAACTGAAAGCGCGCGGCTACACCTTCGTCTCTGAAACTGACACCGAAGTGATTGCTCACCTGGTGCACTGGGAGCTGGAGCAGGGCGGTACACTGCGTGATGCGGTAATCCGTGCTATCCCTCAGCTGCGCGGTGCGTACGGTACGGTGATCATGGATTCCCGCGATCCGTCAACGCTTCTGGCCGCGCGTTCCGGTAGCCCGATGGTTATCGGTCTGGGCATGGGTGAAAACTTTATCGCCTCTGACCAGCTGGCGCTCCTGCCGGTTACCCGTCGTTTTATCTTCCTCGAAGAGGGTGATATCGCGGAAGTGACCCGTCGCAGCGTGACCGTCTTCGATACTAAAGGCGAGCAGGTGAAGCGTCAGGAGATCGAATCGAATCTGCAGTACGACGCGGGCGACAAAGGCGCTTACCGTCACTATATGCAGAAAGAGATTTACGAGCAGCCAAACGCCATCAAAAACACCCTGACCGGGCGCATTAGCCACGGTGAAGTGGATCTGAGCGAGCTGGGCGCAAACGCGAACGAACTGCTCGCCAAGGTCGAGCATATTCAGATCGTGGCCTGCGGCACCTCCTACAACTCCGGTATGGTTTCTCGCTACTGGTTTGAATCCCTGGCGGGCGTGCCGTGCGATGTGGAAATCGCGTCTGAATTCCGCTATCGCAAATCCGCGGTGCGTCGTAACAGCCTGATGATCACCCTTTCCCAGTCCGGCGAAACGGCGGATACGCTGGCAGCGCTGCGTCTGTCTAAAGAGCTGGGTTACCTGGGCTCGCTGGCCATCTGTAACGTCCCTGGCTCATCGCTGGTGCGTGAGTCCGATCTGGCGCTGATGACCAAAGCGGGCACCGAAATCGGTGTGGCCTCCACCAAAGCGTTTACCACGCAGCTGACCGTTCTGCTGATGCTGGTGGCGAAGCTTGCGCGTCTGAAAGGTGAAGATGCGTCCGTTGAGCACGACATCGTTCACGGCCTGCAGGCGCTGCCGAGCCGTATTGAGCAGATGCTGTCTCAGGACAAACGCATCGAAGCGCTGGCGGAAGATTTCTCTGACAAACATCACGCCCTGTTCCTGGGTCGTGGCGATCAGTATCCGATTGCGCTGGAAGGCGCGCTGAAGCTGAAAGAGATCTCCTACATCCACGCGGAAGCCTATGCGGCAGGCGAGTTGAAACACGGCCCTCTGGCTCTGATTGACGCGGATATGCCGGTCATCGTTGTGGCACCTAACAACGAACTGCTGGAAAAACTGAAATCTAACATCGAAGAAGTGCGTGCCCGCGGTGGTGTTCTGTACGTCTTCGCCGACAAAGATGCCGGTTTTGTCAGCAACGACAACATGCACATCATCGAGATGCCGCATGTGGAAGAGGTGATTGCACCGATCTTCTATACCGTTCCGCTGCAGCTGCTGGCTTACCATGTGGCGCTGATCAAAGGCACCGACGTTGACCAGCCGCGTAACCTGGCGAAATCAGTTACCGTAGAATAATCCCTTCAGGCTCCACCCTCGGGTGGAGCTTTTTTATCCCGCCCGGTTTGTTTTTAATCAATCCTGTCTCGTTTTTAATAATGACAATTTGTCATCTTCAGCTACTTTTTTCAGTGTCACATAAAGAAAATATTTCTGAAAACGTATTGTCATAAAAGTGGCTAACACGATGAAAATTAAGCTTTATTGAGCGGTATTTTAAGTTAAATTTTCATTGTCATAAAACTGTCATAATTCGTACATTTATCTGTCACCTGTTTGTCCTATTTTGCTCATCGTAGCCACTAAACAACGATTTATGAAAATCTTGCAGGAGACATTATGAAAGTTATGCGTACCACTGTCGCAACTGTTGTCGCCGCGACCTTATCTCTGAGCGCGTTCTCTGTATTTGCAGAAGCAAGCCTGACTGGCGCTGGTGCAACCTTCCCTGCGCCGGTGTATGCCAAATGGGCGGATACCTACCAGAAAGAAACCGGTAACAAGGTTAACTATCAGGGTATCGGCTCCTCCGGTGGCGTGAAACAAATTACCGCGAACACGGTTGATTTCGGCGCATCTGACGCTCCGCTGTCTGATGATAAGCTGGCTCAGGAAGGCCTGTTCCAGTTCCCTACCGTGATCGGTGGCGTGGTCCTGGCGATCAACCTGCCGGGCGTGAAGTCGGGCGAGCTGGTGCTGGACGGCAAAACGCTGGGTGACATCTACTTGGGCAAAATCAAAAAATGGGATGACGAAGCGATCGCTAAGCTCAACCCAGGCCTGAAGCTGCCTTCTCAGAACATCGCCGTGGTTCGCCGCGCGGATGGTTCCGGTACGTCTTTCGTGTTCACCAGCTACCTGGCGAAAGTGAACGAAGAGTGGAAATCTAAAGTCGGCTCCGGCTCAACCGTTAACTGGCCTACCGGTCTGGGCGGTAAAGGTAACGACGGTATCGCCGCGTTCGTACAGCGTCTGCCTGGCTCCATCGGCTACGTAGAGTATGCGTACGCGAAGCAGAATAACCTGTCCTACACCAAACTGGTGTCTGCAGACGGCAAACCGGTTAGCCCGACCGAAGAGAACTTTGCTAACGCTGCCAAAGGCGCTGACTGGAGCAAATCCTTCGCTCAGGATCTGACTAACCAGAAGGGCGAAGGTGCATGGCCAATCACCTCTACCACCTTCATCCTGGTGCACAAAGAGCAGAAGAAACCTGAGCAGGGCGCTGAAGTGCTGAAGTTCTTCGACTGGGCATACAAAAACGGCGGCAAACAGGCTAACGCTCTGGATTACGCCACCCTGCCGGACAACGTGGTTGAGCAGATTCGTGCTGCATGGAAAACCAACGTGAAAGACAGCAGCGGTAAAGCGCTGTACTAACAGGATATATTTAACGAAGATGGCGGGTGGCGCTGCGCTTACCCGCCCTACGGTTTAAGCTGTAGGCCCGGTAAGCGTCAGCGCCACCGGGCATATTCGTAAAAACGTCTCAAACAGAAGAGTAATTTATGGCTGCAACCAAGCCTGCATTTAACCCTCCGGGTAAAAAAGGTGACATGATTTTCAGCGCGCTGGTCAAACTGGCTGCGCTGATTGTGCTATTGCTGCTGGGCGGCATTATCGTGTCTCTGATTTTCTCCTCATGGCCGAGCATCCAGAAATTCGGTTTCTCCTTCCTGTGGACCAAAGAGTGGGACGCGCCGAACGACATCTACGGTGCTCTGGTGCCGATTTACGGCACGCTGGTAACCTCGTTCATCGCCTTGCTGATTGCGGTTCCGGTAAGCTTTGGTATTGCCCTGTTCCTGACGGAGCTGGCGCCAGGCTGGCTCCGTCGTCCGCTGGGTATTGCCATCGAACTGCTGGCAGCTATTCCGAGTATCGTCTACGGCATGTGGGGCCTGTTCATCTTTGCCCCGCTGTTCGCTACATATTTCCAGGAACCGGTGGGTAATGTCCTCTCTGCCATTCCGTTTGTGGGGGCCCTGTTCTCTGGCCCGGCTTTCGGTATCGGCATTCTGGCGGCAGGTGTGATCCTCGCCATCATGATAATTCCGTACATTGCGGCGGTCATGCGTGATGTGTTCGAACAAACGCCGGTGATGATGAAAGAGTCGGCCTACGGCATCGGCTGCACCACCTGGGAAGTGATCTGGCGCATTGTCCTTCCGTTCACCAAAAATGGGGTGATCGGGGGCGTGATGCTGGGCTTAGGTCGTGCGCTGGGTGAAACCATGGCGGTCACCTTTATCATCGGTAACACCTACCAGCTCGACAGCGCGTCGCTCTACATGCCGGGTAACAGTATTACCTCGGCGCTGGCGAATGAATTTGCGGAAGCGGAATCCGGGCTGCACGTGGCGGCGCTGATGGAGCTGGGTCTGATTCTGTTCGTTATTACCTTCATTGTTCTGGCGATTTCCAAGCTGATGATTATGCGCCTCGCTAAAAATGAGGGAGCACGCTAATGGCTACTCTCGAAATGCAAGCTACCGCTGAACTGGCGGAATCCCGCCGCAAGATGCAGGCCAGACGCCGCATGAAAAACCGCATTGCCCTGACGCTCTCAATGGCGACGATGGCATTCGGCCTGTTCTGGCTGGTCTGGATCCTCTTCTCGACAATCGTTCGTGGGATTGACGGAATGTCACTCTCGCTGTTCACCGAAATGACGCCGCCGCCGAACACGGCGGGCGGTGGCCTGGCGAATGCGCTGGCCGGCAGCGGGTTGCTGATCCTCTGGGCGACGGTCTTCGGCACGCCGCTGGGCATCATGGCGGGCATTTACCTGGCAGAATACGGTCGTAAATCCTGGCTGGCGGAAGTGATTCGCTTCATTAACGATATTTTGCTGTCAGCCCCGTCTATCGTGGTGGGTCTGTTCGTTTACACCGTTGTTGTAGCGCAGATGGAACACTTCTCCGGCTGGGCGGGTGTGATTGCCCTGGCGCTGCTGCAGGTGCCGATTGTGATTCGAACCACCGAGAACATGCTGAAACTGGTGCCGGACAGCCTGCGTGAAGCGGCTTATGCACTGGGTACGCCGAAATGGAAGATGATCTCTGCGATTACGCTGAAGGCGTCCGTATCCGGGATCATGACCGGTATCCTGCTGGCGGTTGCGCGTATCGCGGGTGAAACTGCGCCGCTGCTGTTTACGTCCCTCTCCAACCAGTTCTGGAGCACGGACATGATGCAGCCGATCGCCAACCTGCCGGTGACGATCTTTAAATTTGCGATGAGCCCATTCGCGGAATGGCAGCAGCTGGCGTGGGCCGGGGTGCTGATCATTACCCTTTGCGTACTGTTGCTGAACATTCTGGCGCGCGTCATTTTCGCGAAGAAGAAACACGGTTAATTTTTTACGGCGCGGCAGCTCGCGGCGCCGAATGAGGAAATGAGTCAATGAGTATGGTTGATACTGCCCCGGGTAAGATTCAGGTTCGTGATTTGAACTTCTACTACGGCAAATTCCATGCCCTGAAGAACATCAACCTGGATATCGCGAAGAACCAGGTCACGGCATTTATCGGTCCGTCCGGCTGTGGGAAATCCACGCTGCTGCGTACCTTTAACAAAATGTATTCGCTCTATCCGGAGCAGCGCGCTGAAGGGGAAATCATCCTCGATGGCGAAAATATTCTGACCCAGGCTCAGGATATCGCCCTGCTGCGCGCGAAAGTGGGGATGGTGTTCCAGAAACCCACGCCGTTCCCGATGTCCATTTATGACAACATCGCCTTTGGCGTTCGCCTGTTTGAAAAGCTCTCCCGCGCCGATATGGACGAGCGCGTGCAGTGGGCTTTGACCAAGGCCGCATTATGGAACGAAACCAAAGATAAGTTGCACCAGAGCGGTTACTCTCTCTCCGGTGGTCAGCAGCAGCGTCTGTGCATTGCGCGTGGTATTGCGATTCGCCCGGAAGTGTTGCTGCTGGATGAACCGTGTTCAGCGCTGGACCCGATCTCAACCGGTCGTATTGAAGAACTGATCACCGAGCTGAAGCAGGATTACACCGTGGTTATCGTGACCCATAACATGCAGCAGGCTGCACGTTGCTCCGATCACACGGCGTTTATGTACCTGGGTGAATTGATTGAGTTCAGCAACACGGACGATCTCTTCACTAAGCCCGCGAAGAAACAAACCGAAGATTATATTACTGGCCGCTACGGTTGATTTGCCTTAGTGCATGTGGAGAAACCATGGACAACCTCAATCTTAATAAACACATTTCCGGCCAGTTCAACGCAGAGCTGGAAAGCATTCGCACCCAGGTGATGACCATGGGCGGTATGGTCGAGCAGCAGCTTTCTGATGCGATTACGGCGATGCACAACCAGGACAGCGAGCTGGCGAAACGCGTCATTGAAGGCGACAAAAACGTCAACATGATGGAAGTCGCTATCGACGAGGCCTGCGTGCGTATTATCGCGAAACGTCAGCCGACGGCGAGCGACCTGCGTCTGGTGATGGCCATTATCAAAACCATCGCCGAGCTGGAACGTATTGGCGACGTTGCGGATAAAATCTGCCGCACCGCGCTGGAGAAGTTCTCTCAGCAGCACCAGCCGCTGCTGGTGAGCCTGGAGTCGCTGGGCCGCCACACCGTGCAGATGCTTCATGACGTGCTGGATGCCTTTGCGCGAATGGATCTTGACGAAGCGGTGCGTATCTACCGTGAAGATAAAAAGGTCGATCAGGAGTATGAAGGCATCGTGCGTCAGCTGATGACTTACATGATGGAAGATTCCCGTACGATCCCAAGCGTACTGACCGCCCTGTTCTGCGCGCGCTCCATCGAGCGTATCGGCGACCGCTGCCAGAACATTTGCGAATACATTTTCTACTTCGTGAAAGGTCAGGACTTCCGTCACGTGGGCGGCGACGAGCTGGACAAGCTGCTGGCGGGTAAAGATCCGAAAGAGTAATCCTGTCATCTGATAACAACGCCGGTACTCACCGGCGTTGTTATTTCTAGTGTAATCACAATTTTCCCCTTCATCCGTTGCCTGACGTTCGAAACGCGCTAACGTGAGACGAAAAAAACAGCAAAGGATGGGATATGAAAAATTCATTAGCGTGCCTGGCGGTGGCCATCAGCATCGGGATCGGTACTGGAACAGACGTTATTGCCGCACCGTTGCCGGTCACACCTGACCAGACTACCCCGGTCAGCCACTATGTGACCCAGGTTAATGCGGATAAAAGCATTACGTTTCGCCTGTTTGCACCCGGCGCAACGCGAGTCTCCGTGGTGACGGGGTCAATGCCTGAAAGCCAGGTTTCCCATGATATGACGAAAGAGAACAATGGCGTCTGGTCATGGAAAAGCGAGCCGATGGCCCCGAATCTCTACGAATATTATTTCGACATCGATGGTTTCCGTTCAGTCGACACGGGAAGCCGCTATCAAAAACCTCAGAGGCAGGTGAACACCAGCCTGATTCTGGTTCCGGGCAGTATTCTCGACGATCGCGCCGTACCGCATGGCGATCTCACCACCCTGACCTGGCACTCGCCGTCGCTCAGGTCAGAGCGCCGCGTCTATGTATGGACTCCCCCTGGCTACAACGGCACAGGGGAACCCTTACCGGTGCTCTACTTCTACCATGGTTTTGGGGATACCGGGCTCTCGGCCATCGACCAGGTCCGTCTGCCGCAAATCATGGATAACCTGATGGCCGAGGGGAAAATCAAACCGATGCTGGTGGTGGTACCCGACACCGAGACGGAGAGCGCTGAGGCCATCCCCGAGAACTTCCCACCGGCAGAACGACGGAAGTCTTTCTACCCGCTCAATGCGAAAGCCGCAGACCGTGAACTGATGAGCGAGATTATTCCGCTGGTGGATACACGCTTCAACGTGCGTAAAGATGCTGACGGCCGGGCGCTGGCGGGGTTGTCACAGGGCGGTTATCAGGCGCTGGTCTCCGGGATGAATCATCTGGAGAACTTCGGCTGGCTGGGAACGTTCAGCGGCGTTACCACAACAACCGTACCTGACGAAGGCGTGGCCGCACGCTTTAAGCAGCCGGAGGCCATTAACCGGCAGCTGCATAACTTCACCGTCGTTGTCGGCGAGCGCGATTCAGTGACCGGCAAAGATATCGCCGGTCTGAAAGCGGAGCTGGAAAAACAGGGCATCAAATTCGACTATAAGATGTACCCCGGTCTGAATCACGAAATGGACGTCTGGCGTCCGGCCTATGCTGAGTTTGTTCAAAAGCTCTTCAGATAAACCTGTCGCCCTCCCTGCAGGGAGGGGCAACTTAACGCGTAATATGCCACCCGCGAGCCTTCCACAGCGCGGGTAGCTGCGCCAGATCGGTGAAGGTCGTGACTTTTGGATGATCGATCGGCTTGTTGTGCGGGTCGGCGCAGAAGTAAAACACCTCCATTCCCGCATCAATCCCCGACTGCGCGCCCGCAGACGAGTCATCCACCAGAATGCAGTTCTCTACGTTAACGTTCATCGCTTTTGCCGCATGGAACATCAGCGCCGGGTCCGGCTTCCAGCGCTGGATATCGTAGCCGCTGAACAGTTTTTCCGGGAAGTGGTGCAGCATCTCAAGCTTGCCCAGCGAGTGCTGCATTTTGCTGACCGGACCGTTGGAGACCACGCAGATCGGCACCGTCATGGCATCCAGCAGCGCGTTTGCGCCCGGAATCACCTCCAGCTCCGAATCGAACAGGCGTGCAACCTCGGCGCGGTACACCGGTTCCAGAGCCGCCTTCTCAAGAACGACGCCGTGTTCTTCGTTAATGATGTCGATGATCTCGTAGAGCTTCACGCCCTTAAAGCGTTTAAACACCTCTTCGAGTTCCAGAGTAATGCCAAATTCCTGGAACATGGTGACATACGCGCGGGAACAAATGACCTCACTGTCGACCAGCGTACCGTCGCAGTCGAAAAATACCGCTTCAATTCCGGACATGCCTTTCCCTTTTAACAAGTTTAACGTTTACGTACGGCGGTTCACCGGGACGCAATCGTTGCCGTATAAGCAAAATCAATGAAAAAAGTATCACGTAACCGCCACTATTGTCGCATTTTGGTATAGGATAGCGACGAATTTTCCCTCCTTGTTCGGAAATTGATGATGAGTCAACAACACACTACCCAGACATCTGGTCAGGGTCTGCTTGAGCGCGTTTTTAAACTGCGCGAGCACGGCACAACGGCACGCACCGAAGTGATCGCAGGTTTCACCACCTTCCTGACGATGGTCTATATCGTTTTTGTGAACCCACAAATTCTGGGCGTTGCTGGCATGGATACCAGCGCCGTCTTTGTAACCACCTGCCTGATCGCCGCCCTTGGCAGCATTCTGATGGGTGTATTCGCTAACCTGCCGGTTGCATTGGCACCGGCGATGGGCCTGAATGCGTTCTTCGCGTTTGTGGTTGTTCAGGCGATGGGTCTGCCTTGGCAGGTGGGCATGGGCGCTATCTTCTGGGGCGCGGTTGGCCTGCTGCTGCTGACCATTTTCCGCGTACGTTACTGGATGATTGCAAACATTCCCGTGAGCCTGCGCGTGGGCATTACCAGCGGTATCGGTCTGTTCATCGGTATGATGGGGCTGAAAAACGCGGGTGTTATCGTGGCGAACCCGGATACGCTGGTGAGCATCGGTCACCTGACCTCGCATAACGTGCTGCTGGGCGTGCTGGGCTTCTTTATCATCGCGATCCTCGCTTCCCGCAATATTCACGCGGCAGTGCTGGTGTCCATCGTGGTGACCACGCTGCTGGGCTGGATTCTGGGCGACGTTCACTATAACGGCATCGTTTCCGCGCCACCGAGCGTTTCTACTGTTGTTGGTCATGTTGATCTGGCGGGTTCCCTGAACCTGGGCCTGGCGGGCGTGATTTTCTCCTTCATGCTGGTGAATCTGTTCGACTCCTCCGGTACGCTGATCGGCGTGACCGACAAAGCGGGTCTGGCAGATGAGAAAGGCAAATTCCCGCGCATGAAGCAGGCGCTGTTTGTGGACAGTATCTCCTCCGTGACCGGCTCATTTATCGGGACCTCGTCTGTTACCGCTTACATTGAATCCTCTTCCGGCGTGTCCGTAGGCGGCCGTACCGGCCTGACGGCGGTTGTGGTGGGTATTCTGTTCCTGCTGGTGATCTTCCTCTCGCCACTGGCGGGCATGGTGCCTCCGTACGCGGCGGCCGGCGCGCTGATCTATGTGGGGGTGCTGATGACCTCCAGCCTGTCTCGCGTGAAGTGGGATGATTTAACCGAAGCGGTGCCGGCGTTTATTACCGCCGTGATGATGCCGTTCAGCTTCTCGATTACCGAAGGTATCGCGCTGGGCTTTATTTCTTACTGCGTAATGAAGATCGGTACCGGCCGCTTCCGCGACCTCAGCCCTTGCGTCATCATTGTGGCGCTGCTGTTTGTGCTGAAGATTGTGTTTATTGACGCGCACTAAGGTGCGGTTTGTGGTGTCAGGTGGCGCTTCGCTTACCTGACCTACTGACGAGTGTAGGCCCGGTAAGCGCTAGCGCCACCGGGCTTTTTATCAGGCTTTTACCCGCTTAATATAATCCCCGAACGCCGTCAGCTGGCCAGAGAGATGGTCGCGCGTGCTCTGATCCACCACTTCACCCGTTTGCGGGTCGACTTTGTTCTGAATCACTCCGCCCATAAATTCCGGCTTGTTCATCACCATCGCATCCAGGAATACCAGGATCTGACGCAGATGATACTGGCAGCGAGCGCCGCCAATCGCGCCCATTGAGCTGGTCTGGATCAGCACCGGTTTGCCTGACAGAGGCTGTTCAGGTAAACGGGACAGCCAGTCGATGGCATTCTTCAGGCCACCCGGAACCGAGTAGTTATATTCCGGCGTGACGATGACCACGCCGTCAGCCTGGCGGATCTGCTCTGCCAGCGCCTCGACGCTCTGCGGGAACCCTTCTTCCTGCTGGACGTCCGCATCATACAGCGGAATATCGCCAATAGACGGCAGGGCGCTAATTTCCATACCTGCCGGTGCCAGCTGTGGCAGCGTGCGGGCAACCATCCCGTTAAATGAACCTTTGCGCAGGCTTCCCAGTAACGTAACTACTTTCAACGTATCAGACATGATTACTCCTGTTTCATCATGATGACCCTGATTGGATCAGCTAAGGGTGAATGCTTTTTCTGTCGGTAAACTGGTTAAACGCATCAGGCGTGCGGCGGGCTCGTTGGCGCGCTCGGGCACATCAGGAAGGCTACGCCATCCCTGTTGACTGTCAAATTCCCAGATTTTCATGCGTTCAATGGCAGGGGTAACCGCAATGGACCAAATGAGCACATCCTCTGCGTCACTGAGTGCCTCCACCAGCGTGGCCTGGGCGGCACGCAGACGTCCGGAACCAGGCAACAGCTGCAGCAAGCTGGCGTCGTCTGAGGCGCATCCGCAGAGCTTACGAATGCTCTGGCGCAGGGTAATGAGCTGGGCTCGGGCTTCGACAGGATCGTTCTGGTTGCGTACCCACAGCTTCTCATTGCTGGAGAGCGGATAGTCTTCATGTGCGTTACCGCCATGGAAGCTGCGCGTTGCGCGCTGAAGTTCCATATCGAGCCCACAATCCCCTTCGGTGGTCAGCGCGACGCCAATGATATTGCCCGCGTAGGCAATCGAAAAACGAGGGAGATCCGGGTCGGCAAAGACCGGGCGGCCTTCGGGTTGGGTAATGATGTCCGGCAGCTCGCTGGTGCCGTACAGCATAAACAGCAGTTCTGCGAGAAGTGCTCTGGACGCTAAAAACCGCGTCCTCCGGTGTTCCGGGAGATCGAGTGCTTCACGGTGACAGGCTGAAGAAATTCTTGCCGATACGAGACGTCCTTCCGTAAGTATCCCTCTTGCAAAGTGCGTAGCCATTTTTCGCTCCTTGATAATGGTCGTAATCGGTTAAACGGTTACATGATTATCGCTTAACTTGACTCCTGTTTTAATCAGTAAATGGGAGTAAGAGAAGCCTTAGGACCGAACTTTACATTTTCTTAGGCAAAAATTGGATCGCTCGCACCGTACAGCGCCTTGATGGTTTCCCGCAACCATAGAATTTTCGGATTATGGCTGTTCCGTTTATGCCAGATCAGCGTGAAGGGAACGGTGAGCTTTTCAGCCTGCGCTTCGTCAATGGGAATAGGAAGCGCGATCAGCTTCCGCTGGTGGAGTTGATTGTAGTGATGGCAGTAGTGCGGAGCCGTGGCGATATAGCTATGACCGGGCTGCGCTGCCATAAACATCGACTGCTCAAAGCCCGGCACGCTCATGGCAATGTTTCTCTCCCGACCCATCTCCTTTAGCACTTCGTCCAGTGCCCAGGTGTCGCTGCGTTCCCAGAAGATGCTGATGTGAGGGTAGCGCAGAAAGGTCTCGAGGTTCCATTCATCCTGTAGCGCGGGGTGATCCTCACGCAGATACACGCACGGACGGTCGCTGAACAGGATCTCATAGTCGATGAACCACGGCATTAGCTTCAGCAATTCACGCGATCGCGGGTGTGTTTCGCGTCCGGTGAATCCCAGGTCCACCTCTCCACGCGTAATGGCGTCCAGAGAGTCGTAATCCCAGTGGCGCATTTTCACCGTAGCCTGCGGATAGCGCTGGTTCACCTGCTCCAGCAGGGCATTGAAGCGGATCAGTATCAACGGCGTTTCCGCGGCCAGCACGAACGTCAGCCCGCCCGGAGAATCATGGTGGAATTTATCGAGGATCTGGTTGCCGATTTGCATCCAGTCAGCCAGATCCTGCTCAAGACTCACCGTCAGCGGCGTCGGCAGCAGCCCTAGCGGCGTTTTAACAAACAGCGGGTCTTCGAACCAGTCGCGCAGTTTGGCCAGCGATTTGCTTACCGCCGACGGCGTCACGTTCATCCGCTTTGCCGCTTTGGTGACGCTGCGCTCCTGCAGCAAAAGCTGCAGGCACAGCAACAGGTTAAGATCGAGACTGCTGATGGGCTTCTTCATAGTGCGCCGCGGGCTGGATGACCATAAGTAAGGTAATGCAGAGTATGCTACAGCCAATCAGAACCCCGATCAGCATATTCAGCGCGTTAAGCCCGATGACCGCCGCCAGCCAAATCCACAGCGACGAGCCGCAGACCTGCGCGATCCCCAGTACCGAGCTTGCCACGCCTGCCCGCAGCGAAAATGGGCCAAGCGCCTGGCTCATCGCCACGCCAAAGCCAACCGAGAACCCGGCACAAATCAGCGTAATACCCGCCAGCATGACCGCATGTGAGCTGGTGGTCGCCAGGATCGCGCCGGCGGCGAGGAATAAAACCTGTGAGGTCAGCATCAATGTGCGCTGGCTGAAAACATTTAGCGCAAACGGCGTCGAAAACGAAACGGCCATACTGACCATCGCGGTTAATGCCATCACCGTTGAATACTGACCGCGATCGAAGCCCATGGTCTCCATCAGCAAAACCGGGGAAACGTTTACATAGGTCAGGATCACCGCCACGCTTAACGTGGTCACGGCCAGACGGCTGAGGAAAAAGCGGTTGAGGAGCTTCTCTGCCGGGTGAATGGTTGCGGTATGGCCGGTATTCTGCGAGCCTGGGTGGGTCTCTTTCAGCACGGCAATTGACAGGACAAACACCAGCACGCCCATCGCCGCCATGGTCCAGAACAGGCTCTGCCAGGGGAATTTCAGCATGATGAGATAGCCCACAACCGGGGCTAGCACCGGGATGATGCAGGTAATGCCGTTCAGCATCGACAGCACTTTGGCGCGACGCTGGGCGCTTAAGGTGTCGCGTAAAATGGCAAACGCCACCACGTAGCAACCGCCCGCCCCGATGCCCTGGATAAAGCGCCCGGTCAGAAACACGGTGCTGTTTTGCGCCTGTGAGCAGAGAAGGGACGCCAGGGCAAAAACGATGGCACCGGAGATAGCGACAGGCTGACGGCCTGCCTTATCCGCGATCTTTCCGGCAAACACCATCGACGACGCCATCCCCGCGAGGTAGGCCGAAAACGCGATGTGCAGCTGCGCTTCGCTGGCGCCCAGATCGCTGGCGATATGCGGTAATCCCACCAGATACATATCAATACCGGACGGATAAAGCAGAACTAATGCGAAACTACAAAACAGAAAACGCGCCATAAACCCCCCATAGATGCAGGCATGCAGGATAGGGGGTGAAAAGGGATTAGGCGAGTTGCCATTTGGACAATGGTGATTTCCCAGGAGGAAATCACCATGGATTAGCGGGAATTATTTACCAATACAAAAGCTTGAGAAGATCCGTCCCAGCAAATCGTCCGAGGTAAACTCCCCGGTGATCTCGCTCAGATTCTGCTGCGCCAGACGCAGCTCTTCCGCCAGCAGTTCACCCGCCCACGCGCCGATCAGCTGCGCTTTACCCTGGACAAGGTGGTTAGCCGCCTCTTCCAGCGCCTGCAGGTGACGGCGACGCGCCAGGAAGCCGCCTTCCATGCTGGTGTCAAAGCCCATGCTCTGTTTGAGATGATTGCGCAGGTCGTCCACGCCCTCACCGGTACGCGCCGACAGGCGGATTAGTGAGTGACCATTCACATCGCTGATGCCCAGCGTTTCGCCAGTCACGTCTGCCTTATTACGTACCACGGTGATCGGCAGTTTGGTCGGCAGGCGGGCAATAAAGTCCGGCCAGATCTCTGCCGGGTCAACGGCGTCGGTCGTGGTGCCGTCCACCATAAACAGCACGCGGTCGGCCTGCTCGATCTCCTGCCAGGCGCGTTCGATACCGATGCGCTCAACCTCGTCGCTGGCATCGCGCAGACCGGCGGTGTCGATGATGTGCAGCGGCATGCCGTCGATGTGGATGTGCTCGCGAAGCACGTCGCGAGTGGTACCGGCAATGTCGGTCACAATTGCCGCTTCACGGCCCGCCAGGGCGTTCAGCAGGCTCGATTTGCCGGCGTTAGGACGTCCTGCAATCACTACCTTCATCCCTTCGCGCAGCAGGCTGCCCTGGCGCGCTTCGGCGCGAACGGCGTCGAGATCGCTCATCACCTGGTTGAGCTGGGCTTCGATTTTACCGTCAGAGAGGAAGTCGATCTCCTCATCCGGGAAGTCGATAGCCGCTTCCACGTAGATGCGCAGGTGAGTAAGTGCTTCCACAAGGTGATTCACACGCGCGGAGAATGCCCCCTGCAGCGAGTTCAGGGCGGAGCGGGCCGCCTGTTCAGAACTGGCGTCGATCAGGTCAGCAATGGCCTCAGCCTGCGCCAGGTCGAGCTTGTCGTTGAGGAAGGCACGTTCGGAGAACTCGCCCGGCTTCGCAATGCGCAGGCCCGGCAGGGTCAGGATCCGTTTTAACAGCAGGTCGAGGATTACCGGGCCGCCGTGGCCCTGCAGCTCCAGCACGTCTTCACCGGTGAAGGAGTTAGGGCCGGGGAACCACAGCGCAATGCCCTGGTCCAGCGGCGTGCCGTCGGTATCTTTAAACGGCAGGTAATCAGCGTAGCGCGGCTTTGGCAGTTTACCCAGCACCGCTTCGGCCACCTCGCGCGCCTTCAGGCCGGAGATGCGCAGAATGCCTACACCACCGCGTCCCGGTGGGGTTGCCTGGGCGACGATAGTGTCGTTATGGCTCATGGTTGCTCTCGTTCAATACAAATAAAAAAGGCGGTCAATCGACCGCCCTTATTTTAGCGTTAACTTATCGGATCAGGACTTTTTCTTTTCGCGGCTATGCAGGCCACGTTTTTCCAGACCACGGTAAATCAGCTGCTGCTGGATGATGGTCACCAGGTTGCTGACGATATAGTACAGCACCAGACCTGACGGGAACCACAGGAAGAACACGGTGAAGATGACCGGCATAAAGGTCATGATCTTCTGCTGCATCGGGTCGGTCACGGTGGTCGGCGACATCTTCTGGATGAAGAACATCGTCACGCCCATCAGGATCGGCAGGATGTAGTACGGGTCCTGTGCGGACAGGTCATGGATCCACAGAGCGAACGGCGCGTGGCGCAGCTCAACGGAACCCATCAGCATGTAGTACAGCGCAAGGAAGATTGGCATCTGAATCAGCAGCGGGAAGCAGCCACCCAGTGGGTTCACTTTCTCTGCTTTGTACAGGGCCATCATTTCCTGGCTCTGACGCTGTTTGTCATCGCCCAGACGCTCACGCATTGCCTGAATCTTCGGCTGCAGCATGCGCATCTTCGCCATGGAGGTGTACTGCGCTTTAGTCAGCGGGTACATGATGCCACGAACGATGAAGGTGATAACGATGATGGAGAAGCCCCAGTTACCCAGGAAGCTGTGGATGAACTTCAGCAGCTTAAACAGCGGCTGAGAGATGAACCACAACCAACCGTAATCCACGGTCAGATCCAGGTGCGGCGCAACAGCGGCCATTTTGTCCTGAATTTCCGGGCCGACCCACAGGGTGCTTGCCAGCTTACCGGTTTGACCCGGCTGTACCAGAACCGGCTGAGATTTGTAGCCGATGGCTGCAATACCGTTGCCCAGGTTCGCGGTATAGAAGTTGTTGGTACCGTCGTTATTTGGCACCCACGCAGTGGCGAAATACTGCTGCAGCATTGCCACCCAACCGCCTTTAGCGCTGACGTTCAGGTTTTCGTTATCGGCAATGGTGTCGAATTTGTATTTCTCATACTTCGCGTCTGGCGTGGAGTACGCCGCGCCACGGAAGGTATGCAGCGCAAAGTTGCTGCTTCCGGTGTCACGGTGAGACGGCAGATTGATGGACTGCTTCAGCTGGCCAAAGGTGGACAGTTCCAGCGGTTTCGCACTGGCGTTCTGTACGCTGTAGCCCACGTTCACCGCATACTCACCGCGTTTCAGGGTGAAGGTTTTGGTGAAGGTGTTGCCTGCGGCGTCGGTATAGGTCATCGGGATAACGAGTTCGTTCTGGCCATCAGCCAGCACAAAGGTGTCATTCTCGACGGTATACAGTGGACGCGCACCGTTAGCCGGGTTATCCGGGCCATCACGACCGGTCAGGCCGCTCTGCGCCTGGTAGATAAACTCAGGCGTGGTTTCCAGTAACTGGAACGGTTCGTTAGACTTCAGCTCTTTCGGGTAGGTCAACAGCAGCGCCTGCTCAACATCACCACCACGGGTGTTGATTGTCAGCTCAAGCACATCGGTCTTAACCGTAATCTGTTTCCCCTGGCCACTGGCCGGTACGCCCTGGTCGGCGGCGCTACCCGCTGCGGTGGTCGTAGTCTGCGTGGTCTGCTGCTGGGGTTGAGGATTTTTATCCTGCTCCCATGCCTGCCAGATCATGAAAGACACGAACAACAAAGCGATGATAAGAAGATTGCGTTGCGAATCCATCGTTAGTGTTCTCTGGTATCAAAGGGTCCTGGAGGGACGGGGTCGTCTCCACCGGGGTGTAAAGGGTGGCATTTTAATACGCGTTTCACCGTCAACCAACTGCCTTTTATCACTCCAAACCTGCGCAATGCCTCAATTCCGTAGCTTGAGCATGTTGGTGTGAAACGGCAGTGCGGCCCGAGTAGCGGACTAATCAGGCGTTGATAGACCCGAATGAGGGCTATCAGGACCCGTGAGCCAGGCGACAGTGGCGGCGCCATAATTTTTCCAACGCTTCCGAGAGAGCACGGTTATCGAGGTCGGCAACCCCCTTTTTAGCCACCACCACGAAATCCATTGAAGGCAGTTCGTGCTGACGTAAACGGAAGCTTTCACGCGTCAGACGTTTAATCCGATTGCGTTCATGCGCACGCTTAACATTTTTCTTGGCGACTGTGAGACCGATGCGGGGATGCCCCAGCGAATTTTGGCGGCCGAGGATGGTGATTTGCGGCGTGCCAGCCCGTAGTGGCTGCTGGAAGACGAAAGTGAAATGAGCGGGAGTTAACAAACGTAACTCCCTGGGAAATGCTAGCTTAACCACTCAGGGGTTAGCTTTATTACTTGGAAACGGTCAGACGAGCGCGGCCTTTAGCACGACGACGTGCCAGAACCTGACGACCATTTTTAGTAGCCATACGAGCACGGAAGCCGTGAGAACGGTTGCGCTTCAGTACAGACGGTTGAAAAGTGCGTTTCATGGCGATTTCTACCTAAACTTGAATAAATTCACTGACTTTTGCGTATACCCGAACGAGTTTCGAACGACTAACGCCTCAGCGTGGGTGATTAAAGAGGCCGGATTGTAATAATTGTACACTCCGGAGTCAATTCTCTTTCCTTATTTCCCGCGTATTTCCGCACGTTTTCGCGTGGAAAATGAGCAACGGACGACGCAGGAAGATGAGCATCACGCGCCGGGTCGAGGATTATACGGGCTCACCGACAAAGCGCAAGGATCGTCCCGGATCTTCGTTAGATCATTTAAGCAATAAATTGTCTGTGCTCATTAATTTTTCCAATATGCGGACTAAATCGCGGGGCACTCGCGCCAGGATCGTTTACACTTACCCGGTTCTGGATCTTCCTGTGGATAAATCGGGAAGAATCTGTGAGAAACAGAAGATCTCTGGCTCAGTTTAAGCTATGATCCGCGGTCCCGATCGGGATCCCAGGATCCTGGTCAGGATAAATTGCAGATAGCAATTCGCACGTCCCCCTTTACACAGGGTCATGTCGATGTGCGCCAACAATCATGAATATTCAATAGTTTTCTTTTATTGTTCGAGTGGAGTCCGCCGTGTCACTTTCGCTTTGGCAGCAGTGTCTTGCCCGATTGCAGGATGAGTTACCAGCCACAGAATTCAGTATGTGGATCCGCCCGTTGCAGGCGGAACTGAGCGATAACACGCTGGCTTTGTATGCGCCAAACCGTTTTGTGCTCGATTGGGTAAGGGACAAGTACCTTAATAACATCAATGGACTGCTAAACGATTTCTGTGGGTCAGATGCCCCGCAGCTGCGCTTTGAAGTGGGCACAAAGCCGGTCACCCAAACCGTACGTGAAACCGTGAACGTCGCAGCACCTGCTCAGGCCGCTCCTGCTCCGGCCCCTCGCGTCGCACCCGCTCGTCAGGGCTGGGATAATGTCCCTGCACCGGCTGAGCCAACCTACCGCTCTAACGTTAACGTGAAACACACGTTCGATAACTTCGTTGAAGGTAAATCGAACCAGCTGGCGCGCGCGGCGGCTCGTCAGGTTGCTGATAATCCCGGTGGAGCCTACAACCCGCTGTTTCTTTATGGCGGCACGGGTCTGGGTAAAACGCACCTGCTGCATGCGGTGGGCAACGGCATTATGGCGCGCAAGCCCAATGCAAAAGTGGTGTATATGCACTCCGAACGCTTCGTTCAGGACATGGTAAAAGCCCTGCAAAACAATGCGATCGAAGAGTTTAAACGCTACTATCGTTCCGTTGACGCGCTGCTGATCGATGACATCCAGTTCTTTGCCAATAAAGAACGATCGCAGGAAGAGTTTTTCCACACCTTCAATGCCCTGCTGGAAGGCAATCAGCAGATCATTTTGACCTCGGATCGTTACCCAAAAGAGATCAACGGCGTTGAAGATCGTCTGAAATCCCGCTTCGGCTGGGGCCTGACCGTGGCGATCGAGCCACCGGAACTGGAAACCCGCGTCGCGATCCTGATGAAGAAAGCCGATGAAAACGACATTCGCCTGCCGGGTGAAGTGGCGTTCTTCATTGCCAAGCGTCTGCGCTCCAACGTCCGTGAGCTGGAGGGGGCACTGAACCGCGTTATCGCCAATGCCAACTTCACCGGTCGTGCGATCACCATCGATTTTGTGCGTGAAGCGCTGCGCGATTTGCTGGCATTGCAGGAAAAACTGGTCACTATCGACAATATTCAAAAGACGGTGGCTGAGTACTACAAGATCAAAGTGGCAGATTTACTGTCTAAACGTCGTTCCCGCTCGGTGGCGCGTCCGCGTCAGATGGCGATGGCGCTGGCAAAGGAGTTAACCAACCACAGTCTGCCGGAAATTGGGGATGCGTTTGGTGGCCGTGACCATACGACCGTGCTGCACGCTTGTCGCAAGATTGAGCAGTTACGCGAAGAAAGCCACGACATAAAAGAAGATTTTTCCAATCTAATCAGAACATTATCATCGTGACGCTATGAAATTTACCGTTGAACGTGAACATTTATTAAAACCGCTGCAACAGGTGAGTGGCCCATTAGGCGGTCGCCCAACGCTGCCTATTCTCGGAAACCTGCTGCTTCAGGTCGCGGACGGTACGCTGTCGCTGACCGGTACAGATCTGGAAATGGAAATGATCGCGCGCGTTACGCTGACGCAGCCGCACGACGCGGGCGCGACCACGGTTCCGGCACGTAAATTCTTTGATATCTGCCGCGGGCTGCCGGAAGGCGCTGAAATCGCCGTGCAGCTGGAAGGCGACCGTATGCTGGTGCGTTCTGGCCGCAGCCGTTTCTCGCTCTCCACGCTGCCAGCAGCGGACTTCCCGAACCTGGACGACTGGCAGAGCGAAGTTGAATTCACCCTGCCTCAGGCGACGATGAAGCGTCTGATTGAAGCCACGCAGTTTTCCATGGCGCATCAGGACGTTCGTTACTACTTAAACGGCATGCTGTTCGAAACCGAAGGTGAAGAGCTGCGTACCGTGGCAACCGACGGCCACCGTCTGGCGGTCTGTTCTATGCCGATTGGCGACTCACTGCCAAACCATTCGGTGATCGTGCCGCGTAAAGGGGTGATTGAGCTGATGCGTATGCTCGACGGTGGCGACACGCCGCTGCGCGTGCAGATCGGCAGCAACAACATCCGTGCACACGTGGGTGATTTTGTCTTCACGTCTAAGCTGGTTGACGGCCGTTTCCCGGATTATCGCCGCGTATTGCCGAAGAATCCGGACAAAACGCTGGAAGCAGGCTGCGATAGCCTCAAGCAGGCGTTTGCACGTGCGGCCATTCTCTCTAACGAGAAATTCCGCGGCGTGCGCCTGTACGTGAGTGAAAACCAGATCAAAATCACCGCCAACAACCCGGAGCAGGAAGAGGCAGAAGAGATTCTGGACGTCACCTACGCCGGGGCTGAGATGGAAATCGGCTTCAACGTTAGCTACGTGCTGGATGTGCTGAATGCGCTGAAATGTGAGAACGTGCGCATCCTGCTGACCGACTCCGTTTCGAGCGTACAGATTGAAGATGCCGCATCACAGTCGGCTGCCTATGTTGTCATGCCAATGAGACTGTAATGTCGCTCACCCGTCTGTTGATCCGCGACTTTCGCAATATCGAAAGCGCGGATCTCGCTTTATCCCCCGGCTTTAACTTCCTGGTTGGCGCGAACGGCAGCGGCAAAACCAGCGTGCTGGAAGCCATCTATACGCTCGGCCACGGCCGGGCGTTTCGCAGTTTGCAGATTGGTCGCGTTATTCGCCACGAGCAGGAATCCTTTGTTCTGCACGGGCGTTTGCAGGGCGAGGAGCGGGAGACCGCCATCGGCCTGACCAAAGACAAGCAGGGCGACAGCAAGGTGCGCATCGACGGCACTGACGGCCATAAAGTGGCGGAGCTGGCGCTGCTGATGCCGATGCAGCTGATAACGCCCGAGGGGTTTACTTTACTCAACGGCGGCCCCAAATACAGAAGAGCGTTCCTTGACTGGGGATGCTTTCACAACGAAGCCGGATTCTTTAACGCCTGGAGCAACCTGAAGCGTCTGCTCAAGCAGCGTAACGCCGCGCTGCGCCAGGTGACGCGCTACGCCCAGCTGCGTCCGTGGGACATGGAGTTAATCCCTCTTGCGGAACAGATTAGCCGCTGGCGTGCCGAATACAGCGCTGGTATCGCCGAAGACATGGCCGACACCTGCAAACAGTTTTTACCTGAATTCTCTCTCACCTTCTCCTTCCAGCGCGGCTGGGAGAAAGAGACGGACTATGCCGAGGTGTTAGAGAGAAGCTTCGAGCGCGACCGCATGTTGACCTATACCGCGCACGGCCCGCACAAGGCGGATTTCCGCATTCGTGCTGACGGTGCGCCAGTGGAAGACACGCTGTCGCGCGGGCAGCTCAAGCTCCTGATGTGTGCGCTGCGCCTGGCACAGGGAGAGTTTCTCACCCGCGAGAGCGGAAGACGCTGCCTGTACCTGATAGATGATTTTGCCTCGGAACTTGACGACGCGCGGCGCGGGCTGCTTGCCAGCCGCTTAAAAGCCACGCAGTCGCAGGTTTTCGTTAGCGCGATAAGCGCTGAACACGTTATAGACATGTCGGACGAAAATTCGAAGATGTTTACCGTGGAAAAGGGTAAAATAACGGATTAACCCAAGTTGAAATGAGCGAGAAACGTTGATGTCGAATTCTTATGACTCCTCCAGTATCAAAGTCCTGAAAGGGCTGGATGCGGTGCGTAAGCGCCCGGGTATGTATATCGGCGACACGGATGACGGCACCGGTCTGCACCACATGGTATTCGAGGTGGTAGATAACGCTATCGACGAAGCGCTCGCGGGTCACTGTAAAGACATCGTGGTCACCATCCATGCGGACAACTCCGTCTCCGTCACCGATGACGGTCGTGGCATCCCAACCGGTATTCACCCGGAAGAGGGCGTCTCTGCGGCGGAAGTGATCATGACCGTCCTGCACGCAGGCGGTAAGTTCGACGATAACTCCTATAAAGTTTCCGGCGGCCTGCACGGCGTAGGTGTTTCGGTAGTAAACGCCCTGTCGCAGAAGCTGGAGCTGGTTATCCAGCGCGAAGGCAAAATCCACCGTCAGCTTTATACGCACGGCGTGCCGCAGGCACCGCTGGCCGTCACTGGCGACACCGACAAAACCGGTACCATGGTGCGTTTCTGGCCGAGCCTTGAAACCTTCACCAACGTCACCGAGTTTGAGTACGACATCCTGGCGAAACGCCTGCGTGAACTGTCGTTCCTGAACTCCGGCGTCTCGATTCGCCTGCGCGACAAGCGTGACAACAAAGAAGACCACTTCCACTACGAAGGCGGTATCAAGGCGTTCGTTGAGTATCTGAACAAGAACAAAACGCCTATTCACCCGAATATCTTCTACTTCTCCACCGAAAAAGACGGTATCGGCGTAGAAGTGGCGCTGCAGTGGAACGACGGTTTCCAGGAAAACATCTACTGCTTTACCAACAACATTCCACAGCGTGATGGTGGTACTCACCTTGCAGGCTTCCGTGCGGCGATGACCCGTACCCTGAACGCCTACATGGACAAAGAAGGCTACAGCAAGAAAGCGAAAGTCAGCGCCACCGGTGACGATGCCCGTGAAGGCCTGATTGCCGTGGTTTCCGTGAAGGTGCCGGATCCGAAGTTCTCCTCACAGACCAAAGACAAGCTGGTCTCCTCTGAGGTGAAATCGGCGGTTGAGCAGCAGATGAACGAACTGCTGAGCGAATACCTGCTGGAAAACCCGTCCGACGCGAAAATCGTGGTGGGCAAAATTATCGATGCGGCGCGTGCCCGTGAAGCGGCGCGTAAAGCGCGTGAAATGACCCGCCGTAAAGGCGCGCTGGACCTGGCAGGCCTGCCGGGCAAACTGGCTGACTGTCAGGAACGCGACCCGGCGCTGTCCGAACTGTACCTCGTGGAAGGGGACTCCGCGGGCGGTTCTGCGAAGCAGGGCCGTAACCGTAAGAACCAGGCGATTCTGCCGCTGAAGGGTAAAATCCTCAACGTTGAGAAAGCCCGTTTCGACAAGATGCTCTCTTCTCAGGAAGTGGCGACCCTCATCACCGCGCTGGGCTGCGGCATTGGCCGTGACGAGTACAACCCGGACAAACTGCGCTACCACAGCATCATCATCATGACCGATGCGGACGTCGACGGCTCGCACATTCGTACGCTGCTGTTGACCTTCTTCTATCGTCAGATGCCTGAAATCGTTGAGCGTGGCCACGTCTACATTGCCCAGCCGCCGCTGTACAAAGTGAAGAAAGGCAAGCAGGAACAGTACATCAAAGACGACGAAGCGATGGATCAGTACCAAATCGCAATCGCGCTTGATGGCGCGACCCTGCACGCGAACTCGCACGCCCCTGCACTGGCCGGTGAGCCGCTGGAGCGTCTGGTGTCCGAGTTCAACGCCACGCAGAAAATGATTACGCGTATGGAACGCCGTTATCCGAAAACGCTGCTGAAGGAGCTGGTTTATCAGCCAACCCTGACCGAAGCCGATCTGAGCAACGAGCAGACCGTCACTCGCTGGGTGAACGCCCTGGTGACCGATCTCAACGAAAAAGAGCAGCACGGCAGCCAGTGGAAATGCGATGTTCAGCAGAATGCCGATCAGCAGTTCGAGCCGATCGTTCGCGTGCGTACTCACGGCGTCGACACCGACTACCCGCTGGAGCACGAGTTTGTGACCGGTCCGGAATACCGTCGTATCTGCACGCTAGGCGAGAAGCTGCGCGGTCTGATTGAAGACGATGCGTTCATCGAACGTGGCGAACGTCGTCAGCCGGTAGCCAGCTTCGAGCAGGCGCTGGACTGGCTGGTGAAAGAGTCCCGTCGCGGCCTCGCGATCCAGCGCTATAAAGGTCTGGGCGAAATGAACCCGGAGCAGCTGTGGGAAACCACCATGGATCCGGAAAGCCGCCGCATGCTGCGCGTTACCGTTAAGGACGCGATTGCTGCAGACCAGCTGTTCACCACCCTGATGGGCGATGCGGTTGAACCACGTCGTGCCTTCATCGAAGAGAACGCCCTGAAAGCGGCAAATATCGATATTTAATCGACGTTATACCGCACGATAACTGGCCGCGCGTTTAGCGCGGCTTTTTTATGGGCGCAGGCATATCCAGCGACATCACGAACGGTAAACGGCTCGCCAGCGTGTCTATGGCCATTCTTACCCTCAGCGGCAGGTGCGGCGTCTGCTGCCAGACAGCATGGACGTCAAAATGGACATCCGGCGCCTGCTTCAGGAGCGGGACGAGTTTTCCCTGATGGATTTCTTTAACGGCCATCCAGCAGGGGAGCCAGGCAATGCCGTGCCCGGTCAGCGCCGCGTCGCAGATCGCCTGCAAATCATCCATATTGAGTGATGACCGGGGTGTAAAGGTGTGTGACGTTCCTTCGTTATCCATCAGCTGCCAGGACAACACTCTGCCTGCGCTCAAATAGTTGATGGCCGTATGCTGGGATAAATCATTAACGCTTTGTGGCTGGCCTTTCTTCAGCAGATACTCCGGCGTGGCGCACAGCACCATGCGGTGTTCTCCCAGCTTTCTGGCGACCAGCACGCTGCTGTCCTGCAGCGTGCCGTTACGCACCGCCATATCAAACCCTTCCTCCACCAGATCCACCACGCGGTCGCTGAACGACATTTCAAGCTCAAGCCCGGGGTGTTCCTGCGCCAGTTCAATCAACAGCGGCGCGACGCACTGGCGGCCAAAGAGTACCGGCATGGCAACGCGCAGGCGGCCGCTGACCTGCTGTTTCCCCGTTTCAAGCAGCGACTCTGCGCCCCGAATCTCCTCCAGCGCGCGCAGGCAGCGTTCATAAAAAAGGGCGCCGTTATCGGTCAGCCTCTGGCTGCGGGTGGTGCGCTGAAAGAGCCGTACTCCAAGGCGTTCCTCTAGGCGAGCAATGCTTTTTCCCACCGCCGAGCGCGACAGGTGCAGGCGAACTGCGGCCTGTGCAAAGCTTCCTGCCTCAACGGCAGCGACAAAAACAGGAATATCTTTCAGCGTATCGGTCATGGATTGTATCCATTCAGGCATCAATAAAGAGAAAACTTATCGCCACTGGAGATCATAAGTCAACGGTAGACTGTCAGGACCAAAGCTTACTTGATGGCCGGAGAAAAAAATGACCGAGACAATGCAACGCTGGACGATGAGCGCCCTCGGGCGCGAGAGCCTTACGCTTATTCAGGAGCCCATTCCACAGCCCGGTCCGGGTGAAGTGCGCGTAAGGGTGAATGCCGTCGCGCTCAACTATCGCGACAAAATGGTGATTGAAGGCACGATGCCGATTCCGCTTTCCTTCCCGTTTACCCCGGCGTCTGACATGGCGGGCGTCGTCGACAGCATTGGTGAAGGAGTCACGCGTTTCCAGCCAGGCGCCCGCGTCATCTCAACCTTCTTCCCGGAGTGGATCGACGGTAAACCGCAGGCTGACGCGCGCAATTTGCCCTATAAAACGTCCGGCGGATACTTCCAGGGAATGCTGGCCGAGTACGTGATTGTGAAGGAAGACGCGCTGGCGGCCTCCCCGGAGACCCTGGATGACGCCGAGGCCAGCACCTTACCCTGCGCAGGGCTTACCGCCTGGTTTGCGCTGGTGGAACGCGGTCAGCTGCGCGCCGGGCAATCGGTGCTGGTACAGGGAACGGGCGGCGTGGCGATTTTCGCCCTGCAAATTGCCAAAGCGCACGGCGCGGAGGTGTTTGTCACCTCGGGGAGCGATGAAAAACTGGCGCTGGCCAAAACGCTGGGGGCCAGCCAGGGCATCAACCGTCTGAAAGGCGACTGGGCTGAAAATACGCTGGCGCTGACTCAGGATCGCGGCATCGACCATATTATTGAAACCGTGGGCGGAGAGAACCTGAAGCATTCCCTGCGCGCCGTTGCCGTTCATGGACGCATATCGGTCATTGGCGTGCTGGCCGGGTCTGACATTTCGCTCTCTGCTGGCGAACTGTTGCTGAAATCTCCCGTCATTCAGGGGATCGGCGTAGGCCACCGCAGGGCGCTGGAAGATTTCGTTCGCGCTGTTGACGTCACGGGACTGAAGCCGGTGATTGAGCATCGCTACCGCTTTAACGAGCTTGAACAGGCACTTGAACATCTGGATCGCGGCGCGTTCGGTAAAATCGTTCTCACCCGCGAGTAAGCCTTTGTTCCCCGGAATAAACGTAAAAGGGGTGTTCCTGTTGCGCAATGTAGCTCTATTTTTGTGTGCTTAATCGCGTTAGCATGAGGCAGCACTCATTTATCCCGGGGAACTCATGGCTATCAAACTCATTGCAATCGATATGGACGGCACGCTGCTGTTGCCGGACCACACCATTTCTCCAGCTGTTAAAAACGCGATCGCCGCGGCGCGCGCAAAGGGCGTGAATGTGGTTCTGACCACGGGGCGTCCGTATGCGGGCGTGCACAGCTACCTGAAAGAGCTGCACATGAATCAGCCTGGCGACTACTGCATCACCTATAACGGCGCGCTGGTACAGAAAGCCGCGGATGGCAGTACGGTTGCGCAAACCGCGCTGAGCTACGATGACTACCTGTTCCTGGAAAAACTGTCCCGTGAGGTGGGTTCCCACTTCCACGCCCTCGATCGCAATACGCTTTACACCGCCAACCGTGATATCAGCTACTACACGGTACATGAATCCTACGTTGCGACCATTCCGCTGGTGTTCTGTGAAGCCGAGAAAATGGATCCCGCGACCCAGTTCCTGAAAGTGATGATGATCGACGAGCCGAAGATCCTGGATAAGGCGATTGCACGCATTCCGGCCGAGGTGAAAGAGAAATACACCGTGCTGAAAAGTGCGCCGTACTTCCTCGAAATCCTCGATAAACGCGTCAATAAAGGCACCGGCGTTAAATCGCTGGCCGACGCGCTGGGCATTAAGCCGGATGAAATCATGGCGCTGGGCGATCAGGAAAACGACATCGCGATGATTGAATATGCGGGCATGGGCGTGGCGATGGAAAACGCTATTCCGTCGGTGAAAGAAGTGGCTAATTTTGTCACCAAATCCAATCTCGAAGACGGCGTGGCCTACGCGATTGAGAAGTTTGTGCTGAACTAAACACCCGCTTGCTATACCCTGATGCGATAACTGTGCATCAGGGTATCCTCATGAAACAAATCACCTTCGCTTCCCGCAACCACCAGCTGACCAACATCAATACCTGGACGCCGGACAGCCAGTGGCTGGTCTATGACGTGCGCCCGTCAGGTGCGTCGTTCACCGGTGAAACCATCGAGCGGGTCAACGTCGGCACGGGTGAGGTGGAGGTGGTTTATCGCGCCACTGACGGCGCGCACGTCGGCGTGGTGACCGTTCATCCCGCGCAGGAGAAATACGTGTTTATCCACGGTCCGAAAAATCCGGATGCAGACTGGCACTACGATTTTCATCATCGTCAGGGGGTGATTGCGCATCACGGCCAGTTGAGCAACCTGGACGCGATGGATATCACTTCGCCGTACACTCCTGGCGCGCTGCGCGGCGGAAGCCACGTCCATGTCTTCAGCCCGAACGGCCTGCTCGTCAGCTTTACCTATAACGACCACGTGCTGCACGTGCGCGATCCTAAACTTGATTTACGCAACGTCGGCGTGGCGGCGCCTTTCGGTCCGGTAAACCCGCAGGGGAACCATCCCCGTGAATATTCGGGAACCTTCTGGAGCGTACTGGTTAGCCGCACGACGCCCAATCCGCAGCCGGGCAGCGACGAGATTAACCGCGCTTACGAAGAGGGCTGGGTGGGCAACGACAGGCTGGCGTTTATCGGCGATACCCTGTCTGCAACGGGCGAGAAAGTGCCTGAACTTTTTATTGTTAATCTGCCCGAAGACGAGCAGGGCTGGAAGCGTGCGGGCGATGCGCCGCTACAGGGCACGACGGATACCCTGCCAGCGCCGCCAGCGGGAGTAGAGCAGCGTCGTTTAACCTTTACGCATCAGAGGGCGTATCCGGGTCTGGTAAACGTGCCGCGTCACTGGGTTCGCAGTAATCCGCAGGGGACACAGATTGCGTTTCTGATGCGGGATGATAACGGCATTGTGCAGCTGTGGCTGATCTCGCCGGAGGGCGGCGAGCCGCGCCAGTTGACGCGAAACGGAAGCGATATTCAGTCTGCATTTAACTGGCATCCTTCCGGCGATCGTTTGGGGTTTGTGCTCGAAAATAGGATCGCGTGCTGCGACGCACAGACCGGAGAGGTGACGTTTTTGACGTCCGATCACGGCAATCCGCCATCTGCTGATGCGGTCGTGTTTTCTCCGGACGGACGCGTTATTGCATGGATGGAAGAGACAGCCGGTTTCCGTCAGCTTTGGGTAACGGAAACCGCGCAGCGCTAGCGTGGAGGCATGTCAGCGGGCGGGATGACGGCGTTTGTCGCCAGATTCTCCTGCTCGCTTTTTTCTACCCGTGAGCGTACGGAGTTGTCCTTACGAAACATATCCCACGGCAGCAGAAGCGTATCCGCCACGGCCGTAAACGGCATATCGAGGATTACCAGGGATTTTGTGCCCCAGTTTGTATCGTCATCGGAGAGCATCGTCGCGCTGGCTCGCGTCCCCGGATATGTTCCTTCTTTACCGCCGGTGTGAGACATCACGCTCGAACACCCGCAAAGTAAAACAACCCCGCTGAACGTCGTCAGCTTTATCAGAACATTTTTCATCATCACTCAGTCATCGTTAATGGCACTGCATAGACCTTCAACTCAGGGTTATAGCGAGCCTTATCCAAAATGGATAGCCCGATAACCCCGCACTGTGGCAGCCATCGCAATTTAACCCTTTGTGCTGTTGTCCCAGTCTAAGCGAGATGCAGGAAAGTGCAAAAAAAAGTGCAGGTGTCGATCTTGAAAAGGCCGATTGCAGACCCATTTTAATCATGTGGCCCGATAACGAACTCGCCTGATGGGTGTTCGGGGGCGCAAAGGCCTGTCCATGGTGGAAGGCTTCAACTTCTCGCTGATTTCAGGAGTTTTATTTATGCGTAACTTCGATCTTTCTCCGCTCTACCGTTCTGCAATTGGTTTTGACCGCCTGTTTAATCATTTAGAAAATAACCAAAGCCAGAGCAACGGCTACCCTCCATACAATGTTGAGCTGGTTGACGAAAACCACTACCGCATCGCCATTGCCGTCGCCGGTTTTGCAGAAAACGAACTGGAAATCACCGCTCAGGACAACCTGCTGGTGGTGAAAGGTTCCCATACGGCCGAGCAGAAAGAACGTACCTACCTTTATCAGGGCATCGCCGAGCGCAACTTTGAACGCAAGTTCCAGTTAGCCGAGAACATTCACGTGAAAGGCGCGAACCTGGTCAACGGCCTGCTGTTTATCGAACTGGAACGTGTGATTCCGGAAGAGAAAAAACCGCGTCGTATCGAAATTAACTAATTATGCGGGTCGCGCGAGCGGCCCACCCGGACTTGCTTGCCGTAACGGGAGCATATGCGAATCCATGAGGATTTGCAGGAACAATTGTGCACAAAATTAAACTGTGCCGAACTCGCTTCTCAGAAGGAGATTTAGTATGCGTAACTACGATTTATCCCCCTTGCTTCGTCAGTGGATTGGTTTTGACAAACTGGCTAACGCCCTGCAAAACAACGCTGAACAACAGACGTTTCCGCCTTACAACATCGAAAAAAGCGACGATAACCATTATCGCATTACCCTTGCGCTGGCCGGTTTCCGCCAGGACGATCTGGACATCCAGCTTGAAGGCACGCGTCTGACCGTGAAAGGTACGCCGGAGAAACAAGAGACCGAGACCAAATGGCTGCATCAGGGGCTGGTTAATCAGCCGTTTAGCCTGAGCTTTACTCTGGCAGACCATATGGACGTCTCCGGCGCAACGTTTACCAACGGGCTGCTGCATATTGACCTGACCCGTAACGTGCCGGAAGCCATCGCGCCACAGCGTATCGCCATTAGCGACCGGCCGGCGTTAAACAGTTAATTGTGCGCGGGCTGGTGCCCTCACCCGACCCTCTCCCACAGGGAGAGGGTGAAAAGATAAAGCCCTGCCCCGGCAGGGCTTTTTTGTGCGCCATCGCCCATACAACCGCCCACGGCTCTGAGAGAATCCTTAGCATAACTAAGGTTATGCCAAGGAAGTGGATCATGAGTGATATCGCGTTAACCGTAAGCGTGTTGGCCCTGGTCGCTGTTGTTGGCCTGTGGATAGGGAATATCAAAATCCGCGGCGTCGGGTTTGGGATAGGCGGGGTGCTGTTTGGCGGCATTTTTGTCGGGCACTTTGCTGACCAGCTCGGGCTGGTGCTGAGCGCCGAAATGCTCCACTTTACCCAGGAGTTCGGCCTGATCCTCTTCGTTTATACTATCGGTATTCAGGTGGGACCGGGGTTTTTCGCGTCTCTTCGGGTCTCCGGCTTACGGCTCAACCTGTTTGCCCTTGGCATTGTGGTGATGGGCGGGCTGGTCACCGCCATTCTGCATAAGATCTTTGCTATCCCTCTGCCCGTGGTGCTGGGCATTTTCTCCGGGGCGGTCACCAACACGCCTGCGCTCGGCGCGGGGCAGCAGATCCTTCGCGATTTGGGTATCGAACCCGGCATTGTCGACCAGATGGGGATGAGCTACGCCATGGCCTATCCGTTTGGCATTTGCGGCATTCTGCTCTCCATGTGGCTGGTCCGCGTCCTGTTTCGCATTAACGTCGATAAAGAGGCGAAGGACCATGAAACCACGCTAACCAACGGCCATATGCCGATCAAAACCATCAATATTCGGGTCGATAACCCTAATCTGAATAATATGGCGATTCAGGACGTGCCGATCCTGAACAGCGCCAATATCATCTGCTCCCGCCTTAAGCGCGACGATATGCTGATGGTGCCCGCGCCCGGCACCGTCATTCAGCAAGGCGATCTGCTGCACCTTGTCGGTCAGCCCGGGGATTTAAATAACGCGCGGCTGGTGATTGGTCAGGAAGTGGATACCTCGCTCTCAACCCGCGGCACCGATATGCGGGTGGAACGCGTTGTGGTGACCAACGAGCACGTACTGAGCAAGAAAATACGCGATCTGCAGGTAAAAGAGCGCTATGACGTGGTGATCTCCCGCCTCAACCGTGCGGGTGTTGAACTGGTCGCCAGCCCGGAGGCCAGCCTGCAGTTCGGGGATATCCTCAACCTGGTCGGTCGCCCCTCGTCCATTGACGCCGTGGCGGATATGGTGGGTAACGCCCAGCAGAAACTGCAGCAGGTGCAGATGCTGCCGGTGTTTATCGGTATCGGGCTCGGCGTGCTGCTCGGTTCTATCCCTGTGTACGTGCCGGGCTTCCCGGTGGCGCTCAAGCTGGGCCTGGCGGGCGGGCCGCTGATTATGGCGTTGATCCTCGGGCGTATCGGCTGCATCGGCAAGCTCTACTGGTTTATGCCGCCAAGCGCTAACCTGGCGCTGCGCGAGCTGGGCATCGTGCTGTTCCTTGCGGTGGTCGGGCTGAAGTCCGGCGGGGATTTCGTCGACACCCTGATCAAGGGCGAAGGGATGAGCTGGGTCGGTTACGGCATATTTATCACGGCTATTCCTTTGCTGACGGTGGGCATACTGGCGCGGATGTTCGCCAAAATGAACTACCTGACGCTGTGCGGCATGCTGGCGGGTTCCATGACCGATCCGCCCGCGCTGGCCTTTGCCAACAACCTGCACGCCACCAGCGGCGCGGCAGCGCTCTCCTATGCCACCGTCTACCCGCTGGTGATGTTCCTGCGCATCATCACTCCACAGCTACTGGCGGTGCTGTTCTGGGGGATGAGCTAGTAAATCTTCCTGGTGGATGCGCCGCAAATGGTAGTCCACCTGGTAATCACTGGTATTTCGGAACATCACGGAATAATTAAGGAACTCGCCGCTGTCGCTGTAGGAAAGCGAGGTGATACGCAGCAGCGGCGTCTGTTCCGGCAGGTTCATATAACCGGCCAGCTGTTTATCGGCCAGCACGGGCGTCAGGCTCTCGTAGTTGCCGCTGATGGTGATCCCGCACTCCTTCTCGATGTAATCAAACTTTGACCCTTCAAGATGCGCCAGCGACAGGTTGCGAAACAGCTTCACCGGCATAAAGCTGTCCTCCAGCATCAGCGGTTTTCCGTCCACGTAGCGCACCCGTCTGGAAAAGTAGATCCGCTCATCCACCTGAATCCGCAGCTGGCTGGCGATGGCGGGCGGGGCGGGCATCACTTCGAATTGTAAGACCTTACTCTGCACCTCTTTTCCCTGCTGACGCAACACCTCCACCAGCCCGGTCAGGTTGGTAGTTTCGTGGTGAACGTCTTTGCGTGACACAAACGTTCCGCTGCCGTGTCGGCGCTCAACCAGCCCCCAGCTCACCAGCAGATCCAGCGCCTTGCGGATGGTCATTCGCGCCACGCCAAACTCCTGCGCCAGCGCTTTCTCGCCCGGCAGCGGGCTGCCGATGTTGTAGTCCGACGAATTCAGCCGCAGCCGCAATCTGTCAGCAATGGATTTGTAGATCACCAATAGACCTCTCTGCCCTTATCAGGGCGTGGATGGCGTCCTGACATGTCCATATTTACCGTAAAAAGTAGACCTGATTGGTCAAAATAAAACCATGAATGCGATCACGAATCGCAGCGGCACGCCATGTTCGCGCATCAGTAAGTTCTTATGCTCACCTCAGGCCAGCAAAAAACCATAAAGGCCTCTACCCCTACAGGTTGTTTCATGAGGATTTAAAAATGCTCAGTCAAATACAACGTTTTGGCGGTGCCATGTTTACCCCGGTGTTGCTGTTTCCGTTCGCCGGGATCGTGGTGGGAATCGCCATCATGCTTCGCAACCCGCTGTTTGTCGGCGAAGCCTTAACGGCCCCCGATCATCTTTTCGCGCAGATTGTTCACATCATTGAAGAGGGCGGCTGGGCGGTGTTCCGCAATATGCCGCTGATTTTTGCCGTCGGCCTGCCGATTGGCCTGGCGAAGCAGGCCCAGGGCCGTGCCTGTCTGGCGGTGCTGATTAGCTTCCTGACCTGGAACTACTTCATCAACGCGATGGGGATGACCTGGGGCCACTTCTTTGGCGTCGACTTCTCCGCCGAACCGACGGCCGGTAGCGGGCTGGCGATGATTGCCGGCATCAAAACGCTCGATACCAGCATCATCGGTGCAATCGTGATTTCAGGCATCGTCACCTCCATCCACAACCGCTATTTTGACAAGCCGCTGCCGGTGTTTCTGGGGATTTTCCAGGGCAGCTCGTTTGTCGTTATCCTCGCGTTCTTCGTCATGATCCCCTGCGCCTGGCTGACGCTGCTGGGCTGGCCGAAAGTGCAGATGGGCATTGAGTCCCTGCAGGCGTTCCTGCGCTCTGCCGGGGCGCTGGGCGTGTGGGTCTATACCTTCCTGGAACGCATTCTGATCCCAACCGGATTGCACCACTTCGTCTACGGTCCGTTCATCTTCGGCCCGGCGGCGGTTGAGGGCGGGATTCAGGTCTACTGGGCGCAGCATCTGCAGGAATTCAGCCAGAGCACCCTGCCGCTGAAAACCCTCTTCCCGGAAGGCGGCTTCGCGCTGCACGGCAACTCAAAAGTGTTCGGTTCGATCGGGATTGCGCTGGCGATCTGGTACACCGCGTCGCCGGAAAACCGCGTCAAGGTCGCGGGGCTGCTGGTTCCGGCCACGCTTACCGCGGTGCTGGTGGGCATTACCGAACCTCTCGAATTCACCTTCCTGTTTATCTCGCCGCTGCTGTTTGCCGTTCACGCCGTGCTGGCGGCGACCATGGCGACGGTGATGTACGCCTTCGGCGTGGTCGGGAACATGGGCGGCGGCCTGCTGGACCAGTTCCTGCCGCAAAACTGGATCCCGATGTTCCACAACCACGCCTCGACGGTGTTCACCCAGATCGGCATTGGCGTCTGCTTCACCGGAATTTACTTCGTGGTCTTCAAAACGCTGATTGCGCGTCTGAACCTGAAAACGCCGGGCCGGGAAGAGAGCGAAATCAAACTCTACAGCAAGGCCGACTATAAGGCGGCCAGCCAGCAGGTCGGACAGGCCGCCGGGTTCCTGCAGGCGCTTGGCGGCGCGGCCAACATCGAAAGCATCAACAACTGCGCCACCCGCCTGCGTATCGCCCTGGTCGATATGGCGAAAACGCAAAGCGATGACGTCTTCAAAGCCCTCGGCGCCCACGGCGTGGTGCGACGCGGCAACGGTATTCAGGTGATTGTCGGCCTGCACGTTCCTCAGGTGCGCGACCAGCTGGAATCGCTGATGAAAACCCCTTTAACGAATGAACAAACCACCCTGACAGAGGCTATATCATGAAAAAATTCTCAGTTGTCATTGCAGGCGGCGGCAGCACCTTTACGCCTGGTATCGTCCTGATGCTGTTAGCCAACCGTGACCGTTTCCCGCTGCGCGCCCTGAAGTTTTATGACAACGACGGCGCGCGTCAGGAGACCATCGCCGAAGCGTGCAAAATCATCCTTAAGGAGCAGGCTCCGGAGATTGAATTCAGCTACACCACCAATCCGAAAGCGGCGTTTACCGATGTCGATTTCGTAATGGCGCATATCCGCGTGGGCAAATACCCAATGCGTGAAAAAGATGAAAAAATCCCGTTGCGCCACGGCGTGCTGGGCCAGGAAACCTGCGGCCCGGGCGGCATCTCCTACGGCATGCGCTCTATCGGCGGCGTGCTGGAGCTGGTGGATTACATGGAGCAGTACTCCCCAAACGCGTGGATGCTGAACTACTCCAACCCGGCGGCGATTGTCGCGGAAGCCACGCGCCGCCTGCGTCCGAACGCCAAAATCCTCAACATCTGCGATATGCCGATCGGCATTGAAGGGCGCATGGCGCAGATAGTCGGCCTGAAGGACCGCAAAGAGATGCGCGTGCGCTACTACGGCCTGAATCACTTCGGCTGGTGGACGTCGATTGAAGACCTGAACGGCAACGATCTGATGCCGAAGCTGCGCGAATACGTGGCGAAAAACGGCTATGTTCCGCCTTCGGAAGATGCGCACACCGAAGCGAGCTGGAACGATACGTTCGCCAAAGCCAAAGACGTGCAGGCGCTGGATCCGGACACCATGCCGAACACCTACCTGAAGTATTACCTGTTCCCGGACTACGTGGTCGCGCATTCCAACCCGGAACGCACCCGCGCCAATGAGGTCATGGATCACCGTGAAAAGCATGTGTTCAGTTCCTGCCGGGCGATTATCGAGGCGGGCAAATCCTCCGCCGGTGAGCTGGAAATTGATGAACACGCGTCGTACATCGTCGATCTGGCGACCGCCATTGCCTTTAACACCCAGGAGCGGATGCTTCTGATTGTGCCAAACAACGGGGCCATCCATAACTTCGATGCCGACGCGATGGTTGAGATACCGTGCCTGGTGGGCCATAACGGTCCTGAGCCGCTTACGGTGGGCGATATTCCACACTTCCAGAAAGGGCTGATGAGCCAGCAGGTAGCGGTGGAAAAACTGGTGGTGGATGCCTGGGAGCAGCGCTCGTACCAGAAACTCTGGCAGGCGATTACCCTGTCGAAAACCGTGCCGAGCGCGTCCGTCGCGAAAGCGATTCTGGATGACCTGATCGAGGCCAACAAGGATTACTGGCCAGAGCTGCACTGATCGTCCTGACCGACATCGCCCGATGTCGGTCTCCTTGTCCTTGTCGATTTACGCTATGCTGAAGCCTGCCCGTAGCTCGACAAGGAACCTTCATGAAAATTTCCCGCCTCGGCGAAGCGCCGGACTACCGCTTCTCGCTGGCTAATGAACGCACGTTTTTAGCGTGGATCCGCACCGCGCTGGGATTCCTTGCCGCAGGGGTGGGTCTCGACCAGCTCGCGCCTGATTTTGCCACGCCGCTGATTCGCGAGGTGCTTGCGCTGCTCCTGTGCCTGTTCGCGGGCGTGCTGGCGGTTTACGGCTACCTGCGCTGGCTGCGCAATGAGAAGGCGATGCGTCTGAAGCAGGATCTGCCCTATACGCACGGGTTATTCATCATCAGCGCGGTTTTGCTGGCGGTGGCGGGCGTGGTGATGGTGCTGGTGTTCTATGGCGGATAGCCGCAAAGCGCGACGGGAAGCGGACCCCGGCCTGCAGCCGGAGCGGACGTCGCTCGCCTGGCTGCGCACGCTGCTGGGGTATGGCGCGCTGATTGCCCTGGCGATTAAGCACAACTGGCACCGCACCGGGGTGCCGTTCTGGATCTCGCTTGTTGTGCTGGCGCTGGTGGCGATCGTTTTATGGCGCTATACCCGCAGCCGTAAGCTGATGGACGTGGCGCAGAACGACTTTGTGCAGCCGAAGGCGGTGCGGGATAAGTTCCTGATTGCGCTGGCCGTGCTGTCTCTGTCTTTACTCTTCGCAGTGACTCACATTCAGCAAATTGTGGGCTTTTAAAGCCCGGTGGCAGCTACGCCTTACCGGGCCTACGATTAGCGGCCTTTTGCTAAATACTTCGCCATCTCGTCTTCCGGCACCATCCCGCCGCCGGTCGCCCACACCAGGTGGGTAACGTTCGCACCGGCACTGACGCGCAGCGGCCCGGCCATCCCCGCCAGCGCCGACGGTTCCAGACGAATGCCTTCCTCCTGCGCCAGCCAGCCGAGCATGTCGTACATGCTCCGATCGGAAAGCGTATAGAACCCGTCGAGCAGGCGCTCCATCGCGCGACCCACGAAGCCGGAGGCACGCCCTACCGCCAGCCCGTCCGCCGCCGTCACGTTATCAATGCCCAGGTCCTGTACGGCAATCTCGTCGTGCAGGCCGGTGTAAACCCCCAGCAGCATGCACGGGGAGTGCGTGGGCTCCGCGAAGAAGCAGTGGACGTTGTCGCCAAAGGCCAGCTTCAGGCCAAACGCCACGCCGCCGGGGCCGCCGCCGACGCCGCACGGCAGGTAGACGTATAGCGGATGCTCCGCATCCACCACGCGGCCCTGTGCGGCAAACTGCGCCTTCAGCCGCTCGCCCGCCACCGCATAGCCCAGGAACAGGGTGCGGGAGTTTTCATCGTCAATGAAGAAACAGTTAGGATCGCTTTCCGCCGCTTTGCGTCCCTGCTCCACCGCCACGCCGTAATCCTGCTCGTATTCCACGACGATCACGCCGTGGCTACGCAGTTTGGCTTTCTTCCACTCGCGGGCGTCGGCGGACATATGCACCGTCACCTTAAAGCCGATGCGGGCGCTCATAATGCCGATGGACATACCCAGGTTGCCGGTTGAGCCCACGGCGATGCTGTACTGGCTGAAGAAGTCCTTAAAGCGCGGCTCCAGCAGAACGCTGTAGTCGTCTTCAACGCTCAGCAACCCGGCTTCCAGCGCCAGTTTTTCCGCGTGGGTCAGCACCTCATAGATACCGCCGCGCGCTTTAATCGAGCCGGAGATCGGCAAATGGCTGTCTTTTTTCAGCAGCAGGGTGCCGGGAATGGCCTTGCCGGACTCTTTCTCCAGCCGCGCCTGCATTGCCGGAATCGCGACCAGTTCGGATTCAATAATCCCGCCCGTTGCCGCCGTCTCCGGGAAGGCTTTCGCCAGATAAGGCGCGAAGCGTTTCAGGCGAGCATGGGCGTCGTCCACGTCGGCTTTGGTCAGCCCAACATAGGGCAGCCCTTTAGCCAGCGTGGTGGTACGCGGGTTAAGCCAGGTGGTTTCTTTCAGGGCAATCAGATCCTCAACCAGAGGAAACTGTGCGGTTAAAGTAGTGATAGTTGCGTTTTCCATAATACGTCTCTTCGCGCTCAGATAATGAAAGAAAGCAGGAATGTGCCGCCAAGTGCAAGCACCGAGGCGATAAACGTCGCCGTCGTATAGTATTTGAAGGTCTCATTCAGGGTCGCGCCGCAGTATTGCTTCACCAGCCAGAAGAGGGAATCGGTTACGATTGTGCAGCCAATGGCGCCGGAACCGATGGCAATGGTGATGATCTCCGGGCTCACGTTCGGGTAGAGCGGCAGCATCGGCGCGACTATCGCCGTGGCGCCCATCATCGCGACCGTGGCGGAGCCTACGGCGGCATGCAGCACCAGCGCCACTAGCCAGGCGAGCAGGATAGGGTGCATGTGCAGGTTCGATAGAATATGCGCCAGCGAGTCCGCCAGCCCGCTGGTTTTCAGGATGGCGTTAAACGCGCCCCCCGCGCCGATAATCAGCAAAATGTTGGCGATAGAGCCGAAGCCATGCTCTGTATGGGTTAGCATCGCGCCCATGCCCATATGCTGGCGGATGCCCAGCAGGTAGTAGGCGACAAACACGGCGATAAACATCGCGGTGATCGGGTTGCCGATAAACTCCAGCAGCGTATACAGCGTGCCTTCTTTTGCCATATTCAGCTCGGCAATGGTTTTCACCAGCATCAGGGCAATCGGCAGCAGCACCGTGAACAGCGTGGCGCCCAGCGACGGCAGGGTGTGCTCTTCCCGCACCTTCAGGTCTGAAAATTCCGCCGGAACCGGTTTAAACGGCAGACGGTTGCCGAGCAGTTTCAGGAACAGCGGGCCGCCGACCAGCGAGGCCATCAGGCCTACCATCAAACCGTAGACAATGACCGTTCCGACGTCCGCGCCTAATTTATTGGTCACAAACAGCGCGGCCGGATGCGGCGGCACCACGCAGTGCACCGCCATCAGCGCGGTACAGAGCGGAATGGCCAGCTTGAGCAGCGACGTGTTGGTCTTTTTGGCGATGGAAAACGCCAGCGGGATCAGCAGTACCACGCCCACTTCCACAAACAGCGTAATGCCGCAGATCAGGCCCACCAGCACCATAATCACGTCCGCCGACAGCCAGCGGCAGCGCTGCAGCGCGATCCCGATGCGCTCGGCCGCGCCGGAAACCTCCATCATCTTGCCGAGAATGGTTCCAAGGCCAATAACCGCCGCCAGGAAGCCCAGCGTGCCGCCAATCCCGCTCTCGATGGCGTTTACCATATCCAGCGGGCTCATTCCCATCATTGCACCGACGAAAAAGCTCGCCAGCAGCAGCGCGAGGAATGGGTGAAACTTCAGTTTTACGATGGTTAAAACAATCAACACGATGCTGACAAGCAGCGTTGCCACAACCCAGACCTGAGATCCCATATCTCACCTCATCCTTATGTCATCTGGGGGTATTGGACGAAAAAGCGGCGTGGGCTGACAAACGATATAAATTGGCGTTCAGGTGAGCCAGATTGAATCAACTGAGTGACTATGCTCTAAAAAACGTACTTAATTTGAATTAGGGTCACATAAATTCACCCAGGAACGGTATGCTGAGCGCAGAAAACACGCGCGAGAATTGTGATGACCGATGCAAATGAAGCCAGAAACCGGCCATTAAACGGCTGGCAGCTGTCGAAAATGTACACCTTTGAAGTCGCGGCCCGGAATGAATCCTTCGCGCTGGCGGCGGAGGAACTGTCGCTAAGCCCCAGCGCGGTAAGCCACCGCATCAACCTGCTGGAAGAAGAGCTGGGTATTCAGCTGTTTGTCCGTTCGCACCGTAAAGTCGAGCTGACGCAGGAGGGAAAGCGCGTTTACTGGACGCTAAAATCGTCCCTCGACACCCTGAATCAGGAGATCCTGGATATCAAAAACCAGGCGCTGTCCGGCACGCTGACGGTCTACTCCCGGCCGTCGATCGCCCAGTGCTGGCTGGTACCCATGCTGGGCGACTTTACCCGCCGCTATCCGTCAATATCGCTCACCGTCCTGACCGGTAATGATTACGTCAATATGCAGCGAACGGGTGTCGATCTGGCGCTCTATTTCGACGATACGCCGCCAAACCATCTGTCTCATCACTTCCTGATGGACGAAGAGATTTTGCCCGTCTGCTCGCCGCAGTATGCCCGCGAGCATGAGCTGTTGAAAAACCCCGATAACCTCAGCCACTGCACGCTGCTGCATGACCGTCAGGCCTGGAGTAATGATTCCGGTACGGATGAGTGGCTGAGCTGGGCGCAGCACTTTGCGGTGAATATGCCGCCATCATCGGGAATTGGTTTCGATCGTTCCGATTTGGCGATCATTGCGGCCATTAATCACGTCGGCGTCGCGATGGGCAGAAAGCGGCTGGTGCAAAAACGGCTTGAACGGGGCGAACTGATCGCTCCGTTTGGTGACAAGACCCTGAAATGTCATCAGCACTACTATATTTCGACGCTTTCTGGCCGGCAGTGGCCGAAAATAGACGCCTTTATCGGCTGGCTGAAAGAACTGGCAGGTTGAAGAATTATTACGCTTTCGCTCTACACCAAATGTGAAAAAGCGTGCTAAATACAGGTAATGCTTTCGATTTATCCAGGGTAAACCGTGTTAAAGCCTTTTATTGCCTCTGCATTACTGATCTCTTCCGGCTGGGCGATGGCCGCTGAGCCGCCGCTGACGGCTGCCCGTTATGCGCAGCAGCTGGGCGTCGGGATGGATGTGGACTGGGCGCGCACCGAGCGCGGCATACGTGAATTCGACCCGCTGGTGGTCCGCGATTTTCGTGCAAAAGGCATTACCCACGTGCGCATCCGCGTGGCCGATGAGCCGACGGAAGCGCGGTTAATTCACCTGCGCAAGCTGGTAGAAGCCTGCGAGCAGTATGGCGTGATCCCGATAATTGCTTATCAGGCTGATGAATATAAAAACGACCCGAAAGCCGATAACGAGAAAGAGACGGTCAACTGGTGGATTGCCGTGGCACACTATTTCGGCCAAAGCTATCCGCAGCTGGGTTTTGATCTCATCTATGAGCCGGCCGACAAGCTTAACCACAGCCTGGCGTCGCTAAACCGCGTGTATGAAAAATCTATTAAAGCGATCCACGACATCGACCCCCAGCGCATGATCTTTATTGCGCCGCGCCTGCGTGCCGCACCGGAGGATTTATCCAGCCTGAAGCTGCCTGCGCATAGTCAAAACTACCTGCTGGCGGAGTGGCATATTTTCCCGTGGGGGCCGCTGAAAAATGGTGGTAAATACCCGTGGACGTCCGGCACGGCGGCGGAGAAAGCGGCTATCCGTAACCGCATCAATGCCGCGCTGCACTGGCAGCAAAAAACCGGGCACGTTAGCTGGGTCGGGGGCTGGGGCGTGGGAGAATCAAGCCGCTTTACGCCAACCGCCTCGCAAATAGCGTTCGCTACCTTTATGGCCTGCGAGCTGCAAAAGGCGAAAATCCCGTATGCGCTTAACGCGGATTTCCAGTTTTACGACGGGGAAGAGGGCGCCTGGCGGCCTGCGCCAGAGCCGTTATTGCAGGCGATGATCGCCCCTGTCTGTGAAAAGCCCGGCGAGAAGCCGGGCCATCATGCGGTTAAACCGGCTGCTCGTGATGCGGGACACGCGACGCCAGCGGCAGCCAGCACAGTAAAATCAGCAGCCCCATCAGCGTCATCAACAACCCCAGACTAGCCTGCCCGGTCTGCGGCATCATCGCCGACAGCCAGGCCAGCGCGCCGGAACCGATGTTCTGCAAACCGCCCACCAGCGCGCCCGCCGTACCTGCGAGGAACGGGAACGGCTCCATCGCGCCGCTGGTGGCGAGCGGGAACAGCATCCCCGCGCCGAAGAAGAACAGCGCCGCCGGGATGAGCAGCGTCCAGACGGTCATCACGCCAAACAGCCCCGGGATCCACATCATCAGACCCGCCAGCATACAGCTGATCACCGACTGCCACATCAGGGTGGAGAAGCGCTTGTTTGGTCGCCCGGCAAACCACGCGCCGAAGAACGCCGCCGGGATCGGCAGAATAAACAGAATGCTCACGACCATACTGCTCAGGCCAAGACCCGCGCCCAGCAGCACGCCGGAGCAGGCTTCAAACACCGCGATGCCTGCCAGGCCGCCGATGAGCATCAGCAGGTAGCAGGTAAACGCGCCGTTGCCGAACAGCGTTTTATAGCTGGCGATAAGCTTCGTGCGCGGCGCGTCCTGCGGCCGCGTTTCCGGCATCCAGCGCGCCATGCTGAAGGTGACAATCATGCAGAGCACCAGCAGGAAGGCGTAGCAGGCGCGCCAGGACCACATAGTGTCCAGCAGGCCGCCAATCAGCGGGGCCAGCAGTGGGCTCACCAGAATCCCCATATTCAACAGGCTGTTGGCATGACGAAGCTGAGTGCCCTGATACATATCGCGCGGTAGGGTTCGCGCCATTACCCCGCCGACGCCGGTCCCGACGCCCTGCAGGGCGCTGGCGGCAATCAATACGGTCAGGCTGTGGGTGGTCATCGCAATCACGGTCGCCACCATGAAAATGCACATACCGACTAAAATCACCGGACGGCGTCCGATACGGTCGGAGAGCGGTCCATAGAACAGCTGCGAAACGCCATAGGTCAGCAGGTAGGCTGCCATCACGCTTTGTACTGCGCCCTCGCGGACGTTTAATTCCTTTGCCATGTCGGCAATCGCCGGAATGTAGATGGTTTGCGCCATCTGACCGACGGCCACCAGTAACACCAGCATCAACAATAAGTTAACGTTCCTTTGTTTTTTCATGTCGCTGAATACTTTTGCCAAAAGAGAAAAATGTAGAATAAGTAACTGCGCATTCCCATAAATGCGCGAGGAATCTACCACAGAGAGATGACAAATTAAGCATTGTCGTGGTGAATGAAAAAAACGTGAAAGGCAGGATTTGTAAACAATAACGGCAACTAATGTTGCCAGTGATTTACGCCAGGCGCAGCAGAATGGCGCCGCCGGCGATACCCAGTGCCGCCGCGATGCGCAGGCCCGCAACCTTCTCTTTTAAAAGGATAAAAGCGATCAGCACGCCAAAGAGTATGGAGGTTTCACGCAGCGCCGCGACTACCGCCAGCGGCGCCTGCGTCATTGCCCACAGCGCCAGACCGTAAGAGCCCATGGTGCCAACCCCGCCGAGCAGCCCCTTTTTCCAGTGCAGGCGCAGGTAGCCGGACGCCTCGCGCCGACGCGCCACCATCGCCCAGCCGAGCAGGCAGAAGCCGTTCATAAAGAAGGTCCATAGCGTATAGCCCAGCGCGGTGTCCGACAGCCGCACGCCGGTGCCGTCCACCAGCGTATACCCGGCAATAAAGCAGGCATTCAGCAGCGCCAGCCAGATCCCTTTGCGTGACTGCATGCGCCCGTTCATCGCCATCGCCAGAATCGACAGGCAAATTACCCCGATGCCGGACCAGGCGAGCCAGGAGAGACGATCGCCGAGCGCCAGCACGCTGATCAGCGCCACCAGCAGCGGGGCGGTGCCGCGCATCAGCGGATAGGTCTGGCTCATATCGGAAACCTGATAGGTCTTCGCAACCAGCACGGTGTACACCACCTGTAGGGCGCAGGAGACAATCAAAAACGGCCAGCTTTCTGCTGAAGGTTGTGGGGAAAACGGCAGTAAGACCAGAGCGATAACCGTGGCGGATCCGCTGACGCTTATTGCGGAATAGAGCTTGTCCGTTCCGGCCTTAACGATGGCGTTCCAGCTGGCATGCAGCAGCGCGGCGAAGAGCAAAATGCAGAATACGGTGATGGTCATGGCGTATCGGGTGGTGAATTGTCACTCAACTGTAACATTCACGCCCTGAAGCTGCCAGCCGCTTACACCGCACAAAAAAGGCGGTGCGTCACCCGCGGTTCGTCCGAGACCAGCGTAAATCCTGCCTGGCGATAAAACCCGTAGGCAGCGTCCGGCGCATGGGTATTGAGGAAATCAAACCAGATGCTGGCATCGGCCATCACCACGGTCAAAAGCTGCTTGCCAATTCCCAGCCCGCGGCACTTTTCGCTGACGTAGAGATGGCGAATACGTCCGGCGCGCGGCTGCTGGCTGAACGGATCGCGATTCAGACCGCACACGCCGACCAGCTTGCCGTTGAGAAACGCGCCTAACAGCTTTTCGCCCGGCGCGTTAAAGCGGTTCTCACCCCGCTGCCAGCTCTCTTCGAGCCTGCGCAGCATATTGAAATTCAGTGCAATACTTTCCGCCTTCAGGGCGATATACCCCGGCTCGTCTGGCGTGACAGGCTCAATTAACAGACGCGACATAGCATTCCCTCGTTATTAAAGAGGGGCGGTTGCCCGCCCCTCTCAGGTGCGACTTGAACCTGAATTACCGAACGAATTTCAGGACAGCATCAAGCAGTTGCAGTACAGCAACAATGAGTTTGAGGATAAGTATCACCATATCCACTACGCTCATACGCGTCTCCTTTTGGTTAAAAGGAGCACGATGCTGGCGTACCTTTCCGCCGCCTGTTGCCAGCACCTGGATTGACGTAACACAGTGTGCTCACTTCAGAGGGTTAAGGCACTGACGGCACCACCCGTTTCAGCCAGGACTTCGTTGCGCCGGTAGAACTGCGGCCCCCTCGCTCACTGCGAACACCCTCAGTATAGATAAATACTGTACGTATGAACAGTATTTTGTGGACAAAATCTGGATGGCGATCCATACTCAAAAACGTCAAAATCCGTGCCTCAATTGCGCGTTCGTCTTCGATCGCGTATACTTTTTTGCGTTGACGTAACACAGTGTGTTCTGCGGCGACCAACCGCAAAACCCTGATAAAAACCTCGCTTAGGCGGGGTTTTTTGTTTTCATCACCCAACAAACGAAACGTGATCCCTGACGCATTTTTGCGCAGATGAAAATTTTTCCATTGTCACGCCCGAAAACCTGTGTTTGTATAAATTCAATCAATGAATCCAAACACAGGTCCCCAATGACTTCATCCATCTTCACTTCGACCCTACTAAAAACTGCGCAACCAGCCGCAGTGGTCGTCGTGCGTGTGGTGGTGGTCGTCGGCAATGCGCCGTAGGGACTGGATCAACACACGAATCCAAAACCCCGCCGGCGCAAACCGGGCGGGGTTTTTCGTTTAGGACCCTCCCCGGAAAGTCGGCCCAGAAGAAAAGGACTGGAGCATGGCAAGTTCGGGCACAACATCCACCAAGACGCGTTTTACCGGCGCGCAGCTGATCGTTCATCTGCTGGAGCGACAGGGCATCACCACGGTTGCGGGCATCCCCGGCGGCACGGTGCTGCCGCTGTACGATGCGTTAAGCCAAAGCACGCAGATCCGCCACGTGCTGGCGCGTCACGAGCAGGGGGCAGGCTTTATCGCTCAGGGCATGGCGCGTACCCAGGGTAAACCGGCGGTCTGTATGGCCTGCAGCGGGCCGGGCGCAACCAACCTGGTGACCGCCATCGCCGACGCGCGCCTCGACTCCATTCCGCTGATCTGCATCACCGGCCAGGTGCCGTCCTCGATGATCGGCACCGATGCGTTCCAGGAAGTGGATACCTACGGCATCTCTATCCCCATCACCAAACATAACTATTTAGTTCGCGATATCAGCGAGCTTCCTCAGGTTATCAGCGATGCGTTCCGCATTGCGCAGTCCGGCCGCCCGGGCCCGGTGTGGATAGACATTCCTAAGGATGTCCAGACCGCAGAAATTGAGATCGACGTTCTGCCGGAGCCGGGTGAGCGAGCCCCCGCGCCGGAATTCAGCGCTGAGAGCGTGCGCGACGCTGCCGCCATGATTAACGCCGCCAAACGCCCGGTGCTCTATCTGGGTGGCGGGGCGATTAACGCCGCAGATGAAATCCGCGAGTTTGCAGAAAAAGCCAACCTGCCGACTACCATGACCCTGATGGCGCTCGGCATGCTGCCAAAAGCGCACCCGCTGTCCCTGGGCATGCTGGGGATGCACGGCGCGCGCAGCACCAACTACATCCTGCAGGAGGCGGATTTGCTGATTGTTATGGGCGCGCGTTTTGATGACCGGGCGATTGGCAAAACCGAGCAGTTCTGCCCGAATGCGAAAATCATTCACGTGGATATCGATCGCGCCGAGCTCGGCAAAATCAAGCAGCCGCACGTGGCGATTCAGGGGGATGTGGCGGAAGTACTGACGCAGCTGATCCCGCAAACCGACGCAACCGACCGCGCCGACTGGCGTCAGCTGGTGGCCGATCTGCAGCGCGAGTTCCCGGGTGCCATCCCAACCGAAGGCGACCCGCTGAGCCACTATGGTCTTATCAACGCCGTGGCCGCCTGCGTGGACGACAGCGCGATTATCACCACCGACGTCGGCCAGCATCAGATGTGGACCGCGCAGGCCTACCCGCTGAACCGTCCGCGCCAGTGGCTGACCTCCGGCGGTCTGGGAACCATGGGCTTCGGCCTGCCTGCGGCGGTCGGTGCAGCGCTCGCCAACCCGGACCGCAAGGTCATCTGCTTCTCCGGTGACGGCAGCCTGATGATGAACATTCAGGAAATGGCGACCGCGGCCGAAAACCAGTTAGACGTGAAAATCATCCTGATGAATAACGAGGCGCTGGGGCTGGTGCACCAGCAGCAGAGCCTGTTCTACAAGCAGGGCGTGTTTGCGGCGACCTATCCGGGGATGATTAACTTTATGCAGATTGCCGCCGGCTTTGGCCTGCACACCTGCGATCTGAACGCGGAAGAGGATGCCCATGCGGCGCTGCAGGCGGCGATTTCTCGTCCGGGCCCGGCGCTGATCCACGTCCGTATCGACCCTGAACAAAAAGTGTACCCGATGGTGCCGCCGGGTGCGGCAAATACTGAGATGGTGGGAGAATAAGCCATGCAGAAACAACATGATAACGTCATTCTGGAACTCACCGTCCGCAACCATCCCGGCGTCATGACCCACGTCTGCGGGCTGTTTGCCCGTCGGGCGTTTAACGTGGAAGGCATTCTCTGTCTGCCGATTCAGGGCAGCGAGCACAGCCGCATCTGGCTACTGGTCAACGATGACCAGCGTCTGGAGCAGATGATGGCGCAGATTGACAAGCTGGAGGACGTCACCAACGTGGCGCGCAACCAGTCCGATCCCACCATGTTTAACAAAATTGCGGTGTTTTTCGAATAGATCGCTCATTGCTTGAACACCCGCGCGCTTATCGTTAAGGTAGGCGCGTTTTTTTATCCGCCCGCCAGGAACGCGCCATGACCACCATCGCCCTTATCGACGACCACCTTATCGTCCGCTCCGGATTTGCCCAGCTTCTGAACCTCGAACCGGATTTTCAGGTGGTGGTCGAGTTTGGCTCCGGTCGCGAGGCGCTGGCGGGCCTGCCGGGACGCGGGGTGCAGGTCTGTATCTGCGATATCTCGATGCCGGATCTCTCCGGGCTGGAGCTGTTAAGCCAGCTGCCGAAAGGGATGGCGACGATCATGCTGTCGGTTCACGACAGCCCGGCGCTGGTCGAGCAGGCCCTTAACGCGGGCGCGCGCGGCTTCCTTTCCAAACGCTGTAGCCCGGACGAGCTGATTGCCGCCGTGCGCACCGTCTCCACCGGCGGCTGCTACCTGACGCCGGATATCGCCATCAAGCTGGCGGCCGGCAGGCAGGATCCGCTCACCAGACGCGAGCGTCAGGTGGCTGAGAAGCTCGCGCAGGGGATGTCGGTGAAAGAGATTGCGGCTGAGCTGGATTTGTCGCCAAAAACCGTGCATGTCCATCGCGCCAACCTGATGGAAAAACTTAACGTCAGCAACGACGTCGAGCTGGCGCGCCGCATGTTCGACAGCTGGCAATGAGTTCCGCTTTTTCACGGCTGATCGCCGTCGTCGCCAGCTTTTTTATCTTCTCCGCCGCGTGGTTCTGCCTGTGGAGCATTAGTCTGCATCTGGTGGAGCGCCCGGAGCTGGCGGTGCTGCTGTTTCCATTCGGCCTGCGTCTGGGGCTGATGCTGCAATGCCCGCGCGGCTACTGGCCCGTTTTGCTCGGGGCAGAGTGGCTGATGCTGGTCTGGCTGGCTCAGGAGGTTGCCCTCGCGCATCTTCCCTTATTGATGACCGGAAGCCTGCTCACGCTTCTCCCTGTTGCCCTCATTTCCCGCTATCGTCACCAGCGCGACTGGCGCACCCTGCTGCGGCAGGGGGCGGCGCTGATTGCCGCCGCACTGCTGCAGTCCCTGCCGTGGATTGGCGAGAAAGAGATGCTCAACGCCCTGCTGCTGACCCTCACCGGTGGCCTGACGCTGGCACCCACCTGCCTCGTGATCTGGCACTACCTCACCAGCACCGTCTGGCAGCCGCTTGGTCCGGGGCTGGTGTCCCAACCGGTGAACTGGCGCGCCCGGCATCTCATCTGGTATCTGCTGCTGTTCGTGGTGAGCCTCTGGCTTCAGCTGGGTTTGCCCGCCGAGCTTTCACGCTTCACGCCGTTTTGCCTTGCGCTGCCGATTATTGCTCTGGCCTGGCACTATGGCTGGCAGGGGGCGCTGATCGCCACCCTGATGAACGCCATCGCGCTGATCGCCAGCCAGACCTGGCACGACCATCCGGTGGATTTGCTGCTCTCGCTGCTGGCCCAGAGTCTGACCGGGCTGCTGCTCGGCGCGGGCATTCAGCGCCTGCGCGAGCTGAACCAGTCCCTGCAGACCGAGCTGGCGCGCAATCGCCGTCTGGCTGAACGCCTGCTGGAGACGGAAGAGAGCGTGCGGCAGGAGGTGGCCCGCGAGCTGCACGATGATATCGGCCAGACGATCACCGCCATCCGCACCCAGGCGGGCATTGTCCAGCGTCTTGCGGCGGAAAATGCGGGCGTGAAGCAGGGCGGGGCGCATATCGAGCAGCTTTCACTTGGCGTATATGACTCGGTGCGACGCCTGCTCGGCAGGCTGCGCCCGCGCCAGCTTGACGACCTGTCGCTGGAGCAGGCGGTACGCTCCCTGATGCGCGAGATGGAGCTGGAAAGCCGCGGCATTGTCAGCCATCTCGACTGGCGAATTAACGAATCTGCCCTGAGCGAAGGCCAGCGCGTGACGCTGTTCCGCGTCTGTCAGGAGGGGCTGAACAATATCGTCAAACACGCCAGTGCCAGCGCGGTCACGATACAGGGCTGGCAGCAGGACGAGCGCCTGATGCTGGTGATTGAAGACGACGGCTGCGGCCTGCCGCCGGGCTCCGGCCAGCAGGGCTTTGGCCTGGCGGGCATGCGCGAGCGCGTCAAGGCGCTGGGCGGCACGCTGAACCTTTCCTGTACCCACGGGACGCGCGTCAGCGTCAGTTTGCCGTTAAGGACGCATCATGTTTAAAACCCCAGCCAGCGCAGCCCCATTAAGCAACAAAGCGGAAATCGACGCCCGATACCGCTACTGGCGACGTCATATTCTGATTACTATCTGGCTCGGCTACGCGCTGTTCTACTTCACCCGCAAAAGCTTCAACGCCGCCGCGCCGGAGATCCTCGCCAGCGGCGTGATGACGCGCACCGATATCGGCCTGCTGGCGACGCTGTTTTACATCACCTACGGCCTGTCGAAGTTCTTCTCCGGTATTGTTAGCGACCGCTCTAACGCCCGCTATTTCATGGGCGTTGGGCTGATCGCTACCGGGGTGGTGAACATCCTGTTTGGTTTCTCCACATCGCTTTGGGCCTTCGCCCTGCTGTGGGCGCTGAACGCCTTCTTCCAGGGCTGGGGCGCGCCGGTCTGCGCCCGCCTGCTCACGGCGTGGTACTCGCGCAACGAGCGCGGCGGCTGGTGGGCCGTCTGGAACACCGCGCACAACGTCGGCGGGGCGCTGATCCCGATGGTGGTCGGCGCCGCGGCGCTGCACTACGGCTGGCGCGCGGGGATGATGATTGCAGGTGGCCTCGCCATTCTCGCCGGGCTGTTCCTCTGCTGGCGCCTGCGCGACAGGCCGCAAACCGTTGGCCTGCCTGCGGTGGGCGACTGGCGGCACGACGAAATGGAGATTGCCCAGCAGCAGGAGGGGGCGGGGCTGACCCGTAAGGAGATCCTCACCAAATACGTGCTGAAAAACCCGTACATCTGGCTGCTGTCGCTCTGCTACGTGCTGGTCTACGTGGTGCGCGCGGCCATTAACGACTGGGGCAATCTGTACATGTCCGAGACGCTCGGCGTTGACCTGGTCACCGCTAACTCGGCGGTGACGATGTTCGAACTGGGCGGGTTTATCGGCGCGCTGGTAGCGGGCTGGGGTTCGGATAAGCTGTTCAACGGCAACCGCGGCCCGATGAACCTGATTTTTGCCGCCGGGATTTTGCTCTCCGTCGGCTCGCTGTGGCTGATGCCGTTCGCCAGCTACGTGATGCAGGCAGCGTGCTTTTTTACCACCGGCTTCTTCGTCTTTGGCCCGCAGATGCTCATCGGCATGGCAGCGGCGGAGTGTTCCCACAAAGAGGCGGCAGGCGCGGCGACGGGCTTTGTGGGGCTGTTTGCCTACCTTGGCGCATCGCTCTCCGGCTGGCCGCTGGCGCGGGTGATCGATATCTGGCACTGGAGCGGTTTCTTCGCGGTGATCGCCATCGCGGCGGGAATTTCCGCCCTGCTGCTGCTGCCTTTCCTGCACGCGCAGGCCCCGCGCGAGATGGGTGAAGCGTGATGCGCCTCACCTTTCTGGCCCGAGTGGCGTAAAACTAAGAAATTTTCCCGGTTTTACCTGGACGCTGTCTCAGGCATCTCTCCTGGCTGATTTTTACAATGCCTGCCATTCGCAGGTAAAAATCAGCTCAGGAGCAAACCATGCTGGCCTTCCTCAACCAGGTGCGCAAACCGACCCTGGATCTGCCGCTCGACGTGCGGCGCAAAATGTGGTTCAAACCGTTCATGCAGTCCTATCTGGTGGTCTTTATCGGCTACCTGACCATGTACCTGATCCGCAAAAACTTTAACATCGCGCAGAACGACATGATCTCCACCTACGGGTTGAGCATGACGCAGCTGGGGATGATTGGCCTGGGCTTCTCCATTACCTACGGCGTGGGGAAAACGGTTGTGTCCTACTACGCGGACGGCAAAAACACCAAGCAGTTCCTGCCGTTTATGCTGATCCTCTCCGCCATCTGTATGCTCGGCTTCAGCGCCAGCATGGGCGCAGGGTCTGTCAGCCTGTTCCTGATGATCGCCTTCTACGCCCTGAGCGGCTTCTTCCAGAGTACCGGGGGGTCGTGCAGCTACTCCACCATCACCAAGTGGACCCCGCGCCGCAAGCGTGGTTCGTACCTCGGCATGTGGAACATCTCCCACAACCTCGGCGGAGCGGGTGCGGCAGGCGTGGCGCTGTTTGGCGCAAACTATCTGTTCGACGGCCATGTGATCGGCATGTTTATCTTCCCGTCGATTATCGCCCTGATTGTCGGCTTTATCGGCCTGCGCTACGGCAGCGACTCCCCGGAATCGTACGGCCTCGGCAAAGCCGAAGAGCTGTTCGGCGAGGAGATCAGCGAAGAGGACAAAGAGACCGAAGAGAACGAGATGACCAAATGGCAGATCTTTGTTGAGTACGTGCTGAAAAACAAAGTGATCTGGCTGCTGTGCTTCTCAAACATCTTCCTGTACGTGGTGCGCATCGGCATCGACCAGTGGTCCACCGTGTACGCCTTCCAGGAGCTGAAGCTCTCTAAAGAGGTGGCGATTCAGGGCTTCACCCTGTTCGAAGTGGGCGCGCTTGTCGGCACCCTGCTGTGGGGCTGGCTCTCTGACCTCGCCAACGGCCGTCGTGCGCTGGTGGCCTGCGTCGCGCTGGCGCTGATTATCGCCACACTTGGCGTCTACCAGCATGCCAGCAACCAGTACGTTTACCTCGCATCCCTGTTCGCGCTTGGCTTCCTGGTGTTTGGTCCGCAGCTGCTGATCGGCGTGGCGGCAGTGGGCTTCGTACCGAAAAAAGCGATCGGCGCTGCCGATGGGATTAAAGGCACCTTCGCCTATCTGATCGGCGACAGCTTCGCCAAGCTGGGTCTGGGGATGATCGCTGACGGTACGCCAATTTTCGGCCTCACCGGCTGGGCGGGCACCTTCGCGGCGCTGGATGCGGCAGCGATCGGCTGTATCGTCCTGATGGCGATGGTCGCGGTGCTGGAGGAACGTAAAATTCGCCGTGAGAATCGTGCGCAGAAATTAAAAACAGCCTGAGTGTGCAGGTAACGTCTTTGCCCGGTGTGTGATGCCGGGCTTTTTTATTTCCGCCGACGGCATTAATACCTTATCCCCCGTCCCGCAACGTCTTTTCAGTGCACTATTCTGGTTCTGCCCGCTGTTGACGCCGTGCGTTTCCCGCTATGATGAGCGGCTAGTCAAAGGAGAACGCATGGTCTGGATAATGCTGGCAACGCTTGCCGTGGTGTTTGTGGTGGGATTTCGCGTCCTGACCTCAGACTCCCGCCGCGCCATCAAACGTTTAAGTGAGCGTCTGGGCATCACCCCGATGCCGGTTGAGTCGATGATCGATCAGTTCGGCAAAATGCCGGGCAATGAGTTTATCCGCTACCTTGAGCGCCCGGACGAAGCGCATCTGCAAAACGCCGCGCAGGTGCTGCTGATCTGGCAGGTCTGCATTGTCGACGCCAGCGAGGAGAACCTGCACGCCTGGCACCGCATGCTGCGAAAAGCCCGCCTTGCCGCACCCATTACCGATGCGCAAATTCGTCTGGCGCTTGGCTTCATGCGGGAGATGGAGCCCGATCCGCAGGAGCTGAACGCCTTCCAGCTACGCTACAACCAGCTCTTCCTGCCGGAAGAGGGTGTGTTTTATCTGCACTGATCCCCTCTAAAAACCACAAAAGTTGTCAAATCGTTAAATCCGTCACACTTTTGATGATAAACTGCGCGACTTTTCCGCACGTTTTTATCTTCAGGTGACGCCATGACAGAACATATCCAGCCCACGACCAGACCGCAGACCAAAGAGGTTTCACGCCCCAACTGGTCGGCGGTTTTCTCCGTGGCGTTCTGCGTCGCCTGCCTGATTACCGTTGAGTTTCTGCCGGTGAGCCTGCTGACACCGATGGCGCAGGACCTGGGCATTTCCGAAGGCGTGGCGGGGCAGTCCGTTACCGTCACCGCGTTTGTGGCGATGTTTGCCAGCCTGTTTATCACCCAGGTGATTGGCACCATCGACCGTCGCAAAGTGATCATTCTGTTCAGCGTGCTGCTGACGCTCTCCTGCCTGCTGGTCTCCTTCGCAGAAAGCTTCACCCTGCTGCTGCTGGGCCGCGCCTGTCTGGGACTGGGGCTCGGCGGCTTCTGGGCGATGTCCGCCTCGCTGACCATGCGCCTGGTGCCTGCGCGCACCGTGCCGAAAGCGCTGTCCGTCATCTTTGGCGCGGTCTCCATCGCGCTGGTGATTGCCGCGCCGCTGGGCAGCTTCCTGGGCGGGATTATCGGCTGGCGTAACGTCTTTAATGCGGCGGCGGTTATGGGCGTGCTTTGCGTTATCTGGGTGTGGAAGGCGCTGCCGTCCCTGCCTGGCGAAGCGGCGCACCACAAACAGAACATGTTTAGCCTGCTGAAGCGTCCCGGCGTGCTGGCGGGGATGACCGCGATCTTTATGTCCTTTGCCGGGCAGTTTGCCTTCTTTACCTATATCCGCCCGGTGTTTATGACCATGGCGGGCTTTGACGTAGACGGCCTGACGCTGGTGCTGCTGAGCTTCGGTATCGCCAGCTTTGTCGGTACCTCGCTTTCGTCCCAGTTCCTGAAGCGCTCCCTGAAAGTGGCGCTGGCGGGTGCGCCGCTGGTGCTGGCTGCAAGCGCCGCGGTGCTGGTGCTGTGGGGTAGCGATAAGTGGGTCGCGTCTGCCATTGCGATTATCTGGGGCTTTGCCTTTGCGCTGGTGCCGGTGGGCTGGTCGACGTGGATCACCCGCTCACTTGCCGATCAGGCGGAAAAAGCCGGGTCGATTCAGGTGGCGGTGATCCAGCTGGCAAACACCTGCGGCGCGGCGATTGGCGGCGTGGCGCTCGACCACCTGGGGCTGACGTCACCGCTGGTGATTTCAGGCGCGCTGATGCTTTTGACCGCGCTGCTGGTGGCGGGCAAGGTTAAAGCACGTTGATTGATAAATAGTCACTTCATCGATATACTTGTACCGTAACTTGTACAGGAGGGAATATGCAGGTTGTGACGTTTACCGAAGCACGAAGCCGACTCAAAGATGTGTTGGACGACGTGAATGACAACGTGGAGACAACCATCATCAGCCGCCGAAACGGGGGTGACGCGGTGGTTATGTCTCTGCAGCACTACAACTCGATGATGGAAACCATCCATCTGATGAGTTCGCCTGCTAACGCCAGCCGACTGATGGAGTCAATCGCACAGGCAAATACCGGAAAAACCACGCAGAGGGATCTGATAGATGACCAGGCTACTGATTTGGACTGATAACGGCTGGGATGATTACCTGTGGTGGCAGGAGCAGGACAAGAAAACGCTTCGCAGAATCAATAAATTGATTGAAGATGCGAAGCGTCAACCTTTCGATGGCCTGGGTAAGCCGGAACCCCTTAAAGGTAACCTTTCCGGATACTGGTCCCGTCGAATCAATGATACCGATCGTCTGGTTTACGGGGTGTCAGATAGCGCTCTTACTATTTTAATGTGCCGCTATCACTATTATTCGTAGATCACGCCGATGTCCTCACCCGTCTTCTTGAATCCATCGAAATCAGTACAACCGACGACACGATCAGCAGCGTCCCCAGCCAGTCCGGCAGGGTGAACGCCACGCCCAGCAATATCACCGACAGCAGCGCGCTGCTCAGCGGCTCGGCGCAGCTCAGAATGCTCGCTTTCGGCCCGCCGATCGTCTGCGCGCCTTTCAGATACAGGCTGAACGTCAGCGCTGTGCCGATCACGACCAGGTAGAAAAACGCCAGCAGCAGGCTGCCGTCAATGACGAAGGTCGTCCCGCGCCCGGCGTAGAACGGCGTCAGCATTAACCCGGCAATCAACATACTCCAGCCGACAATCGGCAATGTGCCATAGCGGGCAATTAGCGTTGACGGATAGGTAGTGTAAAACGCGGCGGCAAACGCCGAAGCGATGCCGAAGAACAGCGCGGCTGGCGAGATGGAGAGCGAGGTTGGATCGCCGTGGGTCACCAGCAGGAACGTCCCGACCAGCGAGGTCACAATCGCGGATAAAACAAACACGCCGGGGCGCTTTTTCCGCGCCAGCGCGAACCACGCCACGATAATGGTTGGTGACAGAAACTGCAGAACGGTAGCGGTCGCGGCGTTGGATTTTTCAATCGTCAGCAGGAAGGTGAGCTGCACGGTGAGCGCGCCGACCAGCGAGAAAAACAACAGGCTGAGGGCGTCTTTGCGATGTTTGATGACCGAGAAAATCTTGTCGCCGTGAACGAAGGAGAGCGTCAGCAGGATCACGCCGGTAAACAGCAGGCGAACCATGGTCAGGTAAGGCGAAGAAATGTGGCTTTTCTCCATGATGTACTGCGCGCAAACGCCGGAACTGCCCCATAAAACGGCGGCGATCAGGACGTTCAGCATCCCTTTACGTGTGGAACCCATGTTCTCCCCTGCGATGTTGGTTTTTTTCTAGCATAACATGGGAGCTTGCCGGGTGGCGCTACGCTTACCCGGCCTACAAAACCTTGTAGGCCCGTGCAAGCGCAGCGCCGCCGGGCGAAACAAACGGCGCTGTACTAGAACCACGCCTCCCACATCGCGCCGACGTTGAAGTCGTCGAGCGTTTCGTCTTTGGTGTTGTTCACGCGCGCGGTGCGTGCGTTATCCACTTTGCCGCCGGTCACGTAGAAGCGCAGCATCGGACGGAACTCTGGCCCCATGGCGATAGACATGTTCTGCGACAGGGTCAGCTTCCAGCCCTTGTTGTCGCCGCCGTTGTCGTAGTCAACGTGCTGCCAGCCTGCTTCCAGCCAGGTGGAGTGAACGTCGTTCCACCAGTGCATCGGACGCACGATAGCGTTGTAGTTCTTACGGTTATCGGTCTTATCGCGGCTGTTGTCGTAGTCGTGGAAGGCGAGGATGTACTCCACCTGGGTGGCCTGGGTGAATTTGTACAGCCCTTCGAAACTGGCGTAGACCGTGGTCAGGTCTTCGGTTTTATTGAACACGCTGTTGTCCGAATTATCGGAGTAGCGGGCGATCACCTTGTTCACGCCGCTGTCGTTGGTGTGGCTCAGCACCACGCCGCCCTGCCACGCGTTCAGACGTTCGTCGCTCTCCACCGCTTTGGAGTCAAAGCCGTAGTTGGCGTAAAGCTCCATGTCGATCGGTCCGAGCTTCATGCCGTGGATTTTAGAGGTGGCCGCGTAGTTACCTTTGTCGCCCGTGCCGGACCCGCCGGTACAGGTGATGCGCGACGGGTTGGCTTCATCTTCCATCACTTCCGGGCTACAGGATTCCACCGCCGCCACGGCGGCGACGTCAAACTGCACGCCGCCGATGTCGAAGTTCTTCACCCCGGCGCCCTGGCCGTCGTGGTTCATCCAGAAGTAATCGTTGATGCCCTGCTGCGGACGCTGGTGGAAGTCACGACCGGCCCAGAAATAGGCGTTCGGGTTGGAGGCCATAATATTGGTCACCCCGGCGTAGGCTTTTTTCAGGTTAACTTCGTCGCCCCAGTGGTCGATCATCACGTTGATGTCCCAGATGGCGCCGTTTTCGCCTTTAAAGGCCTTGGAAAGCTGGAATTCCCCGCCGTTGCCTTCGTTGCCCAGACGACCAATGGCGGACGCGCCGTTATATGAACCGTCCACCGCCACGTATTTCTGATCGGCGGCCTGGTAGTGCGCGCCGTATCGGGCGTAGCCGGTAAATTTAACCCCAAACGGAATCGCCATATCCGGAGATTGCGCCGCGCTTTGCGGCTCGGTCACCACGTCCGCTTTTTTCGCGACGGCAGCATCCATTTTGGCCTGACGTTCAGCCAGGGCTTTATCCACCGCTTTCGCCACAATGGCGTCGATTTGTTCCTGCGTGAATTCCTGTGCGAGCACGGAAATTGGGCAAAGCGCGGCGATAACCGCCATGGTTAATGGAAGTTTTTTAATCGTATTCATGGTTATCTCAATATAGTTTAATTTTATTCAGACAATAACCATCCCGCTCCGATCTGACAGAATATGTCGCTATCATCAGAACAAGTGGATTTCTAGTTTTAGGTACAGAGGTATTACATTAATTTATTTCGACATAGGCTATCTCTGATATAAATGAATAATTTCTTCGGACAATTCACGTGCTAATAAGGAATTCATTAAGTGATCCTGCGCGTGCACCATAATTAACGTCATCGGCTGGCGGCCTTCGCCCGCATCCTGCTCGATCAGTTTGGTCTGCATCTTGTGCGCCTGGCGCGCGTAGCCATCGGCTTCGCGCAGCAGGCTTTTGGCCTCGTCAATGTTGCCCTGGCGCGCGGCGTGCAGGGCTTCAAAGCACAGGCTGCGGGACTGCCCGGCATTGACGATAATTTCCATTACGGCTTCTTCTAATGCGATCATAATCATGTCTCTTTTTCAAAACTATTATTTAACGCGGTGGCGGCAAACCACTCCCCGCTTTTCTTAATGGTGCGTTTCTGCGTCTCTAAATCGAGCTGGATAAATCCGTAGCGATTTTTATACGCGTTGCACCACGACCAGTTATCTATAAACGTCCACATATGGTAGCCAAGACAATTACACCCTTCGCTAATCCCTTTATGCAGCCAGGCTAAATGTTCGGAAATAAACTCGATGCGGTATTGATCGTTAATCTGACCATTTTCAATAAAACGCTGCTCATTTTCGACGCCCATGCCGTTTTCGGAAATAAAGCAGCGAGGGTTGCCGTAATTGTCGCGGAGGTTAATCAGAATATCGTAGATACCCGGCTCGTAGATTTCCCAGCCGCGGTGCGGATTCATCTTGCGGCCCGGCATCTCGTAATTATCAAAGAACCACTCCGGCATAAACGGCGCCTGCGGGTTCACCGCGCTGTCGCGACACTTCACGCGACGCGGCTGATAGTAGTTAATGCCGAGCAGGTCGATTTTCCCTTCCGCAATCAGGAAACCGTCTTCCGGCTTGCAGGCGGGCAGCTGGTCGTAAGATTTCAGGAGCGCCACCAGATCCGCCGGGTATTCGCCGCGCAGGACCGGGTCAAGGAAGCTGCGGTTAAACATCAGATCCGCAACGTGCGCCGCCTTCACGTCTGCCGGGTTCTGCGAGCGCGGATACGACGGCGTCAGGTTCAACACGATGCCGATCTCCCCCGCGTAGTGCCCGGCGCGGTAGGCCTGCACCGCCTTCGCATGGGCCAGCACCGTGTGATACGCCACGGTGGCCGCCCTGCGGAAATCCACTACGTTGGGGTAGTGGAAGTCGTACAGATAACCGCCTTCCACCGGCACGATCGGTTCGTTGAAGGTAAACCAGTGCAGCACGCGATCGCCGAACAGCTCGAAGCAAATCTGCGCGTAACGTGCGTACGCGTCCACCACGTTGCGGTTTTCCCAGCCGCCTATTTCCTGCATCGCCATCGGCATGTCGAAATGGAACAGAGTGATAAACGGCGTGATGCCCTGTTCATTCAGCTCATCAATGACCTGATTATAAAAATCAACCGCCTCCGGATTCACTTCACCGATACCGTCGGGGATCAGGCGCGCCCAGCTAATCGAGGTGCGAAAGCTGTTGTGGTTCAGCTGCTTCAACAGCTGAATGTCCGTTTTCCAGTGCTGATAAAACGTGGAGGTCTGCTGTGGCCCCACGCCGTTGTGAAAACGGTTCGGCTCGCGGGCAAACCAGTAGTCCCACGTGGTTTCCCCCTCTCTTGCCCCTTCCGTCTGGAGAGCGGAGCTTGCGCTGCCCCACCAGAAGTTATCGGGAAATGCGTATTTCATGACTCTTCCTCTTTGACTTAATTGCTGGCGGTCTCAGCGGCACCGACGGTTGCCTGGGCCTTCTGCTCTTCGTTTTTGATGAGCGTACGCTCATAGGCGCGCAGGAACGGCAGGTACATCAGCGCGGACATCACCATACAGACCAGGCACATCACCACCGGGCTCAACGCCCAGTTCGCCGCCCACGAGGCGCCGATCGGTGCAGGGGTAGTCCATGGGGTCAATGACACAACCTGTGCCAGCCAGCCGAGCTTGGTTGCCGCGTACGCCAGACAGGCGTTGACCAGCGGAACGAACACGAACGGGATAAACAGCATCGGGTTCATGATGATCGGCGCGCCGAACAGAATCGGTTCGTTGATGTTAAAGAAGCTTGGCACCACGCCCATTTTGCCGATGGTGCGCAGGTGGGTAACGCGGCTGCGCAGCAGCAGGAACGCCAGCGGCAGGGTGGAGCCGACGCCGCCAATCAGCAGGTAGTGATCCCAGAAGCCCTGCAGGTAGACGTGCGGCAGCGCCGCGCCTGCGGCCAGTGCCGCCTGGTTTGCCGAGAGGTTGGCCATCCAGAACGGGTTCATGATGCCGGTGACAATCAGCGAACCGTGGATACCGGCGAACCAGAAGATCTGGCACAGCAGCACGGAGAGCAGAATGGCGGGCAGGGAGTCAGAGGCGGACACTAGCGGCTCCAGCAGGTGCATAATCGCCTGCGGGATAATCATCCCGGTCTGCGCTTCAATGAACAGGTTCAGCGGGTGCAGCGTACCGATCACCACCATCACCGGGATCAGGATCTCAAACGAGCGCGCCACGCCGGTCGGGACTTCCTTCGGCAGACGAATGGTCACGTTGTTCTGCTTCAGCCACGCGTAAACGCGGGTGGCGTAGATCGCGGTAATCAGCGCGGTGAAGATGCCCTGACCGGAGAGATACTGGGTCGAGATTTTGCCGTCGGCATACGGCGCGGCGACCAGCAGGAAGGCCATAAAGGCCAGCAGGCCGGACATCACCGGGTCGAGGTTAAACTGACGCCCCAGGCTCGCCCCAATCCCCACCGAGATGAAGAAGGTCATCACGCCCATGCTGAGGTTAAACGGCAGCATCAGCTGCTCGCGGTAGGTCTGGGAGAAATCCAGCCAGCCGCGGGCGAAGCTGTTGGTGGTATCCGCCGAGAACGGCGGGAAGATGAACACCAGCATAAACGAGCCGATGATCATGAACGGCAGCGCGGCGGTAAAGCCGTCGCGGATGGCAATCACATACTTTTGCTGGCCGAGCTTCGCGGCCAGCGGGGTAATTGACTGCTCAATCACCGCGACCATGGATTGATATAACGAACTCATGTGAACACCTTTTAGTGTGCCGCTTCGATGAGCGACAGAGCATAGTCCAGTACTTTATCGCCACGCTGCATGCCATAGTCCATCATATCGATGGGCTGCACCGGAATGCCATGCGTCGCCGCCTTGTCTGAGAGTGTCTGTAACATGTATTTCACTTGCGGTCCGAGAAGGACAACCTGGTATTGCGGAAACTGCGTATCAAATTCGGAAACACCGTACGCATCAATCTTCACCGGCAAACCACGTTCTTTCGCGACATCGACCATTTTGCTGACCAGCAGGCTGGTGGACATCCCGGCAGAGCAGCACAGCATAATCTTGAACATCGACAACCATCCTCTAAATGTAAAAAGTTATTGCGAGGATGATTGGACATTATACGGAAACCGGTTTCCATTTATAAAAAGCAGAACTGTGATAGCCATCAAGATCCAATACTTATGAGGCTAATTAACCGGATGTGCGTCACATAATTTGGCTGGTTTGACATCATTTTGAGTGGAAACGGAAAATCGGTTTCCATGGAAAACGGAAACGGATATACTCCGTTCTGGCTATAATGTGAGCCGAAGCGGTGATGGAATTTGCAGGCGCGAGGTAAGCCTGCCAGGGGAAAAAGATGTCGACAATCAATGATGTATCACGTCTTGCCGGGGTGTCTAAAGCCACGGTTTCGCGAGTGTTGAGTGGGTCGCGTGGCGTTAAGGAAGCCAGCCGTCAGGCCGTTCTGAAAGCTGTGGATGAGCTGAACTATCGTCCCAACGTGATTGCCCAGTCGCTGCTGAGCCAGTCGACGGGCTGCATTGGGGTCATTTGCGCCCAGGAAAACATTAACCAGACCACCGGTTATCTGTACGCGCTGGAAAAACAGCTCAGCCAGCATCAAAAACACCTGCTGCTGCGTTTCGCGCACGGTAAAGCGGAAGTGATGAACGCCCTTGAAGAACTTTCCTGCGGGCTTTGTGATGACATCCTGGTGATCGGCGCCCGTTTCCCGCTGGACGTCGACATGGACAACGTCATCCTGGTCGACTGCATGGAGTCTGATAATTCCAACAGCATCCAGTTCGATCACGCTTTTGCCGCAGAAACTGCCTGTAATTATCTCACCAGCCAGGGGCGTCGCCAGATTGCGCTGATCCACCCCCACGGCAGCGGTTTTGCCGACCAGGTGCTGCTCGGCTACAAGCACGCGCTGGAGAAAAATTTCCTGCCCTTTAATCGCAACCTGGTCTTTATGGACGCGACGTCTTCGTCCGTTGCGCTGCAGGAGCTGCTGAATAACGCCAGCACGCTGAACTTCAACGCGCTGCTGGTGGCGGACGAGCAGGAAGCCCAGCGGGTGATCCCGCAGCTGCAGGCGTTTAATAAATCGGTACCGGACGACATCATGGTCTTTAGCCTTGCCGGATCGCTGCACCTGCCGGGTATTCCGGTGATCCCGGCGATTGAATATTCCATGGATGCCATGGCGGCGCGTATTGTGGGCTGGCTGACGGAGAAAACGCAGATGCTGGGCTCGTATGTGCTGCGCGGAGATTTAATTATTCCGGATGTGCGTAAGCGTTAAACATGTTTTCCAGGCCGGGTAAGCGTAGCGCCACCCGGCAAGCAGCATTCAATAATCTTCCATACAATCCACTTGACCAATCGCCCCCCAGTAGGCATCCAGGTTGTCGCGCTTCACGGCGGTAATGGCATTTTTGATTAGCAGCTGATTGGCCTCGGACGACAAAATCATCTCCTGCCAGGCTTTATCGCTCTGCTTTTTCTGTGGCGTACAGGTTTTCTTAATATCTTTAAGGACCTGCTGCTTTATTTGCGCCTCTTTCATGGGATCGTCCTTTTCCTGAGCATGGACAAACGCGGCGAAGAGCAGACAAACCAGCAGGCAGACAAGGTGTGCAGCTTTCATCAACAACCCCCTTTTGACGTCACAGGCTTCCCATGAAATATATCGTTACATTCAGTGTAGCGACGCCAGCCGAAAGTATGAATTTTCTCCGTAAAGTATCTGTGAGATAGTCAAACAGCACACAAAAACAGGGAGAACGTCATGCAACTGAGCATTACCAATACGGTTACGCAGCAGGAAAAAGAAGAGTTATTCGTGGGGCTGCGTGCCTACAACGCGCAATTTTTGGATATGGCGACCTTTAGCGGCGACGTTGGCGTTTACATGCGTGACGATAATGGCGCCATGCTGGGCGGGTTAATCGGTGTGCGAAAAGGCGACTGGCTGAATATCGACTATCTCTGGGTGAGCGAGACCGTGCGCGGATCCGGCGTTGGCAGCCAGCTCATCAGAACGGCCGAAGAGGAAGCCAGACGCAAAGGCTGCAAGCACGCGCTGGTCGATACCGCCAGCTTCCAGGCGCGGCCGTTCTATGAAAAACAGGGGTACCAGTTGCAAATGTCTTTGCAGGATTATCCTTATCCGGGCATGCAGCGACATTACCTGGCGAAAGCCCTTTAGCTCTGAATCCGCAGGCCGGGTAAGCGCAGCGCCACCCGGCTATACCCGCATATAACTTATCCTTCTTATTGATTCTTTTTCGGTTTTTATTTCACCGCCTCGTTGTCGATATAGTCATTACAACATTCAGCAAAAGGAACTGTCTTGTGAAACGTCGATTGGGTGCTCTGGTACTGGCTGGCCTGTTGCTGGCAGGGTGCGATCAAAGTGGCAGCGATGCCAAACACATTAAAGTCGGCGTCATCAACGGCGCCGAGCAGGACGTGGCGGAAGTCGCCAAAAAGGTGGCGAAAGAGAAATATGGCCTCGACGTGGAGCTGGTGGGCTTCAGCGGCTCGCTGTTGCCTAACGATGCCACCAACCAGGGGGAACTGGATGCCAACGTCTTCCAGCATCGCCCGTTCCTTGCAGAGGATAACAAGGCGCATGGCTACAAGCTGGTGGCCGTGGCGAACACCTTTGTTTTCCCGATGGCCGGCTATTCCCGCAAAATCAAATCCGTCTCTGACCTGAAGGACGGCGCAACCATTGCCATTCCAAACGACCCGACCAACCTGGGCCGCGCGCTGCTGCTGTTGCAAAAAGAGAAGCTCATCACCCTGAAGCCGGACACCGGGTTGCTGCCAACGGCGCTGGATATTACCGCCAACCCTAAACAGCTGAAAATCATGGAGCTCGAAGGGGCGCAGCTGCCGCGCGTGCTGGACGACCCTAAAGTCGATGTCGCCATCATCAGTACTACCTATATCCAGCAAACCGGGCTGTCGCCGGTGCATGACAGCGTCTTTATCGAAGACAAAAACTCGCCGTACGTGAACATCGTTGTGACGCGCGAAGACAACAAAAACGCCGAGAACGTGAAGGAATTTATCCAGTCGTATCAGTCGCCTGAAGTGGCGAAAGCGGCGGAGACGATCTTTAACGGCGGGGCGGTGCCGGGCTGGTAAAGGAACCGGCAGAAAACGCGGTGATTAAATTGGCCCGATTCCATCGGTAATCGCCCTTTAACCCACAGCGTTACCGGCGACGGCTGGCTATCCTCCTTATCACACCAACCGGAGGATAGCCCATGAACATTACCCACATTCGCAACGCCACCCAGCTGATTACCTACGCCGGAAAACGTCTTTTAATCGACCCGATGCTGGCCCCTAAGGGCGCTTATCCGGGCTTTCCCGGCACGGCGTATGCCGAACGTCGTAACCCGACGGTCGAACTCCCCGTTGACGTCAACACGCTGCTGGACGCCGACGCGGTGATCGTCACCCATACTCATGACGATCACTGGGATCGCGCCGCGGCAGAGCTGATCGCCAAAGATAAGCCGATCTACGTGCAAAACGAGCGTGACGCCGCGCTGCTGCGCAGCCAGGGGTTTAGCAACCTGACGGTCATGACCGACGCGACCTTCTTCGGCGATATTCTGATTACGAAAACCCACGGTGGGCAGCACGGGACCGATCGCGCATATGCAGTGCCCGAACTGGCGGAGCGGCTGGGCGAGGCCTGTGGCGTGGTGCTCCGCCATCCTGATGAGAAGACGCTCTATATTGCCGGGGATACCGTCTGGCGTGACGAGGTGGCGGCCGATCTGCAAAAGCATCAGCCGGACGTGGTGGTGCTGAACGCCGGCTATGCTCACGTCATTGGCTTTGGGCCTATCATTATGGGGCAGGAGGACGTGCTCAACGTCCATTTCCTGCTGCCGCAGGCCAAAATTGTGGCGAGCCATATGGAAGCCATTAACCACTGCCTGTTAACCCGCAGCGCGCTGCGTGAGTACGTTGAAGCCAACCAGGTGAGTGACGCAGTGAGCATTCCCCAGGATGGCGAAACCGTTATATTCTGAGTATCTAAAAGGGAAAGGAGAGACAAATGCCGCTAGCCAACGTCGCGATTGTCGCGGTAGACGGGTTCAGCCCGTTCCACTACTCCGTTCCCTGCATTCTGTTTGGCGACTCGGTCTCCGGAGAAAAGCGCTTTAACGTGACGATCTGCGCCGAAACGCCGGGATTCCTCACCTCAAAAGACGGATTTGCCCTCAACGCCACGCAGGATTTTACCGCCATTGGGCAGGCCGATATTGTTGTCGTTCCCTACTGGCAGCACGTTCTTGAACGCCCGCCACAGTCGCTGCTCGATAGCCTGGTGCAGGCGAGAGACAACGGCGCGGAAATCGTCGGGCTGTGTCTGGGGTCGTTTGTGTTGGCCTGGGCGGGGCTTCTCGACGGTAAGCGTGCGGCCACCCACTGGGAGTTCGAACGTCAGTTTCAGTCCCTCTTCCCGAACGTTCGGCTGGATATTAATGCCCTTTACGTGGATGACGGCAATATCATTACCTCTGCCGGGACTGCCGCCGCGCTGGACTGCTGCCTGTATATCATTCGCCAGCGCTTTGGCAGCGTGGTCGCCAACCAGATTGCCCGCCGGATGATTGTACCGCCCCACCGCGAGGGCGGTCAGGCGCAGTTCATCGCCCAGCCGGTACCCAAAGATACCCGCGACGGACGCATTAACTGCCTGATCGACTATCTTCAGCAGCACATCACCGAACCACATAGTCTGGACTCGCTGGCGGAGGTCGTCTCGATGAGCCGCCGCACCCTGACCCGCCATTTTGTTAACGCTACGGGGATGAGCGTCGCCGACTGGCTGACCACCGAACGCCTGCGGCGCAGCCAGATCCTGCTGGAAGCCGGAAATATGCCGATTGAGCGCGTGGCTGAGCTGGTGGGATTTAATTCCGCCGTCACCTGGCGACAGCAGTTTAAGGCGCGTTTTGGGGTGAGCCCTGCGGAATGGAGAAAAACCTTTCGTCTTCACAGCTAGTTTATTTGGGCTAACTCAAGATTTAAGGCTTAGTTAAATAATTTATTATTTTTTCTTAATCGACCTCTCATTTTTCTAAAAAATTATTTTATTTGATGAGCCCTAACGCAAATTAGATATACTCGCATTAAGAATGCTCTTATATTTCGAAAATATTAATTGCGAATAAATTTTGTGGCATGGATGAATAGCAATAAAATAAAAAAGAGAATAATTTCATTAGCAAATTATATTATTTTTATCTTATCGGTTACGCTTTTTTCAGCGAGCGTTAACGCTGCTCCGTTGTCTCCAGCCGATCGCGATTCCATCCAGCAGCAACAGCAGCAGCTTTTATTACAAAACCAGCAACAGCGTGAGGAGCTGGAGCGCAGTATTCCTCGTCCCGCGCCCGCCAGACCGCTGCCTGCTACCGGCGCCGGGCCCTGCTTCACCATTAATACCATTACCCTTTCCGGTGCGACCCTAATCTCCCCGAAAACCCGGCAGGCCCTTGTCGCGCCGTGGCAGGGCCGGTGTCTGGATATGGCAAAAATAACGGAGCTTCTCGCCCATATTTCTGACTGGTATATCAGCCGGGGATATATCACCAGCCGCGCTTTTCTTACCGAGCAGGATCTCTCCGGCGGTCAGCTGAATATTGTGGTGCTGGAAGGACGGCTGGAAGCGATCCGTCTGGAAGGCGAAACGCCGCACATGCTGAAAATGGCGTTTCCGGGACGGGTCGGCGGCATCCTTAATTTACGCGACATCGAACAGGGCATGGAGCAAATTAACCGTTTGCGTGCCGACCCGGTTCAGATTGAAATTCTTCCGGGAACGCAGGCCGGATATTCCATCGTTAACCTCACGGCAAAACCGGAATTTCCCTTAAGTGCATCGGTAAGCCTGGATAATAGCGGGCAGAAGAGCACCGGTGAAAACCAGCTGAATGGCGTGCTCACCGCGAATAATATGCTGGGGCTGGCGGATAAATGGTTTGTCAGCGGCGGGCGCAGCAGCGATTTTGCCAGCGCGTACGATGCGCAGAACTTCCAGGTGGGCGTCAGCGTGCCGTTTGGCTACGGATTACTGGACTACAGCTACGCCTGGAGTAACTACCGGACCACCATCAGTAACCAGGGCTTCAACTGGCTCTCCACGGGCGATACCAAAACCCACCGCGTTAACGCGTCCTGGGTGGTCTTCCGCAACGGGGAGGTGAAAACCGGCATTGCGGCTGGCGTGGTTCAGCGCTCCAGCCGCAACTGGCTCAACGACGCGCCGCTTCAGAGCAGCACGCGCAACCTCTCCAGCCTGGTTCTGGGCATTACGCACACGCAAAAAATGCTGGGCGGCGTGGCGACCTTCAACCCGACCTGGAGCCACGGCATGCCGTGGTTCAGTGCCGAAACCGACGAAGATAAGTCCGGGGATATGCCGCGCGCGGAATTCCGTAAATGGAGCCTGAACGCCAGCTTCCAGCGTCCTGTCGCCCGTAACGCCTGGTGGCTGACCAGCGCCTACGGCCAGTGGTCGCCCGACCGGCTGTACGGCTCTGAGCGCCTGACGCTCGGCGGCGAAAGCTCCGTGCGCGGTTTTAAGGAGCAGTACCTGTCCGGGGACAACGGCGGCTACTGGCGTAACGAGCTGGGCTACTCCCTCTTCACCCTTCCGGTGATTGGCGCGGTGAGCGCAACGGTCGCCGTTGACGGCGGCTGGCTGGAAAAAGACCGTCAGGACCGCTTTGCCTCCGGCACGTTATGGGGAGGCTCGGTGGGGCTGAGCAGCGCAGGGCGCTGGTACAGCAGCCAGATTTCGGTCGGCACGCCCCTGCACTACCCCGACTGGCTCGGCCCGGATCATGTGAGCGTTAACTGGCGCATTGCCTTCATGCTTTAAGAGACTCTACGACTATGGATACCCGTCACCCACCCGTTCGTTTCTCGCAGCGTCTGATCAGCTGGATTGTCTGCGGCCTGATGGTCTGGCAGCCGATGGCACCTGCCGTCGCGGCGGCGCTCACGCCGGCCGGACAGGCCACGGTCGATCGGGCGGGGAACGGGGTGCCGGTCGTCAACATCGCCACGCCCAACGGGGCGGGTATCTCGCATAACCAGTTCGGTGAGTATAACGTCGGCAAAGAGGGGCTTATCCTCAATAACGGCACGGACCGTTTAACCCAGACCCAACTGGGCGGGCTTATCCAGAACAACCCCAACCTGCAGGCCGGGCGGGAAGCGAAAGGCATTATCAACGAAGTCACGGGCGCCAGCCGCTCGCAGCTGCAGGGCTACACGGAAGTCGCCGGTAAAGCAGCAAACGTTATGGTGGCCAACCCGTACGGCATTACCTGTAACGGGTGCGGATTTATCAACACCCCGAACGTCACCCTGACCACGGGGAAACCGCAGTTCGACGTCAGCGGTAACCTGCTGGCGCTGGAGGTGACGAAAGGGGCCATCACGGTTGAAGGCCAGGGGCTGGACGCCAGTAAAAGCGACGCGCTGTCGATTATTGCGCGCGCAACGGAAGTGAACGCCGCGATCCACGCGAACGACCTGACGGTGACCGCAGGGGCGAACCGCGTGGGGGCAGACGGCAGCGTCAGGCCGATTGCCGGTGAGGGCGCCGCGCCCGTGGTGGCCGTGGATACCGGCGCGCTCGGCGGGATGTATGCGAACCGTATTCGCCTGGTCTCCAGCGAGACGGGCGTGGGGGTGAACCTCGGCAACCTCACCGCGCGCCAGGGCGACATTCAGCTGGACGCGGGCGGGAAACTGACGGTCACGAACAGCCTGGCCAGCGGCTCGATTAGCGCGAACGGCGCGGGGGTGGCCCTCAGCGGCAGCCATCAGGCCGGGGGGGCGCTGAACGTGGCCAGCTCGCGGGATGTGGAGCTCAGTAACAGCACGCTCGCCAGCCAGGCCGATATGCGCCTTTCCGCTGCGGGGAAAGTGCAGACGACGGGCGGCGGGACAAACAGCGCGGGCGCGCTATCGGTGAGCAGCGGGCAGGGGATGACGCTCAGCAATACCTCCCTGGTCTCCCGCGGTGCGGCGACTCTGGACAGTAAAGATACCCTGACCGTAAACGGCGGCGGCGTGTCGGCACAGGGCGGGGCGCTAACCGTCACGAGCAAACAGGGAATGGCGCTTGCGGATGCGACTCTGACAGGCCAGGCCGACACCACGCTGTCCACCGGCGGCAGCCTGACGCAGCGCGGCGGCAGCGTCACCAGCAAAGGCGCGCTCAGCGTGGCGGCCGGGAAGGATATCACCCTGACGAATACCCGCAGCGGGAGCGATACCCGCGCGACGCTCAGCAGCGGCGGCACGCTGTCCTCCACGGCCAGCGCGGTCTCGGCAGGAGAAAATCTGGCCCTGAGCGGCGGGCAAATAGTCCTGGACGGCCAGAGCCGGGCCGATGCCGCGGGCGACGTCCGCCTGACGGGCAGCGCCGTCAGTAACCAGGGGCAGGTGAATGCGGGGCGTGACATTGCGCTCTCCGGCGACAGGGTGTCCAGCAGCGGCCAGCTGGCGGCGAAAGGCCGCCTTGACGTGAACGCGGGAGAGCTGACGAACGGCGGCACGGCGCAGGGTAACGACGTCACCCTGAAGGGGCAGACGGTCACTAACAGCGGTACCCTGCAGAGCGCCGGCAACCTGGCGCTGAGCGCCGGTACCCTGGAGCAGCGGGGCACGCTCAGCGCGAAAGGCAACGCGAACGTCACGGCGCAGCAGACCCTGCGTAACAGCGGCAGCCTGCTGGCTGACGGCGCGATGCGCGTGACGGCAGACGCGCTTGAGCAGAACGGCACCCTGTCCGGCGCGACGGCGCTGACGGCGCAGGCCGGTACCCTGACCAGCGGTCAGGCGTCCCGCACCACCAGTCAGGGCAATGTTCAGATTACCGCGACCCGCAGCGCCAGCCTGAACGGGCAGACGGACGCGGCGGGGGCATTAACCGTCAGCACCGGCGACCTGACCACCGGCCAGGATGCGCATCTGCAGAGCGGGCAGGGGCTTACCCTGCAGGCGAAGAATGCCGCGCTGAACGGCACGCAGGCGGCGAAAGGGGCTCTGTCGGTGACGGCGGGCACCCTTGCGCACGCCGGGAAATCCACCGGTAACGCGCTGAGTTTTAACGCAACCAGCGACCTGACCAGCGGCGGCGAGCTCACCGCCGACACCCTCAGCCTCAGTGGACAGAACATCCTCCAGTCCGGCGTCGCAAAAGCGGACCGCATGACCCTGACGGCCCCCGGGCGCATCACCAGCAGCGGTACGCTGGTTGCCGGTACGCTGGCGCTGGACGGTGCCTCGGTGGAGAACGGCGGGCTGCTGCAGGGGACCACCCAGCTCGACCTGAAGACCGGGTCGCTCACGAACCTCGCCGGCGGGTCTGTCTACAGCGCGCAGGATTTAACGCTGAACGTTCCGGTGCTGGCCAACAGCGGGCTTATCACCACCGACGGCACGCTGCGCATTAAAGGCGACACACTGACAAACCAGGGTGAAATTAACGGCGTCAGCCTGAGCAGCGACTACCTCAGCCTGACCAACAGCGGACGCCTGCTGGCGGACGACCGGCTCACCCTGAACGGCACTGCGTTTACTAACGCGGGCAATATTGCGGCCGGCGACCTGCACATCACGGCGGACAGCCTGCAGAACCAGGGCACCGTCGGGGGGGACTCGGCGCTGACGCTCGGCGTGGCAGACCTCACTAACCGGGGCGCGCTGCGCAGCGGCGGAACGCTCACGCTTAACGGTGAAACGCTGGCCAACAGCGGCGAGCTCAGCGCCACCGCGCTGCTGCTGAACCTGACCCGCCAGGCCAGCAACGATGCCGACGGGCGGGTGATTGCCCGGGACGGCCTGACGCTGACCGCCGCCAGCCTGACGAACGGCGGCCTGATGGCCGGTACTGACGCGCAGTTTAACAGCGCGTCGGTGACCAACGGCGGCACGCTGCAGGGGACCCGTTCCCTGACGGCGACCGGGGCACAGCTCAGCAACCTGCAGGCGGGCATGCTGCTCTCCGGCGGCGCGCTCGGCCTGCGCCACACCACCCTGACCAACGCCGGGCTGCTGCAGGGCAACACCCTGAACCTGGCCACCGGCGAGTGGATGAATACCGGCAACGCGCTGGGGGAAGCGGGCGTGACGGCGGCGGTGACCGGCACGCTGACCAACAGCGGCAAGGTGCTCAGCCAGCAGGCGCTGGACGTCCAGGCCGGCAGGACCGATAACCGGGGCCAGCTGCTGGCGAAAGTGCTGACCCTGCGGGGCGACCTGCAGAACAGCGGCCTGCTTCAGGGCAGCAGCACGCTGGCCTGGTCCGGCAACACCTTCACGAACCAGCCTCAGGGCCAGGTGACGGGCGGCGAGACCCTGACGCTCAGCGGACAAACGCTGAGCAACGCGGGCAGCCTGCAGGGGCGCCGCGCGACGCTGGACGCCGCGAGCCTGAATAACCAGGGCAGCGTTCAGGCGCTGGACGCCCTGACGCTTTCCGCGACCGGCAGGCTGGATAACACCGGCGCCCTGCTCAGCCAGAACCTGTTCACGCTGACGGCGGCCCAGCTGTTCAACGACGGCCAGCTGGCCGGGAAGGCGCTGACGGTGAACGCCGCGCAGCTGACCAACACCGGCATGCTGCAGGGCAACGACACGCTGGCGCTGACCACCCGCGCGCTGAGCAACGGCGCCACCGGGCAGCTGATTAGCGGCAGTTCTCTGGACCTGTCCCTCGACATGCTCGATAACGCCGGCCTGCTGCTGGTGAACGGCGGGTTTACCCTGCGGGGCAGCGACCTGACGAACCGGGGCGATATTCAGGCGCAGGACCTGGATTTGGGCCTGAGCAGTGCCCTGACCAGCACGGGGAACATCGTTGCCACCGGAGATGCCGCGCTTCACGCGACAACGCTGACCAGCAGCGGCACGGTGGCGGGCAAAACGCTGACAGCTGGCGCGACGGAGCTGCGCAACAGCGGCCTGATGCAGGGCAGCAGCGCGGTTAACGCCGCCGCCGACCGCTTTATCAACGAGCTGAACGGCAAATGGCTCTCCGGCGGCGGCTTCACGCTGACGGGGGGAGAGCTGACGAACGCCGGTACGCTGCAGGGCGCGACGCTGGGCATGACCGGCACCACCCTCACCAACAGCGGCACGGTGAACGGGCAGACGGGACTCAGCGGCACGCTCGGCGGGGCGTTAACGAATACCGGGCTGCTGCAGAGCGGCGGCACGACTGCCTTCACTGCGGATACCCTGGCGAACCCGGGGCGCATCACAGGCGGTACGCTGTCCCTCACCGCCCGCGAGATGAACAACGGCGGGCTGATGCAGGGAACGAATGGCCTGGCGCTCACCGGGACCACGCTGACCACGGGCGCGGCCTCGCGCACCCTCTCCGGCGGCATGCTGACGCTGGACGCAGGCCAGTTGGTTACGCAGGGCACGCTGCAGGGGAACGGCGCGGACATCCGCGCCACCGGCGACTGGACGCACGGCGGGTCCCTGCTCAGCCAGGGAGCGCTGACGGCCACGACCGGCGGCACGCTGACCTCAGCCGGCTCGCTGATGAGCCAGGGGCGGGCGGATATCACCGCACAGACGCTGGACAACCGCGGGCAGCTCCTCAGCGAGGGGGATGTGACGCTCGGCGGCAGCACGCTTAAAAACAGCGGCACCGTGCAGGGGAACACCCTCACGCTGCATCAGAACAGCATTAACAACCAGGGCACGCTGACCGGCCTGCAGAGCCTGACCGTTCAGGGGGAGCAGCGGCTGATGGCGCGCATGGCGATGGCCGCGCCGCAGCAGGCGCTGATTAACGGCGCAGGCGGCAGGCTTCTCACTCAGGGCGTGCTGACCATGGCATCCGGCACGGTGACCAACGCCGGGAGCTGGCAGGCGCAGAACATTCTGCTTAACGCGCAGTCGCTCACCAACAGCGGCACGGTGCAGAGCGCCGACGGGCTGCAGATGACGCTGGCCGACACGCTCACCGGAACCGCGGGCAGTAAGATCACCGCGCTGGGTGCGGCGACGCTGCAGGCCGCGACGCTGGCGAACCAGGGGCAGTGGGCGGCGAAAAACCTGACGCTGACGGGCGGCACGCTCAGCAACAGCGGCGCCATCAGCGGCGTGAATGGCCTGACCCTCAGCCAGACCGGCGCGGTCAGCCAGCAGTCTGGCGGCACCCTGCTGTCCGGCGGGGCGCTGAACGTCACGGCGGCCTCCGTCACCAGCGACGGCAAAATGCAGGGGGGCACGCTCGGCATCACCACCGGGGCGCTCACCAACGGCGGACGTCTGCAGGGCGATAACGGCGCGACGCTGGCCCTCAGCGGGACGCTCACCAACAGCAGCGGAGGCGAAATCGTCAGCCGCGATGCGCTGACGCTGACCACGCCCGCGCTGTTTAACTACGGCCTGATTCAGGGCGGCGGCGAGACGCGCGTGACAGCCTCCTCGCAGGCGCGTAACGACGGCAGGCTGCTCTCCGGCGCGCGCCTGACGCTCGGCACGCCGCAGTTCACCGGCACCGGCTGGCTGCAGGCCACCGACCTGATACTCAATGCGGCAAACGCCACCAACGGCGGCACGTGGGTGGCCGACCGGGCCACGCTGACCGGCACCGCGTTTGCCAGCCAGGGCACCACCCAGGCGGGACAGCTGACGGTTAACTACGGCCAGCTGAACAACAGCGGCACGCTGCTCGGCAACGCGCAGCTGAACATCAATGCCGACCAGGTAATCCAGAGCGCGGGCGGCAGGCTGCTGAGCGGCGGCAACCTGTGGCTGCAGAGCCGGGGGCTGGACCTGACCGGCCAGCTGGTGTCCCTGGGGGACTTAACGCTGCAGCTGACGAACGCGTTTACCAGCCGGACCGCCGTGGCGGCAGGCCGAACCCTGACCATCAGCAGCGGCGGCGACATCGATAACCGCAGCGTGCTGCAGGGGCAGGCGGTTAACCTCAGCGCGGGCGGGCAGCTCAGCAACAACGGACAAATCACCACCGGCGGCGGCACCAGCACGCTCTCCGGCAGCAATGTGGCGCTGAACGCCGCGGGCTCGGTGCAGGGCGGGGGCGACATCACCATTGCCAGTAGGGGCAATATTACCGTCGACGGCTTCACCGGCACGCGCGGCTCGCTGACCCTCAGCGCGCCGGGCTCCATCGTTAATACCGCGCTGCTGTACGCGGCGAATAATCTGGCGCTGTTTGCCGACAGCATCACTAACCAGCGCGGCGACATCATGGCGGGGAACAACCTGTGGATGCAGCGGGATGCGGCGGGGAATGCGAACAGCCAGGTGGTGAACACGTCGGGGAATATTGAGACGCAGGGGGGTGATATTGCGATCAGAACGGGGCATTTGCTGAATACCCGTGATGGACTTTCGGTAAATAGCTGGACGGAGACTTCACAACTGGCTGAAAACGTCGGTGATGCAACGATTGAACTGCTTGTCCTGAGTCTCCCTTCAACGTCTTACAGAATCAGCAATACGAAAACCAAAGGATATCGCAACTGTACTTGTGCAATTGAGTACGATATTTACAGTTCATCTTTTGTTCCTACCGCAGAGAGCAGCCAAATGCGCTTTGCTGGCTCAGTGGTACATCTTGATGTAAGTGCGAGCGGTGGCGCGGGGCGCATCGCTTCCGGGCGCGATTTGGTTATCAATGCTGGTACTCTGGAAAATAAATCAAGTCAAATACTGAGTGAACGTAACGCATCTCTTTCAGGCTCGCAGCTGAACAATGAGAGCTATCAATCGGGAACAACGGGGACTTTTTATAATTATAAGTATCTCAGTTCTACTGGGGGTTCATCTTCGGAATCGGGATATCCTGGACCAAAAGCTAACTCGACCTTTATTTATGAGTTACAAGGTCTGACGACTGAATCTGTGGAGGGCGAAACCTTACGCGCCGTCATCCAGGCGGGCGGCAACGTCACCGCAAACTTCACCAGCAACATCAGCAACACTAATACCACCGCTAACGCGGGCGGCGTCAGCAACGTTATCTCCACCCCGTCGCTGAACACCCTCAGCAACCAGACCATCGGCAGCGGCGTGCAAAAACAGGGGCTGAACGCTACCGGCACCGTGGCGGTGAACTCGCCGCAGTGGAACGATCGGCTCCAGGGCGCGCTGCAGCAGCTTAACGGCGGCGGCGCGCTGGAAAACGGCGGCGCGTCCGGCACGCTTCTCAGCAACATTGCCACCACGCAGAAAGGCAACGCGAACCTCGGCCAACTGGGCGCGCTGGCGAACGCCGGGGTCACCACCGCCGATCTCCGAACCGCTCAGGGCGGCGCCGTCGGGCATTATCAGGGCCAGCGCGTCGATACCAGCGCTTACCCGCTGCCGTCGGGCAACAACGGCTATTTTGTCTTCTCCGACAACCCGAAAAGCCCGTACCTGATCAGCATCAACCCGAAACTGAACGGTCTCGGACAGCTTGATCCCGCCCTGTTTGCCGACCTGAACGCGATGCTCGGGATCAAACCGTCGTCCACTGCGCCGCAGGAGACGCGGCTGGCGTTTACGGACGAGAAGCAGTTCCTCGGCTCGTCTTACATGCTGGGCCGCCTCAACCTGAACCCGGACTACGATTACCGCTTCCTCGGCGATGCGGCGTTCGATACCCGCTACGTTTCCAACGTGGTGCTCAACCAGACCGGTAACCGTTACCTGAACGGTATCGGCTCCGATCTGGATCAGATGCGCTACCTGATGGACAACGCCGCGGCGGCGCAGCAGTCGCTGGGCCTGCAGTTTGGCGTCTCGCTGACCGCCGATCAGATTGCCGCGCTCGACCACAGCCTGCTGTGGTGGGAGAAAGCCACCGTCAACGGCGAAACGGTGATGGTACCGAAACTCTACCTGTCGCCGAAGGACGTCACCGTCAACAACGGCAGCGTGATCGCAGGCAACAACGTCACCCTGAAGGGCGGCAGCATCACCAACGGCGGCAGCACGCTGCTGGCGAAAAACAGCCTGACGCTCGACAGCCAGAACAGCATCAGCAACCTCAGCAACGGCCTGATGAAAGCGGGCGGCGACCTGAACCTGAGCGCCATCGGCGATATCAATAACATCAGCTCCACCATCAGCGGCAAAACGATCGCGCTGGAGAGCCTGGACGGCAGCATCAATAACCTGACCCAGGTTGAGCAGATTGATATCAACGCCGGCGGGAAGTACGGCAACATCGGCCTGAAAGACACCCTGCTGGGCAACACGGCATCGATTACCGCGCAGGATGGTCTGTCCCTTGAGGCGGGGAAAAACATCACCGTTACCGGGGCGAACCTGGCCTCCGGCGGCGATATGCTGCTGAACGCGTGGGGCGATATTGCCGTCAACGCGAATCAGATCAACGACGCATTCAGCTCCAGCCGGGCGAAAACCAGCCGTTCGTCCGTCACGTATCAGGGCAGTAACGTCACCGCGGGCGGCAACCTGCTGGTGAACGCCGGGCACAACCTTGACGTGACCGCCAGCGACCTGAAGGCGGGCGGCAGCGCGGGGCTGAGCGCGGGCAACGATCTCAACCTGAACGCGGAGCAAACCAGCGAAAGCAGCCGTAAAGGGAAAAGCGAGTCCCACAGCACCGGGCTCGACCGCACCACGATTTCCGCAGGCGATAACCTGGTCCTGAAGGCCGGGCAGGATATCAACGCTCAGGCCGCCGCGCTGGCGGCGGAGAAAAGCGTCGGGCTGCAGGCGGGTCGCGACGTGAATCTGGCGGCGGAAGAGACCACGCAGGGCGACAGCTATAGGTCAGGCAAGAAAACCGTCATCAACGAATCGGTACGCCAGCAGGGAACCGAGATCGCCAGCGGGGCGAATACCCAAATCCTCGCCGGGCGCGATGTCACCACCGAAGCCGCGCAGGTGACGGCGAAGGGCGATATCGGCGTGGCGGCAGGCCGTGACGTCAATCTCAATACCGCAACCGAAAGCGACTATCACTACAAAGAGCAGACCAAAACCAAAAAAGGGTTCCTGAGCAAGAAAACCACCCACACCATCGAGGAGAACAGCGCGACGCGTGAATCTGGCTCATTGCTGAGCGGTGACAACGTGCAGGTGGTTGCGGGCAATAACCTGTTGGTGTCAGGCTCCGCCGTGGCGGGCGATGGCGACGTGCAGCTTAAGGCGGGCAACAACGTTGATATTGTGGCGGCCACGAACAGCGATACCTCCTGGCGCTTTAAGGAAGAGAAAAAATCCGGCCTGATGGGCTCGGGCGGGATTGGCTTCACCATCGGCAGCAGCAAAAGCACGCACGATCTCCGTGAGAAGGGCACCACCCAGAGTCAGAGCTTCAGTACGGTGGGTTCGACGGGGGGGAGCGTTGATATCGCCGCCGGTAATCAGCTGCATGTGGGCGGCGCGGATCTGGTGGCTGGCAAAAATATGGCGCTCACCGGTGACAGCGTGGTGATCGAGCCGGGTCATGACAAACGCGCCCGCGATGAGAAGTTTGAACAAAAATCCAGTGGCCTGACGGTGGCTCTGTCTGGCGTAGTGGGTAGCGCAATCAACAGCGCTGTTACCACTGCACAGGAGGCGTCTAAAGAAAGTGATGGACGTCTGGCTGCCCTACAGGCAACGAAAGCGACACTTTCGGGCGTACAGGCAGCGCAGGGAGCGGTTGTTGCCCAGCAGACTGGCGATCCGGCGAACGGATTTGGTGTCAGCCTCTCTCTGACTAGCCAGAAATCGAAATCTCAGCAGCATGCCGAGAGCGACACGGTAGCGGGCAGCACGATCAATGCCGGAAACGATCTTTCCATTACCGCCACGGGCAAAGGTAAGAGTGCGAATAGTGGCGATATCCTGATCGGCGGTAGTCAGCTGAAAGCGGGCGGTGACGCCGCGCTGAATGCTGAAAACGACATCCTGCTGACGGGAGCGGCCAACACGCAGAAAACCACCGGCAAAAACAGCAGCAGTGGTGGTGGTGTGGGCGTAAGTATTGGGGGCGGCAGCGGCGGGATGGGGATCAGTGTCTTCGCCAATGTGAATGCGTCTAAAGGTAATGAAAAAGGTAACGGCACCGCCTGGACCGAAACCACGCTGGACAGCGGCGGCACGTTCTCCATGACCAGCGGTAGAGATGCCATTCTGAACGGGGCGCAGGTCAACGGTGAGAAGATTGTCGCTGATATTGGCCGCGATCTTTTGGTGAGTAGTCAGCAGGACAATAATGATTACAAATCTAAGCAGACCAGCGCAGCGGCGGGCGGCAGCTTCACCTTCGGCAGTATGACTGGCTCCGGTTACATCAGTGCCAGTCAGGACAAGATGAAGAGCACGTACGACTCCGTTCAAGAGCAGACGGGGTTGTTTGCCGGTAATGGTGGATTTGACGTCACGGTTGGCCGTCATACGCAGCTGGATGGCGCGGTTATTGCCTCCACGGCGACGGCTGACAAAAATTCGTTGGACACGGGAACGCTGGGCTTTAGCGACCTTCACAACGAGGCGGATTATAAGGTCAGCCATACGGGTGTGAGCCTCAGTGGGAGCGGTAGTTTTGGCGATACGTTTAAAGGCAAAATGCCGGGCGGCATGATTTCAGGCGCAAGCCACAGCGGTCATGCGGAAGGTACCACCCAGGCAGCGGTGGCTGACGGCACCATTATCGTTCGCGATCGGGATAATCAGAAGCAGGATGTGGCAAACCTGAGCCGCGATACCGAACATGCTAATGACAACATCAGCCCAATCTTCGACAAGGAGAAAGAGCAAAATCGCCTGAAAGCAGTCGGGCTTATCAGTGATATCGGCAGCCAGGCGGCGGATATCGCGCGGACACAGGGAGCGATAGCGGCACGTAATGCCATGACCGATCCAGAGGCGCTGAAGGCGGCCAAAGAGAAGCTGAAATCGGAAGGTAATGCTAACCCAAGTGATAAGCAAATCGTGAATCAGGCTGGCCAGACGGCAATGGAGAAGTACGGTACAGGCAGCGATATTCAGCGCGGTATTCAGGCGGCAACGGCGGCACTTCAGGGACTGGCGGGCGGTAATATTGCGGGTGCCTTGGCAGGCGCGTCGGCGCCTGAGCTGGCGCATCTGCTTAAAGCAACCGAAGGCGATCCAACCGTCAATACCGTTGCGCACGCAATTCTGGGCGGCGCGGTGGCGGCTCTTCAGGGTAACAGCGCCGCTGCGGGAGCTGCAGGGGCGGCAACGGGCGAGCTAGCTGCGCATGCTATAGCCAGCCTGCTCTATCCGGATGTTAAAGACCTGTCGAAACTGAGCGAAGATCAAAAGCAGACGGTCATTACTTTGGCATCAATATCGGCGGGGATGGCTGGAGGAATTGCGGGGAATAAGACGGTCTCGACAGCAACGGGTGCACAAAGCGGGAAGAATGCGGCTGAGAATAATGCCAATTCTTTCCCTCTACCTGATGGTCTGGCCAAATATATGACTTCTGCAGGCTCATTGAACAATTATGCGGAAGCCAAAGGTGCATCTGCGGATGAAAAGCAGGCCATGATGAATAAGCTGGCAAAAGGAGACTTGCCTGAAAATCAGCAACCCGCTACCGGGCTGGTTAAAGCATGGGGTGCGGGTATGTCAAGTGTAGTTGCTCCAGCACTATTACCTGGAGCGGCAACGGCAGGATCCGTCGTGGCTTCTGGAATGATTGGTGGCACAGCAAATGTGTGGTCTCAATTAAACACTAATGAACCCTTCAGCGTAACCGACGCACTTATAGCAACAGGGGTTAGTGGATTAACACAAGGTCGTGGGTTCTGGTTTACAGAAGGTGCGAGTATGGCTGGTGCTTATGCGGGGGCTGTGTTGCAAGGGAAAGATCCGCTTGCTCCAACTGTTGGCGCAGGATTTGGAACTTTAGCGGGGGCGGGAATAGGTAAGGGATATGAGAAATTGCAAAATTACTTCCCGCAATATTCTTTGCCAAAATATACTAGTACTATTACCGAAGCTGTTGGTTCCGAATTTATTGGTAGCTACGCCCAAGCTTTAACTGAAAAACTACAAAAAAACCAGAGTAGCAATAAATGATGATTAATCCGCGACTAAAACTTTTCTTATTACTGGTATTACTCTGGATGTCAGGTCTCTTTATCACTATGGCTGCAGGCCGTCTGCTAATTGCAGCGGCCTCGTATCTCTTCCTTAATGATTTTGATTTCAAGTGGAGCGACTTGATTACTGCGCTCAAAATCTCTGTAGGCGCAGGGTTCATCATTGGAGGGGGGCAGTCCCTGCAGGTGAAAGAGAAAAAATGAAAATTTCATTTTACTGGGCTTTAAAAGAAGAGAATGCGGCCTACCCCAGCCTCTCCACCCTCGTCTCCCCCTCCGCCATAGACAGCTGATACAGCGAAAACGATCGCTGCTTCTCAATCAACTGCGCCAGCTCCGGCGAGTGGCTGGTGAGCCAGATCTGCGAGTAGCGGCTGGCCTCGGCGATTAAGCTCGCCAGGGCAGGCAGCATCTGCGGGTGCAGGCTGTTTTCCGGTTCGTTCAGCGCGATAAACGCCGGTGGGCGCGGGCTTAACAGCGCTACCGCCAGGCACAGAAAGCGCAGTGTGCCGTCGGAGAACTCCGCCGGTTCCAGCGGCCTGCTCAGCCCCTCCCGCTGCATCATCATGCGAAAACGTCCGCCGGTGTTGTCGCTGTAAAACACGCAGCCGGGGAAGGCCTGGTCGAGGATGCGCATCAGCAGCAGCTCGTCGCCAATCTCGACGATAGTCTGAAACGCGGCCGCCAGGTTTGCACCGTCGCTGGCCAGCACCGGGGAACGGAAACCGACCTGCGGGGCCCGCATCGCCGAGCCGATTGATACAGAAAACTCATGATAAAAGCGCCAGTTACGCAGGGACTCGCGCATCTGCGACACTTCCGGGTAAAGGTGCGGTTCGCCGAGCTGGCCGAATACCGATTCGTTCTCGTACAGCGTACCGCTGTGGGTCACCTTCTCGTGATGCACGTTGTTCAGAAACACCGCCTGGTTCTTACGCTTCATCAGCTGTGACGAAGGACGACGGTGCTGGCCGCTCAGCCAGATGGACTCCTCTTTGATCACCGGGTCGAGCTGAAACTGCGAGGGATAGGGCAGCTTCTCCACAAACCCGACCTGCAGCTCGTATTCGTAGGTCTCTGTTTCTACCGCGAGGTTCATCCGCCGCAGCTGGTCGCTGCGGGTTTTACCTGCCCAGAACACCTTCAGAATACCACCCTCGTTCGCCAGCGCCTGGGAAAACTGCCCCTGGGCGGCGCTGTGCATCAGGTGTATCGCCTTGTAGATATTTGATTTTCCGGTGCCGTTCGGCCCGAAGACGATATTAAGCTGCTCCAGCTCCAGCGACATCTCGCGGATGGAGCGGTAGTTTTGAATGTGCAGGGTGTTGATCACAGGCAGGCCCCTTTCGCAGAATAAGCCTGTATATAATCACAGTCTTTGAGATGAAATGCAAAAAAGAGACGACAGTGAGGATGTCGTCTAAACGGGGTACTGCTTTGGGCCTCTATGGGTCAATGGGGCCTTCGCATTTTTTTCATCACTTGACTGCCAGACGCAGACCCAAATCATCAGGATAGGGATCAAAGTAGTTTTGCGTCATCAGATACCGGTCGGGGTATTCGGCCAGGTAGTGCTTCAGCAGCGTGATCGGGGCGAGGATTGGCAACTGTCCGTTGCGATAGTGCAGGATCACGTCGCGCAGCTCGCCGCGCTGGCGGGTGTTAAGCTGGTTACGAAAATACCCCTGAATATGCATCAGCACGTTGGTGTGATTCTTCCGCGAGGCGGGTTTTTTCAGGATGGTCATCAGCTTTTCCCGGTACGCCACGAAGAAGGCGTCCAGGTCTTCCCACTCGTGCAGCGAGGCAACGAACGGGCCGATTTCACGGTAACCCGCCTGATGGTGCGCCAGCAGCTGGAGTTTGTAACGGCTGTGGAAGTCCAGCAGCGCGCGGCGCGTGAGGCCATTTTTACGCAGCGTGTTCAGTTCGTGCAGGGCAAAAACACGTTCGACAAAGTTTTCCCGCAGCACCGGATCGTGCAGGCGTCCATCCTCTTCCACGGGCAGCCACGGCCAGGTTTCAAGGAGGGCAGCGGTGAACAGTCCGACCCCCTCCTTGCGGCCCCGGTTGCCGTTTTCATCGTACAGCCGCACGCGTTCCAGGCCGCAGCTTGGGGATTTTGCACAGACGATAAATCCCGACAGATCGCCGATTTTTGGCAGATAGTCCGCCGTAAAGTCGGCCATTTTCTGCGTGAGGTCATCATGAGGCGGCTTGCTAAAACGGAGCTGCGTTTCGCCGCTTTCCGTCAGCGTCAGGCGTATGGCCGGGCGAGGCGTCGGCAGACCGATGGCCATCTCCGGGCAGACGGGCCTGAAATTCACCCACTGGGCCAGCTCATCCATGACGAAGCCCATACGCTTGTGTCCGCCGTCAAAGCGAACGGCGGATCCGGTCAAACATCCGCTAATACCCAGCACTGGTTTCGTCGTCATGGTGTAGTCCTCCCGTTCATATAATTAAAACTTACACAACATGACTAATTTGTCCAAGTATTCGCGGAACTATTTTTTTTATTCCTTTAGAATCAATGCGCCTTAGCTGCCTTTATAGGTCGAGTAACCGTACTGGCTCAGCAGAAGCGGGATGTGCAGCTTCTCGTTGGTGCGGGTCACGGTAAACAGCACCGGGATCTCCGGGAAGAAGGAGTCCAGTTTTTTGCCGTGGAAGTACTCTGCGGTTTTGAAGGTCACTTTATACACGCCAGGCTGCATGTCCTGGTCCTGCGGATAGAGTGATTTGATGCGTCCGTCCTGGTCAGTTTTACCGCTGGCGATCGGGGTCCATTTGTCCTGCTGCTGCTTTTCCAGCGTGACGGTGACGCCCGGTGGAGGCGTGCCGGTTTGCTGGTCGAGGATGTGTACGCTCAAGGTGCCAGCAGGAGCGGCGCTAAAGGCGGCAGGGGTAAAGGCCATCGCGGCCAGCATCAGCAGAGGGGCAGTTTTTTTCATGGTGTTTTCCTGTGGAGTTATAGGTCACAGGAAAACGTTAGCATCTGCGGCGCGGGAAAATATTCAACTTTTCGTGAAGATTCCCGCAGGAGAAAATTATCAGAGGATAATTACTTCAAGCGATACCTGCTGCTGCCACTGCTCCACCTGCTTTTTCCGCGCGGCGGTGAGCTTGCCGCTGGTGACCAGCAGCCATTTCCGCTCCGGGAAAATTTCCGGTGCCAGCGCGTCAGGCGGAACCGGCAGGATGTCGATGCGGTGGCCCTGGCCGGTGCGCGTTAGGGCTTCGAGCCAGATCTCGCACGGGTCGTTCAGGTGCCAGCCGCTGAGCAGAATATTATCGCCCGGCGCTTTTTTATCGCCTTCGAGGCAAAACGAGGTGTAGGCCATGATGATGCCGTCGAGGATCGCGCGCAGGGTCATGGCGGCGGCGACGTTGGCCGAGACCTGGCTGCGCAGCGGGCGCAGCACGTTCGCGACCAGCTCTGGCCTTGGGTACTCGCGTCCGGCGTCGTAAATCATCTGGCGCAGGGACTCGACTTTGCCGTCCTGCAGGCGTTGCAGCATGTTCTGCTGGAGGGTTTGCCAGTTGTTGGTCCGTCCCGGCGTCGGGCGTTCCAGCAGCGGTTTGACCTGGCCGATCGGGACGCCTTTTTTGACCCAGTCGAGGATTTTGAGCGCCTGCTGGACGTCCTCATCGCTGTACTGGCGGTGGCCGCCTTCCGTGCGCTGTGGCTTGAGTAAACCATAGCGACGCTGCCACGCCCGCAGGGTGGTGGCGGTGATGCCGCTGAGTCTGGCGAATTCGCCGATGGAGTAAGCCATGTCCGTGTCCAGAGTGGAGGAATACTCTCAATATACTACGAATTTTCCCGAACGGGATGAAGCGCCGAAACGGTGCACTACACTTAACATCCAACCGCGCAAATGAAAGGAATTCTCATGAAGCTATGGCCCGTTGTGACCGGTGTTGCGATTGCTTTGACGCTGGTCGCCTGTAAATCCCCCACGCCGCCGAAAGGCGTGCAGCCTATTACCAACTTCGAAGCCAGCCGCTATCTCGGCAAATGGTACGAAGTCGCCCGTCTGGAAAACCGCTTTGAGCGCGGGCTGGAGCAGGTGACGGCGACCTACGGCGAGCGCAGCGACGGCGGCATCAGCGTGCTTAATCGGGGCTACGATCCGGTGAAGAACAAGTGGAATGAGAGCGAAGGCAAAGCGTACTTCACCGGCGAGCCGACCACGGCCGCGCTGAAGGTGTCGTTCTTCGGCCCGTTCTACGGTGGCTATAACGTCATCAGGCTGGACGATAAGTACCAGTACGCGCTGGTGAGCGGCCCGAACCGCGATTACCTGTGGATCCTGTCGCGCACGCCAACCATCCCGGATGCGGTGAAGCAGGATTACCTGAACACCGCGCGCAGTCTGGGCTTCCGGGTTGACCAGCTGGTGTGGGTGAAGCAGTAGCCCCTACTGGTAGGAAAACGTAATGCTGGCCAGCGCGTTGGCCGAGCCGGGGACCAGTTCACCGGTTCGGATGTACCGCGCCTGGAACGGTAACGTGAGCGTTTGTGCCGCCGTGGTACTCTGGATAAAGAACTGGCCGGTCGCACCCGCGGCCGAGCTGTCCGGCCCCATCATCAGCGGCCCGCTGCCGTTGTAGAAAAACTGCACCCCAACGCCGGACGCCGTGGAGTCTCCGGTCAGCGTCACCACCGACGAGGTGTTCGACGGCGTGGTCTGATCGGTCATCACCGCGTGAACCGCCACGTTCGCGTCGCAGGTCAGGCCGACGGTAAACGTCCCTGATGGCGACGTGCTTCCTACCGTGGGCAGGGTGCGAATATCAATGGTGCCCAGCGCCACGCTGGCGTTTTTGCTGCCGACCGTACACCCGCTGGCGGTCACCGTGATGGTGGTCGGGCTGATAATCACCTGCGCCGTTTTTGTCTCGTTGTTATAGGCGGTGAGCACCGCGGCGTTGATGGTCGGGATCTGATAGACGCCGGATTTAAGGGCGGCACCGGTTTTAATAAAGGTGACCTTTGCTGACCATCCCAGATCCTGGGCAAACCCACTGGTGCCCTCTGCCGGGTAGCTTTGCGTGATACCGGTCTGCAGGGGAATATATTGTGTACTCTTAAAATCCTTCAGCCCGATGATATATCCCACGCCCGGTACGCCGGTCTCAAAAATGGTGTAATTCGCGCCGTCGACGGTGACCGTCGCACCGCTTGAGATGGCGCTGCTGCTGGGCTGCAGCGTGCCTTTGTTGCAGGTAAAAATAAGCCCGCACCAGAACACCTGCTGCACGCTGGCGGTGGCGCTCCAGGTTGAGCCGATAATGCTGCCCGGCACCACGGAGTCCGCTGGCCCGCTGTAGGTCATCGGCTGAGGGGAGAGCGTAATATCCGATTTCCAGTCCAGCGCCTGTACGCTGGCGCAGAAAAGTAATCCGCTGAGAAGAAACGCTAAACGCATCATAGATACTCCGTTGTCCAGGTGGCGAGGGCTGACACATCACCGGCGCTCACCGGCGTAGCGGTGGCAACCAGCTGCGCGTAGAAGGTCATCTGTACGCTGTCATCCCCCGCGGTTCCGTATGCGGTGGTCTTTGTATTCAGGGGAATGAGTACGCTCTCTTTATCGAGGATTTGCACCGCCACGCCGGTAGCGCCACCGTCGGCAATTTTCAGCAGCTGCGGGTTGGCATCATCCGGCGTTCCGCTGAAGCGAATTTTTACGCCAGCAAAGGTTGGCCCGCACGCTTCAAGCCTGAGCGTGAAGGGCGTTTTGATATTGCTGACGGCCCCGGCACGGCTGAACTGTTTAATACCAATAGTGCCCAGCGGCACGTTCTGCTCCCCGGAGTCCTGCGCCACCACGCAGGTGTTGCCGATCAAATTGCCGGTGACGGAGACCAGCACGTCGTAGCCGCGAACGGGGAGCGTGAAAACCAGCAGCAGCGCAATGCAGCCGATCCGAAGCGTTACTGACATACCACCTCCTGAGAATAAAGACCGGTGCGGGCGCTATAGTTCTGCTTGTTTAAGGCATAGGTAACGGCGCAGCGCTGGCGGTTGCCGCGACCCCACACGGCGTTCAGCGTGCCCTTCTCTGACAAACCGGAGAGATACAGGCTGCCGCCATCGCCGACGATGCCGCTGGTTTTGTCATCATCGAGCGAGACCAGCGTGCCGAAGGGGAGTACGTCGTTGCCGTGACGCACGATAAACATCGCTTTTGCCCCCTGGTGCGTAGCGAAGGTGGCGCGAACCAGGGCGCCATCGGTAGGCGTTTTGTTGGCGATGGCGTTTTCCAGCTCCACGTCGTTGCCAGCGGTCGTCACGTCCAGCGCGACCTGGTTAACGCGGTACGGCGTGGCGTACGGGATCACCGCGTAGCCACGGCCGTCCGTTTTGATGCCCTTATGGTTAAGCACGGCGACGTTGCTGGCTCCCGGGGCTTTCACCAGAATGTTGGTGTTCCCGAGCGGCTGGCTCAGCGTCAGGCCATCTTCATGCACTACCGCGCCGCCGCTGATGCCGTAGCTGAGGTTGCGGGAGTCGCTGGCGTAGCTGTAGCCCAGGTTGTAGTCTCCCCACGCGCCTTCGTACTGCAGGGTGGCATCGCCGCCGTAGTGCTGCTGCGCGCTGTAGCGCTGGTTGACGCTATAGAACAGATTCTCCTCGCCCGGCAGGTAGCCGCTCACGCCCGTGCTGGCGGTTGTACCGGTGGAGTCCGCATGGGATGTGGTAAAGCGCGCACGGGTCGACAGCGTCGGGTTGCCCAGCGGGACCGACATCGACATCGACAGGATGTTATCTTTCTTGTCGTCGTAAAGGCTCGAGCTTCGCTGAACGCTGACGCCAAGCGACACGTTGCGAAACGTGGCGTTCCACGCAAACTGCAGGCTTTGCGTGGTATTTGATGTGTTCCAGTAGGTCTGCTGATCCCACGACAGTGACAGCGAGCCGTATTCTCCCATCGGCTGCGACAGCAGCAGCTGGTTTTTTGCCTTACGCGACATGCGCAGGTTGTACACGGTGTCGTATTGGGTGGTGACGGTGCCATCGTCTTCCACCGTCTGCTTTGGCGATCCGCCCGACATGCCTTTGTACGTGGTGTCGCTGAGGGTATAAAACCCTTTCGTGGAGTAGCGCAGCGAGAAGAAGTTAACCCGCGTGCCAATGTCGTTCAGCAGCTTGCTGTAGCGCAGGCGCACCGAATCACCGGTATAGTGCCGATCGTCCGCCAGCTGGCTGCGGGCGTGGATCAGGTCGATGGAGTAGGCGCCAAAGCGGCCGAGGTTTTGCCCAAACCCGAGGGCCAGGCCGTTATAGCGATCGGCAAACTGCGCCCCACCGTAAAACGTCAGGCCGTATCGCCAGCCGTAGAACAGCTCGCCCTGCGCGAAAGAGGGCGCGTCCTGATTGCCCGTCGGACGGTATTTCCCGGCGCCCAGGGCATATTTCACCTGTCCGTTACGCACCAGGTTCGGCACGCTGGCAAAGGGAAGCGTGTATTGCGTTTTGCTGCCGTCGTTCTCCTGAATGGTGACCGCCAGATCGCCTCCCGAGGAGGTCGGGTAAAGATCTTTCAGCACGAACGCCCCCGGCGGAACGGAGGTTTGATAGATGATGTTGCCGTTCTGGCGAACCGTGACCGTGGCGTTGCTGCGCGCAATGCCCCGGACTTCAGGAGCATAGCCGCTGAGGCTGGCGGGCAGCATGTTGTCATCGGTTTTCAGGGCGATACCGCGCAGGCCCACGGAGTCGAAAACCTGCGCCGAGGTGTACGTTTCCCCGGCGTACACCTGCGCGCGCAGGGCGTGAATATCGCGCTGCAGCCAGGTCTGCACGTGGGCAAGTTCATTGCTGTCTTTGGTCCACGTGGTGAAATCACGCAGCCGCCACGCGCCCAGGTTGACGCCGCTGTTGAGGCTTGCAAACAGCTGCTGTTCCCGTGTGCGCGTCTCGCCGCGATATTCATTATTCGAACCATTGACCACGTAATTCAGCCACGCGGCAGGAATGCCCGCCTCCCAGCTTTCCGGGCTGACATATCCGCGCGGCAAATTGCGCATCGCACTTTGCGGTACGGTGAAGCTCAGGGTGAGCGTCTTCTGGTCCAGATCAAACTGCGTATCCGCAAACGCCTTCGTTAAGACGATGCAGCGTTGCGCCAGCGGCAGCACTCCGCCCTTCGCCTGATGGCTATCGATGCCCAGCGCGTCGAATTGCTCGGGCGTGAGGCAGGGCAGTGCTTCACCCGTACTGTCTTCAGCAAGGCGGAACGTGACGTTACCTGTGAACGCGTAGTTGGTATTGATATACACGTTGAGGTTGTAATCACCCGGCGGCAACGCGCTCCCGGCGTTGACCCAGGCGAGATCGGCGCTGTTCGCGCTCTCGCCGTTGAGGAATGCGGGGTTAAATTGCAGCTCGCTTTCAGCAGCCACGGCTTGCCGAATCACCAGGGAGATCACCGTGGCGCACAGGATTTTTATTTTCACGTGGTCACGCCTTACTTTTTTTATTGGGATAACGACGCGCGCGTGGCGGGAGTCCATGCCCCGTAATCGTTAATGGTCTGATAGCTCATGCTGCCCGCATGGCTGAAGGTTTCGGCCAGCGTCACGCTGCCTTTCGGGGGCACCATCACCGGCTGCACCGGCATGCCGTCAATTTTCACGTTGATGGTGGTGAGGTAGTACGGCGTGGGGTTGCTGAGCGTAACCTTTCCGGCACGGTAGACACCGGCCAGTTTTTTCCATGCCTCTGCCGGGCTCTCACTGAGTCCTTCTGGGCGATAAAAGACCTTGATGCGGTTAGCCGACGCAAACTGCAGCGTGTTCCCGGAGCCGCTTTTAGCCTGCTGGGGGATGGCTTTGACGGTCATCCAGTAGAGCGTCTCCCGATCCTCTGGCAGGGCTTTGCCGTTAAACATGATTTTTACCGCGCTTTCGCTGGCCGGTTTCATGACGTACAGCGGTGGCGTGATCACGAAGTCGTTGGTGCGTTCGCCTTTCTCATTCTCCATCCAGGACTGGATGAGGAACGTGGCCTCGGGATGGGTGTTTCTCACCTGCATCATGGCCTGGCTGGTGGCGCTGGAGTAGACCATTCGCGTTGCGCCCAATCCCACGCCACCGGCATAGACGGCGGATGAACATAACGCGCCCGCCAGGCAAATCCATGTATTTACGCGCATAGTGTTTCTCCTGAAAGCTAAGACAGGCCCGGCTCGCAGACCGGGCCTGAAGATTACGAATAGGTCACGGTGTAAGTCGCGACGGCGCTGGCATCGCCCGCGGTGGCGCCGCCCTTCGGCGAGTAATATTTCGCGCTGAAGTTCAGTGTGTTGGCACCCTTACGCAGAGGGATGGCCGATGCCGGTTCACCCAGCTTCACCACGTTGCCTTGCTCGTCATAAAGGCGAATAGCCACGTTTTGCGCAGAGTTGGCGCTGCCGTTTGCACCGACGGACAAGCTATTGACATCGGAACCGTCCGGCGTACCGGTGAAGGTGACGGCCACTGTGGTCGCAGCAATCGGGTTCTCTGCCGTTGAGGCTGAGGTATCGGCGATTTCACAATCTTCCAGGGTGATGGCAAACGCTTTTGCCGTGCTGGCTTCACTGCCTGCCGTCTTCAGCGTTGCGGTCCGCACTTCACCCATATCCACGTCAATGTTGGCGCTTCCTGCGCTGATGGCGCAGGCGGAGGTCACCACTTTGCCGCTAAAGTTCACCGTGCCGCCGCTGGTGCCGACAGCCAGCGCCGAGCCCACTGGCAGTACTGCCGCAATAGCGATCGCAAGCAGCGTTTTATTATTGAATTGAGCTTTCATTGTCCTGATTCCATTATGGTGTTATGTCGAGATTTGCTCTGAAAGCAGCAGGTCTAACTGGTTAAAAAGACCAGCAAATCTGTCTTGTTCCTGAGCCCGAGTTTTCTTATCGCTGAGCTTTTTAACGCGCTGACACGACGGTAAGAAAGCTGCTCTGTTTCGGCGATGTAACGCATATCCAGACCCTTTCGCAGTTCCTTCAATACCCTCCATTCACCCGGCGTCAGCGATAACGCCGTGGGTTTTTTTATTGGGCGATAACGGCTATCGACCATTTTTAATACGCTGGCTCGCCAGTGATAAAGCGGGTCCTGTAGCGAGATATAGGCGTCTATTTCACCGCGTATCCACAGCCAGGAATTTGCCGGTGCGGAATACATGCAAATAAGTACGTCGGGATAGAGGACTTTCATCTTCCTGATATATTTCAGGCAATCATATCCCGCGTGATATTTCTCCGTACCGGATAAAAAAATTAAGTCTACCGGTGCGGCCGCGAGTATTGTTTCGATCTCCGCATAATTATCGATCGATGCTGTTATCTGCATGGTCGGGGTGATATTTTTTAATAACGCGGCGATCCCCTGACGCGCAAAGTGATCTCCACCCAATAGCGCGATATTTAAATGACGTGTGTTGTTGAGCTTATTCGCCATGTCATTCCCTCGATTTATAATTGTAATGAGACTCCTCTGTCTGGCAGAGCGATGCCTGTATTTTCGAAGCAATTAAGCATTGCACGGTGTGAGCCCACTATACTCAGGGCGTTAAATAGGTAACCTGAATTAATCTTAATTTGTTTTAAGTACAGTTTAGGTGTGGCGTCAATTTCTCCTCGCTAAACCGGCTTTTGCTTATCTGCCTGTAAATAATCATACCGGTAGTTTTTATTGAAAAGTTAGCTTTAATAAATGTTTTGTAAGGAAATAGTCTGCTGACGTCATGTGATGAGGGTAGTTACTGACGGTAGCTAACAGTTTCGTGGCGAAATTGTTAATTAAGACGACAGCTTTCGAACTGGTTGTAATTTCGAAACCCGCTGGCAGAGAGCGTCCCCTCTGCTTTTTATCAAAAAAACAAATTAAGCACGCTGAATAATTCAGACAACAATGGCTAAAGCGTTCAACGGGCGCCTTTGTCGAGTTTTGTCAGTGTCAAGACGGCTTTAAATGGCGGTTAAGAAAACTTCAGACCGGTCAGATAAAGAGAAAGGAAAAATAAGATTTTTCGCCAGGTGCCAGGATATACAGTTGCGCAATTATCCGTCACATTAAGCCTTACACAGGCGAGGGATACGCAGGTTAACCGTGAAGGGAATCTACTGGAGCAACAGGCGTTGACCGGAGGTATTTAGCCTATTCTATGCATAAGCATTACATTATTAATGGCCTGGTAGAGTTTCACCCAGCCGCCAGCACATTACGCGATCTCAACAATCCTGACCGGGTGGTGGTATTAAATTCCCCGGCGGGCCGCTGTTTGTTGTTATTAATAGAAAGAGTCGGAAGTATTGTGACTCAACAGGAGTGCATGGATATTGTCTGGCAGCGCCGGGGGATGCTGGTTTCGCCTAATACCTATTACCAGAACATTTCTATTCTGCGCAAAGGTCTGAAGAAGGTGGGTTTCGAAACCGATCCAATTGTCACTATCCCGCGCATAGGGCTGACGCTCGCAAGCGATACGCAAATCACTATTAAAGAGATGCAGCCGCAGGCTGAAGAGGAAGAATGTGCTGCTCCGGATGTCTACGAAGAGACCGTCGCCCCGACGGTCTCAAGAAACCGCTTCTGGCTGTCGGGCGCGCTGGTGCTATTGCTGATGCTGGCTGGCGTGAGCGTTATCAGCCATAACCTGCTGCATGACAGCTATTTCGTAGACGGGTACCGCTTCGCGATGAAGATGGGCGAGTGTCAGCTCTATTTTTCTCGCGATATTGAAACGCAGCGCGACAGGGATAAAGCCCTGGCCTATGCCGCCCCGTTTAAGGACCAGTGCGCGAACTATCCCTGGGTGTACGTCAGCGGTTACATCCTGCTGCCCCGTGCATCGGTCATTCGCTGTGACAGACCGATGACGGAACCCAACCGCTGTATGTCCGATTATTTTATAGAGGATCGCTAGTATGGTTCGCTACCGTCAAACGCTTGTTGTGCTCTGCCTGTGCCTGCTGATGGGGGCTGTCGTGGCGGCGTATTACCTCTGGCATCGCCATTACATCCAGCCCTTTTCCTGCCAGGCGAACTTTATTCAGCATCACCGTGATGAAACGCTCTCTCTGTGGCTGAATTACACCGTGGAAGGCAACAGCGGAATACTCAGTATGAATGGCCGGTTGAAAAGCGATCCCACGAAAACCCTGAATCGCAAAGTTTTCTTTCAGATTGAGCGCAAAGACAGCGTCTATAATCTGACGTCTATACGCAATATGAAATTTCCGGACGACTACATCAGCGACAGCTGGCTGGAGAAGTACGAACCTTTATTTTTTATCTATCCGAATAAGAATATTTATATGCGAATTAAGAAACAGCAGAATGAGAATTATTTATTTATTCTGGGAACGCTGCCGACCTATGTGTGCCACACGTCAAAAAACGGATAGCGACAGGGAGAAATGTTTTTAAGTTTTTGCAACCATCATTTATGCTTGATTTAACAGCCAGGACCTATCTTAGGAAAATATAACAGCAACAACAATGTTGCGATAATGTAATTATTCTTCGGCAAATTAATGAAAAATATAATTGATGATAGCGTCAGAATGACGCCTGCACGGAATAAGTCCCTGCATATGGGGTTACTCCTGTGGCCCCATTTCTCTCTTTTCGCATATTCAGGATTAATAGAGGCGTTACGTATTGCTTCCAGCGTCCAGAAGCGTAGCCAGAAAATACGCTTTAAACTCAGCCTGATAAGCACTTACCCCGACTTACCGGTAGTGAGCAGCTCAGGGCTCAGCGTGCGGCCCGAGGCCGCCCATGCGCCGCCCGGCGACTTCGACTATATTGCGGCGATCGGCGGAAGTCTTGCTCATCTTCACCTGGGACACCGTGGCGACAGAGCGTTTCTCACGGATGCTCATCACAACAACGTTCCCCTGATTGGTATTGGTACCGGCAGCTTTATTCTGGCGGAGGAAGGCTTACTGAACGAGCGCCGCGCCTCGATTCATCCGCATCACCATGACGTTTTCACGCAACGTTTTCCGCAGGTTTATGCTGAGCAAAGCCTCGATTTTATCGACGAAGGCGATGTGCTGACCTGCGCGGGGGGGATCTCAACGCTCACCCTGATAACGGCGCTGATCCGCGCCCACGGGGGAGACGACATTGCGGCCACCACCTCCCGGCGGCTGTCCCTTCCTCCGCATGATGCCGCCACGCCGCGGCCCGCGAATATCGCCATGATCCCTGATTCGCGCCTGCGCAGGGCGGTGACGATCGTCGAACAGTATCTGACTCACCCGCTGAACGCCGCCAGGCTCGCGCAGGACGTTAAGCTGAGCGAACGTCAGCTTAATCGCCTGTTTCACGCCGAGTTTGGCAAAACGGCGCGGGAGTTTATTCGCAGCGCCAGGCTGCGCTATGCCTGCTGGCTGCTGAAAAACTCTCAGCAAAGCGTTACGGATATCGCGCGACGGATGCGGTTTAGCGACTGCGCCCACTTTATTCGTCATTTTCAGAGCGAGTACGGCTGCACGCCGGGGGTATGGCGCATGTCGCAGAACTGATGCACCTATTTCGTGCTTTCTTCGTAGGGTTTTACTGGCTCGCCTGGATAGACTTCCGTTAAAAGCCTAACGGAGGGAAGACGACATGAACTGGCAGCCTTTTCGCGGCGATGCGCCGGAAAATATGACGATTTTCAGCGCGTCATTTCCCGACGTCAGTGACCAGTGGCCGATGAAAGACGATGCTGCCCGTGAGATCGCCTCCCTTGACCGCGCTCTAAAAGCCGAGCCAGCGCTCCGCCCTCCGAAGGTAGAATACGACGAAGGGGGGCTGGCCGTGCTTGTCACCCAGAACCGCTATTCCGAACAGGCCTTCCGCAACCGCCCGGCGCTCACCGCGTGGCGCACCCGGCTGGTGCCCTCCGCGCTGGCGCTGTTTGTGGTGCAAAACCCGCTGGAGGACCGCCTGCCCGACGGCACGAAAATGGACAGCGACAGCCGCCAGTGGTTTATCCACGCTAACGATGCGGTTGGCGTGCGTTCCCGCGCCCGGGTGCTGGCCGCGCTGGTGGATAGGTACATTCACAATGAAAGCGAGAACAACTGGGTCAGCCTCGCGAGCGGCGCCGCTATCCCGGTGCTGGAGGCGCTGCGCGAAGCAAAGCTTGATGGCCAGCAGGTCTATCTCACGCTGGTTGACAAAGACCCGGTGGCGCTGAGCTGGGCGGAAACCATGGCGGCGCAGGAAGGCATTGTGGTGGGCGAACAGCTGACACTGCTCAGGCGCAACCTGCTCCATACGCTGGTGCGTAACGAGGACCTGCTGCTGGAGCTGGGCGAGCATCAGGCCGAACTGGTTGACGCGCTGGGGATTTTCGAATACTTCAACGATACCGATGCGGTGATTTTTCTCCAGCGCGCGCTGCGGCTGGTCAAGCCCGGCGGGGCGGTGATTGTGTCGAACATGCTCACCAGCAGCCCGCACATTGACTTTGTTCTGCGGTGTATCGGCTGGGAGGATATTCACCCGAGGTCGTTACAGCAGCTGCAGGATATTCACCTCGCGGCGGGCGTGCCGGTGGAAAACGTCACCGTGGTGGTGCCGAAGGATGGGGTGTACGCGGTGATGGAGATTAGGGGTTAGCGCGATCTGTTCCCTCTCCCTGAGGGAGAGGGTGAGGGGGAACAGGGCGCACGGAGTAACTTGAATTAACGTCCTAAACCGCACATGATCCGCCCCATGAAAATTGAAACCGCACTCCCCACACACTTCGAACGTCTGGTCGCGATCTGGGAATCCTCCGTCCGCGCCACCCATCACTTTTTACAGGAAAGCGATATTGCGGCGCTGCGTCCGTTATTGCTTAACGCCTATCTGCCTAACCTCAACGTTTTCATTGCCCGTGATGAAACAGGCGTTATTCACGGCTTTTTAGGCGTGGATGAAAACCGCATTGAAATGCTGTTTGTTGATGATGCGAGCCGGGGTAAGGGCGTCGGGAAATTGCTGCTGCAACACGCCATCGCAGCGTTCGGCGCGAACGAAGTGGATGTGAATGAGCAGAACCCGCAGGGCGTCGCGTTTTATCGCCATATGGGGTTTGAGCAGGTCGGGCGCTCGGAAGTGGACGGGCAGGGGAATCCGTTTCCGTTGCTGCATATGCGGTTGAATCGGGATTAGCGCTTAGCCTGCGTATCCCATTTTAATAAGCCGATGATATCTTTCTCACCCTCGGCTTCTTTCAGTAGGCGCTGCTTCTTTTCATACTCAATGTATTCTGAGCACGCCTTTTCATCAGCCGCTTTCTTGCTGATTTTGCCTGCGCCTTCTAAAACGTCCCGGTCATTAAATTGCAGGAACTGATCCAGTTTGGTTTGCCAGTCTCGTAAAAATACCTGCTTGCGGCGTTTGGCCTGATCTTCGGCAAAATCGAGCCACATGTTAACGACGCGATTAAGTTCGCTCACCTCATCCTGAGACAGATAATTTTTTGCAGTGGTGACATCGCTTTTACGAACTTCTTCGCCTTTATAGCTTGTCAGCCCCATATGCGGTTGAGTGGCATCGGCGCGCTGGTGAATCAACTCAGCAGCGGTGTGGCCCGTGCAGGCAAAATGCAGTTTATTCTGGATGGTCTGGAAGAATTGCGTGGTTTCTTTGAGTGACGGCTGATAGTCAGCGGCTAATGCAAAAATTTCCCTTACGCGAAGGTAGACCCGACGTTCGCTGGCCCGTATATCGCGAATGCGTTCCAGCATTTCATCGAAATAGTCAGGTACGGCGGATGATCCGACAGGTGGATTTTTCAGGCGCTCGTCGTCCATAACGAAGCCTTTTACCAGATATTCCTGCAGCGTTTGGGTGGCCCATTGTCGGAACTGGATGCCTCGAGACGAGCGCACCCGGTAGCCGACAGCTAGTATTGCTTCTAGATTGTAGTGCTCTATCTCTCTGGAAACCTGACGTTTTCCTTCCTGACGAACTAACCGGAATTTCCGGATAGTTGAATTTTGATCAATTTCGCCATCAGAAAATATATTCATCAGATGCTCGTTGATAGTTCGAACATCTTTACCGTACAGCTCGGCCATTGCTGCCTGGGATAACCAGATCGTGTCTGATTCGAAGCGACATTCGACACGAACTCTTCCGTCACCGCTGGCAAACATAATAAATTCGCCTGCTGGAGATTGGATTACGTCTTTATCTGCCATGTCTCCCCTCCACATCCTCAACGATTAACGCACCAGGCACTTAGTATGCCAGAAACAGCCGCTAAGCCAGGTAGTTTGTATTTGATTTTGCGAGGCGCTTTCCAGGACGTGGAGTTTGAATCGCCGCAAGCGCGTTCTCTATCTCAATAAGCTTTGCTTTCGTCCGTTTATAATCATCCTGCAACCTCTGCTCCTGCTCGTTATACGCCACCAAAACGATGCATCCCTTCATGACCTCTACCGTGAACTGCTGCCCGGTATCAAAACCCGCCGCGCGTAGCCACTTGCCGGAAAGGATGATTTTCGGCGTGGATTTGTCGAAAACATTCGGGCGGTATCCCACAATTAACGAACGCTCGGTTCCGGATTGGTCGGTGTCTGGGGTAGAATGCGAATCAGCCATAATCAACTCCTTGATAGTTGGTGAGGTTAGACGCTCTTTAATGCTTCAACCCTGCTAGGCGTTGCTAGATTTTCAAATCCATGTGGTAAGTACCACATGCAGATAAGCCAACCGAAGTGGTACCTACCACGCAAGAGAAAAAGAAACCAAATTTTGACCGTACCAAAAGCACGATGAAGAACATCCGGTTCGAGGATGAGCTTTTAGAAAAGATTGAAAAGGCGGCGGGGAAAGGGAATTTTAGTAAGTGGGTGAAAGAGGCATTTTGGCTAAGATTAAATGAAAAAATTAAATTATAAATCTTGAGCGCTTGAATTAAATAGGGGGCTGATGAACAATATTCATCAGCCTATTGACGTGCTAATTAAGCCATCCGTCTTTGATTTTATCAATGAACCCTATTATTGTCGTAAGTGCTGTTGCTATTTTGGCTGTATTTTCTGCAGTTGTTGCGCCTGATTCAATTGCAGACTGTGTCCTCTTCAAAAATCCATCAGCCTGGGTAACTGCTCTCTTGGCATCAAGAGTGGTGTTAGCCTCCATGGCATCGTCAATTGATTTTACTAATTCGTTAATTTCTGAAGATTTATCCACTAGCAGTGTGGATAATTCGGTAAGTTGGCTCTTTATGTTTTCAAGATCTTTTCCTGTAGCCATGGATTCTGACCTGCCAGAGTAGGATTCACATTCACAGATATTTTTCTTGCAGACTGGGCAACCGTCTAAATAGTAATCTTTAAATGCATCACCTAAGCTTCTTTTCGGACATTTGATTCCCCATGCAGAGAAAATCCAAGCTGCTACATCTGCAATTTCCTCTGCCAAATTAGAGATATTCCCACTGTTTTTTATAACTGCAGAATAAGCTTCCTGCGTTTCGCCTAATTCTTCAAAAATCCTTGAAAAATGGTAGAAACTGCCAAATATTTTCCAAACTGCACCGTTTGAGGGGTAGATGTCGTTAATATTACTTACTGCTTTATCAATTAATCTTCTGTTTAAGGTATGAGTGTTTTGAAGTGAAAGGAATTTCTCATTCAATTCGTGCCTTGCTGCATATGCTGCTAAATTTCCTGCTGGTTGTTTATGTGTTTGGACGCACTCACATGTAGATTTAAGGCAATAGGGACATGCATCAGGAAATTTTTTATAAAATGCTTCATTTAAATTAATATCAAACTTTGATGCCAAAGTGAATAACCAAGATAAGCTTTGAATGAAGCTTTTTTCAAACTCACCATCGCGAAGAATTGCTCGTGAAAGAAAGGATACCTTTCTTACAAGAAATGAATATATATAGTCTGGATCCTTGCTTTCATTCGCATTTCCATACATTTGTTCCAAAAAAAGTTGGTAGTCATTTATTGTTTGTAACTTAGTGATTTCCACTCTTATTCCCTCTTAAATTGAATGATGAACAGATTATATAATACACAGTGCGACATTGTATTGCACTCACATTCAATGAATTTATATAATATATCTTTACCAAGAAAGGCTAAATGAAGGGCGAATATATTTGTAAGATACCTTACTAAGAAGCTTAATTTTTGGCGGAAGATCACAGGAGTCGAACCTGCCCGGGAACGCTGGCGTCCCCAACTGGATTTGAAGTCCAGCCACCTCACCGGAGATGACGATCTTCCGCGCCTCGATTGCTACATGGAGGCGGGGCGCATTATAGCTACTTTCAGGCATTTACCACATACCCCACACCACTTTTTTCACTTCTCTTTTGACCTGTACCCCCCTGTTTCAGCTAATTCCTAAGAAAATCCTCAGGTTAGCCTTTTGTGCTCTCCAACATTTATCGCGATCACAAAAAACAAGAAACGTAATCTGCTAACCAGAAAACGCAATACCCGCTCCTGAAACAATGGTTTAAAACTCTGTAACCGGTCTCAGCGCCCCCTACAGCGTGAAGGATAAAAAAAGATGAGCGAAGTATTGTCAGTAAAAGAGAAGATTGGCTACGGCATGGGAGACGCCGCCAGCCACATCATTTTTGATAACGTCATGTTGTACATGATGTTTTTCTACACCGATATTTTCGGCATTCCCGCCGGGTTTGTCGGCACCATGTTCCTGCTGGCGCGCGCGCTGGATGCGATCTCCGACCCGTGCATGGGGCTGATTGCCGACCGCACCCGCAGCCGCTGGGGCAAGTTCCGCCCGTGGATTTTGTTCGGCGCGATCCCGTTCGGCATCGTCTGCGTGCTGGCCTACACCACGCCGGACCTCAGCCTTAAAGGCAAAATGGTTTACGCCGCCGTTACCTACACCCTGCTGACCCTGCTCTATACCGTAGTGAACATCCCGTACTGCGCGCTGGGCGGCGTGATCACCAACGACCCGACGCAGCGTATCTCCCTTCAGTCCTGGCGCTTTGTGCTGGCGACGGCGGGCGGCATGCTCTCCACGGTGCTGATGATGCCGCTGGTGAACCTGATTGGCGGCGACGATAAGGCGCTCGGCTTCCAGGGCGGGATCGCCGTGCTGTCGGTGGTCGCGTTCCTGATGCTGGCGTTCTGCTTCTTTACCACCAAAGAGCGCATCCAGGTGCCGCCGAGCACCACCTCTATGCGGGAAGACCTGCGCGACATCTGGCACAACGACCAGTGGCGCATCGTCGGCGTGCTCACCATCCTCAACATCCTCGCCGTCTGCGTGCGCGGCGGCGCGATGATGTACTACTGCACCTGGATCATGGGCTCGCCGGAGGTGTTCGTCGCTTTCCTCACAACCTACTGCGTCGGCAACCTGATTGGCTCCGCGCTGGCGAAACCGCTCACCGACTGGAAGTGCAAGGTCAGCATCTTCTGGTGGACCAACGCCGCGCTGGCGGTGGTCAGCGTGGCGATGTTCTTCGTGCCGATGCACGCCACCGTGCTGATGTTCGCCTTTATCTTCGTCATTGGCGTATTGCACCAGCTGGTGACGCCGATTCAGTGGGTGATGATGTCCGATACCGTCGACTACGGCGAATGGACCAACGGCAAGCGCCTGACCGGCATCAGCTTTGCGGGCACGCTGTTCGTACTGAAGCTCGGCCTGGCGCTGGGCGGGGCGATGATCGGCTGGATGCTGGCAGGCGGCGGCTACGACGCGGCGGCCAAAACCCAGAACAGCGCGACCATCAGCATCATTATCGGCCTGTTTACCCTGGCGCCGGCGGTCTGCTACGTGCTGAGCGCCATCATCGCCAAACGCTACTACACGCTGAAAACCCCCTTCCTGACCAAAATCCTGGGCGAGCTGGCGCAGGGCGCGCGCCGCAACCAGCAGGAGTTTGAAAACCTGCCGGTCAGCAAAGAATTGCAGAACTAAGAGGACGAAAGCATGAAAATCAGTGATGGAAACTGGCTTATTCAACCGGGCCTGAACGTGACGTATCCGGTTCAGGTTTTCGACGTGGAGCAGCAGGGCAACGACCTGGTGGTGTTTGTTGCGCCGCGCGACGTGCGCGAACGCACCTGGCAGCTCGACACGTTGATGTTCACGGTGCGCCTGTTTGCCCCGCAGGAAGGGATTATCGGGGTGCGCATCGAACATTTCCAGGGCGCGCTGAATAACGGCCCGCACTATCCGCTGAACGTTCTGAAAGACGTGAAGGTAGAGATTGAAAACAACGCCGATTTTGCCGAGCTTAAAAGCGGAAGCGTCAGCGCGCGCGTCACCAAAGGTGAGTTCTGGGCGCTGGATTTCCTGCGCAACGGCCAGCGCATTACCGGCAGCCAGCTGAAAAACAACGGCTACGTGCAGGACAGCAATACCGATCGCAATTACGTGTTCGAGCGTCTGGATCTGGGCGTGGGCGAAACGGTCTACGGCCTGGGCGAGCGCTTTACCGCGCTGGTGCGCAACGGCCAGACGGTCGAAACCTGGAACCGCGACGGGGGCACCAGCACCGAGCAGTCCTACAAAAATATCCCGTTCTACCTGACCAACCGCGGCTACGGCGTGCTGGTGAATCATCCCGAGAACGTCTCGTTTGAAGTTGGCTCCGAGAAGGTCTCCAGGGTGCAGTTCAGCGTGGAAGGGGAATATCTGGAATACTTCGTGATCGACGGCCCGACGCCAAAAGAGGTATTAAACCGCTATACGCAGTTCACCGGGCGTCCGGCGCTGCCGCCTGCGTGGTCGTTCGGCCTGTGGCTGACCACCTCGTTCACCACCAACTACGACGAAGCGACGGTGAACAGCTTTATCGACGGCATGGCCGAGCGCGACCTGCCGCTGCACGTGTTCCACTTCGACTGCTTCTGGATGAAGGCCTTCCAGTGGTGCGACTTCGAGTGGGACCCGGTGACCTTCCCGGATCCGGAAGGGATGATCCGCCGCCTGAAAGAGAAAGGGCTGAAGGTCTGCGTGTGGATCAACCCGTACATCGGCCAGAAATCCCCCATCTTCCGGGAGCTGAAAGAGAAGGGCTACCTGCTCAGGCGCCCGGATGGCTCCCTGTGGCAGTGGGACAAATGGCAGCCGGGGTTGGCGATTTATGACTTCACCAATCCGGACGCGTGCCGGTGGTATGCCGACAGGCTGAAAGGCCTGGTAGATATCGGCGTCGACTGCTTCAAGACCGACTTTGGCGAGCGTATCCCGACCGACGTCCAGTGGTTTGACGGATCCGATCCGCAGAAGATGCACAACCACTACGCCTACATCTACAACGAACTGGTGTGGAGCGTGCTGAAAGAGACGGTGGGTGAAGAAGAGGCGGTGCTGTTTGCACGCTCCGCGTCCGTGGGTGCGCAACAGTTCCCGGTTCACTGGGGCGGCGACTGCTACGCCAACTATGAGTCGATGGCCGAAAGCCTGCGCGGCGGGCTGTCGATTGGCCTGTCCGGCTTTGGGTTCTGGAGCCACGATATCGGCGGGTTCGAAAACACGGCCCCGGCGCACGTCTACAAGCGCTGGTGTGCGTTCGGGCTGTTCTCCAGCCACAGCCGCCTGCACGGCAGCAAATCCTACCGCGTGCCGTGGGCATACGATGACGAGTCCTGCGACGTGGTGCGCCACTTCACCCAGCTGAAGTGCCAGCTGATGCCGTACCTGTATCGTCAGGCGGCGCTGGCCCGCGAGTTCGGCACGCCGATGCTGCGCGCGATGATGCTGGAATTTCCGGACGATCCGGCGTGCGATTACCTCGACCGCCAGTACATGCTGGGGGATTCGGTGATGGTCGCGCCGGTGTTCTCCGAGGCGGGCGACGTGCAGTTCTACCTGCCGGAAGGACGCTGGACGCACCTGTGGCACAACGACGAAATTCAGGGCAGCCGCTGGCATAAGCAGCAGCACGATTTCATGAGCCTGCCGGTCTACGTGCGCGACAACACGCTGCTGGCGCTAGGCAACAATAACCAGAAGCCGGACTATGCGTGGCACGAGGGAACGGCCTTCCAGCTGTTTAACCTGGACGATGGCGTAACGGCGGTGAGCGAAGTCCCTGCGGCGGACGGCTCCGTGGCGTTTACGCTGAAGGCGTCACGTCGGGGCGACATCGTGACCTTTACCGGCGCGGGAGACGCGCAAAACTGGTCGGTGTGCTTGCGCAACGTGCAGAAGGTGAGCGGCGTGAAGGGCGGTTCGCATGCGGGCAGCGAGTGGGGTGTGGTGGTGAAAGCGGAGGGCGATGAGGTGGTGGTTCACCTTTAATTCCCCTCACCCTAACCCTCTCCCCAAAGGGGCGAGGGAATGGTTTGCTCCCTCTCCCTTTCAGGGAGAGGGCTGGGGTGAGGGTGGTGTTGAAACCACCCCGCCCGTCATCGTCTGCTGCACCTGCTGTTTATCCATATTCACCGCGCTCAGCTTACCATTCACCGTCGGCTTCAGCGGAGCATTCGCCTGCACGCTGCCGCTGGCGGTGAGCTGAATATTGCCGTCGCCCGTAATCGGCAGAGCAGGCCAGCCCCACTGCTGCAGCACGTTGAGCGGTACGCCGCGCCCGTCCAGGCTTACCGTGGTCTGCCGCTGCGGGAGTTGTGAAACGGTCGCCGTGGCTTCCAGAATGCCTTTTTCGGTAAATGCGCTCAGGTCGGCAATGTTCACCGTGGCGGCGTTGGCATTCAGCGCCAGCGACGGGCGGCGCACGTCGACGCGGTTAAAGGTCGCCGCCGCGCCGTTCAGGGTTGCGCTCCCGCCCCAGACGCCCCACTGGCGATCTTTGACCAGCTGCAGGTTTGCGCCATAGCCGTCCAGAGAGGTGATCTGCCAGGGGAAGGCGGGATCGATGTCGATCACCAGGTTACGGCTCAGGCCGAATTTTTGCAGCGTGACGCTGTTCAGCCATTCCGGCAGAGGCTCCATCCACAATGTTTTCCAGTTCTGCGGCAGGGTGTACTCCAGTCCGGCGATGGCGACATCGTCCAGCACCAGCGCTTTACCGTCGCGTAGCCAGTTGCCCGAGGTGCGTACCATGCCGCCCTCCCAGCGGGAGGTGAACTGACGCAGCGCCATGCCCTGCGGGGAAAACTCCGCATTCAGGATCGGGTCGAAAAGATGCAGCGAGCCGTAGATAAACTCGCTGGCGTTCATGGACAGACGACCTTCCTGGCTCTGCCAGTCACCTTTGCTTAGCGTCAGGTTGCGCAGGCTTAAGTCGAGATCGGTCACCGCCCAGTCCGGACCCTGAAGCCGGGCGTCGGTCACGTCCAGACGACCAATCTGCAAAGAGGGAATGGTGGCCAGCGGCGCGAAGAACGCCGTTAGCGTTTTATCGCTCTGCAGGCGGATCTCGTTCAGGCGCATCGTATCGATAATCCAGCTCCCGTCGGCGTTGCGCAGGGCGGAGCCGGTGAGTGAGCCACGAGCCATGTCGGCGCCAATCGTTTTCAGCACCACCTCCTTGCCGTTAAGCTGGCCCTCGATCAGCACGTTGGTGGCCGGTACGCCGTTCAGGGTCAGCGATCCTGCGCTCATCTGGATTTGCGCATTATGCCCCAGCACGTTGCCGGCTTCCGGCTGCCATGGGCTGACGCCGCCCGTGACCTTCTGCGCGCTCAAATCCCATTCGGTATTCGGGCTGTTAAACGCCATGTTGTTCAACTGCAGGCGATCCGCCTGGAAAGGCAGCGGTGCCGTCTGGGGCGAGAGATTCAGCGTGCCGTCGAAGAGGGTGATGGTGTCCATGTGCAGCGGATCGGTTATCTGACGGCTGCTCAGGCCAATATCGACTTTTTTGGCTACCAGCGTGGCGGGTTTACCGTCCCGACCAAAGGTGACGTTTTCCAGAATGATGTGGGAAGGCGACGAAAAGCGGTGATTCATCTTGTCGAAACTGAGTTCGTAGTCGGTATTCACCGTTACCCAGCTGCTGACCTGAGACGCGCCCCAGCGGGTCTGGAGCAAAATGTAGAACGCCAGCAGCACAATGAGCAGGGCTACCAGAAGATAGATGAGGAGCTTTCCAATAAATTTCATGGTCTTCCATCCCGCAAAACGCACATAAGGGAGTTATGCACGATTTATGCGCAATCCTCAAGGCGGGAATGGTGTAATTCGATGTCACGGCAGGCATTGACTGCCTGCCGTGAGAGAAATCAATTTTTCTCAGGCGGGAAAACGAGGTTTAGCACGATAGCGGTGATACCGCCCGCAGCAATGCCGGAAGAGAGCAGGTTTTTCACCCAGTCAGGGGCGAACTGCAGGATCAGCGGCTGCTGGGAAACGCCCAAACCAACGGCCAGCGACAGCGCGATAATCATGATCGCGCGGCGGTTCAGCGGCTCGCGGGAGACGATACGCACGCCGGAGGCTGCGATAGTCCCGAACATCACCAGCGTTGCGCCGCCCAGCACCGGCTCTGGGATGTGCTGCACAAAGCCGCTTACCGCCGGGAACAGGCCGAGAACGATCAGCATTAGCGCCACCACAAAACCGACGTAGCGGCTGGCCACGCCGGTCAGCTGGATGACGCCGTTGTTTTGACCGAAGCAAGAGTTCGGGAAGGTGTTGAATACCGCAGAGACAAACGAGTTCAGACCGTTCGCCAGCACGCCGCCTTTCAGTCGCTTCATGTACAGCGGGCCGGACACCGGCTGCTCGGAGACGTCTGAGGTAGCGGTGATGTCGCCGATGGTTTCCAGAGAGGTGATCATAAAGACCAGCATCAGCGGCAGGAGCAGACCCCAGTCAATGCCCAGACCGTAGTACAAAGGCGTGGGGACGACGATCAGCGCGCTGTTGGTCGGCGCGGTGTTCTCCGGCAGCATGCCCAGCGCCCAGGCCAGCAGGTAACCCGCCGCCATGGCGATCACCAGCGAGGCGACGCGCAGGTAAGGGTTACGCTGACGGTTAAGCAGAATAATGATCGCCAGCACGACGCCTGCCAGCAGCAGGTTTTTCGGCGCGCCGAAGGTATGGTCGCTCATCGCGGCATAGCCGCCACCGATGGAGGTAAGGCCCACCTGAATCAGCGACAGGCCGATAATCATCACGACGACGCCGGAAACCAGCGGGGTGATGACGCGGCGAGCCAGATGCAGAACGCGGGAGATCACCATCTCCGTACAGCTGGCCAGCATCAGCGTGCCGAACAGCGCCGCCATCATGGTCGGAACATCCGCACCGCCGGTTTTCAGCGCCGTACCGCCCATGATCAGCGGTGCCACGAAGTTAAAGCTGGTGCCCTGAATCGACAACAAACCCGACCCCACCGGACCCCACGCTTTAATTTGAATAATCGAGGCCACGCCGGAGGCGAAAAGAGACATGCTGATAATGTGCTGCGTGTCCTGCGCCGGTAAGCCGAGCGCCTGGCAAATCAGCAGCGCCGGAGTGATCACCGCAACAAACATAGCCAGAAGATGCTGGCAGGCAGCGAAAAGCGTTTGCGGCAGCGGCGGGCGGTCTTCAAGGCGGTAAATCAGTTCGCTATTTTGCTTCTGCGCAATCGGTTGCGCATCAGGCGACTCTATGGTGTTAACGGACATCGGCGGCAATCCCACGGTGGAAAAGCGGGCATTTTATCTGACCACCTGGTAAAAGCAAACGATTGCCAGCAAAAAAAGGCAAGAAATTCTGCCGCTGTGAGCAGGTTTTCTACAACGCATCGGGAAAAAAAATTACACTTTTTGCGCCGGGGGCTCATGAAGAGCGCAAACCGGCCCAGGATAACGCCGCGTGTGTATGGAACACGCGCAAAAAAGGAGCCTTCTATGATTCATCTCGATACGTTGTCGACCCTTGTTGCCGCAACGCTGGTCTTACTGCTTGGTCGTAAGCTGGTACATAGCGTTTCCCTTCTGAAAAAGTACACCATTCCTGAACCCGTCGCCGGCGGCCTGCTGGTAGCGCTGGCCCTGCTGGTGCTGAAAAAAAGCCTGGGCTGGGAAATAGATTTTGATATGTCCCTGAAAGACCCGCTGATGCTGGCCTTCTTTGCCACCATTGGCCTGAATGCCAACCTGGCGAGCCTGCGCTCGGGCGGTAAGGTGCTCGGCGTATTCCTGATTGTGGTGGTGGGGCTGCTGCTGATGCAAAACGCCATTGGCATCGGCATGGCAACGCTGCTGGGGCTGGATCCGCTGATGGGGCTGCTGGCGGGGTCGATTACCCTTTCGGGCGGTCACGGAACCGGGGCCGCGTGGAGCAAGCTATTCATCGAACGCTACGGCTTTGAAAACGCGACGGAAGTAGCGATGGCCTGTGCCACCTTTGGCCTGGTGCTGGGTGGCCTGATTGGCGGCCCGGTGGCGCGTTATCTTGTGAAGCACTCTACCACGCCGGACGGCAGGCCGGACGATGAGCTGGTGCCTACCGCCTTTGAAAAGCCGGACGTTGGGCGCAGTATCACCTCGCTGGTGCTGATTGAAACCATCGCGACGATCGCCATCTGCCTGACCGTGGGCAAAGTGGTTGCGCAATGGCTGGCGGGCTCCGCGTTTGAGCTGCCGACGTTTGTTTGCGTGCTGTTTATCGGGGTGATCCTGAGCAACGGTCTGGCGCTGATGGGCTTCTACCGCGTGTTTGAAAGGGCGGTGTCGGTGCTCGGCAACGTCTGCCTGTCGCTGTTCCTGGCGATGGCGCTGATGAGCCTCAAGCTATGGGAGCTGGCCTCGCTGGCGCTGCCGATGGTGGCGATTCTGGCAGTGCAAACCCTGTTTATGGCGCTGTACGCTATGTTCGTCACCTGGCGCATGATGGGCAAAAACTACGATGCGGCGGTGCTGGCGGCGGGTCACTGCGGGTTTGGTCTGGGGGCAACCCCAACGGCCATCGCTAACATGCAGGCGATCACAGAACGGTTCGGGCCATCGCACATGGCGTTTCTGGTGGTCCCGATGGTCGGGGCGTTCTTTATTGATATCGTCAACGCGCTGGTGATCAAGCTATACCTGATGCTGCCGATGTTTGCCTGAAATCAGGCGTTGGAATACCGCTCGGTTTCCGGCATCCAGCGCTCAATTAACGCTGCCGCCTGTTCGGGGTAGCGTTCATGAATGTGGCGCGCAAGGCGCTGAACTTCCGGGATCATAGCCTGATCGCGCAGCAAATCCGCCACTTTGAATTCGGCGTTCCCCGTCTGGCGCGTGCCCAGCAGTTCACCCGGGCCGCGGATCTCCAGGTCTTTTTGCGCAATCACAAAACCGTCGTTGCTGTCGCGCAGCACCTGCAACCGCATCTGGGCGGTTTTCGAGAGCGGGGCTTTGTAGAGCAGGACGCAGTGGGAGGCTACCGCGCCGCGGCCAACGCGCCCGCGCAGCTGGTGGAGCTGGGCAAGACCCAGGCGCTCCGGGTTTTCGATAATCATCAGGCTGGAGTTCGGGACGTCCACGCCCACTTCAATGACCGTCGTGGCGACCAGCAAATGCAGCTCGCCCTGCTTAAACGACTGCATCACCGCCTGTTTTTCAGCGGGCTTCATGCGTCCGTGAACCAGACCCACGTTCAGCTCCGGCAGCGCCAGCTTGAGTTCTTCCCACGTGGCTTCGGCAGCCTGCGCTTCCAGCAGTTCAGACTCCTCGATCAGCGTACAGACCCAGTAGGCCTGACGTCCTTCGTGGGTGCAGGCGTTGCGCACGCGGTCAATAATATCGCTGCGACGCGTGTCAGGAATCGCGACCGTCGTCACCGGCGTCCGCCCCGGCGGCAGTTCGTCGATAGTGGAGGTATCCAGATCGGCGTAGGCGGTCATTGCCAGGGTGCGCGGGATCGGCGTGGCGGTCATGATCAGCTGATGCGGGTGGAAGCCCTGTTGAAGGCCTTTTTCCCACAGCGCCAGACGCTGATGGACGCCAAAGCGGTGTTGTTCATCGATAATCACCAGCGCAAGGCCGCTGAATTGCACCTGCTCCTGGAAGATAGCGTGCGTGCCGACAATCATCTGCACCTGCCCGCTGGCGATGGCTTCCTGCTGCGCAAGTCGCGCTTTGCCTTTTTGCTTCCCGGCAAGCCAGCCCACTTCAATCCCCAGCGGCGCGAACCAGGCGCGGAAATTGTTGGCGTGCTGTTCAGCCAGCAGCTCGGTCGGCGCCATAAGCGCGACCTGTTTACCGTGGGCAATCGCGCGCAGGGCTGCCAGCGCGGCAACCAGCGTTTTACCGGACCCTACATCGCCCTGCACCAGGCGCATCATCGGCACGTCGAGCGCCATATCGCGTTCAATCTCAGCGGTGACGCGCGCCTGCGCGCCGGTGGGTTTAAACGGCAGAGAGGCCAGCAGCTTATCTTTGAGCGCATCATTCTGGCTTAAGGGCTGAGCGTGGAAGCGCTGCGCGCCCGCACGAAGCGCCAGCATGCTCAGGTTATGCGCCAGTAATTCCTCAAGGATAAGACGCTGTTGGGCGGGGTGTTTGCCGCTTTCTAAATCGCTGAGCTGCAGCGTTGGCGGCGGACGGTGCAGGGTTCGCAGCGCCTCGGGCAGGCTCATCATGCCCTGCGCCAGCTCGGGCGGCAGCAGCTCGGTAATGGCGCAGGTATCCAGTAGCTCCAGCGCCTGATCGGTGAGCTTACGCAGCGTCGCCTGCTTGATGCCTTCGGTCGTCGGGTAAACCGGGGTGAGCGTCTCCTGCAGCTCTGGCGTGCTGAGATCGCCCTGCACGCGGTACTCCGGGTGGATCATCTCTGCGCCGTATTTCCCGCGTTTGGCTTCACCATAGGCCAGCACCCTGCGGCCCGTCGCCAGGCTGTTTTTCATCGCCGCGCTGAAGTTGAAAAAACGCATGGTAAGAATGCCGGTGCCGTCGCTGATCTGGCAGGTCATCATCCGGCGTCCGCCGAAGGTGATATTGCAGTTCAGTACTTCGCCTTCAACGGTGGCGTAAATGGCGGGAAGGAGATCGCCAATCTTATAGAGCTGGGTGCGGTCTTCGTAACGCAGGGGGAGGTGAAGCAGGAGATCCTGCACGGTGTGCAGGCCAATTTTCGCCAGCTTATTGCTTTGCGCCGCGCCCACGCCCGTCAGGCTGTTAAGCGGGATGGCATCCAGCAGGCGGCCTTTCATCGCTTACCCAGCGTACTGCATGGTGGCCCACCACTCGGCATCGGCTTCAATTTCGCCCTGCGCGTTGACGTGGGGGTAAGGCAATTTTTTCTGCTTCGCAACGCGAGCCAGCACCGGATAACCACCTTCAAACAGCAGGCGCTGCTGTTCATCTTCCGGCAGCATGCTGTTGCTGCGCTCGTACATCCCCGCGTTCTGACGCTGGCGCTGCGCTTCATAAAGAATGAGCGCGGACGCCACGGAGACGTTGAGAGACTGGACCATGCCGATCATCGGAATGATGATGTCCCGATCCGCCAGATCCAGCGCTTCCTGGGAGATCCCGGTTTTCTCCTGACCCATTAAAATGCAGGTCGGGCGGATGTAGTCGATCTCGCGGAAATCTACGGCTTTAGCGGACAGGTTAGTGGCAAGGATCTGCATCCCGCGCCCTTTCAGGTGCGATACGGCTTCGCCAATGGTGTGATGATTTTTGACGGACACCCAGCTGTTGCTGCCTGCCGCCGCTGAGACCGTATTTCGCATACGGCCGTCCGGCCAGACGGCGTGCACTTCATGCACACCGACAGCATCTGCGGTACGGACGATGGCAGAGACGTTATGAGGTTTATGCACCTGCTCCATGCAGACCGTCAGGTCAGGCTGACGCCTGGCGAGCATTTCGCAGATACGTGCATAACGTTGTGAATTCATAAACCTAGTTTCGGTTTCGGGTGACTTTAATCACGTCCGGCATGACGCGGATCTTGCGCATAATATTCGCCAGATGTACGCGGTCGCGGGCGGTCAGACGAATAAAGGCGCTATAAACGCGGCCATCTTTTTCTTCCGTATTCAGACTCTGAATGTTGGAAGAGGCCGTGTTGATCGCTGCCGTCAGGTTCGCCAGGGCACCCTGGTGGTTGAACATATCCACCTTAATTTCGGTGATAAATTCCTGCGCGGTCTCTTTATCCCACTCGACCGCCATAAACTTCTCGGCTTCTTTCTGGTAGCCGCGAATGTTACGACAGGATTCATGGTGGATAACCAACCCTTTGCCCGGGCTGACGTGCGCAATAATCGGGTCGCCAGGAATTGGGCGGCAACATTTTGCGAAGGTGATCAGTACCCCGTCCGCGCCTTTAATCGGCAAATGAGCATGGCCAGATGCGCCTGGAGCAGAAGGTGTCGCTTCGCCCTGCTGCAAGTTTTTCGCTACTACGACGCTCATAGCGTTGCCCAGACCAATTTCCGCCAGCAGATCGTCCAGAGACGTGAGCTTCATTCGGTCGAGTTCGCGCTGGATATGCTCCGGTGGGATCTCAGCCAGCTTACGGCTACCGCCCAACGCGTGGTTGAGCAGCCGACGTCCCAGACTGACGGAATCATCACGCTTGAGGTTTTTCAGCAGCTGGCGAATTTTGGCGCGTGCTTTGGAGCTTACGACAAAGTTCAACCAGGCCGCGTTCGGACGTGCGCCCGGCGCGGTAATAATTTCTACCGTCTGGCCGCTGGAGAGCGGCTGAGACAGCGGATAAGGCTGTCTGTCGACGCGCGCGCCGACGCAGGCATGCCCGATATCGGTATGCACGGCGTAAGCGAAGTCGACCGGCGTTGCGCCCGCAGGCAGTTCGACAATGCGACCTTCTGGGGTGAAAACGTAAATCTCATCCGGGAAGAGATCGGATTTAACGCTCTCGATAAATTCAAACGAGCTGCCCGCACTCTGCTGAAGTTCCAGCAGGCTCTGCATCCAGCGCTGGGCGCGGATTTGTGCGGTCGTACTGCTTTCGCCGCCGTGCTCTTTATAGGCCCAGTGTGCGGCTACACCCATCTCTGCCATCTGGTCCATGTCTTCGGTGCGAATTTGCACCTCAACAGGCACGCCGTGCGGCCCGATCATCGAGGTGTGCAAAGATTGATAGCCGTTCGCTTTTGGAATGGCGATATAATCTTTCATGCGCCCCGGACGCGGCTTGTAGAGGCTGTGCATCTGCCCCAGCACGCGATAACAGGTGTCCGAGTCATGGACGATCACGCGGAAGGCGTAGATATCCATGATCGAGTGAAAACGTTGCTCTTTGAGCACCATTTTGCAGTAGATGGAGTACAGGTGTTTCTCGCGACCGCTAACGCGGCACGGAATTCCCGCTTCCTGCAAGCGCCCTTCGATTTCAGAGAGGATTTTTTGAATCATCTCTTTACGGTTACCGCGTGCGGCTTTCACCACCTCTTTAATGACGCGATAACGGTTCGGGTACAATGCTTCAAAACCCAGCTCTTCCAGCTCGGTTTTAATGTGGTGAATACCTAAACGGTGCGCCAGCGGGCTGTAAATTTCGAGGGTTTCACGGGCAATGCGGCGACGTTTATCCGGGCGAAGTGAGCCCAGCGTGCGCATGTTGTGGGTGCGGTCAGCGAGTTTGATGAGAATGACGCGGATATCCTGCACCATCGCCATAATCATCTTGCGGAAGTTTTCGGCTTGCGCCTCTTTCTTGTCGCGGAAATTCAGCTTATCAAGCTTAGAGACCCCTTCCACCAATTCGGCAACGCTTTTGCCAAACAGCTGTTCCATGTCCTGATAAGTGGCAGGGGTATCTTCGATCACGTCATGCAGCAGAGCGGCCATCAGCGTTTCGTAGTCGAGTTTCATCTCGGCCAGAATACAGGCCACCGCTACCGGGTGCGTGATATAGGGTTCACCGCTTGAACGTGTCTGGCCCTCGTGAGCGTCACGTGCAACGAGATACGCCTGCTGAAGACGCTTAATCTGGTCTTCAGGCAGGTAGGTTTGAATCAGTTGATTCAGGCTTTCAAACAGATACAAGGGCGACCCGCAGGTTTAATTAACGACGACCTTCAGCAATAGCGGTTACGGCCTGCAGTTCTGCGGCTTCCTGCTCTTGCTGCTCCTGGCGCTCACGCACGTCGAGGATCTGGTTGTTGATCAGACCTTCTTCGATTTCGCGAAGTGCAATAACGGTGGTTTTATCGTTTTCTTCCGGTACCAGCGGATCTTTACCGCCTACCTGCATCTGACGAGCGCGACGCGCGGCGACCAGCACCAGGTCAAAACGGTTACCAATTTTCTCTACAGCGTCCTGAACAGTTACGCGTGCCATACTTAAAATGCTCCACAGGTGAAGAAATGACTGGGCATGATACTGAAAGTGGGTTCAGTCTGCCAACAGTTTGGTGATTAATGCGTCATGTCGCTGCTTCTGGCGGCTCATACGCAGACGTTCTGCACGAAGAATGGTTTTGAGATCGCTCAGCGCGGCATCAAAATCATCATTCACAATTAGGTAATCATATTCCGCGTAATGGCTCATTTCTGCAACAGCCTGTTCCATACGCTTTGCGATCACTTCTTCGCTGTCCTGGCCGCGCCCACGCAGGCGGCGATCCAGCTCATCTTTCGATGGCGGTAAAATAAAGATACTGCGGGAGTCAGGCATTTTCTTGCGAATTTGCTGCGCACCCTGCCAGTCGATATCCAGGAACACATTCACGCCCGTGGCCAGAACCTGCTCAATGGTTTCACGCGAGGTACCGTAGTAATTACCGAAGACTTCAGCGTGTTCAAGAAACGCGTCTCTGCCGATCATCGCTCTGAATTCGTCGTGATCCACAAAGAAATAGTGTTCACCGTGCACTTCACCCGGACGCGGCGCTCGCGTGGTATGAGAAACAGAAACCTGTGTGTCGTACAACGGTTGGGTTTTTAACAGTGCCTGAATAAGGCTGGATTTACCCGCGCCGCTAGGGGCAGAAACAATATAAAGCGTGCCTTGAGCCATGAGAGTCTTTTGTATGTGTTAACGAAGAAGTCCTACATACGGGCTTATTATACACGTCACCGCCGTGTGACGTAGTCTTTGTCACACTTTTTCCCTCGGATTATTGAATTTTGCGTGCCGTTTTCAGGTTTTATCTGGGGTTTTCAGCAACCAAAAGAAACACCGGATAGCGTCTCGCATTGTGAAACGTTGCCGTTAGCCTTGTTTCAGGCATCAGGGTATACCTCCTGCAATGCAAAGGAGGGGTAGCGATGTGGCGATGGATAAGCGGGGTAATGTTGTTGTGGTGTGGCTATGGCGCGGCGGTTTGCCCAGTGTGGTCGCAGGCAAAAGCAGAGAAAGAGATGGCGTCGTTAAGCGCGCAAATCAAACGCTGGGATAACGCTTACTGGAAGGAGGGGGTGAGCGAGGTCAACGACGAAGTTTACGACCAGCTTCACGGGCGGTTAACGCAGTGGCAGCACTGTTTCGGCAGCGAGCCTTCAGAAGAGAAACTCCCTAATCTGACGGGGAGCGTAAAACATCCTGTCGCCCATACGGGCGTACATAAAGTGGCCAGCAAAGAGACTCTGAGACAGTGGATGCTCGCTCGGCAACATCTGTGGATGCAGCCCAAAGTTGACGGTGTGGCGGTAACGCTGGTCTATCGTGACGGAAAGTTGACCCAGGCCATCAGTCGAGGTGATGGCCTGAAAGGGGAAGACTGGACCGATAAGGTACGTTTAATCCCGTCTGTTCCGCAAAAGCTCACCGGCAAGTTGGCAAATAGCGTCTTACAGGGCGAGCTTTTCTGGTTAAGCGACAATCACGTTCAGCGGCAGATGGGCGGGATGAATGCTCGCGCAAAAGTTGCGGGTGCGATGATGCGGCAAAAGGATAACGCGCTATCGAATAAGCTCGGCGTATTCATCTGGGCCTGGCCGGACGGACCGAAAGAGATGCATACATCTCTAGCTGAACTGTCTCAGGCTGGTTTTACGCTGTCGGCACGGTATACGTTACCCGCCGATTCTGTTGATGCCGTCGAGAAACAGCGCGCGGCCTGGCACGTAACCGCATTACCCTTTGCCACGGATGGCATTGTGGTGCGTTCGGAGAATGAACCCGCGGGCGAAGATTGGTTACCGGGAGAAGGCAGCTGGGTCGTCGCGTGGAAATATCCTCCTGCAGCCCAGGTCGCCGAGGTGAGTGATATTCATTTTTCCGTGGGACGAACGGGCAAAATTTCCGTTGTAGCAGCGCTGGAACCCGTGCAACTGGATGATAAAAAGGTGCAGCGGGTGAGTCTGGGCTCGGTTGAGCGCTGGCAGGGGCTGGATATTGCCCCGGGGGATCAGATCCAGATCAGCCTGGCCGGGCAAGGTATCCCCCGATTTGATAAGGTGCTCTGGCGCGGGACTGACAGACATAAACCAGAGCCTCCGGCCCCACGTTATCATTCTCTTAGCTGTTTCTATGCTTCACCGGAGTGTATGGAACAGTTCTTTGCCCGACTGACCTGGCTTAGTTCAAAGCAGGTACTTGATATTGATGGATTAGGCGAGTCAGGCTGGCGAACCCTCTGGCAGGCGCATCATTTTGAACATCTCTTTTCGTGGCTGTTATTAACGCAGGCGCAGCTGCAGGCTGTACCGGGATTTTCCTCTGCGCGCGGGCTGGCGCTCTGGCACCGATTTAATCTGGTGCGCGAGAAGCCTTTTATCCGCTGGCTCATGGCATTGGGTGTGCCAATGTCGCAGTCTTCGCTGAAGGCAATGGGAGACATATCGTGGCAGAAGATGAGCGGGCGCAACGCAAAGGACTGGCAGACCCTGCCGGGAACGGGAGAGGAGAAAGCGCGACAAATTATTAACTGGCTGCACGCGCCTCAAATTGATGTGCTGGCGAAATGGCTCGCTGAACAGCACATCAATGGGTTCTGAAGCTAGTGTGCGCTGTGTTTGTAATGAAAAACGGGCAGCCCGAGCTTCAGACGCAGCGCCAGCATGCGGGCCGTAAAGCCAAACAGCAGCGTCGAGATGACCACCACGTCATGGTTAGAAACATAATGCTGCAGAGCGATATAAAGCACCGCTGCCGCAAAGGAAATGCCAGCATACAGCTCTTTTTGAAAGACCAGAGGAATACGTTTGCAGAACATATCGCGCAGCACGCCGCCGAATACGCCCGTGACCACGGCAGCAATGGTGGCGATTACCGGGCCTTCCCCCATATCGAGCGCGATTTGCGCACCGATGATCGAAAATACGATCAGCCCCAGCGCATCAAGCACCAGGAACAGGCGGCGAAGATGGGGCATAACGGGCGCCACGATGGTGGTTAACACGGCGGCCGTTGCCACGATAATCACGTACTCAGGGTGTTTAACCCAGCCGAGCGGGTAATGGCCAAGCAGAATATCGCGCACGGAACCGCCGCCCAGTGCGGTCGCTGTAGCAATAATGATTACGCCGAAGGTGTCCATACGGCGACGTCCGGCGGCAAGTGCGCCGGTCATGGCTTCTGCGGTGATGCCAATGAGATAAAGGATGTGAAGCAGCATATATCCTCCGGTGTGAACGCGGGGGAGGTTAGCGATTTGTGCGCAAGATCACGATTGAGATTTTCTAAGGCGACCTGGTTTGCCCTATAAATTTTTATCAGGATAGGATGAATGAGCTTGATGAGCGGCGGTAAGAAACAAAAATAGGTGCTGAGATGGATTAGAAATAGTAATGGGTGGCACCATCGACACCACCCGAAATGCGTTACTCAATATTCTGGATCTGCTCGCGCATCTGCTCAATCAGCACTTTCAGCTCAATCGCTGAATTCGTCACTTCTGCATTGATTGATTTAGACGCCAGGGTGTTCGACTCGCGGTTGAACTCCTGCATCATAAAGTCCAGACGGCGGCCCACAGCTTCTTTCTTCTTCAGAATGTTGTAGGTTTCTTTAACGTGCGCTTCCAGACGGTCCAGCTCTTCAGCGACATCGATACGCTGCGCCATCAGCACCAGCTCTTGTTCCAGACGGGTGTTTTCCAGCTGAACTTCCGCTTCTTCCAGTTTGGCGACAAGACGCTCGCGCTGCCATTGCAGCACTTCTGGCATATGGGCGCGGACTTTGGCTACTTCGGTGCTCACGCCTTCAAGGCGCTGCTCAATCATCGCTTTCAGCGCCTGGCCTTCGGTTTCACGGGCAACGATAAAGTCGTCCAGCGTGCCGTCGAGGGCTGCCAGGATTTCAGCGGCAATGGCATCCAGGTCCTGTTCACCGGCGGCCATGACGCCAGGCCAGCGCAGAATATCAACCGGGTTGATTTCGCCTTCATCGCTCTGCATTTTGACCCAGTTCGCCGCATTCACGAGCTGTTTCGCCAGTTTTTCGTTGAGGATCAGTTCGCCCTGAGCGCTGGCATCAGGCTCAAAGCGCAGGTTACATTCCACTTTCCCGCGCGTCAGACGCGTACGGATACGTTCACGTACGACAGGCTCAAGGCTGCGGAACTGCTCCGGCATACGGAAATACGTTTCCAGGTAACGCTGGTTTACCGAGCGCATTTCCCATGTGGCGCTACCCCAGCTACCCTTGATTTCACGCCGGGCGTAGGCGGTCATACTGCGGATCATAGACATTCCCGTTTTTAAAGGAGATATGGGGGGATTATAGCTTTCGGGGGCTTCTCAGGATAGGAATAAGCGTCCTTTATCCGTATAATGCGCAGCCACATTCGTTTCAAGCCGGAGAATCCATCATGCGTCCATCAGGTCGTAGCGCCAATCAGGTGCGTCCCGTCACCCTGACCCGTAACTATACAAAACACGCTGAAGGCTCCGTGCTGGTTGAGTTTGGTGACACGAAGGTTCTGTGCACCGCGTCCATTGAAGAAGGCGTTCCGCGTTTCCTGAAAGGTCAGGGCCAGGGCTGGATCACCGCAGAGTACGGCATGCTGCCGCGTGCGACCCATACCCGAAACGCCCGCGAAGCGGCAAAGGGCAAGCAGGGCGGTCGTACCATGGAAATTCAGCGTCTGATCGCGCGTGCGCTGCGTGCAGCCGTTGATCTGAAAATCCTCGGCGAATTCACCATTACGCTGGACTGCGACGTTATTCAGGCAGACGGCGGTACGCGTACGGCGTCCATTACTGGCGCATGCGTGGCGCTGGCGGATGCCCTTAACAAGCTGGTTGCGGCCGGTAAGCTGAAAACCAACCCAATGAAAGGTATGGTTGCGGCGGTGTCCGTGGGTATCGTTAACGGTGAAGCGCTTTGCGATCTGGAATACGTTGAAGATTCTGCCGCCGAGACCGACATGAACGTGGTGATGACCGAAGACGGTCGCATCATTGAAGTACAGGGCACGGCGGAAGGCGAGCCGTTCACCCACGACGAGCTTCTCTCCCTGCTGGCGTTGGCCCGAGGGGGAATCGAATCCATTGTAACGACGCAGAAAGCGGCGTTAGAAAATTGATTTAAAAGGCGACCAATGAGTCGCCTTTTTTTTGCCTGTAAGACAGAAAAACCAAAGGAGCAAATCCATGAAATCGTATCAGCGCCAGTTTATTGAGTTTGCGCTTAACAAGCAGGTACTTAAGTTTGGCGAGTTTACGCTGAAATCCGGGCGTAAGAGTCCCTATTTCTTCAACGCCGGGCTGTTTAATACCGGGCGCGATCTGGCACTGTTAGGCCGTTTCTATGCCGAAGCGCTGGTGGATTCCGGGATTGATTTTGATCTGCTGTTTGGCCCGGCCTATAAAGGCATTCCGATTGCGACCACCACCGCGGTGGCGCTGGCGGAACACCATGACCGCGACGTGCCGTACTGTTTTAACCGCAAAGAGGCTAAAACCCACGGTGAAGGCGGGAATCTGGTCGGCAGCACACTGCAGGGCCGCGTCATGCTGGTCGATGACGTGATCACCGCGGGTACGGCGATCCGCGAATCGATGGAGATTATCCAGGCCAACGGTGCGACGCTTGCTGGCGTGCTGATTTCTCTGGATCGTCAGGAGCGTGGTCGCGGTGAAATTTCCGCTATTCAGGAAGTTGAGCGCGATTACAGCTGTAAAGTGACGTCGATTATCACCCTGAAAGAGCTGATTGCGTATCTGGAAGAGAAGCCTGAGATGGCGGACCATCTGGCGGCGGTACGTGCGTACCGGGAAGAGTTCGGGGTGTAGTTAAATTGCCCGGTGGCGCGACGCTTACCGGGCTTACGGATTACTGCAGCTGAGCAGCCACTAACGGCCAGCGGGCATCAAAATCGTCCGTTGGACGGTATTTGAATTCGCTACGCACAAACCGGGAGAGCATGCCTTCACAAAACGCCAGAATCTGGCTCGCCAGCAGCGTTTCATCAATGCTGTAACCTTCGCCCTCACGCATTTTCTTTTCGCGCAGTACCTGGCGCAGCTGCGCTTCAATTCGCTCGAAAAGCTGGTTAATGCGGCCCTGCAGTCTGTCCTGTTCAAACATCAGCGCGTGGCCGGTGAGGATACGGGTTAAGCCCGGATTGCGTTCACCGAAGCCCAGGATTAACAGCACAATCAGACGCAGACGCGCGGTGGTGTCTTTTTCATCTTTCAGAATCAGGTTGATGCGCGTGATCAGGCTGTCTTCAATGAATTCGATCAGGCTGTCGAACATCCGGGTTTTGCTCGGAAAATGACGGTACAGCGCCGCCTCAGACACGCCCACAGAGGCGGCCAGTTTAGCGGTGGTGATGCGTTGACTGCCATCGCTGGATTCAAGCATCAGAGCCAGAGATTGAAGTATTTCTTCGCGACGATTCCTTTTCGCGGTTTGTTTTTCTGCCATGTTACAAAATACCCCTGAAAATAAGCACTTGCCAGGCTGGCATCCACACAGCGACCGCAAACGGACGTTTGCGGTTTGTTATTGCATTATGACGCTGTGAGATACGTGTCTTTCGGGCCGTTATTTGCGCCCGGAATGGCCGAAGCCGCCTTCGCCACGGTCGGTGGCGTCAAAGTCTGCCACCAGGTTAAATTCTGCCTGTACCACCGGTACAAAGACCATCTGTGCGATACGCTCGCCTGGTTCAATGGTGAAGCTGTCCTGACCACGGTTCCAGACGGAGACCATCAGTTGACCCTGATAGTCGGAGTCAATCAGACCCACCAGGTTACCCAGCACAACGCCGTGCTTATGGCCCAGACCAGAACGCGGCAGGATCACCGCTGCCAGAGACGGGTCAGCAATGTGAATCGCCAGGCCAGTTGGAACCAGGGTAGTGGCACCCGGAGCCAGTTCTACGGCGTCATCGAGACAGGCGCGCAGGTCAAGACCGGCAGAGCCGGAGGTGGCATAGGTTGGCAGCGGGAATTGCTCGCCAACACGCGGGTCCAGAATCTTAACGTCGATTTTTTTCATCATAACGGGTAACGATCTCGTCCAGTAATTGTTGGCCCAGGAGTTCCTTGCGCTCAAGCGGTAAGACTTTATCTCCATCCTGCCAGAAAAGGTGCAGTGCGTTGCTGTCGCTGTTAAATCCCTGTGTGGCCAGCGATACGTCGTTCGCGCAAATCAAATCGAGGTTTTTGCGGGTACGTTTTTGCCGGGCATATTCTTCCACATTATTCGTTTCTGCGGCAAACCCAACAACGTATGGACGATGGCTTTTTAGTGCGGCGACACCGGCAACGATGTCCGGGTTTTTCACCATTTTTATTGTTAATTCATCGCCTTGCTTTTTAATTTTAGCCTCGGCGATCGTCTCGGCACGATAGTCTGCAACGGCTGCACAGCCGATAAAAATCTGCTGGCTTTGCGCATGTACCTGCACGGCGGCTTCCATCTCCAGCGCGGTGGTAACGTCAATTCGCTTCACAAACGCAGGGGTAGGCAGCGATACCGGGCCGCTCACCAGCGTGACGTTCGCGCCGCGCTTCGCCGCTGCGGCGGCAATGGCAAAACCCATCTTACCGGAGCTGTGATTGGTGATATAGCGCACCGGGTCCAGCGGTTCGCGCGTAGGGCCCGCGGTAATCATGATGTTGAGATGTTGCAGATCGTTGACAGGCGAAAAATGGGCGGCGGCCATATCAACAATCGTCAGCGGATCAAGCATGCGACCCGGGCCAACGTCGCCGCAGGCCTGGCTGCCGCTGTCCGGTCCCCAGATAAGCAGTCCGCGTGAGGCCAGCGTCTCAAGATTGTGCTGGGTGGCCGCATTACGGTACATCTGCTGGTTCATAGCAGGAACGACGGCAACAGGCGCAGGCGTGGCCAGACAAATGGTGGAAACCAGGTCGTTTGCCATACCGGCCGCCACCCGAGCGATTAAATCGGCCGTGGCGGGGGCGAGGATAACCAGGTCTGCCCATTTACCCAGTTCAATATGGCCCATCGCGGCTTCGGCGGCCGGATCGAGCAGGCTGTCAGAAACCGGGTATCCTGAAACGGCCTGCAGGCTCAGGGGAGTGATAAAGGCTTTACCGCCTTCGGTTATCGCGACCCGCACGTCAGCCCCTCGCTCGCGCAGGCGACGCACGAGGTCCGGCGCTTTATAAGCAGCAATGCCGCCGCTCACGCCAAGAACGATTTTTTTACCGGCCAGGCTCATCATGATTCTTTCCTGTTGGGTTTCACCAGAGAGCAGGCATTTTATCACAATCCCCAAAGCGGGGTGATTTTGTCCTTCGGCCACTTTGCGAGGCGCCACGCAAGAACGCAATGTGCTCGTCGAGCGACGGATTGGCCTGTGGCAGCATGAGGTTAAAAAAGGGAGAAAGAGCATGGAAGAAGAGGACGAGGAGCTGCTACCGCGCGAAAAACTGCTGCGCTATGGCGTCACCCTGTTAAAAGACGATGAACTGCTGGCGCTCTTTTTACGTACCGGAACGCCCGGAAAAACGGTATTTACGCTGGCTAAAGAGCTGATAGCACATTTCGGTTCGCTGTACGGTTTATTGACCGCCGATCTGGCGCAGTTTAAGCACGTTGAGGGAATTGGCGTGGCGAAATATGCCCAACTGAGGGGCATAGCTGAACTTGCCCGCCGTTTTTATAATGTCCGCATGGAGAAGGAAGATCCGATCCTGACGCCAGAAATGACGCGTGAATTCCTGCAAAGTCAGTTAACCGATATTGAACGCGAGATCTTTATGGTGATCTTTGTCGATAACAGAAATCGAGTGCTTAAACATAGCTGTCTCTTTGCGGGCACATTGAGCCACGTTGAGGTGCATCCGCGTGAAATTGTGCGGGAAGCGATAAAAGTGAATGCAGCGGGCGTGATCCTCGCGCATAATCACCCCTCTGGCTGTGCAGAACCGAGCAGAGCTGACAAAGAAATCACCGAGCGCATTATCAAATGCTGTCAATTCATGGACATTCGTGTGCTGGACCATCTGATAATTGGCCGCGGTGAGTACATTTCTTTCGCAGAACGTGGCTGGATTTAGGCTATTTCTCGCGATCCATCGGGATCTTTGTCTGTTCGGGACTTGAGCACACCGCCGAGTCAGCGTATACTACGCCACCTTTGAGAATCTCGGGTTTGGCATTTGGGCCTGGCAATCGAGAGTTCACTTAGAACTATGCGATGACCGGGCTGTAAAGCCTGACGAGGCGCCGATACCCCATACGAAGCTCGAGCTAATTTGATTTTTGGAGAATAGACATGTCCCGAGTCTGCCAAGTTACTGGCAAGCGTCCGGTGACCGGTAACAACCGTTCCCACGCACTGAACGCGACTAAACGCCGTTTCCTGCCGAACCTGCACTCTCACCGTTTCTGGGTTGAGAGCGAGAAGCGTTTTGTCACCCTGCGCGTATCTGCTAAAGGTATGCGTGTAATCGATAAGAAAGGCATCGATACAGTTCTGTCCGAACTGCGTGCCCGTGGCGAAAAGTACTAAGTACTTAAAGAGGAAATAAATCATGGCTAAAGGTATTCGCGAGAAAATCAAGCTGGTTTCTTCTGCTGGTACAGGTCACTTCTACACCACCACGAAGAACAAACGTACTAAGCCGGAAAAACTGGAATTGAAAAAATTCGATCCAGTTGTACGCCAGCACGTACTGTACAAAGAAGCTAAAATCAAATAATTTTAGTCTCCTTGTAACGAAAAACCCCGCAACTGCGGGGTTTTTTGCATTCTGTATCTCAACGGAGGAACCATGCCTGAATTACCTGAGGTAGAAACCAGCCGCCGCGGTATTGAGCCCCATCTGGTCGGTGCGACGATTCTTCACGCGGTGATCCGCAATGGACGTCTGCGCTGGCCGGTGTCCGATGAGATCCACGCGTTAAGTGACAAACCCGTCCTGAGCGTACAGCGTCGCGCGAAATACCTGCTGCTGGAGCTGCCCGACGGCTGGATCATTATCCACCTGGGGATGTCCGGAAGCCTGCGCATTCTTACCGAAGAACTGCCTGCGGAAAAGCACGACCACGTCGATCTGGTGATGAGCAACGGCAAAGTGCTCCGTTATACCGACCCACGGCGCTTTGGCGCGTGGCTGTGGACGAAAGAGCTGGAAGGGCATAACGTGCTCGCGCATCTGGGCCCTGAGCCGCTCTCAGACGCGTTTAACGCGGAATACCTGAAAGCGAAGTGCGCGAAAAAGAAAAGCCCGATTAAGCCGTGGCTGATGGATAACAAGCTGGTGGTCGGCGTGGGGAATATCTATGCCAGCGAATCGCTGTTTGCCGCCGGGATCCATCCCGATCGGCTAGCCTCTTCGCTGTCGGCGGAGGAGTGTGAGCTGCTGGTCCGCGTGATTAAAGCCGTATTGCTGCGCTCGATTGAACAGGGGGGAACAACGCTGAAGGACTTCCTGCAAAGTGACGGCAAGCCGGGCTATTTTGCCCAGGAGCTGCAGGTGTATGGCCGTAAAGGCGAACCGTGCAGAGTCTGCGGCACGCCAGTGATTGCCACGAAGCACGCCCAGCGCGCCACGTTCTACTGCCGTCAGTGCCAGAAATAGCGCTACTTGAGCTTTTCCATCAACGCCTGGTGGACGTTAACCGGCAGGAAATGGGTAACGTCCCCATGATGGCGCGCCACCTCTTTTACCAGCGTGGACGAGATAAACGACCACTCTTTGGAGGGCATCAGGAACACGCTTTCCAGCTCCGGCATCAGGTGGCGGTTCATGTGCGCCAGCTGCATCTCATACTCGAAGTCTGCTACCGCGCGTAAACCTCGGATCAGAATATTGGCCTGCTGAGCGCGGGCGAAGTTAGCCATCAGATCGCTAAACCCGACCACCTCAACATTCGGTAGGTGCGAAATGGCATCGGTGGCGAGCTGCACGCGCTCGTTGAGATCAAACATCGGCTTTTTGCTGGGGCTGGCGGCAATGGCCAGGATCACCTTATCGAACATGCTCGCCGCACGGGTGATGATATCAAGATGACCGTTGGTGATCGGATCGAAGGTACCCGGATAAATCGCTTTTGTGCTCATGGCTCACGTTTTCTCTGAGTAGCCGCGGCAGAGCGCCCACAGCTCGGTGTATTTGTTGAAAGTATACTGGGCATTTACTACCGCGAGTAACCAGCCCTGCTTACCGTCCAGCACGCCACCACGCAGCAGCAGCGTTTTCAGAAACGCGCCCAGCGTGTGGGTGAAGATACCCGTCAGCGAGGCCTTCTTGCCGCGCTGGTGACGCTCCTGCGCCCATGCGGTGGCATAGTTGAGCTGTTTACGCTGGAAGCTCGCGAAATCACGGCAGGTCAGATGCAGCAAATCGCCCCTCAGGGGGATGACCTGGGCGCTATCGCAGCTCAGGGATTCATGAACCAGATTGTCATTGTACTGATACCGCTCGCGCTCGTAGAGGCGCATGACGCGATCGGGATACCAGCCGCTGTGGCGCATAAAACGACCAAGGAAGTAGTTGCGGCGGGCAATGCTGTATACGGCGCCAGGCTGGGGCGAAGAAAGCACCGCCTGAATGGCCTGCTGAAGCTCCGGCGTGATGCGTTCGTCGGTGTCGAGCATCAATACATAATCACCGGTGGCATACCCCTGCGCGCGCTGGCGCTGGATGCCATAGCCTTGCCAGTCCGTATCGGTAAAGACTTTTGCGCCCGCAGCCCGGGCAACGTCTACCGTATCATCCGTACTTCCGGAGTCGAGCACGACAATCTCGTCAGCCCAGGCAACCGACGCCAGGCAGTCCGGAAGCAGGTCGGCGGCGTTTTTGGCGATCATCACGACCGACAGACGCGTTGACATTAGTGGCTCCGCTGAGGCAGATAAGGTTGCAGAAGCTGCAGCAGACGGGTCAGTGCGCCCTGGTTCTGGTGCAGCACTTCGACGGCATGGCGGCCGTACCACAGGCGATAATCTTCGTCAGTCAGAAGGGTCGATACTTCTTTGACCACCGAATCCGCATCGGTCACGGTAATTAAACCATCGGCCTGCTGTAATTTCGCGCAGATGTCTTTGAAGTTAAACGTGTGCGGTCCCATCAGCACCGGAATGGCGTGGGCTGCTGGCTCCAGCGGATTATGGCCTCCGCGCTCGACCAGGCTACCACCGACAAACGCGAGGTCAGCAATGCCGTACAGCAGCATCAGTTCGCCCATCGTATCGCCAATCACCACCTGGGTGCTGCCGGAAGGGATTTCACCGCTGCTGCGCAGAGTGAAGCTGAAGCCGCCTTTCTGGACCATTTCACGGGCATCTTTAAAACGCTCCGGATGGCGAGGCACAAGGATCAGCAGTAAATCAGGGAATTTTTCCAGCAGCTTGCGGTGAGCCTGCAGGATGATCTCTTCTTCGCCATCATGGGTACTGGTTGCAATCCAGACCTGACGACGTGGAGCCCACTGGCGACGCAGCGTGATGGCGCGAGCGGCGAGTTCAGGGGTTACAGAAATATCAAATTTCAGGCTTCCCGTTACCGCAAGCTGGTTGCGTTTCAGGCCCAAAGAGATAAAGCGTGCTGCATCTTCTTCATTCTGCGCGGCAATCAGCGTGATCTTACTGAGCAGGCGGCGCATAAATTTACCCAGCTTGCCGTAACCTTTCGCCGAGCGCTCTGAGAGACGCGCGTTGGCAATGACCAGCGGGATTTTACGGGCATGCAGGGCGGAAATCATGTTCGGCCACAGTTCGGTTTCCATCACGATCACCAGCTTCGGGCGCACGGTGTTGAGGAAACGATTCATGGCGCAGGGCAGATCGTAAGGCAGATAAACATGCTGCACGTCTTTACCGAAAGCGGATAACGCGCGCTCCGAGCCGGTTGGCGTCATCGTCGTGACGGTGATTGGCAGTGAAGGGTAGCGGTGACGCAGGGCACGAACCAGCGGGATCGCCGCCAGCGTTTCACCAACAGAAACGGAATGCAGCAAAATACCGTCCGGTACGACTTTATTGCGGCAGAAGCCATAGCGTTCAGCCCAGCGTTTGCGATACGCAGGCGCTTTCCGGCTACGAAGCAACAGTCTCAGCCACACCAGTGGCTGAATGATGTAGAGCAGAGCGGTATACAACAATTCCAAGCGATTATCCGTTTTTTTAGTTTCGGCGGGCAAATTCTAAGCATTTAGGCCAGGTAAAGCTATCTCTTATGCCAGATACCGTTTCAAACGGAAATAACGTCTACCCAGCCGCCAGCGCAGACGCGGACTTTTTGCACTTTTCCAGATGAGTTTCCAGATGCCTGTTTCGAAGAACTCTTTAATAATCATTGATTTCTTCTTCTCATCCTTCATGTTGTCGAAGGTGTGAATAATTCCCAGCCCCTCTTTGGCAATTTGCCAGTGGCAGGCAGGGATCCCTTTTACCTTATCCGGGTAACGCTGATTAATGGCGTCGAGCATCTGCAGGATTTTCATGTAGTGACGCGCGGAACGAATCAGCGTGTCGTCATTGTCCGGCATATGGGACACCGATGCAGAGTGAATGTAGTAGTCGTAATAACGTTCACTGGTGTACTGAACCCGCTCTGCCGCGAGCAGCACTTCGGTGGTCCACGGAATATCCTGATGGCGCAGGCCGGGTTCAAAATGGAAGCTGTGTTTACGGATAAAGTCGTGGCGATAGATGTTCAGCCAGGTGACGTGAAGGAATTTGCGAGAATCCAACGCCATTTTTAACCACGCAGGGCCAGCCATGACCCCTGTCGAAGCCAGTTTGTCTTCAGGAAAAATCGGGCGCGAGGGTTTCTTGTTATTCTCCCAGACGTAGTTCCCGTTACAGGTGGCGACATCCAGATCCTGCGTGACGGCCATATCCAGCAGGCGCTGGTACATGCCTGGCTTAAAGACATCATCAATATCCGGGAAAGAGAGATATTGACCCGTCGCAACGGCCAGACCGGTATTACGCGCGATGGATACACCCTGGTTTTGCTGTTCTATGACCTGCATCTGCGGCAGTTTTTCTCGCCATTTCTCGACGATTTCCATCGAGCGGTCAGTAGAGCCGTCATTGACAATGATGACTTCCATGCTGTCGATGAGTTGATTGACAAGGCAGGTAAAGAACTGATCCAGAAAAGCTTCACCGTTATAAACGGCAACCACCACGCTTAACAATGGGGCTGAATTTTGCATAAAAAACCTGATTATTTTTGATTGTCGACCAGAGCAATATATTGCTGGCAAATGGCACTGATACCGAACGACGCGATGGTTGCATCGCCAACGACCGGCGGGGCGGTATAAATATCCGCCAGCGTTTTTGCTAGTGACGCGTCATTTAACTCTGCCAGCCCGCGCGCTAAAGCCCCGGTAAGGATTTCGGCAGGGCCTCCTGGGCAATTTGTGCTGACCGGTGGCGTCTGGCAGATAATGGCTTCGACCAGCACATTACCAAAACCTTCGCAGTCAGAACTTAACACTAAAAGGCGTGCCCCTTTAATCCAGGGATAGGGATTGGACTCGAACTGGCGGAAAACCGTTTTGTTTTCAATGCCCAAATCGCGGGCAAGCTGCTTGAGTTTTTGAATTTGAGCGTCAGATCCATTGCCCATCATGACCAGCGTTGTGTCAATTTTACTCAGGGCGAACGCACGTAAGAGACGGTCGTGGCGTTTGTGCTCATGGAAGCGGCCAACATGAATGATGTAATCCTTTCCCTGCATCTCGAAGGGCGCATCCGCCAGACGCTGAATTTCAGGAATATCGAAAGGATTATGGATAACCGCTTTGCGTCGAAGATTGAGTGCCAGCGTCTCGGAAAGATCGTTCAACACGGCGCCTGAGACGGCAACGACGTTGCGGTTTTCGTAGGTATGACGAATTTTAAGATGTTTAAACCAGCGCGAAAGCCCGCTGCGATGGCGAAGATAGGAGAACGAGAACATGCCATGCACGCAGAACCAAACTTTGTTACGTTCAAGGGCGCGGCAGTGCGCCACAATCCGGTCTGTTTTGTGCAGATGAGAGAACACCACATCAAATTTGTCGCTGCGTTCAGCCCGCTCAATAGCTTGATCCAGCAATTGGGCGCGGCGTGGAATTTCCGTCAGCTTTCGCCACGGTTTTTTACATGTGTCCTGAACAACCTGATAATCGATGCCCTCCGGGATGGCGTAGTCGCACACTTTTCGCAGAGAGAATAGAGAGACCTGATGCCCCATATCTATTAATCCGCGGGAGAGTGTAAGAACCGTTTTTTCAGCTCCTCCACCGGGTAAACCATCAATAATCATTAGGATGCGCATTTTTAATCCAGTAATTTTTGATAAAGCGTAATAAGCTGACTTGACAGTTTTTCGGGAGTGGCGTCTTTTACACGTTCACGTGCCGCTCGTCCCATATTGTTATTTTTTTCCAGTGAAGGGATAGCGGCTACCGCTTCCTTCAATGTACTGATATCAAGCGCGTCACAATAAAATCCGTTCTGGCCTTGTTGAATAAACTCTGCACCACCGCAACTCTCTGAAGTAATGACGGGCAAGCCGCAGGCCATCGCTTCAAGAATAACGTTAGGAAAGGGATCATACAGCGTTGGTAACAGTAAACCATCGGATAGCTGATAAAAAGGCAGAGTTTCTTTTTGCACCCCCAGGAAACGGATTTGCCCCTCGCAGCCTAACGAACGGGCGAGGTCGCGATAACGATTTTCTGCTTTATCTTGTCCAACCACAATCAGCCAGGCTGATGTTCCAGCAATAGCGCGTATGGCGCTCGCCAAGCCTTTTCGTTCAAACCCTGATCCTACAAAACAGAACACCACCGCATTGACCGGCAAACCAAATTGTTGGCGCAAAATCGCACGTTGCGCCGCCTGAGCCGGAATGAATCGGCTGGAATCAATAGAATTATAAATCACATGAATTTTATTTGCGTCAATATCAAAGTCTTCAACGATTTCGCGTTTGATCATCTCCGCATTACAAATTACGGCTTTTAACTCAGGTGCCTGATACATGTCCCGTTCCGCGCGCATCACGTAGCGGTGATAGCGGTCATACATCAGCATTTGCGCACGCCAGGCAGGTAAAATGCGCGCGCGCTGAAGCAGCCAGCGGCGATGCACTCCATCACCCGCGCGATAGATATCACAACCCGGGATGCGCTCATGGCTTTGAACAATATCAAACTGCTGTTGCTGCCACAGCGCGCGCGCGGCTTGTGCAAACCCGCGTTCTCGACTGATGCGGCCCCATTTTTGAGGGTTGCAAATGTGGATATGCCAGTCGTCTTGCTTCTCTCCCTGCCACTCACGCGTGATGACGTTGAGTTCAAGGTTCTGATTGCTCAATGCGGTGAGAGCTCGCGAAACGAAGCGCTCTGCCCCGCCATCAGGGCGATATTTTTGGCGAACAATGGCCAGACGATGGTTTTTCATGACAGATATCTCCTTGCAGCGGAGACGACTGCATCAACAGGAATGGCATCGAGATAGCGTTCTTTCGTTTTAGTATCAATGGCATCCGGATCGGGCAGCGGGCCGTAATCGCCGGCCCAGATCACTTCCCCTTTAACCTGCCACGGTGACCAGAATGTCAGTTTTGATGGACCAAACAATGCCACGCAGGGCGTTTGCAGCGCGGCGGCCATATGCATTGGAACGGAGTCAACGCCAATAAACAGAGAGGCATGATCGATAAGCGATGCCAGTTGACGCAGCGTCAACTGGCCTGCCAGCGAAACCACGCCGGTTTTGGGTGCGGCAGCGAGAATGCGATCGATCATCGCCAGCTCTTTTTTATCCGGCCCCGCGGTGAGCACAATCGTATGACCATCCTGCTGCAGAGCAGTCATGGTTTGCGCCATCTTGTCTTCGCTCCAGCATTTAAAGAACCAGCGGGACGTCGGTTGGATCACGATATAGCTGTCGCCCACACCTTTCTGCGTCAATCTTTGACGGGCATGATCCCAGTCTTCTTCGGTGTAGGCCATGGTTACGGCAGGCTGTGGCGCGATCGGCAATGGTGCCAAAATGGAGAGATTCTGTTCGACCGTATGCAGGGATTTATGGCCGTCGACAGAGACCAGATCGGTATGACAAAAACGCCAGAACGCACTATTGCGTTTGTTAAACGCAAATCCGAGGCGAACGGGGGCACCGGTGAAACGGGTAACGATCGCGCTACGCCATTGATCGGCAAGGTTAATTACCAGATGATAATGCTGATTTCTTAACGCACACAACAACTGCCACTCTTTTTGAAGATGCTTCAGCGTGCCCAGCTGTTTCCATTTGCGATCAATTCCATAAATTGTACCGATCGCTGGATGCGCGGCGAGCATATCGCGGGTTTCTTCATACAGCAGGACATCAATCTGCGCCTGCGGCCATTTTTGACGTAACGAATCAATGACGGGAGTGGTCAGCAACATGTCGCCATGATGGCGGAGTTTGATAAGTAAAATGCGCAAATCAGGTGTGTCAGGTAAGTTATTCATCATCATCTTATCGGCGTTGTACTGATGGCAATTCTAATAGACCTGTTAGCGACTTGCACTCTTTCTCCATAATCTCAGTAATTTCCCTGGAAGGGTTTACTCATGCTTTGGAGAGTGCGTAACATAGCGCTAACTTTCCTGTCTTGCGGACTCATTATGAACAAACCAGCGTTTATCATCACAATTGATACTGAGGGCGATAATCTCTGGCAAAATCACCGCGTCATTAAAACGGAAAACGCGCGCTATCTGGCGCGTTTCCAGACGCTTTGCGAGCGTTTCGGCTTTAAGCCCGTCTGGCTGACCAATTATGAGATGGCGATCGAGCCCGTTTTCATCGAATTCGCAAGGGACGCGATCGCCCGCGGTCAGGGGGAGGTGGGAATGCACCTCCACGCATGGAATAGCCCGCCGGAACACGATCTCACGGGAGATGACTGGCGCTGGCAGCCTTATCTGATTGAATTTTCCGATGAGATGATGCGCGAGAAAGTGCTGTTCATGACCCAACTGCTGGAAGAGACCTTCCAGACCAAAATGTTAAGCCACCGTGCCGGACGTTGGGCATTTGACAGTCGCTATGCAAAATTGCTCGTTGAACTGGGTTACCAGGTTGATTGCTCCGTGACGCCACGCGTGAACTGGCGCAATGCGAAAGGCGCCCCGCAGGGCAATGGCGGAACGGATTACCAGCATTTCCCCGACCACGCCTATTTCATGGACTTAGACAATATTTCCCGGGCAGGTAATAGCCCATTACTCGAAGTGCCGATGAGCATTCAGTATAAACACCCGGCGTGGTTGAACACGATCAAACAGGGTTACGATCGGCTTCGGGGTAAATACCGTTCCCCGTCCGTCAACTGGCTAAGACCGTCCGGTGGGAATGCGGCGCAAATGATTCAGGTCGCACAGCAATGCCTGTCGCAGGGAAATGAGTACGTGGAGTTTATGCTTCATTCGTCGGAATTTATGCCAGGCGGAAGTCCTACGTTTAAAGATGAGGCAGCGATAGAAGGGTTGTATCAGGATTTAGAAACGCTCTTTGGCTGGTTATCCGATAAGACGGTAGGGATGACGCTGGCGGAGTTTTATCAATACAAGAAAAAATAATGCCCGCAAGGCGGGCACTATCATTAACGTTGCCTGGTTTGTGAAAAAGGTGTACTCAGCGCAAACACGGTGACAAAGAAAATTAAGGCCTCTGAACTCAATAGTATGACGTCCGTCATGCCGTAGAGTAATAAAAGAAGCAGGGTCGTCAGCAGCAGGCCATTTTTGTTTTTTAGTGCGTAAGCGAACATCGATATATAGGCAAAGAATAATATCGCTAGCCCGGGGATCCCTTGCAGTGAATATTTTTCAATAAACTCATTGTGCAGATGCACTTTGATAAACTCGAGTGCGGACGCAAGATGTGGATGCCCATTTTTCACATATTGCTGTGTCCATACTTCGCGGTCTTCAACTGATTGCCCTAAAGGATGGGCAAGTCCGTTTTGAATACCCACACTCCACATAGAGAAACGTGCGCCGAGCGAGGTTGCATCATTACCTTTTTGGTAATTTTCAACTTCAATTTGTGTTTGTTGTATCTTTGGTAAAATTAATGGCTTGTAGCTAACGACAACAATGCCCGCCACAATGCATAAGAAAATCAACGTTGATTTAAGATGTATTCTTCTGAAGTGGTAGAGCGTGAGTATAATCGCCAGGAGTAAATATAATCCCATTGCGGCACGCGTGCCCGTTAGAAGAATGACAAAGTAAGAGATTAATATGATGAATCCTGCGGCTACATACAGTTTTATATTTTTCTGTAGATAAAGGCTATATACAAACGCCAGTGACAGTACAGAGTAAACATAGGCCGACACGGTTGAACGGTTTATGGCCATCTCGATACGCCCCATACCCTGCGATGCTTGCCATAAGCCATAGCCAGTAGCAAGAATAAACCCAGCACCAGAAGCGTATAAGAAATATTTCTGGAAGGATGCTTGATCAATGTAAGACTTAAACCGGTCAAGATAGAATATAAGGATACTCGCCAGAATCAATTTTTTACTTGCACCGAGATAATCACTATAAACGTTCAAACCCTCGCTATGATACTCATACACCATATACCAGCTAAGGTTAAGCAACCCGATTAATAAAATCGGCAATGCGATAGTAAAAGGGCGCACTGTGATCTTTTTATATTCGCAAGCTAAACCGATGATGCTGGCATAAATTGCAATATAGAAAAACTCGCGCTGCTTACCTGAACTCAGCAGCGCCAGCGCAAGCGAAATAAGGCTCAAAATCAGCGTAAGCTGATAAAGCCGCAGTTTTACTTTTTCCATAATGCCTCAATGACCCTTTTTTTGTAGCTGAAACGTACATCTCTGGAGAAGAAAAAAGAGAAAGAATAAAGAGCGTTTACCCGCTGCTTAACCAGTTTGAGTTGCTGTTCAGTCAGATGCTGGCGGTGGTTACTGTAAATATCAAACCAGTGACAATTCACAAGGTGTCTAAATGATGGCGGAAATGTTTTTTCCATCTGTAGTGTGCATTCAACCAGCATAGCGATTTTACTGGCGTCGAGTCGACTCGACAAACTGTCGCTACGTTTAATGTAATAATAGTGTCCCTGACGCTGATAAACTATTTTACTCGATTGCATCAGCATGCCGGGAAATACGGCGAAATCTTCATAGCAGATCATCGAAGGAATCGGGTTGCTTGCATACAATTTTCGATGCATGAATTGCCCGATGAGATGTGCCTGAAAATCTTTGTGCTGCAGGAACCGCTTTATTGCTTCATGCTGTGACAACGCAACAGGAGAGAAACCCTGCCAGTCGGCGGTGATTTTCTTAGTGTCGCGAATTTCCAGCAGGCGCGTCAGTAACATATCAGGGCGTTCTTTTTTGAGAAACTCCACGGCGTCCCTGATGCTGCTTGGTTTCAATCGGTCATCGCTATCCAGCATGGTAATATATTCACCTGAGGCTAGCGAGAGGGCACTGTTTCGAACATGACCTACGTTACGGTATTCAACGTATCGCGATTGGACATTTGGAAACGCTGGCAGCCATGCTTCAATAATATCCTGCGTTGAGTCATTGGAGCTGTCGTTAAAGATAATGATCTCTACATCGTTGCCCGCACCATCAATTGCCTTTTGCAGGCTTTCCAGGGTTGCGTGAAGCGTATCTTTAGCGTTATGCGCGGCAATAATGATGCTTAGAAAAGCCATAGTAATTATTTTCCCTGAGCATCAAAGGAGTATGCGGTTGCGTTAGTTGTTGATAACTCGCAAATAAAATGTTTGAGGTCACGTAGCGATTCTTCAGTTACAGCGAAGAGTTCTTCTCTGCTCTGTGAGAAGTAATACCGCGTTTCAAAAACGTATGAGCAAATGTTGTCATCATTTCCAATTAGCAATACGTTGCCCAGCGGACGCTGTTCATAGTGGCAACAAGGCCCGAACAATAGGATAACTGGCACTCCGACGGCATCGGCGATGTAAACATTCCCCGAGTCAGAGGCGATATAACAATCCATTTTAGAAATGGCCCACGGCAGCTCTTCAAGCGAGATTTTGCCAATCAGATTAATAAAGTTGGGCAGTTCACCATAAGTGCGGGTGATATCGTCCATCCACGATTGTTCATTTGGGGCGCCAAAAACATAAAATTCGCAAGGCAGGTCAGCGAGACGATCGGCAATTTGCTTCCAGATGACCGGCGGAACGGTTTTCGCTTTATTCCCGGCGGCTACGCTGATGCCAATGCGGATCACGCCGGGTTTATCGAGGATTGCCGGATAGGTTGCGGGTTTGTAAAGTGGCTTTGTGGCGTGCTTTGGCGAGTCTTGCCAGGTTAAGGTGCGATCGGCCAGCTTGAGATAATTCGTGACCGAAAGAGTCTTCTTACCATGTTCAACAATACCGTCTGCCGTGGCATAGAAAATACCGTGATACCATCTGCGCGTGTAAGTGCTTAAAAACTGTTTCTTTTTAGCATTACACACGGAGGCGAAAAAGAGATTTACGCTGTTAGGTTGCAGGAGATAGACATTGTCATAGCGATTCATGATCCGGCAGGCAAAGACCAGTTTTCGCCACAGGTTACGCTTATGCTGCTCGATGAAAAAAATTTCATCGATTGTCTCATCATGCTTCGCCAGCGCACCCACGCTACGACTGATGAGTACGTCGCTTTTTTGAAGGTATGCCAGAAGGGGCGTTGCATTAACAAAATCGCCGATTTTAGCTGTCTGAATGACCAGGTTTTTACCTGTCTCTTTGCGGAACAGCTTCCGGATAAGCTTCACCGGAAAAAGTAAAATCAGCAGAAATACGTAACTCATGCGTTAGATATCCCTGTTGGAAAGCCAACGGCTGCCCTGTAAAAATGAAAAAATAGCATCTGCGCTGATATCCTTCGTTTGCTGGGTCGGGCTGACCATCTGATGCTGGTTCTTACCGTAACCCCCGATCAATCCGGGATCGGTCGGACCAAAAATCGTAATATTCGGACGATCCAGCGCCGCGGTTAAATGGCTTAAACCGGTATCAACGGAAACAACAGCATTCGCCCCCGCCAGCTGTGCAGCAACCTGCGCCAGCGTGAGTTTCGGCAATACCTCGACGTGCGAAAATCCTGCAGCCAGACGCTCTGCACGCTGCCGCTCATGTTCAGCGCCCCAGGGCAGTTTAATATGGATGCCGGTAGGTTGCATTAGTTCAATCAGGCTTCGCCAGTGCGTTTCCGGCCAGTGTTTATCGTCGCGAGTTGTGGCATGCAGGAACACAAGATAAGGCTGAGCACAGGGATCTGTATTGCGCAAAAAGTGCTGTGCAATGGCGTAGTCGCCTTGGGTTTCCGGTTTGGCATAGCCCAGGCTTTTTGCTAACAGCTCGCGTGTACGTTCGACGGCATGCTGTTGCTTTGCGATGTAGTGGCGGCGGTTATAGAACAGGCTCGCCAGCGGTTCGCGGGCGGTGTGCCAGTCCATGCCGTGCTTTATGCCGCGTGCCAGACGCGTCACCAGCGCAGCGCTTTTCACCAGCCCCTGGGCGTCGATGATAGCGTCGTAATGTTGTGCCTGCACCGCCTCACGGAAGGCTTTGCGTTCGGCTTTAATTGGCGCGGAGAACCACGCTTTGCGCCAGCGGCGAATCGCCACCGGGATCACGCGGTCAACCGCTTCATGCCAGGTGGGGATCTGCGCGAAACCTTCTTCCACTACCCAGTCAAAACGAATGCCGGGAATGGCCCGCATGGCGTCCGTCAGTGACGGCAGCGTATGCAGAACATCGCCCATCGAAGAGGTTTTAACGATCAGTACCCGCATTCGTTATCCTTCTTCGCTCAGCAGCAGTTCGTTAAGTTCTTCGAGAACGCGCTCTGGGGTAATGTCGATCAGGCTCTGATGGTAGCCTTCTGCGGCATCGCCTTTGCGCACTTTGTGGTAGCCGGTGATCAGGCGAATGACGCGCGCTTTATGAGAAAGCGGGGGCGTGAAGTCCGGGCTACTTGGGCCATACAGCGCCACAAGCGGGCGGTTGAGCGCGGCAGCGACGTGCATCAGGCCAGAATCGTTACTTACTACAGCCTTACAGGCGGCAATCAGAATAACCGCCTGTTCAAGCTGCGTTTCTCCCGCCAGGTTGCGGCACCAGGCTTGCTGTTCATTACTGAGCGTCGCGAGAATTTCGTTGCCTGCCTCGTGGTCCTTTGCCGAGCCGAACAGGACAATCTGGTAGCCTTCGTCAATCAGCTGTTTCGCCAGCTCCGCATAATGATAGTGCGGCCAGCGTTTTGCCGGGCCGAACTCGGCGCCAGGGCAGAAGCCAATCATCGGGCGTTCAGACGAAAGACCAAACGCGTTACAGGTCTGGGATTTTTCACCGTCGTTAACCTGAAGCTGTGGCCAGAGCAACGGCTGCGGCAGGTCTTTCGCACTGCGCATCACGCCTTTGTCATAGGCCAAAGCCACGTAGCGTTCCACCATCAGCGGCCAGGCCTCTTTATCCAGCACCCGTGCATCGTTCAGCAGGCCGTAGCGCATTTCGCCGCGCCAGCCGGTACGGTGCGGTATCCCCGCAAAGAAGGGCACCAGGGCGGATTTAAAGGAGTTTGGCAGGACATACGCCCGATCGTAGCGCTTCTCGCGCAGGCTATGACCGAGTTTGCGGCGTTCGCCGATTTCCAGCGCCCCGTGGCCAAGCGGCATCGGGATGGCTTCATTCACTTCCGGCATACGCGACAACAGAGGACGGCACCATGCAGGTGCCATCACGTCGATTATCGCCTGGGGATAGCGCGCCTTGAGCGTGCGATAGAGACTTTGCGACATCATCATGTCGCCCACCCATGACGGGCCGATCACCAGAATCTTCATACTTACGCGTCGCGGTTCAGCCAGGCCATATATTCCGTTACGCCTTCGGCAACGGTCTTGAACGGCTTGTCATAACCCGCTGCGCGCAGGTTAGTCAGATCGGCCTGCGTGAATGCCTGATAACGGCCTTTCAGCTTGTCAGGGAACGGAATGTACTCAATGCTGCCTTTTTTGTGATACGCCAGCGTGGCGTCAGCCACTGCCTGGAAGGACTCCGCGCGGCCGGTCCCCAGGTTGAAGATGCCGGATACGCCGTTTTCCCAGAACCACAGGTTCACTGCGGCAACGTCGCCTACGTAGACGAAATCACGCTTAAAGCCGTCACTGCCTTCGAACAGTTTCGGACTTTCGCCGTTATTCAGCTGGGTGTTCAGGTGGAACGCTACGCTTGCCATACTGCCTTTGTGGCCTTCGCGCGGTCCGTAGACGTTGAAGTAACGGAAGCCGACGATCTGCGAGTTCGCTTCTGGCAGAACCTGACGCACGTACTCGTCGAACAGAAACTTAGAATAACCGTAGACGTTCAGCGGCTGTTCATACTCGCGGGACTCGATGAAGTCTGAGGTGCGGCCGCCGTAGGTTGCAGCAGAGGAGGCGTACAGGAACGGAATTTCACGCTCCAGGCAGTAGTGCAGGATCTCTTTGGAGTACTGATAGTTGTTGTCCATCATGTACTTACCGTCCCACTCGGTGGTGGAAGAACACGCACCTTCGTGGAAGATGGCTTCGATCTCGCCGAACTCTTCGCCTGCCATAATCTGGATAAGGAAGTCTTCTTTATCCATGTAGTCAGCGATGTTCAGATCCACCAGGTTAACAAACTTGGTGCCGTCTTTCAGGTTGTCAACCACCAGGATGTCGGTGATGCCTTTGTCATTGAGAGCCTTAACAATATTGCTGCCGATAAAGCCCGCGCCGCCGGTAACGATGATCATAACTGTAACCTTTGAAGTGTGGAGCCCGGGGACAATCCCGGACGCTAATGTCTCTATCATATCATTAGTATGGCTGCCCTTCAGCCATTCACCTTCACAGCGCAGGGGTACGCGTGATTTATGCTGCAAAAACGACAAGAGATGACGTGTCATCTCGTCATGAACTATAGGTTTGGGTAATATGTCCCGAAATTTGCCGAGTCTGGAGAATTGCAATGCGTGGTGATTTTTACAAACAGTTAAACAGCGACCTCGACACCGCACGTGCGGAAGGGTTGTTCAAGGAAGAGCGTATTATCACGTCTGCCCAGCAGGCGGACATCACCGTTGCCGACGGCAGCCATGTGATCAACTTTTGTGCGAACAACTACTTAGGTCTCGCAAATCACCCTGAGCTGATTGCCGCTGCAAAAAACGGCATGGACACCCACGGTTTCGGCATGGCCTCCGTACGCTTTATCTGCGGTACGCAGGACAGCCACAAACAGCTTGAGCAAAAGCTGGCGAGCTTCCTCGGAATGGAAGACGCGATTCTTTACTCCTCCTGCTTTGACGCCAACGGCGGTCTGTTTGAGACCCTGCTCGGTGCAGAAGATGCGATTATCTCCGACGCCCTGAACCACGCTTCCATCATCGACGGCGTACGCCTGTGTAAAGCGAAGCGTTTCCGCTACGCCAACAACGATATGGTTGAGCTGGAAGCGCGCCTGAAAGAGGCTCGTGAAGCGGGTGCTCGCCACGTGCTGATCGCCACCGACGGCGTGTTCTCCATGGACGGCGTGATCGCCAACCTGAAGGGCGTGTGCGACCTGGCGGATAAATACGACGCGCTGGTGATGGTCGATGACTCTCACGCGGTCGGTTTTGTCGGCAAAAACGGCCGCGGTTCCCACGAATACTGTGACGTGATGGGCCGCGTGGACATCATCACCGGCACGCTGGGCAAAGCGCTCGGCGGCGCGTCCGGCGGCTATACCGCCGCGCGTAAAGAGGTGGTCGAGTGGCTGCGTCAGCGCTCCCGTCCGTATCTGTTCTCCAACTCCCTGGCGCCGGCGATTGTTGCCGCTTCCATTAAAGTGCTGGAGATGGTGGAGTCCGGCGCTGAGCTGCGCGACCGCCTGTGGTCCAACGCCCGTCTGTTCCGTGAAAAAATGAGCGCCGCAGGGTTTACCCTGGCCGGTGCCGACCATGCGATCATCCCGGTGATGCTCGGCGATGCGGTCGTCGCGCAGCAATTTGCCCGCGAACTGCAGAAAGAAGGGATTTACGTCACCGGGTTCTTCTTCCCGGTGGTGCCAAAAGGTCAGGCGCGTATCCGCACCCAGATGTCTGCGGCGCATACGCCTGAACAAATTGAACGTGCGGTAGAAGCCTTTACCCGCATTGGTAAACAGCTGGGCGTAATTGCCTGAGGACGTGTGATGAAAGCGTTATCCAAACTGAAAGCGGAAGAAGGGATTTGGATGACCGACGTGCCGGAGCCGGAAGTCGGTCATAACGATCTGCTGATCAAAATTCGTAAAACGGCCATCTGTGGTACTGACGTTCACATCTATAACTGGGACCAGTGGTCGCAGAAAACCATCCCGGTACCGATGGTTGTCGGTCACGAATATGTCGGCGAAGTGGTGGGTATCGGCCAGGAAGTAAAAGGCTTCAAAATTGGCGACCGCGTCTCCGGTGAAGGCCATATTACCTGCGGCCACTGCCGTAACTGCCGCGGCGGACGTACTCACCTGTGCCGTAATACCATCGGCGTGGGCGTGAACCGTCCGGGCTGCTTCGCGGAATATCTGGTGATCCCGGCCTTTAACGCGTTCAAAATCCCGGACAATATTTCTGACGATCTGGCCTCCATTTTCGACCCGTTCGGCAATGCGGTGCACACGGCGCTCTCTTTCGACCTGGTTGGTGAAGACGTGCTGGTCTCCGGCGCGGGCCCAATTGGCATTATGGCGGCAGCCGTGGCGAAGCACGTGGGTGCGCGCAACGTTGTGATCACCGATGTAAACGAATACCGTCTGTCGCTGGCGCGCAAAATGGGCGTCACCCGTGCGGTGGATGTCTCGAAAGAGAGCCTGAGCGACGTGATGGAAGAGCTGGGCATGACCGAGGGCTTTGACGTGGGTCTGGAGATGTCCGGCGCGCCACCGGCGTTTCGCACCATGCTCGACACCATGAACCACGGCGGTCGTATTGCGATGCTGGGTATTCCGCCATCGGATATGTCTATCGACTGGAACAAGGTCATCTTCAAGGGGCTGTTCATTAAGGGCATCTATGGCCGCGAAATGTTCGAGACCTGGTACAAGATGGCGGCGCTGATCCAGTCCGGTCTGGATCTGTCCCCGATTATCACGCACCGTTTCTCCATCGATGAGTTCCAGCAGGGCTTTGACGCGATGCGTTCCGGCCAGTCAGGGAAAGTGATCCTGAGCTGGGATAAGTAATCAAAAAGGGGCCTGAGGCCCCTTTTTTTATTGATTCTTTTTCTCTTCGTCCGTCAGGTAGCGCACCTTGCGAGTGTAGTCCTGACCTTTGAACAGCAGTTTGTTATCCGGTGATTCAAGATACTTTTGCCATTCTGAGAGAGGGAAACCGCCGTGCGCGCCAATCACCTCTTTCGGGACTACGGCTTCCTGCCCGCCGATCTTCTTGGAGACCGGCCAGTTCATCCAGTCACCCAGGTTAACCGTTTTTAAATCCAGCATGTCCAGCAGCGCGGCGAGCGGCAGCTGATCGGTCGGCGGCTGCGTGTCGTCCATCAGTTCCCAGGTATCCTGGAACAGCGTCAGCCACAGCGGGCAGATACGGCGCCAGGTTTTTTTAGTTGCCGCAAGAAACGCGCCGTTAACGTGATCGACCAGATAAGGGCGCACCGTCTCCTTGTAATACGCCGGCACTTTCTCCGCAGGCGCACCGTCCAGCTTGGCAATCATTTTACCCTGACGGAAGCTGGAGTAGATGTGCATATCGGCCATGTTGATCTCTGGCATCTTCAGCAAATTGAGATCGGAATCGATCATCAATATCCCTTCACCGCGAGCCTGTAGCGGGGCGTTAAGCTTCACCAGACGGCTGAGGTAGATCTGCTTATAGCGGTAACTTTCCTCACGAACGGGAAGGTTAAGCGTCACTACGCGGGTTTTAGGCGGCAGTATCCCAAAGGCAGATTCGGGTTGATCGCTGACGATGACGATTTCGCTCACCCCGGTGGCATAACGTTCCGCGAAGGTGGCAGAGAGTAATGCTTCTTCGACGAAATCTGCGCCGGTACACGGAATCACAATAGAGTCCACCGCAGCAAGCGCGCCCGTCATGGGAAGAGATCTGTAAGGAATGTTGTGTCGCCCGGTGATATGACGATAGCGAGCATTAAGAAATTTAAACATAGTTATCTCGTTTGGTCAGCGCGCGCCAAGCACGGCTTCGACACCGCTGACGTAGTTTTCAATGGCGTAGTTATTACAGACGTTCTGGTAAGCAGCTGCCGCCAGTCGAGCCCGCAGTTCCGCGTCTGCCCAGATATTGTCCAGATGTTGTGCAAGTTGTGAAACATCGCTCCAGGGGAAGAGCAGACCTGTCGAATCATGGTCAATCAATTCTGCCGTGCCGGTCACCTGAGAGCCAATCACGGGGATATTGAGAAGCATCGCTTCCAGCACCACGCGCGGTAGCCCCTCGCTTTTTGAGGCGAGGATAAAGGCGTCAAACGTAGCGAGGTAATCAAACGGGGTGTTCTGAAAACCGGTGAAGATGACGTGATGTTCAATGCCCAGCGCTCGGGCCTGTTCCGCTAAAGCGCGGCGTTCGGCGCCTTCGCCGACCAGCACCATTTTCCATTTCGCCTGCGGATGCTTCTCGCTGAACTGTGCCAGCGCCTCCAGCGTGTGGTGATTGGCTTTGCGAGGGATTAAGGAGCCAATACTGCCGAACACAAACGTGTCGTCATCAATATTCAGGCGCTGGCGCATCGCGCGCCGGTCAGGCAAAGGCTGGTGGATGTCGATGGCATTATTGACCGTCGTACACAGTTCGGGCCGGACGCCATGCTGAAGTAACACGCGTTCAACGCCGTGCGAGACGGCGATGATTTTTGTGGCATGGGCATTAACCATCTTTACCAGAGGTGGGGTCAAAACAGGTTCAATGCGGCAGTGTTGGATCACCCGCGCCTGCAGGTTCGCCGCCGCCAGATAGCCTTCTTCATTTGAGCCAGGTTGGTTATTCATATAGAGCGTATCGAAACCGCCCTGCGAGAAAAGAGTTTCGATCTTGCTGACGTTAGGCCTGATGCGCCACATAATATCCACGTGACGCGTTAATGCCTTGCGGGCGCTGCGCGAGAAAAACAGCAGGCTACGTCCCGCTTCCTTCAGCAATTTGGCCCAGACCGGCTGCGGGCGTTGAGGGAGCACGATGAGCGGGATCCCGATGCCGTTGAGCACCTGGCCAATCGTCTCACCTTCAGCACGACTATAATCACTGTAAAAACAACAGGTAATATCGAATTTATCGCGATTGATTCGCTTCAGGAGCTCAAGCATACTGTTGGTGCCTCCCCCCCATTCTTTACCCGTATCCAGGAGGAGAATTTTACTTTTGTGCGGCATGTCTGAATCCGTGTGCTACCCTTCATCTGACAGCATTATAAAGAATCTGTTGAAATAAAATAGATTTTTCTATTTTATTGCGCTTCAGGATTAGAGAAAATTTCAAGCGCGTTTATTTTAAAAGTGTGATTCAGGACTTTAACCATCTCTACTCATTTATATAGTATTAATAATATTAATTTAGGCTGCTATTGAGAGTGGGAAAATGTTTAAAATAACGGTCTGCTTATTAACGTTTAATTCTGAGAGATTGTTGCATGATGTTATTCCGCCTCTTTTAAAAATAGCGGATGAAGTCGTTGTGGTTGATTCAGGTAGTACGGACAAAACACGATATATTTGTGAAAGCTTTGGACTGCTCCCGGTCTATAAAAAATTTGTCTGGCATGGCGAGCAGATGAACCATGCCATATCCTTAGCCGGCAATGACTGGGTCCTGTGCATCGACAGCGACGAAATTCTTGATCAGGAAACGGTTAATGCCGTTTTAACGTTAAAAGCAGGCGATGAGCCAGACCCGGGAATGGCATGGCAAATATGCCGCCACTGGTTTGTTCTGGGTGAGGAAGTCCGGACGATTTATCCCGTTTCATCCCCTGATTATCCTGTGCGTCTTTTTAACCGTAACCAGTCCCGGTTTAATAACCGACCGGTAGACGATCAGGTCGAAGGTTTTCTCCGTTGTGAACGTATTCCGGGTTATGTAAAACATGATACGTTTCCCACGCTGCACGAGCTTTTTAATAAATTAAATTGTTATACAACCCGCCTGGTTCAACATCAAAAAATACGGCCCTCTGTTGGGCGCGGCGTAATCAGCGCCATCGGTGCTTTTTTCAAATGGTATCTTTTTAGCGGCGCCTGGCGTAAGGGCAAAGTGGGGGGGGCAACGGGACTGTATGCCACAGCCTATAGCTTTTTGAAGTATTTCAAATCCTGGTATCAGCATCAGGAAAAAAAAGAGTCCGTTGCTAACGAGCAGACGGACTCTCAGATTGCGAAATAAGCGTCAGGCTTTCTTACCCCATCCCTGCCACTGCTGCTGGACGTATTTCACCAGCGTACTGTTACTGATGCTGTCTCCGATGACGGAGAAGAAGCGGGTCGCATAGACCGGTTCAAGCGGCTGCTTCGGTACACAGCGCTTCACGCCGCGGAACGGATTACGCGGCGCTGTCGGGACGGGCTGCGCAGAATTCGGTGTAGAGGTATCCACCTGCGGCTCATTCAGTAGATCGCTCGGCCGTACCAGCGTGATATCGGAAGGCAAGGTCGGCAGCATCTGCTGCAGGACGCGAACGGTAGACGGGTGCGGGTGACCGATGGCGATGGCTGAGCCATTGCGGCGGGCCAGCTGTACCGCGCGATTAAACTGCATGCGGATATCGGCTTCGTTCTGGGTATCATCCAGGAACACCTTGCGCTTAATTACCTTTACGCCCGTTCCCTGAGCGGCACGCATCGCCTGGCTGTTGCCGATGGTCATGCTGTCGAGGAAGTAGAGGTTGTAACGCTCCAGCGCCTGCATCACTTTGAGCATCCCGTACAGGCTTGACGTCATCGCGCTGCCCATATGGTTGTTCAGCCCTACGGCATACGGCACTTTGTTGTAGGCGTCACGGATGATGCGCTCGATTTCCTCGCTGCTCATGTCCGGGCGCAGGGTATCTTTTTCCAGCGGCTGCTTGCTGAGAGGTGCCATTGGCAGGTGGATCAGCACCTGATGGCCGCTGCTGTGTGCTTTGGTCGCCATCTCACGCGCGTGGGGCGCATTTGGAAGGACGGCGACAGAGATGGCCGACGGCATCGCCAGCACCTGATTTTCATAGTGCGGACGATAACCGAAGTCATCAATCACGATAGCGAGTTTACCTGCGTATACCGGTGCAGCCAGCGCCAGCGCGCTGACGACGGAGAAAACCATTCGACGAAATTGAAGCAAAACTTATCTTCCCAACCACGGCTGTGGATTGACTGCCTGACCCTGGCGACGAATTTCGAAATAGAGTGACGGGCGGCCCTGACCGCCACTGCTGCCCACAAGGGCGATGGGTTGGCCGGCGCGCACCTGCGTGCCGACGCTGACCAGCGCGCTCTGGTTGTAGCCGTAAAGGCTCATATCACCTTTACCGTGTTCGACCACCACAACCAGTCCGTAACCCTGCAGCCAGTCGGCCAGAATCACGCGGCCATCGGCGATGGCTTTCACTTCGCTACCTTCAGACGCACCGATAACGATTCCTTTCCAACGTAGCTCACCCTGCAGCTGTTCGCCATAGCGATGCAGAATTGAACCACGAACGGGCCAGAAAGCCTGGCCGCGAGGAGAACCCAAACCGCCGGTACGCGACATCAGGGAACGTTCGCTCTCGCTTGGCTTGTAGGTGGTGCCTTTGCGGGACGCTTCCTGCTGCTTGTCGCGAACGGCCTGCGCCTCGCGCGCTTCTTTTTCGGCACGCGCTTTCGCCGCGGCTTCCGCACGGGCGATGCTGTTACGCAGTTTTGATTCGTTGGCGCGCATTTCGCTGAGCTGGCTCTGTCCTTCCTGAATAGAGGATTCAAGGCCGGAAAGGGTTTTCTTACGCTCGTTGCGCGCCTGCTCGAGCTTCGCCTGCTGGGCCTGCTGATCGTAGAGCAGCGTCTGCTGCTGGCTCTGCTTCTCTTCCAGCTCGGCTTTTTGCGTGGTGACCTCTTCGCGCGTCTGCTTCAGCTGCGCGATAGTCTCCTGACGCGCCTGGTTGAGATAGCCAAAGTAGGCCTGCAGGCGCTGGCCGCGCTGGCTCTCTTCGCCGCTGAGGATCAGCTGGAGTCCGGTATGTTCACCCTGGCGGAATGCGGCATCAAGCTGTGCGGCAAGATTGCGCTCCTGCGCATCGCGCTGGCGTTCCAGTTTGGCAATCGACGCGTTCATCTCGTCGATCTGCTTGTTCAACAGGGCGAGGGTGTTTTGCGTTTCACGCAGTTTACGCGCGGCGGCGGAGATCGCCTCTTCCTGTTGCTTTAGCTGGGCAAGAAGTGCGGATCGCTGCTGTTGCTGCTGGCGTACCGCACGCTCTTTGGCGGCGATATCGGCCTGAATGGATTTCAGCTGGTCGCGGTCATCCGCGTGGGCGGATGCGGCGCACAGCAATACGCCAGCGCTGAGTGCGCTGGCGTAAAACAGAGGTCTGACTGATAACCTAAACGGCTTCACGACCCATGTGATTGAAAAAATCGCCTTTCCCCTCATGGGGAGCGATTATTCCACGATGAACAGCGGCTTACCAGTCATCTCTTCAGGGATCGGCATCCCCATCAGCGACAGCATGGTTGGCGCGATGTCAGAAAGCTTGCCACCCTCCACTGCTTTCAGTGATTTATCACCCACATAAATCAGCGGAACGGGCAGGTTGGTGTGGGCGGTATGCGCCTGGCCGGTCGCCGGGTCGCGCATCTGTTCAGCGTTACCGTGATCTGCGGTGATCAGCAGCTGGCCGCCAACGGATTCAACCGCTTTCGCAACCTGATCAACGCAGTGATCCAGTGCTTCAACCGCTTTCACTGCCGCTTCCATCACCCCGGTATGACCCACCATGTCGCCGTTCGGGTAGTTACAAATGATGGTGTCATATTTACCGCTCTCGATGGCCGCAACCAGTTTTTCCGTCAATTCTGCAGAGCTCATTTCTGGCTGCAGATCGTAGGTGGCGACTTTCGGTGAGTTGATCAGAATGCGGTCTTCGCCTTTGAACGGCTCTTCAACGCCGCCGTTAAAGAAGAAGGTCACGTGCGCGTATTTTTCAGTTTCGGAAATACGCAGCTGCGTTTTGTCGTTCTTCGCCATCCACTCACCGAAGGTGTTTGCCAGCGAGGCCGGTGGGTATGCGCACGGCGCTTTGATGTCTGCCGCATATTCGGTCAGCTGGATGAAGTCGATGTTTACCACTTTCTTGCGGGCAAAACCGTCGAAGTCGCTGTTGACGAAAGCACGGGTGATTTCGCGCGCGCGGTCAGCGCGGAAGTTCATGAAGATCAGCACGTCGCCATCTTCCATGGCGGCGTCGGCCTGACCTTCAGCGCGAATGACGGACGCTTTGACGAATTCGTCGTTTTCATCACGAGCATAAGCTGCTTCCAGCGCTTCAACGGCGGTCGCGAACTGGAATTCACCTTTTGCCAGGGTCAACAGGTCATAGGCCTGTTCAACGCGATCCCAGCGGTTGTCGCGGTCCATGGCGTAGTAACGGCCAATAATGGATGCTACGCGGCCTTTACCCAGCGCGGCGAATTTGTCTTCGAAGGCTTGCAGAGAGCCTTTTGCGCTGCGTGGTGGCGTATCGCGACCGTCCAGGAAGGCGTGCAGATAGATTTTTTCTGCACCGCGTTCAGCGGCCAGTTCAACCATCGCCATGATGTGATCTTCGTGGCTGTGCACGCCGCCAGCAGAGAGCAGGCCCATAATGTGTACAGCCTTGCCAGCGGCAACGGCTTTATCGACCGCGCCAGACAGCGTTGGGTTGGAGAAGAAGGTGCGTTCTTTGATTTCAACGTCCAGACGCGTCAGGTCCTGATACACAATACGCCCGGCGCCCAGGTTTACGTGACCGACTTCGGAGTTGCCCATCTGGCGGTCCGGCAGGCCCACTTCCAGGCCAGACGCGTCAATCAGCGTATGTGGACGTTTTGCCCACAGGGCATCCATGACCGGGGTTTTAGCGTTGAAAATAGCGTTATCCTGGCTATCTTCACGGTAGCCATAACCATCCAGAATCACCAGTACCATAGGTTTTTTAGAAACCGACATTGCGACAACCTCATGCTCAAGAGTCAAAATTTGCGTAATTTTACTACAGCTGAATCGATCAAATAGCCGCAGAAGATCAAAGAAAGCGCAGGGGCAAGGTGCCCTCCAGACCATTTTGAGGCATTTTTTTAGGTGGCATGCCGCAGAAAATGGATTAGGTTATGGTCGCTGGCTGTATTTGCCAGAACGCACAGGTATACTCCTGTCCTGGTTTTTTTATCACTTAGTCGGGAGTAGTTACCCTCCATGCAAGAAATTATGCAATTCGTTAGCCGCCATCCGGTTCTGAGCATCGCGTGGATTGGCCTGCTGGCCGCTGTGCTGTTCACCACTTTTAAGAGCCTGACGTCTAAGATTAAGGTTATCACCCGTGGTGAAGCGACGCGTCTGATTAACAAAGAAGATGCCGTCGTGGTCGATCTGCGTCAGCGTGACGATTTCCGTAAAGGTCACATTGCGGGCGCAATCAACCTGTTGCCAGCTGAAATCAAAGCGAACAACGTCGGTGAGCTTGAAAAACACAAAGCCCAGCCGATTATCGTTGTCGATGCGACCGGCATGCAGGCACAAGAATCTGCCAGCGCGCTTCATAAAGCAGGCTTCGAAAACGTAACTGTGCTGAAAGAAGGTATTTCCGGCTGGAGCGGGGAAAATCTTCCTTTGGTGCGCGGTAAATAAGGAGTTCAGTCATGGCCAATATTGAGATCTATACCAAAGCGACGTGTCCGTTCTGCCATCGTGCGAAAGCGCTGCTGAACAGCAAGGGCGTCACGTTCCAGGAACTGCCGATCGACGGTGACGCGATTAAACGCGAAGAGATGATCAAACGTAGTGGTCGCACGACGGTTCCGCAGATTTTTATTGATGCGCAGCACATTGGCGGCTGTGATGACTTGTATGCGCTCGACGCCCGTGGTGGACTCGATCCGCTGCTGAGCTAAGAGACTTTAGGACAATTAAAAAGGGTATTTCCATGTCAGAACAAAACAACACCGAAATGACTTTCCAGATCCAGCGTATCTACACCAAGGACGTCTCTTTCGAAGCGCCAAATGCGCCACACGTTTTCCAGAAAGATTGGCAGCCAGAGGTTAAACTTGATCTGGATACCGCCTCTACCCAACTGGCAGATGACGTGTATGAAGTCGTGCTGCGTGTGACCGTTACCGCATCCCTGGGTGAAGAAACTGCATTCCTGTGTGAAGTACAGCAGGGCGGCATCTTCTCTATCGGCGGTATCGAAGGCAACCAGATGGCACATTGCCTGGGTGCGTACTGCCCGAACATTCTGTTCCCGTATGCGCGTGAATGCATCACCAGCCTGGTTTCTCGCGGTACATTCCCGCAACTGAACCTTGCGCCAGTTAACTTTGATGCGCTGTTCATGAACTATCTGCAGCAGCAGGCTGGCGAAGGTGCTGAACAACATCAGGATGCCTGATGAGCACTGTTAATGCGTCAATGACTGTGATCGGTGCCGGCTCATACGGCACCGCTCTTGCCATCACGCTGGCAAGAAATGGTCACGATGTGGTCCTCTGGGGCCACGACCCAAAACATATCGCAACGCTGCAGCGCGACCGCTGTAACGTGGCGTTTCTCCCGGACGTTCCGTTCCCTGACTCCCTGCACCTTGAAAGCGACCTTGCGACCGCGCTGGCGGCCAGCCGCAACATTCTGATTGTGGTTCCGAGTCATGTCTTTGGCGACGTGCTGCGTCAGATTAAGCCGCTGATGCGCCCGGATGCGCGCATTGTCTGGGCGACTAAAGGACTGGAAGCCGAAACCGGACGCCTGCTGCAGGACGTTGCCCGTGAAGCGCTGGGTGATGAGATCCCGCTGGCGGTCATCTCCGGCCCGACCTTTGCCAAAGAGCTGGCCGCTGGCCTGCCGACGGCGATTTCGCTGGCCTCAACCGATCGGGCCTTCTCAGACGATCTTCAACAGCTGCTGCACTGCGGCAAGAGCTTCCGCGTCTACAGCAACCCCGATTTTATCGGCGTGCAGTTGGGCGGAGCGGTGAAGAACGTGATTGCGATTGGTGCCGGGATGTCAGACGGCATTGGTTTTGGTGCCAACGCGCGTACGGCGCTGATCACCCGCGGTCTGACCGAGATGTCCCGCCTGGGCGAAGCGCTGGGTGCCGATCCGGCCACCTTTATGGGAATGGCTGGCCTGGGCGACCTGGTGCTGACCTGTACCGACAACCAGTCTCGTAACCGCCGTTTTGGCATGATGCTCGGACAGGGCAGCAATGTGAAAGACGCGCAGGAGAAGATTGGTCAGGTGGTGGAAGGCTACCGCAATACCAAAGAAGTCCGCGAGTTGGCGCACCGTTTCGGTGTCGAAATGCCAATAACCGAGGAAATTTATCAGGTATTATATTGCGGAAAAAATGCGCGCGAGGCAGCATTGACCTTATTAGGTCGTGCGCGCAAGGACGAGCGCAGCAGTAACTAGTCGGAACCGTTGTCACCTGAATGACCCAGCCAGCGCAGAACTGGCTGGTCATTAACTATCGTCTGGAGTAAGCAATGCCGTGTGAAGAACTGGATATCGTCTGGAACAACATTAAAGCCGAAGCCCGGGCGCTGGCCGACTGTGAGCCTATGCTGGCCAGTTTCTACCACGCAACGCTACTCAAGCACGAAAACCTCGGCAGCGCGCTCAGCTATATGCTCGCCAACAAGCTGGCATCCTCAATAATGCCTGCTATCGCTATCCGTGAAGTGGTGGAAGAGGCTTACGCCGCTGACCCGGAAATGATCGCCTCTGCCGCCTGTGATATCCAGGCGGTGCGCACGCGTGACCCGGCGGTCGATAAATATTCTACGCCGCTGCTGTACCTGAAAGGCTTCCACGCTCTGCAGGCGTACCGCATTGGCCACTGGCTGTGGAATGAAGGCCGCCGCGCGCTGGCGATCTTCCTGCAAAACCAGGTTTCCGTGACGTTTCAGGTTGATATTCACCCGGCGGCTAAGATAGGCCGTGGGATCATGCTCGACCACGCCACCGGGATTGTTGTCGGGGAAACGGCAGTGATTGAAGACGACGTCTCGATCCTGCAGTCGGTTACCCTGGGCGGTACCGGCAAAACCAGCGGCGATCGCCATCCGAAAATTCGTGAAGGGGTGATGATAGGCGCGGGTGCCAAAATTCTTGGCAATATCGAAGTCGGACGCGGCGCGAAGATCGGCGCAGGCTCCGTGGTGCTCCAGCCTGTGCCACCGCATACTACCGCCGCTGGCGTACCGGCGCGCATCGTCGGTAAGCCAGACAGCGACAAGCCGTCCATGGACATGGATCAGCACTTCAACGGCATTCACCATACCTTCGAGTATGGCGACGGCATTTAACTTCTGAGAATGGCGCCCGGATATCCCAGCTGGCGCCATGCTTCATACACCACCACCGACACCGCGTTCGACAGGTTCATGCTGCGGCTGTCCGGCATCATCGGAATACGGATTTTCTGCTCGGCGGGCAGGGCATCCAGAATCGTGGCCGGCAGGCCGCGGGTTTCCGGGCCAAACATCAGATAGTCACCTGCCTGATAGCTGACGGCGCTGTGCGCTGGCGTGCCTTTGGTGGTCAGGGCGAACATGCGCTGCGGCTGCTCTGCTTCCAGAAACGCGGCGTAATCGTGGTGGCGAATAACGGCGGTGAATTCATGATAATCCAGCCCTGCGCGACGCAGGCGTTTGTCGTCCCACGTAAAGCCCATCGGCTCAATAATGTGCAGACGAAAACCGGTGTTGGCACACAGGCGGATAATATTGCCGGTATTCGGCGGAATTTCTGGTTCGAATAAAACGATGTTAAGCATGCTGCCCCCTTAATTGCGGGGGCAGGATAGCAGAAAAGAGAGGAACTACGCGACGCCGGGCTCCTGCGAGCGGCTATACAGCATTTTGTAGACGGTTGCCGCGGCGGCCACCAGAGCGGGTACGCTGAGGATCATTAAAATACTGTCCGCCTGCCACTGCATCGAAAGAAGCTGGGCGCTGGTCATAGTTCCCGCCACGCCGCCAAAGCGGCCGATCCCCTGCATCCAGGCGATGCCCGTCGCGCGGCACTCGGTAGGGTAAAAGGTGGCGGCCAGGGTCTGCATGCCCGACTGCGCACCGTTCATCGCGATCCCCATCAGGAAAATCAACCCGCCAAACAGGGCGATATGATTATGCTCCATGCCGAGTAGCAGGATCAGCCCCATCGTCAGGATAAACCCGCCCGCGACCACCTTGTGCGCTTCCCAGCGGTCCATCATCCAGCCCGCGAGCAGGATCCCGGCCGTGCCGCCGAAGGTGAACAGCGAGGTGAGCCAGGCAGACTCCGCCAGGGCATAACCCATTCCCTGCATCAGCGTCGGCATCCAGCTCAGCAGGACGTAGTAAATCACCAGCCCCATAAAATAGGTCACCCACAGCATCAGGGTGCCGGGCAGCCAGGGCATGGAAAACAGCTGCGACACGCTCCCTTTTTTAGACGCGACTTTCTCCTCCGCCAGGAAAAAGCCCGTGACGCTATCCAGCGTGCTGCGGGCGAACCGGCTGGCGATGCGGCGGACCTGCATGACATCTCTTCCGCGCTGCACCAGAAACTTCACCGACTCCGGCAACAGCAGCGCCAGCAGCAGCGTTAAAATCAGCGGTGCAATTGCGCCGGTCAGCAGCACGCTTCGCCAGCCGTGGTGGGGAATCAGCCAGGACGAGATCGCGCCGCCGCCCGCCGCACCCAGAGGGAAGCCGCAGTACATGGTGTTAATCGCCATGGCGCGACAGCGCTGGGGGGCAAACTCGGAGATAAGCGTAATGGCGTTGGGCATCGCAGCACCGAGCCCGAGCCCCGTCAGGAAGCGCCACAGCGTCAGGGTATTCAGACTTTGCGCCCAGGCCGTCCCCAGGCTCGCCAGGCCGAAGAACAGGCACGAAAAGACCAGCACGCGCTTGCGCCCCATCCGGTCCGATACCGGACCGGCGATCAGCGCACCCAGCGACAGCCCCAGCAGCGCCGCGCTCAGCACCGGCCCCAGATCCTGTTTATGAATCCCCCATTCTGCCGACAGCGTAGGCGCGATGTAGCCCATCGCCGCCGTATCAAAGCCATCGATCGCCAGAACCAGAAAGCCCAGCACAATGAGCAGCCAGTGAAATCCTGAAAAGCGACTTTCATCGATCACCTGCTGAATATCCACCTTACCTGAATACGCCATACGCTCCCCTCTGATGTGATGTTGTTTTTGTGTTCTTGTCTTTGCTTGTCTATACAATTGCGGACGGCAGGCGGATGTCAAATTTTCTTATCCAATATGTTATCTGGATGTTATTTTTGGCATAAAAAAGCGCCCGAGGGGGAGATCGGACGCGTGAGAAGAGGTGTTAACGAGGGATAATTCAGGCCGCGTTTCCCTGAGCAAGCGGAGCCAGCGCTGCCGGTAATTTGCTTAACTCCTGCACCAGGGAATCCTTACTGATTTCGCTAATGGTTTTCGCACCGGTCAGCGTCATCGCCACCTTCATCTCTTTTTCGATCAGGTTGAGCAGATTCGCCACGCCTGCCTGACCGGCCGTCGCCAGGGCGTACAGATACGCGCGTCCAAGCAGCACGCTGTCGGCACCCAGCGCAATCATGCGCACTACGTCCAGCCCGTTGCGGATCCCGCTGTCGGCCAGGATGGCGATATCGCCTTTCACCGCATCGGCTATCGCCGGCAGGGCGCGTGCGGAGGAGAGCACCCCGTCAAGCTGGCGTCCCCCATGGTTAGAGACCACAATCCCGTCTGCGCCAAAGCGCACCGCATCGCGGGCATCTTCCGGGTCGAGGATCCCTTTGATCACCATCGGGCCATCCCAGAACTCGCGGATCCACTCCAGGTCTTTCCAGGAGATGGACGGATCGAAGTTATTCGCCAGCCAGCCGATGTAATCCTCCAGCCCGGTGGGTTTACCCAGATACGCCGAGATATTCCCCAGATCGTGTGGACGACCGTTCAGGCCGACGTCCCACGCCCACTGTGGATGCGTTAACGCCTGCCAGTAGCGGCGGAGCGCCGCATTTGGGCCGCTCATGCCGGAGTGCGCATCGCGGTAGCGCGCGCCGGGGGTCGGCATATCAACGGTAAAGACCAGCGTGGAGCAGCCCGCCGCTTTGGCGCGCTCGAGCGCGTTACGCATAAAGCCGCGATCGCGCAGGACGTACAGCTGGAACCACATCGGGCGTTTGATGGTTGGGGCGACCTCTTCAATCGGACAAACCGAGACGGTAGAGAGGGTAAACGGAATACCTTTGGCATCCGCTGCAGCGGCGGCCTGCACTTCGCCACGGCGGGCATACATACCGCACAGGCCTACGGGCGCGAGCGCGACGGGCATGGAAAGCGTTTCGTTGAACAGTTTCGTCTCAAGGCTCAGGTCAGACATATTCTTCAGCACGCGCTGGCGCAGCGCCACCTCCGACAGGTCTTCCACGTTGCGGCGCAGGGTGTATTCGGCATACGCCCCGCCGTCGATGTAGTGGAACAGGAACGGGGGCAAAATGCGCTGCGCCGCGGCGCGATAGTCACTGGCTGCTGAAATAATCATGCTTTGTTCTCCCTGGAAATATCACTGTCGCCTGGCAGACGGGTAATACGCGCCTGTCGGGCCTGGTCTTCATCGAATCGTTTGATGGTGGTATGCACGAAGCCCAGATGCGCCATCATCGCTTTGCGCGCGGCCTCGGCATCACCGGCAAGAATGGCGTTGAGCACCGCCTCGTGCTGTTCGGTCAGTTGGGCAAACACCGGCGGAACCAGATACATGCGCTGGCGGCTCTGCTTCACGGAGGATTGCAGCAGGTCGAAAAACCCGCGCATGGTCTGGAGCAGCACCACGTTGTGCGACGCCTCGGCAATCGCAAGGTGAAAACGGACGTCCGCCTGGGAGGCGATATCCGGGTCGCTGCTTTGCGTGGCCTCAAAGCAGGCGATGAGTTTCTCTTTGTCGGCGTCGGTTGCCCTCATGGCCGCGTGCCAGGCGGTACTGGTTTCGATGGCGTGACGCGCTTCAAGGATGTCGAAGCTGTAGTCCGGGTCGTTCTCCATCAGCGTTTTCAGCGGCTGAACGATGTTTTGCTCGGACCAGTCGTCATGCTGCCAGCGCACAAAGGTGCCGCCGCCGCGACGGCTTACCAGTACCCCTTCGCTGACCAGCGTCGCCAGCGCCTCGCGCAGTGAATTGCGCGACACGCCAAGCTGGGCGGCGAGCTGGCGTTCGGCGGGCAACTTCATGCCCGCTTCCAGCTGTTGTTCTTCAATCAGCGCCCGCACGCGAGAGGCAATCTCGTCGGACAGGCGTCTGGGCATCACTATCATGGGATCATCCAGGTTAAGACATAGGCCTGCAGGGTGGTGATCACCCCGACCATGCAGGTGAATATCAGGCTGTGTTTCACGGTAAAGCGGAACAGATCCGACTCTTTACCGACCAGTCCCACCGCCGCACAGGCAATGGCGATGGATTGCGGGGAGATCATTTTCCCGGTCACGCCGCCCGTCGTGTTCGCGGCCACCAGCAGGATGTCCGACACGCCAATCTGCTGGGCCGCCGTGGCCTGCAGCGCGGCAAACAGGGCGTTAGACGAGGTATCGGACCCGGTCAGGAATACCCCCAGCCAGCCGAGGAACGGCGAGAAGAAGGTGAAGGCGTGGCTGGTATGGGCCAGCGCGAGCGCCAGCGTCGATGACAGTCCGGAGTAGTTCGAGATAAACGCGAACGCCAGCACCATGCCGATGGAGTAAATCGGCAGCATCAGCTCTTTAACGGTCGCCGCAAAGGTCTGCACCGCAGCCGCATGCTTCATGCGCAGCCACACCACGGAAAGAATAGCGGCAAACAGGATGGCGGTCCCGGTGGCGGAGAACCAGTCGAATTTATAGACCGCGGCATACGGCGTGGCGGCGTGCACTACCGGCGGCATACGGGCGACCATCTTGTCGAGGAACGGCACGGAGATATTAATCACCATGTCGTACAGCGCGCCGCCAGGGGCGAACAGGGCTTTAAACGGCGGGATGCTCCACAGCGTGACCGTGGCGGTCAGGAACAGGAACGGTGACCAGGCGCGGATCACCTGTCCTGCGGTGTAGCCGGTGCGGGCCAGCGTTTGATCGACCTGCGAGGCGCCCATGTCGGCGAAGCGGAAAATACGGACCGGCTGCCAGCGTTTCAGGAACAGCGTCAGGCAGACCAGAGAAACCAGCGAAGAGATGATGTCCGGCAGCTCCGGGCCAAGGAAGTTCGAGCTGAGGTACTGGGCGATAGCGAACGAACCGCCCGCCACCATCACCGCAGGCCAGGTCTCCTTCACGCCGCGCCAGCCGTCCATAATCGCCATGATCCAGAACAGGACGATAATGGTCAGGAACGGCAGCTGGCGGCCAACCATCTGGCCGATCTCGAAGCTGTCCAGCCCGGTGACCTGGCCGGCCACCAGAATCGGAATACCCATCGCGCCAAACGCCACCGGCGCGGTGTTCACAATCAGGCACAGGCCCGCGGCATAGAGCGGGTTAAAGCCCAGACCCACCAGCAGCGCAGCGGTGATCGCCACCGGTGCGCCAAAGCCTGCCGCGCCTTCCAGAAACGCCCCGAAGGAGAAGCCAACAATCAGCATCTGCAGGCGCTGGTCAGGCGTGATGGAGAGAATCGACGAGCGGATAATGTCGAACTGCCCGGTTTTCACCGAGATTTTATAGACAAAGACCGCCGCGATGATGATCCACGCAATCGGCCACAGGCCGTAGAAGAAACCGTAGACGACGGAGGCCAGCGCGCGATCGACCGGCATTTTGTAGAAGAACAACGCCACCATCAGGGCGATGGCAACGGTATACGTCGCGGCGAGGTAGCCCTTCAGCTTTAGCTTAATCAGCGCAAAGAAGAAGAACAGAATCGGAAGCGATGCGATCAGGCTCGACAGCCAGATATTTCCAGCCGGGTCGTAGTTTTGTTGCCAGAGGCTCATGCAGGTCTCCTGGGGACCAGACAGCCTGCGCTGCGGGTGAGTCTCCGCTCAACTCTGCGTCACAGGTTGTGTAAAAGTGGTCCTGCCAATGTTGTGTTGTAGGGTTAATGACAATGAATGGTTAACCAATTGTTATGGTCAGGCAATGAGTTTGTGAGCGGAAATAATGGAATTGTGAACCAGGGAAGAAAGAGCAGGGGGATTGGTTGGGCCAATTTGAGGCAGGGGCTCCACAGTATGATGGTGGGCCCCGCAGAAGAGTTAATCGAATTTCAGGAATTAGACAGCATTTTGAATAGAAGCTGTCTCCCCGATGACTATCAAACCATCTTGTTGCTTAAGACGGTTATCTTTAATCTCCAGCTCAATAACATCGGAGATCACTTTTCGAAGAACACTACTGGTTGATTTAAAACCAAGCATCCTTGAGACAGATGTAATGATTTCATCTTCAGTTGCTCCAAGGCTTGCGCTAACGATGTCAAATATACCCGAAGCGATTTCTATAGGTGCGATCAGTTCTGGTTTACGCAAGCTTGCAGACAAGACGTTCTGTCTGTTGCGGAGTCGAATAGTTACTTCCTTGTGTATGAAAAATTCATGTTCCTTATAAATATTACCTTTCCTGCAGGCAATTTGAGCAGCATGACTAACAACGCTTTCTATCCGTGCACCAGCCCGTTGTAATCCCCATGCGGAGCGAAGACGAGTTATTACCTCGTTAATATGGATAGGAGATTCTGTGAAGACTATTTTTTCAACCATGTCAGCAAGTATGCCGGTTGGTGTTTCATGTAAAGCATATGAAAGATTGGCTTCGGGCTGTGCTTCTTCATAACTTACAGGCTGGCCATTAGCGGAATCAGTTCTATCAAAACCAACCTCAATAACGTCTTCTCGTTCAACTGCCACGATATCAATAGGAACAGCTCGGGAACGCCCGTATGTATGTTCTGCTCTGCTATTCAGTTCTGCTTTTGCATTATCAATAGCATCAATAACTTTTTGCAATTGTTCCTCTGGTCTTTGGAACCAATCCGTACTCCAGATTCGGTGTATTATCCAACCATGATCTTCAAGTACGGCCTGACGTAAACGATCACGCTCTCGGGCAGACCGAGAGGAATGATAAGCACTGCCATCACATTCAATCCCGAGAAGATAACGTCCCGGTAATTCAGGATCGGCAATTGCTAGATCGATAAAGAAGCCAGCAATTCCTACTTGCGGGTGTACTTGATAGCCTCGGTTCTGAAGTGCTGAGGCGACTTGTTCTTCAAATACGCTATCCATCGGACGCCCGGAAACTTTGGACATTGATAATCGTCCTGTACGGGCATATTGAAGGAATAGTTTGAATGCTATGACACCAACACCTTTCGCTCGCTCAAGATCAATATCTTCATCGGTGATCGATGCAAAAACCTCACATCGACGTTTTGCACGGCTAATCAGCACATTCAGCCGTCGCTCACCACCTTGCGAACCCAGAGGGCCAAATCGCATTGCCAGATAGCCTTGTTTATTACGCGCATACCCTACAGAGATCATGATGACATCACGTTCATCACCTTGGATATTTTCCAGGTTTTTAATGAAGAATGGCTCTCCTGGATGGGAATTAAAGAAATCCTCATATTGAGGATTTAAACGGCGAAGAACCTCTAATTCATCCTGAATAGCCTTACGTTGTGAAACCGAGAATGTTGCGACTCCCAGTGACAATTCGGGATTCTGCTGTACATGCTCAAGAATTGCGGTAGCAATTCTTTTTGCCTCAATAGGGTTGGAATTACCTGCACCTGATTCGAAAACACCGTTTTCAACATAATGGAATCGCAAGCCCATACCCGCCTCTTCAGTGTATGGGCTTGGTACTATAAACAATTTGTTTTCGTAGAACTGACTATTAGAAACCGCAATAAGCGACTGGTGTCGACTACGGTAATGCCAGCGGAGCATTCGCTGTGGCAAGCCTCTGGCAACAAACAATCCAAGTATGCTTTCGATATCTGCTACTTGCGTCGAATCTTCATCCCCATCATCGTTACTGGCTTCAGTCATACGAGAGAAGAAACTGGTTGGCGGCAATTGCCTTTCGTCCCCGACAACAACAACTTGCTGACAGCGCGCAATTGCACCTATGGCATCGACAGGCTGAATCTGGCTGGCTTCGTCCATAACGAGCAAATCAAATTTTTGCTTACCTGGGATCAAGAATTGTGCGACAGAGAGTGGGCTCATCATCATGACCGGTTTGATTGCCTGAATTGCCGGGCCCGCTTTAAGCATCAATTGGCGAATAGGCATATGGCCTCTTTTCCTCGCCATTTCGGCACGCAGGACTCCAACCGGACCTGCCGCTCCGATTTTTGAAGGAATACGACGATGGTGTGCCCGAGCGACCTCGATACTTGAGCTCTTTATACGGCGTAAATCCATTTCGGCAAAGTACTGCACTTTTCGGTTATGAAGTTCACCGTCGAAGCGGGAAAGAGACGGTGTCTCTTTAGCCATTAAACTGAACAGCGATTCATAGTAGGTATATTCGACCGAGCTATAACAAGTTGATAATGGTAAGCGCCCATCCTCAAGCCGTTCTACAACTTCTGAGAGTCCCAAATTATTTGCCTGGTTGCGCCGGTGTTGCCAGGCAACCCATTTAGACAGTTGTTCGGCATTTTCAGTCCAGGAGGTTAGTTTTTGCAGGACACTATCGATACGTAAATGCTGATTATCCAAATGGAAGAATTCGTCGGTGGACGATTCGAGTTCGTTGGCCAGATTTTCAAGTTCGTTAATGATAGAGACACGTGTCGCTGAAAGCTGATTAGCGGAGTTCAGTAACTCACCAGGATCGTTTACTGTCGCGCATATGAAGCGTAAGTCACCGTGTTTTTCAATCCATGTACAATCGCTAACGATATTTTGCCAGTTGGACAGTGTACCTCGCCATGCACTACCCAATGCTGCGCTTCCCAATTCGTATTGGGATTCGATGGCCTTCTTTTGATATTGCAATGCGATAATCTTCTTGACCAGCGCCAGACGTTCACCAGGGCGATCTGCCGGATCTTTAAACACCTGTTGTGATGTTGAATCTATACGACTAAGTTTTTGAGCCATAGCTTCAACATAGCTTAATGGAACACGCTTAATAGAATAATGATTATCAAACCAGGATTCTGCAGTTGCGCCAAAAGCCTTCCAAAGTTGTTTCAGTTCAATATCGGCTTGATTAAGAAGCAGCTCCAGTTTCTGGCTAAAGTGCCTCAACGTTTCACGATCAGACAGTTGGCTCGCCAGTAAACGTGCTTCTGAACCAACATCTTTAAGCGTTGCCATCCATTCTACTAATGCCTTCAGAGCACTGCTGTCACTGTTTTCACCACGCCAATGTGAGCCAAACGCACTGTCCCCAAACTCGCTAGCGTTGGCGATGTTTTTTCGTAGCGCTTGCGCCTGAATAACCTTATCCAAAAGCTCAATTTGCTGCTGAATAGGTTGATTTGTATTTCGAATGAGGGAGTGAGCAAGTGCACGTGAACGACGCCATTCGCTGTTCAGTATTTTGAACATCCCAGTATGTATCGCAAGGTTATGACGAATTTGTGTGAGTTCGGTATCCCATATGGTCTCCGAAACATGGGGATCGATTTTCTGACGCAAAGAATGTAAATCAGCGATTGAATTGACCAACTCTCTGGCTTGTTCGACACCATGCTCCCATACGGAAGCGACAAAAGCTTGCGGGCTCGCATCGGGGGCATCAGCTACGCGTATGCTGAGTTCAATCAGATTATTGATTTCCTGAGATGAACGATACAGAGATTCAGTACCTAGCTCTTTCGTCAGATGGGCCACTGTTAATTGAATTTGCGGTAATAGTGGTAGTAATGCTCTGGCAGCTGAGAAGGCATCTGGCAAAAGATCCTCTGGGACTGTTTGCAGTTCATCTCGGAATTCAAGTAGAGGGGTATCAAACTGTTCATCATGAAGCTGGTCTTTGATTTCCTCGAAATTATTTTGATACGTTGTACCCTGCTCAATTAGACTTTTTATTTCGTAAAGAGAGTTAGACCAGACAGGATTAACTAGTGCAGCTTCCTCTAACTCAGGTGCCTGATTTATGAGGTTAGCAATCTGAAAAATTTTGTCCGCCTCGTTGAAAAGTACTGGTTCAGGTGTTATTCCAACTCGTACAGCTAAAGTCGCTATAGTGTTTTGAAAGTCATGTACTTTGTGTAACAACGTAGTAATTTTTGGCATCAGGCGATCGAGTTCACCCGGTAAAACGGATTCTCGTTTGACACCATTCCAGGGATGATTATGGGGTAGCCCAATACTCTCAATTCGTTCAATAAGCTCTTTAACGAGATCCAGTCGTTTTATCAGATCGTTATTACTCCATTCATCGAAGCCATGAAGAATGAAGTCCGTAGGTGTTTGTTCATTTTGACGCAATCTTACCAATTGCCCAATCACCTGATAAGGGCTCAAACCCGAAGGTGTATAGACTTTGTGGAGGCGCGCTGGGTGGGCATTCAGGGAGTCACGAGCTTCGGTTAAGTTCTCAATTAATTCATCAGGAAATTCACCGCGGGGCGAACCTAAATCCCATACTCGCTTCAACTCCTCGAGTAAAAGTCGTTTATTGGCCTTGTTGCTATGAAGTTCTAAACAGGCATCACCGACTCCTGTTTGGTCGAGACGGCGTTTGACGACTTCAAGAGCTGCCATTTTTTCTGCAACAAAAAGTACTGTTTTTCCATCCGCGATAGCCGACGCAATAATATTGGCTATTGTCTGTGACTTACCCGTGCCAGGAGGTCCCTGTATGACAAGGTTTTTACCTCTCCTTACTTCATGGATCGCCAGCGTTTGAGAGCTATCGCTATCCATAATATGAAGCATATCTTTAGGCGTGATAAGTTGGTCTATAGAGCTGTCTTCTGAAAGTAGTCCATCGCTTTCATCAAACCCTTCTTCCATGAGGGCGCGAATAAGATATTTTGATGTAATAGCTTCATCATCGGGCCAGTTTGCAGGATCGAGATCTCGATACATCAAAAATTTAGAAAATGAGAACAAACCAAGGATGATGTCATTTGTTATAACTTCCCAGCCTGTTTTCAAAGCTATTGATTGCTGTACAGCTTCAAAGTAACTACTTATGTTAATTTCATCATCATCAGATTGCATCACAGGTAATGTGATCTGATGTACGCGTTCAAGGAATGCTTCCAAAGAGAGGTTAGGAATGATGTCTTCTGAACGTGCTTTTAGTTTAAATCTTTCTCCAGCACTACCGCGTTCCAGACTTACTGGCACTAGTATCAGAGGAGCATAACGGACATTCTCTTTATTGGCGGGATCTACCCACTTCAATGTGCCCAGTGCCAGGAAAAGAATGTTTGCGCCTTGCTCCTCTTCAAGCGTTTTGGAGTCGTGGTACAAATCAAGTAATCGAGTTTGCAACCCTTTAGGGGTTAAACGAGTCTGCAGTTTAGTATCAAGATGCTGCGATTTGATTTCGGTGTTTTTTTCATCAAATTGATAAATAAAAGCTTTTTCGTCTGAAAGACCATCTTCAGTCTCCTGGTCGTCTTCTTTACCTGATTTACCATGCAAAAATGTGAACGTTTTTTTTTCATTAAACAGAAGGTTGTAGACCAGTTCAGAACGCTCATCAATCACTTCCAGGAAACGTGTATTCTTCGATCGCGGAATGTTTAGTAAGCGGTTTCTTGCCCCCAAATCCAGAAGTTCAGCCCTGGCTTTTTCAAGTTTTTGTTCTAAAGAAAGGGCGCTGTTTTGAAAGGTAGAGCTCTCAGTAGAATTCATAAAATTTATAACCTAATGCAATGACATACCATCATGCCAAAGAAATATTTTATATTTCAATGACGTGCCGTGTGTATTAGTTAGATCGAAAGAAATGAATGTCCACTTTACTCTCAAGAATGAGAATTGTGAACCTGCAGATTTTACTATTGCTTGTTTAGATTTACGGGAAGTAATCCTGTAGTTTTGGACAATAAAAAACCCAATACATTCTTCTGATGAATATATTGGGCTGGCTTGTATTAAATTTTACTTAGATTAAGTATCAGAACGCGGTCTTACAAAAGCCCGTCATCTCTTTCAGGCCCATTTCGCGGCCAAGCTCGGTCATCGGGTGTACCACCACCAGACCGCGGACGCTTTTCTTCAGCTTGCCCATGTCGGCCTGTTCTTTTTTGGTGATGGCGCGGCGGTGCGGCATGTTCATCAGCTTCTGCGCTTCTTTGCTCAGCTTCTGGCCTTTGACTTCGCGCAGGCGCTCGATTTCCGCTTCCAGCTTCGCGGTCTCTTTCTCAAGCTCGGCGTATTTCTCGGCGGAATCGACCAGCGACAGGCCAGCCATCTGGTGGCGGATGAGATCCAGGCGGTCGCTCAGGCGTTTAATTTCGTTCTTTTCGACTTCTTTCATAACAAATGACTCTGAAAACGGGGAATTTACAGGGAAGGATACACCAATGTGAGCAGGCTTACTTCTGAAACGCTTTTTTTAAGCTGATTCGGGAAATCAGCTCAGTCAGGGAGAGAACCATCGTGGAACGGACAACCTGTTGATAACGCAGCTTTTGCATCGCGTAAAGCTCAGGGTCGCTGTTATCAAAATGGGGAGCAGGGGGCAGCGCGGTAACGCAGTGCAGCTCGCCGAAGGGCCCCAGAATCTCATCGTCGGTAAAGGTGTACTCGTTACCGTCATGATTGAGCTCTTCGCGCAGCGCCATTAGCAGCTCCGCATCTTCATACTCTTGTCGGTTCAGCACCCCAAGACCATAAATCAGCTTCAGACGCACGGATAAATCGCCCAGCGGTCCGTCTCCGTCCAGTAACGGTTCTACAGCATATTTTACCGCGTAGTCGTCTTTGCGAAACACCTGAAGCACCAAGATATTCACCGCCTCGGTTAACAGCTCGACGGCGGCAATCAGGAAACTTCGTACGGTTTTGCCAGCATTCAGACGCTCAAGCACACGATTTTCAAAGGCCTGGGTTTGTTCCATTATTGCCTGCATATCTGACAATCTGTAATCAGGGCGCAGGATTACCTGCGCCGCATTCTGCATCATTTGGTTGCGTTGTATGCGTTAACCGCCTCCGCAACCACGTCGCTGTTGGCGTCCAGACCGGAAATCTGCGCTAGCGCAGCCTGCGCGCCTTTATCATCAATCAGCTGAGCCAGCTCAATCGCCTGTGGGTCCTGCTCGCTGCGGTAGTGCATCGCTGCGGCAATCCCTTTCACCAGGTTGGCATGCGGCAGGCCGTATTCCAGCGTGCCCAGCAGCGGCTTAATCAGGCGATCGCCCGCGCTCAGCTTGCGCAGCGGCTGGCGGCCCACGCGCTCAACGTCATCTTTCAGATACGGGTTTTCAAAGCGACCGAGGATTTTCTGGATGTATGCTGCGTGTTTCTCAGCATCAAAACCGTAGCGTTTGATCAGCACCGCGCCGCTCTCTTCCATTGCCCCTTTTACCACCTCGCGGATCTTCTCATCGAGGATCGCGTCACGAATGGTCTGATGACCGGCCAATTTTCCGAGGTACGCGGTTATAGCATGCCCGGTGTTCAGCGTGAAGAGCTTGCGTTCGACAAATGCCATCAGGTTATCGGTTAATTCCATTCCCGGAATGGTCGGCAGCGCGCCTTTAAACTGGGTTTTATCGACGATCCACTCGCTGAAGGTTTCTACGGTCACTTCCAGCGGGTCGTTGGTCGCGGATTCGGAAGGCGGAACGATGCGGTCCACGGCGGAATCCACAAAACCCACGTGCGCTTCAACCCAGGCTTTGTCTTCGTCTGCCACCGCGTTAAGAACGTGGCCTTTCAGCTGCGTAGTCCCGCGCACCATGTTTTCACAGGCGATGATGTTCAGCGGGGTGTCGATACCCTGCGCTTTACGTTTTGCCAGGCCTTTTGCAACTGCAGGAGCGATGCGCTCAAGCACAACCGGACCCACGGCGGTGGTGACCAGATCGACGCTGGCGATCAGGTCAATAACGTCTTCACCGATGCTGCTGACCGCGTTGACGCCAGATACTGTCTCAACCTGCTCGTTTTCGCCCACCACATGAACCTGATAGCTATGACGGGCATTCAGGGCATCCAGGACGACCTGATTCACATCGGCGAATGTCAGGGTAATGCCCGCGTCTGCCAGCAGTTTACCAATAAAACCACGACCGATATTACCTGCGCCAAAATGTAATGCTTTCATAGTGTTAACCTTCATCAATGTTTTTACCCGAGAGGGCTGGGGTGAGGAACGTTTATCCCCTCACCCTAGCCCTCTCCCCGGAGGGAGAGGGAAGAGAACTTATTTGTTCAGCAGAGCCAGCACTTCTTCCACGCTGGTGGTATTGGCCAGACGCTCAATGACGGACTCATCGTCCAGCGCGTTGGTCAGGCTGGTAATCACCTGAATGTGCTCGTTGTTGCGAGCGGCGATACCAATTACCAGACGGGCGATGTCGTCTTCTTCTTCACCGAAGCGCACGCCCTGCGGATACTGACAGAATACGACGCCGGTTTTCAGGACGCGATCTTTCGCTTCAACCGTTCCGTGCGGCACCGCGATGGATTCGCCCAGGTAGGTTGGCGTCAGTTTTTCACGTTCCAGCATCGCGTCGACATATTCAGGCTGAACGTAGCCGCCTTTCACCAGCTGCTCACCGGCAAAGCGAATCGCGTCTTCTTTGGTGGCCGCGGTACGACCGAGGAAGATGTTTTCCGCACCCAGCTTAAACAGGTGTGCATTGCTCTCGTCAAAGCTGTCCTGCAGGCTGGAGCGCACTTTCACTTCGTTGTCTTCGTGACGCTGCGCGGCCACCAGACGTTCGGTCAGGCTGGTGTACAGGCCGCTGTCGAGGAAGTTGGTCAGCGAAATGTGCTGTGCCTGCGGCACCTGGCGCATGGCGCGTTCGGTCAGATCGCGGTGCGTGATGACCAGGTCAACATCCGGCGGCAGGCTGTTAATGGCGCTGTTGGTCACGGAGATGTTGGTCAGGCCCGCATCCTGCACTTTCTTACGCAGCACGCCTGCACCCATCGCGCTGGAACCCATACCGGCGTCGCAGGCAACGATGATTTTACGCACGTGGCTCAGGTCGTTAGAGACATCACCGGCTGCCAGTGGCGTCGCGCCTTTGGATTCGGCTTTCATGTCGTGCATACGACGGGTTGCGGCTTCGATGTCATCATCTTCTTTCACTTTGCTGGTTTTCAGCAGGATAGAAGAGACCACGAAGGAGACGGCCATTGCCGCAAAGATAGCTGCGAGGTTCGCGAAATAAGCGCCTTTTGGCGTCATCGCCAGTACCGCCAGGATAGAACCCGGAGAAGCTGGAGAAACCAGACCGCCGCCCAGCACGCTCAGGGTGAACACGCCGGTCATACCGCCGAGGATAACGGCCAGGATCAGACGTGGGTTCATCAGCACGTACGGGAAGTAAATTTCGTGGATACCGCCCAGGAAGTGGATGATAGCCGCACCGCCAGCAGACTGTTTTGCGCTACCACGGCCGAAGAAGATGTACGCCAGCAGAACGCCCATACCTGGACCCGGGTTAGCTTCAATCAGGAAGAAGATAGACTTGCCGAGATCGTGAGACTGCTGAATACCCAGCGGCGAGAAGATACCGTGGTTGATGGCGTTGTTAAGGAACAGGATTTTCGCCGGTTCAACGAAGATAGACGCCAGCGGCAGCATTTCGTGCGCCACCATGAAGTTAACGCCTGCCGCCAGAATTTTAGACAGCACTTCAACCGCAGGGCCAATGCCGAGGAACGCCAGAATGGCGAGGATCATCCCGATGATGCCCGCAGAGAAGTTGTTCACCAGCATTTCGAAGCCGGATTTGATCTTACCATCAACCCAGACGTCGAATTTCTTAATCGCCCAGCCGCCCAGAGGACCGGCAATCATCGCACCGAGGAACATCGGCATATCCGCACCGACGATAACACCCATGGTTGTGATGGCACCCACTACGCCACCACGGTCACCGCCCACCAGACGACCCCCGGTGAAACCGATGAGCAGCGGCAGGAGATAGGTAATCATTGGGCCAACAAGTTTCGCCAGCGTTTCGTTAGGCAACCACCCTGTCGGAATGAACAATGCGGTGATGATACCCCACGCGATAAACGCGCCGATATTTGGCATCACCATGTTGCTGAGGAAACGACCAAAGCTTTGAACTTTGATCTTGAAATCGGATGACATAAAACACCCCTTCTTCTGTTTACGCTAAGGCTTATGGCCCGAGGTTTATTGTTAATGAGGCGGCAGAGGTAGCCGGGCCCTGTTCTGATGCTGTGAAATCTGGCACTGAATCGTTCAACTGTCCAGACAGTGAAAATTTATGTGATTCATGTCACGTAAATGTAGGGGGTGAGGATATCTATGAGGTGATCTGAATCACAAAAACGATGGGCAAAAAAAATACGATGGCGAGAAAAAAAGCAAAACACACCCTTTTGTGTGATTGTTGTCACGTTTTGTTCTGGCGTGTTTGTTTCTGGATTGTGACTGATTTCACAAAATATTTTTATGCAGATTTCTCCGGCTGTGATCGACGGCAAACTCTGCTTCGCGTTTCAGCGCCAGGATGATATGGCACGACACGATAAGCCAAAAAACCACTTTTGATGTGTGGTATGGCGAAAAGTTAAAAGGTGGATTACGCTCATATTGTAAGGTTAAGTCTATTATTATTCAGGATATATTTTGACACGCTTATAAACTTGCATGGAGATATTATAAAAACCCATACTCCCCTGCTCGGAAATAATAAGCACAACCCCGTGTTTATAAAAAATTAATTAGGTTGCGTACCGTTTTATTAATTTAATGAGTTGACGTTGTTTAAGTGAGGAGAATATGTTTCTCAACTATTTTGCGCTGGGCGTATTGATTTTTGTATTTCTGGTTCTCTTTTATGGAATCATCGCCATCCATGATATTCCTTATAATATGGCTAAAAAGCGTAACCATCCGCATGCCGATGCCATTCATACGGCTGGCTGGATTAGCCTGTTTACGCTTCATGCCATCTGGCCATTCCTGTGGATTTGGGCCACGCTGTACCGCGAGGATCGCGGCTGGGGCATGCAAAACCACATCACAAAGCCTGATGAGGTCCCGGGCATGGATGCGCTGGCAAAACGCGTGGCCGAATTAGAACAAAAGCTGGCCGCGGTAAAGCCCGCTGCTGATAAGAACACGCTGGAGCGCTAATCATGGATCTGTTGATTATTTTGACCTACGTGGCATTTGCCTGGGCCATCTTTAAAATATTCCGAATTCCGGTCAACCAGTGGACGCTTGCCACCGCAACATTAGGCGGCGTATTTATTGTTGCCGGACTTATTCTGCTAATGAACTATAACCACCCGTATACGTTTACGGCGCAAAAAGCGGTTATTTCTATTCCAATCACGCCGCAGGTGACCGGTGTGGTCAGCGAAGTGACCGATAAAAATAACCAGCTAATTAAAAAAGGCGAAGTGTTATTTAAACTGGATCCAGGCCGCTATCAGGCGCGGGTCGACAGGCTTCAGGCCGACCTGGTGACCGCGACGCACAATATCGATAATCTGAAAGCGCAGCTGGCGGAAGCCGTTGCCAATACCACGCGCGTCTCCGCTGAACGCGATCGCCTCTATAAAGATTATCAGCGCTACCTGAAAGGCAGCCAGGCGAAGGTGAATCCGTTCTCTGAAAGCGATATCGACAACGCGCGGCAGAACTATCTGGCGCAGGATGCGCTGGTGAAAGGCTCCGTGGCTGAACAGGTACAGATCCAAAGCCAGTTAGACAGCATGGTGAACGGCGAGCAGTCGCAGATTGCGTCGTTACGCGCCCAGCTTGCCGAAGCCAAATACAATCTGGATCAGACCGTGGTGCGTGCGCCGAGCGATGGTTACATCACCCAGGTGCTGATACGTCCGGGGACCTATGCCGCCGCGCTGCCTCTGCGTCCGGTGATGGTCTTTATCCCAGAACAGAAGCGTCAGATTGTGGCCCAGTTCCGCCAGAACTCGCTGCTGCGTCTGAAGCCGGGCGATGAAGCGGAAGTGGTGTTTAACGCGCTGCCGGGCCAGGTGTTCTCCGGGAAGCTCACCAGTATTCTGCCGGTGGTGCCGGGGGGAACCTATCAGGCGCAGGGCGCGCTGCAGTCGCTGACGGTGGTGCCGGGAACGGACGGCGTTCAGGCACTTATTGAGCTGGAACCCAACGCCGAAGTCGATGCCCTGCCGGACGGTATCTATGCCCAGGTGGCGGTCTATTCGGACCACTTCGCCCACGTCTCGGTCATGCGTAAAGTACTGCTGCGTATGACCAGCTGGATGCACTACCTCTACCTCGATCACTAATCCTTCCAGGGCAGGAATGCGACATGCAGACCTGCCCTTTTTTCATCGCTTGATCCATACTGACTTTTTTCCGGCATCAAGGATCAGGCAATGAAACTCATCGGCAGCTATACCAGTCCCTTCGTGCGAAAAATCTCGATTCTCCTGCTTGAGAAGGGGATTGATTTTGAATTCGTGAATGAACAGCCCTACAACGCGGAAAACGGCGTCGCGCAGTATAACCCCCTGGGAAAAGTGCCAGCGCTGGTCACGGACGAGGGCGAATACTGGTTTGATTCCCCGATTATTGCGGAGTATATCGAGCTGCTGGGCGTTGCCCCGGCAATGCTGCCGGCTGACCCAAAAGCGGCGCTGGCGGTGAAGCAAATTGAAGCCCTGGCCGATGGCATTATGGATGCGGCGTTAACCTCCGTGCGTGAACAGGCCAGGCCCGCTGCCCAGCAGTCGGAAACGGAACTGTTACGCCAGCGGGAAAAAATCAGCCGTAGCCTGGACAGGTGCGAACAGCTTATCCGGGAGGGCAAGATCCATATCGACAGCCTGAACCTGGGGACCATCGCCATCGCCTGCGCCATCGGCTATCTCAACTTCCGCCGGGTTTCCCCTGGCTGGTGCGTCGACCGTCCGCTGCTGGTGAAGCTTGCAGACACGCTTTTTAGCCGCGAGAGCTTTGCCCGTACCGAACCGCCAAAGGCTTGACGCGGGTTATAACACTTCGGCGTCGGAGGCGGTACAATCCCTCTACATGTTAACTCCCTCTCCCGTCGGGAGGGGGGAAGATATTTACTCGCCAGGCGCTTTCATGACTACTCATCGTTCGCTGTACAGCCAGATCCCCGCTACCGACCGTCTCCTTCGCGAGCCCCGCATTCATGCTGTTGTTGAGCGCTTCGGCCATACCGCGACGGTGGAAATGTTACGCCTGCTTCAGGACGAAGCCCGCTGCGCGATTCAGGCAGAAAACGCCTTGCCCGACTGGTGCAGTGCGTGGGAGCAGGAAGTTGAACAGCGGCTGGATGAGAAGGCGCAAAGCGCATTACGCCCGGTGATTAACCTGACCGGTACCGTACTGCATACCAACCTCGGGCGAGCCCAGCAGGCGGAAGAGGCCGTTGCCGCCGTCGTGCAGGCCATGCAAGCGCCTGTAACGCTGGAGTACGATCTGGACGGCGCCGGACGCGGGCATCGCGACCACGCGCTGGCGGAGCTGCTGTGCCAGCTGACCGGTGCGGAAGATGCCTGCATTGTGAATAACAACGCCGCAGCGGTGCTGCTGATGCTGGCGGCCACCGCCAGCGACAAAGAGGTAGTGGTGTCCCGCGGCGAGCTGGTGGAGATTGGCGGGGCATTTCGTATTCCGGACGTGATGCGCCAGGCGGGCTGTACGCTGCATGAAGTGGGCACCACCAACCGTACCCATGCGAAAGACTATCGCGCGGCAGTGAATGAAAATACTGCCCTGCTGATGAAGGTCCACACCAGCAATTATCATATTGAAGGCTTCACCAAAACGGTTGAAGAGGCGGAGCTGGCGGCGATTGGGCGCGAACTGAACATACCGGTGATTGCCGATCTCGGCAGCGGCTCGCTGGTGGATCTGAGCCTGTACGGGCTGCCAAAAGAGCCGATGCCGCAGGAGATGATTGCGGCGGGCGTTAGCCTGGTCAGCTTTTCCGGCGACAAACTGCTGGGCGGGCCGCAGGCCGGGATTATCGTCGGCAAGCGCGAGCTGATTGCGCAGCTGCAGCAGCATCCGCTCAAGCGCGCCCTGCGCGCCGATAAAATGACGCTTGCCGCGCTGGAGGCGACGCTGCGGCTCTATCTCCATCCGGAAAAACTGGCTGAGCGCCTGCCCACGCTGCGCCTGTTAAGCCGCGATGCCGCCTCGATTCGCGCCCAGGCCGAATTACTGCTGCCGCGCGTCGCTCCTCACTACCCCGATTTTGACGTTCGCATTGAGCCCTGCCAGTCGCAGATTGGCAGCGGTTCGTTGCCGGTGGACAGGCTGCCGAGTGAAGCGCTGACGTTCACCCCGCGCGACGGGCGCGGCAGCCACCTTGAAGCCCTGTCGTCGCGCTGGCGTAATTTGTCGACGCCGGTGATCGGGCGGATTTACGATGGCCGGATGTGGCTGGATCTGCGCTGCCTTGAAGATGAAGAGCGATTTCTGGAGATGTTGTTGAAATGATTATTGCCACCGCCGGTCACGTTGACCACGGAAAAACCACGTTACTGCAGGCCATTACCGGCGTAAACGCCGACCGCCTGCCGGAAGAGAAAAAGCGCGGCATGACCATCGATCTGGGCTATGCCTACTGGCCCCAGCCTGATGGCCGCGTGCTGGGCTTTATTGATGTGCCGGGGCATGAAAAGTTTCTGTCCAACATGCTGGCGGGCGTGGGCGGCATCGATCATGCCCTGCTGGTGGTGGCCTGCGATGACGGCGTGATGGCGCAAACCCTCGAGCACCTGGCGATCCTGCAGCTGACCGGTAACCCGCAGCTGACCGTGGCGCTGACCAAAGCCGATCGCGTGGATGACGCACGCGTCAGCGAGGTGCGCGAAACGGTACAGGCGACCTTGCGGGAGTATGGTTTTTCCGATGCACCGCTATTTGTCACCGTGGCGACGGAAGGGCGCGGTATCGACGAACTTCGCCACCACTTACAGCAGCTTTCATCACGCGACCACGCCAGCCATCATCGTTTCCGCCTGGCGATCGACCGGGCGTTTACCGTAAAAGGCGCGGGGCTGGTGGTGACTGGTACGGCGCTGAGCGGCGAAGTGAACGTCGGTGATACGCTCTGGCTGACGGGCGTGAACAAACCGATGCGCGTGCGCGGGCTGCACGCACAAAACCAGCCCGCAGACCGCGCCCACGCCGGGCAGCGGATCGCGCTGAACATTGCCGGGGATGCGGAAAAAGAGCAGCTTAATCGCGGCGACTGGCTGCTGGCCGATGCTCCGCTGGAACCGTCTGAACGCGTCATCGTCTCCCTGCAGGCAAACGTGCCCCTGACCCAATGGCAGCCGCTGCATATTCACCACGCGGCCAGCCATATCACCGGGCGCGTGTCGCTGCTGGAAAACGATCTTGCCGAACTGGTATTCGATTCACCGCTCTGGCTGGCAGACAACGATCGTCTGGTTCTGCGTGATATTTCTGCAAGGGAAACGCTGGCCGGGGCGCGCGTGGTGGCGCTGAATCCACCGCGACGCGGCAAGCGCAAACCTGAATATCTGCAGTGGCTGGCCGCGCTGGCGCAGGCCAGCGATGATAACGCCGCGCTGCGGGTGCACCTCGATCGCGGGGCGGTGAGCCTGCGTGATTTTGCATGGGCACGCCAGCTGAGCGAAGAAGGGTTACGCCTGCTGGCCCAGCAGCCGGGCTTTATACAGGCCGGAGACAGCCTGCTCAATGCCCCGGTTGCTGCGCAATGGCAGCGTAAGATACTGAACACGCTTGCGACTTACCACGAACAGCATCAGGACGAGCCAGGCCCGGGCCGTGAGCGTCTGCGACGCATGGCGCTGCCGATGGAAGACGATGCGCTGGTGCTGCTGCTGATTGAAAACATGCGCGAAAGCGGGGTGATTAAAAGCCACCACGGCTGGCTGCACCTGCCGGATCACAAGGCCGGGTTCACCGCAGATCAGGAGGCGATATGGCAAAAAGTAGCCCCGCTGTTTGGCGATGAGCCGTGGTGGGTTCGCGATCTGGCTCGCGAAACCAACACCGACGAGCAGCTGATGCGCCAGGTATTGCGCCATGCGGCGCAGCAGGGGCTAATAGTCGCGATCGTGAAAGATCGTTATTACCGTAACGATCGTATTGTGGCGTTTGCCAACCTGATCCGCGAGCTGGATCAGGCGCGCGGCTCGACCTGCGCAGCGGATTTCCGCGATCGGCTGAACGTGGGGCGCAAGCTGGCGATCCAGATCCTGGAATACTTCAACCGCATCGGCTTTACCCGCCGTCGCGGTAACGATCATTTATTACGCGATTCGTTATTATTTCCTGAAACTCCGTGACCCCCGTCGTAAACGCCGTTACCGGTTGGCGAGAAAATCGCCAGCCGGAACTACCCTTGTTGTACACCAACAGCAAGGAGACGGACATGACAAACAATCCTCCCTCATCGCGTATCCAGCCCGGCGAGTATGGTTTTCCCCTCAAGCTGAAGCCTCGTTATGACAACTTTATTGGCGGCGACTGGGTAGCTCCCGTCGACGGCGAATACTATTCCAACCTGACTCCCGTTACCGGCCAGCCGCTGTGCGAAATTGCCAGCTCCGGCAAGCGTGATATAGACCTGGCGCTGGATGCGGCGCACAAAGCGAAAGAAAAATGGGCTCACACCTCCGTGCAGGACCGGGCGGCGATCCTGTTCAAAATCGCCGATCGGATGGAGCAGAATCTGGAGCTGCTGGCGACGGCTGAAACCTGGGATAACGGCAAGCCGATACGGGAAACGATGGCGGCAGACGTGCCGCTGGCCATTGACCACTTCCGCTATTTTGCTTCCTGCATTCGCGCTCAGGAGGGAGGAATAAGCGAGGTAGACAGCGATACCGTGGCGTATCACTTCCACGAACCGCTGGGCGTCGTTGGGCAAATCATACCGTGGAACTTCCCGCTGCTGATGGCGAGCTGGAAAATGGCGCCCGCGCTGGCGGCGGGAAACTGCATCGTGCTGAAACCGGCGCGTCTGACCCCGCTCTCGGTGCTGCTGCTGATGGAAATCGTTGGCGATCTTTTGCCGCCGGGCGTGATTAACGTGGTTAACGGCGCGGGCGGGGAGATAGGGGAATATCTGGCCACCTCAAAACGGATCGCCAAAGTGGCGTTTACCGGATCGACGGAGGTGGGCCAGCAGATCATGCAGTACGCCACGCAGAACATCATTCCGGTGACCCTGGAGCTGGGCGGGAAATCCCCGAACATCTTCTTCGCAGACGTGATGGAGGAAGAGGATGCCTTCTTCGATAAAGCCCTGGAAGGGTTTGCGCTGTTTGCGTTTAACCAGGGCGAAGTCTGCACTTGCCCAAGCCGTGCGCTGGTACAAGAGTCCATCTACGAGCGCTTTATGGAGCGGGCGATTCGGCGCGTTGAGTCTATCCGCAGCGGTAACCCGCTTGATAACGCCACGCAGATGGGGGCGCAGGTCTCGCATGGACAGCTGGAAACTATCCTCAACTACATTGATATCGGCAAGAAAGAGGGGGCGGATATTCTCACCGGTGGGCGTCGTAAGGTACTCGGTGGGGATCTGCAGGACGGGTATTATCTGGAGCCGACGATCCTGTTCGGTCAAAACAACATGCGCGTCTTCCAGGAAGAAATTTTCGGACCGGTACTGGCCGTGACCACCTTCAAAACGATGGAGGAGGCGCTGGAGATTGCCAACGACACGCCGTATGGCCTGGGAGCAGGCGTCTGGAGCCGCAACGGTAATCTGGCCTATAAAATGGGCAGAGGCATTCAGGCCGGGCGCGTATGGACCAACTGCTACCACGCCTATCCTGCGCACGCGGCATTTGGCGGTTATAAGCAATCGGGCATCGGGCGTGAAACCCACAAGATGATGCTGGAGCATTATCAGCAGACGAAATGTTTGCTGGTCAGCTACTCCGATAAGCCGCTGGGGCTGTTTTAATCACCCAGCTCAGGCCGTCCATGCACGGCCTGAGCAATTTGCTGGCGCAGGCAGTTCAGAACGCCATCCAGTACGTATTGCACGCGCCAGGGCTGGTATTCGCGTTTGCGGAAGATGGCCGTCAGATCGAGCCACCACTCTTCCTGATGCGGGAAGCAGGGGACCAGCATCCCTTGCGTTAATTCTTTTTTCAGACTTTCTTTTGGTGCAAAAACAATCCCAAGATTATTTCTTGCCAGCTCCAGAGCCGTCTGAGTATTGTCGCAAATATAATTACCGGTCACCCGGTAGTCATGCACGTCATCGCTGCCGTGCACTCGGAAACGCCAGATGTTGGCATCATCAACCAGCATGGAGTCAATGAGAATACAGGAGTGATTAATTAAATCTTCCGGTCCCGTTAAGGGGTGTTTATTTAAATACTCCACGGTTGCGAAGGCCGTAACGGAATATTGTGTCAGAACGCTGGCAACCAGACTTTCGTCTTTAGGCTGCGCATAAGTAATTAAAATGTCGCAGTCATCCGGAAAGGAAACGCCTTCTGAAAATTCATTCCGGTCCAGATTGTAGGTTTTCAAAGAGATGCGAATGTCACCGATGTCTTCTATCTGATGGATCACGTGTCGCGCGAGGTAGGTCACGATGCCGGTTGGGGCATAGATCGTCACTTTTCCGCGCTTTTCGTGCTTATAATCCGCAATGAAATTCACAAGCTGGCTGTTCTTATCCAGTGTTGCATTAACGTAAGGGAGCAACGCTTCACCAAACTGGGTCAGGGCAAGCTGGCGCGTGGTGCGCTCAAAAACCTTGAGTCCAACCCGCGTTTCAAAATCAGACAGATATTTACTGACGTTGGCCTGCGCCATACCCAGCAGGGCGGCGGCATCACCAATGCTGTGGGTGGCTGCAATGACGGAGATAATTTTTAATTCGCGTGGTTTTAGCTGTAATGTACTCATCATGCACACCCATCTATATGATTTTATATATAATATTATATAAACCGCAGCGTTGCATTGGCAATTTTGTAACCATTATTATGCGCCTCGCTTGTTTGGCATTTAAATGGATTACATAGAATGACTATTAAATACAATTTACTCATCGCGGCCACGTTATTTGCATCAACGTCTGCCATGGCTGGTGATTTTTCACTTGGAGCGGGGGCTGTATTTAATGAGTCTCCTTACAAAGGTTATAACGAAAATACTACCGCAGTACCGTTAATTAGCTACGAAGGCGATCGCTTTTATGTTCGCCAGACCACGGGTGGATGGATCCTCTGGAAAGACGCAAAAAATGAACTCAGCCTGACCGCAACGTGGATGCCGCTGCATTTCGATCCTGATGACAACGACGACCATCAGATGAAGCAGCTTGATGAGCGTAAAGCATCTGCGTTCCTCGGTGGGGCGTACTACCGTCACGAAAGCTGGGGGTCGCTGAAAGTGGCCGTTTCTGGCGATGCGATGGATGAAAGCGGCGGCGTGGTGGGCGAGGTATCGTACTTCCGTCCGATCAAAATGGAGCGCCTGACCCTGACACCTTCTGTTGGTGTTTTCTACAGCGACGAAAGCTATAACGACTATTACTACGGCGTATCCGGCAGCGAGTCTCGCCGCTCCGGACTGGATAAATACACCGCTGGCGACAGTTGGACGCCATACGTTGGCCTGGCGGCTAAATATCAGTTAACCCAGAATCTATACCTCAACGCCAGCGCGGTTTACACCGTGTTGCCTGACGACGTGAAGAACAGCCCGATGATCGACCGCGATGACAGCTTCGCGCTGATGACCGGCCTGACCTGGCGTTTCTGATGCGGTAAAGCCGGGGGCAGGTTCACCTTACCCGGCCTACTTGAACTGCCATCGCAGTTTTACGTATGCCCGCGCGAGCGAAGCGCCGCCGGGTATTTTTGATTGTAATGAACTCCCATTTTCCTTTCCCTTAAAAACTTCCTCATTAATGTTCCTGATATGCTAATGCGATCTGCGCCATCAATAAAGATGTGCATCATGTGTATCATTCTTAAAGAAAATTAAATCTGGCACTCTCGCCCGTATTTGGTGAAAGGCGGGAATTAAGCACGGATATCAGGAGTCGTTATGTTTTTTCCGGCTTACATTCATTCTGATTCAGACGGTAGCGCCAGCGGCTTTTCCCTGACGTTCCATGCTGTTGTTTCAGGTGATTCCATGTACGACGCTTTTAAGGATGCACGTGATGCGCTCATAGCGCACTTCGAAGCGTATTTCGGGCTGAGGCAGCACGTCGCGTGCTGCCTGGGTAAAAAATTAATTATATAGAGCTGCTGTTGCTTTCAGCATATCAGCAAAGGAATAGATATCATCGACTGTCGTTATAGGGTGACGCGTTTCGTTTTTTTCTATGTCGAAAAGTCCGATGTATTTTTGTGTGCGATTAAAATGCAATCGGCAAAGAGGTTTGCGGTTGTTGTCATCTACAAGAACACCAAAGTAACTTTTGGTATCTCGATGAGTTATACGGGGTGCCTCCAGTACCGCTCTGGTGATTGCTTTAACAATATGATATCCCTCGAGCTCCTCTAGCGTTGTAACCACGTCGCTTTCATCTTTATGTTCGTCTTCCTCAATATGTGATGATTCATTTGGAGTTTCGATGATCGCTGGGGTTATGCCCGTAATAGCTGACTTGAGGCGCTCATTAACCTGATCATTTATGTACTGACTTGCAGCTTTTTTGGTCAAATTTAAAAAAGACTCTCTGACTTTTTGAGTCAGAATCCCATCATAAACTCGGGATGCAAAAAATTTCACAAAGTCATCTTCAGGATTATTTAGTTGAGAGTGCAGGATTTTTTTGATCTGGCTGACATATTTTAATTCACCAGCAGCATTGATAATTGATTCCAAATCAAAGGAAGACTTAGTTATTTTTTTTAACTCAGGTATGATATTTTCGTCAATATCAAGAAGATCTACTTCCAAAAATGGTTTTTCATCCATTTTATTAGGGGCATCCAGATCTGTGAAAAATTTATAATTTTGTCCATTGGTGAGTATTGAAATTCTGGCGTTTGTTACATGAAAATACCTGAATAATTGCGAGGCATGATTTATATTTAATGGTTCGCCAATTTTTTTACATTCAATAAGTATCTGCACATCATTGTTTTTCATTATGGCATAATCGATTTTCTCGCCTTTTTTTGTACCAACATCACAGACAAACTCAGGTGTCACCTCTGAAGGATCAAAAACATCATAACCCAGAACGTTATGGATGAATGGCATTACAAATGCAGTTTTTGTTGCTTCTTCAGTATTAATTGCATCAAGTTGTTGTCTTATTTTATTTGATAAGGCATTTAATCTTTCTGTGAATTCCATGGGATATCCTTATTTTTAGCTGTGTGTCTTTATGGAATAACACTAAAAGGCATCTCAGACAATGGTATGTCTGAGCTGAACGGCTGCAAAAAAACAATATCGAGGGTTAGATCACATTGTCTTTCAATCGATGATAATCAGGGAACTCGGCATCACCGAACTCCATAAAAATATTATATATTCATAAAGGTGATATTATTCTTGTTTATGTTCCATCCACCCAGATCCGCATTTCTCCTTCTCCCCGATTTGCCCAACTGAACCAGGGAATAAGAGTCAGCGTGCAAGGCTGGCGCTGGAGATGATTTTATAGCAGGTGTCGCTCTCTTAAGAGTATGAAGACAGCGCGGATCAGGCCGGTGCGGCGATTGCGTGGAAGACGAAGCAGCTCATTCGCACGTAGTTTCATTTACCGCTTTCGAAGTCGCAGCCAGCAAAAGCGTTGCACGGCAGTATTGATTACTTCAGGCGCGTGTTTCGCCGGACTTTCCATTTAACCCTGACTGAGGCGATACATCGCCTCAGTCAGGGCAGCGGAAAACCGTAGCTGGATGGCTCTGCCTCGCTGACCGAAGTGGCAAACCGCTGCTGTTTTAATCACGTGGGCTATGTTCGGCAGATATTTTCAAAGCATACGGGCTTAACACCCGCTGTCTGGAAACGGCGGTACTGTAAAGAGCATATCAATTCCGGCTGAGCGCATCCTCTTTGACCCATAACACCTTCGCTGAATCTGGCGGTATGTATGATGTATACAGTACCCGCTTTTAATGCACGCGAGGCGTAACAGATGAACCGATTTATCATGGCGGATGCGGAAAAATGCATCGGGTGCCGCACCTGTGAAGTGGCCTGTGCGGTTGCGCATCAGGATGACTTCACCGCAGAGGCTTTTACCTCTCGCCTGCGGGTTGTGAAGGGGGATACATATACTACGGCGGTGGGTTGCCATCAGTGCGAGGACGCACCCTGTGCCAATGTCTGCCCAACCCATGCCATTTGCCTTATGGCGGGCGCCTGGCTTGTTGAGCAGACGCGCTGTATTGGCTGCAAGAGCTGTATGGTCGCCTGTCCGTTTGGGGCGATGCAGGTGCGTCTGGATGGGGGTAAGGCACAAGCGCTGAAATGTGATTTGTGCCTGCATCGCGAAGGCGGACCGGCCTGCGTGGAGGCCTGTCCAACCCACGCGCTGCGCTGTGTTGATCCTGCCAGTCTTCGGGCTGAAAAGCTTACTGCATTTTATTGAAATTCCAGGTAAACGTCAGGCTGTAGCGCCAGTCTCTGTTGCGACTGTCTGTCGGAACATCCCCGACGGGTCTTGCCGCCTCAACCGTGATGCTATAGTGGCGGGTATCGCCTACCATCACGCCTGCCGCCACTGACCCGAGCCGCTGATGAGGCAAGCCGGAGGTGTTAAACCAGGTTTGCGCGGTATCGGCCAGGATGTAGGGCTGGATAGTGGCAAGCCAGGTACTCTCTTTTCGCATCTGGATATAGCGCAGTTCTACCTGCCCGCCGTAGCCGTAGTCACCGCTTGCTTCACTGTCCTGATATCCTCGTCCAAAGCGCTGGGCACCGAAGCTAACGCGTTCGGGCTCGGGCAGCGTGTTGTTTGACCAGTCTCCCTCCCAGGAGGTTGATAGCCGCCATTTATCGGCAAACAGCCAGGCTGCGTCCAGATAGCTTTTCGTGAGTGTAAAATTAATATCGGGCCTGGGGGCCGAGACGATATCGGCACCCATCGCATCAATACCCTGACGAACGTTGAGTCGGCCGCTGATGCTGGCCGTTGAGAATTGATGTGCACCATTAATGCCGACTTCAAGGGCGGGATAACGCGCGTGCTGATTGACGGAGTCAAGGCTATAGGTTTTGCCCTGTAGTCTGGCCTGCAGAGCATAATCATCCTGGCGGTCGGTGTAATCAAAACCGCTGGTCAGATTAATTTGTGATTTTTGCGTCAGCAGCAGGGGATAGCCAAACGTCACGCCGCCGTTGTATTGCGTTGTTTTTTGCTTCGAATCGACGCTGATATTATTCGGCAAAGAGAGCAGGGGAGAAAAATCTCGCGGCTCTTCATGGTAATAGCTGCCTTTGAGCTGCATCGTCAGCCCTTCATCGTTTAAAAACTGCTGCCAGTTGAGCCCGACATAGTTTTTTCGCGTGTGGCTATCTAACGGCACAAGCGTGGCCACGCCAAGCTGATCGCCATAGCTTGTCATGTTGCTGAGCGTGCCGTTCAGCATCATTAAATCTTGCCCTTTACGGGTATCGATCGTCGAGGCGATATTCCAGCTCCGCTCCTGGTTGCCGGTTATTTGCATCGCCGCCGCGCCATAGATATTGGTTGGCAGCTGCGCGTTAGCCGTAACCGGAACGTTCGGGGTGCGCGTCATCAGCTGGCTGTAGCGGTCGAACGTATCCTGTGAAAGCGGTTTTTCCGCCATGATTTTTTCGGACAGACGTTTAAGACGTTCAGCGATGTGGGGGTTATTACTGGTGATGTCGCTATGAGCGACATAGCCTTCAACCAGAACAATTTTAATATTGCCCTGCTGGAAATTATTATCGGGCAGCCAGGCATAGGAGAGCGGAAAACCGTCAGCCTTGTAGCGCGCCGTAATATCGTTTACCAGCCCCGTGAGCGTTTTTAGCGGCACGGTTTTTCCGGCGTAAGGCCTGAAGGGCTGAAGTAATTCCTTCAAGGGATAACGCGTGCCGCCAATAAACTGAATGTGATTAATGGTAATGGGCGTTTCAGGCGTCAGCGTTGACTTCGGTTTTTCTATTTTGACGGTCGGCTGTTGAACGGCTTCAGTCTGTTCGGGGGCAACGTTACGAGAAACTTGCGCCGGGTTATCGGGGTTAATAATAGAGGGCAGAGTATCGGCGCGGGCCATGCTCAGCACAACCAGCCCCGTCAGCGAAAAAAGGAAGTGGAGTTTCATCGCGCAATCCCTGTTCGTCATCCCCGGTTGGGGTAAGTGTCGCTGAATAAAGCGCCCCTGAACCAGGGGCGCAGACAGGCAATAAAAGGATTACTGTTTTGACGTCAGTAGACTCGTGGTTAACGTGTTGAGCCCATTAATCGGGTTTGTCGTAGATGTATTTTGGGTTGTGCCTGCATTGGCCGTTACACCCGCAGTCAGCGTATTGAGGGTGGTATTGACCGTTGTGCTCAGGCTATTGTTTGTGGCTGTCACATTGGCATCGGCCGTCAGAGATCCTGTGCCGCTGCCTCCGGTGGTTGATGTGGGTTTCACTAGCGTACCGCTATCCGTGACCGTCTGGCCGACATTTTGAACGACCTGACCGACACTGCTAAGCCCGCTATTGCTGCTGCTAATGTTGGTCCCTACGCCGCTGACGGTACCACCCACCTGGGTTAGCAGACCGTTGACCGGTGTGCCGAGACCCGTTGTGGTGCCTACGGTTTGCGTCACGCCTTGTACTCCGCCCAGCGTCTTGTTAGCCAGGGTCGTGGTATCGGTTGTTACCTGAGTGACTGCAGGGCTGCTTACCGTGTTGGTGAGACCCGTGCCGGTGTTACTGACCAGTTGCCCGGTACTGTTTACCACGCTGCCCGTCAGGCCCGTTACGCCGCTGACCGATGTTCCGGAAGTGGAACTCGCCAGACCCGTACCTACCGTTGAAACGGTATTGCCGAGGGAGGTGACCGACGTGGTCACGCCTTTAACCGTTGTACCCACACCGTTCGGGTTGTTTGGATCGCCAACGCCAGTCGTGACGCCTGTCCCCACGGTGGACACGGCACTGCCAACACCGCTGACGGTGGTTGAAACGGTTGATGTGACGGGATTATTTGTTGGAAGCTGGCTTCCGAGGCCATCCACAGTGGATCCGACGCTGGTCACGGTTTTACCTGCATCACCCAGTATCGTATTTACGCCTGAGGTAGTTGTTCCTCCACTGCCCCCTGATCCTGAGCCTGAGCCAGAACCAGAACCCGTTCCGCCACCAGCGCCTGTCCCGGTATCCGAACCCGTTCCGTTGCTGCTCGAACCGCCATTACTCGCGGTTGTGCCACTTCCATCATCTGAGCCGCTGCTGCTTCCCGTTGCAGGGTTATTTTTGGCCGTTGAGTGTGATCCGCCACCGCTTCCACTACAGGCAGAAAGAGAGAACGCGAGCAGTACCGCAACAGCAATAGCGCTGATGCGACTAACATTATTAGGTAGCATATGAATACTCCACGCAAAAGAACGCCGAGCGGCGTATTAGTGAGTATATGCAGTATTTTTAAATATGCATGAAAGTGGCTGAGGAAGATATTTTTCTTCGGTGTAGGTGGTTATTCAAAATAACAATAAGTTAGGCTATTTAATCGATGCTTAATTATTGAGTGAGTAGTTAGTGGGCGTAAATTAAAGGAATATTCCTAAGAAAACTCAATGGGGATGATAAATGAAACGCTACAGGATATATCCTTATTGTAAGATTCAGATCACGGAAAAATAAGGCTCTTCATTTGAAGAGCCTTATTTTTTAACAATTGCCTTCGAGCCAGGCTTTATCGATTTCTTCGGCGAGAATTTTAACCCCCGCTTCGATTTTTTCCGGGTCGGGGACGTAGTTCATGCGCATGCACTGATGGGTATGCGGCCACGGCTTATCCAGTCCCGGGAAGAAATAATCGCCCGGAACCATCAGCACCCCGCGCTTTTTAAGGCGCTGGTAGAGCAGTTCGGTAGTGATAGGCAAATCCTTAAACCACAGCCACAGGAAAATCGCTCCTTCGGGCTTGTGGATCAGGCAGCGTTCTTCCGGCAAATAGCGGCGAATTGTCGCGATTGTTTCCTGAACGCGCTGGTAATAGAAAGGCTTAATCACGTCATTCGACAGACGCAGCAGGTCCTTGCGTTTGATCATCTCGCACATCATCGCCGGGCCAATGCCGCCCGGTGAAAGGCTGATAATACCGTTCATATTGGTAATGGCGGTGATGATTTTCTCATTGGCGATGATGATGCCGCAGCGGCTGCCCGGCAGTCCCAGCTTAGAGAGGCTCATGCACAGGACAATGTTCGGGTTCCACAGCGGACGTGCTTCGCTGAAGATAATGCCCGGGAACGGTACGCCGTAGGCGTTATCGATTACCAGTGGAATGCCGTGCTGATTTGCCAGTGCATCCAGCTTCATCAGTTCGTCATCGGTGATCACATTGCCCGTTGGGTTAGTCGGGCGCGATACGCAGATCATGCCCGTCTCTTCACCAATATGCAGGTGTTCAAAATCGACGTGATATTTGAACTGGCCTTCCGGCAGCAGCTCGATGTTCGGGCGCGCGGAGACGAACAGATCCTCTTCCAGGCCGGAATCGGCATAGCCGATATACTCCGGCGCCAGCGGGAACAGCACTTTTTTGGTGGTGCCGTCGGCGCGACGCCCTGCGAACAGGTTAAACAAGTAGAAAAATGCGCTCTGGCTGCCGTTTGTCAGTGCAATATTCTGTGGTTCGATATCCCAGCCCAGCTCGTCACGCAGCATTTCGGCGAGGAGTGCCAGCAGTTCGGTTTTACCCTGCGGGCCGTCGTAATTGCAAAGCGCATCGGTTGCTTTGCCGCTTTCCAGCATCTGAGCGAGCAGCGTCTGGAAATAGGTCGTCATCTCCGGAATTTGAGCCGGGTTTCCGCCGCCGAGCATGATTGCGCCCGGTGTGCGCAGCCCGTCGTTGAGGTCCTCCATCAGGCGAGTAATGCCTGAATGGCGGGTAAATTTGTCGCCGAAAAGTGAAAACGTCATAGCAGGTGATCTGTCGAGCTTATTTTGAAAGTGGGTAACCATAACGCTAGCACCGTGTTGGTGCAAATCGGGTGGTGTGGTCGGATTTGTTGTTTTATAGGGCGGGAATGGGTTTGTGTAGTGAATAATTCTGGAGCTCCTCCCCTCTCCCCATGGGGAGAGGGTTAGGGTGAGGGGTATGATCTACTGATTCCCCGCCCAGACGACCATCACCTTATCGCCATCATGTTCACGTACGAAGCCATACCCCTCTTTCAGCGACAGCGTGGTTTGTTTGCCTTCACCAATCGCCGGGTGGCGGGCGCGGAACTGACCCAGCGTTTGCCAGTGGGCGACGGTTAAGGCCTGCTTGCCCGTAACGTCCTGCCAGTTCATATCCGAACGGGTGCCCTGCAGCGGGTCGGAGCCTGCTGGCCCGAATGGACGCTCAGACTCATCCCCGTAATAGATTTGCACGCTGCCCGGCGCCAGCAGGAGCAGCTCCGCCGCGCGCTGGCCCCCTTCGCGGAACAGACGCGTATCGTGTGATGAGAGATAGCTCAGCACGTTGAAGTTTTGCAGCTTTTCCGCCATCTGCTGCCAGGTGAGATCCATATCGGCCAGGCAATCCACCGCCTTTGCCGCCTGCTCCTGATAGTCAAAGTTAATCATCGCGTCAAAACCGTGACGGTAATAATCGCTCTGCATCACCCCGTGGCCCCAGGATTCCCCGGTCATCCAGAACGGTGCGTTGTCGATCTTTTTGTCCGGGTGAGCGCCTTTCCAGGCGGCCAGCGCCTGGCTTGCCTGGTCTTTCAGCTGTTTCCAGGCCGCAAGCTCAACGTGTTTCGCCGTATCCACCCGAAAACCGTCGATGCCGTAGTCACGTACCCACTGGCTGAGCCAGTGGGTCAGGTAGTCGCGCGGGGTATAGCCCGGAATCGCTTTCGCGTGGGTATCGGGCTTGTATTGATAGAAATTGGGCAACCCGGAAGGGACGGTGGATTCCGTTTTCAGATCGGGTAAAAACGCCAGCGACATTGTTAAATCATCAAAACCGGGGTTGTCGTAATCACCGATGTCGGTGCGGATCCACTTTTTACCCCACCATTTTTCCCATGCGGCTTTATCGCCGAAGTTAATGTAGTCGTTAAAGCTGTGCCAGCTTTGTCCCGCGCCCGGCTTCCAGTCCGTCCAGCGTTCTCCCAGCGTCTTTTTCAGTTCATCACCCTGCAGGTACAGGGCTCCAAACTGATACTCCTGCATGTCTGCAAGCGTGGCATAGCCAGCGTGGTTCATAACGATATCGAACAGAATGCGGATCCCGCGCTTGTGCGCTTCGTCGACAAGATGGCGTAAATCATCTTCGGTGCCCATGTTGGCGTCGAGTTTTGTCCAGTCCTGGGTGTAGTAGCCGTGATAGGCGTAGTGAGGAAAATCTCCTTTGGTGCCACCGCCGACCCAGCCGTGGATCTGCTCAAGCGGGGAGCTTATCCAGAGCGCGTTCACTCCCAGCTGCTGTAAATAATCGAGCTTGCCGGCAAGTCCTTTGAGATCGCCACCGTGGAAAGTGCCAATTTCCTGCATGCCGTCTTTATGGCGACCGTAGCTGTTGTCGTTACCCGGGTCACCATTCGCATAGCGGTCGGTCAGCACAAAATAGACGGTGGCATTTTGCCAGCTAAACGGCGCAGACCTGTCGGTTTCGGCGCGCTCAAGCAGCAGCAGGCCGTTACTGTTGACGGCTGGCTGCAGAGTGATGTTTCCATTCTGCACCGTCGTCGTCTGTTTACTGTAGTAGTCGCGCACGACGGAGCCTTCCGGGAAGGTATGGCTGACGTCCAGCGTCAGCGGCTTACCGTCCCACTTCGGACACTGACGGATGACGTTTGCAACCGGCTGTTCTGCGGCGCTCTGAATCGTCAGCAGCAGGGTGGGCGTGCCGGAGCGGGTATCAATCCGCATCTGGTATTCACCGCCGCGGAAAAGGCGCCACTGCGGCGGCGTGCCGTCACAGGGCTTGAGCGACAGCATCTCATTGAGTTTTATCGCACCTGTAGGCTGCCAGCACGTCTTGTCAAAACTCAGCGTAAGAGGACGCGTACCCTTCGCAAGCTTTGCCTGGCTGGTGAAGACCCCGGTGCCTTCGGCGCTAAATGCGCTAAACCCTGGCGATGACCAGTCGGCATGCGCCAGTGCGGGTAACATCAGAAAGGCTAATGCGGTACGTTTCATTCCTTTTTCCTGTCGCGGCATTTTTGACCAGTGTGCCATCAGGCGAGGGGCAAAAACTCATCCCCAGTCGGTTTCCGCCAGGAGGATGCGTGAGGATGAGTGATCTCGCGCAAAATTAGGCAGTTATCTGCGATAGCGCACACAGTTTTTGTGGAATGATGTTTTTATGAGCAAGTTTCAGGTGACATAGTTTCGGAATTGGACTATTTCTATACGTGCTCTTGAAGTCTATTTTTGATATGATTTGAGATTCCGCTCTCAAATTTGTAAAAAAATAAGGTGTTAGGATGATTACATCCGACCAGGAGACCTAATGATATCGACTCCCATTCGACGATATGGGGCTGCGATACTCATGTTACTCACCACGGCATTTTCGGGTGAGGTGCTTGCGAAGACGCACACGGATACAACGAGTAAGAAAGCCCACGTAATAAAGACGACAAGTAGTAAGGTTAGCAGTAAACAAGAGTATTCTCGCAATAGTGCAAAGAGTAGTTCACTTCCTGATTTGCGAAAATACCCTTCCGGAACACCAAGGAAAAAAGCGTTTCTCCGGACGGTAATGCCTTACATCACGAGTCAAAATGCCGCGATTACTGCGGATCGTAACTGGCTGATTTCCAAACAGTACGATAGCCGCTGGTCGCCATCCGAGCGCGCGCGTCTGAAGGATATCACGAAGCGCTACAAGCTGAGCTGGAACGGTAACACGCGTCGTGTTCCGTGGAATGCTCTCCTTGAGCGTGTGGATATTATCCCAGGCAGTATGGTTGCGACCATGGCTGCAGCCGAAAGCGGCTGGGGGACTTCTAAGCTTGCGCGTAGCAACAACAACCTTTTCGGCATGAAATGCGTTAAAGGCCGTTGTACTAATGCGCCGGGCAAAGTGAAAGGCTATTCGCAGTTTGAATCCGTGAAAGATTCCGTTAGCGCCTATGTGGTGAATCTGAACACGCACCCGGCCTACTCATCGTTCCGGAAATCACGCGCTCAGCTGCGTAAAGCGGACCAGGAAGTGACGGCCAGTACGATGATCCACAAGCTGAAAGGGTATTCGACGAAGGGACAGAGCTATAACAACTATCTGTTTGCTATGTACCAGGATAACCAGCGCTTAATCGCCGCCCATATGTAATATCAAAAAAACGCCTTCCACTGGAAGGCGTTTTCTTTTCTAGATCAGCACCTCGCTGTGGCGATCCCGATACTCTTTCGGCGTGGTGTCATACTCTTTGCGAAACACCGAATAAAAATATTGCAGCGACGGGTAACCGCACATCTGCGAGATTTCGTTGATCGACAGCGATGTGGAGATGAGCAGGCTGCGTGCTTTCTCCAGCTTTTCAGCATGGATGACGGCATGAATAGTTTCGCCCACCTCTTCTTTAAAACGCTTCTCCAGATTCGAACGCGAAATACCCACCGAATCCAGCACCTGATCGACCTTAATCCCTTTGCAGGCGTGGTTGCGAATATAGTGCATGGCCTGAATGACGGCCGGGTCGCTTAAGGAGCGATAATCGGTCGAGCGACGTTCCACGACGCGAACCGGTGGCACCAGCAGGCGCTGAAGCGGCAGAGATTCTTTATCCAGCAGACGGTGCAGCAGCTTCGCCGCCTGATAGCCCATCTGACGAGTGCCCTGGGCAACGGAGGAAAGCGCCACGCGGGACAGATAGCGGGTCAGTTCTTCATTATCAATGCCAATCACGCACAGCTTTTCGGGCACCGGAATATGTAAGTGTTCGCAGACCTGCAGCACGTGGCGCGCACGCGCGTCCGTCACGGCAATGATACCGGTTTGCGGCGGCAGCGTTTGCAGCCAGTCAGCGAGGCGGTTTTGCGCGTGCTGCCAGTTTTCCGGCGCGGTTTCCAGCCCCTGATAGACCACGCCGCGATACTTCTCCTGCGCGACCAGCTGGCAAAACGCGTGTTCACGCTCAACGGCCCAGCGCTTGCCGCTGGTGGCGGGTAGGCCGTAAAACGCAAAGCGGTGGACGCCTTTCTCTTTTAAATGGAGAAACGCGGCCTCGACCAGGGCATGGTTATCGGTGGCAATATAGTGAACCGGAGGATAGTGTTCGGGCGAATGGTAGGAGCCGCCGACGCCCACAATCGGAACGTCGACGTCGGTCAGCAGCTGTTCGATGACGGGGTCGTCATAGTCGGCGATGACGCCATCGCCCAGCCAGTCTTTGATGTTCTCCAGACGGGTGCGGAAATCTTCTTCAATAAAAATATCCCATTCGGATTGCGACGCCTGCAAATATTCACCCACGCCTTCCACCACCTGACGGTCGTAGGCTTTGTTGGCATTGAATAACAACGTAATGCGGTGACGCTTTTCAAACATGGCTCACTTCCTAATTAAGTCACAATACCGTTATCAGGCCCGTCGCTTGGTGGCCGAATCCATCCAGACTGCCAGTAAAAGAATTGCCCCCTTGACGATATACTGCCAAAACGTCGGGACGTCCATCATACTCATCCCGTTATCCAGCGACGCCATAATAAATGCCCCCATGACCGCGCCTGCCACGCTACCGATACCCCCTGCGAGGCTGGTACCGCCAATGACGCAGGCGGCGATAGCATCCAGCTCGGCGATGTTACCGGCGGAGGGAGAGCCGGCGCCCAGTCTTGAGCTGAGGATCAGCCCGGCGATAGCGACCATCAGGCCGTTAATGGCGAAGACCGCGAGTTTGGTGCGTTCGACGTTAATACCCGAAAGCCGAGCAGCCTCAAGGTTGCCGCCAATGGCATAAATACGGCGGCCAAACGCGGTGCGCGTCGCCATAAACATACCGCCCAACAGTAAAAGTGCCAGCAGCAGGACGGGTGTCGGGACACCGCGGTAGTCGTTTAAAAGCCAGATGGCGCCCAGCACAATGACCGCCGTGAGCGCCTGACGCCCCACCACCGACGTTGACGCCGGAGAAGCGAGCCCCAACGCCTGACGGCGCATGCGTCCACGCCACTGCCATGCGACAAACGCCAGCAATCCCACCACGCCGATGGAAAAGCCCACGCTATCTGAGAGGTAACTCTGGCCAATCTGCGACATGGCTGCACTGGTCGGGGAGACGGTGGTGCCGTTAGTGATGCCGATTAAGATCCCGCGGAAGGCCAGCATCCCCGCCAGGGTGACAATGAACGACGGCACTTTACGATAGGCTACCCACCAGCCGTTCCAGGCCCCCAGAACCAGACCCAGCACCAGCGTGACCGCTACGGTCAGCGGCAGAGGCCAGCCGAGCCATACGTCAAAAATCGCCGCCACGCCGCCGAGAAGTCCCATCATCGACCCGACCGACAGATCGATCTCCGCGGAGATAATCACGAACACCATGCCCACGGCCAGGATGCCGGTGATGGCGGTCTGGCGGAGCAGGTTGGAGACGTTTCGCGCGCTTAAGTACGAGCCATCGGTCATCCAGGTAAAGAACAGCATGATGACGATAATGGCCGCGATCATCACGAAGACCTGCAGGTTCAGCGCTTTTAGCCCTGCGAACGCACCGGGCGTCGGAACGGCGACTTTGATCTCAGACGGATTGCTTTTCGACATGACGTTCGCTCCTTAAAGCGGCTTCCATCACCTGCTCCTGCGTCAGGTTCTGGTTAATCAGGTTGGCTTTCAGTTTCCCCTCATGCATGACCAGCACGCGGTCGCTCAGGCCGAGCACTTCGGGTAACTCAGACGAAATGACAATGACGGCAATCCCTTGCTGTACAAGCTGATTAATCAGTTTGTAGATTTCATATTTGGCACCGATATCAATCCCGCGCGTCGGTTCATCAAGGATTAATATGCGTGGATTAAGCAGCAGGCAGCGCGCCAGAATGGCTTTTTGCTGGTTGCCGCCGCTCAGGCGACCAATCGCCAGTTCCGGAGAGGATGTTTTGACCTTCAGACGGGCGAGTGACTGGAGGATGCACTGTTGCTCTGCGGCATCGTCCAGGCTGCTCAGCGCGCCGGAGAAGCGATCGAGCGCCGCCAGCGTAATGTTTTTCCCCACCGCCATGACCGGCACGATGCCGTCTTTTTTGCGGTCTTCCGGCACCATGGCAATGCCGCGGGCGATCGCCTGCTGGCAGTTGTCGATTTTCACCGGCTGGCCGTCGATATAAATCGTGCCCTCCCAGCGCCCCGGCCACACGCCAAAAAGACACTGTACGGCCTCCGTGCGCCCGGCGCCGACTAACCCGGCAATACCGAGAATTTCGCCGCTGTGCAGAGAAAACGAGACGTTATTGACGCGCCTGATATGGCGGTTAACGGGGTGCCACGCGGTCAGGTTTTCCACGCGCAGCACTTCATCACCTTTGGTGTGAGGCTCATTCGGGTAGAGCGCCGTCAGCTCGCGCCCTACCATCATGGTGATGATGTCATCTTCGCTCATCCCGGCGGCTTCACGCGTGCCGATGTGCTGCCCGTCGCGGATCACGCAGATGGTATCCGAAATGGCTTTAACCTCGTTCAGCTTGTGTGAAATGTAGATGCAGGCGATGCCGTGGTTTTGCAGATCGCGGATGATATTGAGCAGAACCGCGGTTTCCTGTTCGGTGAGCGAGGCTGTAGGCTCATCAAGGATCAGCAGCCTGACCTGTTTATTGAGCGCTTTCGCTATTTCGACCAGCTGCTGTTGCCCAAGGCCCAGGTCGCCCACGCGGGTATCCGGTGAAATGCTGAGGCTCACCTGCGCCAGCAGCTTTTCACAGCGGAGCGTCATGGTGTCGTAATCCAGCACGCCGTGGCGGGAAATTTCGGCCCCGAGGAAAATGTTCTCCAGCACGGTGAGATGCTTCACCAGCGCCAGTTCCTGATGGATGATGGCGATGCCTTTACGTTCGGTATCACGAATGTGAGTCGCCTGGATAACTTCACCGGCAAAGACGATTTCGCCTTCGTAGCTGCCGTGCGGGTAGATCCCGCACAGCACTTTCATCAGCGTCGACTTGCCCGAGCCGTTCTCGCCACACAGCGAAACCACTTCGCCGGGGTTCAACCGGAGGCTGACGTTATCGACGGCTTTCACCGTGCCGAAGCGCTTGGTGATGCTTTTCATTTCAAGTAAATAAGGCATAACTGCTCCACATAACCCGAGGGAAGAACAGTACAACGTGATGCGCCCCCGCAAAGCAGGGGACGCGCCGGATTACAGTTCGCTCTTCTTGTGGAAGCCGTCTTTAATGACGGTGGCGTCAATGTTCTCTTTATTGACTTCAATAGGGGTGAGCAGGCGAGCCGGAACGTCTTTCAGCCCGTTATTTAGCGTTGCGTCTGCTTTAGGCTGCTTGCCATTGCCCAGTTCCACGGCGATTTCCGCCGCCGTATTGGCAAGCTCGGTAATCGGTTTGTAGACCGTCATGGTTTGGGTGCCTGCGATGATGCGTTTTACGCCAGCCAGATCGGCATCCTGTCCTGAAATGGCGACTTTACCGGCCAGCCCCTGTGCACTCAGGGCCTGGATAGCACCGCCTGCGGTGGCATCGTTGGAGGCCACAACCGCATCAATTTTGTTGTTGTTGGCCGTCAGCGCGTTTTCCATAATCTTCAGCGCGTTTTCTGGCAGCCAGCCGTCGGCCCACTGATCGCCGACCACTTTAATTTTCCCGTTGTCGATGTACGGCTTAAGGACTTTCATTTGCCCTTCGCGGAACAGCTTGGCGTTGTTATCCACCGGCGAGCCGCCCATCAGGAAATAATTGCCCTGAGGCACTTTGTCGATCAGGCTTTGCGCCTGTAATTCCCCGACTTTTTCATTGTCGAACGAAATATAATAATCAATGTCCGCATTATTAATCATGCGGTCATAGGCCAGGACTTTAATGCCTTCCTGTTTGGCTTCTTTCACCACGTTACTTAATACCTGGCCGTTATAGGGGATAATGACCAGCACATCGACGCCACGGTTAATCATATTCTCAATCTGCGACATTTGTGTTTCTTCGTTGCCGTTAGCCGACTGAACAAACACGCTGGCGCCGAGGGATTCTGCTTTTTTAACAAAAATATCGCGATCTTTTTGCCAGCGCTCCAGGCGCAGGTCGTCAATCGCCATGCCAATTTTGACCTCTTTGGCATGTCCTGCAAAGCTTGCAAGGAGGAGCGTAGTGCAGAGCGTTAGAGTCAGGTTCTTTATCTTCATAATTATTAGGCCTTTTTGTAGGGGTATATGTTGCTGAGATAAAAGAAACATTCACTGCTGGGACGCAGCAAATTTTTAACGCGGAAAGGCGGGCTGGCAATTACAGATTTTTATCTTCGCATTATGATATTTGGTTTATTTCTGAATTTATGACCGCGATCGGATTTTAAAATACGTAACGTCTTAATTACATTTGATTCTGGAATATGCGCCGAAAAATAGTTTGTCTGCGCATTATTTTGCGAGCCAGCGCACAGTTGTGCATTCTCTCAATAGCAGTGTGAAATAACGTAATTGAGCAACCCAAAATGTCTATTCACTATTACTCCTGTATCAACGACTCGCCGCATACCCTGATTATGGAGCTCAATATGCAAGCTTATTTCGACCAACTCGATCGTGTTCGTTACGAAGGCCCGAAAACGACCAATCCTTTAGCATTTCGTCACTACAACCCGGATGAGCTGGTGCTGGGTAAGCGCATGGAAGATCATCTGCGCTTTGCCGCCTGTTACTGGCATACCTTCTGCTGGAATGGCGCCGATATGTTCGGCGTGGGCTCCTTTGATCGCCCATGGCAGCAGCCGGGTGAGGCCATCGAACTGGCAAAGCGCAAAGCCGACGTTGCGTTTGAGTTCTTCCACAAACTGAACGTGCCGTACTACTGCTTCCATGACGTCGACGTGTCGCCGGAAGGCGCATCGCTGAAAGAGTATCTGAACAACTTTGCACAGATGGTGGATGTACTGGCAGCAAAACAGCAGCAAAGCGGCGTGAAGCTGCTCTGGGGCACGGCAAACTGCTTCACTAACCCACGCTACGGCGCGGGTGCGGCAACCAACCCGGATCCGGAAGTGTTTAGCTGGGCGGCCACGCAGGTGGTGACGGCAATGAACGCCACGCATCAGCTGGGTGGCGAGAACTATGTCCTGTGGGGTGGCCGTGAAGGATATGAAACGCTGCTGAACACCGACCTGCGTCAGGAGCGCGAGCAGATTGGCCGCTTTATGCAGATGGTTGTCGACCATAAGCACAAAATCGGCTTCCGCGGCACGCTGCTGATCGAGCCGAAGCCGCAGGAACCGACCAAGCACCAGTATGACTACGACGTGGCGACGGTGTATGGCTTCCTGAAGCAGTTCGGTCTGGAAAAAGAGATCAAAGTGAACATTGAGGCCAACCACGCCACGCTGGCGGGCCACTCTTTCCACCACGAGATCGCGTCTGCGATTGCGCTGGGCATCTTCGGCTCTGTCGATGCGAACCGTGGCGATGCGCAGCTGGGCTGGGACACCGATCAGTTCCCGAACAGCGTGGAAGAGAATGCGCTGGTGATGTACGAGATCGTCAAAGCGGGCGGTTTCACCACCGGTGGCCTGAACTTTGACGCCAAAGTGCGTCGCCAGAGCACCGACAAATACGATCTGTTCTACGGCCACATTGGCGCGATGGACACCATGGCGCTGGCGCTGAAAGTGGCGGCACGTATGATTGAAGACGGCGAGCTGGATAAACGCGTGGCGAAGCGCTACAGCGGCTGGAACAGTGAGCTGGGCCAGCAAATTTTGAAAGGGCAGTTATCGCTTGCGGACATCGCGAAGTACGCTGAACACCATCAGCTGGCGCCGCAGCACCAGAGCGGGCACCAGGAGCTGCTGGAAAATCTGGTTAATCACTACCTGTTCGATAAATAACAGCATCCAGGCCCGGTACGCGGAAGCGCCACCGGGCATTTCTGTCAAAGGAGTCACCGCAATGTATATCGGGATCGATCTGGGCACATCGGGTGTGAAAGCCATCCTGTTAAGCGAGCAGGGCGAGGTGTTAGCAACGCAGACTGAAAAGCTGCAGGTTTCACGTCCGCATCCGCTGTGGTCGGAACAGGACCCGGAGCAGTGGTGGCAGGCAACGGATCGTGCAATCAAAGCTTTAGGCGAGCAGCATAGCCTGCGCGACGTTAAAGCGCTGGGGATTGCCGGGCAAATGCACGGTGCAACCTTGCTGGATAGCGAGCATCGCGTGTTGCGACCCGCCATTCTCTGGAACGATGGCCGCTGTGCGGAAGAGTGCGCGCTTCTTGAGGCGCATGTACCCACGTCTCGTGAAATTACCGGCAACCTGATGATGCCTGGCTTTACTGCGCCCAAACTGCTGTGGGTGCAGCGACACGAGCCGGAGATTTTCCGTCAGGTGGCGAAAGTTCTGCTGCCGAAAGACTATCTGCGCTTTCGTATGACGGGCGATTTTGCTTCCGACATGTCCGATGCCGCAGGCACGATGTGGCTCGACGTGGCGAAACGCGACTGGAGCGAGGCGATGCTGGATGCTTGCCATCTAACCCGGGAACACATGCCCGCGCTGTTCGAAGGTAGCGAGGTAACAGGCATGTTGCTGCCGGACGTTGCGGAACGCTGGAATATGTCTGCCGTGCCGGTGGTTGCCGGGGGCGGTGACAATGCCGCGGGTGCCGTGGGCGTCGGCATGGTTGAGGCGGGTCAGGCGATGCTTTCGCTTGGAACCTCTGGCGTCTATTTTGCCGTCAGCGATGGGTATCGTAGTAATCCTGAAAGCGCTGTGCACAGTTTCTGTCATGCGCTTCCTGGGAAATGGCATTTGATGTCGGTGATGCTGAGCGCTGCATCCTGCCTGGACTGGGCGGCGAAGTTGACCGGGATGGCCGATGTTCCTGCGTTGATTGCCGCAGCACAGCAGGCGGATGAAAATGCCGGTACCGTCTGGTTTTTACCGTATCTTTCTGGCGAACGTACGCCGCACAACAACCCGGAAGCGAAAGGGGTGTTTTTTGGCTTAACCCATCAGCATGGTCCGGCAGAACTGGCGCGTGCAGTTCTGGAAGGGGTGGGCTATGCGCTGGCCGACGGGATGGACGTGGTGCACGACTGCGGCCTGAAACCGACGAGCGTCACCCTGATTGGCGGAGGTGCGCGAAGCCCTTACTGGCGAAAAATGCTTTCGGATATCAGCGGGTTGCAGCTGGATTTCCGCACGGGAGGGGATGTTGGCCCCGCGCTCGGCGCCGCGCGTCTGGCGCAGATTGCTGTGAACCCGGAAAAACCGCTTTCACAACTGCTGCCGCAGCTTACCCTTGAGCAGGCGCATTTCCCGAACGCGGTAAACCATGCGCGGTACGCGGAAAGGCGCGCGGTATTCCGTAAAATCTACCAGCAGCTGCTGCCGCTGATGTCGTAAATACGCTTGTCCGGGAGAGGCACGAGGATGTCCTTTTTTGGTCTGTGCGTGCCTTCCTTTCCTTGCCAGTATGGTGTCACACCCACCGGCGAGGAGATTCATCATGTCACGTATTGCACTCATCAATATTGATACTCAGCAGTCCTTCCATCACCGCAATTACTGGCAGGAAAGCGAGATCCCTGCCTTTCAGCAGGCGATGCTGGGGCTGATTGATGGCTGCCAGGCACGTAATATCCCGGTCGTTGATATTTTTCACGTGGATGAAGACGGTCCTTTCACCCTGGAAAGCGGCTATGTCAAACCGATGGCCTTTTTACGTCATCAGCCGGATGTGGTTTTTCAGAAACACGTCCATAATGCCTTCACGGATACCGGGCTTGACCGCTGGCTGCGCGAGCGTGATATCAACCAGCTGATTATCTGCGGCATTCGCACTGAACAATGCTGTGAAACCACCGCCCGGGTGGCATCCGATCTGGGTTATGCTGTGACCTTTGTAAGCGAGGCGACGCTGACGTTTCCCATGACGTACAAAGGGATAACCCTTAGCGCAGCGGAAATTCGCCACCGTACCGAAACGGTACTGTCCGGGCGTTTTGCCGAAATTAAAACGGTAGCGGAGACGCTGGAGTCACTGTAATGAGCATCGACGTCTGGTTCGTCATGTTGCCCGGGGTGCTGTCATTAGATATGACGGGCCCGGCAGAGACCTTTGTGCTGGCTGGCGACGCGTTTCGTCTGCATTACATTGGCCCGCAACCTGACGTTCCGACATCGATAGGCCTGACGATGAGCGGCATTCAGCCGCTGCCGGAACGTCTTCCAGAGGGGAGCCTGCTGGTATTGCCCGGCGTGAGTGACTCCCGCGCTCAGTTTTCGACGCCGCAGGCGTTACGGATACAGCACTGGCTGATGCGCCTGCAGCCGGCCATTCAGCGCCGGGATATCACGGTGATGTGCGTCTGTTCTGGCGCGCTGCTGGCGGCGAAATCGGGCCTGCTGAACAACCGGCAGTGTACAACCCACCATGACGTTATCAGCCGTTTACGCACCGCAGCCCCCTCGGCGACGATTAAAGAAAACCGCATCTTTGTGCAGGACGAGAACATCTGGACCAGCGCGGGGATCACGTCGGGCATCGATCTGGCGCTGCATATGATTAACCGCCTGTGCGGTCCCGAAAAGGCGCTGAGTGTGGCGCGCGAGATGGTGGTCTGGTTCCGCCGTTCCGGTGACGATCCCCAGCTATCCCCGTGGCTGCGCTACCGCAATCATCTTCATCCGGCGATCCATCGGGCGCAGGATGCGCTCACGGCCGAGCCGCAAAAAGCGTGGAGCTTGCCTGACATCGCCGCGCTGGCGCACGTCAGCCCGCGCCATCTCACCCGGCTTTTCCAGACTCATTTAGGCATTAGCGTTCGCGATTATCTGGAGCAGCTGCGTCTGGCGGTGGCGGAGCAGTGGCTATTGCACGGGCGCGGCGTGGAGCAGGCTTCCCTGGCGGCAGGGTTTTCCTCCCCGCGCCAGTACCATCGCGCCCGGCAGCGCAGCGTTAGCTGACGAAGCGGCGAACGTCTATTTTTTGCAGCAGCATCGACAGCAGCAGGCTGATCGCCAGGGTCGCGGCAAAAATCCAGATGATATCCAGCACCGGCCAGGTTTTAAGCTCGACGCCTCGTGTCCGAAGCGCGTGGATCACCAGCGCGTGAAAACCGTAAATCCCGAGAGAGTGTCGTGAAATGACGCTCAGTACGGGAAGGGGACGCGCATTTAGAGTGTTTTTAACGAGCGTGAGCAGCGATACGGCACAGATAAAGACCATCGGCCCGCAGTAGAGATACCAGGTATCGGCAAAATTACCGCGCCATTGAAGCTCATGCAGCGTCCCGCGTGAAATCACCGCCACGCCGGCGATAAACAGTGCCCCGCAGAGCCAGTTCAGACCGCGTTTTTGCGTCTCCATCATCCCGATGGCGCGCCCCAGCATGCCGTAAAGCACGTAGTAAAAGGTATCGCCGTTGATATAGAGGTTCACCGGCAGCCACTCAACGCCGTCGATTTTCTGCGAGACCGTATTCGGGTTGGCGACAATGCCAATGACCACCATCAGGGCCAGAAGCATTTTCCCGCTGACGTTTTTCACCTGAATGAGCGGGGAGACCAGATAGATAACGATAATGACGAAGAAGAACCACAGGTGGTAGAACACCGGTTTTTGCAGCACGTATTTCAGCGATAGTCCGGCGTTTATTGAGGTAAATAGGGTGATATAGAGCAGGGCAACGGCGCTGTAAAACCCCAGGCAGGCTGCGATGCGGATGAAGTGCCTTGGCTGCGCGCTGCGCTCGCCAAAAAAGAGAAAGCCGGAAATCATAAAGAACAGCGGCACGCTGACGCGTGACGCAGAGTTGAGAATATTGGCGATATCCCAGTTAACGGGGCTGATGCTGTGGGCATTCGTGACGTACCAGGTCGTCGTGTGGATCATGACCACCATCAGACACGCTATTCCTCGCAGGTTATCAATCCAGTTAATTTTTGACGGCATCAGTTCCTCGTATTCCCTGTAAATTGAGTGTGACTCCCATTGTCCAAAAGTCTTCGTTTGGAAAATTCTGAGTTTTATGCGCAGGCTTGCCGGGAGACCGCGAGATTCGCAGAATGGCAGTCCTTAATCTATAAAAGTGTTGATACTAAAAATAACAGCCGCTGACCGGGACGGTAATAAAAATGATGATGAAGCGTGTGGCGTCACTCTTTCTGCTGTTGATCCTGGCGGGATGCAGTGCGCCGCAAGAAGCACCCGTGCAAAAAGCGCAGCAGGGTAAAATGAGCCCGGAACGTTCGCTGAATATGGAAGCGCTCTGTAAAGATCGGGCCGCTCGGCGCTATAACTCGGACGTTCAAAAAATTGATGTCACCGGGTTCGAGCGTTTTCAGGGAAGCTACGAGCTACGGGGCCATACGTCGCGCAAAGAGGGCTTTGTCTGCTCGTTTGATGCGGACGGTCAGTTTTTACACCTCTCCATGCGCTAGCCTGCTCGTATAATCAGCAGCCAGACGCCGTCAGCGTTCTGGCCGGAAGGCTTATTTCCCAATTTTCCCTAAACAACCCCGTTTCGTACTGTATATCTTGCAGCCAGCGGGTATACTGGTCGCTTCCATTTAAAACCACACGTATCCAGCACGAAATACTATGCAAAAGTTTGATACCAAGACCTTCCAGGGCCTGATCCTGACCTTACAGGATTACTGGGCTCGTCAGGGCTGTACCATTGTTCAACCTTTGGACATGGAAGTCGGCGCCGGCACTTCACACCCGATGACCAGTCTGCGTGCGTTGGGGCCAGAGCCAATGGCGACCGCGTATGTGCAGCCTTCCCGTCGTCCGACCGATGGTCGTTACGGTGAGAACCCGAACCGTCTGCAGCATTACTATCAGTTCCAGGTGGTGATTAAACCATCACCCGACAACATTCAGGAACTGTACCTCGGGTCGCTAAAAGAGCTGGGTATGGATCCAACCATCCACGACATCCGTTTCGTGGAAGATAACTGGGAGAACCCAACGCTGGGTGCCTGGGGTCTGGGTTGGGAAGTGTGGCTTAACGGTATGGAAGTGACCCAGTTCACTTACTTCCAGCAGGTGGGTGGTCTGGAATGTAAGCCGATCACCGGTGAAATCACCTACGGTCTGGAACGTCTGGCGATGTACATTCAGGGCGTAGACAGCGTTTACGACCTGGTCTGGAGCGACGGCCCGCTGGGTAAAACCACCTACGGCGACGTGTTCCATCAGAACGAAGTGGAGCAATCCACCTATAACTTCGAATACGCGGACGTGGACTTCCTGTTCACCTGCTTCGAGCAGTACGAGAAAGAAGCGCAGCAGCTGCTGGCGCTGGAGACTCCGCTGCCGCTGCCTGCTTACGAGCGTATTCTGAAGGCCGCCCACAGCTTCAACCTGCTGGATGCCCGCAAAGCCATCTCCGTGACTGAACGTCAGCGCTACATTCTGCGTATTCGTACCCTGACCAAAGCCGTTGCAGAAGCTTACTACGCGTCCCGTGAAGCCCTTGGCTTCCCGATGTGCAACCGAAACAAATAAGAGGCGGCCATGTCTGAGAAAACTTTCCTGGTGGAAATCGGCACCGAAGAGCTGCCACCAAAAGCCCTGCGCAGCCTGGCTGAATCTTTTGCTGCGAACGTGACCGCCGAGCTGGATAACGCTGGCCTGGCGCACGGTAAAATTGAGTGGTTTGCTGCCCCGCGCCGTCTGGCGCTGAAAGTGGCAAACCTGGCGGCGTCTCAGCCAGATCGCGAAGTCGAAAAACGTGGCCCGGCGATTGCTCAGGCGTTTGACGCGGAAGGCAAGCCGAGCAAAGCGGCGGAAGGCTGGGCGCGCGGCTGCGGCATCACCGTCGATCAGGCCGAGCGTCTGACCACGGATAAAGGCGAATGGCTGCTGTACCGTGCGCACGTGAAGGGCGAAAGCGCGGAAGCGCTGCTGCCGGACATGATTGCCACGTCTCTGGCGAAGCTGCCTATTCCTAAGCTGATGCGCTGGGGCGCGTCTGATGTGCACTTTGTGCGTCCGGTTCACACCGTGACCCTGCTGCTGGGCGACACCGTTATTCCGGCCACCATTCTGGGCGTGGCGTCCGATCGCGTGATCCGCGGCCACCGCTTTATGGGCGAGCCAGAGTTCACCATCGACAATGCCGACCAGTACCCGCAGATCCTGCTGGAGCGCGGCAAGGTCATTGCTGACTACGAACAGCGTAAAGCCAAAATCAAAGCGGACGCGGAAGACGCGGCGCGCAAGATTGGCGGTAAAGCCGATCTGAGCGACAGCCTGCTGGAAGAAGTGACCTCGCTGGTAGAATGGCCGGTTGTGCTGACCGCGAAGTTTGAAGAGAAATTCCTGGCCGTTCCGGCTGAAGCGCTGGTGTACACCATGAAGGGTGACCAGAAGTACTTCCCGGTCTATGCCAACGACGGCAAGCTGCTGCCAAACTTCATCTTCGTGGCAAATATCGAATCGAAAGATCCGATCCAGATTATCTCTGGTAACGAGAAGGTCGTGCGTCCACGTCTGGCCGATGCCGAGTTCTTCTTCAATACCGACCGTAAAAAGCGTCTGGAAGATCATCTTCCACGCCTGCAGACCGTGTTGTTCCAGCAGCAACTGGGTACGCTGCGCGACAAGACCGACCGTATCGCGGAGCTGTCCGGCTGGATTGCCCGTGAAATCGGTGCGGACGTCAACCACGCAACGCGTGCTGGCCTGCTGTCCAAGTGTGACCTGATGACCAACATGGTGTTCGAATTTACCGACACCCAGGGCGTGATGGGTATGCATTACGCGCGTCACGATGGCGAAGCGGAAGACGTGGCCGTGGCCCTGAACGAGCAGTATCAGCCGCGCTTTGCGGGTGACGAACTGCCGTCCAACCCGGTTGCCTGTGCCGTGGCGATCGCCGATAAGATGGACACCCTGGCGGGTATCTTCGGTATCGGTCAGCATCCAAAAGGCGACAAAGATCCGTTTGCGCTGCGTCGTGCCGCGCTGGGCGTGCTGCGTATCATCGTTGAGAAGAACCTGAACCTGGATCTGCAGACCCTGACCGAAGAAGCGGTGCGTCTGTACGGCGACAAGCTGACCAACGCGAACGTGGTGGATGACGTGATCGACTTTATGCTCGGTCGTTTCCGCGCCTGGTATCAGGATGAAGGTTACACCGTCGACACCATTCAGGCGGTGCTGGCGCGTCGTCCGACCCGTCCGGCTGATTTCGATGCGCGTATGAAGGCGGTTTCCCACTTCCGTACGCTGGAAGCAGCATCTGCTCTGGCGGCTGCCAACAAGCGTGTATCCAACATTCTGGCGAAATCCGACGAGACGCTGAACGAGCGTGTGAACGCCGCGACGCTGAAAGAGCCGGAAGAGATCGCCCTGGCGATGCAGGTTGTGGTGCTGCGCGACAAGCTCGAGCCGGTCTTCGCGGAAGGTCGCTACCAGGAAGCGCTGGTGGAGCTGGCCGAGCTGCGTGACGTCATTGACGCCTTCTTCGAGAAAGTGATGGTGAACGTAGAAGATAAAGAGCTGCGTATTAACCGTCTCTCTATGCTCGAAAAACTGCGTGAGCTGTTCCTGCGCGTAGCGGATATTTCGCTGCTGCAGTAATGTGCCCGTTGATACAAATGCTAAAAACCCGCTTCGGCGGGTTTTTTTATGATGTGTTGCTGAAAATTTAACCTTGAAACCGTCAACACATTACCGCTATCCTTATCCACGTTAACTTTCTCGCGCTGGAGTGCCCCCCAAAAATGAACAAACACGACTGATGAATTTCGATCCTTGCTAAACGCCACCGCGTCGGCAGGGGATGTTTTGATTTCATTCAGGAGTGCTTATGGCTCATTTTGCGCAACCCCCTTCTTTTATTTTGCATCAGGTCACCTGTCAGTTTCCGACGGGCGATACCCTTTTTGGCCCGCTGAATCTCACGCTGGAACCCTCTCTGTGCGCGCTGGTTGGCCGCAACGGCAGCGGAAAAACGCGTCTGCTGCGTCTGCTGGCGGGGCTGGACGAACCGGCTACCGGTCATATTGAACGCTTTGGCTCGCATGTCTTTGTGGCGCAGCAGCACGTTATTTCTTCGCACACGACGCTGGCTGAACTTCTCGGATATGACGCGATTTTTACTGCGCGTAAGCGCATCGACAGCGGTGATTACCAGCCTGACGATCTGGCGTTGCTCGACGGCTACTGGGATGTAGCCGAGCGACTGAGCGAGGCGTTTATCAATGCGAAGCTCCCGGCGTTTGATCCGGATAAGCCTGCCCAGGAACTCAGCGGCGGCGAGCGCATCCGCGCCCTGCTGTGCGGGGCGTTTACGGCTGAAGCGGATTTCATGCTGCTGGACGAACCGACTAACCATCTGGATCGACAAGGTCGGGCGTGGTTCTACGACCAGTTGAGTCGCTATCAGGGCGGCGTGCTGGTGGCCTCTCATGACCGCGAACTTCTGGAGCAGGTGCCGCGTATTCTTGAGCTGAGCGCCTCGGGTCTGCGCAGCTACGGCGGAAATTATGCGGATTATCAAGCCCAGCGCGATGCCGAACAGCAGGCTGCCCGCGCGGCGCTGGAACATGCGGCAACCGAGCGCAAACGCACCCGCGCGCGCATGCAAAAAGAGCATGATGACAGCCAGCGGCGGTCGGCAAAGACGTTACGCACCGTCGATACCCTGAATATCGCATCGTTTGAGCGTGTCAAATACAAAGGCGCGGCAAAGGAGCGGATCGGCTCATGGAAAAAACAGCACAGCGAGCAAAATGAAGCCCTGAACGCCGCGGTAAACAAGGCGCGTGAACGCGTTGAAGACGATAACCCGGTCATGTTCACCCTGCCGGGGAGTCAGATCCCGGAAGGGAAACAGGTACTGGTTCTGGAGGATCTGGTGTTGCCGCATGTGCCTGTCCCACCCATCACATGGCGTATGGACGGACCGATGCGCGTGGCGTTAAAGGGACCGAACGGCTGTGGGAAATCGACGTTGTTAAAAACCATCCTCGGCGAGATTACTCCCCGTTCGGGTGCCTGTAAGGTATCCGTCAGCTGTGCTTATCTCGACCAGCATCTGTCGCAACTCGATCTCACGCAGTCGGTCATGACACATCTCAATTTGAGTCATACTCCTCTGGAAGAGGGGGTATTGCGAACCCGTTTAGCGCAGCTTCAACTGGGGGCCGACAAAGTGAAGCTCCCATTGGCGGCGCTCAGCGGCGGCGAGCGTCTTAAGGCTGCCCTGGCCTGCGCGCTGTGGCGTGCGGAGGCCACGCAGCTTCTTCTGCTGGATGAACCGACCAACCATCTGGATCTGGCTTCAGTCCAGGCCATTGAAGCGGCGCTGGCCGGTTTCCCCGGGGCTCTGCTGGTGGTATCACACGATGAGTTTTTTTTAAGAGGCCTGGCGTTAACGCATGAGCTGGTATGGGAAGAGGCGGGTTGGCGTTGTGATAGCCTGTAAAACACAAGCCCCCGCAACGGCGGGGGCATTCAATCTTCACTACGCTATCTGTTTGCTGAGTGCAGGGTTGGCCTGAATCAGGCGCATCAGCCGTAACTCGGTTGGGGTGGGTTTCTCACGTTTTGACTCCCACTCCTGCACCATAGCCACGCTGACACCCATCGCTCTGGCGAATTCTTCGGTTTTCAGTCCTGTCCCTTTGCGCAATTGCTCATATTCTGTAAAGGGATTGGATTTTTGTTGCAGGGTAATCATCTGCGGTACATCTTTAAAAATGATCTGTTCCAGACTGCTCAGCAGTTCAAACTCAGGATCTTTATATTCCATTGAGGACTCCTCTTAAATCTCACATCGTGATCAAGAACATCAGAGAGCCAGTTAAGAATAGTCCCTAATACCAACCCAGGATCGTCACGGGTGTGATTAATTGTGCGGTAACGATCGCTGTATCCGATTCAGCAATATGGATAGTTATGCTAATTCCCTGATTAGTCATAGGTCGGCTTCGGCAGGTATTTTTTTGTAAATGATAAGAAATAAATCGGCAATAGCCGTTTTGCATGAAAAGAGTATCTTGCAAGGCTGACCTGGACTATCCTTGTCAGCGTCGGGCACGCGTGTGCCGGTGTGCGCTTTTTTGGGTGAAAGGAGTAATAAAATGGCGACAGGAAAGTCCTGCTCTCGCTGGTTTGCGCCTATTGCGGCGTTGTTGATGGTTGTTAGCCTGAGTGGGTGTTTTGATAAAGAAGGCGATCAGCGCAAAGCGTTTATCGATTTTCTGCAGAATACAGTGATGCGCAGCGGGGAGCGGTTGCCGACGCTGACTGCGGATCAGAAAAAACAGTTTGGTCCCTTCGTGTCCGATTACGCCATTCTTTATGGTTATTCACAGCAGGTGAGCCAGGCGATGGATTCCGGTATCCGCCCGGTAGTGGATAGCGTGAACGCCATCCGCGTTCCACAGGATTATGTGACGCAGCGTGAACCGCTGCGCCAGTCCAACGGTGCGCTTGGCGTGCTGAGCCAGCAGTTGCAAAATGCGAAAATGCAGGCTGACGCGTCACGTTCTGCGCTCAAGCAAGGTGACGATCTTAAACCGGTCTTCGACAAAGTGTATGAGAAAGTGGTGACCAAGCCTTCTGAAGCGCTGCAACCGCTGATTCCGGCTGCGCAAATCTTCACGCAGCAACTGGTTCAGGTGGGTGACTTTATCGCCCAGCAGGATACGCAGGTGAGCTTTGTTGCCAATGGTATTCAGTTCCCGACCTCGCAACAGGCAAGCCAGTATAATACGCTGATTGGGCCGCTGGCCTCCCAGCATCAGGCCTTTAGCCAGGCCTGGAGTGCCGCAGTCGCTGCCACAGAATAAACCGAAAAAACCCCGCTTCTGGCGGGGTTTTTTTTATGCGTTGCGAAAATAACGCTTGTCATTCCTCTACCACATCGGTATAACTATTCCCGTCGGTTTGTTACACAGACCTAAAGCAGTTTAGTAAAGCAGTCCAGATTGTTATCCATAGATACCCTTCGTAGTGACCCTTCCTTCATCGCTTAAAAATCTGTAACGCAATCCATCAAGCCGGAAGGCACAATATATTTGTTAATAAGGTAATTTCTATGTCTGCTAAAATGACTGGTCTGGTAAAATGGTTCAACGCTGATAAAGGTTTCGGCTTCATCACTCCTGACGATGGCTCTAAAGACGTGTTCGTACACTTCTCTGCTATCCAGAACGATGGCTACAAATCTCTGGACGAAGGTCAGAAAGTGTCCTTCACCATCGAAAGCGGCGCTAAAGGCCCAGCAGCTGGTAACGTTGTAAGCCTGTAAGCTTCCAACCCAGTAGCAAAGAATTTAAAAACCCGCCTTCTGGCGGGTTTTTTCGTTTCTACCGTTGCACCTGCGGGTTCACGCAGTTTCTCTCCACCTTTCCGCTAAGGGCGGCAATAAGGTTATCGACCGCGGTGGCCGCCATGTTGTAGCGCGTCTCATGGGTGGCTGAGCCGATGTGGGGCAGGGCAACCACGTTAGGCATTGTCAGCAGCGGGGAGTCCACCGGCAGCGGCTCCTGCTCAAACACGTCCAGACCTGCTGCATGGATCTCACCGTTTTTAAGGGCCTCAATCAGCGCCTTCTCATCCACCACCGGACCACGACCCGCGTTGATGAAAATGGCTGACGTCTTCATTTTTTCAAACGCCTCTTTGCCAATCAGATGACGGGTTTCGTTCGTGAGCGGCAGAACCAGGCAGACAAAATCGGCTTCCTGCAGCAGGGTATCCAGCTCGCAGTAACGAGCGTTGAAGCGTTCTTCGGCTTCACCGTGATGGCGACGCGCGTTATACAGAATCGGCATGTTAAAACCAAAATGCGCGCGCTGCGCCAGCGCCAGCCCGATACGACCCATACCGACAATGCCCAGCGTCTTGCCGTGAACGTCCACGCCGAACCAGTCCGGACCAATGCTTTTTGTCCATTCGCCCGCTTTGACGCGCTCAGCTACTTCCACCACGCGACGGGCCGTGGTGAGCATCAGCGCCATCAGCGTATCGGCCACGGTTTCCGTCAGAGCATGCGGGGTATGCATCAGCAGGATTTTGCGGGCGTTAAGCGCATCCACGTCGAAGTTGTCGTAACCCACGGAAACGGTTGAGGTAGCACGCAGCTTCGGCATTTTCTCCAGCAGGGCGACATCCACTTTTTCGCTTGAACCCAGCAGGCCTTCCGCGCTCGCGAATGCGTCGGCGTGCTGTGCCACGGTTTCCGGGCGCAGGTTCTTCACCTGCGTGACGGTGAAGTGCTCTTCAAGGCGTTTCTGCAGATCTTCCGGCAGGGTTTTATACAAAATGACGGACGGCTTCATGCTAATCTCCGTTGATTTTTTTAAGGATTCAGGCGTGGCGAGCGCCGACAGGGTGTTGTTGATTATTAGCAGGCTTAACAATCAGAGTAAGCCATACCGAGGCGAAAAGCGCCACCCCCATAAAGATGTACGATGCGGACGGGCTGCCGGTGGCACCGTTCAGGTAACCGACGAACCAGGAGCCGCAGAACGAACCCAGCGCACCCATGCTGTTAATCAGCGCCATCGCGCCACCCGCCACGTTACGCGGCAGCATCTCGGGGATGATGGCAAAGAACGGTCCGTAAGGGGCGTACATGGCCGCACCGGCAACCACCAGCAGCGTATAAGAGACCCAGAAGTGGTTTACGCCCACGGCCCAGGAGCCAATAAAGGCGAAGGCGGCAATCAGCAGCAGCGGCCAGACAAAGAGCTTGCGGTTCTGCAGCTTGTCCGACGCCCAGGAAACGATAATCATCGCGATGGTTGCCGCCAGATACGGTACGGATGACAGCCAGCCTACTTCGACCATGCCGAGGTTTTCACCGCCGCTGCGGATAATGGACGGCAGCCACAGCACAAAGCCGTACACGCCAATGCTCCAGGTAAAGTACTGCGCGCAGAGCAGGATCACGTTACGCGAGCGGAAGGCTTCACCATAGTTACGCACCGCCTTCAGGCCTTGCTGTTCTTTGTCCAGCTGAGCCTGCAGCGCCGCTTTTTCGTCTTCGGAAAGCCATTTCGCCTGGGCTGGTTTATCTTTCACCAGCACCCACCAGCAGAAGGCCCAGATAATTGCCGGTACCCCTTCAATGATAAACATCTCGCGCCAGCCGAAGGCCTGGATCAGGTAGCCGGACACCACCGACATCCACAGTACCGTGACCGGATTACCGAGGATAAGGAAGGTATTCGCGCGCGAGCGCTCAGATTTGGTGAACCAGTTGCTGATGTAGATCAGCATCGCGGGCATAACCGCCGCCTCAACCACGCCGAGGATAAAGCGAATGGCGGCCAGGGCAGGAATATTGTTCACCATGCCGGTCAGCGACGCGCAGGCGCCCCACAGGATCAGACAGATGAAGATCAGCTTACGCACGCTGCGGCGTTCCGCATAAATCGCGCCGGGGATCTGGAAGAAGAAGTAGCCCAGGAAGAAAAGGGCACCCAGCAGGGAGGAGATCCCTTTGGTGATCCCGAGGTCCTCGGTGATCCCCGCGGCGGACGCGAAGCTGAAGTTGGCACGGTCAAGGTACGCCAGGCTGTACGTGATAAACACGATTGGCATGATGTACCACCAGCGTTTTACTGCATTGGTCGAACTGTTCATAGGCTTGCCTCTGTTGTTGAGGTTGTTACCGCCGTTGTCTGTAGGGTACACGGTGGCTTAATTATTTGGTGCGGCTTGCTGCCCTCACCCTGGCCCTCTCCCACAGGGAGAGGGAATTTAAACGCCGAGCTGTGCTCGCGTTGGTAATCCTTCGCTGTCGCCCTGCACCTGAATGGCCAGCGAGCCAATCTTGTTGCCTCGCGCGACGGCCTGCGGCAGCGTTTTGCCTTCCAGCAGTGCGCTAATCACGCCCACGGCAAAGCCGTCGCCCGCGCCGACGGTGTCGACTACGTTCTCGACCTTCACCGCCGCGACCGCGCCCTGTTCGCCGTCGGCCGTTTTAAACCATGCGCCATCAGCACCGGTTTTCAGCACCACCGCTTTTACCCCTTTATTCAGATAGAAATCGGCAATGCCTTCCGGCGTGCTTTCGCCGGTGAGGATCATCCCTTCTTTCAGGCCTGGCAGAACCCAGTCCGCCCTGAACGCCAGACGGTTCAGTTTCTCCACCATTTCCGCTTCGCTTTTCCACAGCACCGGGCGCAGGTTGGGGTCGAACGATATGGTTTTCCCCTGGGCTTTCAGGGTGGCTGCCGCATGATCCAGCAGCTCATACGAGCTGGCAGACAGCGCGGCCGCCACGCCGCTCAGGTGCAGATGGCGCGCGGAGGCAAAGTAATCTGTGTGGTAATCCGCGACAGACAGGTGGCTTGCGGCCGATCCTTTTCGGAAATACTCCACGATGGGATCGGTTCCATTTTCGACCTTAGATTTAAGCTGAAAGCCGGTAGGGAAGCGTCCGTCGAGGGTGACGCCTGCGGCATCAATCCCCTCTTTTTTCAGCGAATCGAGGACGAAATGGCCAAAGCTGTCATCCCCCACGCGGCTGACCCAGCCCACGTTCAGGCCAAGACGCGCCAAGCCGGTTGCGACGTTGAGTTCAGCGCCTGCGACGCGTTTAATAAAGTGCTCTACCGCGCTCAGCTCGCCCGTTTCGGTGGCGACAAACATCGCCATGGCCTCGCCGATCGTGATGACATCCAGCGTCTTGTTCATGGTTTACTCCTCGCGCAGCAGGTTGACGTAATGGCGGGTAACGGCGGTTAAATCCGCCCCTGCCAGCGGGAACTCGATACCGCGCGGGGCATCGGCAGGCAGCTGGCCGAGCAGATCCAGCCAGCGCGCATCGGCGCGGTCCGGCGCCACGGCGCGGAAGTTATCTTTATGCGGCACGGCGGCCTTCACGTGGATATAGCTCACCGCAGGGGCCAGATGACGCGCGGCCTCTTCGGGGGAATCGCCAACCCATAGCCAGTTGCCCATGTCGAAGGTTAGCGTGACGGGTAAAGCCATTTCCCGACAGGCGACCTGGAAGCGCTGCATGGGGGCGAGCTGCCCGCAGTCGGTCTGATCGTTCTCCACGACCAGCGCCATACCGCTTGCATTAAGCAGGCTACGCAAGTCGTCAAGAGGCTGCGCGTCGCGGAAATGGCCCAGGGAAACCTTCAGCCACAGGGCGTTCAGGGTGTTGGCTTCAGAAAGATAGCGGGGCAGGTCCGGGTTGAGGTTGCCGTCGGGCATAAACAGGGCGGCGGGTGCGGAGTAGCACGCAAGCAGGCCCAGCAGTTCAATGGATTCACCCAGCGCAGGCAGTGCCAGCAGCTCTTCGCTGTTGAACAGTTCCCGGCGGATCTCCACGCCGTCTGCCCCTGCGCCTGCAATAACGGGAAGCATCGCCCGCTGACCGCCTGCCTGTCGCACCTGTTCCGCACCGTACGCGGCGGTGACCACCATAATTTTCCTGCCCATCTTCGGACTCCATCGCAACATATCAATACTATTACGCTAGATGGAACCGGTTCCAAAGAAAAGGTCAGGATGTTGAATTTATGATCGCTATCACAAGGGAAATTTAACGCGCGGTGGAGCCACGAACGATCAGCTCGCCGGAGAAGACCTGCTCGCGAACGGCATCGCTGGTGCCTTCAATACGACGAACCACTTGTTCAACAGCAGCATAGCCAATTTGCCAGGTGGGCTGCTTGAGGGTGGTAATGCCTACGCCAGCCAGTTCCGCCCACTCCAGTTCATCAAACCCCAGCAGACCGATGTCGCTGCCCCAGTGGAGGCCAATGCGCTTGAGCGAGCGGGCGACCTGAAGCGTCAGCGCCCCGTTGGCCGAGATAACGGCTTTGCGCATCCCGCGATGGCGCGTATGGAACTGACGCAGGGTGTTGTCGAGCTGCCCGGCTTCGTGAAGCGGCGTTTCGGCATTTTCGGCGATCACGCCGGGATATCGCTCCAGCGTGGCGCGAAATGCACTCAGGCGCTCGCGACGGGTATTGACCATCCCCAGCGGTTCACTCAGAAACAGAATAGCCTCGAAGCCCTGTTCAATGAGATGTTCGGTAGCGGTCGTGGCGGCCTGGGTGTTATCCAGCCCGACGACATCGCAGGCAAATTCAGGAATTTTACGGTCGATGAGGACCATAGGCAGAGAGGACTGCTGCAGGCGGTTTAACCCCTCTTCACGCATGCCTACCGCGTTGACCACAATCCCTTCCACCTGATAGCTGCGCAGCAGGTCGAGATAATGCAGCTCCTGGTCGACTTCATTGTTGGTATTACAGACCAGCGGCGTAAAGCCCTTCTCGCGACAGGCGGCTTCGATACCGCTGAGCACGTTAACGGAGTAGGGATTAGTGATATCGGCGATGATAAGTCCGATAAGACGGGTGCGACCGCGTTTTAGCCCGCGCGCCATGAGGCTGGGACGGTAGTCGAGATCGGCAATGGCCTGTTCAATTCGCGCCAGCAACGCATCGGACAGCAGGTGTTTTTCACCGTTAAGGTAGCGCGAAATACTGGTTTTACCGGTTTTGGCGGCTTTCGCCACGTCGCTGATGGTGGCCCGGGCTGGTTTGCTCATCGCTGATTTCCCTGAATTTAGTGAGAATACCTTAGCGGGAAAATCAACGATGGCAAGTGGTTCATGCTGGGGTGTGCGGCTTGATGCCCTCACCCCGACCCTCTCCCACTGGGAGAGGAGGAAATGCAATTACTGAATCGGGCTCAACGTAATCTCAACGCGGCGGTTCTGCGCTTTGCCTTCCGCCGTGCTGTTGCTGGCGATAGGGTTGGCAGGGCCCATGCCGCTGGTGCGGATGCGGTTTGCTTCAACGCCCTGAGTGATGAGCGAGCTGGCCACGGCGTCGGCACGCTGCTGGGACAGACGCATGTTCAGCTCCTGGCTGCCGGTGCTATCGGTATAGCCCATCACGTTCACGGCAGTCTTGTTGTACTCTTTTAGCACCATTGCCACGCCGGTGAGCGTGTTCGCACCTGCTGGTTTCAGCGTTGCGCTGCTGCTGTCGAAGGTCACGTTGTTCGGCATGTTCAGGATGATGTTATCGCCGCTGCGCGTCACGCTCACGCCGGTTCCCTTCATTTTGTCGCGCAGTTTCGCTTCCTGCACGTCCATGTAATAACCAACGCCGCCGCCCAGCGCCGCGCCCGCCGCTGCGCCAATCAGAGCGCCTTTGCCGCGGTCTTTCTTCGAGGAGGAGAGCGCCCCAACGCCTGCGCCGACCAGCGAGCCGATACCTGCGCCAATGCCGGATTTACCCGCTTCGCGTTCACCGGTGTAAGGGTTGGTTGTGCAGCCAGAAACAGCCAGGGCACCGCTCACCAGAGCGGCAATAACGAGTACGCGTTTTTTCATCTTCTTTCCTTAATCCTTTTTATTCTTTGCCACGGCGAGCGTGGCAGTTGATTATGACGTCCACATACGGAGAAAATTCCGGGTATAACTCTGAAATTTGTGACAAACCATAAACTGCCTCAGCAAAGAAGGCCGTAAAACCTGCACGCAACCAGGAGCGCACGCTTGAGCACCTCAACGAAAACCATTCTGACCGCCGCCCACTGGGGTCCGATGCTGGTCGAAACCGATGGCGAAAATGTTCTGTCGTCCCGCGGGGCACTGCCAACCCAACATCCCAACTCGTTACAGACCGTCGTTCGCGATCAGGTGCACAGCAAAACGCGCGTGCGCTGGCCGATGGTGCGTAAAGGTTTTCTGGCCTCGCCGGACAAGCCGCAGGGTATTCGCGGTCAGGATGAGTTTGTTCGCGTGAGCTGGGATGACGCGCTGGCGCTGATCCACGCCCAGCACAAGCGTATCCGCAACAGCTACGGTCCGTCGTCCATTTTTGCCGGGTCCTACGGCTGGCGTTCAAACGGCGTGCTGCACAAAGCCTCGACGCTGCTGCAGCGCTACATGAGCCTGGCGGGAGGCTATACCGGTCATCTGGGGGATTACTCCACCGGCGCGGCGCAGGCGATCATGCCGTACGTCGTGGGCGGGAACGAAGTGTACCAGCAGCAGACCAGCTGGCCGCTGGTGCTGGAGCATACCGATGTGGTCGTACTGTGGAGCGCTAACCCCCTTAACACGCTGAAAATTGCCTGGAATGCCAGCGACGAGCAGGGCATTGGGTATTTCGACGCGCTGCGTAAAAGCGGCAAGCGCATCATCTGCATTGACCCGATGCGTTCTGAAACCATGGATTTCTTTGGCGACAGCGCCGAGTGGGTTGCCCCGCATATGGGCACCGACGTGGCAATGATGCTGGGTATCGCCCATACGCTGGTGGAGAACGGCTGGCACGATGTCGAATTCCTGACGCGCTGTACCACCGGTTTCGATAAATTCGCCGACTACCTGACGGGTCAATCCGATGGGATTGCGAAAACGGCAGAGTGGGCGGCAAATATTTGTGGCGTTCCTGCGGAGAAAATCAGCGAACTGGCGGCGTTGTTCCATAAAAATACCACGATGTTAATGTCCGGCTGGGGGATGCAGCGCCAGCAGTTTGGCGAGCAAAAACACTGGATGCTGGTGACCCTTGCTGCGATGCTTGGGCAGATCGGCACGCCGGGCGGTGGTTTTGGTCTCTCCTATCACTTTGCTAACGGCGGCAACCCCACGCGTAAAGCGGCGGTGCTGGCGTCTCTGCAGGGCTCGGTGCAGGGCGGTGTGGATGCCGTGGATAAAATCCCGGTGGCGCGTATTGTTGAAGCCCTTGAAAACCCCGGTGGTTTTTATCAGCACAACGGTCTGGACCGCCATTTCCCGGACATTAAATTTGTCTGGTGGGCTGGCGGGTCGAACTTCACGCACCATCAGGATACCAACCGCCTGATCCGCGCCTGGCAAAAGCCGGAGCTGGTGGTGATTTCCGAGTGCTTCTGGACCGGTTCGGCTAAGCATGCAGATATCGTGCTGCCGGCCACCACCTCGTTTGAGCGTAACGATCTCACCATGACCGGTGACTACAGCAACCAGCATATGGTTCCGATGAAGCGCGTAGTGGCCCCGCGAGATGAAGCACGTGATGATTTTGATGTGTTTGCTGAACTGAGCGAACTGTGGGAAACGGGCGGCCGCGAGCGTTTTACCGAAGGGAAAAGCGATCTGCAATGGCTGGAGACCTTCTACCAGATTGCCGGACAGCGCGGTGCGGCGCAGGGCGTGACGCTTCCGCCATTCGCTGAGTTTTGGGAGGCGAACCAGATTGTCGAGATGCCGGAGAGCGAGCAGAACGCGAAGTTTGTCCGTTTTGCCGATTTCCGTCGCGACCCCGAGAACCACCCGCTGAAAACAGAGAGCGGAAAGATCGTGATTTACAGCGAGCGCATCGCCAGCTTTGGCTATGCCGACTGCCCGCCGCACCCTACCTGGCTCGAGCCGGATGAGTGGCACGGCAACGCCCGGCCGGAACAGCTGCAGGTGTTGTCTGCGCATCCCGCGCACCGTCTGCACAGCCAGCTTAACTATACGTCCCTGCGCGAGCAGTATGCAGTCGCCGGGCGAGAGCCCATCACGCTGAATACCCATGATGCGAAAGCGCGCGGGATTGCCGATGGTGACGTGGTGCGCGTCTGGAACTCGCGCGGGCAGGTGCTGGCAGGGGCGGTGGTGAGCGACGGGATTAAACCGGGCGTGATCTGTATTCATCAGGGCGCATGGCCCGACCTTGAGCCCGCCGAGGGCGGTATCTGTAAAAACGGGGCGGTTAACGTGCTGACCAAAGATCTCCCCAGCTCGAAGCTGGGGAATGGTTGCGCAGGGAACACGGCGCTGGCCTGGGTCGAGAAATATGAGGGGCCCGAGCTTACCTTAACGGCGTTTGATCCGCCTGCCAGCTCATGATCCATGTCGGGTGCTGAGTATCATCCTGCCAGGCGCTGTCTTCAATGCGAAAGCCATGAGCATGATAGAAATTCACCGCCCGGACATTTTTCTGGTACACCTCCAGAGTTAAGTGCGGGAAGCGCTGTTGAACATGGTTCAGCAGCGCGCGCCCGATGCCTTTCCCGATGCATGACGGCGCCACAAACAGGGCGCCGACAAACTGAGACTGCATCACGCTGATAAATCCGTAAGGTTCGCCATCCTGTTCCCAAACCCAGGTTTCCGCCGACGGCAGGTAAACGTCCCGCACCATGGCCTCGTTCTCTTTCCAGTAACCCGGCTCGATAAACGGATGCGCTTCCGTGGTGCTTTCAAGCCACAGGCTCAAAAGCGGCGCGGTATTCTCATTTTGCCATTTGCGGATCATGATGGCCTCCCGGATGACAGAAGCAGCCGGTAACGTGGTCATTTACCAGGCCACAGGCCTGCATAAAGGCGTAGCAGATGGTGGAGCCGACAAACTTAAAGCCGCGTTTTTTCAGTGCTTTCGAGAGCGCATCCGAGGCCGGGGTGGAGGCCGGGATTTCCGCGAGCGTGGCGGCCTGAGTGAGTTGCGGTTTGTTGTTCACAAACGTCCAGACAAAATCTGAAAATGATTCGCCGTTTTGCTCCATCGCCAGGTAAGCGCGTGCGTTGCCGATGATGGCCTGGATCTTACCGCGATGGCGGATGATGCCGGCGTCCTGCACCAGCCGCTCCACGTCCTCATCGGTCATCACAGCGACGGCGACGGGATCGAACTGATGGAAAGCGTTGCGGTAATTTTCACGTTTTTTCAGTACCGTAATCCATGATAACCCCGCCTGCTGGCCCTCCAGGCAGATCATCTCGAAGAGCTTTTTGCCATCCCTTTCCGGCACGCCCCATTCCCGATCGTGATAGTCGATATAAAGCTGATCCTGGCTTACCCAACCGCAACGTTCCATCCGTCATCTCCCTTATTGATACTGATTTCGCAAAAATTTCGTTCTGACTGGCTTGACGTGTTTACTATAAAGACAATAGTTAATACAGGGCCATATGCTCTCTAAGCTCTTCCTGAATAACGACAAATATCGCCGAATTCGGCTCTCTCTGGGGTCGCGTTGATGATGATAAAAAAAATCAGTGGTCGCCATGCTGCTTCTGGCCTGGTGGGAATTTCAGCCTGCCTGTTCTTTTGTAATACAGCGTCTGCCTGGCAACAGGAATATATCGTTTCAGACGCCCAGAATAATACGGCGGAACGCTATACATGGGACGCGGATCACCAACCGCGTTATGAGGATATTCTGGCTGAGCGTATTCAGTCTTCGCAGAACGCGCCGGGACTTGCCCTGAATATACCGTCTGGCAGAACGACGGAGGGGGCAATGAGCGTGGGCTGGAATTTTCCCGTTTCAGCACGCATCACCACCGGCCCGGTGGTGGCATGGCGGTACGACGGCACGACTCCCATGATGATCAACGAGTATGGTGATAGCGCGTCGACGCAAGCAATCACCGACCCGCTCTGGCATGCCAGCGTCAGCACGCTGGGGTGGCGCGTGAATACCCAGTATGGCGATCTCCGTCCGTGGGCGCAGATTAGCTATAACCAGCAGTTTGGTGAAAACCAGTGGAAATCGCAGTTTGGCATGCCGCAAACGCCAGCCCCTGCCCAAAACGGTAGCTGGATGGATGTCACTGTGGGAACGGATATTCCCTTTAACACGCGCATGGCGGCCTACGCGTCGCTGGCTCAGGGGGAGCACACCACCACCGGTGAGGAGTTTTTATACACACTCGGCGTCAGCGCAAATTTCTAGAGTTGTTACTTTTTTAAACGTTACGGTAACATCTCGAATACAATAACCACGGGCTTTACAGCGATAGCAGATACTAACATGCTATTGCTTTATTCCCGTGCCAGGTCATTCATTCCCGATTCCAGGCATTTCATTCCGTTCTGCCTGCATTTCATGCCGTTTTACCCCATGCGTTTTAAGGTTTTGTTTATCGTTGTCCTCAGCGAACTTCCTTAATTTCTCTTGCAGGACAACTGCCATGAACACATCAACCTATAACCGCACGCGCTGGCTCACGCTCTTTGGCACCATCGTCACTCAGTTTGCATTGGGGTCGGTCTATACATGGAGCCTGTTCAACAGCGCGCTTTCCGACAAACTCGGCGCACCGGTCAGCCAGGTCGCGTTCTCCTTTGGTTTGCTGAGCCTGGGTCTGGCGATTTCGTCTTCCGTCGCGGGTAAGCTGCAGGAGCGTTTTGGCGTGAAGCGTGTGACCATGGCGTCCGGCATCCTGCTGGGTCTGGGCTTTTTCCTGACGGCGCACTCCAGCAACCTGATGATGCTGTGGCTAAGCGCCGGCGTGCTGGTGGGGCTGGCCGATGGCGCAGGTTACCTGCTGACCCTGTCGAACTGCGTGAAGTGGTTCCCGGAGCGTAAAGGTTTAATCTCCGCGTTTGCCATCGGCTCATATGGCCTGGGCAGCCTCGGGTTCAAATTTATCGACTCCCACCTGCTGGCGTCCGTCGGCCTCGAAAAAACCTTTATGATCTGGGGCGCAATCGTGCTGGTGATGATTTTGTTCGGCGCCACGCTGATGAAAGATGCGCCGCAGCAGGAGGTTAAATCCGTGAACGGCGTGGTGGAGAACGACTTCACCCTCGCGCAGTCCATGCGTAAGCCACAGTACTGGATGCTGGCGGTCATGTTCCTGACTGCCTGCATGAGCGGTCTGTATGTTATCGGCGTGGCGAAGGATATCGCGCAGGGCATGGTGAAGCTGGATGCGGCCACGGCGGCGAATGCGGTGACGGTCATCTCCATTGCCAACCTCTCCGGTCGTCTGGTGCTCGGTATTCTGTCTGACAAAATTGCCCGCATCCGCGTGATTACGATTGGGCAGGTGGTCTCGCTGGTCGGTATGGCGGCGCTGCTGTTCGCTCCGCTGAATGAAGCCACCTTCTTTGCGGCGATTGCCTGCGTGGCCTTTAACTTCGGCGGCACCATTACCGTCTTCCCGTCACTGGTGAGCGAGTTCTTTGGCCTGAACAATCTGGCGAAAAACTATGGGGTTATCTATCTGGGCTTCGGGATCGGCAGTATCTGCGGCTCGTTGATTGCCTCCCTGTTCGGCGGGTTCTACGTGACCTTCTGCGTAATATTTGCCTTGCTGATTATCTCGCTGGCGCTCTCAACCACGATTCGCCAGCCGCAGCGCGAAGTATTCAAAGAAGCGCATGCGTAAGCTGTATGAAAGAGGCCTCTGTGGCCTCTTTTGTCTTTATGCGAGACGCTTCCCGTCTCGATATTTTGTAAAAATTTACACCGATCACACTCTCTGCTGCCACTTTTCTCTCCCGCTGTGGTCTACTTACCGCGCTTGTAGACGTTTCTCATAACGCTTCCTTACGCATTTACTTACTCTGTCCGCTTTCTCTTTGAGATTCGACGGGTCTTTATACCCCTTCCCCCAGGGTTGTTTGCATGAAATACATTAGGTCTCTTACCCAGCAAAGATTGTGTCTGATGCTGGCTGTCTATATCGGATTATTTCTGAATGGCGCGGTACTGTTCAGAAGAGTGGAAGGTTATTTCGAAAACCTTACCGTAAGTAATTGTATTTTTGCCGCAATTGAAGTGTTCGGCTCCGTCCTCGCTACCTTCTTCCTCTTACGCCTGCTGTCCCTTTTTGGCCGACGTACCTGGCAAATTTTGGCCTCGCTGGTGGTGATTATTTCTGCCGCCGCAAGCTATTACATGACCTTTATGAACGTGGTCATTGGGTACGGTATTGTTGCCTCGGTGATGACCACGGATATCGATCTCTCGAAAGAGGTGGTAGGGAAAGGCTTTATCGTCTGGACGGTTTTAACCTGTCTGATCCCGCTGTTCTTTATCTGGAACAATACGTGCCGCTATACGCTGTTACGCCAGCTGCGCACGCGTGGACAGCGGATCCGCAATATCGTCGTCGTCCTGCTGGCCGGTCTGCTGGTATGGGCGCCTATCCGCCTGATGGAAACGCAGCAAAAACGCGTTGAAAAAGCGACGGGCGTGGATATGCCAAGCTATGGCGGCGTGGTGGCAAACTCCTATTTGCCGTCTAACTGGCTGTCAGCGTTAGGTCTGTATGCCTGGGCGCAGGCGGATGAATCCGGTGATGTTAAGTCGCTGATCAATCCACTGAAAAAATTCACCTACCAGCCGCCAGCCGACGGGCTTGATGATACGTACGTCGTTTTTGTCATTGGCGAAACGACGCGCTGGGATCATATGGGCATTCTCGGCTATAACCGGGATACCACGCCAAAGCTGGCGCAGGAGAAGAACCTGGTGGCTTACCGGGGTTACTCCTGCGATACCGCGACCAAGCTTTCGCTGCGCTGTATGTTTGTTCGCGAAGGCGGTGCAAGCGATAACCCGCAGCGCACGCTGAAAGAGCAAAACGTCTTTGCCGTGCTAAAGCAGCTTGGATTTAGCTCAGACCTGTTCGCCATGCAAAGTGAGATGTGGTTCTACACCAATACCCTGGCAGATAACATCGCGTACCGTGAGCAGATTGGCGCCGAACCGCGTAACCGCGGTAAAAACGTCGACGACATGCTGCTGCTGGAAGAGATGTCGCAATCCCTCAAGAATCATCCGCAGGGCAAGCATCTTGTCATTCTGCATACCAAAGGATCGCATTACAGCTATTACCAGCGCTACACGCGTGATTTCGCGAAGTGGCAGCCTGAGTGCGTGGGCATTAATAAAGACTGCAGCAAGCAGGAGCTGATCAATGCCTATGATAACTCGGTGCTGTATGTGGATACCTTCCTGAGCCGGGTGATCGACCAGCTGCGCGATAAGAAAGCGATTGTGATTTATGCGGCAGACCACGGTGAATCCATCAACGAGAAAGAGCATCTGCACGGTACGCCGCGCAAGCTGGCACCGCCTGAACAGTTCCGCGTGCCGATGATCATGTGGATGTCGGATAAGTACCTGGAAAACCCGGAGAAGGCGAAGATGTTTGCTCAGCTGAAGAAAGAGGCGGAGATGAAGGTGCCGCGTCGTCACGTTGAGCTGTACGACACCATTATGGGTTGTCTCGGCTATACCTCACCGAACGGTGGGATTAACGAAAACAACAACTGGTGTAAACTCCCTGCTAACAGCGTAAAAGCCGCGCAGTAGCTGCTCTGGCGAGAATATCGCCAGTTGAATGGCTTTTTGAAAATAAGGGATTGACGGGGGCGCACCTCAGCAGTAAGATGCGCTCCGCATTCGGCGAGTAGCGCAGCTTGGTAGCGCAACTGGTTTGGGACCAGTGGGTCGGAGGTTCGAATCCTCTCTCGCCGACCACATTCTGAAAAGGGCTAACCGCAAGGTTAGCCCTTTTTGCATTATGACCTTATCCCGTCAGAGTATCCAAAACGCCCCTTAGGTCCGCTTCTTCCTGCCTGTTAACGATTTTGTGACATAATCCATTGTATTTTTTTATATATAGATTGATCTTTTTTCGCGTTGCTTATGGATAACCTCAGCATTTTTCGCTGTGCGTTTTAGCGTTCATGGAATTTAGTGCTCAGATAATCACCATTCTGCAAGAAAATTTACCCATTCTGAATAAAAGTTAATCACTGATTGTTGCGAAATATGAAGAGACTTGTGCTGCAGGATAGCGAGTAGCATAAATTTCCCTGCTGAAAACTGGCATACATAGTTTTTTTAATCTTTGTTTGCGGTTTCTCACACTCAGCGTAAATCCCCGTCACCTGTATTGACGTTTTCACATTCTGTTGACAGATTGTAGGGCATGAGGGGCATTTCAGGGACGATCTGCGCTGCAACTCAAACGCTCTTCTGAAAGGATTCTCCATCCCTTTAAAGCCTTCGGGCATCACCGACCGGACCGGGTAAAAAATAAATAAAGGTCTGGCGGCGTAACACAACAAAGCAAAACATCACATTGGAGCAGAATAATGAGTATTTCCTTGAAGAAGTCAGGGATGCTGAAGCTTGGTCTGAGCCTGGTGGCTATGACCGTGGCAGCAAGCGTACAGGCAAAAACCCTGGTTTACTGTTCTGAAGGCTCGCCGGAAGGCTTTAACCCACAGCTCTTTACCTCTGGTACGACATACGACGCAAGCTCTGTACCGATCTATAACCGTCTGGTTGAATTCAAAACCGGTACCACGGAAGTGATTCCGGGGCTGGCAGAGAAGTGGGACGTCAGCGAAGACGGCAAAACCTATACCTTCCACCTGCGCAAAGGCGTGAAGTGGCAGGACAGCAAAGAATTCAAACCAACGCGCGACTTTAACGCCGACGACGTTGTGTTCTCCTTCGATCGTCAGAAAAACGCGCAGAACCCGTACCACAAAGTGTCTGGCGGCAGCTATGAATACTTCGAAGGGATGGGCCTGCCGGATCTGATTTCTGAAGTGAAAAAAGTGGACGACAATACCGTTCAGTTCGTGCTGACGCGTCCGGAAGCGCCATTCCTGGCTGACCTGGCTATGGACTTTGCTTCAATTCTGTCCAAAGAGTATGCGGACAACATGCTGAAAGCCGGTACGCCGGAAAAAGTCGACCTGAACCCAATCGGTACCGGTCCATTCCAGCTGCTGCAGTACCAGAAAGACTCCCGCATTCTGTACAAAGCGTTCGAAGGCTATTGGGGCACCAAGCCGCAGATCGACCGTCTGGTCTTCTCCATTACGCCTGATGCATCAGTGCGTTATGCAAAACTGCAGAAAAACGAATGCCAGGTTATGCCATACCCGAACCCGGCTGACATTGCCCGCATGAAGCAGGACAAGAACATCAACCTGCTGGAGCAGGCTGGCCTGAACGTGGGTTATCTCTCCTTCAACACCGAGAAGAAACCGTTTGATGACGTGAAAGTGCGTCAGGCGCTGACCTACGCGGTGAACAAAGAAGCGATCATCAAGGCGGTTTACCAGGGCGCTGGCGTTGCAGCCAAAAACCTGATCCCACCAACCATGTGGGGCTATAACGACGACGTTAAAGACTACAGCTACGATCCTGAGAAAGCGAAAGCGCTGCTGAAAGAAGCGGGCCAGGATAAAGGCTTCACCGTCGAGCTGTGGGCGATGCCGGTACAGCGTCCGTACAACCCGAACGCACGCCGCATGGCAGAAATGGTTCAGGCTGACTGGGCTAAGATTGGCGTTCAGGCCAAGATTGTGACCTACGAGTGGGGCGAGTACCTGAAGCGCGCCAAAGCGGGTGAGCACCAGGCAGTAATGATGGGCTGGACCGGTGATAACGGGGATCCGGACAACTTCTTCGCCACCCTGTTCAGCTGCGCGGCGGCAAAAGACGGTTCTAACTACTCTCGCTGGTGCTACAAGCCGTTTGAAGACCTGATCCAGCCGGCGCGTGCGACGGACGATCACAACAAACGTATTGAACTGTACAAGCAGGCTCAGGTTGTTATGCACGATCAGGCTCCGGCACTGATTGTTGCTCACTCCACCGTGTACGAGCCAGTGCGTAAAGAAGTGAAGGGCTACGTGGTTGATCCACTGGGCAAACACCACTTCGAGAACGTATCTGTTGAATAATAAGTAGGGTGTTTTCCCTCTCCCTCCGGGAGAGGGCAGGGGTGAGGGGCGTGCATGCATCCCCTCACCCTCATCTTCTCTCAAGGGAGAAGAAATTTACATTTGTGAGCAATACAGACGTCACGCCACTGGTCGTGCGTCATCAGAGAGAATCCGGGTTATGTTGCAGTTCATCCTCCGACGTCTGGGACTTGTTATCCCCACGTTTATCGGTATCACCCTTCTCACTTTTGCCTTCGTCCATATGATCCCCGGCGACCCGGTAATGATTATGGCGGGCGAGCGTGGTATTTCCCCTGAGCGCCATGCACAGCTGCTGGCTGAACTCGGTCTCGATAAGCCGATGTGGCAGCAGTATCTCCACTATATTTGGGGCGTGCTGCACGGTGATTTAGGGATTTCGCTGAAAAGCCGTCTTCCGGTGTGGGACGAGTTCGTGCCGCGTTTTAAAGCGACGCTGGAGCTTGGCGTCTGCGCCATGATTTTCGCCACTGCGGTAGGTATCCCGGTTGGGGTACTGGCAGCCGTTAAGCGTGGCTCTATTTTTGACCATACCGCCGTGGGCCTGGCGCTGACCGGCTACTCCATGCCTATCTTCTGGTGGGGCATGATGCTGATCATGCTGGTCTCGGTGCAGCTTAACCTGACCCCGGTCTCCGGGCGCGTTAGCGATATGGTCTTCCTGGATGACTCCAACCCGCTCACCGGCTTTATGCTGATTGATACGGCTATCTGGGGCGAGGAGGGCAACTTCATGGATGCCGTCGCGCACATGATCCTGCCTGCCATGGTGCTGGGGACCATTCCTCTGGCGGTGATCGTGCGTATGACCCGTTCATCGATGCTGGAAGTGCTGGGTGAGGATTATATACGCACCGCGCGCGCCAAGGGCCTGGCGCGTATGCGCGTCATCATTGTTCACGCGCTGCGTAATGCCATGCTGCCGGTGGTGACCGTTATCGGTCTCCAGGTGGGGACGTTGCTGGCGGGGGCGATTCTGACCGAAACCATCTTCTCCTGGCCGGGCCTGGGCCGCTGGCTGATTGACGCGCTGCAACGCCGTGACTATCCGGTTGTGCAGGGCGGTGTACTGCTGGTCGCGACGATGATTATCCTCGTCAACCTGCTGGTCGATTTGCTGTACGGCGTGGTGAACCCGCGTATTCGTCATAAGAAGTAAGGGACCATCATGTCACAAGTCACTCAAAATAAAGCGGTCGCGGCACCGGTTCCTATGACGCCGCTGCAGGAATTCTGGCACTACTTCAAGCGCAATAAAGGTGCGGTAGTAGGTCTGGTGTATGTTGCTATCATGATCCTGATTGCGGTGTTTGCGAACTTCCTCGCACCGTATAATCCGGCGGACCAGTTCCGCGATGCGCTGCTCGCGCCACCTGCGTGGCAGGACGGCGGTAGCCTGGCGCACCTGCTCGGTACCGATGACGTGGGCCGCGATGTGCTGTCGCGTCTGATGTACGGCGCGCGCCTGTCGCTGCTGGTCGGTTGCCTGGTGGTGGTGCTCTCCCTGATTATGGGGATCGTTCTCGGCCTGGTTGCCGGTTACTTCGGCGGCATCGTTGATAACATCATCATGCGTATCGTCGACATCATGCTGGCGCTGCCAAGCCTGCTGCTGGCCCTGGTGCTGGTGGCGATCTTCGGTCCGTCGATCGGTAACGCCGCCCTGGCGCTGACGTTCGTGGCGCTTCCTCACTACGTGCGTTTAACCCGTGCGGCGGTGCTGGTGGAAGTGAACCGCGATTACGTTACCGCCTCTCGTGTGGCGGGTGCCGGTGCGATGCGCCAGATGTTCGTGAATATCTTCCCTAACTGCCTTGCGCCGCTGATCGTTCAGGCGTCGCTCGGTTTCTCTAACGCCATTCTTGATATGGCCGCTCTTGGCTTCCTGGGCATGGGTGCGCAGCCGCCAACACCGGAGTGGGGCACCATGCTCTCCGACGTGTTGCAGTTCGCACAAAGCGCCTGGTGGGTTGTCACCTTCCCGGGTCTGGCAATCCTGCTGACGGTGCTGGCATTTAACCTGATGGGTGATGGCCTGCGTGATGCGCTTGATCCCAAACTGAAGCAGTAAGAGGCACGAGATGGCGTTATTAAATGTAGATAAATTATCGGTGCACTTCGGCGACGAAGGCACCCCGTTTCGCGCCGTGGACCGCATCAGCTACAGCGTAAATCAGGGCGAAGTGGTAGGCATTGTCGGGGAGTCCGGTTCCGGTAAGTCGGTGAGTTCACTGGCGATCATGGGGCTGATTGATTACCCGGGCCGCGTGATGGCGGAAAACCTACAGTTCAACGGTCAGGATCTGAAGCGCATTTCTGAAAAACAGCGCCGCCAGCTGGTGGGCGCCGAAGTGGCGATGATTTTCCAGGATCCGATGACCAGCCTTAACCCCTGCTACACCGTTGGTTTCCAGATTATGGAAGCGATTAAGGTGCATCAGGGTGGGAATAAGAAAACCCGTCGCCAGCGCGCGATCGATCTGCTGAACCAGGTAGGTATTCCTGACCCGGCATCGCGCCTGGACGTTTACCCGCATCAGCTCTCCGGTGGGATGAGCCAGCGCGTGATGATCGCGATGGCGATTGCCTGTCGGCCAAAGCTGCTGATTGCGGATGAACCGACGACGGCGCTGGATGTGACCATTCAGGCACAAATCATCGAACTGCTGCTGGAGCTGCAGCAGAAAGAGAATATGGCGCTGGTGCTGATTACGCACGATCTGGCGCTGGTAGCCGAAGCCGCGCACAAAATCATCGTGATGTATGCGGGCCAGGTGGTTGAGACCGGAAATTCTCGCGATATTTTCCGCGCGCCGCGTCACCCGTATACCCAGGCGCTTTTACGCGCGCTGCCGGAGTTTGCTCAGGACAAAGCGCGTCTGGCGTCGCTGCCGGGTGTGGTGCCGGGTAAATATGACCGTCCGCAGGGCTGTCTGCTTAATCCGCGCTGTCCATATGCGACGGACAAATGCCGGGCGGAGGAGCCAGATCTGAACCAGCTGGCTGATGGTCGTCAGTCGAAATGCCACTACCCACTCGATGATGCCGGGAGGCCAACACTATGAGTACGCAACAGGCCACCACGCAACAGCCGCTGTTGCAGGCCATCGACCTGAAAAAATACTACCCGGTGAAGAAGGGACTGTTTGCCCCTGAACGCCTGGTAAAAGCGCTGGACGGCGTCTCCTTTAACCTCGAACGCGGTAAAACGCTGGCGGTGGTGGGAGAGTCAGGCTGCGGGAAATCCACGCTGGGCCGTCTGCTGACGATGATTGAAGTGCCGACCGGCGGTGAGCTCTATTATCAGGGGCAAGATCTGCTTAAGCACGATCCGCAGGCGCAGAAGCTGCGTCGCCAGAAAATCCAGATTGTGTTCCAGAACCCGTATGGTTCGCTGAACCCGCGTAAAAAAGTGGGACAGATTCTGGAAGAGCCGCTGCTGATCAACAGTAATCTGAGCAAAGAGCAGCGCCGTGAAAAAGCGCTGGCGATGATGGCGAAGGTCGGCCTCAAAACCGAGCATTACGATCGCTATCCGCACATGTTCTCCGGTGGCCAGCGTCAGCGTATTGCTATCGCGCGCGGGCTGATGCTCGATCCGGACGTGGTGATTGCCGATGAGCCGGTCTCCGCGCTCGACGTGTCCGTACGTGCGCAGGTGCTGAACCTGATGATGGATCTGCAGCAGGAGCTGGGGCTGTCTTACGTGTTCATCTCCCATGACCTGTCGGTAGTGGAGCACATTGCTGATGAAGTGATGGTGATGTACCTGGGGCGCTGCGTGGAGAAGGGGACCAAAGACCAGATCTTTAATAATCCTCGTCACCCGTATACCCAGGCGCTGCTGTCTGCGACACCGCGTCTGAACCCGGACGATCGTCGTGAGCGTATTAAGCTGACGGGTGAACTGCCAAGTCCGCTGAATCCGCCTCCGGGATGTGCATTCAACGCCCGCTGCAGCCGCCGCTTTGGCCCGTGCACCCAGCTCCAGCCGCAGCTGAAGGATTATGGCGGCCAGCTGGTTGCCTGCTTTGCGGTCGATCAGGATGAAAATGGCGAAAAGCCACACGCATAACGAAAAAAACCGGCGCTAAGCCGGTTTTTTTATGTCTGATTGATTATTTCCGCAGGCGAATCTGGTCGACGGCGTGCTTCTCGCTCTTGGTGAGGATCAGGCTCGCACGCTCGCGCGTCGGCAGGATGTTCTCTTTGAGGTTCACGTAGTTGATCTCATTCCATAGCCCCGTCGCCACATTGATCGCTTCTTCTTCAGAAAGCTGAGCATAGTGGTGGAAATAGGAATCCGGATCGGTGAACGCCCCTTCGCGGAACTTCAGGAAGCGGTTGATGTACCAGTTTTGCAGCAGGTCTTCCGGCGCATCGACATAAATAGAGAAATCGACGAAATCCGAGACGAATACGTGATGCGGGTCGTGAGGATAGTCCATGCCGCTTTGCAGCACGTTCAGACCTTCCAGAATGAGAATATCCGGCTGAACCACCGTTTTATCCCCATCCGGGATGCGATCGTAGATCAGGTGCGAATAGACTGGCGCAGTCACGTGCGGCACGCCGGATTTCAGGTCAGAGACAAATTTCACCAGACGGTGCATATCGTAAGAGAGCGGGAAGCCCTTCTTCTTCATCAGCCCGCGTTCTTTTAACACCTCGTTCGGGTGCAGAAAACCGTCGGTGGTGATCAGCTCCACGCTGCGGTGTTCCGGCCAGCGGCTCAACAGCGCCTGCAGGACGCGCGCGGTGGTACTTTTACCCACGGCCACGCTGCCTGCGATACTAATGATATAAGGAATGCGTTGACCGTTCGTCCCGAGAAACTGCTCCAGCACGGCCTGACGACGCAGGTTTGAGCTGATATAGAAGTTAAGCAAGCGAGAGAGGGGGAGATAAATTTCTGCCACCTCTTCCAGGGACAGATCTTCGTTTATCCCTTTTAACCGTGCGATTTCACCTTCCGTCAGCGTCATAGGGACGGAATCACGCAGGGCAGCCCACTGGCTGCGGTTAAAGTGAAGATAAGGCGTCATTAACGTTTGCTCTTTTTTGCTCATAAGCATGCTTCAGCGAGCCAGCACCACACTGCCGGATCGTGGCTCATCACACAGTTAATTTTGGACAATGGGCAGGAGGTTAACACCAGATGACGGGAATAATAAGAAAAAAGATGGAAAGCGCTGCGTTACGCGGAAGCCGTCACGCTACGGTGAATACGGTGCAAATCACGATGATATGTTGAATATTTGACCTCGAATGGCTACTTTTACAGCGCTCTATACGCTGTTCGCATAAAATGTGAGCGAAAGAACGTTTTATGCAAATTTTTAGTTGCATGACCGCGCAGGTATCCATAGAATGCGCGCTACTTGATGCCGACTTAGCTCAGTAGGTAGAGCAACTGACTTGTAATCAGTAGGTCACCAGTTCGATTCCGGTAGTCGGCACCATCAAGTCCGGTGGGGTTCCCGAGCGGCCAAAGGGAGCAGACTGTAAATCTGCCGTCACAGACTTCGAAGGTTCGAATCCTTCCCCCACCACCACTTTCTGGCAGCGTAAATGCCGCCGGAGCTGGTTGGAAAAATTAGCCAGCTCAAACTGAAAAAGAGAGAAATCTCTTTTTTTGTTACAGAAAGAACTGGGTAGCCGAGTTTCAGGATGCGGGCATCGTATAATGGCTATTACCTCAGCCTTCCAAGCTGATGATGCGGGTTCGATTCCCGCTGCCCGCTCCAATACGTGCTGATATGGCTCAGTTGGTAGAGCGCACCCTTGGTAAGGGTGAGGTCCCCAGTTCGACTCTGGGTATCAGCACCACTTCACTTCTCCTTCCCGTTTCTCTCTGTTTCAATTTTACTGTATTCAACAATTCAGGCATTTCGCCTGGTTGATGTGGTGATATCACCGATTTATCCGTGTCTTAGAGGGACAATCGATGTCTAAAGAAAAGTTTGAACGTACAAAACCGCACGTTAACGTCGGTACTATCGGCCACGTTGACCATGGTAAAACAACGCTGACCGCTGCAATCACTACCGTTCTGGCAAAAACCTACGGTGGTTCTGCTCGTGCATTCGACCAGATCGATAACGCACCAGAAGAAAAAGCTCGTGGTATCACCATCAACACCTCTCACGTTGAGTACGACACCCCGACTCGTCACTACGCACACGTAGACTGCCCAGGCCACGCCGACTATGTTAAAAACATGATCACCGGTGCTGCGCAGATGGACGGCGCGATCCTGGTTGTTGCTGCGACTGACGGCCCAATGCCTCAGACTCGTGAGCACATCCTGCTGGGTCGTCAGGTAGGCGTTCCTTTCATCATCGTGTTCCTGAACAAGTGCGACATGGTTGATGACGAAGAGCTGCTGGAACTGGTTGAGATGGAAGTTCGTGAACTGCTGTCTCAGTACGATTTCCCAGGCGACGATACTCCAATCGTTCGTGGTTCTGCTCTGAAAGCGCTGGAAGGCGACGCAGAGTGGGAAGCGAAAATCATCGAACTGGCTGGCTTCCTGGATTCTTACATCCCAGAACCAGAGCGTGCGATTGACAAGCCATTCCTGCTGCCAATCGAAGACGTATTCTCCATCTCCGGTCGTGGTACCGTTGTTACCGGTCGTGTAGAGCGCGGTATCATCAAAGTTGGTGAAGAAGTTGAAATCGTTGGTATCAAAGAGACTGCGAAGTCTACCTGTACTGGCGTTGAAATGTTCCGCAAACTGCTGGACGAAGGCCGTGCTGGTGAGAACGTTGGTGTTCTGCTGCGTGGTATCAAACGTGAAGAAATCGAACGTGGTCAGGTTCTGGCGAAGCCAGGCTCAATCAAGCCACACACCAAGTTCGAATCTGAAGTGTACATTCTGTCCAAAGACGAAGGCGGCCGTCATACTCCGTTCTTCAAAGGCTACCGTCCACAGTTCTACTTCCGTACAACTGATGTGACCGGTACCATCGAACTGCCAGAAGGCGTTGAGATGGTAATGCCAGGCGACAACATCAAGATGGTTGTGACTCTGATCCACCCAATCGCGATGGACGACGGTCTGCGTTTCGCAATCCGTGAAGGTGGCCGTACCGTTGGCGCGGGCGTGGTTGCTAAAGTTCTCGGCTAATCGCTGATAACATTTGACGCAATGCGCATGAAAAGGGCATCATTTGATGCCCTTTTTGCACGCTTTCACATCAGAACCTGGCTCATCAGTGATTATTTTTGTCATAATCATTGCTGAGACAGGCTCTGCAGAGAGCGTATAATCCATAAAGGGATTAGCGTTTCGATTTGGCTCGCCTCGCAATCGCGGGGTGAAATTATTTGTAGAATTCTTCTGACAGGTTGGTTTATGAGTGCGAATACCGAAGCTCAAGGGAGCGGGCGCGGCCTGGAAGCGATGAAGTGGGTCGCTGTTGCCGTGCTGCTGATTGTGGCAATCGTTGGCAACTATCTTTATCGTGACATGATGCTGCCGCTCCGCGCGCTGGCAGTGGTGATTCTGATTGCTGCAGCGGGCGGTGTCGCGCTGTTGACGACTAAGGGTAAAGCGACCGTTGCTTTCGCTCGTGAAGCACGTACCGAAGTCCGCAAGGTCATTTGGCCGACTCGCCAGGAAACATTGCACACCACGCTGATCGTGGCTGCAGTGACTGCGGTAATGTCACTGATCCTGTGGGGACTGGATGGTATTCTGGTTCGCCTGGTTTCCTTTATTACTGGCCTGAGGTTCTAAGATGTCTGAAGCCCCTAAAAAGCGTTGGTACGTCGTTCAGGCGTTTTCCGGTTTTGAAGGCCGCGTAGCAACGTCGCTGCGTGAGCATATCAAATTACACAACATGGAAGAGTTATTTGGCGAAGTTATGGTTCCGACCGAAGAAGTGGTTGAGATCCGTGGCGGCCAACGTCGCAAAAGCGAGCGTAAATTCTTCCCGGGTTACGTGCTGGTTCAGATGGTGATGAACGATGCGAGCTGGCACCTGGTGCGCAGCGTACCGCGCGTGATGGGCTTTATCGGCGGCACGTCTGACCGTCCGGCGCCAATCAGCGATAAAGAAGTTGATGCGATTATGAACCGCCTGCAGCAGGTGGGTGATAAGCCGCGTCCGAAAACGCTGTTTGAACCGGGTGAAATGGTTCGTGTTAGCGACGGTCCGTTTGCTGACTTTAATGGCGTCGTTGAAGAAGTGGACTACGAGAAGTCCCGCCTGAAAGTTTCTGTTTCTATCTTCGGTCGTGCGACCCCGGTAGAACTGGACTTTGCGCAGGTCGAAAAAGCCTAAGCAGCGATCAAAAAAGCGGCGATTTAATCGTTGCACAGGGCGCGAGATTGGAATACAATTTCGCGCCTTTTGTTTTTATGGGCCCCGGCCCGTAAAACGAATTTTATTCACGGGGAGCCTCCCTGAGGCGCTATCACCCAATCAGAGGATTTTAGAATGGCTAAGAAAGTACAAGCCTACGTCAAGCTGCAGGTTGCAGCTGGTATGGCGAACCCAAGTCCACCAGTTGGTCCAGCTCTGGGTCAGCAGGGTGTGAACATCATGGAATTCTGTAAAGCGTTCAACGCAAAAACTGAATCCCTGGAAAAAGGTCTGCCAATCCCAGTCGTAATCACTGTTTACGCTGACCGTTCTTTCACTTTCGTTACCAAAACCCCTCCAGCAGCTGTTCTGCTGAAGAAAGCGGCTGGTATCAAGTCTGGTTCCGGTAAACCGAACAAAGACAAAGTGGGTAAAATTTCCCGCGCTCAGCTGCAGGAAATCGCGCAGACCAAAGCTGCCGACATGACTGGTGCCGACATTGAAGCGATGACTCGCTCAATCGAAGGTACTGCACGTTCCATGGGCCTGGTAGTGGAGGACTAAGAAATGGCTAAACTGACCAAGCGCATGTCCGTGATCCGTGACAAAGTTGATGCGACCAAACAGTACGACATCAACGAAGCTATCGCTCTGCTGAAAGAACTGGCAACTGCTAAGTTCGTTGAAAGCGTTGACGTTGCCGTTAACCTCGGCATCGACGCGCGTAAATCCGATCAGAACGTTCGTGGCGCAACTGTACTGCCACACGGTACTGGCCGTTCCGTTCGCGTAGCTGTATTTGCTCAGGGTGCGAACGCTGAAGCTGCTAAAGCTGCCGGCGCTGAACTGGTAGGTATGGAAGATCTGGCTGATCAGATCAAGAAAGGCGAAATGAACTTTGACGTTGTTATTGCTTCTCCAGATGCAATGCGCGTTGTTGGCCAGCTGGGCCAAGTTCTGGGTCCACGCGGCCTGATGCCAAACCCGAAAGTTGGTACTGTAACCCCTAACGTTGCTGAAGCGGTTAAGAACGCTAAAGCAGGTCAGGTTCGTTATCGTAACGACAAAAACGGCATCATCCACACCACCATCGGTAAAGTGGACTTTGACGCTGACAAACTGAAAGAAAACCTGGAAGCTCTGCTGGTTGCGCTGAAAAAAGCGAAACCAACTCAGGCGAAAGGCGTGTACATCAAGAAAGTTAGCATCTCCACCACTATGGGTGCAGGTGTTGCAGTTGACCAGGCTGGCCTGAGCGCTGCTGCAAACTAATGCCTTTACGTGGGCGGTGATTTTGTCTACAATCTTACCCCCACGTTTGCTAACAAAAGTTAGCGGCTAAAAGATTTGTTCGTTGGAGCCTGGCCTAATCCAGGCCTCCGTCGAAGACCGCAGGTGTTTCGCAAGAGACTTAATCCCCTGCGTAGACGGTGACAGAACGCTAAGATTATTTTTGGATACTCTGGCTTGTTTCTGCTCACCGTATTAAGACGCTCTTTCCGTTGGGGAGAGTGAAGTGAGTTCCGGAACATGAGTTCCGGCAAACATCCAGGAGCAAAGCTAATGGCTTTAAATCTTCAAGACAAACAAGCGATTGTTGCTGAAGTCAGCGAAGTAGCCAAAGGCGCGCTGTCTGCAGTAGTTGCGGATTCCCGTGGCGTTACTGTAGACAAAATGACTGAACTGCGTAAAGCAGGTCGTGAAGCTGGCGTATACATGCGTGTTGTTCGTAACACCCTGCTGCGCCGCGTAGTTGAAGGTACTCAGTTCGAGTGCCTGAAAGACACGTTTGTTGGTCCGACCCTGATTGCATACTCTATGGAACACCCGGGCGCTGCTGCTCGTCTGTTCAAAGAGTTCGCGAAAGCGAATGCAAAATTTGAGGTCAAAGCTGCAGCCTTTGAAGGTGAGTTGATCCCGGCATCGCAAATCGATCGCCTGGCAACCCTGCCGACCTACGAAGAAGCAATTGCACGCCTGATGGCAACCATGAAAGAAGCTGCGGCTGGCAAACTGGTTCGCACTCTGGCTGCTGTACGCGATGCGAAAGAAGCTGCTTAATCGCAGTTATCTTTATAAAGCATTTGCTTACGTATAAACTTATTCTGATTTTCAGGAACAATTTAAATGTCTATCACTAAAGATCAAATCATTGAAGCAGTAGCAGCTATGTCCGTAATGGACGTTGTAGAGCTGGTTTCTGCAATGGAAGAAAAATTCGGTGTTTCTGCTGCTGCTGCTGTAGCTGTAGCTGCGGGCCCGGCTGAAGCTGCTGAAGAAAAAACTGAATTCGACGTAATTCTGAAAGCTGCTGGCGCTAACAAAGTTGCTGTTATCAAAGCAGTACGTGGCGCAACTGGCCTGGGTCTGAAAGAAGCTAAAGACCTGGTAGAATCTGCTCCAGCTGCGCTGAAAGAAGGCGTGAGCAAAGACGACGCAGAAGCACTGAAAAAATCTCTGGAAGAAGCTGGCGCTGAAGTTGAAGTTAAATAAGCCAACTTTTCTGGTTGCAGCCTGAGTAATTAGGCTGATGGCTGGTGACTTTTTAGTCACCAGCCTTTTTGCGCTGTAAGGCATCAGTAGCATTTCACACTGTTTGACTGCTGATTGTCCTGACAATGCATGTTTCTATCGACGACTTAATATATTGCGACAGGGTGCTCGCTCTGTGTAAATCGCGACGAAATGATTTAAGCGTGATAGCAACAGGTATTGCGGAAAGTATTCAATTTTCCGGTCCACAAAATGGTGTTGCACAAACTGTCCCTTCGTCGGACAGATGGGTCGACTTGTCAGCGAGCTGAGGAACCCTATGGTTTACTCCTATACCGAGAAAAAACGTATTCGTAAGGATTTTGGTAAACGTCCACAAGTTCTGGACATTCCATATCTCCTTTCTATCCAGCTTGACTCGTTCCAGAAGTTTATCGAGCAAGATCCTGAAGGGCAGTACGGTCTGGAAGCAGCCTTCCGCTCCGTGTTCCCGATTCAGAGCTATAGCGGTAACTCCGAGCTGCAGTACGTCAGCTACCGCCTTGGCGAACCGGTGTTTGACGTTCAGGAATGTCAGATCCGTGGCGTGACCTATTCCGCACCGCTGCGCGTAAAACTGCGTCTGGTGATCTACGAGCGCGAAGCTCCGGAAGGCACCGTAAAAGACATTAAAGAACAAGAAGTCTACATGGGTGAAATTCCACTCATGACAGACAACGGTACTTTCGTAATCAACGGTACTGAGCGTGTTATCGTTTCCCAGCTGCATCGTAGCCCGGGCGTCTTCTTCGACAGCGATAAAGGTAAAACACACTCTTCCGGTAAAGTACTGTATAACGCACGCATCATTCCTTACCGTGGTTCATGGCTGGACTTTGAGTTCGATCCGAAAGACAACCTGTTTGTCCGTATCGACCGTCGTCGTAAGCTGCCTGCAACCATCATTCTGCGTGCACTGAACTATACCACTGAGCAGATCCTGGACCTGTTCTTTGAGAAAGTGATCTTTGAAATCCGCGACAACAAGCTGCAGATGGAGCTGGTGCCGGAACGTCTGCGTGGTGAGACCGCGTCGTTCGACATCGAAGCCGACGGCAAAGTGTATGTGGAAAAAGGTCGCCGTATCACCGCGCGCCACATCCGCCAGCTGGAAAAAGATGATATCAAACACATCGAAGTTCCGGTTGAATACATTGCAGGAAAAGTAGCCGCGAAAGACTACGTTGATGAATCAACTGGCGAGCTGATCTGCCCGGCGAACATGGAGCTGAGCCTGGATCTGCTGGCTAAGCTGAGCCAGTCTGGCCACAAACGTATCGAAACGCTGTTCACCAACGATCTGGACCACGGTGCGTATATCTCTGAGACTATTCGCGTCGACCCAACCACCGATCGTCTGAGCGCGCTGGTAGAAATCTACCGCATGATGCGTCCTGGTGAGCCACCAACTCGCGAAGCGGCGGAAAGCCTGTTCGAGAACCTGTTCTTCTCCGAAGACCGCTACGATCTGTCTGCGGTTGGTCGTATGAAGTTCAACCGTTCTCTGCTGCGCGACGAAATCGAAGGTTCCGGTATCCTGAGCAAAGACGACATCATCGAAGTGATGAAGAAGCTCATCGATATCCGTAACGGTAAAGGCGAAGTGGACGATATCGACCACCTCGGCAACCGTCGTATCCGTTCCGTAGGCGAAATGGCGGAAAACCAGTTCCGCGTTGGCCTGGTACGCGTAGAGCGTGCGGTGAAAGAGCGTCTGTCTCTGGGCGATCTGGATACCCTGATGCCTCAGGATATGATCAACGCCAAGCCGATTTCTGCAGCAGTGAAAGAGTTCTTCGGTTCAAGCCAGCTGTCTCAGTTCATGGACCAGAACAACCCGCTGTCTGAGATTACGCACAAACGTCGTATCTCTGCACTCGGCCCAGGCGGTCTGACCCGTGAACGTGCAGGCTTTGAAGTTCGAGACGTACACCCGACGCACTACGGTCGCGTATGTCCAATCGAAACGCCTGAAGGTCCAAACATCGGTCTGATCAACTCCCTGTCCGTGTACGCACAGACTAACGAATACGGTTTCCTTGAGACCCCGTACCGTAAAGTGACCGACGGTGTTGTAACCGATGAAATTCATTACCTGTCTGCTATTGAAGAAGGTAACTACGTTATCGCTCAGGCGAACTCCAACCTGGATGACGAAGGCCACTTTGTAGAAGATCTGGTTACCTGCCGTAGCAAAGGGGAATCCAGCTTGTTCAGCCGCGACCAGGTTGACTACATGGACGTATCCACCCAGCAGGTGGTATCCGTCGGTGCGTCCCTGATCCCGTTCCTGGAACACGATGACGCCAACCGTGCATTGATGGGTGCGAACATGCAACGTCAGGCCGTTCCAACTCTGCGCGCTGATAAGCCGCTGGTTGGTACCGGTATGGAGCGTGCTGTTGCCGTTGACTCCGGTGTTACTGCAGTTGCTAAACGTGGCGGTACTGTTCAGTACGTCGATGCATCCCGTATCGTTATCAAAGTTAACGAAGACGAGATGTATCCGGGCGAAGCAGGTATCGACATTTATAACCTGACCAAATACACCCGTTCTAACCAGAACACCTGTATCAACCAGATGCCTTGCGTGTCTCTGGGTGAGCCAGTTGAGCGCGGCGACGTGCTGGCAGACGGTCCGTCCACCGACCTCGGTGAACTGGCGCTCGGTCAGAACATGCGCGTAGCGTTCATGCCGTGGAACGGTTACAACTTCGAAGACTCCATCCTCGTCTCCGAGCGTGTGGTTCAGGAAGATCGTTTCACCACCATCCATATTCAGGAGCTGGCATGTGTGTCCCGTGACACCAAGCTGGGGCCAGAAGAGATCACCGCTGACATCCCTAACGTGGGTGAAGCTGCGCTCTCCAAACTGGATGAATCCGGTATCGTTTACATCGGTGCTGAAGTGACCGGCGGCGACATTCTGGTTGGTAAGGTTACGCCTAAAGGTGAAACCCAGCTGACGCCAGAAGAGAAACTGCTGCGTGCAATCTTCGGTGAGAAAGCGTCTGACGTTAAAGACTCTTCTCTGCGCGTACCAAACGGTGTTTCCGGTACGGTTATCGACGTTCAGGTCTTCACCCGTGACGGCGTTGAGAAAGATAAGCGTGCGCTGGAAATCGAAGAGATGCAGCTCAAACAGGCTAAGAAAGACCTGTCTGAAGAACTGCAGATCCTCGAAGCGGGTCTGTTCAGCCGTATCTATGCGGTGCTGGTTGCCGGTGGCGTTGAAGCTGAGAAGCTCGACAAACTGCCACGCGATCGCTGGCTGGAACTGGGCCTGACCGACGAAGAGAAACAAAATCAGCTGGAACAGCTGGCTGAGCAGTATGACGAACTGAAACACGAGTTCGAGAAAAAACTCGAAGCGAAACGCCGCAAAATCACTCAGGGCGACGATCTGGCACCAGGCGTGCTGAAGATTGTTAAGGTGTATCTGGCTGTTAAACGTCAGATCCAGCCTGGTGATAAGATGGCAGGTCGTCACGGTAACAAGGGTGTTATCTCTAAGATCAACCCGATCGAAGATATGCCGCACGATGCTAACGGTACGCCGGTAGATATCGTACTGAACCCGCTGGGCGTACCGTCTCGTATGAACATTGGTCAGATCCTGGAAACTCACCTGGGTATGGCTGCAAAAGGCATCGGCGATAAGATTAACGCCATGCTGAAACAGCAGCAGGAAGTCGCGAAACTGCGCGAATTCATCCAGCGTGCCTACGATCTGGGTACCGACGTGCGTCAGAAAGTCGACCTGAACACCTTCAGCGATGAAGAAGTGCTGCGTCTGGCAGAGAACCTGCGCAAAGGTATGCCAATTGCAACGCCGGTATTCGACGGTGCAAAAGAAGCTGAAATTAAAGAGCTGCTGCAACTGGGTGGTCTGCCAACTTCTGGTCAGATTACGCTGTTTGACGGCCGTACTGGTGAACAGTTCGAACGTCCGGTAACCGTAGGTTACATGTACATGCTGAAACTGAACCACCTGGTCGACGACAAGATGCACGCTCGTTCTACCGGTTCTTACAGCCTGGTTACTCAGCAGCCGCTGGGTGGTAAGGCACAGTTCGGTGGTCAGCGCTTCGGGGAGATGGAAGTGTGGGCGCTGGAAGCATACGGCGCGGCATACACCCTGCAGGAAATGCTCACCGTTAAGTCTGATGACGTGAACGGTCGTACCAAGATGTATAAAAACATCGTGGACGGCAACCATCAGATGGAGCCGGGCATGCCAGAATCCTTCAACGTACTGTTGAAAGAGATTCGTTCGCTGGGTATCAACATCGAACTGGAAGACGAGTAATTCTCGCTCAAACAGGTCACTGGTGCCGGGTTAACCCCCGGCACCAGATTGTGCTAACTCCGACGGGAGCAAATCCGTGAAAGATTTATTAAAGTTTCTGAAAGCGCAGACTAAAACCGAAGAGTTTGATGCGATCAAAATTGCTCTGGCTTCGCCAGACATGATCCGTTCATGGTCTTTCGGTGAAGTTAAAAAGCCGGAAACCATCAACTACCGTACGTTCAAACCTGAACGTGACGGCCTTTTCTGTGCGCGTATTTTCGGGCCAGTAAAAGATTACGAGTGCCTGTGCGGTAAGTACAAGCGCCTGAAACACCGTGGTGTGATCTGTGAGAAGTGCGGCGTTGAAGTGACCCAGACCAAAGTGCGTCGTGAGCGCATGGGCCACATCGAGCTGGCGTCTCCGACCGCTCACATCTGGTTCCTGAAATCTCTGCCGTCCCGTATCGGTCTGCTGCTGGATATGCCGCTGCGCGATATCGAACGTGTTCTGTACTTCGAATCTTATGTGGTTATCGAAGGCGGGATGACGAACCTGGAACGTCATCAGATCCTGACTGAAGAGCAGTATCTGGACGCGCTGGAAGAGTTCGGTGACGAATTCGACGCGAAGATGGGTGCGGAAGCTATTCAGGCCCTGCTGAAGAGCATGGATCTGGAGCAAGAGTGCGAGCAGCTGCGTGAAGAGCTGAACGAAACCAACTCCGAAACCAAACGTAAAAAGCTGACCAAGCGTATCAAACTGCTGGAAGCGTTCGTTCAGTCTGGTAACAAACCAGAGTGGATGATCCTGACCGTTCTGCCGGTTCTGCCGCCAGATCTGCGTCCACTGGTTCCGCTGGATGGTGGTCGTTTCGCAACGTCCGATCTGAACGATCTGTATCGTCGCGTTATCAACCGTAACAACCGTCTGAAACGTCTGCTGGATCTGGCTGCGCCGGACATTATCGTACGCAACGAAAAACGTATGCTGCAGGAAGCGGTAGATGCCCTGCTGGATAACGGTCGTCGCGGTCGTGCGATCACCGGTTCTAACAAACGTCCTCTGAAATCTTTGGCCGACATGATCAAAGGTAAACAGGGTCGTTTCCGTCAGAACCTGCTCGGTAAGCGTGTTGACTACTCCGGTCGTTCTGTAATCACCGTAGGTCCATACCTGCGTCTGCATCAGTGCGGTCTGCCGAAGAAAATGGCACTGGAGCTGTTCAAACCGTTCATCTACGGCAAGCTGGAACTGCGTGGCCTCGCCACCACCATCAAAGCCGCTAAGAAAATGGTTGAGCGTGAAGAAGCTGTCGTTTGGGATATCCTGGACGAAGTGATCCGCGAACACCCGGTACTGCTGAACCGTGCACCAACTCTGCACCGTTTGGGTATCCAGGCATTTGAGCCAGTCCTGATCGAAGGTAAAGCTATCCAGCTGCACCCGCTGGTTTGTGCGGCCTATAACGCCGACTTCGATGGTGACCAGATGGCTGTTCACGTACCGCTGACGCTGGAAGCCCAGCTCGAAGCGCGTGCGCTGATGATGTCTACCAACAACATCCTGTCCCCAGCGAACGGTGAACCAATTATCGTTCCTTCTCAGGACGTTGTACTGGGTCTGTACTACATGACCCGTGACTGTGTTAACGCCAAAGGCGAAGGCATGGTGCTGACTGGCCCGAAAGAAGCTGAGCGTATTTATCGCGCTGGCCTGGCCTCTCTGCATGCGCGCGTTAAAGTGCGTATCACCGAATACGAAAAAGATGAAAACGGCGAATTCGTTGCGAAAACCAGCCTGAAAGACACGACCGTTGGCCGTGCCATTCTGTGGATGATCGTACCGAAAGGTCTGCCTTTCTCCATCGTCAACCAGGCGCTGGGCAAGAAAGCGATCTCCAAAATGCTGAACACCTGTTACCGCATTCTGGGTCTGAAGCCGACCGTTATCTTCGCTGACCAGACAATGTATACCGGCTTTGCTTACGCAGCGCGTTCAGGTGCATCTGTTGGTATCGATGACATGGTCATCCCAGAGAAGAAACATGAGATCATCTCTGAAGCGGAAGCCGAAGTTGCTGAGATCCAGGAGCAGTTCCAGTCTGGTCTGGTTACCGCGGGCGAACGCTATAACAAAGTTATCGATATCTGGGCAGCGGCGAACGATCGTGTATCCAAAGCGATGATGGATAACCTGCAGACCGAAACCGTGATTAACCGTGACGGCGTAGAAGAGCAGCAGGTTTCCTTCAACAGCATCTACATGATGGCCGACTCCGGTGCGCGTGGTTCCGCAGCACAGATTCGTCAGCTGGCAGGTATGCGTGGTCTGATGGCGAAGCCAGATGGCTCCATCATCGAAACGCCAATCACCGCGAACTTCCGTGAAGGTCTGAACGTACTCCAGTACTTCATCTCCACGCACGGTGCTCGTAAGGGTCTGGCGGATACCGCACTGAAAACTGCGAACTCCGGTTATCTGACGCGTCGTCTGGTTGACGTTGCGCAGGATCTGGTTGTGACCGAAGACGATTGTGGCACCCTCGAAGGTATCACCATGACCCCGGTTATCGAGGGCGGTGATGTTAAAGAGCCACTGCGCGATCGCGTTCTGGGTCGTGTAACCGCGGAAGACATTCTGAAGCCGGGTACTGCAGACATTCTGGTTCCACGCAACACGCTGCTGCACGAGCACTGGTGTGACCTGCTGGAAGCGAACTCTGTTGACTCAGTGAAAGTACGTTCCGTTGTATCCTGTGACACCGACTTTGGTGTATGTGCGCACTGCTATGGTCGTGACCTGGCGCGTGGCCACATCATCAACAAAGGTGAAGCAATCGGCGTTATCGCGGCACAGTCCATCGGTGAGCCGGGTACACAGCTGACGATGCGTACGTTCCACATCGGTGGTGCGGCATCTCGTGCGGCTGCTGAATCCAGCATCCAGGTGAAAAACAAAGGTAGCATCAAGCTCAGCAACGCGAAGTCTGTTGTTAACTCCGCTGGCAAGCTGGTTGTGACCTCTCGTAACACCGAGCTGAAGCTGATCGACGAATTCGGTCGTACCAAAGAGAGCTATAAAGTGCCTTACGGTGCGGTTATGGCGAAAGGTGATGGCGAGCAGGTTGCCGGCGGTGAAACCGTTGCAAACTGGGATCCACACACCATGCCGGTTATCACCGAAGTAAGTGGTTTCATCCGCTTCACTGACATGATCGACGGCCAGACCATTACTCGTCAGACGGACGAGCTGACCGGTCTGTCTTCTCTGGTGGTTCTGGATTCTGCTGAACGTACTACCGGTGGTAAAGATCTGCGTCCTGCACTGAAAATCGTTGATGCTCAGGGTAACGACGTTCTGATCCCGGGTACCGACATGCCTGCGCAGTACTTCCTGCCGGGTAAAGCGATCGTTCAGCTGGAAGATGGCATTCAGATCGGTGCGGGTGATGCTCTGGCGCGTATTCCACAGGAATCCAGCGGTACCAAGGATATCACCGGTGGTCTGCCACGCGTTGCGGACCTGTTCGAAGCACGTCGTCCGAAAGAGCCTGCAATCCTGGCTGAAATCAGCGGTATCATCTCCTTCGGTAAAGAGACCAAAGGGAAGCGCCGTCTGGTTATCACTCCAGTAGATGGCAGCGAACCGTACGAAGAGATGATTCCTAAGTGGCGTCAGCTCAACGTGTTCGAAGGTGAACGTGTAGAACGTGGTGACGTGGTTTCCGATGGTCCAGAAGCTCCGCACGACATTCTGCGTCTTCGTGGCGTACACGCAGTAACGCGTTACATCACCAACGAAGTACAGGACGTTTACCGTCTGCAGGGCGTTAAGATTAACGATAAGCACATCGAAGTTATCGTTCGTCAGATGCTGCGTAAAGCAACCATCGAAAACGCAGGCAGCTCCGAGTTCCTGGAAGGCGAGCAGGTTGAATACTCACGCGTCAAGATCGCTAACCGCGAACTGGAAGCGAACGGCAAAATCGGTGCGACCTTCTCGCGCGATCTGCTGGGTATCACCAAAGCGTCTCTGGCAACCGAGTCCTTCATCTCTGCAGCATCGTTCCAGGAAACGACTCGTGTCCTGACCGAAGCCGCTGTTGCAGGTAAACGTGATGAACTGCGCGGTCTGAAAGAGAACGTCATCGTGGGTCGTCTGATCCCGGCTGGTACCGGTTATGCGTACCATCAGGATCGTATGCGTCGTCGTGCTGCAGGCGAACTGCCAGCTGCACCGCAGGTGACTGCTGAAGATGCATCCGCGAGCCTGGCAGAACTGCTGAATGCAGGTCTGGGCGGTTCCGACAACGAGTAATCGTTGATGCCGTAAATAAAAAACCCGCCTCGGCGGGTTTTTTTACATCTGCATGTATTCAATTCACCAACGGGATCCGACGATAAAGCTCAATCATATCGCCCGCCAGATCCTGAATGACCATGGCGTTCATCAGGTGATCCTGCGAGTGGACGGTGATCAGGTTAACCGGAAGCTTCCCGGTCCCCTCATCAAGACCGATAAGCTGCGTCTGTATAGTGTGCGCATGCTTCACATATTCACGCGACTCTTCCATCGCTTTTTCAGCTTCGTCAAAATCACCTTTACGCGCCATCTGCAACGCCGTCAGGGCTGCACTGCGCGCCGCGCCCGCGTTGACCAGCAGTTCCATAATCGTGGTTTCTAAGTCTTCCATTATGACTCCAGAAGTTTGAGCGCTTTTTCCAGTACGGCATCACCTTTCATCATGCCGTAATCCATCATGTCGATCACCGCGACCTTTTTACCCAGCGGGTCGGCCTGCGCCTGGAGTTTAGCCTGCTCGTATTTAACCTGTGGCCCCAGCAATACGATGTCGGCCGTCGCGATGTTGTCTTTAAACTCCGCAACCGGAACGGCTTTAATGGTGACTTCAACTCCTTTTTTCTGCGCGGCGTCTTTCATACGTTGAACCAGCATGCTGGTTGACATTCCCGCTGCACAGCATAAAACGATGTTCTTCATAATCAGCCTCGATCTACATGTGTTTATTGATAATTATCCCGTGCAGACCGCTTCAACAACCGCTTTACCGCGATTGTGTGTCAGGCATCACAAAGAAACCGGTGATTTTCTGAAACCGGTTACAATTTTGCATTGTCGGGCACCCGGCCCGTGGAAACGGGCAGGGTGAAAGAGGCAGGATTAGCTGATGGACGTTCGGTTAATGCGGTTTTTGCCCTGCTGTTTGGCGCTGTAGAGGGCATTATCAACGCTCCCGACAAATTGCTCCAGCGGTTCAAAATGCCACTCTCCAAGACCGCCGCTGAACGTAACCCGCAGGTTTTCTTCCCGCCAGACGCGCTTTTCAACGGCGGTACGCCACGCTTCCAGCAATGAGAGCGCGGAAGACATCTGCTCAGCCTGGAAGATTACCGCGAACTCTTCTCCACCATAACGGTAAATTGAGACGTGATGTGGCTGCATGATCTGAATCCCTTCGCGAGCCACGTTACGCAGAACAATATCACCGGTCAGGTGGCCCAGCGTGTCGTTAATTGACTTGAAGTTATCAATGTCTACCAGCGCCATCGCGAAAGGCTGTTGGGCATTCAGCAGCTCCGCGACATCGCTGTCGAACGCGCGGCGGTTTTTACAGCCCGTCAGCGCATCGTGAGTGGCCTGGCGAACATACGCCATTTCACGCTCTTTATTGGATTGAATCGTGTGGCTCAGCATCGCTTCCAGGCGCGGCGCCTCGCTAACATCGCCAGTTTTGATGGCATTGATAATGTGCATCAGCACTGAACGCGAGGCGTGGCGGAGGTATAAGCCGAAGAGGATGATGATGATGGCGGCCAGCGCAAACCCCCAACCAACGATAGTTGTTTCGTGACGGGTAATATCGGTGAGCGTCTCGCCAGAGACCCGGTAGATGACAAACCAGTCCGGGTTGGTAAACGAGTAGTAGTAATACCAGGCGTTGCTTTTCTTGTCGTAAAGATGACCTTCGCCGCTGGTCATTTTGTCCATCAGCGCTTCGCTCACGTACTGTTTGAACAGCGCGCCGGTATCCGGATGCAGCACCACGGCACCATCGCGTTCGACGACGAAGAATTCCCCCTGAACGGGCGCCACCATCTGGCGCAGGGTGAAGCCCATAGACGTCAAATCGAGATGGAAAGCGAGCGTTCCCTTCAGTCTCCCTTCAGGCGAAATCAAAGGCTTATAGAGTGTTACCGTCGGATGGCCAGTGAAGTAGTCCATGTAGGGACGGGTATAGTGACTGAAGATACTGGCTTCCGCCTGAGCGACGAACCACGGGCGTGTCCGGGGATCGAAGGTTTTACTCGTCTCCGTGGGGAGCACCTCTGGTGCGCGAAGATAATGCCCCTGCGTGTCCGCCAGCGAGATGGAGGAGACGGTCGGCATCAGGTTCTGCAAATGCATCATCATCTGCAGCCCTTGCGTCGGGTTGACGTTGAGCGTCTCGTTTAGCCTGTCGTCGCGGGCAAAGTACATCGCGGAACGGCCCAGGATATAGTCGTTTTCACGCAGGATAGATTCGGTGTAGTTCACCGCCAGGTTATGCGTGAAGTTGCTATTGATCTTATGATAATCCTCAAGAAAATCCTTTCGTTGCGAAAGCGTTACCGCGATCGCGATCACCGCAAAACTGCAGAGGATCCCCGCAAAGCTGAGCATGATTGGCCGTGTAAAAGAGAGCTTTTTGCTGTGAAGTGCCATGAGCTGTACATCGTTCCTGATGGTGAATATTTTTCGTCTGCCGATATCCTCTCAGCATAGTCGCTGTCCTGCGGTTAGCGGTGAATTATACGGCGCACGATTTCTGACGAGATGATTTATCTTAAGAATCATTAAGAAAATACTTATTCATTTGCCGGGGGCAGTTTGTGAAATGAATCAGAAGCAGGGCGAAACGAGGAAGAAGCTTTTCGCCCCGGTCAGCATCCGTTGCTGACCTTGCGACAATAAAAAACCGGACGATCGATGACAATCATCCGGTTTTGCCTTTTCGTAGCGTCTCGACAAATTTCTATGATGTTGCTGTGCGTTTCAACGTCATTGCGAGGCCCTTCCCAGCCAGCTGTCCCAGTCTTTCCAGACAGGCTGAAGGCCCTGCGCCGTCAGGGCTGCGGCGACCGCTTCCGGACGTCGCCCGTCATGCGGCACAAACTGCTCCAGCTCCGGACGATCGTCGGCGTAGCCGCCAGGCTGCGTTTTGGAAAACGCGCTGACGTTGTTAATCGCAAGCGGGATAACGCGATCGCGAAACGCCGGGGACTCACGCGTTGAGAGCGATAATTCAACTTCCGGGGCGAGCAGGCGAAACGCGCAGATCGTCTGCACCAGCTGGCGTTCATCCATTAGCGAAGCCGGTTCGATCCCTCCCGCACAGGGGCGCAGGCGCGGGAAGGAGATGGAATAACGGCTCTGCCAGTAGTGCTGCTGGAGCCACAGCAAATGTTCCGCCACCATATAACAATCCACCCGCCAGCTGTCGGAGAGCCCGATCAGCGCACCCAGACCGATTTTGTCGATACCCGCGCGGCCGAGCCTGTCCGGCGTTTCCAGCCGGAAAAAGAAATCCTGTTTCTTACCCTTCAGGTGGTGCCGGGCGTACGTCGCCTCATGATAGGTTTCCTGGTAGACCATGACCCCGTCCAGCCCGAGGTTTTTGAGCTCTGCGTACTCCTCCTGCGACAGGGGCTGCACTTCCATCTGCAACGACGCAAACTGACGACGAATGGCGGGAAGGTGCTGACGGAAATAGTCCATTCCCACTTTTCCCTGATGTTCGCCCGTAACCAGCAGAAGATGTTCAAAGCCCATTTCACGAATGGCCGCACACTCCCGGGAAATCTCATCTTCATCGAGCGTTTTACGCTTGATGCGGTTGCTCATGGAAAAACCGCAGTAGGTGCAGTCATTGGCGCACAGGTTGGAGAGATAGAGCGGCACGTAGAAGCTCACCGTGTTGCCAAAACGCTGGCGGGTGAGCCGCTGTGCTCGCTGGGCCATCGGTTCGAGGTACGCGCTCGCCGCGGGGGAGAGCAGGGCCATCAGATCCTCGCGGGTCAGATGGCGGGCATGCAGCGCGCGCTCCACGTCAGCCGCCGTTTTGCTGTTGATGCGCAGGGCAATGTCGTCCCAGTTAAGCTGCCGCCAGCGCTCGGTAAACGTGCTCATGAGATCGCCTCCAGAAAACCGGTCAGCGGGCTGGTGGCCTGCGCCTGGAAACTGCGCGAACCGGGGCCGGCTCCCCTTGCCAGCAGGCCAGCCTCTACGGCCATGCGGAATGCACGCGCCATCATGGCCGGGTCGTCGGCAACCGCGATGGCCGTGTTGACCAGCACCGCGTCGGCGCCCATCTCCAGCGCTTGCGCGGCATGGCTGGGCACGCCAATGCCCGCATCAACGACCACCGGCACGGTGGCCTGCTCGATGATGATCTCCAGCATCGCGCGGGTTTCCAGCCCCTGGTTGGAGCCAATGGGGGCCCCCAGCGGCATGACGGCAGCGCATCCGACCTCTTCGAGACGTTTGCACAGAACAGGGTCAGCGCCGCAGTAAGGCAGAACGGTAAACCCTTGCTGCACCAGCTTTTCAGCCGCTTTCAGCGTTTCAATCGGGTCGGGCAGCAGCCAGCGGGCATCCGGATGGATTTCCAGCTTTAGCCAGCGGGTGCCGAGCGCCTCGCGGGCCAGCTGCGCGGCAAAAATCGCCTCTTCGGCCGTTTTGGCGCCGGAGGTGTTGGGCAACAGCGTGACGCCTGCTTCCAGCAACGGAGCCAGAATGGCATCGCTGTGGTGGCGCAGATCCACGCGCTTGAGCGCCAGCGTCACCAGCTGGCTGCCGCTTTCGCGAATGGCATCCACCATCAGCTGCGGCGAGGCGAATTTTCCGGTTCCGGTAAACAGATGCGAATCAAAAACCTTATCGGCAATACGTAACATCTCAGCCCCCTGCGATAACCTGAAACAGCAGGATCTGGTCGCCTTCATTGACCTGCTGATGTTCCCACTGCTCGCGCGGCAGGATCTGTTGATTGAGCGCCAGCGCCGTTCCCGGCTTGAGCTGACGCAGCTTGTCGAGCAGTGCGGCAACGGTAAGCCCGTCGTCGCATCTCATCGGCTCATCGTTAAACAGAATGCGCATCGCGGTCTCCACATACCGGGCAGCGGCTGGCGCGGCGTAACGCCAGCTGGCGCCAGCTGCTGGAGCGGGCATCAAACAGCCGCAGCGTATTGCGTTCCGTCTCCATGCCGCTGAGCAGCTTGATGGCCTCCAGCGCCTGCATGGTGCCCATCACCCCGACCACCGGGCCAAGAATGCCCGCCGTACGGCAGTTGCGCGTCGGCTCGGTATCGTCTGGCCACAGGCAGCGATAGCAGCCCTGCGTCCAAGGCGGGGTCAGGACCATCATTTGCCCGCCGAACCCCACCGCGCTGGCGGTAATGAGCGGCGTATGATTTGCCACGCAGGCGGCGTTAATCGCCTGGCGCGTCGCCATGTTGTCCGTGCAGTCCAGTACCACGTCGGCAAGGGCGACTTCACGGCGCAGGCTTTCACCGCTAAGCCGCTCCTGTAAGGCAATCAGCTCGATATCCGGGTTGAGCTGCGCCAGGCGCTGCCGGGTGATTTGCGCTTTCGGCTGGCTGATATCGTCAGTAGTAAAGAGGATTTGCCGCTGCAGATTGCTGAGGTGAACCTCGTCGTCGTCGGCCAGCACCAGCGTGCCGATACCCGCGCCTGCCAGATAGAGCGCGGCGGGTGCGCCTAATCCCCCGAGTCCAACAATCAGCACCCGGCTGGCGAGCAGTTTTTGCTGCCCGTCAATGGCGATATCCTCAAGCAGGATCTGACGGCTGTAGCGCATAAAGTCACGATCGTTCATCGCCTGCTCCTGCCAGCTGTAACAACTGTTCGGTGGCGGACCGCCAGTCTGCGGCCTGGGTGATGGCACTGACGACGGCGATGCTGCCGACGCCGGTCTCCAGCACCGCTGGGGCACGTTCAAGGCTGATTCCGCCGATGGCGACGGTGGGGTAGTCAGCAAGGCGTTTAACGTGACTTGCCAGCTGCGTCAGACCCTGCGGAGCGGAGGGCATCTGCTTGGTTTGCGTCGGGAAAACGTGACCGAGCGCGATGTAAGAGGGACGGGCCGCCAGGGCCACGTCAATCTCCATGTCATCGTGCGTTGACACGCCCAGACGCAGCCCGGCTGCACGGATTGCGCTGAGATCCGTTGTTTCCAGGTCCTCCTGACCCAGATGCACGCCGTACGCCCTGTGCTTAACGGCCAGCCGCCAGTAGTCGTTGATAAACAGACGGGCGTTATACCGGCGCCCAAGCGCAATGGCGGCAACCACATCGGCTTCCACCTCGTCATCGCGTTTATCCTTGATGCGCAGCTGGATCGTTCGAACGCCTGTCTCCAGCAGGCGCTCTATCCACGCCACGCTGTCCACCACCGGATAGAGCCCTAAACGGTAGGGGACGGGAGGGAAATCGGGCTGGTACATTACGCCTCCTCTTTTTTGAGGTAGATTTCGCCGCCTCTGGCGCGGAAGGTTTCAGACATGTCCGCCATACCGACTTCGATGGTTTGCGTGGCGGCGTAGTCGCGCACCTCCTGGCTGATTTTCATCGAGCAGAATTTTGGTCCGCACATGGAGCAGAAATGCGCGACTTTGCCCGATTCCTGCGGCAGGGTTTCGTCGTGGTAGGCGCGGGCGGTGAACGGGTCCAGCGCCAGGTTGAACTGATCTTCCCAGCGGAATTCAAAGCGCGCCTTCGACATGGCGTTATCGCGGATTTGCGCCCCCGGGTGGCCTTTGGCCAGATCCGCCGCGTGGGCGGCAATTTTGTAGGTAATCAGCCCCTGCTTCACGTCCTCTTTGTTTGGCAGGCCGAGGTGCTCTTTCGGCGTCACGTAGCAGAGCATGGCGCAGCCGAACCAGCCGATCATCGCCGCGCCAATGCCTGACGTGAAGTGGTCATAGCCTGGCGCAATATCGGTGGTCAACGGTCCCAGGGTGTAGAACGGCGCTTCGTGGCAGTGCTCCAGCTCCTCGGTCATGTTGCGGCGGATCATCTGCATCGGCACGTGTCCCGGGCCTTCAATCATCACCTGCACGTCATACTCCCAGGCGATTTTGGTCAGTTCGCCCAGCGTATGAAGCTCGGCAAACTGCGCTTCGTCATTCGCGTCGCGGATGGAGCCCGGACGCAGGCCGTCGCCCAGCGACAGGGAGACGTCATAGGCGGCGCAGATTTCGCAGATCTCGCGGAAGTGTTCGTAGAGGAAGTTTTCCCGGTGATGGGAGAGGCACCACTTCGCCATGATGGAGCCGCCGCGCGAGACGATGCCGGTCAGACGCTTCGCGGTCATCGGCACGTAGCGCAGCAGCACGCCCGCGTGAATGGTGAAGTAGTCCACGCCCTGCTCGGCCTGCTCCAGCAGGGTGTCGCGGAACGCTTCCCAGGTGAGGTCTTCGGCAATGCCGTTGACCTTCTCCAGCGCCTGATAAATCGGGACGGTGCCAATCGGCACCGGGCTGTTACGCAGGATCCATTCGCGGGTTTCATGGATATAGCGGCCGGTGGAGAGATCCATTACCGTGTCCGCACCCCAGCGCGTGGACCAGACCAGCTTTTCCACCTCTTCTTCGATGGAGGAGGTGACGGCCGAGTTACCGATGTTAGCGTTGACCTTCACCAGGAAGTTGCGGCCGATAATCATCGGCTCGGATTCCGGGTGGTTAATGTTGGCGGGGATAATTGCGCGGCCGGCGGCCACTTCGTCACGTACAAATTCCGGCGTGATGTTCTCCGGCAGGCGCGCGCCAAAGCCTTCACCAGGATGCTGATAGCGCAGCACTTCGCTGCGGATACGCTCGCGACCCATGTTTTCACGGATGGCGATGAACTCCATCTCCGGCGTGACGATACCCTGGCGGGCGTAGTGCAGCTGGGTCACGCATTTACCTGCTTTAGCACGTTTTGGCGTCAGCAGGCCGGTAAAGCGCAACTCGTCCAGACCGTCGTCGGCCAGGCGCTCTTTGGTGTACGCAGAGCTGAGCACGCTCAGCTCTTCGCAGTCGTTACGCGCGTCAATCCACGGCTGGCGCAGCTTTGCCAGCCCCTGCTGGACGTTGATGGCAACATCAGGATCGCCGTATGGGCCGGAGGTGTCATACACCGGCACGGCTTCGTTGTCTTCATACTGCGGATTCTCTTTGCTGCCGCCGATAAGCGTCGGGCTGAGGTGGATTTCGCGCATCGGAACGCGAATATCGTCCTGCGAGCCGGAAATGTAGATGCGTTTCGAGTTCGGGAAAGCAGTGCCTTCCAGGGTATCGATGAAGTGTTGGGCCTGTGCGCGCTGTTCGCGGCGGGTCAGTTTTACAGTAGACATAGCTCATTCCAAAAGTGAAGGACATGGCTTGTCAGACGACGGATGAAGCAAGAGAGGATCGCCCGGGGGGCGATACAACAGCAGTGTGACTCTTGTTCCCTTCGCAGGTATTAGCCTGATCAGGTTCCGCGGATCCCGAATTAACGGTCTCAGCCCGGCTTTCGCTCTGGGCACTCCGACAAGAAAAATCCCCCTCGTGAGAGGGGCGAATGGTTGTAAATTACTCGTTAACGATTAAGAACTCAAGCAGGGCGCGCGACGTTCTCTTCGTTACTGATGTTCAAATCATTGTCCAGGGCGAGAGAGATCAGCTTATCTTCCAGCGTGAATCGCTCCTCCAGCGCTTCGCCGAGGTCGGATAGCGCTTTCTGGAACTCAAGATAGTTATCGTGATCGATGGCATTCTCGAGCGTGGAATCATAGTAATCCATGATCTGCTGGGTATTGGCTTCCAGCAGCGGATAGAGCTTGCTGGCCGCTAAATACGGCGTTGTCCCTTCCATTTCGCGGATAATGCGTTCATAAATATTGAAATGGCCGTCGGACAGATAGTCGACCAGGCCCTGACAAAAATCATCCAGCGCTTTTTCGTTCAGCCGCATAAACGATTCTTTGCCAGGCTTAATGCCGACCAGATTGTAATAAGCCACGAGTAGATGCTTGCGCACATGCAGCCAGCGATCCACCAGTTTGTTACTTCCTCTAACGCGCTCAGTCAGGCTTTCTAGCTGGTTTAACATGGTAGACTCCGCAAAGTGTAGGATTGAATCTGCTCATCCAGAATGTAACCACAATGCTAACAACATGTCAGTGAAGCGAAGGTAGTGCAATAGATATGGATCGTATTATTGAAAAATCAGATCTGGGTTGGTGGATCGTCAGCCACGAACAAAAATTATGGTTGCCCGGTGGAGAACTGCCCTACGGTGCGGCGGAAACGTTCGATCTCGTGGGCCAGCCTGCGCTAGAGATCGGCGAGTGGCAGGGTGAGCCCGTGTGGTTGATCCAGCAAGCGCGTCGTCAGGATATGGGATCCGTTCGCCAGGTGTTGGATCTGGACGTGGGCCTGTTCCAGCTGGCGGGGCGCGGCGTGCAGCTGGCGGAGTTTTATCGCTCGCACAAATACTGCGGCTACTGCGGTCATACCATGCACCCGAGCAAAACCGAGTGGGCGATGCTCTGCAGCCACTGCCGAGAGCGCTACTATCCGCAGATTGCGCCGTGCATCATCGTCGCTATTCGCCGGGATGATTCCATTCTGCTGGCGCAGCATACCCGTCATCGCAACGGCGTCCATACCGTGCTGGCCGGCTTTGTCGAGGTGGGCGAAACGCTGGAGCAGGCGGTGGCGCGCGAGGTGATGGAGGAGAGCGGCATCAAAGTGAAGAACCTGCGCTACGTCACCTCCCAGCCGTGGCCGTTCCCGCAGTCGCTGATGACGGCCTTTATGGCCGAATATGACAGCGGCGAGATCGTTATCGATCGGAAAGAGCTGCTGGATGCGAACTGGTATCGCTATGACGATCTACCGCTGCTCCCCCCAGCGGGTACCGTGGCGCGTCGGCTGATAGAAGATACCGTGGCGATGTGTCGGGCCGAGTATGAGTAGTGTTACACTGAGGCCATGACGCTTAAGGAACTGCAAAAATGACCGAACTGAAGAACGATCGTTATCTGCGTGCGCTGCTGCGCCAGCCCGTTGATGTCACCCCGGTGTGGATGATGCGCCAGGCGGGACGCTATCTGCCAGAGTACAAAGCCACGCGCGCGCAGGCGGGCGATTTTATGTCGCTTTGCAAAAACGCCGAGCTGGCCTGTGAAGTGACGCTCCAGCCGCTGCGCCGCTTCCCGCTGGATGCGGCGATCCTCTTCTCGGATATTCTGACCATTCCGGATGCGATGGGCCTTGGCCTGTACTTCGAAACCGGTGAAGGTCCGCGTTTCACCTCTCCGATCAAAAGCAAAGCCGACGTGGACAAGCTGCCGATCCCCGATCCGGAAGGCGAACTGGGCTACGTGATGAACGCCGTGCGCACCATTCGCCGCGAGCTGAAAGGTGAAGTGCCGCTGATTGGCTTCTCAGGCAGCCCGTGGACGCTGGCGACCTATATGGTGGAAGGGGGCAGCAGCAAAGCCTTCACCATGATTAAAAAGATGATGTACGCCGAGCCGCTGGCCCTGCATGCGCTGCTCGACAAGCTGGCGAAGAGCGTTACGCTCTATCTGAACGCGCAGATTAAGGCGGGCGCGCAGTCGGTGATGATTTTCGATACCTGGGGCGGCGTGCTGACCGGGCGCGATTATCAGCAGTTCTCCCTGTATTACATGCATAAAATCGTTGATGGCCTGCTGCGTGAAAACGAAGGTCGCCGCGTGCCGGTGACGCTGTTCACCAAAGGTGGCGGCCAGTGGCTGGAAGCGATGGCGGCAACCGGCTGCGACGCGCTGGGTCTCGACTGGACCACCGATATTGCCGATGCGCGTCGTCGCGTGGGCGACAAAGTAGCGCTGCAGGGCAATATGGACCCGTCCATGCTTTATGCGCCGCCAGCCCGCATTGAAGAAGAAGTGTCGACTATACTGTCTGGTTTCGGCCAGGGGGAAGGCCACGTCTTTAACCTCGGCCACGGCATTCATCAGGATGTGCCGCCAGAACACGCAGGCGTATTTGTGGAGGCGGTGCATCGGCTTTCTGCCCAGTATCACAAGTAAGGAGTCGTTATGGATCTCGCGTCGCTACGCGCTCAACAAATCGAACTGGCCTCATCGGTGATCCGCGAGGATCGTCTGGATAAGGACCCTCCGCAGTACATTGGCGGAGCAGACGTCGGGTTCGAGCAGGGTGGGGACGTGACGCGAGCGGCGATGGTGGTTCTGAAATACCCTTCGCTTGAGCTGGTGGAGTACAAGGTCGCGCGTATCGCGACCACCATGCCGTACATTCCGGGCTTTCTCTCCTTCCGCGAATATCCCGCGCTGCTGGCAGCGTGGGAGCAGCTTTCGCAAAAACCTGACCTGCTGTTTGTCGATGGGCACGGGATCTCACATCCGCGTCGTTTAGGCGTTGCCAGTCATTTTGGGCTGCTGGTGGATGTGCCGACCATTGGCGTCGCCAAGAAACGCCTGTGCGGCGCGTTTGAACCACTTTCACCCGAGCCGGGTGCGCTGGCGCCGCTCATCCATAAAGGCGAGCAGCTGGCGTGGGTCTGGCGCAGCAAGGCACGCTGTAACCCGCTCTTTATCGCTACCGGGCACCGTGTGAGCATGGACAGCGCCCTCGCGTGGGTGCAGCGCTGCATGAAAGGCTACCGCTTGCCGGAGCCGACGCGCTGGGCAGACGCCGTGGCGTCTTCACGTCCGGCTTTTGTTCGTTGGCAGGAAATTCAGCGATGATTCAGGTAAACTGCGCCTAATTTTCGATTCGAGAGATCATCATGCTACAAAACCCAATTCACCTGCGCCTTGAAAAGCTGGAAAGCTGGCAGCACGTCACCTTTATGGCTTGCCTGTGCGAGCGTATGTATCCCAACTATGCCGCGTTCTGCAAGCAGACGGGTTTTGGTGATGGCCATATCTACCGCCGCATTCTGGATCTGATCTGGGAAACGCTGACGGTGAAAGACGCGAAGGTGAATTTCGACTCTCAGCTCGAAAAGCTGGAAGAGGCGATCCCGGTGGCGGATGATTTTGACCTGTACGGCGTCTACCCGGCAATTGATGCCTGCGTGGCGTTAAGCGAACTGCTTCACTCCCGTCTGAGCGGTGAAACGCTGGAGCACGCTATTGAAGTCAGTAAGGCATCTATTACGACCGTCGCGATGCTGGAAATGACCCAGGAAGGTCGGGAAATGACCGACGAAGAGCTGCGTGCGAACCCGGCGGTTGAGCAAGAATGGGACATTCAGTGGGAAATTTTCCGCCTGTTAGCAGAGTGTGAAGAACGCGATATTGAGCTGATAAAAGGGCTGCGCGCGGACTTACGAGAGGCTGGCGAGAGCAATATTGGTATAATTTTTAACCAATGAGACAATAAATCTTGAGATAACGCCCGTTTTGTCGCTCCTCGACTCTTCCCTTTCGCCCCTTGTCTGGTCTACATTTGGGGGGCGAAAAAAAGTGGCTATCGGTGCGTGTATGCAGGAGAGTGCTTTTTTGGCATTTTCGTCGCACTCGATGCTTAGCAAGCGATAAACACATTGAAAGGATAACTTATGAACAAGACTCAACTGATTGATGTAATTGCGGACAAGGCTGATCTGTCTAAAGTGCAGGCTAAAGCTGCTCTGGAATCTACCCTGGCTGCTATTACTGAGTCTCTGAAAGAAGGTGATGCTGTACAACTGGTTGGTTTCGGTACCTTCAAAGTGAACCACCGCGCTGAGCGTACTGGCCGCAACCCGCAGACCGGTAAAGAAATCAAAATCGCCGCAGCTAACGTGCCGGCATTTGTTTCTGGTAAAGCACTGAAAGACGCTGTTAAGTAAGACGCGTGGCAGTGAACAGTTTTAGCGAAGGGGCGGTAACGCCCCTTTTGTCTTTCTGGCGTGGAACGCTCGCGCTGGCAGGCATGCTGCTGCTGTCAGCCTGTAGCCACGACACCTCCCTGCCGCCGTTTACCGCCAGCGGTTACGCGGACAACCAGGGCGCGGTTAGGGTCTGGCGCAAAGATTCCGGCGGCGAAGTTCATCTGCTTTCTGCCTTCAGCCCGTGGCATAACGGCAATACGTCGACTGCGGAATATCGCTGGCAGGGAGATGACCTGTCGCTGATTGAACTGAACGTCTACAGCAAAACCCCCGAACATGTGAAAGTGCGTTTTGACGACCATGGCGAGCTGAGCTTTATGCAGCGCGAAGTCAGCGGTCAAAAACAGCAGCTTTCCAGCGATCAAATCGCCCTCTACCGTTATCGTGCCGAACAAATCCGCCAGACCAGCGATGCGCTTCGTCTGGGACGCGTTGTGCTGCGCCAGGGGCGCTGGCATGCCGATGGGTCGGTGACAACCTGCGAAGGGCAGACGGTCAAGCCTGAGCTCGAATCCTGGGCAACCGAACACATTCAACGCCGTCAGCGTCATTCATCAATGGAAGTGAGCGTGGCGTGGCTTGAGGCGCCGGAAGGCTCTCAGCTGCTGCTGGTGGCGAACGAAGACTTCTGCACCTGGCAGCCGACAGAGAAGAGTTTCTGAGGTAAATCCCCTCTCCCTTGAGGGAGAGGGTCAGGGTGAGGGGGAACAGACGGTTCCGTTACTCCCCCTGCTCGCGTGCAATCGCGCGATAGCCGATATCCTGACGGCTAAAGCTACCGTTCCAGTGAATATCTGCCATCAGCGCATAGGCGCGCTTCTGCGCTTCTGCCACGGTATGGCCCAGCGCGGTTGCACACAGCACGCGGCCGCCGTTGGTGAGGACGCGATCGTCGCCAGCCAGCTTCGTACCCGCGTGGAACACCTTCGCACCTTCAATCTCTTCCAGCGGCAGGCCGTGGATTTCATCACCGGTGCTGTAGTTCCCCGGATAACCACCCGCAGCAATCACCACGCCGAGAGACGCACGCTCGTCCCACTCGGAGGTTTTCTCGTCCAGCTTGCCATCGCAGGCTGCCAGACAGAGCTCCACCAGATCGGATTTCATGCGCAGCATGATTGGCTGCGTTTCCGGATCGCCAAAGCGGCAGTTGAATTCGATGACCTTAGGGTTACCCTGCTTGTCGATCATCAGACCTGCGTAAAGGAAACCGGTGTAGGTATTCCCTTCTGCCGCCATTCCCTTCACGGTAGGCCAGATGATGCGATCCATGGTGCGCTGGTGAACTTCGTCAGTCACTACCGGAGCGGGGGAGTAAGCGCCCATTCCACCGGTATTCGGGCCGGTATCGCCATTGCCCACACGCTTGTGGTCCTGGCTGGTGGCCATCGGCAGAACGTGCTCACCGTCGACCATCACGATGAAGCTTGCTTCTTCACCGTCGAGGAACTCTTCGATCACGATGCGGTGGCCCGCATCACCGAAAGCATTGCCCGCCAGCATATCCTGAACTGCGGCTTCGGCTTCGTCGAGCGTCATCGCGACGATCACGCCTTTACCGGCGGCCAGACCGTCGGCCTTGATAACAATCGGCGCGCCCTTCTCACGTAAGTAGGCCAGAGCAGGCTCCACTTCAGTGAAATTCTGATATTCCGCCGTCGGGATGTTATGACGCGCGAGGAAATCTTTGGTGAAGGCTTTGGAGCCTTCCAGCTGCGCGGCGCCTTCCGTTGGGCCGAAGATTGTCAGGCCCGCTGCACGGAATGCGTCAACGACGCCAATCACCAGCGGCGCTTCCGGGCCGACGATGGTCAGGTCGATTTTCTCGCTCTGGGCAAAACTCAGCAGCGCCGGAATGTCGGTCACGCCGATAGCCACGTTCTGCAGCGCGGGTTCCAGTGCGGTACCGGCGTTGCCCGGTGCCACGAAGACCGTTTTCACCAGCGGAGACTGCGCCGCTTTCCACGCCAGCGCGTGCTCGCGTCCGCCGTTACCAATCACTAATACTTTCATTTTCAGCTCCGGAAATTAATGGCGGAAGTGGCGCATGTCGGTGAAGATCATCGCGATGCCGTGTTCGTCGGCAGCGGCAATCACTTCGTCGTCGCGGATTGAACCGCCTGGCTGGATCACGCAGGTGATGCCCACAGCGGCTGCGGCGTCGATACCGTCACGGAACGGGAAGAAGGCGTCAGAGGCCATGGCGGAGCCTTTGACTTCCAGACCTTCGTCACCTGCTTTAATACCCGCGATTTTCGCAGAGTAAACGCGGCTCATCTGGCCTGCGCCTATCCCGATGGTCATGTTCTCTTTCGCGTAGACGATGGCGTTGGATTTCACGAACTTCGCGACCTTCCAGCAGAACAGCGCGTCACGCAGTTCCTGTTCGGTCGGCTGGCGTTTGGTCACCACGCGCAGGTCGGCTTCTGTCACCATGCCCAGATCGCGGTCCTGAACCAGCAGGCCGCCGTTTACGCGTTTGAAGTCCAGGCCCGGCACGCGTTCTGCCCACTGGCCGCAAATCAGTACGCGCACGTTCTGTTTTGCCGCGGTGATTTTCAGCGCTTCTTCGGAGGCCGATGGCGCGATAATCACTTCGACAAACTGGCGGGAGATAATGGCCTGTGCGGTTTCAGCATCCAGCTCGCGGTTGAAGGCGATAATGCCGCCGAACGCAGAGGTCGGGTCGGTTTTGTAGGCGCGATCGTAGGCATCCAGAATAGAGGTGCTTACCGCCACGCCGCATGGGTTGGCGTGCTTGACGATAACGCAGGCCGGCTCGCTGAACTCTTTCACGCATTCCAGCGCCGCGTCGGTGTCGGCAATGTTGTTATAGGAGAGCGCTTTGCCCTGAACCTGCTGAGCGGTCGCAACAGAGGCTTCTTTTACCTCTTCTTCTATATAGAAGGCAGCCTGCTGGTGGCTGTTCTCACCGTAACGCATATCTTGTTTCTTAATGAAGTTCAGATTCAGGGTACGCGGGAAGCGGCCAGAAGGATCTTTGCTTTCACCGTGGTAAGCCGGCACCAGGCTACCGAAGTAGTTGGCGATCATGCTGTCATACGCCGCGGTGTGCTCGAAAGCTTTAATGGCGAGGTCGAAACGGGTATCCAGAGTCAGTGACCCTTCGTTGGCATCCATCTCATTAATAATGGTCTCGTAATCGCTGCTCTTCACCACGATAGCCACATCTTTATGGTTCTTGGCTGCTGAGCGCACCATGGTTGGGCCGCCGATATCAATATTCTCTACGGCATCTTCCAGAGAACAGCCTTCGCGGGCAACGGTCTGGGCAAACGGGTAGAGGTTAACGACAACCATGTCGATTGGGGCGATATCATGCTGTTCCATAATAGCGTCGTCCTGACCGCGACGGCCAAGAATACCGCCGTGCACTTTCGGGTGCAGGGTTTTGACGCGTCCATCCATCATTTCCGGGAAACCGGTGTAATCGGACACTTCGGTTACCGGCAGACCTTTATCTGCTAACAGACGAGCGGTACCGCCTGTAGAAAGCAGTTCTACACCGCGTGCAGAAAGTGCCTGAGCGAATTCAACGATACCGGCTTTATCAGAAACACTGAGCAGAGCGCGGCGGACTGGACGACGTTGTTGCATGGTAAATCCCCTGGATTTCACGATTACAGAGAGCGTTAGATGAATTTTCCTGCGAAAAACTCATCTAACACACCTGACGAGGCATCCTTGTTAAGCGCGAGCATTTTAACGAAAACGTTTGCGCAACGCTCGCACATTTTCACTTTTTCGCATCACTGTGGATAACTTTGTGCATAAAAGGGTATAAGGCGGGGTTTTGCTGGGGAATGCAGCAGTCAGTCATTTTTTTGCAACTTTTCGGTTGCGGTCGTTCGGGAACTCCCTATAATGCGCCTCCATCGACACGGCGGATGTGAATCACTTCACAAACAGCCCGATCGGTTGAAGAGAAAAAATCCTGAAATAACGGGTTGACTCTGAAAGAGGAAAGCGTAATATACGCCACCTCGCAACGGTGAGCGAAAGCCGCGTTGCACTGCTCTTTAACAATTTATCAGACA
>NZ_JAWNDD010000007.1:0-194412 GCF_034106785.1 Enterobacter sp. 241F3
TGTTAAAGAGCAGTGCAACGCGGCTTTCGCTCACCGTTGCGAGGTGGCGTATATTACGCTTTCCTCTTTCAGAGTCAACCCGTTATTTCAGGATTTTTTCTCTTCAACCGACCGGCTGTTTGTGAAGTGATTCACATCCGCCGTGTCGATGGAGGCGCATTATAGGGATCCCATTTTTTAGCACAAGTATTTTTTAGATCTTTTTTTCCGACTGCTGATTTTCCGCGCTTTTCGCTGAAATCCCGCCCGATCTGCTTAAATATTGACGTATTTTGCCTTGCCTCGATCCATTAGTACGATCAAAGTCTTCTGTATAGCGCTCATTGTTAGAGGTAGATATGCCCGGAGTATTACGTCCTTATAAAGATCTGTTCCCCCAAAAAGGCGATCGCGTGATGATCGATGCCAGTAGCGTGGTGATTGGTGATGTCCGAATGGCCGATGATGTCAGTATCTGGCCACTCGTCGCCATCAGGGGTGATGTTAACTATGTGTCGATTGGTGCACGTACCAATATTCAGGACGGTAGCGTCCTGCACGTCACGCACAAATCCTCCTATAACCCGGAAGGCAATCCCCTCATCATTGGAGAAGAGGTTACCGTCGGCCATAAAGTGATGCTTCACGGCTGCACTATCGGAAATCGCGTACTTGTTGGCATGGGGTCGATTTTGCTGGATGGCGTCATAGTAGAAGATGACGTGATGATTGGAGCCGGTAGCCTGGTCCCGCAGAACAAACGGCTGGAGAGCGGCTATCTCTATCTGGGAAGTCCGGTAAAACAGATCCGCCCCCTTAAGGAGGCAGAGATCGAAGGATTAAAATACTCGGCGAACAACTACGTAAAATGGAAAAATGATTATTTGGATCAGGATAGCCAAACCCAACCCTGATCGTCTTCCTGCTCTTCGCGGATTAAATCGCTGGCTTCCTCTTCCAGCTCCCAGCGATTTTCGCAAAATACCGCTATCGGATCTGAACCGCCAAAACGACGCAACAGCGTTTCCCCATGAATGGCACAGGTCAGTTGCATGCCGTGTACCAGAACCGGGAAACAGACCGCTTGCTTACTTTCATCCCAGCTCTCTCTGTCCGGAAAATGAATAGCCTGATTCACGCCGAAAGCTCCTGCTTTAACTTTTCAATGACCGGCTCGACTGCAGGCAACACCCCGTGCCAGAGCAGCACCGCATGCGCAGCCTGCCCCACCAGCATGCCGAGTCCATCGGCTAACTGTTTCGCACCGTGTTGTTCACACCAGTTAAGGAAAGGCGTCTTTCCTTTCTGATAAAACATGTCATAGAAATACATATGCGCACTGACCAGCGAAGCGGGGATCGCCGGGATCTCACCACTAATGCCACTGGATGTGGCATTAATGACAAGATCGAACTCACGATCGGCAAGATCGTCAAGAGCTACCGCGCTCACGCTGCCGGTATGCGCAAACAACGCCGCCAGTGCTTCTGCCCGGGAAAAGGTTCTGTTAGTAATGGTCACCGAACAGTCCAGTGAAAGCAGAGGCAACAGAACGCCCCGCGATGCGCCACCCGCGCCAATCAGCAGGATCCGGAATCCAGGCTTGATAAAGGAGAGTCTTTCCAGATCGCTGAGTAAACCAATCCCGTCGGTGTTGTCACCCAAAAGGCGTCCATCCTCAAGCCGTTTTAGAGTATTGACTGCACCAGCCAGTGAAGCGCGCTCGGTTAGCTCATCCGCACGTTCGAAGGCTTCCTCTTTAAAAGGCACCGTCACATTCGCGCCTTTGCCCCCCGCGGTGAAAAAGGCCTCCAGCGTTGGGATAAAAGCATCCACTGGCGCCAGTATGCGACCATAGGGATGATCAATCTCCAGCTGCTCCGCGAATTGCTGATGGATCAACGGTGACTTGCTGTGTGCAATGGGATTGCCAAAAACAGCATAGGTTTCCATGAGATTACCCCTGGCGAAAACGTTCGCCGGTCAAAGCGTCGCGAATTTCAGACGGATTCAGGCGCCCTCCCGTTTCACCGACAGCAACAGGGAAGTCATTCCCGAACTGCGCCAGCACTTCTTCGGTTGTCCGACAAGGCGGCAATCCGGTCAGGTTAGCACTTGTTGAGACTAGCGGTTTACCAAATGCCAGACAAAGCTCAACCACCAGCGGATGGTCAGTTACGCGAACGGCGAGGGAATCAAAGCGTCCGGTTAACCAACGCGGGGTTGTCGGCTGCGCCGGGAAGACGAAGGTCACTGGTCCCGGCCACGCGGAGAAGATAGTCTCGCGCTGCGCCGGCGTCAGCATAGAGTCATCGATATAAGGTTTAAGCTGCTCGTAATTCGCAGCGATCAAAATCAGTCCTTTCTCGACGGGTCTTTGTTTCAGGGCAAGCAGACGGCTCACAGCCGTCTCGCTGTCAGGATCGCAACCGACCCCAAAAACAGCTTCAGTTGGATAGGCGATGACTTCTTCATTTTTCAGTACGTCCACTGCATGCGCAATGGAGCCTGATGGCAGGTTATTATTCACTATTTTGATCCGCCGTAACCGGCTTTCCACATTGTTTACTGGCGCAGAAGCGTTTCATGCCTTGCGCGGTTTTCTTCTCTATCAGTAGCGGATAATTGCAATGAGGGCAGATTCCCGCTACCGGTTTAAAATTGATGACGAACTGGCATTCAGGGTAGCGATCGCACGAATGGAAGGTCTTACCATAACGGGAACGGCGCTGTACCAGCTGACCGCGCTGACACTGAGGGCACGCAATTGCCGTTTCATCAGGTTTATCAATTTGTTCCGTATGCTCACATTCTGGATAGCGGCTACATCCAATAAACATGCCGAAACGCCCCTGCCGCAGGGCTAATTCACCACCGCACACGGGACAATACTGACCCTCCAGAATTTTAACGATATGTCCATCCGCCTGGCTTTTCAGAGGACGAACATAATCACATTCCGGATAGTGTGAACAACCGAGAAACGGGCCGTGTTTCCCGGACCGAATAACAAGTTCAGCCCCGCACTGCGGGCAGGGCTCGTTTTTATGCACCGTGAATAGTGCTGATTTGGCCATAACAACTCTTGGTGCTGCACATTGAATTAGTGCAGCATACCTTCATTCACTTCAAAGAGTAATTCTTCCATTTGCTGATAGGCATTTTCACAGCCCGGAATATTAAACAGAACCATCAGGATCACCCATTTGAGATCTTCCAGTTCGAATTCTGCTGTATCCAGCGCCATGACGCGCTCTATCACCATTTCTCTCGTTTCGAGGTTCAGCACCTGAATCTGCTCAAGGAATAAGATGAATCCCCGGCAGCTGGCGTCCAGCCTTTCACACTCTTCTGCGGTATAAATGCGTACTGACAATGGATCCGAAGCAAGCTGCATCGGTTCGGCCAGGCCTTCCTGATAATCAGCCAGTTTTTCCAACCACATCAACGCATTATAGATGTCTTCCCGCTCAAACCCCGCATCGGTAAGATCCTGTGTCAATTTGTCCTGATCCACTCGCATTTCTGCTTCGTTATGGATGTAAGTCTCAAACAAATACATCAGTACGTCGAACATGGCATGCCCTCCTCAATCGGACATAGCCGCCGGGTACAGCTGCGATCCACCCTGCTAACTCCAGTTCGAGTAGCTGTGCTACCGTTACTGGCACAGGTTGGCCGGCACGTTCAGCGACAACGTCAACAGGTGTTACCTCATCTCCTACGTTAGCCAGGAGCTTGGGAAATGGCAATGCCACCTTTCCCTGATCTGATGAATATTGTCGCTTTTCGGGATCTTCCTGCAGCCATTGCAGCCCATATTGCAAATTTTCAAGAATATCCCCTACTTCCGTTACCGGTGTGGCCCCTTGTTTAATCAGCCAGTGGGGCCCCTCGCATCCGGGGTTACCTATCGGGCCGGGCAAGGCAAAGACCTCTCTCCCCTGTTCGAGCGCGCATCGTGCCGTGACCAGCGAACCGCTTCGCCGCGCAGCTTCAACTACCAGCACGCCTTTGCTAAGCCCGCTGATAATTCGATTACGACGCGGAAAGTTTGCCGGCCTGGGCTGCGCGGAAAGCGGAAACTCAGAGACTATCGCGCCGTCAGATTCAATAAGCCGCATCGCCAATGCCTGATGTCGGCGTGGATAAATGCTAAAAAGACCGTTCCCCAGGACCGCGACACTTTGTCCTTTAGCTGACAGTGCCGCGCTGTGGGCAACGCCGTCAATACCGCAGGCCAGCCCGCTGGTAATCGTGAAACCACTTTGTGTAAGCTGTTCGCACAGGATTTTCCCCCATCGCTCGCCGTACCATGACGGCGCACGACTGCCTACCACCGCCAGCTGAACGGTATTAAGCGTCTCTGGGTTACCTTTTATGAATAATGCACCGGGATAATCAGGGATCGTGCGAAGCAAAGGGGGATAAAGGGGATGGTTGGCCGTTAATAAATGATGCCCCGGCTGCTCAAGCCATAGCAGGCTACGTTCCAGCTCACTCTCATTGAACGCAAAGAACCGTTCAGCCTGCTTTGCTGTCAGTCCAGCATTTCTTAAGACAAGCGTGTCGATGCCTTCCTGCTTCTGCAGTCGTGCAGCCGCTTCCAGCATTACATCACCACACAGAGACCCTGTGTGTATTAGCCGTAGCCATATCTCGGTCAACGTCATCCTTTCCCCTGCCATAAGCGGCCTCCGCAATCATTGCGATTGGTCACTGATGCTGTCAATCGATGGGGGATTTGTCTAGAATAGAGGTAGTATTCTTATCAACTCCTGAACACGACTCTGGAAATTTATGGCAGTTTTGCAAGTGTTACATATTCCGGACGAGCGCCTTCGCATCGTCGCTGAACCGGTCAAAGAAGTGAATGCAGAAATCCAGCGTATCGTTGATGATATGTTCGATACCATGTACGCCGAAGAAGGCATTGGCCTGGCGGCGACACAGGTGGACATTCATAAGCGTATTATCGTGATTGATGTTTCTGAAAATCGCGATGGCCGCCTGGTGCTGATCAACCCTGAACTGCTCGAAAAGAGTGGCGAAACCGGTATTGAGGAAGGCTGTCTGTCTATTCCTGAACAGCGTGCGTTAGTGCCGCGAGCTGAAAAGGTGAAAATTCGCGCCCTGGATCGTGACGGTAATCCGTTCGAACTGGAAGCAGATGACCTGCTGGCGATTTGTATTCAGCATGAGATGGATCACCTTGTCGGTAAACTGTTTATCGATTACCTCTCACCGCTGAAACAGCAGCGTATTCGTCAGAAAGTAGAAAAACTGGATCGTTTGCGTTCTCGCGCATAACGCCCCCCGGATACAAGGATCATCGTGTCTAAAACACTACGAATTATCTTCGCGGGAACCCCTGATTTTGCAGCGCGTCATCTTGACGCGCTGTTATCTTCCGGTCACAAGGTTGTTGGCGTCTTTACCCAGCCGGACCGTCCTGCTGGTCGCGGCAAAAAAATGATGCCCAGCCCGGTAAAAGTGCTGGCAGAAGAGCATGGGCTACCCGTTTTCCAGCCCGCATCGTTACGCCCACAGGAAAATCAGCAGCTGGTCGCTGACCTGAAAGCCGACGTAATGGTGGTGGTGGCTTACGGTTTAATCCTGCCAAAAGCTGTGCTCGATATGCCTCGCCTGGGTTGCATCAACGTGCATGGGTCTTTGCTCCCGCGCTGGCGTGGTGCTGCACCTATTCAGCGCTCGCTGTGGGCAGGTGATGCCGAAACGGGCGTTACCATTATGAAGATGGACGTAGGTTTAGACACCGGCGATATGCTGTATAAACTGGCCTGCCCCATTACGTCAGACGATACCAGCGCCACGCTGTATGACAAACTGGCAGACCTCGGTCCACAAGGGCTTATCGAGACGCTCCAGCAGCTTGCTGACAATACGTCGAAACCGGAAGTTCAGGATGACGCGCTGGTGACTTATGCCGAAAAGCTGAGCAAAGAAGAAGCGCGGATCGACTGGTCCCTGTCGGCCGCTCAGCTTGAACGCTGCATTCGCGCTTTCAATCCATGGCCGATGAGCTGGATGGAGATTGATGAGCAGCCGGTGAAAGTGTGGAAAGCCTCCGTCATTAGCGGTACTACTACGGCTGAACCCGGTACGATTGTTGACGCCAACAAGAACGGCATCCAGGTGGCGACTGGGCAAGGGATATTGAATCTTGAATCGCTCCAACCGGCCGGTAAGAAAGCCATGAGCGCTCAGGATCTGTTAAATTCCCGTCGCGAATGGTTTATCCCGGGCAACCGTCTTGCCTGAGCAAATTTATTCTTAAGGCCCGGTGTTTCCGGGCATTTTTATTTTTACGGTTATGAAAAAACAAAATCTACGCAGTATGGCGGCTCAGGCCGTCGAGCAGGTTATTGAGCAGGGCCAGTCATTGAGCAATGTCCTGCCTCCCCTGCAGCAAAAAGTCTCTGATAAGGATAAAGCCCTGCTTCAGGAGCTCTGCTTTGGCGTCCTGCGCACGCTTTCTCAACTTGAGTGGTTGATTAATAAGCTGATGTCACGCCCAATGACAGGCAAACAGCGCACCGTACACTATTTGATTATGGTGGGTTTTTATCAGCTTCTTCATACCCGCATCCCACCCCATGCCGCGCTGGCAGAGACGGTGGAAGGTGCCGTTGCGATTAAACGTCCTCAGTTGAAAGGGCTGATCAACGGCGTACTGCGTCAGTTCCAGAGACAGCAGGAAGAGCTTCTGGCTGAATTTGCCCAAAGCGAAGCGCGCTTCCTGCATCCGGACTGGCTGTTGAAGCGCCTGAAAAAAGCTTATCCGCAGCAATGGCAGGACATTGCCGATGCTAACAACCAGCGTCCACCAATGTGGTTACGCGTGAATCGTAATCACCACACCCGTGACGCATGGCTGGCATTACTTGAAGAAGCTGGAATGAGCGGCTTCACCCATGACGCATACCCTGATGCCGTGCGCTTAGCATCGCCTGCACCGGTACATGCATTGCCCGGCTTTGAAGACGGTTGGGTAACGGTACAGGATGCCTCGGCTCAGGGTTGCATGACCTGGCTTGAACCCCAAAACGGTGAGCAGATCCTCGATCTCTGCGCCGCACCAGGGGGCAAAACGACGCATATTCTTGAAGTGGCTCCGCAGGCCAGCGTGATGGCAGTGGACGTTGATGAGCAGCGTCTTTCACGCGTCTACGACAACCTCAAGCGCCTGGGCATGAAGGCACAGGTTAAGCAAGGCGATGGACGCAAACCAGCAGAATGGTGTGGCGAAACACAATTCGATCGCATTTTGCTGGATGCCCCCTGCTCTGCCACCGGCGTGATTCGTCGTCATCCTGATATCAAGTGGCTGCGTCGCGATCGTGATATTAACGAGCTTGCCCAACTGCAATCCGACATTCTCGACGCCATCTGGCCACATCTTAAACCCGGCGGCACGCTGGTCTATGCGACCTGCTCAGTGCTGCCGGAAGAAAACAGTCAGCAAATCGCGGCCTTCCTTAAACGTACCCCGGATGCAGCGCTGCGCGATACGGGAACGCCTGAATGCCCGGGTCAGCAGAATCTGCCGGGTGCAGAAGAGGGTGATGGCTTCTTTTACGCTAAGCTAATCAAAGAGTGATGTTGAGAACAGGTCACGAGATATGAAGATTATCATTCTGGGCGCAGGACAGGTTGGCGGAACGCTGGCGGAAAACCTGGTTGGGGAAAACAACGACATCACCATAGTTGATACCAACGGCGATCGCCTGCGTGTTTTACAGGACAAATTTGACCTGCGCGTGGTGCAGGGTCATGGTTCGCACCCACGTGTTCTTCGTGAGGCAGGCGCCGACGATGCCGACATGCTGGTTGCGGTAACCAGTTCTGACGAAACCAATATGGTTGCCTGTCAGGTGGCCTACTCGCTTTTCAACACACCAAACCGAATTGCGCGTATTCGCTCTCCGGACTATGTCCGCGATGCTGAAAAACTGTTTAATTCCGAAGCGGTCCCCATCGACCACCTTATCGCGCCAGAACAGCTGGTTATCGACAATATCTACCGCCTGATCGAATATCCGGGTGCCCTGCAGGTGGTAAACTTTGCCGAGGGCAAAGTGAGTCTGGCAGTGGTTAAGGCCTATTACGGCGGACCATTGATTGGCAATGCGCTTTCCACCATGCGCGAGCACATGCCGCATATCGATACGCGCGTCGCAGCCATTTTCCGTCACGACAGACCCATTCGCCCGCAGGGCTCCACGATTGTCGAAGCCGGTGATGAGGTCTTCTTTATTGCGGCCTCACAGCATATTCGTGCGGTGATGAGTGAACTACAGCGTCTCGAAAAACCCTATAAACGCATTATGCTGGTCGGCGGCGGCAATATCGGTGCAGGTCTGGCACATCGGTTAGAAAAAGATTACAGCGTGAAGTTGATCGAGCGCGATCAACAGCGTGCTGCTGAACTGGCGGAAAAACTTCAAAATACGATCGTATTTTATGGTGACGCGTCCGATCAGGAGCTACTGGCTGAAGAGCATATTGATCAAGTCGATCTCTTTATTGCCGTCACCAACGATGACGAGGCAAATATAATGTCCGCCATGCTCGCGAAGCGCATGGGGGCAAAAAAAGTCATGGTGCTTATCCAGCGCAAGGCGTATGTCGATCTGGTTCAGGGCAGCGTTATTGATATTGCCATTTCGCCTCAGCAGGCAACAATTTCAGCGCTTCTGAGCCATGTTCGTAAAGCGGATATTGTCGGTGTGTCATCGCTCCGCCGTGGCGTGGCGGAAGCCATTGAAGCTGTTGCTCACGGAGATGAAACCACGTCACGCGTAGTGGGTCGGTCAATCGATGAAATTAAGCTTCCACCAGGCACGATCATCGGCGCCGTTGTGCGCGGAAATGATGTCATGATTGCCAATGATAATTTACGAATTGAGCAAGGCGATCACGTTATTATGTTCCTTACCGATAAAAAGTTTATTACTGACGTCGAACGTTTATTCCAGCCAAGTCCATTCTTCCTTTAAAGAATTGGGTGCTCCAGAAAAAGCACCCTTACTTTATCCTTTTCATTTCTGTGCCTTTTATTTTTCATAATGTTTAATTATCCCGAATGGCAATTGGCTAATCATTTGTTAAACTTAAACTCGTCAGCTGGCACAAGGAGAGAACAATGAGTTTTATTAAAGAATTTCGCGAATTTGCGATGCGCGGGAACGTGGTGGATTTAGCTGTGGGTGTCATTATTGGTGCGGCATTCGGCAAGATTGTTTCATCATTAGTGGCCGACATTATCATGCCACCTTTAGGGTTGTTAATCGGGGGCATAGATTTCAAACAGTTCGCTTTCACGCTGCGTGAAGCACAGGGTGATGTGCCGGCGGTCGTGATGCACTACGGCGTATTCATTCAGAACGTATTTGATTTTGTGATTGTCGCGTTTGCCATTTTTATGGCTATCAAGCTGATCAACAGGCTCAATCGTAAGAAAGAAGAGCCAGCTGCAGCACCTGCACCAACGAAAGAAGAAGTGCTGCTGAGTGAGATCCGCGATCTGTTAAAAGAGCAGAACAACCGCGTTTAATCAAAAGCTTAAAGCAGGAAGGCCAGTGGTAAATAAGCGATTCGCTTGCTTGCCACTGGCCTCCCAGTTACCCCGTTTTTCATGCTTGTCTTTACGCAGATAACTTCCTTTCCCTTTTTTATTCTTCTCAACGCGCTGTCTGAATAGCGGGTCGTGAAGTAGTGCCTCAATGGCATTGTCTTTGATCTGACCTTTCGTGTGCTGATAGCGGCTCATAAATTCTCCTGAGCATGGTTTATGACGACGGGAGTCTAGACCCGGATGAACTAAAAATCAACAGCCCTGCGTTTCTCCACTCGCTCCCTGTTCAAGAGCTTCCAGAATGGAACAATAAATACTGCTGTGGGCCGTACCGCAGCAGGCATCATTCAGCCTTTGCAGAGAGCGCTGCATGGTTTGCAGCTCCTGAATGCGTGCTTCCACTTCATCCAGACGAGCCTGCACAATGCTTTTAGACTCCTGGCAGGTGTGATGTGCCGGATCGATGCGGATCGATAAAAGTTCGCGGATCGAGTCTAATGTGAAACCGAGCTGGCGCGCATAACGAATAAACCGCAGGCGCTGCAGATCGTTATCGGTATAAAGTCGAAAGCCACCTTCAGTACGAACCTCATGATCGATCATCTGCTGCTTTTCGTAATATCGAATGGTATCCGGCGTGACGTTAGCGAGCTTCGCAAGTTCACCGATACGGTACATAGCTACTCCTCATTTAATTTCTGCATCAATTTTACACCGTATTCACCGTGCAGAAAGTCAGTGTTCATTCCTGCCTGGCGAAGCTTGAGTTCAAGCAGGGTGAGACGACGGCTAAGTTCAGAATGTCGCGGATCGTCCTGACGGAGGCCTTTAAGCAGATCGGCCAGTTCAACAGCCTCTCTGCGCTGTTCAAGCTCCGGAGGGAGACAGCCTGCATTTTTCAGTAAACGGTATCCAGCCCGTAATTCAGGCGAGATGTGGGAATCGTCTTCAAGCACAAGAGGTTCGCCGCTTCCTGGAAGATCGTCGAATTCGCCTTTTTTTTGGGCATCACGAATATGGCGTTCTGCCCACTGGTCGAGCAACCACATTACCAGCTCCAAGGATGAACAGAATTGATACAGACATTGTAGAGAAGTGGGGATATCACGGATATAAAAAAACCCGCCGGAGCGGGTTTTTTTACGTTACTGCAGATTACTCTGCAGCAGCTTCTGCTTTCTCTGAACGATCAACCAGCTCGATGTAAGCCATCGGCGCGTTGTCGCCTGCACGGAAACCACACTTCAGAATGCGAGTGTAACCACCGGCACGGCTCGCGAAACGCGGGCCCAGTTCGTTAAACAGTTTTGCCACGATCTCGTTATCACGAGTACGGGCGAATGCCAGACGACGATTAGCAACGCTGTCAGTCTTGGCAAGAGTAATCAGCGGCTCAACTACGCGACGCAGCTCTTTCGCTTTAGGCAGGGTCGTCTTGATGATCTCATGACGAACCAGTGAACCTGCCATGTTGCGGAACATAGCCTGGCGATGGCTGCTGTTGCGGTTCAGTTGACGACCACTCTTACGATGGCGCATGACCTTATCCTTCTCAGTAAAACCTTAACCTGTGATCCGGTTACTCGTCAGCAATGCTTGCCGGTGGCCAGTTTTCCAGGCGCATGCCCAGAGACAGACCACGAGAAGCCAGCACGTCTTTAATCTCAGTAAGAGATTTTTTACCCAGGTTCGGCGTTTTCAGCAACTCAACCTCGGTACGCTGTACCAGATCACCGATATAGTGGATAGCTTCTGCCTTGAGGCAGTTAGCAGAGCGGACAGTCAACTCGAGATCGTCAACAGGGCGCAGCAGGATCGGATCGAATTCTGGTTTCTCTTCTTTCACTTCCGGCTGACGTACATCACGTAAGTCAACGAAAGCTTCCAGTTGTTCTGCCAGGATGGTTGCCGCACGACGAATCGCCTCTTCAGGATCGATTGTGCCGTTGGTTTCCATTTCGATGACCAGCTTGTCCAGGTCGGTACGCTGTTCTACACGCGCTGCTTCAACATTGTAGGCAATACGCTCTACAGGGCTGTAGCATGCGTCGACCAGCAGACGGCCGATTGGGCGCTCATCTTCTTCCGAATGAATTCGGGCAGAAGCCGGCACATAACCACGACCGCGCTGAACTTTGATACGCATGCTAATCGCTGCGTTCTCATCGGTCAGGTGGCAGATCACGTGCTGCGGCTTGACGATTTCAACATCACCGTCGTGGGTGATGTCGGCTGCAGTCACAGGGCCAATGCCAGATTTATTCAGAGTAAGAATAACTTCATCTTTACCCTGAACTCTCACCGCCAGCCCTTTCAGGTTGAGCAGGATTTCAAGGATATCTTCCTGAACGCCTTCTTTGGTGCTGTACTCATGAAGTACACCATCAATCTCAACCTCGGTCACCGCGCAACCCGGCATCGATGAGAGCAGAATACGGCGCAGTGCGTTACCCAGAGTATGGCCAAAGCCACGCTCTAAAGGCTCAAGGGTCACCTTGGCGTGCGTCGAACTCACTTGCTCGATATCTACCAGGCGCGGTTTTAGAAACTCTGTCACAGAACCCTGCATTGTGTCCTCTCTTTGGTACTAAGCTTTACTTGGAGTAAAGCTCGACGATCAGGTGTTCGTTAATGTCCGCAGACAGATCAGAACGTTCTGGCTGACGCTTGAACGTACCTTCCATCTTGCCAGCATCAACTTCCAGCCAGGTTGGCTTTTCACGCTGCTCAGCCAGCTCCAGAGCGGCCTTCACGCGAGATTGCTTTTTCGCTTTCTCACGAATGCTAACAACGTCATTCGCTTTAACCTGATAAGAAGCGATGTTAACAACACGACCGTTTACCATGATTGCTTTGTGGCTAACCAGCTGACGTGATTCAGCACGAGTAGCGCCGAAGCCCATACGGTATACAACGTTGTCCAGACGACCTTCCAGCAGAGCCAACAGGTTTTCACCTGTGTTGCCTTTCAGACGTGCTGCTTCTTTATAGTAGTTACGGAACTGACGCTCCAGCACACCGTACATACGGCGAACTTTTTGCTTTTCACGCAACTGCACACCATAGTCAGACAGACGCGGTTTACGCGCACCGTGCTGGCCAGGAGCTTGTTCAATTTTACACTTGGTATCGATCGCGCGAACGCCAGACTTAAGGAATAAGTCGGTGCCCTCACGACGGCTCAGCTTGAGCTTAGGACCCAAATATCTTGCCATTTTCTATCTCCAACTAACCTAAAAAACGGAGCGTTATACGCGACGTTTTTTCGGCGGACGACAACCGTTATGAGGGATCGGAGTCACATCAGTAATATTCGTGATGCGGAAACCAGCGGCGTTCAGAGCGCGAACAGTAGATTCACGACCCGGACCCGGACCTTTAACCATAACTTCCAGATTCTTGATGCCGTATTCTTTTACGGCTTCAGCGCAACGCTCTGCTGCAACCTGAGCTGCGAACGGAGTGGATTTGCGAGAACCACGGAAACCGGAACCACCGGCTGTTGCCCAACCCAATGCGTTACCCTGACGATCAGTAATAGTAACGATGGTGTTGTTGAAAGAAGCATGGATATGAGCCACGCCGTCAGAGACTTGTTTTCTTACACGTTTACGTGCACGAACTGGTGCCTTTGCCATTATTCAATCACCCCGATTATTTCTTGATCGGTTTGCGCGGACCCTTACGGGTACGTGCGTTGGTCTTAGTACGCTGACCGCGCACTGGCAGACCACGACGATGACGCAAACCGCGATAGCAACCAAGATCCATCAGGCGCTTGATGCTCATGCTGATTTCACGGCGCAGATCACCTTCAACGACAAATTTGGCAACTTCGTCACGCAGCGTGTCGATTTGTTCTTCAGACAGCTCACTGATCTTAACATCTTCAGCGATACCCGCTGCAGCCAGAATGGCTTTAGAACGGGTCTTGCCGACGCCGTAGATCGAAGTTAATGCGATCACAGCATGTTTCTGATCAGGAATGTTAATGCCTGCTATACGGGCCACTATGCACTCCTACTATTTAATATGTACGCACCATGCTGAAAAGCCCGTTTTCAGGATACTCAAATGGAAACGTACAGACATACAAAAGATTGGCTGGCTAATCTAGCCAGCTCAACCCAACTTTGCAAGAAAAATATGCGAAATAATCAGCCTTGGCGCTGTTTATGCTTCGGCTCGGCACTGCAAATCACACGGATGACACCATCACGCTTAACGATTTTGCAGTTACGGCATAATTTCTTGACGGAAGCACGAACTTTCATTTTTACTCTCCGTAACTTCTCAGGCGACCAATTAGCGGCCGTAGCCTTTCAGGTTCGCCTTCTTCAATGCAGACTCATACTGACTGGACATCATCAGAGTTTGCACTTGAGCCATAAAGTCCATAATCACGACAACAACGATAAGCAGTGAGGTCCCACCGAAGTAGAACGGTACTTTCATTGCATCACGCATGAACTCCGGGATCAGGCAGATAAAAGTAATATAGAGCGCACCAACCAAAGTCAGGCGGGTCATTACTTTATCGATATACTTCGCCGTTTGCTCTCCCGGACGAATTCCTGGTACAAATGCACCGGACTTCTTCAGGTTATCTGCTGTTTCACGCGGGTTGAAGACCAACGCCGTGTAGAAGAAACAGAAGAAGATGATCGCAGACGCATAGAGTAACACATAAAGTGGTTGCCCAGGCTGCAAATACAGCGAAATTGTTGTCAGCCAGTTCCAACCAGTACCGCCCCCGAACCATGACGCGATGGTCGCCGGGAACAGAATAATACTGGAAGCGAAGATAGCCGGGATAACCCCCGCCATGTTCACTTTCAGCGGTAAATGTGTGCTCTGTGCAGCATAGACACGACGACCTTGCTGACGTTTAGCGTAGTTCACCACAATGCGGCGTTGACCACGTTCAACGAAGACAACAAAGAACGTCACTGCAAATACTAATACTGCAACCAACAGCAACAGGAGGAAGTGCAGGTCGCCTTGACGCGCTTGCTCGATAGTATGGGCGATGGCTGGCGGGAGGCCCGCAACAATACCGGCGAAGATGATGATTGAGATACCGTTACCGATACCACGCTCAGTAATCTGTTCGCCGAGCCACATCAGGAACATTGTCCCTGTGACCAGACTTACAACAGCGGTGAAGTAGAATGCAAAGCCCGGGTTTAACACCAGGCCCTGCATACCAGGCATATTCGGCAGACCGGTAGCAATACCGATCGACTGGAATATTGCCAGCACCAGAGTACCGTAACGGGTGTACTGACTAATCTTACGACGTCCAGACTCCCCTTCTTTCTTCAACTCTGCCAGGGCCGGATGAACGACCGTCAGCAGCTGGATAATAATAGATGCCGAAATGTACGGCATAATACCCAATGCAAAGATAGAAGCACGGCTGAGAGCACCACCAGAGAACATGTTGAACATTTCAATGATGGTGCCTCGCTGTTGCTCAAGCAGTTTGGCAAGTACAGCGGCATCGATACCAGGGATCGGAATAAAAGAGCCAATACGGAACACAATCAGCGCGCCGATAACAAACAGCAGTCTGCGTTTCAGCTCGCCAAATCCACCTTTGGCACTTTGAAAATCTAATCCCGGTTGCTTAGCCATCTGCTACTTATTCCTCAATTTTACCGCCAGCAGCTTCGATAGCAGCACGAGCACCTTTAGTAACACGCAGGCCACGAACAGTTACCGGAGTAGAAACTTCACCAGCCAGGATCACTTTCGCGAACTCGATCTGGATACCGATAATGTTTGCTGCTTTCAGCGTGTTCAGGTCTACAACGCCGCCTTCAACTTTCGCCAGGTCAGACAGACGGATTTCCGCTGTGATCGCTGCTTTGCGAGAGGTGAAGCCGAACTTCGGCAGACGACGGTACAGTGGCATCTGGCCACCCTCGAAACCGCGACGTACGCCACCGCCAGAACGAGAGTTCTGACCTTTGTGACCACGACCACCGGTTTTACCGAGGCCAGAACCGATACCACGACCCAGGCGTTTACCCGCCTTTTTAGAGCCTTCGGCCGGAGACAGAGTATTTAAACGCATCTCTTACTCCTCAACTTTAACCATGAAGTAAACCGCGTTGACCATACCACGAACAGCAGGAGTATCCTCGCGCTCAACGGTATGACCAATACGACGCAGACCCAGGCCAAGCAGCGTTGCCTTGTGTTTCGGCAGACGACCGATTGCACTGCGGGTTTGAGTGATTTTAATAGTCTTTGCCATGGTCAATTACCCCAGAATTTCTTCAACGGATTTACCACGCTTGGCAGCGACCATTTCTGGAGAATTCATATTTTCCAGGCCATCAATAGTTGCACGAACCACGTTGATCGGGTTGGTGGAACCATATGCTTTAGCCAGAACGTTATGAACCCCAGCAACTTCCAGAACGGCGCGCATTGCACCACCGGCGATGATACCGGTACCTTCTGAAGCTGGCTGCATGAATACACGAGAACCCGTGTGAACACCTTTAACTGGGTGCTGCAGGGTGCCGTTGTTCAGCGCGACGTTAATCATGTTGCGACGGGCTTTTTCCATCGCTTTCTGGATCGCTGCTGGAACTTCACGCGCTTTACCGTAACCAAAACCAACGCGACCGTTACCATCGCCTACTACAGTCAGAGCTGTGAAGGAGAAAATACGACCACCTTTAACGGTTTTAGATACGCGGTTTACCGCGATCAGCTTTTCCTGCAGTTCGCCAGCCTGTTTTTCGATGTGAGCCATCTTACACCTCTACCTTAGAACTGAAGGCCAGCTTCACGGGCAGCATCTGCCAGTGCCTGGACACGACCATGATATTGGAACCCGGAACGGTCAAAGGAAACATTGCTGATGCCTTTTTCCAGAGCGCGTTCAGCAACAGCTTTACCTACAGCTGCAGCGGCGTCTTTGTTACCGGTGTACTTCAATTGTTCTGAGATAGCTTTTTCTACAGTAGAAGCAGCTACCAGAACTTCAGAACCGTTCGGTGCAATTACCTGTGCGTAAATATGACGCGGGGTACGATGTACCACCAGGCGAGTTGCACCCAGCTCTTTGAGCTTGCGGCGTGCGCGGGTCGCACGACGGATACGAGCAGATTTCTTATCCATAGTGTTACCTTACTTCTTCTTAGCCTCTTTGGTACGCACGACTTCGTCGGCGTAACGAACACCCTTGCCTTTGTAAGGCTCAGGACGACGGTAGGCGCGCAGATCTGCTGCAACCTGACCGATCAGCTGTTTATCAGCGCCTTTCAGCACGATTTCAGTCTGAGTCGGGCATTCTGCAGTGATACCGGCCGGCAGCGGATGCTCAACAGGGTGTGAGAAGCCCAGAGACAGGCCTACTGCATTCCCTTTGATAGCTGCACGATAACCTACACCAACCAGCTGAAGCTTTTTAGTGAAGCCTTCGGTAACACCAACAACCATTGAGTTCAGCAGGGCACGCGCGGTACCAGCCTGAGCCCATCCATCCACGAAACCATCACGTGGACCGAAGGTCAGAGCGTTATCTGCATGTTTAACTTCAACAGCTTTGTTGAGGGTACGAGTCAGCTCGCCGTTTTTACCTTTGATCGTAATAACCTGACCGTCGATTTTTACATCAACGCCGGCAGGAATAACGACCGGTGCTTTAGCAACACGAGACATTCTTTCCTCCGATTAGGCTACGTAGCAGATAATTTCGCCACCAAGACCAGCCTGGCGCGCTGCACGATCAGTCATAACACCTTTAGAGGTAGAAACAACTGCGATACCAAGACCAGCCATAACTTTTGGCAGCTCATCTTTTTTCTTATAGATGCGCAGGCCTGGGCGGCTGACACGCTGAATGCTTTCTACAACAGCTTTACCCTGGAAATACTTGAGAGTAAGTTCCAGTTCCGGCTTGGTGTCGCCTTCAACTTTAAAATCTTCGATAAAACCTTCTTCCTTCAGCACGTTGGCAATTGCCACTTTCAGCTTGGCGGAAGGCATGGTGACCGCAACTTTGTTCGCGGCCTGACCGTTACGGATACGGGTCAGCATATCCGCGATCGGATCTTGCATGCTCATCTGTCTTTACTCCCGTGATTCAATTGGTAATTACCAGCTAGCCTTTTTCAAGCCTGGCACTTCACCGCGCATGGCGGCTTCACGCAGTTTGATACGGCTCAACCCAAACTTGCCCACATAACCATGTGGACGACCTGTTTGACGACAGCGGTTACGCTGACGAGACGGGCTGGAATCACGCGGCAGAGACTGCAGCTTGAGAACCGCATTCCAACGATCTTCGTCGGAAGCGTTCACATCAGAAATGATCGCTTTCAGTTCAGCGCGTTTAGCGAAGAATTTATCAGCTAAAGCTACGCGCTTTACTTCGCGTGCTTTCATTGATTGCTTAGCCATTCAGTAACCCTACCTTACTTGCGGAACGGGAAGTCAAAGGCAGCCAGCAGAGCACGGCCTTCTTCGTCAGATTTCGCAGTAGTGGTAATGGTAATATCCAAACCACGCACGCGGTCGACTTTATCGTAGTCGATTTCTGGGAAGATGATCTGCTCACGGACACCCATGCTGTAGTTACCACGACCGTCGAAAGACTTAGCGGACAAGCCACGGAAGTCACGGATACGTGGAACAGCAATAGTGATCAGGCGCTCAAAGAACTCCCACATGCGTTCGCCACGCAGAGTTACTTTACAGCCGATCGGATAGCCCTGACGGATTTTGAAGCCTGCAACAGATTTGCGTGCTTTGGTGATCAGCGGTTTTTGACCGGAGATTGCTGTCAGGTCAGCTGCTGCGTTATCCAGCAGTTTCTTGTCAGCGATCGCTTCACCAACACCCATGTTCAGGGTGATCTTCTCGACCCGAGGGACTTGCATGACAGAATTGTAGTTAAACTCGGTCATGAGTTTTTTAACTACTTCGTCTTTGTAGTAATCATGCAGTTTCGCCATCGTACTACTCCAAATTACTTGATAGTTTCGCTGTTAGACTTGAAGAAACGGACTTTTTTGCCGTCTTCGAATCTAAAGCCTACACGGTCAGCCTTGCCGGTAGCCGCATTGAAGATTGCAACGTTAGAAACCTGAATAGCAGCTTCTTTTTCAACGATGCCACCTGGTTGGTTCAGGGCCGGAACCGGCTTCTGATGTTTCTTAACCAGGTTGATACCTTCAACGACAAGTTTGCCGGAAGACAGAACATTTTTTACTTTACCGCGTTTACCTTTATCTTTACCGGTTAACACGATAACTTCGTCATCACGACGGATTTTCGCTGCCATGATTCGCTCCTTAGAGTACTTCTGGTGCCAGAGAGATAATTTTCATGAACTTCTCAGTACGAAGTTCACGAGTTACCGGCCCAAAGATACGCGTGCCGATAGGCTGCTCGCTGTTATTGTTTAAAATAACGCATGCATTACCATCGAAGCGAATGACAGAACCGTCAGGGCGACGAACACCCTTCTTGGTGCGCACCACTACCGCCTTCAGCACATCACCTTTTTTGACCTTACCACGTGGAATTGCTTCCTTGATGGTGATCTTGATGATGTCGCCTACGCCTGCGTAGCGACGGTGCGAGCCACCCAGAACCTTGATACACATTACGCGACGTGCACCGGAGTTGTCGGCGACGTTCAGCATAGTCTGTTCTTGGATCATTTTAGTGCTCCGCTAATGTCAACTACTACCTGAGACTCTAAAATCAGAGCCGTTAAAAAGCCCCATATCGAGGGCGCGGCATTATAACACCGCTTCTGCAATATGGGTAGAAAAAATAAACGGCTCATCGCTGAGCCGTTTATTCGTATTGAGAAGGCGTACTGTATTACAGAACCGCTTTCTCTACAACGCGAACCAGCGTCCAGGACTTAGTCTTGGACAGTGGGCGGCATTCACGGATTTCAACCTTGTCGCCGATACCACATTCGTTGTTCTCGTCATGTACGTGCAGTTTGGTCGTACGCTTGATGAATTTACCGTAGATCGGGTGTTTCACAATACGTTCGATAGCTACAACAATGGATTTCTCCATTTTGTCGCTAACAACACGACCTTGCAGAGTACGGATTTTATCGGTCATTACGCACCCGCCTTCTGAGTCAGTAAAGTCTTAACGCGTGCAACATTGCGACGCACTTGCTTCAGCAGGTGAGTCTGTTGCAGCTGGCCACTTGCAGCCTGCATACGCAGGTTGAACTGCTCACGCAGCAGGTTCAGCAGCTCAGCGTTCAGCTCTTCAACGCTTTTTTCACGCAGCTCTTTTGCTTTCATTACATCACCGTCTTAGTTACAAAGGTGGTTTTGATAGGCAGTTTCGCTGCTGCCAGGCCGAAGGCTTCACGGGCCAGCTCTTCCGGAACACCGTCCATTTCATAAAGGACTTTGCCCGGTTGGATCAAGGCAACCCAGTACTCCACGTTACCTTTACCTTTACCCATACGAACTTCCAGCGGCTTCTCGGTGATCGGTTTGTCCGGGAATACACGGATCCAGATCTTACCTTGACGCTTAACTGCACGGGTCATTGCACGACGTGCTGCTTCGATCTGACGTGCAGTCAGACGACCACGGCCAACAGCTTTCAGACCGAAAGTGCCGAAGCTAACATCCGTACCCTGCGCCAGACCACGGTTGCGGCCTTTGTGCACTTTACGGAATTTTGTACGCTTTGGTTGTAACATCAGCGACGCTCCTTATTTACGGCCTTTACGCTGCTGCTTTTTAGGTTGAGCAGCCGGTTTTTCCGGTTGTTCAACAGCAGCCATACCACCCAGGATCTCACCTTTGAAGATCCATACCTTAACGCCGATTACACCGTAAGTGGTGTGCGCTTCAGAGGTGTTGTAGTCGATGTCAGCACGCAGAGTGTGCAGCGGTACGCGACCTTCACGGTACCATTCGGTACGTGCGATTTCCGCGCCGCCCAGACGGCCGCTAACTTCAACTTTGATACCTTTAGCGCCCAGACGCATTGCGTTCTGTACAGCACGCTTCATAGCACGACGGAACATTACACGACGTTCCAGCTGTGAAGTAATGCTGTCAGCAACCAATTTAGCGTCCAGTTCAGGCTTACGAACTTCAGCGATATTGATCTGTGCAGGAACGCCAGCGATATCCGCTACGACCTTGCGCAGTTTTTCTACGTCTTCGCCTTTCTTACCGATAACGATGCCAGGACGAGCAGTGTGAATAGTCACACGGATGCTCTTCGCTGGACGCTCGATAACGATACGAGATACAGACGCTTTAGCCAGTTCCTTAGTCAGGTACTGACGTACTTTAAAATCGCTGTCCAGGTTGTCAGCGAATTCTTTGGTGTTCGCAAACCAGGTAGAGTTCCATGGTTTTACAATACCCAGGCGAATACCATTAGGATGTACTTTCTGACCCATTGCTAGTCTCCAGAGTCTCAGCGATCGGACACAACCACAGTAATGTGGCTGGTGCGCTTCAGGATGCGATCTGCACGACCTTTCGCACGCGGCATAATGCGCTTCATGCTTGGGCCTTCATCTACGAAAATTTTCGCGACTTTCAGATCGTCGATGTCAGCGCCATCGTTGTGTTCAGCGTTAGCAATGGCAGATTCCAGTACTTTCTTGACCAATACCGCAGCTTTCTTGTTGGTATAGGTCAGGATGTCCAGGGCCTGCGACACTTTCTTACCGCGAATCAGGTCAGCAACAAGGCGAACCTTCTGAGCAGAAGAACGAGCATGGCGATGTTGAGCTAAAGTTTCCATCTCTTCCTCCTACCTTATTTCTTCTTCGCTTTTTTATCAGCAGCGTGGCCGCGATAAGTACGAGTCGGTGCGAATTCACCCAGTTTGTGACCAACCATTTCGTCGGTAACAAAGACTGGAACGTGCTGACGACCATTATGGACAGCGATGGTCAAACCGATCATGTTAGGAAAGATCGTTGAACGACGGGACCAAGTGCGCAGGGGCTTCTTGTCTCCGCTTTCCACCGCTTTCTCTACCTTCTTCAGCAAGTGCAGGTCAATAAAAGGACCTTTCTTGAGAGAACGTGGCATGGCTTATCCTCTAAAATTATTTGCTACGGCGACGTACGATAAATTTATCAGTACGCTTGTTGCTGCGGGTCTTCTTACCTTTGGTCTGAACGCCCCACGGAGATACCGGGTGCTTACCAAAGTTACGACCTTCACCACCACCATGTGGGTGATCGACTGGGTTCATCGCAGTACCGCGAACGGTAGGACGAACACCACGCCAGCGTGCAGCACCTGCTTTACCCAGAACGCGCAGCATATGCTCAGCATTGCCAACTTCGCCCAGAGTAGCACGGCAGTCTGCTTCGACTTTACGCATTTCACCAGAACGCAGACGCAGAGTGACATAAGCACCATCACGAGCAACGATCTGAACGTAAGTACCAGCGGAACGTGCCAGCTGACCGCCTTTACCTGGTTTCATTTCTACGTTATGAACGGTAGAACCAACCGGGATATTGCGCATCGGCAGGGTGTTGCCTGCTTTGATTGCAGCATCAACGCCAGACTGAATCTGGTCGCCAGCTTTCAGGCCTTTAGGGGCCAGGATGTAACGGCGTTCGCCGTCTTTGTACAGAACCAGCGCGATGTTCGCGGAACGGTTCGGATCGTACTCAAGACGTTCAACAACTGCTGGGATACCGTCTTTGTTGCGTTTGAAGTCAACAATACGATAAGCCTGCTTGTGGCCACCACCGATGTGACGAGTGGTGATACGGCCATTGTTGTTACGACCACCGGATTTGCTGTTTTTTTCCAGCAACGGAGCAAAAGGTTTGCCCTTGTGCAGCTCAGGGTTAACCACTTTAACTACGTGGCGACGACCCGGAGATGTCGGTTTACATTTAACAACTGCCATTGTATTACTCCTCCGACTTACTCAGCGCCGCCAACGAAGTCCAGATTCTGGCCTTCTTTCAGGGTGACGTAAGCTTTTTTCCAGTCGCTACGACGACCGATACGCTGTCCGTGACGTTTAACTTTCCCTTTAACTACCAGGGTGTTAACGACTTCGACTTCGACTTCAAACAGTTTCTGCACAGCAGCTTTGATCTCTGCTTTGGTCGCGTCTTTAGCAACTTTGAGAACGATGGTGTTTGTTTTTTCCATCGCAGTAGACGCTTTTTCAGAAACGTGCGGTGCGCGAAGCACCTTCAGCAGACGTTCTTCACGAATCATGCCAGCATCTCCTCAACTTGCTTAACAGCATCAGCAGTCATTACGACTTTGTCGAAGGCGATCAGGCTAACCGGGTCGATACCAGTCGCATCGCGTACGTCAACCTTGTGCAGGTTACGTGCGGCCAGGAACAGGTTCTCGTCCAGCTCACCGGTGATGATCAGCACATCTTCCAGAGCCATGTCTTTCAGTTTCTGTGCCAGCAGCTTAGTTTTAGGCGCTTCAACAGAGAACTTCTCGACAACGATCAGACGATCCTGACGTACCAGTTCGGACAGGATGCTTTTCAGCGCGCCGCGGTACATCTTTTTGTTAACTTTTTGACTGTGGTCCTGTGGACGCGCAGCGAAGGTCACGCCACCTGAACGCCAAATCGGGCTCTTGATAGAACCTGAACGCGCACGGCCGGTACCTTTCTGGCGCCATGGCTTTTTGCCAGAACCAGTTACTTCAGCACGAGTCTTCTGAGCACGAGTACCCTGACGAGCACCAGCTGCATAAGCAACAACAACCTGGTGAACCAGCGCTTCGTTGAAATCACGACCGAAGGTAGTTTCGGAAACAGTCAGCGCGCTCTGCGCGTCTTTCAATACTAATTCCATTGCTATCCCCTTACGCCTTCACAGCTGGTTTAACGATCAGGTCGCTACCGGTTGCACCCGGAACTGCACCTTTAACCAGCAGCAGGTTGCGCTCAGCGTCAACACGTACTACGTCCAGGCTCTGAACGGTTACACGTTCGTTACCCAGCTGACCTGCCATTTTCTTGCCTTTGAACACTTTGCCCGGAGTCTGGTTCTGACCGATAGAACCCGGAACGCGGTGAGACAAGGAGTTACCGTGAGTAGCGTCCTGGGTACGGAAGTTCCAGCGCTTAACGGTACCAGCAAAACCTTTACCTTTAGAGGTACCGGTTACGTCAACTTTTTTAACGTCAGCAAACAGCTCAACGCTAATGTCCTGACCTACGGTGAACTCTTCGCCTTCAGCAAGACGGAATTCCCACAGACCACGGCCAGCTTCTACGCCAGCTTTAGCGAAGTGACCCGCTTCTGGTTTGGTTACACGGTTAGCTTTTTTAGCACCAGTGGTAACCTGAATAGCGCGGTAGCCATCGTTAGCCAGATCTTTAACCTGAGTAACGCGGTTTGCTTCAACTTCGATTACGGTTACTGGGATAGAAACGCCATCTTCAGTGAAGATGCGGGTCATACCCACTTTTTTACCGACTAAACCAATCATTGTTTCAACCTCTCAATCGCTCGATGACCTGATTAACCCAGGCTGATCTGCACGTCTACACCGGCAGCCAGATCCAGACGCATCAGAGCATCAACGGTTTTCTCAGTTGGCTCAACGATGTCAACCAGACGCTTGTGAGTGCGGATTTCGTACTGATCGCGCGCGTCTTTGTTAACGTGCGGAGAGATCAGAACGGTGAAGCGCTCTTTGCGGGTCGGCAGCGGGATCGGACCACGGACTTGCGCACCAGTGCGCTTAGCAGTCTCGACGATTTCCGCGGTTGATTGATCGATCAGACGATGATCAAACGCTTTAAGGCGGATACGGATTCTTTGGTTCTGCATGAGACCAGAGCTCCAATTATTTTATAAACGAAAATGATTACTCCTCAAACCCATTACGATTGATGGGAGAGTGTAACCGTTCTTACGTAGCTCCCCAATTGGGAGCATTGTTGAGTAACAAAATGAGCTACTCTGGTTCTGATTGAACCCGCCGTCAATTACGACAAGCCCGCGCATTATACGTAAATCTGGGCAAGACGCAAGTGCCGTTTAGAAATTAAGCGCCAGAGGCGCAGTATTCATAAGAGCGCGCAACATTTTATGCAATGTAATCTGCGTCGATGCTTTGTTTCGAGCCGCTACGCATCTCCTTTTTTTATGCGTTGCCGGCAAGGCCGATTATAACGAGTATGCGCGCAAACCCGCTTGAGGCCTTTTTCATGCTAACCACCCTCCCCTTTCTGCTGATCTATCTTTCGCTGACTGCCTTACTGGTACATGCCGATATTCGCTACGGTCTGCTTCCCGATAAATTTCTCTGCCCGCTGCTATGGGCGGGCCTGCTCTTTCAGCTCTGTATCCATCCGGATTTTCTGCCACGTGCGGTGGTGGGTGCGATGGCTGGATATATCGGTTTTGCCGTTATTTACTGGGGCTACTGGTTTATCCGCCGACGTGAAGGTATGGGATATGGCGATGTAAAATACCTGGCTGCGCTTGGCGCATGGCACGGCTGGTGCGTACTGCCTACGCTGGCGCTACTCGCGGCGCTGATGGCGCTTCTTTGCATTATTGTTTTTTCGTTAATCCGCCCTGATAAGAAGGCAATAAAAAACCCGCTGCCTTTTGGGCCATTTCTGGCAGCAGCGGGTTTATGCGTTGGCTGGAAGACGTTGCTTATTCTTCCACTTTAATCTGTGACTGAAGATAGTTTTGCAGGCCGATTTTAGCAATCAGATCCAGCTCCGTTTCCAGCCAGTCAATATGGCCTTCTTCATCGGCCAGGATCTGGATCATCATATCGCGACTGACGTAGTCATGTACGCTGTCAGCATAGGCAATGGCTTCACGGAGATCTTTGGCGCCTTCAAGCTCCAGCCTGAGGTCGGAACGCAGCATCTCTTCGACATCTTCTCCGATGCCCAGCTTGCCGAGATCCTGCAGGTTTGGAATGCCTTCAAGGAATAAAATACGCTCGATATATTTATCAGCGTGTTTCATCTCATCTATAGATTCATGGTACTCAACGTCGTTTAAACGTTTGAGTCCCCAGTTTTTAAACATTCTCGCGTGAAGAAAGTACTGGTTGATTGCGACAAGCTCATTTCCCAATAATTTATTGAGATAACTTATGATTTTAACATCACCTTTCATTATATAGTCCCTCCGCTTCCACTCATTGAAGCGTAGATCGGGCTACAGGGATGTCAAAAAAAAGATGGGCGCTTACGCGATCTCTTTGTATTCCGGGATCTGCATCAGTTCGTCCTGCATGATCTCTCGCGCAGCACGTACACATTTACCGCATTGATTTCCCACCGGAACAAATTTGCGAAGCTGCTGGAATGACTGGGGCTGGAACTGGCGAACGGCCTGACGTATTTTTTTGTCGCTTACACCATTACATAAACAAACGTACATATAAACTCCCGTTCAAATTATGCGCAAAGTGTAAGTGAGAATGGTTATGATTACAATAGCACAAACGCCAGAATGCGGGGAGGGAGCAGGCAAAAAATGCGAAATTTTGTGACAAATACCTGAGCGGCAGAAAACAAAAAAGGACGCCGAAGCGTCCTTTTTTATTCGGGGATAATTAATTAGCCCAGAACTTTAGCAACAACGCCCGCGCCAACGGTACGGCCGCCTTCACGGATTGCGAAACGCAGACCGTCGTCCATCGCGATTGGGTGGATCAGAGTCACAACCATCTTGATGTTGTCGCCTGGCATTACCATCTCAACGCCTTCTGGCAGTTCGATGGTACCGGTCACGTCAGTTGTACGGAAGTAGAACTGTGGACGGTAGCCTTTGAAGAACGGAGTATGACGGCCGCCTTCGTCTTTGGACAGAATGTACACTTCAGATTCGAACTTGGTGTGTGGCTTGATTGAGCCTGGCTTCGCCAGAACCTGACCACGTTCGATTTCTTCACGTTTGATACCACGCAGCAGAACACCAACGTTCTCACCAGCACGGCCTTCGTCCAGCAGTTTGCGGAACATTTCAACGCCAGTACAGGTAGACTTTGCAGTCTCTTTGATACCAACGATTTCAACTTCTTCACCAACTTTGATGATACCGCGCTCTACACGACCGGTAACAACGGTACCACGACCGGAGATGGAGAATACGTCTTCGATTGGCAGCAGGAATGGCTTGTCAATCGCACGCTCTGGTTCTGGGATGTAAGAATCCAGGAAGCCAGCCAGTTCGATGATTTTCGCTTCCCACTCAGCTTCGCCTTCCAGCGCTTTCAGAGCAGAACCACGAACGATTGGAGTATCGTCGCCTGGGAAATCGTACTGAGACAGCAGTTCACGAACTTCCATCTCTACCAGTTCCAGCAGCTCTTCGTCATCAACCATGTCGCACTTGTTCAGGAACACGATGATGAAAGGAACGCCTACCTGACGACCCAGCAGGATGTGCTCACGAGTCTGAGGCATTGGGCCGTCAGTCGCAGCAACAACCAGGATCGCGCCGTCCATCTGCGCAGCACCGGTGATCATGTTTTTAACATAGTCGGCGTGGCCTGGGCAGTCTACGTGTGCGTAGTGGCGAGTCGGGGTGTCATATTCAACGTGGGAAGTGTTGATGGTGATACCACGAGCTTTTTCTTCTGGTGCGTTATCGATCTGGTCGAATGCACGAGCAGAACCACCGTAGGTTTTAGCCAGAACGGTAGTGATTGCAGCAGTCAGGGTAGTTTTACCATGGTCAACGTGGCCGATAGTACCAACGTTGACGTGCGGTTTTGTACGTTCAAATTTTTCTTTAGACACGGCTATATTCCTTACTATAGTGCTCTCCCCTCTGGAGAGAGCACGGGACTTAGGTTTTAATCCTGTGGATTACTTACCACGGGCTTCAATAACGGCCTGAGCAACGTTGTTAGGCGCATCATCATACTTCAGGAATTCCATGGTGTATGATGCACGACCTTTGGTCAGAGAACGCAGCTGAGTCGCATATCCGAACATTTCAGACAGCGGAACTTCAGCGTGGATCTTAACGCCAGTTACTTCGGATTCCTGACCACGCAGCATACCGCGACGACGGCTCAAGTCACCGATAACGTCACCGGTGTTCTCTTCAGGAGTTTCTACTTCAACCTTCATGATTGGCTCAAGCAGAACTGGTTTTGCTTTCTTAAAGCCTTCTTTAAAGGCAATAGACGCAGCCAGTTTAAACGCCAGTTCAGAGGAGTCAACGTCGTGGTAAGAACCGAAGTGCAGACGAACACCCATGTCAACAACCGGATAGCCAGCCAGAGGGCCCGCTTTCAGCTGTTCCTGGATGCCTTTATCAACGGCAGGGATGTATTCGCCAGGAATTACACCACCTTTGATGTCGTTGATGAACTCGTAACCTTTCGGGTTAGAGCCCGGCTCCAGTGGGTACATGTCGATCACAACGTGACCGTACTGACCGCGACCACCAGACTGCTTAGCGTGTTTACCTTCAATGTCGGTAACTTTCGCGCGAATCGCTTCGCGGTAAGCAACCTGAGGTTTACCCACGTTCGCTTCAACGTTGAATTCACGCTTCATACGGTCAACGATGATGTCCAGGTGCAGTTCACCCATACCAGCGATGATGGTCTGGTTAGATTCTTCATCAGTCCATACGCGGAATGATGGGTCTTCTTTCGCCAGACGGCCCAGAGCCAGACCCATTTTTTCCTGGTCAGCTTTGGTTTTTGGTTCAACTGCGATGGAGATTACCGGCTCTGGGAATTCCATACGCTCCAGAATGATCGGGTGATCCGGGTCACACAGGGTGTCACCAGTGGTCACGTCTTTCAGACCGATAGCTGCAGCGATGTCGCCCGCACGAACTTCTTTGATCTCTTCACGTTTGTTAGCGTGCATCTGTACGATACGGCCAAAACGCTCACGCGCCGCTTTCACGGAGTTCAGGATGGTGTCACCGGAGTTAACCACACCAGAATAAACGCGGAAGAAGGTCAGGTTACCCACGAATGGGTCGGTAGCAATTTTGAACGCCAGTGCAGAGAATGGCTCTTCGTCGCTTGCGTGACGCTCAGCCGGAGTATCTTTACCGTCGTCCAGGATGCCGTTGATCGCAGGAACGTCAACCGGGGATGGCAGGTAGTCAACTACCGCATCCAGCATCGCCTGAACACCTTTGTTCTTGAACGCAGAACCACAGGTTACCAGGATGATTTCGTTGTTCAGAACGCGCTGACGCAGAGCTTTTTTGATCTCTTCTTCAGTCAGTTCTTCACCACCCAGGTATTTCTCCATCAGCTCTTCAGAAGCTTCAGCAGCGGATTCGATCAGGTTCTGGTGCCATTCGTCAGCCAGGTCCTGCATTGCAGCTGGGATATCTTCGTATTCGAAGGTAACGCCCTGGTCTGCATCGTTCCAGTTGATGGCTTTCATTTTCACCAGGTCGATAACGCCGGTGAAGCCTTCTTCAGCACCAATTGCCAGCTGCAGCGGAACAGGGTTCGCGCCCAGACGGGTTTTGATCTGACCAACAACTTTCAGGAAGTTAGCACCCATACGGTCCATTTTGTTAACGAACGCGATGCGTGGAACTTTATATTTGTTCGCCTGACGCCATACGGTTTCAGACTGTGGCTGAACACCACCAACTGCGCAATAAACCATTACCGCGCCGTCAAGAACACGCATGGAACGTTCTACTTCGATGGTGAAGTCAACGTGCCCTGGGGTGTCGATGATGTTTACGCGATGCGGTTCGTACTGCTTAGCCATACCTGACCAGAATGCAGTAGTCGCTGCGGAGGTGATAGTGATACCACGCTCCTGCTCCTGTTCCATCCAGTCCATGGTGGCTGCGCCGTCATGAACTTCACCGATTTTGTGGTTTACACCGGTGTAGAACAGAATACGTTCGGTAGTAGTGGTTTTACCGGCGTCGATGTGCGCACTGATACCGATGTTACGGTAGCGTGCGATGGGTGTTGTACGAGCCATTTGATTCCTCGTTTATATCTTTAGGCGTTCAGTTAAGTTACCCAGAGCGGGCGGCTTCTCTGAAGCGCCCGCCTGGTGACTAAGACTCCGAAGGGATTACCAACGGTAGTGTGCGAACGCCTTGTTGGCTTCTGCCATACGGTGAACGTCTTCACGTTTCTTAACTGCAGTACCTTTGTTGTCTGCAGCATCAGAAAGTTCGTTCGCCAGACGCAGAGCCATGGATTTATCACCGCGTTTACGAGCAGCTTCAACGATCCAACGCATTGCCAGGGCATTACGACGGACCGGACGAACTTCAACTGGAACCTGATAAGTAGAACCACCAACGCGGCGGGACTTAACTTCTACAGTTGGGCGAACGTTGTCGAGAGCGACTTCGAAAGCTTCCAGTTCATTTTTACCAGAACGCTGAGCCAGGGTCTCAAGCGCGCTGTATACGATTGCTTCTGCAGTAGATTTTTTACCATCTACCATCAGGATATTTACAAATTTTGCCAGCAGTTCTGATCCGAATTTCGGATCTGGAAGAATTTTACGCTGACCAATGACGCGACGACGTGGCATGGGAATACTCCGTTGTTAATTCAGGATTGTCCAAAACTCAAAGAGTTTAGTGTGACATTAAGATAAATCAGTTTGGCCTTACTTAACGGAGAACCATTAAGCCTTAGGACGCTTCACGCCGTACTTGGAGCGAGCCTGCTTACGGTCTTTAACACCTGAGCAGTCCAGCGCACCACGAACGGTGTGGTAACGAACACCCGGAAGGTCTTTAACACGACCGCCACGGATCAGGATCACGGAGTGCTCCTGCAGGTTGTGACCTTCACCACCGATGTAGGAAGTCACTTCGAAACCGTTAGTCAAACGCACACGGCATACTTTACGCAGTGCGGAGTTTGGTTTTTTAGGAGTGGTGGTATATACACGAGTACATACGCCACGTTTCTGCGGGCAGGCTTCCAGCGCAGGCACGTTGCTTTTCGCAACTTTGCGTGCACGTGGTTTGCGTACCAGCTGGTTAACTGTTGCCATTAAATAGCTCCTGGTTTTAGCTTTTGCTTCGTAAACACGTAATAAAACGACCTCATACAATATGAGGACGCGAAATTTTAGGGCTACGTCGAAAAGGTGTCAAGAAATATACAGCGATCTCAAATCACCAGTTCATTTGACTGGCGTGCGTCACAGTAAGATTGACGAAATCAGTATAGCCAACCACGTCAATTTTGGCTGAAATTTGACCAGAAAGACCCCGCGCATCCAGATCGTCCTTCAGCGCAGAGACTGTTATGGGGGCATTCGTGAGAATTTCAACGAAACGACTGCCTTCCAGTGCAGCAAGTACGCCATCCTGAATCAGCAGCAGGTCATCACCGTCGCGCAGCATACTCAGTAACGCGTCGATATCACATTGCCACGGTGAATGGCTCAGAGTATGGAGCATGTCAGCCTCAGAAAGTCAGAACGGTGTCGTAGTGGGAAAGGTGTTCGCGCAATGCAGCTGAAGACAGGACTGTCACATCCAGCACGAAAGGCGTCTTATCATCCAAACCGCGAGCGGCCAGCGAATCGGCGCAGACATAAAGGGTTTCGATGTCGTACAGCGGCAGCACTTTAAAGGTAGCGATGTAATCCCGCGCCAGAATGGCCTGAGGCTGTTGCCCAGCCAAAAGCTGAAACACCCCGTCCCCCAAAAAGAAGACGCCGATATCTTCGGTCAGCGCGGACGTTGCAAGTAACGCATCCAGCCCTTCGCGGCCAGAAGCGCTGCCGTGCGGCGCAGACTTAAAAACAAATGCCACGCGCTTCATCAGAATTGCACCACTCTGTCGCAGGTTAACGCCGCCTGTGCCAGCGCGCCCAGACCACTTAACGAAAAACCGGGCTGCAGGTTAGAACCCGATAAACCAAGACGCGCAGCTTCGGTTGCATCGGTTACGCCCCGGCGCAGTGCCGCCGCCACGCAGATGTGCAGTTCTACGCCCTGCTTTTCGTTTAATGCCTGCCATCCGCGCACCACATCAAACTCATCGTTCGCCGGCGACGTAAACTGGTTTGCGTTGTACACCCCTTCCCGATAGAAGAAGACGCTCGCCAGCTCATGTCCGGCCGCCAGCAGCGCATGCGCAAACTGTAGCGCGCTGCTGGCCTGCTGAGTCCCGTACGCCGGGCCTGTCACCATTAACGCAAAACGCATTACTTATCTTGTCCCAGGAAATCACCGCTTTTGAACTGGCGAATATAGAGGTAGACCGTGTGCTTGGAGATGTTCAGACGATCGGCCACCTGGTTGATGGCGTCTTTAATATCAAAAATCCCTTTCTCATAGAGATTGAGCACGATCTGGCGATTCTTGGCGTTGTTCGAGACGTTGCGATCGGCATTCACTTCTTCAATGGTGAACTCAAGCGTCTGTGTGACGAGATCTTCGACGGAAGAGGCAAAGTTAACAGAAGAGCCAACATCCGGCGTTTCTGGTGGAATAAAGGTGCTCATGATCTGCGAGAAAGGCACATCAAGGTTCATGTTGATGCACAGCAGCCCAATCACACGATGCTCGCGGTTTCGAATCGCGATAGTTTCTGATTTCATCAGCACGCCGCTTTTGGCACGGGTGAAATAGCATTTGGAGACGCTGCTGTCCGCGCCGGTCATGTCATGCAACATACGCAATGCAAGGTCGGTGATTGGCGAACCAATTTTACGGCCAGTATGCTCACCATTCGCAATGCGGATGGCGGAACACTTCAGATCTTGCAGGGAGTGCAATACGATTTCGCAGTGGGAGCCAATGAGCATCGCTAACCCGTCCACTACCGCTTCATAGGATTTCAGAATATCGAAGTCGGTCTGATCGAAAGGACGTTGATCCAGCAAATCAAGTTCACTGGTTTCGTTGGTTAAAAGCGACCTGGACATGAAAAAAACACTCCTTTTCAGGAGCCTGTCGTTAGGTTTTCAGGGCAGGCTCATTATCTACACGGACAACTAAATTAATACAGCGTGTACAGCGCTTTCCAGTGTTAATTATATCTGCCCCACAATAAAAAAACCGCCGCCTGAAAGGCGGCGGTTTTTATCACATTACTTCTTAGCGTCTGTCGCTGCTTTTTCTTCAGCAGGTGCGTCCGCTTTAGCATCCGCTTTCGGTGCCGGTTTGATGTCCAGCAGCTCTACGTCAAAGACCAGCGTAGAGTTGGCTGGGATTCCCGGAACGCCGGTTTTGCCATAGGCCAGATCCGGTGGGATGACCATCTTGATCTTGCCGCCTTTCTTGATGTTTTTCAGGCCTTCAGTCCAGCCAGGGATCACACCATCCAGACGGAAGGAGAGCGGCTCACCACGGGTGTAAGAGTTATCGAACTCTTTACCGTCGATCAGCGTACCTTTGTAGTTCACAACAACGGTGTCGCTGTCTTTAGGCGCATCGCCGGTGCCTTCTTTCTCAACTTTGTACACCAGGCCAGTAGAAGAGGTTTTCACACCCTTCTCTTTAGCAAAGGTATCGCGGTAGGCTTTGCCTTTCGCTTCGTTGTCTTTCGCGTCCGCGTCCATCTTGGTCTGCGCGGCACCCTTCACACGCGCTTCGAACGCCTGCAGAGTCTGTTCAATTTCCTGGTCAGACAGCTTGCTCTTATCTGCAAATGCGTCCTGAACGCCCGCGATCAGCTGAGCTTTATCCAGTTTGATGCCCAGCTTCTCTTGTTCTTTCAGAGAGTTTTCCATGTAACGACCCAGAGATGCGCCCAGTGCGTAGGCGGATTTCTGGTCGTCATTTTTGAACGCCGCTTTGCTGTCTGCAGTGGCAGCAGGCTTCGCAGCAGTATCAGCAGCGAATGACAGCGGCGCGTTCAGCGCAACAGCCATCGTCGTCGCCAGCAGCGTTACTTTAAACAGTGATTTCATCCATATCTCCAGGGCCTGGGGACTCTCACCCCAGCGTTAAACGTAAATGAGTGACGTACTATAAAACGTTGCGGAAGAAATCTACAGACAGACACTTCCAATTCTCGCCACTTTTCAGACTATTTTTGTTTAAATAAGTTTCCTGCCAAGGGGATGCAGACTGTACTTAAGGATAAACTCAGTTAAACTGCGCCGCCGCAGTGCCATTATGGTGAATCTGAAACAAACGAGGTGAATGATGAAGGATACAACGATAGAAGCGAGAATGGCTGAGCTGGAAAGCCGCCTGGCTTTTCAGGACATCACCATCGAAGAGCTAAACCAGACCGTGACCGCACATGAGCTCGAAATGGCGAAACTGCGGGATCATATGCGCCTGCTGACGGAAAAGCTGAAGGCTACGCAGCCGTCGAACATTGCCTCTCAGTCAGAAGAGACGCAACCTCCTCATTATTGAGGCGTAAAAAAAGCGGGATAATCCCGCTTTTTTATTTTCCGCATGACGGAATTAGTGGCAGCCGCAGCCGCCGTTACCGCAACCACCTTTACCGTGGCCGTGATCATGACCATGGTCGTGGCCGTGACCACCGCAGCAGCCATCGTGGCCGTGATCGTGGTCATGGTCGTGACCGTGCGCACCGTGAACGTGGCCATGAGCCAGTTCTTCTTCGGTCGCTTCACGGATCGCAACAACTTCTACGTTGAACTTCAGGTTCTGGCCAGCCAGCATGTGGTTGCCGTCAACCACGACGTGGTCATCTTCCACTTCGGTGATTTCAACTGGAACCGGGCCCTGGTCGGTTTCCGCCAGGAAGCGCATGCCAACCTGCAGTTCGTCAACGCCCATGAACACGTCTTTAGGAACGCGCTGAACCAGGTTGTCGTCATACTGACCATAAGCGTCGTTCGCGCCTACAGCAACGTCAAATTTGTCGCCAACTTCATGACCTTCCAGCGCGTTTTCCAGGCCGGAAATCAGGGAACCGTGACCATGCAGGTAGTCAAGCGGCGCACTCACCGGAGACTCATCAACCAACACACCGTCTTCTGTACGTACCTGATAGGCCAGGCTGACCACCAGGTCTTTTGCTACTTTCATGATATCTCCTGAGCGTGGGAAAATTGCTGGCGCAGATTGTAGCGGAAATCTGCACCCGTGTACCCTTAAGCTTAAAAAAACTCAGAGCATATCGCTAGTCTGGATGAAAAATGCCGATCACTTGCTCTTCTTTGCGAACGTGATCGCGCGCCTCTTTGTCGGCCTCACGCATCTGGTGACCGCACTTAACACACTCAACAACATCAATATTATTTTCCCGCCACATCGCCAGGGTATCTTGCGCCTGGCAGGTCGGGCATTTTGCACCCGCGATAAAGCGTTTACGTACAGCCATCTTTCGTTACCCTTTATTCAAATTCATCCCAGCCATCGAGCTGGCGTCTTTCCTGCTGCATCTCGCGCTGGAAGATCTCCTCCAGCTCGCGACGCGCTTCCCGCACGCGGGAGATCTGCGCCGTATCGGTATGTACCGGCATCAGCTCGCGCAGCATCCGCATATCCAGCCGGCGGAAGTGCATCTGGGCGCGCTGCGCCTGATGCGGATGCATGCCGAGCGAGATCAACGCCTTGCGCCCCAGCTCCAGCGCACTGGAGAATGTCTCACGGGAGAAGTGTTTCACACCCGCCTGCAATAATTCGTGAGCTTCAACACGTCCCCGCGCACGCGCCAGAATATGCAGATGCGGGAAATGCTGCTGACACAGATCCACCAGCTTCATCGTGTCTTCCGGGTCGTTACAGGTAATCACGATGGACTCTGCCGCTTCTGCCCCCGCCGAGCGCAGCAGCTCGAGCTGGGTCGCATCGCCGTAGTAAACCTTATAGCCATATTTGCGCATCAGGTTGACCGCGCTGATATCACGCTCCAGCACCGTAATGCGCATTTTGTTCGCCATCAGTAAACGCCCGATCACCTGTCCGAAGCGGCCAAAGCCCACCACGATAACCTGAGGCTTATCATCTTCCACCCACGGCGCTTCGTCTTCATCGTCTGACGGGTTCAGGCGGCGCGACAGGAGTTTATCCACCAGCTTCATCAGCAGCGGCGTGGTCATCATTGACAGCGTGACCGTCACCAGCAAAAGCGCCATCTGATCGTCTTTAAACAGCTTCTGGGAGGAGGCGGTAGAGAACAGCACAAACGCAAACTCACCTCCTTGGCTTAACACGCTGGCAAACTGCATGCGCTCCGAACTGCGCAAGCCGTAAATGCGCGCCAAGACGTACAGCACCAGCGTTTTCAACGCTACCAGGATGGCTACGCTCACCACAACCCACAGCAGATGGGTATAGAGCACGCCAAGGTTGAGCGCCATCCCCACCGAAATAAAGAACAGGCCTAACAGCAGCCCTTTGAAGGGATCGATGGCAATTTCCAGCTCGTGCCGATACTCGCTCTCCGCCAGCAGCACCCCGGCGATAAAGGTCCCGAGCGCCATCGACAGCCCCAGCGCATCCATAAACAACGCCGACCCCAGCACCAGCAGCAGCGTCGCGGCCGTAAAGACCTCGCGCACGCCCGACGCGGCAATAAAGCGGAACACCGGACGTAAAAGAAAACGTCCGTCAATCAGCATGCCCGCGAAGGCCAGCACCTTCATGGCAATTTTTGCCCAGTCGAAGTGATCGTCCCCGGAGCCCGCCAGCAGCGGCACCAGCGCCAGCGCCGGGATGACCGCCAAATCCTGGAACAGCAGCACCGAAAAACCCAGCTGGCCGGCTTCGTTGCGATTCATCCCCTTGTCACGCATCAGCTGCAGGGCCATCGCCGTTGACGACATCGCAAGACCTATCCCGCCGATCACCGCCGCCTGCCATGAAAAATTGGTCAGCATTAACAGGCCACCCAGGATCGCGGCGCTGAACATCACCTGCGCGGCGCCCACGCCAAAGATAGAACGTCGGAGTTGCCACAATTTCGAAGGATTCAGTTCCAGCCCGATGATGAACATCAGGAACACCACGCCCAGCTCGGAGAAATGAAGAATTTCATCCACATCGCTGATGAATCCCAGCCCCCAGGGGCCAATCGCGATCCCCGCCAGCAGATAACCCAACACCGCACCTATTCCAATACGTGCAGCAAGCGGCACAGCGACGACGGCCGCAAATAAAAACAGCACCCCGGCGAGGAGCAAATTCGATCCTTCCATTAACGACCTCCTGCCGGAATCGGTGACGCCAGCCATTCACCATAGGCTCTGGCATGGCTGGCCAGCTCTTTCGGATCCTGGCGTCGGGCCCAGTAGACAATAATCGGGCTCATCCAGTGCATACGGCACATTGCCGCCGTCAGCTCGAAAGGCCGCAGAATGTCGCTCATCGGATAACGGTTCAGCCCGTCGTGGCGGTAAGCGCTTTCGGGTTCACCGGTCGTAATCACGCTACGCCAGTACTTTCCCGCCAGCTGGTTGCCCCCCACCCCGCTGGAGAAGCCCCGGCTCAGCACGCGGTCCAGCCACTCTTTGAGCAGCGCCGGACAGCTGTAGGTATAAAGCGGATGCTGGAACACAATCACGTCATGCTGACGCAGCAGTTCCTGCTCGTAAGGGATATCAATAAAGAAATCAGGATAGTGCGCGTAGAGATCGTGCACCGTCACGTTACTGAGCTGTGTGGCCGGCTTAAGCAGCACCCGGTTTGCCACCGAGTCCTGAGATTCCGGATGGGCATACAGCAGCAGCACTTTTGCTGTCTGAGACATCATTCCCCTCCCGGTCTTGTTTCTGTTTTTGTGTATCGTTGTTGTTTTGGGCTACCATGGCGGCCCGGTGCGGAAAATGGCCCACACCTTACATTATCATAATGACAAATTAACATAGTCGGAACATACGGCGCTTCTATGATTGTTTTCTCCTCGTTACAAATTCGTCGCGGCGTGCGCGTCCTGCTGGATAACGCCACTGCTACCATCAACCCAGGCCAAAAAGTGGGTCTGGTCGGCAAAAACGGCTGTGGTAAATCCACCCTGCTGGCGCTGCTGAAAAACGAGATTAGCGCGGATGGCGGTAACTTTACCTTCCCGGGAAACTGGCAGCTCGCCTGGGTAAACCAGGAGACTCCGGCGCTGAGCGAACCGGCACTCGACTATGTTATCGACGGTGACCGTGAGTACCGTAAGCTCGAGGCGGAACTTAACGCCGCTAACGAGCGCAACGACGGCCACGCCATCGCCACCGTTCACGGCAAGCTGGACGCCATTGACGCGTGGACCATTCGCTCCCGAGCCTCCAGCCTGCTGCACGGCCTGGGCTTCAGCAACGAACAGCTCGAACGCCCGGTCAGCGACTTCTCCGGCGGCTGGCGTATGCGCCTCAACCTGGCGCAGGCGCTGATCTGCCGCTCTGACCTGCTGCTGCTTGATGAACCGACTAACCACCTCGATCTCGATGCGGTTATTTGGCTGGAGAAGTGGCTTAAGAGCTATCAGGGCACTCTGATTCTGATCTCCCACGACCGAGACTTCCTCGACCCGGTGGTGGATAAAATCATTCATATCGAACAGCAAACGATGTTCGAGTACACCGGCAACTACAGCTCCTTCGAGCGCCAGCGCGCGACGCGCCTTGCCCAGCAGCAGTCCATGTACGAAAGCCAGCAGCAGCGCGTGGCACACCTGCAGAGCTTCGTGGATCGCTTCAAGGCCAAAGCCTCAAAAGCGAAGCAGGCCCAGAGCCGCATCAAGATGCTGGAACGCATGGAGATGATCGCCCCGGCGCACGTCGACAACCCGTTCCATTTCAGCTTCCGCGCCCCGGAAAGCCTGCCGAACCCGCTGCTGAAGATGGAAAAAGTCAGCGCGGGCTATGCCGACCGCATTATTCTCGACTCCATCAAGCTCAACCTGGTGCCGGGTTCGCGCATTGGCCTGCTGGGGCGTAACGGCGCAGGTAAATCGACGCTGATCAAGCTGCTGGCGGGCGAGCTTAGCCCGGTCAGCGGTGAAATCGGCCTGGCGAAGGGCATCAAGCTTGGCTACTTCGCCCAGCATCAGCTGGAATTTTTACGCGCGGATGAATCCCCGATTCAGCACCTCGCGCGTCTGGCGCCGCAGGAGATGGAGCAGAAGCTGCGCGACTACCTCGGCGGCTTCGGCTTCCAGGGCGATAAGGTCACTGAAAACACCGAGCGCTTCTCCGGGGGCGAAAAAGCCCGTCTGGTGCTGGCGCTGATCGTCTGGCAGCGTCCGAACCTGCTGCTGCTCGATGAACCGACCAACCACCTGGATCTCGATATGCGTCAGGCGCTGACCGAAGCGTTGATTGAGTTCGAAGGCGCACTGGTTGTGGTTTCGCACGACCGTCACCTGATCCGCTCCACCACGGACGATCTCTACTTAGTGCACGATGGCAAAGTCGAACCGTTCGACGGCGATCTGGAAGACTACCAGCAGTGGCTGACGGACGTGCAGAAGCAGGAGAACCAGCCGGAGGAGTCGGCGAAAGACAACGCCAACAGCGCGCAGGCACGTAAAGACCAGAAACGCCGTGAAGCGGAGCTGCGCACCCAGACGCAGCCGCTGCGTAAAGAGATTGCCCTTCTCGAAAAAGAGATGGAAAAGCTCAACGCCACGCTTGCTACCGTTGAAGAGAAGCTCGGCGACAGCGGCCTGTATGACCAGAGCCGTAAAGCTGAACTGACGGACTGCCTGCAAACCCAGGCGAAGACCAAATCCAGCCTTGAAGAGTGTGAGATGGCGTGGCTCGACGCGCAGGAACAGCTGGAAGCGATGCTGCAGGCTGACTGACCTGTTTACCCCGTTTTAAGAACAGAATCCGTACCGGGTTCGGAAATCCAGCTTAAACGGGGTACAATTCGGAAAGTATCGTAAATTTCCGACAAGAATCAGCATCGCGCTTATGACCCAAATCATCCCATCAGACTTCGACATTGCGGTCGAAGACAGCACTGAGTTCGTGCCTATGCGCGGCGTGGCCAATCCCCATTTGCAGACCATGCTGCCGCGACTGATCCGCCGCAAGGTTCAGTTCACCCCGCACTGGCAACGGCTTGACCTGCCAGACGGTGATTTTCTGGATCTCGCCTGGAGCGAAGCGCCGGAACAGGCTCGCCATAAGCCGCGTCTGGTGGTCTTTCACGGCCTGGAAGGCAGCCTGCACAGCCCGTATGCCCATGGGCTAATTGAAGCGGCAAAAGCGCGCGGCTGGCTCGGCGTGGTGATGCATTTTCGCGGCTGTAGCGGCGAACCGAATCGTCAGAAACGCATTTATCACTCGGGTGAAACAGAAGACGGGACGTGGTTTTTACACTGGCTGCGGGAAAATTATGGCACCGTGCCAACGGCCGCCGTGGGCTACTCGCTGGGCGGCAATATGCTGGCCTGTCTGCTGGCCAAAGAGGGCGAAAGCGTGCCGCTGGAGGCCGCCGTCATTGTCTCCGCGCCGTTTATGCTCGAGCAGTGCAGCTACCATATGGATAAAGGCTTCTCCCGCGTCTACCAGCGTTACCTCCTCAACCTCCTGAAGGCCAACGCGGCACGTAAACTGAAGGCCTACCCGGATACCCTGCCGGTCAGCCTGCGCCAGCTGAAAAAGGTACGCCGTATTCGCGAGTTCGACGACCTGATCACCGCGAAAATTCACGGCTTCGCCGATGCGATTGACTATTATCGTCAGTGCAGCGCCATGCCGCTGCTCAGCAAGATCACGCAGCCAACGCTGATTATTCATGCCAAAGATGACCCGTTTATGGATCATCACTCGATCCCCGCGCAGGAATTCCTGCCCGACAACGTTCACTATCAGTTGACCGAGCACGGCGGCCACGTCGGGTTTATCGGCGGCACGCTGCGCCGCCCGAAAATGTGGCTTGAGGCGCGTATTCCTGACTGGCTAACCCCTTATCTGGACGGTGAAAAATGATTATTCCCTGGCAGGATCTGGCTCCCGAAACGCTCGATAATCTGATTGAAAGCTTTGTATTACGCGAAGGCACCGATTATGGTGAACAGGAACGCTCGCTTGAGCAAAAGGTCAACGATGTAAAGCGCCAGCTGAAAAGCGGCGACGTGGTGCTGGTGTGGTCAGAACTGCATGAGACGGTCAATATCATGCCCCGCAACGCGTTTCACGGCTGATCTTCCACCCTTTTCAGTCAGGGAGTTGCTATGTCTGCCAGACATCCGGTTATAGCCGTTACGGGGTCGAGTGGTGCGGGAACCACCACCACAAGCCTCGCATTTCGCAAGATTTTCGCCCAGCTGAATCTCCGTGCGGCGGAGGTCGAAGGCGACAGCTTTCACCGCTACACGCGCCCGGAAATGGACATGGCCATCCGTAAGGCGCGCGATCTGGGTAAACACATCAGCTACTTCGGCCCGGAGGCTAACGACTTCGGCCTGCTGGAACAAACCTTTATCGAGTATGGCCAGAGCGGCAAAGGGCAGTCCCGCAAGTATCTGCATACCTATGATGAAGCCGTTCCCTGGAATCAGGTGCCGGGAACCTTTACCCCATGGCAACCGCTGCCGGAACCCACTGACGTCCTGTTTTACGAAGGATTGCACGGCGGCGTGGTCACCCCGCAACACGACGTAGCGCGCCACGTGGACCTGCTGGTCGGTGTGGTCCCTATCGTGAACCTGGAGTGGATCCAGAAGCTGACGCGCGACATGAGCGAACGTGGCCATTCGCGAGAGGCGGTAATGGACTCGGTGGTACGCTCCATGGAAGATTACATCAACTTCCTGACGCCGCAGTTCTCCCGCACCCATATCAACTTCCAGCGCGTGCCGACGGTGGATACCTCCAACCCGTTTGCCGCCAAAAGTATCCCATCCCTGGATGAGAGCTTTGTGGTGATCCATTTCCGCAATCTCGAAGGCATAGATTACCCCTGGCTGCTGGCGATGCTGCAGGGCTCGTTTATTTCTCATATGAATACATTGGTCGTACCGGGCGGAAAAATGGGGCTGGCGATGGAGCTCATCATGACGCCGCTGGTGGAGCGGTTGATGGAAGGGAAACAGATTGCGTGACGTCTGTTGCCGGATGGCGCTTCGCTTATCCGGCTTACGTTCGTGCAGTTGTAGGCCCGGTAAGCGCAGCGCCACCGGGCTTTGTTTTTAAGCCTCGATCACTTCATACGAATGCGTGATTTTTACCGCTTTCTCCAGCATTAATGCCACAGAGCAGTACTTCTCCGCAGACAGATCCACCGCACGCGAGACCGCCGCGTCTTTCAGTTCTTTACCTGTGACCACAAAGTGCAGGTTAATATGGGTGAACAGACGTGGCGCCTCTTCACGACGTTCTGAGGTGAGTTTAACCTCACAATCCGTCACGTCATGACGACCTTTTTGCAGAATCGACACCACGTCAATGGCGCTGCATCCGCCTGCCGCCATCAGCACCATTTCCATTGGGCTTGGCGCTTTATCGCCGGAGTTACCGTCCATTAAAATCTGGTGCCCTGACGCGGACTCGCCCAGGAACGTTAAACCTTCAACCCATTTCACGCGCGCTTGCATATTCTTAAACTCCAACGTTGCATTTTTGGTGACAGATTACGCGTGCGTTACATTTCTCGCAATGGAAGGCGACCTGCATCATGCTGAAGCGAGACACCAGGAGACACGCGGCGAAAGCTATGCTAAAACACTCTGGATGCTACAGTAATACATTGACGTTACACATGTATGCAGAGGACATCAAACTTTACTGGCTGCGAAACGTTACGGTAGCCGACTTCCCAGGGTATGGGTAAGAATTCGATTGCAACCCCAGAGTCCGGATGCATCTGATGACTCTGGTGACAGCTTATAACAGAGGATAACAGCGCATGGTGCTTGGCAAACCGCAAACAGACCCGACTCTCGAATGGTTCTTGTCTCATTGCCACATTCATAAGTACCCATCTAAGAGCACGCTGATTCACCAGGGTGAAAAAGCGGAAACGTTGTATTACATCGTTAAAGGCTCGGTGGCAGTGCTGATCAAAGATGAAGAAGGGAAAGAGATGATCCTTTCTTATCTGAACCAGGGCGATTTCATCGGTGAACTGGGCCTGTTTGAAGAGGGCCAGGAACGTAGCGCCTGGGTTCGAGCAAAGACAGCATGTGAAGTGGCTGAAATTTCTTACAAGAAGTTCCGTCAGCTGATTCAGGTTAACCCTGACATCCTGATGCGTCTTTCTTCCCAGATGGCGCGCCGTCTGCAGGTCACGTCAGAGAAAGTGGGTAACCTCGCCTTCCTGGACGTTACCGGCCGTATCGCACAAACCCTGCTGAACCTGGCGAAACAGCCAGACGCCATGACCCACCCGGACGGCATGCAAATTAAAATTACCCGTCAGGAAATTGGTCAGATCGTCGGTTGCTCCCGTGAAACAGTGGGCCGTATCCTGAAAATGCTGGAAGATCAAAACCTGATCTCCGCCCACGGTAAAACCATCGTGGTCTACGGAACGCGTTAATTCCGCTTAAACGGCGTGCCATCGCAAGGTGTCACGCCGTTTTTGTCTCTACTCCCCATGTGGCGCAGGCTGATCTATCACCCGGAAGTTAACTACGCACTGCGACAAACGCTGGTGTTGTGTCTTCCCGTGGCCATAGGCCTGATCCTCGGACATCTTCAGCAGGGCCTGCTGTTTTCCCTCGTGCCCGCCTGCTGCAACATCGCCGGTCTGGACACGCCGCATAAGCGCTTTTTCAAACGCCTGATTATTGGTGGCTGCCTGTTTGCCGGCTGTAGCCTCGCCGTACAGCTGTTACTGGCTCGTGATATCCCGCTGCCGCTGATCCTGACCGTGCTGGCGATGACCCTCGGCGTCACGGCGGAAATCAGTTCGCTGCACGCCCGCCTGCTTCCCGCCTCGCTAATTGCGGCCATTTTCACGCTAAGTCTCGCCGGGAATATGCCGGTGTGGGAGCCGCTGCTGATCTACGCCCTGGGGACACTGTGGTACGGGCTGTTTAACTGGTTCTGGTTCTGGCTGTGGCGGGAACAGCCGCTGCGCGAATCCCTGAGCCTGCTCTATGTACAGCTTGCGGATTACTGCGAAGCCAAATACACCCTGCTCACCCAGCATACCGATCCGGAAAAATCCTTACCGCCGCTGCTTACGCGCCAGCAGAAGGTGGTGGATCTGATAAGCCAGTGCTATCAGCAGCTGCATATGCTCGCCGCCAACAAGAACCACGAGTACAAACGCCTGCTGCGCACCTTCCAGGTCGGGCTGGATCTACAGGAACATATCTCCGTGAGCCTGCACCACCCGCAGGAGGTACAAAAGCTGGTCGAGCGCAGCCATGCCGAAGCGGTGATCCGCTGGAACGCGCAGACCGTCTCCGCACGCCTGCGGGTGCTGGCCGATGATATTCTCTATCACCGCTACCCCACGCGCTTTAACATGGATAAACAGCTCGGCGCGCTGGAGAAAATCGCCCGCCAGCATCCGGATAACCCGGTCGGACAGTTTGCCGCCTGGCACTTCAGCCGCATCGCCCGGGTGTTGCGCACCCAGCGTCCGCTTTATCCGCGAGACCTGATGGCGGATAAGCAAAAACGGCTGCCGTTATTGCCCGCGCTCAAAAGCTATCTTTCTTTTAAATCGTCCGCCCTGCGCAACGCCGCAAGGATTAGCGTGATGCTCAGTACCGCCAGCCTGATGGGCATGGCGCTGCATCTGCCGAAGCCCTACTGGATCTTAATGACCGTGCTGTTTGTCACCCAGAACGGCTACGGTGCCACGCGGGTGCGTATTCTGCACCGGGCGGGCGGAACGATGGCCGGGCTGATCATTGCAGGAGTAACGCTGCACTTCCACGTGCCGGAAGGCTATACCCTGGCAGGGATGCTGGCGATCACGCTGGTGAGCTATCTAATTATCCGCAAAAACTACGGCTGGGCGATGGTGGGCTTTACGGTGACGGCGGTATATACCCTGCAGCTGCTTACGCTCAATGGCGAACAGTTTATTGTCGCCAGGCTGATTGATACTCTGATCGGCTGCCTGATTGCCTTTGGCGGCATGGTCTGGCTCTGGCCGCAGTGGCAGAGCGGGCTGCTGAGACAGAACGCCCACGACGCGCTGGAGGCCGACCAGCAGGCCATTCGCCTGATCCTGAGCGACGACCCGCAGCCGTCCCCGCTGGCCTATCAGCGCATGAAGGTCAACCAGGCGCACAACGCCCTGTTCAACTCGCTTAACCAGGCGATGCAGGAGCCGGGCTTTAATTCGCACTATCTGGCCGATATGAAGCTCTGGGTGACGCACAGCCAGTTTATCGTCGAGCACATTAACGCCATGACCACGCTGGCGCGCGAGCACACGATGCTGACGCCGGACCTGGCGCAGCGCTATCTGCAGTCATGTGAAATTGCGTTGCAGAGGTGTCAGCAGCGTCTGGAGTATGACGCGCCGGGCGAGTCGGGAGACTCAAACATTCTGGAAGCGCCGGAAACGTTGACCCACGGGCCAATGAGCACCCTGGAGCAGCACTTGCAGCGCGTTCTGGGGCATCTGAACACCATGCACACCATTTCGTCGGTGGCATGGCGTCAGCGTCCGCATCACGGCATTTGGTTAACGCGCCGGTTGAAACGAACCGAATATTAGCCTTTAACGATCTTCGCAACCGCCGCGGCAAAGCGGGTCAACCCGTCTTCAATATCCTTATCCTCCACCACCAGCGACGGCGCAAAGCGCATGACGTCCGGTCCGGCGTTGAGCACCATCACCCCTTCGCGAGCGGCGGCGTGCAGGAAGTCGCGAGCGCGGCCCTTGTACTGCGGCTTAAGCTCGGCGCCAATCAGCAGCCCCATCCCGCGGATCTCGCTGAACACGTCGTACTGATCATCAATCTTTTTCAGGTGTTTCACAAACAGCTCGCGCTTCGCGCTAACGCCGTTCAACACCTCTGGCGTGTTGATGATGTCGAATGCGGCACCCGCCACGGCGCTCGCCAGCGGGTTACCGCCGTAGGTGGAGCCGTGAGAACCGACGTGGAACGCAGAGGCGATCTCCTGTGTCGTCAGTACCGCACTCACCGGGAAACCACCGCCAAGCGCTTTGGCGCTGGTCAGAATATCCGGCGTCACGCCGTAGTGCATATAAGCGAACAGATCGCCGGTACGCCCCATCCCGCACTGCACTTCATCAAAGACCAGCAGCGCCTGATGCTCGTCGCACAGCGCGCGCAGCCCTTTCAGGAATTCCGGGGTTGCTGCGGTCACACCGCCTTCACCCTGGATCGGTTCGACAACAACTGCGCAGGTGTGGTCGTCCATTACCGCTTTCACCGCGTGCAGATCGTTAAACGGCACGTGGACGATATCGGCCGGTTTTGGGCCAAACCCGTCGGAATACTTCGGCTGCCCGCCAACGGAGACGGTAAAGAAGGAGCGTCCGTGGAAGGCGTTGTGGAAGGCGATGATTTTGGTTTTGTACGGGCTGTGGCGCGTTGTCGCGTAGTAGCGCGCCAGCTTAAAGGCAGTTTCGTTGGCTTCAGTGCCGGAGTTCATAAACAGCACGCGTTCCGCGAAGGTAGCATCAATGATCTTGCGGCCCAGGCGCAGCGCCGGTTCGTTGGTGAACACGTTGCTGGTGTGCCACAGGGTTTCGCCCTGGGTTTTCAGCGCCTCCACCAGCGCGGGATGGCAATGACCCAGCGCCGTGACCGCAATACCACCCGCGAAATCCACATACTCTTTACCCTGCTGATCCCAGACGCGGCTGCCTTTTCCCTTCACCGGGATAAATTCAGCCGGTGCATAAATCGGCAGGATCACTTCATCAAATGTCGCGCGGGTAATTGCTGGTTGTTCAGTTGCCATGTCATGACCATCCATTTTATGTCACAGTGAATGTGAAAATATAATCACAAAATATGCATAAAAAATCACAGCAAGGCAACAGATTTTCAGCGATTGAGGAAATTTGCCAGCAGCGCGTGCCCCTGCTCGCTGAGGATACTTTCCGGGTGGAACTGCACGCCTTCGAGATCCCATTCGCGGTGGCGAATCCCCATGATCTCCTGCGTATCGCTCCGGGCGGTCACCTCAAAACAGTCGGGCAGCGTCGACGGGTCAATGACCAGGGAATGGTAGCGCGTCACGATTAAAGGATTATTGAGCCCCGTGAACACCCCGGTGCCGGCGTGGGTGACCGGAGAGGTTTTACCGTGCATCACTTTCGCGGCGCGCACGATGGTGGCACCAAACGCCTGGGCAATTGCCTGATGGCCCAGGCAGACGCCCAGGATTGGCAGCTTGCCGGCATAGTGCTGGATAACCTCCAGCGAAATACCCGATTCCGACGGGGTGCAGGGGCCGGGTGAAATCACTATTTTCTGCGGCGCCAGCGTCTCGATATCGGCGAGAGCGATCTCGTCGTTACGGCGGACAACCACCTCTGCACCCAGTTCACAAAAATACTGGTAAAGGTTCCAGGTGAAGGAATCGTAGTTATCAATCAGCAGAATCATGGCGGCTCCCGAAAAAAATGCCGCCCTATTCTACTCAGATTCCCGCGCTTCGCTCACTACTTTGGCAAAGATAGCGTTTAACGCGGTTAAATCTCCCGTTGCGCCACTTCGGTTAGCCGCAACCCACTGCTCGGGGTCGATATCGCGCCAGTCCAGCGAGTAGCCCGCGTGGAGCGCCAGCTGCTCGAAGAAAACGCGTTGGGCAATGCCGTTGCCGCCCATAAACGGATGCAGCATGTTGATTTCGCAGTAGTAGTGGCTAACTCTGTCAACAAACGCCGCTTTCTCAAGACCCACAAGATATTTTTCGCTTTCCAGCGCCGCCATCAGCTCGTTCCCCATCTTTTCGATGTACTCAAAATGGCAGAAGGGAATGTCACCTTTAAAAATATCCTCGGTACGGAGCTCACCTGCCCGCTTCATCTCACTGCGGTACAAATGACGATGAATAAGGCACAGATGGGGTAACCCGGGCGCGGAAGGCCCAAGCTCCAGCGTCTCAATATGGGGTTCTGAGGGACCATTACCTTTTTCAAGGAGACAACTGGCCTGTAAATTGACGTTACGCTGCTGTTCCCAGAGACGGGATTTTTGCTTGTCGGTGAGTTTTTTCACTTAACGCCTCCCTGAATAGTCCGTTTGCCACAAGTATAAGCAGCAAAACGCGCTTTCGCAGGGAGGGCTACATAACGCGGGCCGGAGAAGCCCGCGCTCAGAAGAGTTACGGCAGAACTTTGGCGGAGAGGATAACCACTGGTTTTGACGGGACATTCTGATACGGACCGACGTCGTGAGTAGGCACCTGAGAAATCTTGTCAGCCACGTCCATCCCTTTCACGATTTTACCAAAGACCGCATAGCCAAAGTCGCGCTGACCGTGGTCGAGGAAGGCGTTATCCGCTACGTTGAGGAAGAACTGGCTGGTCGCGCTGTCTTTGTCCGCGGTACGCGCCATTGAGATGGTACCGCGCTTGTTCAGCAGGCCGTTGTCCGCTTCGTTTTTAATAGGCGGGTTTGGCTGTTTCTGCTGCATTTGCTCGTTGAAACCGCCCCCCTGAATCATGAAGCCTGGGATCACGCGGTGGAAAGTGGTGTTGTTGTAGAAACCGCTGTTCACATAGTCGAGGAAGTTTTTCACGGAAACAGGGGCTTTCTGGCTATTCAGTTCCAGCTCAATATTCCCGGCGGAGGTGGTCAGCAGAACGTGAGGGTCCCCTTTTGCTGCCAGCGCAGCAGGGGAAACGGCAGAAAGAGCAAACACAGCTGCGACAGCCGCCAGTGTTGATTTGAGCATGAGAATTCCTTAACAAAGCGCAGTATAAAAAGCGAATGGCTTGATTCTAAAGAGCAGTATGAACGGAGACCAGCCTTTTACCTAATTTTACGAAGTTGAAACAATTATTACTACGCAAACGATTGGTTACGCCGCCAATTAATGTGATTTAGATCACATTAAAACCTGCAATGACACATTCATTGCCCTTAAAAGATAGGAATAGATCACTTTAACGACTAAAATCTGCCCGCTCTCAGCGCCCCTGGGCGCTTTTCTTTTTCTGAACAGGCCAGACATGACTAACAGCAATCGCATCAAGCTCACATGGATCAGCTTCTTCTCCTACGCCCTGACCGGCGCGTTGGTGATCGTCACCGGGATGGTGATGGGGAATATCGCAGACTACTTCCATCTGCCCGTTTCCAGCATGAGTAACACCTTCACCTTCCTCAACGCGGGGATCCTGATCTCTATCTTCCTGAATGCCTGGCTGATGGAAATCGTCCCGCTGAAAACCCAGTTACGCTTCGGCTTTGTACTGATGGTCGCCGCCGTGGCGGGTCTGATGCTAAGCCACAGCATCGCCCTGTTCTCCGCCGCCATGTTCGTGCTCGGTCTGGTCAGCGGGATCACCATGTCGATCGGTACGTTCCTGATTACCCATATGTATGAAGGCCGCCAGCGCGGCGCGCGTCTGCTGTTTACTGACTCCTTCTTCAGCATGGCCGGGATGATTTTCCCAATGGTCGCGGCCGTTCTGCTGGCCCGCAGCATTGAGTGGTATTGGGTCTATGCCTGCATTGGTCTGGTCTACGTGGCGATCTTTATTCTGACCTTCGGCTGCGAGTTCCCGGTGCTGGGCAAAAAAGCGCAAACCACTGCAGAACCCGTCGCTAAAGAGAAATGGGGTATCGGCGTGCTGTTCCTCTCCATCGCCGCCCTGTGCTACATCCTGGGCCAGCTGGGATTTATCTCCTGGGTACCGGAATACGCCAAAGGTCTGGGCATGAGCCTGAACGACGCAGGCAAACTGGTGAGCGATTTCTGGATGTCTTACATGTTCGGCATGTGGGCGTTTAGCTTCATCCTGCGCTTCTTCGACCTGCAGCGCATTCTGACCGTGCTGGCGGGCCTGGCGACCGTGCTGATGTATCTGTTCATCAACGGCTCCCCGGAACATATGCCGTGGTTCATTCTGACCCTGGGCTTCTTCTCCAGCGCCATTTATACCTCGATCATTACCCTGGGCTCCCTGCAGACCAAAGTGGCCTCGCCGAAGCTGGTTAACTTCGTTCTGACCTGCGGCACCATCGGCACCATGCTGACCTTCGTGGTGACGGGCCCGATCGTTGCCCACAGCGGCCCGCTGGCCGCGCTGCAAACCGCGAACGGTCTGTACGCCGTGGTGTTCATCATGTGCTTCGTTCTGGGCTTCGTGACCCGCCACCGCCAGCACAACGCGGTAGCGGCATCGCACTAAACCCTGCGCCCCTTTGCATTACGCAGAGGGGCTGTTTCTGGCAAAACTCACCTCTTCTCCTCCGGTATCCATCTGGATCCAGGTTTGCGCCAGCTGCGTGGTGGCGATAATCCGCCCCTGACGAATCGACCAGCGCACCGGCACCTGACAGCGCACCGCTTCAAACCCACTCTCCGCAGGCAAAATAATCAGGTTTGCCGGGTTTCCCGTAGCAATACCGTAATCGCTCAGGCCAAAGGTGCGGGCGCTGTTATGGGTAATCAGGTTCAGGCCGCTGTCGATTTGCGGATAGCCCATCATCTGACAGACGTGCAGCCCCATATGCAGCACCTGCAGCATATTGCCGGTGCCGAGCGGGTACCACGGGTCGAAGACGTCGTCATGACCAAAGCAGACGTTTATGCCCGCTTCCTGCAGCTCTTTTACCCGGGTGATGCCGCGGCGCTTCGGATAGTCATCAAAGCGCCCCTGCAGGTGGATATTGACCAGCGGGTTAGCGACGAAGTTAATCCCCGACATCTTCAGCAGACGGAAGAGCCGCGAGGTGTAAGCGCCGTTGTAGGAGTGCATGGCGGTGGTATGGCTGGCCGTCACGCGCAGGCCGATGCCGGCCTCATACGCCAGCGCTGCCACCGTCTCGACAAACCGCGACTGCTCGTCGTCGATTTCATCGCAGTGGATATCCAGCGGACGGTCATACTTCTTCGCCAGTTCAAAAGCGATATGCAGCGACTGCACGCCATACTCGCGGGTGAACTCGAAGTGTGGGATCGCCCCCACCACGTCGGCGCCCAGCTTTAACGCCTCTTCCAGCAGCGCCGCGCCGTTCGGGTAAGAGAGAATCCCTTCCTGCGGAAACGCAACGATTTGCAGCGTTACCCACGGGGCCACCTCCTGCTTCACCTCCAGCATCGCCTTCAGGGCGGTAAGCGTCGGGTCGGATACATCCACATGGGTGCGGACAAACTGGATGCCGTTAGCGATTTGCCACTTCAGCGTTTTCCAGGCGCGCGCTTTCACGTCGTCATGACTGAGCAACGCCTTGCGCTCCGCCCAGCGCTCAATACCCTCAAACAGCGTGCCGGACTGGTTCCAGTTCGGCTCGCCCGCCGTCTGGGTCGTATCAAGATGGATATGCGGCTCAATGAACGGCGGGATAGCCAGCCCACCGCGCGCATTCAATACTTCATAACTTTCGGCGTGGGTGTCGTCCATCGGGGTGATGTCACCAAATCGCCCGTTCTCAATGGCGAGCTGCCACAGCCCTTCCCGACCCGGTAAACGAACATTCTGAACAAGCCATAACGGTGTTGTAGACATACCCTTCCCCTAAAAAACGCCGCTGATTTTCAGGCGTATCGATTTTGGCAAAACCATCTCCTGATTTGTACACAAATTCAACGAGCACGAAAAGCCTGCGATTTCCGCCACTTATAAAAATCCTGACAAATCAGTCGCATACCACCTAAGGAGTAGGCTAAGACGTATTTGATTTGCATCAATAAGCGCCACTGCTGAATCGTTAAGGTAGGCAATAATAGAAAAGAAATCGAGGCAATAATGAGCAAACTCAGACTCGCTATCATCGGTAACGGCATGGTCGGCCACCGCTTTATTGAGGATCTTCTCGATAAGGCCGATGCTGAGCAGTTCGATATTACCGTGTTCTGTGAAGAACCCCGCAAGGCGTACGACCGTGTGCACCTGTCTTCCTACTTCTCCCATCATACCGCCGAAGAGCTCTCTCTGGTGCGTGAAGGTTTCTACGAGAAACATGGCGTAAAAGTGCTGGTGGGCGAACGCGCTATCACCATCAACCGTCAGGAAAAAGTGATCCACTCCAGCGCCGGGCGTACGGTTTTTTACGATAAGCTGATCATGGCGACGGGCTCCTATCCGTGGATCCCGCCAATTAAAGGCTCGGAAACTCAGGATTGCTTCGTCTACCGTACCATTGAAGACCTTAACGCCATCGAATCCTGCGCGCGTCGAAGCAAACGCGGTGCGGTGGTGGGGGGCGGCCTGCTGGGTCTGGAAGCGGCAGGCGCGCTGAAAAACCTCGGCGTTGAAACCCACGTCATCGAATTTGCCCCGATGCTGATGGCAGAACAGCTCGACCACATGGGCGGTGACCAGCTGCGTCGTAAAATCGAAAGCATGGGCGTGAAGGTTCACACCAGCAAGAACACCAAAGAGATCGTTCAGGAAGGGACTGAAGCGCGCAAAACCATGCGCTTTGCCGACGGCAGCGAGCTGGAAGTGGATTTCATCGTCTTCTCCACCGGTATTCGTCCGCGCGACAAGCTGGCGACCCAGTGCGGTCTTGCCGTGGCGCAGCGCGGCGGGATCATGATTAACGACACCTGCCAGACCTCCGATCCGGATATCTACGCGATTGGCGAATGCGCCAGCTGGAACAACCGCGTATACGGTCTGGTGGCGCCCGGCTACAAAATGGCACAGGTCGCCGTGGACCATATCCTCGGCAGCGAAAACGCCTTTTCCGGCGCAGACTTGAGCGCCAAGCTGAAGCTGCTGGGCGTAGATGTCGGCGGTATTGGCGATGCGCACGGCCGCACCCCGAATTCCCGCAGCTATGTCTATCTCGACGAAAGCAAAGAGGTCTACAAACGACTCATCGTCAGCCAGGACAACAAAACCCTGCTCGGCGCGGTGCTGGTGGGCGACACCAGCGACTTCGGCAATCTGCTTCAGCTGGTGCTCAACGCCATCGAACTGCCGGAAAACCCGGACGCGCTGATCCTTCCGGCTCATGCCTCCAGCGGCAAGCCGTCAATCGGCGTGGATAAACTGCCGGACAGCGCGCAGATTTGCTCCTGCTTCGACGTTACCAAAGGCATGCTGATCTCCGCCATCAACAAAGGCTGCCACACCGTTGCGGCCCTGAAAGCCGAAACCAAAGCCGGTACCGGCTGCGGCGGCTGTATTCCGCTGGTCACTCAGGTGCTGAACGCCGAACTGGCGAAACAGGGCATCGAGGTGAACAACAACCTGTGCGAGCACTTCGCGTATTCTCGCCAGGAGCTGTATCACCTGATCCGCGTGGAGGGCATCAAATCCTTCGACGAACTGCTGGCGAAGCACGGCCAGGGCTACGGCTGCGAAGTGTGTAAACCGACCGTCGGCTCCCTGCTGGCCTCCTGCTGGAACGAGTACGTGCTCAAGCCCGAGCATACGCCGCTGCAGGACACCAACGACAATTTCCTGGCCAACATCCAGAAAGACGGCACCTACTCCGTGATTCCACGTTCCGCCGGCGGCGAAATCACGCCGGAAGGGCTGGTGGCCGTGGGCCGTATCGCGCGTGAATTTAACCTCTACACCAAAATCACCGGCTCCCAGCGTATCGGCCTGTTTGGCGCGCAGAAAGACGATCTGCCGGAAATCTGGCGTCAGCTGATTGAGGCTGGCTTCGAAACCGGTCACGCGTATGCCAAAGCGCTGCGCATGGCGAAAACCTGCGTGGGCAGCACCTGGTGCCGCTACGGCGTCGGCGACAGCGTGGGCTTCGGCGTGGAGCTGGAAAACCGCTACAAAGGCATCCGTACCCCGCACAAAATGAAGTTCGGCGTCTCCGGCTGCACCCGCGAATGTGCGGAAGCGCAGGGTAAAGACGTGGGGATCATCGCTACCGAAAAAGGCTGGAACCTCTATGTGTGCGGCAACGGCGGCATGAAACCGCGTCATGCGGACCTGCTGGCTGCGGATCTCGATCGCGACACGCTGATTCAGTATCTCGACCGCTTCATGATGTTCTACATCCGTACCGCCGATAAGCTGACCCGTACCGCCTCCTGGCTCGATAACCTCGAGGGCGGCATCGACTACCTGAAATCAGTCATTATCGACGACAAGCTGGGCCTGAACGAGCATCTGGAAGCCGAGATGGCCCGCCTGCGCGAGGCGGTGATCTGCGAATGGACGGAAACCGTCAACACCCCGGCGGCGCAGACGCGCTTCAAACACTTCATAAATAGCACCCAGCGCGACCCGAACGTGCAGGTAGTGCCGGAGCGCGAACAGCATCGTCCGGCCACGCCGTATGAACGTATTCCGGTTACGCTGGTGGAGGAAAACGCATGAGCCAGTGGATAAACATTTGCGATATTAACGACATTATCCCCGCCACCGGTGTGTGCGCGCTGCTGGGCAGCGAGCAGGTGGCGATTTTCCGCCCTCACCACGATGAACAGGTCTTTGCTATCAGCAACATCGACCCGTTCTTCGAGGCCAGCGTGCTCTCCCGCGGACTGATTGCCGAACATCAGGGGGAACTGTGGGTTGCCAGTCCGCTGAAAAAGCAGCGTTTCCGCTTAACCGACGGACTCTGCATGGAAGATGAAAGCTTCTCGGTCAAACACTACGACGTCCGCGTGAAGGACGGCGAGGTGCAGCTGAAAGCATAACCCCTCTCCTTTTCAATACGAAAAGCTTATGACCCCTTATGGGTAACGGCAGGAAAAACCGTATGTTCTGTACGATTCCTGCTGTTATCCTGACGTCAATTCTTACTCCCTCCATGAATGCTGCGAGGTAACGTCGTGGATCACCTGCCGATTTTTTGTCAATTACGCAACCGCGACTGCCTGCTAGTGGGCGGCGGCGACGTGGCCGAGCGTAAAGCGCGCCTGCTGTTAGAGGCTGGCGCCCGACTGACCGTTAACGCCATTGCCTTCGCCCCACAGTTTGAGGTCTGGGCTCAGGAAGGGATGCTCACGCTGAAACAGGGAGAGTTTGATGAGTCCCTGCTGGATACCTGCTGGCTGACCATTGCAGCGACGGATGACGATGAAGTGAATCAGCGCGTGAGCGATGCCTGCGAAGCGCGCAGAATTTTCTGCAACGTGGTGGATGCGCCGAAAGAGGCCAGCTTCATCATGCCGTCGATTATCGACCGCTCGCCGTTGATGATAGCCGTATCGTCCGGCGGACGCTCCCCGGTTCTCGCCCGCCTGCTGCGGGAAAAGCTGGAAGCCCTGCTGCCGCAGCATCTTGGTCAGATTGCGCATTACGCCGGGCAGCTCCGCTCCCGCGTGAAGCAAACCTTTTCGACCATGGGCGAGCGTCGTCGCTTCTGGGAAAAATTCTTTGTGAACGACAGGCTGGCGCAGTCGCTGGCGAATCAGGACACCAAAGCCGTTGAAGAGACCACCGAACAGCTGCTGAGCGAGCCGTTGGATCACCGCGGTGAAGTGGTGCTGGTGGGCGCAGGCCCCGGCGATGCGGGCTTGCTGACGCTAAAAGGGCTACAGCAGATCCAGCAGGCCGATACCGTGGTTTACGATCGCCTGGTCTCCGATGACATTATGAACCTGGTGCGCCGCGATGCCGACCGCGTCTTCGTGGGCAAACGGGCGGGCTACCACTGCGTGCCGCAGGAGGAGATTAACCAGATCCTTCTGCGCGAGGCGCAGAAAGGTAAACGCGTAGTGCGCCTTAAGGGTGGCGATCCGTTTATCTTTGGTCGCGGCGGCGAGGAGCTGGAAACTCTCTGTGACGCGGGTATTCCCTTCTCCGTCGTGCCGGGCATTACGGCGGCATCCGGCTGTTCAGCGTACTCTGGCATTCCGCTGACCCACCGCGACTACGCCCAAAGCGTGCGTCTGGTGACGGGGCATCTTAAAACCGGCAGCGAGCTGGACTGGCATAACCTGGCCGCTGAAAAGCAGACGCTGGTGTTCTACATGGGGCTAAACCAGGCCGCCACGATTCAGGCGAAGCTGCTGGAGCACGGTATGAATGCGGATATGCCCGTCGCGCTGGTCGAAAACGGCACCGCCATTACGCAGCGCGTGGTGGATGGCGTGCTGACGCAGCTAGGCGAGCTGGCGCAGCAGGTCGAAAGCCCGGCGCTGATCGTGGTGGGCCGCGTGGTTGAGCTGCGCGATAAGCTGAACTGGTTCTCGAATCACTAACGCATATTCTTCCTTTCCGGAGTAGTCCCTATACGGACTACTCCCCTCTTACCGCTGTCGATAACATACTGCCCCGAAGTGGAACTTTCCCCTTTATTCCCCTGATATACATCTAACTTTCGTTTTTAAGACAAGGAATGCGTATGTTCAAACTGGCAAAGGTCGCCGTTCTGGTTGGCCTGTTATCGACTCTGACTGCCTGTACCGGTCATGTACAGAACACCAAAAATAACTGCAGCTATGATTACCTGCTGCACCCGGCGATCTCCATTTCGAAGATCATCGGTGGTTGCGGTCCGGCGGCACAGCAGTAAGCGTTTTACAGGCGTAAAAAAACCGGGATGTCCCGGTTTTTTTAGTTTTGGAGAGTGTGTTTTTTTTCGGGTGGCGGCTTTGCCTTACCCGACCTACACGATCCTGTAGGCCGGGTAAGCGTTAGCGACACCCGGCAAGCAGACTCAAGGCTTCGCAACAAACCCAATCGCGTTGTACACCGCTTTCAGGGTTTCGGACGCGCGCGCGCTGGCTTTTTCCGCGCCCTCTTTCATCACTTTCTGCAGGAAAGCTTCGTCGTTACGGTAGCGGTGATAACGCTCCTGCAGCTCAGTAAGCATGCCGGAAACGGCATCTGCCACTTCGCCTTTCAGGTGGCCGTACATCTTGCCTTCGAAGTGTTTTTCCAGCTCAGGGATGCTCTGACCGGTCACACCGGAGAGGATATCGAGCAGGTTGGAGACGCCCGCTTTGTTCTGCACGTCGTAGCGCACAACTGGCGGCTCGTCGGAGTCCGTGACCGCGCGCTTGAGTTTTTTCACCACCGATTTTGGATCTTCCAGCAGGCCGATAACGTTATTGCGGTTATCGTCAGACTTGGACATCTTCTTGGTCGGCTCAAGCAGCGACATGACGCGCGCGCCGGACTTCGGAATGAATGGCTCAGGTACTTTAAACACATCGCCATAGATCGCGTTAAAGCGCTGGGCGATGTCACGGCTCAGCTCCAGGTGCTGCTTCTGGTCTTCACCCACCGGCACCTGGTTGGTTTGATACAGCAGGATGTCTGCCGCCATCAGCACCGGATAGTCGAACAGTCCGGCGTTGATGTTTTCAGAGTAGCGGGCAGATTTATCCTTGAACTGGGTCATGCGGCTCAGCTCGCCGAAATAGGTGTAGCAGTTCAGCGCCCAGCCCAGCTGCGCGTGCTCCGGCACGTGGGACTGAACGAAAATGGTGCTCTTCTCAGGATCGATGCCGCAGGCCAGGTACAGCGCCAGGGTGTCCAGCGTGGCTTTACGCAGCTTCTCAGGATCCTGACGCGCGGTAATCGCATGGAGATCGACGATGCAGTAAATGCAATGGTACTCATCCTGCATGCTGACCCACTGACGTAGCGCACCCATGTAGTTACCAATGGTCAATTCACCTGAAGGCTGTGCGCCACTAAAAACGATGGGCTTAGTCATTGTTCAATTCCTGATTTTCACTGTGCGAAAGCCCGAGAGCGGGCAACAAATCTTTGAAGTGGTCGAAAACAACGTCCGGCTCACTCAGCGTGATGGCTTCACCGTAGTTGTAGCCATAGGTTAACCCCACGGAAGGACATCCAGCCGCGCGGGCAGCCAGAATATCATTGCGTGAATCGCCGACAAAGAGCAGCTCCGCAGGCGTTAAGGATAATTTTCCTGCCACCAGCAGCAGCGGTTCCGGATGGGGCTTTTTATTTTGCACGTCGTCGCCGCCCACAATCACGGAGAAATACTTCGCGATATCGAGCGCTTCCAGCAGAGGTGCGACAAAAGGTGTCGGTTTGTTGGTCACCAGTCCCAGCGGAATGCCCTTCGCGGACAGCGCGCTCAGCGTTTCCTGAACGTCCGGGAACAGGAAGCTGCCCTCTTCGACCGTCTCTTCATAGAAACGATCGAACAGTTTGCGCAGAATACGCAGCTGCTCTTCCTGCGGGATATCCGCGTGATCGACGCTCGGTTTACCCTGGGCGGAACGCTGTGACGCACGCTCCTGACGCGCCCACGTCAACGCGCGCTCCATCAGAACATCGGCCCCGTTGCCAATCCACGTGACGACACGCTCTTCACCCGCAACGGGAAGTTCAAGCGCGTACAGCGCCTGGTCTACGGCGCTCGTTAAGCCCGGCGCGCTGTCGACCAGCGTGCCGTCGAGGTCAAATGCGATACCCCGAATTGCCTGCAATTTATCCATGACTTACCTTCGCCAGCTCGCGGCGCATTTCATCAATGACTTTTTTGTAATCCGGTTGGTCGAAAATGGCTGAACCGGCAACGAACATATCCGCACCTGCCGCCGCAATTTCACCAATGTTATTCACTTTCACACCGCCGTCCACTTCCAGACGAATATCGTAACCTGATTCATCAATGCGACGGCGTACTTCACGCAGCTTATCCAGCGTATGGGGGATAAACGACTGACCGCCAAAGCCCGGGTTAACAGACATCAGCAGGATCACGTCCAGTTTATCCATGACATAATCGAGATAGCTCAGCGGCGTGGCCGGGTTAAACACCAGGCCCGCTTTACAACCGTTCTCTTTGATCAGCTGCAGCGTGCGGTCTACGTGTTCAGAGGCTTCCGGATGGAAAGTGATGATGCTGGCACCCGCTGCGGCGAAGTCAGGCACGATGCGATCAACAGGCTTCACCATAAGATGAACGTCGATCGGGGCGGTAATGCCGTAGTTACGTAATGCTTTGAGCACCATTGGGCCAATGGTCAGATTAGGGACGTAGTGGTTGTCCATAACGTCGAAATGGACAACATCTGCACCAGCCGCGAGAGCTTTGGCAGTGTCTTCACCCAGGCGGGCAAAATCGGCCGACAGAATTGAGGGAGCAATCAAAAACTGTTTCATCCGCTTCTCCTTGAAATGTGTTTACCGGCGGGCAAAACGGCTCAGGGGCGATAAAGAGCCAGAAGTTCGTCCACCTTTTTACGCGTGCCGCCGTTGCTGCTAATGCTACGCCGCACCTTAACCTGAAAATGCTTCGCGGCTTTGTACCATTCGCGCGTATCAGGCGTGTCGTGATTTGAAATTAACACCGGAATTCTTTTGCTGACCAGCTTTTCCGCCATCTCAGCCAGACGAGCCTGTTCAGCCGGGCTGAAGCTGTTGGTGTGATAAGCGGTGAAATTCGCCGTTGCAGACAATGGTGCGTAAGGCGGATCACAGTAAACCACCGAGTTTACGCCTGCCAGCTCCATACACTCTTCATAGGAGAGGCAATGAAACTCAGCGTTCTGCGCTTTTTCGGCAAAGTGATACAGCTCGTCCTGCGGGAAATACGGGCGCTTATAGCGACCAAACGGCACGTTAAATTCCCCACGAAGATTATACCGGCACAGGCCGTTGTAACCATGACGGTTGAGATAGAGGAATAGCAGCGCTCTGCGGAATGGATCCTGGCTCTGATTAAACTCCGCGCGGAACTGATAGTAGACGTCAGGGGTGTTGTTCTCTGGCGTAAACAGCTTGCGCGCCTCTGCGACATACTCTTCGGTACGCAGCTTAACGATGTTATAGAGGCTGATAAGATCGTTGTTGATATCCGCCAGGATATAACGAGAAAAATCGGTGTTGAGGAACACCGATCCTGCACCCACGAAAGGCTCGATTAGACACTCGCCTTCAGGCAGGTGTTTTTTAATATCATCGAGCAGGGGGTATTTCCCCCCTGCCCATTTCAGAAAAGCGCGATTTTTTTTCATGCTGACTAACTGATTACACCTTCTCCGGCTGTGGAGAAAGCTCCGACAGCATCCTGCGCTTTAAACATTACTTCAGATCGGCCTGAACCTGATGAATCGGCTTCGCCCAGGGGTTTTTCGCCTGAACATCAGCTGGCAGTGCCGCTACAGCACGTTTCGCTTCATCTTTGGACGAATACACGCCGCTGACCAGCACGTACCACGGTTGACCGTTACGGGTCGTCTGATAAACAACATAGTTTTTCAGATTTGATTTCTTCGCCCAGCTGTTGAGGTTGTCATAGTTAGACGAACTGCTCAGCTGCAGGGTGTAGTTGCTGGATGGCGCAGACTTCAGCGAGCCAACGTTACCTGCCGTTTTGCCTGCTGTGGCGCTGGAGGCTGTTGCCGTTGCTGCAGGCGCAGCTGTGGCAGCCGGTGCCGTGGTGGTCGCTGTTGCTTTCGGTGCGGTCTGAGTGACTGGCGCTTTAGCAGGCTCGCTCACCGCCGCCGTTTCAGTATGTTTAGGCTGTGCCGGTACGGCTTTCACTTCAGGCGCTTTGACTACTGACTGAGGTTTGGTTTCACGCTTAGGCTCAATCACCGCCTGCTTACGTTCAGGACGTGTCGCAGTTTGCGTCTGGCGCGGTTTGGTTTCCGTCGCAGCCGTTTGTGGTTGGGCGTTACCACCGCGAATCGGGGCAACGGTTGCCGGCTCGGTTGGCAGCGTGGAGTTAACCACGACGTTATCAACCTGCTGCTGGTTCTGCGGCTGCGTCAGCGCATTGTTCAGGTCTCCCTGAACTTCTACGCGCTGCTGACCTTCAGGCGTAGCAGGTGCCTGGCCCTGAGCAGAGGTTGAAGAAACGGGCGGCAGAGAAACATCCTGCGGCGCTGTGGTGTTGCCTGCGGTCTGCTCTGCGGAAGTCGCTCCCGGTGCAGGCTGTGCACCATTCGCCTGATTGGACGCATCGTTACCGGAAAGGTTGATGCTCTTCTCAGCGGAAGCCGTTTGCTCGGTTGAGTTCGTTGACGGTGCTTTAAGCGCGGAGCCAATGCCGACAATCAGCAGCACAAGCACCAGAACGCCAAGGCCCATCATAATGTACTGGCGGGAAGCCGGTTTCGGCGCAGCAGCTTTTTTACGTTTACGCGGGCGACGCTCTACAGGCTGTTCGTCCATTGAATCTTCTTCGGACTCATAATCCTCTTCTGCTCGCTCTTCGTGCGCGTTGCGGCTGCGCGAAGGGCGACGATCGTCTGCATCCAGATCAACATCGTCAAAGTTGATCTGCGGCTCGTTATCACGTTCTGAAGATTGACGAGAACGACCAGTACGACGATCGCTGGGATCGGGTTTCAGCTCGTCTTCTGGTTTGAATTCATCCATTTAACACCCCACTCAAAGGCTTATGCCAACGACTTTGCATTTCACCTGAAGCTAAACGACCACCTGCGACAGTGGCCTGACCTTTCTAGTTGTTACGCCTGCTGACAATCAGCGATAGCGCCAAGAACGACATCGTGCGGCACTCCGCCGCGCACTTCACTCTTCCCTATTGCAAGCGGGAGTACAAGACGCATCTCACCTGCCAATACTTTTTTATCGCGCATCATGTGGGGTAAATACGCTTGCGCCGACATCTCCTGCGGCCCGGTCACCGGCAAACCTGCACGTTCAAGCAGCGCAATGATACGTGCCGTCTCTTCCGGTTTGAACTGTCCGAGGCGTTCAGAGGTGCGCGCTGCCATGACAATACCGGCCGCGACGGCTTCACCGTGCAGCCAGTTGCCGTAACCCATCTCGGCTTCAATGGCGTGGCCAAACGTATGCCCAAGATTCAGTAAAGCACGTAAGCCCGTTTCACGCTCGTCTGCAGCGACAACTTCTGCTTTCAGCTCACAGCAACGACGAATGCAGTATGCCAGTTTAGCCTCATTCAGGCCCAGCAACGCATCCATATTCTCTTCAAGCCAGACAAAGAACTCGCCATCCAGAATAATGCCGTATTTGATCACTTCCGCCAGACCCGAAGCCAGTTCGCGCTTCGGCAGGGTTTTCAGACAGTCGAGATCCACCACCACCGATGCAGGCTGGTAGAACGCGCCAATCATGTTTTTGCCGAGCGGATGGTTGACTGCCGTTTTGCCACCCACAGAGGAGTCGACCTGGGACAGCAACGTGGTTGGGATTTGAATAAAACGGACGCCGCGCTGATAGCTTGCGGCCGCAAAGCCGGTCAGATCGCCCACAACACCGCCGCCCAGGGCAAGCAGTGTTGTATCGCGACCGTGCGGTTTTTGCAGCAATGCGGTAAAGACGGTATCCAGTACCGTCAGGCTTTTATACTGCTCGCCATCGGGGAGAATCACACTGTCGACTTTTACGCCCGCCTGCTCAAGCAGGTGGCGTACGCGGTCGAGATAAAGCGGAGCCAGCGTCTCATTGGTGACCAGCATCGCCTGATCACCCGCTTTCAGTGGTAAAAAGGAAGCTGGGTCGTTAAACAAACCAGCCGCGATGGTGATAGGGTAACTACGTTCCCCGAGAGTAACTGTAATCCTCTCCATGACGCGACATCCACCTTTAATGCTTTTACCCGCAGGCGAGTGTATATAAAGCCAGAATCAGTTGCTTTCCAGCATATGAATAATCTGGTTTGCAACCACTTTAGCGCTCTGGTCGTCAGTACGAATGGTCACATCGGCAATCTCTTCATACAGCGGATTGCGTTCATCGGCCAATGCTTCCAGAACTTCGCGTGGTGGCGTTTCAACCTGCAGCAGCGGGCGCTTTTTATCGCGCTGCGTACGTGCCAGCTGTTTCTCGATAGTCGTCTCAAGATAGACCACTACGCCACGGGCGGAGAGACGGTTACGGGTTTCGCGAGATTTCACAGAACCGCCGCCTGTTGCCAGAACGATGCCCTGTTTTTCCGTGAGTTCGTTGATCACTTTTTCTTCTCGGTCACGGAAACCTTCTTCGCCTTCTACATCGAAAACCCAGCCCACATCAGCTCCGGTTCGTTTCTCAATCTCTTGATCAGAATCGTAAAATTCCATATTGAGTTGTTGAGCTAACTGACGCCCAATAGTGCTTTTGCCGGCACCCATAGGCCCAACCAGAAAGATATTGCGTTTCTCTGCCATTTTATCGGTACTACTAAGACTATTCGTTAATGGTAATCCCCGCTTCGCAGACACCCAGCGTAGCAGGACATGAACTGAAACCTCATATGCAATAGAGCGAGAGTCAGACTAAAAATTATCTCAATACTCCGGCTTGTTTGGCAACTGATTAAATCACCGCGTCGGGCGCATAAGGTAATAAGACGTAAGTCCAACTCAAATCGGTACTCCTTGTATGCTAATTCATGCCCCACGTCAAACATCTGCAACAAACTGAATGCAAAATCATTGCGGGGATCGTTACCCGTCAGCGAATACCGACCAGACGTGGCGTAATAAACACCACTAATTCACGCCTTTCGTTGTCTTTCCCGTCATGGCGAAAAAGCGATCCAATCCAGGGGATGCTCCCAAGCCCCGGTACGCTGTCAGTGCCAGTTTTGTTCTTCTGGGAAAATATTCCGCCCAACGCCAGCGTTTCTCCACTTTTTACCTCCACCTGGGTTTCTATCTCCTGCTTGTCGATAGCCAGCGTTTCGCCATCGGCCTGCTGCAGAACCTGTCCCGGCATATTTTCGCTGATGTGTAATTTCAGGCGCACGCGTCCCCCCGGCAACACCACCGGCGTGACCTCCATGCCTAATACCGCCTCCTTAAACTCAACTGAGGTCGCCCCGCTTTCACCGCTTGAGACCTGATACGGGATCTCACTCCCCTGCTTGATGCTGGCTGGTTGCATATGCGAGGCCAGAAGCCTCGGGCTGGCGATAATATCGACCTGCTGTTTTTGCTCCAGCGCAGAGAGTTCCAGATCAAGCAGCCGACCATTGATCCGTCCGATGTTAAAACCCACGTGGCTGGTGGCGCTGGCAACGGAAAGATCGCTGCCAAGCGTGGTGAGCTGTCCAACTTTGCCCGCGTCGGTGGCGTCGGCGAGATTCCACTTCACCCCTAGCTCGCGCAGGCTTTTTTCATTAATGGTCACAATGTGCGCCGCCAGCTCGACCTGTTCGACGGGAATATCCATCTGGGCGGCCCAGCGCTGTAGAGTCTCCACCACCGTCTGGTTATCCCGAATCAGCAGCCGGTTGGTACGCGTGTCGACGGATAAACTCCCCTTTGGACTCAGGAGTTTTTCCGCGGCTTTCTGCAGCTCTCCGGCATCGGCATAGGAAAAAGCGATGCTGTGAGACACCAGCGGCGCATCAAGCTGTCTTCGGGCCCGCTCCTGTTCCGAGCGTTCCTGCTGTTCACGCTGCCAGGCCGCGGTATACACATAAAAAATGCCGCCCTCCTCTCGCAAAACGAGGCCAGCGCTGGAGACAACCGTCTGTAATGCCTGTCGCCAGGGGACGCGCTTCAGATTGAGCGAAAGCGTGCCGCCGACATCAGGCGATATCACCAGATTTCTATTCTCCTGGGCAACCAGACTCTGTAGTACCTGGGCTACAGGAACGTCATCCACCACCAGCGTGACCGGTTTTGGCGCGGCGGCCCACAGCGGATGGCTGAACGCCAGCAGCCACAGCATTATCCGTAAATTCATTCTTATCCGTTCCTTCTCGTTGCCACGTCCATTTTCCTGGTTCACATGTGTCACCCACATCAACAACCAGTTCCGTTTCATTGATGGTTGTTATCGTCCAGCCTTCCGGAAAGCGCTCATGCGTTTTCAGCCGATACCAGCGCTTTTGCCCATCCTGTAAAATGCCGATAGCCTGCTGTCCTCCCACCATGCCGCGATAGTGCCACTGCGCCAGCTCGGCAATGGCGCAGGGATCGTCCGGCGGGTGAAAGGGATCGCGCATACCGGTTAGTAGCAGCGCAGAGCAAACCAGCAAACATCGCGTGCTATTTCGCATGTTCTAGCTCCAGCCGCAGGCGCAACGCTGTGCCATGTGGTGTAATCGCGAAAGCGGCGATCTGCACATCCCGCTGCGCCAGCCGGGAAAAAAGCGCCGGGATAGCCTGCCACTCAACCTCCAGCATCAGTTCTCCTCCGTTCTGTAGCGGCTTCCAGTGAACGAGCGTCGCGTCATCGCCCTGAAAATCGAGCGGGGAGAACGGCGTCTTCTCCAGTGCTTCCGTTATTTTCGGACGAAACGGCGTCTTTCTGACGGCAGACCATAACGCTGCATTCGTCCTCACGTCCTGAATCAGCTGGCGTTGTCGTTCGGCACTCTGCCCGTCTACCGGTCTGAGCATGGTGCCCCACGCTGCCAGTCCAGCCAGGAGGCTCGCCAGAAACCAGAAGAGCACCCGATTCAAGGGACTGCTTTCGCACCAGCGTTCTAACAGGGTATCCACGCGTTACCCCTCGCTTTTAAGATGAAGGGTGAACATCCATCGCCCCTGGCTGTCCTGCCGAAGCTCACCCGTCGTCCCGGGCGTAAAATCCGCTATTAGGCCAAGCGCATCGCGCAGAGCAGACAGGGCCGGCAGGGTTATGGCATACCCGCTCAGCATCAGAGCAGGGGGCTGATAGCGCAACTCCGTCAGCCAGACCTGTGCCGGAACGGCGCGGGAAAGGGATTCCAGCACCGGTTGCCATGCCCGTTGTTGCAGGGTCTGCACGGGCATCTGCGCCTGTGCGGTCAGTCTTTGCCGGGCGACAAGCGCGTGCTGCACGGCCTGCATTCCCGTCAGATCCGTTTGCAGTGCGCGCAGCTTCACGAGATGGTTGATCCGCAGACAGAAAATGGTCACGAACAGCAACAGCACTGTGCCGACACACATTGCGCCCCAGAAGCGCAGGCATCGCGAGCGCCGCTGCTGTCGCCACGGCAGAAAGTTCATGATGCTCATGCGGGCACCTCGCTCATGGCCAAAGCCAGCGCAACGGTATAATCAGCGCCGCAGTCCGGTAATGGAGCATGGTAACGTTCCAGGATTTCCCACGGGTCACGTCGGCTATCAAACAGCGCGATGTCATCCGGCCCAAGAGCCAGCAGCGCCGCCAGCTCAGCCATGCTTTCTGCTTCGGTAGTTAAGCGGCGTCCCCACTGGTGGCGCATAGCCCAGAGCCACTGCCGATCGTCCCGCCAGGCGATGCATTTCGCTGGTGCCACCGCAGGAAGAAGATTCGCCAGCGCGCTGGCATCCGGAGTAATGGTTACCAGCCGCAAACGCAGCGTTTTCGCCAGCGCCAGTAAGGTGTCGACCTCGTTATTTTGCGCGGCAGTCACGTGAAAGGTATTGCTGAAGGTATCCTGCGCGTAATCGAAACAGAGCGTTTCGGCAGACATCTCCAGTTCTCGCGCGAGCGCCGCACCGAGCCATGTGAGCTGCTCGCTGTCGCGCAGCGCAGCGGCCGGAAGGGGAAGCGACCGCTGCAGGGTGCGTGCTGCCGGGAAAGAGAGGAACACGCGGTGGTAGTGGGGCAGCGTTTTTCGCCAGTCGCGTAACGCATCAACCATCTGTTCTGGCTGACAAATTTTGCCGTCACGAATGATACCTTCGGCCAGAGGTATCGCCCACCAGCGGCGTAAGCACCAGCCAGACCTCTCCCGGGCCAACGAGACGATTCGCACCCTATCCTGTTGAATATGAACGCCCGTTTGCCATATTTTGAAAGCCATGCTTCACGATCTCCTTATCGCCCGTCGTCTTGACGGCTATATCAATGAATCAGGCTTGCCTTTATACTACCGCGCGATTGTTTAGAAACTGCCCAAGTGAAACCAAATGGGAAATCTCCGGTGAAGTTCGTAAAGTATTTATTCATCCTTGCAGTCTGTTGCATTCTGTTGGGAGCAGGCTCGATTTACGGTTTGTACAAATATATTGAGCCACAGCTGCCTGATGTCGCCACGCTTCGCGATGTGCGCCTCCAGATCCCGATGCAAGTCTATAGCGCCGATGGCGAGCTGATGGCGCAGTATGGCGAGAAGCGCCGTATTCCGCTGACCTTAAACCAAATTCCACCCGTGATGGTGAAAGCCTTTATCGCCACGGAGGACAGCCGTTTTTACGAGCACCACGGTGTCGATCCGGTGGGAATTTTCCGTGCCGCGAGCATTGCGTTGTTCTCTGGTCACGCCTCTCAGGGGGCGAGCACCATTACGCAGCAGCTGGCGCGTAACTTCTTCCTCAGCCCTGAAAAAACGCTAATACGTAAGATCAAAGAGGTGTTTCTTGCGATCCGTATTGAGCAGCTGCTGAGCAAAGACGAAATCCTTGAGCTGTACCTCAACAAAATCTACCTGGGCTACCGCGCCTATGGCGTGGGGGCTGCCGCACAGGTGTACTTCGGCAAGCCTGTTGAGCAACTCACCTTAAGCGAAATGGCCACCATAGCCGGGCTGCCAAAAGCACCATCCACGTTTAACCCGCTTTACTCGCTCGATCGCGCCACCGCGCGTCGCAACGTCGTCCTGTCACGTATGCTGAGCGAAGGCTACATCAGCCAGAGCGAATACGACCAGGCGCGTAACGATGTCATTGACGCTAACTACCACGCCCCTGAGATCGCCTTTGCATCTCCTTACCTGACCGAAATGGTTCGCCAGGAGATGGTGAATCGCTATGGTGACAAGGCCTATGAAGATGGCTATCGCGTGTACACCACCGTCACCCGCAAAGTCCAGCAGGCGGCTCAGGAAGCGGTAAGGAACAACGTGATGGACTACGATATGCGTCACGGCTATCGCGGCCCGTCAAACGTGCTCTGGAAAGTGGGCGAAAGCGCGTGGGATAGCAAAAAAATCACCAGTACGCTGAAGGCGCTGCCAACCTATGGTCCGCTCCTGCCTGCCGTGGTAACGCAGGCCGATCCTCAGGAAGCCGTTGCGACGCTCGCGGACGGCACCTCCGTCTCTCTGCGCATGGACGGTGTCCGCTGGGCGCGTCCGTACCGCTCGGATACCCTACAGGGCGCAACGCCGCGTAAAGTGACCGATGCAGTTCAGACCGGGCAGCAAATCTGGGTGCGCAAAGTAGGCGAAGCCTGGTGGCTGGCACAGGTGCCGGACGTCAACTCGGCCCTGGTCTCTATCAATCCACAGAACGGTGCGATCCTGGCCCTGGTCGGTGGATTTGATTTCAACCAGAGCAAATTTAACCGCGCCACGCAGGCGCTGCGTCAGGTCGGTTCCAATATCAAACCGTTCCTCTACACGGCCGCGATGGATAAGGGACTGACCCTCGCCAGCATCCTCAACGACGTGCCAATCTCCCGCTGGGATGCCGGTGCGGGTTCCGACTGGCAGCCGAAGAACTCCCCTGCGGAGTATGCCGGTCCTATTCGTCTCCGTCAGGGTCTGGGGCAGTCGAAAAACGTGGTGATGGTGCGCGCCATGCGCGCGATGGGCGTCGACTATGCCGCAGAATATCTGCAACGCTTTGGTTTCCCGGCACAGAACATCGTTCGCACCGAGTCGCTGGCGTTAGGCTCAGCCTCCTTTACGCCGCTTCAGGTCGCCCGCGGGTACTCGGTGATGGCTAACGGCGGCTTCCTGGTTGACCCGTACTTCATCAGTAAAATCGAGAACGATCAGGGCGGCGTACTGTTCGAAGCGAAGCCGAAAATTGCCTGCCCTGACTGCGATATTCCGGTCATTTACGGCAATACGCCGAAATCCGAGGTGCTTGAGAATAAGGACATGGAAGACCCTGCCGTGTCGCAGGAGCAGCAGAACGGCGTTGTGCCACAGCCGCAGCTCGAGCAGGCGAACCAGGCGCTGGTGGCGCAGACCGGCGCGCAGGAGTACGCACCGCATGTGATCAACACGCCGCTGTCGTTCCTGATTAAGAGCGCGCTGAACACCAACATCTTCGGTGAACCGGGCTGGCAGGGTACCGGCTGGCGCGCAGGTCGTGATTTGCAGCGCCATGATATCGGCGGTAAAACGGGGACAACCAACAGCTCGAAAGATGCGTGGTTCTCCGGCTACGGCCCGGGCGTGGTGACATCAGTCTGGATCGGCTTCGACGATCACCGCCGTGATTTAGGTCGTACCACGGCATCCGGCGCGATTAAGGATCAGATTTCCGGCTACGAAGGCGGAGCGAAGAGCGCGCAGCCGGCCTGGGATGCCTACATGAAGTCCGTTCTTGAAGGTGTGCCGGAGCAGCCGTTAACGCCGCCGCCAGGCGTGGTGACGGTCAATATCGACCGCAGCACCGGTCAGCTTGCCAACGGCGGTAATAGTCGCGAAGAGTATTTCATTGAGGGCACCCAGCCTACCACACAGGCGGTGCACGAGGTGGGTACAGAGATTATCGATAACGGCGAAACGCACGAGCTGTTCTAAAAATAAGAATGCCCGGTAAAAACCGGGCAAAGCATCGTAGGCCGGGTAAGGCGAAGTCGCCACCCGGCTTTTTTTATGGCCTACAGTCGCCCCTGCCCCTTCAACCACTCCCGTACCAGGAACAGCGCGCTCACGTTGCGGGCCTCATTAAAGTCAGGGTCTTCCAGCAGATCCATCAGGTGGGCTAACGGCCAGCGAACCTGCGGCAACGGCTCCGGCTCATCCCCTTCCAGCGATTCAGGATAGAGATCTTCAGCCACCACAATATTCATTTTGCTGGAAAAATAGGACGGTGCCATGCTCAGCTTTTTCAGGAATGAAAGCTCATTAGCCCCGAACCCCACCTCTTCTTTCAGCTCGCGGTTTGCCGCTTCAAAGACGGTTTCACCCGGGTCGATAAGCCCTTTCGAGAACCCGAGCTCGTAAGATTCCGTTCCCACAGCGTATTCGCGGATCAAAATCAGATGATCGTCGACAATGGGAACAATCATCACCGCTTCGCGCGAAGAAGGGCGCATACGTTCATAAACGCGACGCACACCGTTGCTGAACTCCAGATCCACACTTTCGACATTAAACAGGCGCGATTTGGCGACAGTTTCAACATTCAGAATGGTGGGTTTTTGTAGTGGTTTGCTCATCTTGATGGGTCTTAGCAGTGAGAACTGGCGTTATTGTGCGATACGCTGCACGGTTTCGGCAATGTCAATTGTTCTTTATTTACATTTATGCAACGTATTTGGGATCAATCCTCAATTCAAAACAAATGTCAAGAGGTTGAAATGTTTCCAGGAATTTGCTGATATCGCGCCATAACAGGCTTTGCTATCATCACCGGTCACTGGGATGCGCTTCAGAATGCTCAAGTTCGACTCCATACTTGCCGATAGCCAACCACAGACTCTCATTCAATGTAAAGGTGCTACTGACTACACCTGTAAGAAGATAAGTAAGATGGGGAAAGCATGAGCACCATTTTGATTGTTCTCGCTGCTATGCTGGCCGGTGCGTTGGTTGCAGGGTGGTTGTACAGGCGCCGCGTACAGCGCCGTTATCGCCTGCCCTTTTTAAATGCATTTGCGGGTGCGAGCACGCGTAAACTTACGCAAGACGAGCGCGATGCGGTTGAAAACTATCTCGAAATCCTGAACCGTACTCAGTTAACGCCTGGGCCAACGGGAGCCACCGCTGCGCCCGTCGCGCTAAATCTTAATGCACAAAGTGATACCGTGCTCTGCGTGACGCGCTCCATCACGCGCTATGGCATCACTACTGATGACCCTAACAAATGGCGCTATTACCTTGATTCCGTCGAAGTGCATCTGCCCCCGTCCTGGGAGCAATACATTAACGACGAAAACAGCGTTGAGCTGATTCACACCGACTCGTTGCCCCTGGTTATCTCGCTTAACGGCCATACGCTGAATGAATACCTTCAGGAAGCCCCTCGTTTTGCGCTGGAACGCGCCAGTTCAACGCAGGCCTCCATTCGTGGCGAAGAGACTGAGCAGATTGAACTGCTGAATATTCGCCAGGAAACCCATGAAGAGTACGCTCTGAGCCGCCCGGACGGCATCCGCGAAGCCATTCTGATCGTTGCTGCCTTCCTGCTCTTTTTTATCTGCCTCCTCACGCCGGATGTGTTTGTCCCCTGGCTGGCTGGCGGTGCGGTTCTGCTGCTGGCGGGCGGGCTTTGGGGGCTCTTTGCCCCACCGGCCAAAACCTCGTTGCGCGAAATCCACTGCCTGCGCGGAACGCCAAAGCGCTGGGGCCTCTTCGGTGAAAACGATCAGGAACATCTCAACAATATCTCGCTCGGTATTATCGACCTGATCTACCCGCGCCACTGGCAACCGTGGATCGCGCAGGACCTGGGGCAGAAAACCGATATTGATATCTACCTTGACCGCCACGTTGTGCGTCAGGGGCGCTTCTTATCCCTGCATGATGAAGTGAAAAATTTTCCGCTTCAGCACTGGCTTCGCAGCACGGTCATTGCCGGCGGCGCCGCGCTGGTCTTAGTCATGCTGCTGCTTTTCGTGCCGCTGGATATGCCCATTAAATTCACCCTGTCGTGGATCAAAGGGGCGCAAACCATTGAAGCGACCAGCGTCAACAAACTGGATGAAGCCGGTGTGCGCGTGGGGGACACGCTGCGCCTGAAGGGAACCGGGATGTGTAATATTCACACCCCGGGGGCGTGGAACATGCGCCAGAACTCACCGTTTATGCCGTTCGATTGCTCACAAATTATCTGGAACGACGCACCGCCGCTGCCGCTGCCGGAATCCGAAGTCGTGAATAAAGCCACGGCTCTTACCCAGACGGTTAACCGCCAGCTGCACCCGAAACCGGACGATGATTCACGCGTTAGTCCCGCACTGCGTTCGGCCATTCAAAAATCAGGCATGGTTCTGCTGGATGATTTTGGTGACATCGTCCTGAAAACGCAGGATCTTTGTTCCTCTCAGGATGAGTGCATACGTCTTAAAAATGCCCTGGTAAACCTCGGGAACAGTAAAGACTGGGACTCGCTGGTGAAACGCGCCGAAGCGGGACGGCTGGATGGCGTCAACGTGCTGCTGCGGCCGGTTAGCGCTGAATCTCTTGATAACCTGGTCGCCACCTCGACGTCACCGTTCATGATGCGCGAGACCACCCGTGCGGCTCAGGCGCTGAACAGCCCGGCACCGGGCGGCTTTGTAATTGCAAGCGATGAGGGCAGCGACCTGGTCGATCAGCCTTATCCGCAGGTGGCGCTTTATGATTATCCGGCGCAGGAGCAGTGGAGCCAATTCCAGCGCCTGGCGCAGATGCTGATGCAAACGCCGTTCAGCGCAGAAGGGATTGTCACGAGTATTTATACCGACGCCAACGGCACTCGCCATATCGGCCTGCACCGGATGCCGGATAGCGCTGGGCTGTGGCGCTACATCGGCACCTCGCTGCTGATGACCGCGATGCTGATCGCCATTTTCTGGAACGGTTTTATGGCCCTGCGCCGCTACCAGCGCTCGCGCACGCGGCTTGCCGACATCCAGCAATATTACGAAAACTGCCTCAATCCTAAGCTGATCCCCTCGTCTGAGAGCCTGATCTGATAACGTCGTTGCGCGACAAGATGTGCTACCCTGTCGCGCACGTTTCTTCTGGCTGGAGTTCCCCTAATGCATCTTGATATCGCCTGGCAGGAGGTTGATACCGTTCTGCTGGATATGGACGGCACGCTGCTCGATCTCGCCTTTGATAACTATTTCTGGCAAACGCTGGTTCCAGAAACCTATGGCGAACAGCAGGGGATCTCCCCGGCAGAAGCGCAGGCATTCATTCGTTCACAATATAGCGCCGTGCAACATACGCTAAACTGGTACTGTCTTGACTACTGGAGCGAGCGCCTCGGTCTGGATATTTGTGCCATGACTACCGCCCAGGGCCCGCGCGCCGTTCTGCGCGAAGATACATTGCCCTTTCTGGATGCGCTGAAAGCAAGCGGCAAGCGTCGTATCTTGCTGACCAACGCGCATCCACATAATCTGGCGGTGAAGCTGGAACATACGGGTCTGGCGTCGCACCTTGATTTATTACTTTCCACCCACACATTTGGTTATCCGAAAGAGGATCAGCGGTTGTGGCATGCGGTGAAGGAAGAGACGGGTTTGCAGCCGGAACGTACGTTGTTCATTGATGACAGCGAGCCCATTCTGGATTCTGCCGCAAGGTTTGGCATTCGCTACTGTCTGGGCGTCACCAATCCTGACTCTGGCCTGGCTGAAAAAAGCTATCTGCGCCACCCGGGACTGAACGACTATCGCCAGATGATCCCCTCACTGACCGTGAAGGAGACGCCATGAAAGAAAAACCCTCAGACGGGGTAAGACTGGATAAATGGCTGTGGGCAGCGCGTTTTTATAAAACGCGCGCCCTTGCCCGCGAGATGGTAGACGGCGGAAAAGTGCATTACAACGGCCAGCGCAGCAAGCCGAGCAAGATGGTTGAGCTGAATGCCACCTTAACGCTGCGTCAGGGCAACGATGAACGTACGGTGGTGGTTAAAGCCATTACCGAACAACGTCGACCCGCAGCGGAAGCCCTAATGCTTTATGAAGAGACGGCGGAGAGCATTGAAAAGCGCGAGAAGACCGCGCTGGCGCGCAAAATGAACGCGCTGACGATGCCACACCCGGACCGGCGGCCGGACAAAAAAGAGCGCCGCGATCTGATGAAATTTAAACACGGTGAGACTGATTAACCTCACCCGCACGAGAGATGAAAATGGCCCAACACGACCAATTACACCGCTATCTGTTTGAACAATTCGCCGTGCGCGGCGAGCTGGTCACCGTATCCGAAACCTGGAAACAGATTCTGGAAAACCACAATTACCCGCTGCCGGTGAAGACCCTGTTGGGCGAACTGCTGGTTGCCACCAGCCTGCTTACCGCAACGCTGAAGTTTGCCGGGGATATCACCGTGCAGCTGCAGGGCGACGGCCCGATGACGCTGGCGGTCATCAACGGCAATAACCAGCAGCAGATGCGCGGCGTGGCGCGCGTTCAGGGCGACGTGCCAGAAAATGCTGACCTCAAAACGCTGGTAGGTAACGGCTACCTGGTGATCACCATCTCCCCAGAGGAAGGTGAGCGCTATCAGGGCGTGGTCGGTCTGGAAGGCGATACCCTGGCAGCCTGCCTGGAAGATTACTTCATGCGCTCCGAGCAGCTGCCGACGCGTCTGTTCATCCGCACCGGTGAAGTGGACGGCCAGCCTGCTGCGGGCGGTATGCTGCTGCAGGTTCTGCCTGCCCAGGACGCTCAGACCAATGATTTTGAGCACCTGGCGACGCTGACCGAAACCATCAAGGCGGAAGAGCTGTTCAACCTGTCGGCGACCGACGTGCTGTGGCGTCTGTACCACGAAGAAGAAGTGACCGTCTACGACCCGCAGTCCGTGGAGTTCAAGTGCACGTGCTCACGCGAGCGTTGCGCTGGCGCACTGAAAACCCTGCCGGATGAAGAGATCGACAGCATCATGGCGGAAGACGGCGAAATTGATATGCACTGTGACTACTGCGGTACGCACTATGTATTCAATTCGATGGATATCGCTGAGATCCGCAATAACGCCTCCCCGGCGGATCCGCAGGTTCACTAAAGCTCTCTTTCCCCTCACCCTAACCCTCTCCCCTTTGGGAGAGGGCTGGGTTGAGGGGTAAAAAACTCCACCCAAGCTGAATCGTTTTCCCAATGTAACTCTTACGTAATTTTCTTACGTGTATGCGATTACATTCACATTCTTTCCGATAAAATCACCAGCCTTTAACCTTTTCGGAACATTTTCCCCACCCAAAAAGCGATTCCTGCGATAATCCGCCTGCGCCGTGACTGGAGTCGCAGCGTTTTCCGTTAGTAAGGGTTTTGTCCAGATGCGTGAATCTATGAGCCCCGTCGCGGTAAACAACCTCAGAAAAACCCTACAATTTCAGGCAGTACATATTGGCTAAGGAGCAGTGATATGCGTGTTACTGGTTTAACCCCGCAAGATCTCAAGGCTTATGGTATTCACGACGTCCAGGAAATCGTCTACAACCCCGACTACGATACGCTGTATCAGGAAGAGCTCAATCCAGCACTGGAAGGATACGAGCGTGGTGTGTTGACAAATCTTGGTGCTATCGCCGTCGATACCGGTATTTTTACCGGTCGTTCGCCGAAAGATAAGTATATCGTCCGAGACGAAACCACCCGCGATACGCTGTGGTGGGCTGACAAGGGCAAAGGGAAGAACGACAACAAACCGCTCTCCCCGGAAACCTGGCAGCACCTGAAAGGGCTCGTCACCCATCAACTTTCCGGCAAGCGTTTGTTTATTGTCGACGCTTTCTGCGGCGCTAACGCCGATACCCGTCTCTCCGTGCGTTTTATCACCGAAGTGGCCTGGCAGGCGCATTTCGTGAAAAATATGTTTATTCGTCCAACCGACGAAGAGCTGCAGGACTTCGCCCCTGATTTCATCGTGATGAACGGTGCGAAATGCACCAACCCACAGTGGAAAGAGCAGGGTCTGAACTCCGAAAACTTTGTGGCCTTCAACCTGACCGAGCGTATCCAGCTGATCGGCGGTACCTGGTACGGCGGCGAAATGAAGAAAGGGATGTTCTCGGTCATGAACTACCTGCTGCCGCTGCGCGGTATCGCCTCCATGCACTGCTCGGCTAACGTCGGTGAAAAAGGCGACGTGGCGGTATTCTTCGGCCTGTCCGGCACCGGGAAAACCACCCTGTCCACCGATCCAAAACGTCGCCTGATTGGCGATGACGAACACGGCTGGGATGACGACGGCGTATTCAACTTTGAAGGCGGCTGCTACGCGAAGACCATTCGCCTGTCTGAAGAGGCCGAGCCGGATATCTTCCACGCTATCCGTCGCGATGCGCTGCTGGAAAACGTCACCGTGCGTGCCGACGGCTCCATCGACTTCGACGATGCGTCGAAAACGGAAAACACCCGCGTCTCATACCCGATCTACCACATCGACAATATCGTGAAGCCGGTGTCAAAAGCGGGTCATGCCACGAAGGTTATTTTCCTGACGGCGGATGCGTTCGGCGTTCTGCCTCCGGTGTCTCGCCTGACGGCCAGCCAAACGCAGTACCACTTCCTTTCCGGCTTCACCGCCAAGCTGGCGGGTACAGAGCGCGGCGTGACGGAGCCAACCCCAACCTTCTCCGCCTGCTTCGGCGCGGCCTTCCTGTCGCTGCACCCGACGCAGTACGCTGAAGTGCTGGTGAAACGCATGCAGGCATCCGGCGCGCAGGCATACCTGGTGAACACCGGCTGGAACGGCACCGGCAAACGTATCTCTATCAAAGATACCCGCGCCATTATCGACGCCATTCTGGATGGTTCTCTGGACGACGCCGAAACCTTCACGCTGCCAATGTTTGACCTGGCGATCCCAACGTCGCTGCCGGGTGTGGATACACATATCCTCGACCCGCGCAACACGTACGGTTCTCCGGAGCAGTGGCGCGAGAAGGCGGAATCGCTGGCGAAGCTGTTTATCGAGAACTTCGAGAAGTATACCGATACCCCAGCGGGTGCTGCGCTGGTGAGTGCGGGTCCAAAACTGTAGTCCATGTCGGGTGGCGGCTTCGCCTTACCCGACCTACAAAAAAGGGTGGCTCGTGCCACCCTTTTTTCAACTCTCTTTCACCTGCCCTCGCGTCACCGGAACCGGCAGCCAGGCGCGAATGCTCAACCCACCCCGCTCGCTGGTACCAATCTCCAGCAGTCCGTTATGGTTATCCACAATACGCTGCACAATCGCCAGGCCTAAGCCCGTACCGCTGGTGCTGCGCGCGCTGTCGCCGCGCACAAACGGCTGGAACAGATGCTTACGCTGCTCGGGCTTGATGCCCGGACCGTCGTCTTCCACCTGGAACCAGGCGCGGTTGAGCTCAGACCCGCTGCTGACCTTAATCCAGCCGTTGCCGTAGCGCGCCGCGTTAACCACCATGTTGGCGACCGCACGTTTAATGGAGAGCGGATGCATACGAACCTGAATTTCACCGGCCTGAAGGTCGGTATCAATCTCGCGCTCGTAGCCGCTTTCCGCCGCCACGACTTCGCCCAGCACCGCGTTCAGATCCGCCATCTCCATTGGCATCTCCTGCCCGGTGCGCAGGTAGTCGATGAACTGCTCAATGATGGCGTTACACTCTTCAATGTCCTTATTGATGGACTCGGCAAGGTAACCGTCCTCTTCTCCCATCATCTCCGTCGCCAGACGAATACGCGTTAGCGGCGTGCGCAGGTCGTGGCTGACGCCCGCCATCAGCAGCGTACGGTCATCCGCCAGCTGCTTCACGCCTGCCGCCATATGGTTAAAGGCGCGCGTCACTGAACGGACTTCCGAGGCGCCATACTCACGCAGCGGAGGAGGAATAATCCCTTTACCGACCTGCAGCGCAGCGTGCTCCAGGTCGACCAGAGGTCGGTTCTGTATACGGATAAATAGCCACGCGCCGCCTATCGCCAGCAGCATAATCGCCAGGGTATAGCGGAACAGCGGTGAGAAATCGCCCTGATGGATTTCGGTCAGCGGAACGCGAACCCAAATATTGGGTGACAGCCAGGTTTTCAGCCAGACGACGGGCGAGCTTTTGTTGACCTCAACGCGCACTTCCGTTGGACCGCCCAGCTGCTGCGCCATCTGCTGGCTTAGGAATTCGTAGTGCTGCGCCCAGCGCAGGCCAGCGTCTTCCGCCGCTTCGTTGGAATAGAGCGAAATGCCCAGTTCACGATAGATTTCACGGCGAAACGCCGGGGGAACGACGAGCTGCGTGCCGTCCTCCAGCTGCAGTTTATCGGTCATCAGCATACGGACTTCGTAGGCCAGGACCTTATTGAACTGCTGGAGGCTCGGCAGGATCGCAAAGTTCAACACCACCAGGTAGGTCGTCACCAGGCTGACGAACAGCAGGGTGACGATCAGTAACAGGGTGCGGGCAAACGAGCTTCGCGGCGAGAAGCGCATTCGCCTCATGCTTTAGAGCCGTCCGGGACGAACACGTAGCCCAGACCCCATACGGTCTGAATATAACGAGGATGCGCCGGATCTTCTTCCACCATGCGGCGCAGACGGGAGATCTGCACGTCGATAGAGCGTTCCATTGCGGAGTATTCGCGACCGCGCGCCAGGTTCATCAGCTTGTCACGGGAAAGCGGTTCACGCGGGTGGCTGACCAGCGCTTTCAGGACCGCAAACTCGCCGCTGGTGAGCGGCATCGGCTCGTCTTCACGGAACATTTCGCGCGTGCCGAGGTTCAGCTTGAACTTGCCGAAGGCAATAACGGCTTCTTCCTGCGACGGCGCGCCCGGCAGCTCGTTCGCCTGACGGCGCAGCACGGCGCGAATACGTGCCAGCAGTTCACGCGGGTTAAACGGTTTTGGAATGTAGTCGTCCGCGCCGATTTCGAGGCCCACGATACGGTCAACTTCCTCGCCCTTCGCCGTCACCATGATAATCGGCATCGGGTTGCTCTGGCTGCGCAGACGGCGGCAAATAGAAAGCCCGTCTTCGCCAGGCAGCATCAGGTCGAGAACCATCAGGTGGAAAGATTCACGGGTCAGCAGACGGTCCATCTGCTCAGCGTTCGCGACGCTACGAACCTGGAAGCCCTGCTCGGTCAGATAACGTTCCAGCAGCGCACGCAGGCGCATGTCGTCATCCACGACCAGAATTTTGTAGTTCTCTTGCATTGTGTGTACTCCCAAAGGTTCGGATAGTCTTTGTAACAGCGTATTCTAAAAAAGTGCACGTATTCGACCAGTTAATTCTGGTATAAATTCTAGTCGAAATTGTTACAAAGCATATTTAACAGCAGCTTATCTGCTCATTTCATCACATAAATCATTATTAATCCTGTCTGTTACACTGTGTGGTACGTATTGTGCGCAAGACAGTTAACCGGCAGGCAGCAAAGGCTTTACCATGAAAACGCCCCTGATCACCCGCGAAGGGTACGAAAAGCTCAAAAAAGAGATGGATTACCTCTGGCGCGAAGAGCGTCCTGAAGTAACCAAAAAGGTGACCTGGGCGGCAAGCCTGGGCGATCGCAGCGAAAACGCTGACTACCAGTACAACAAAAAGCGGCTACGCGAAATTGACCGCCGGGTTCGCTATCTGACGAAGTGCCTCGAGAATCTTAAAATTGTCGATTACTCTCCGCAGCAGGAGGGCAAAGTGTTCTTCGGCGCGTGGGTGGAGATTGAAAACGACGATGGTGACACCCTGCGTTTTCGCATTGTCGGCTACGATGAAATTTTTGGTCGTAAGGATTACATCTCCATCGACTCCCCGATGGCCCGCGCGCTGCTGAAAAAGGAAGTGGGCGATCTGGCCATCGTTCAGACTCCAGCTGGTGAAGCCAGCTGGTACGTCAATGAGATCATCTACGTAAAATAGTCCGAGAGCGCCCTCCCCGGCTGGCATTTTGCCGTGTCAGCCCGTATAACTATCCCCTGATTTTTTCGACTCAACAGATGATAAAGCCATGATGAATGATTCGCTCTGCCGCATTATTGCGGGTGATATTCAGGCCAGAGCCGAACAGGTAGAAGCTGCCGTTCGCCTGCTTGATGAAGGGAACACCGTGCCGTTTATTGCACGCTATCGTAAGGAAGTCACCGGCGGTCTGGATGACACGCAGCTGCGTAACCTGGAGACCCGTCTCGGTTATCTGCGCGAACTGGAAGAACGTCGTCAGGCGATCCTCAAATCCATCGGCGAACAGGGCAAACTGACCAGCGATCTGGAAAGCGCCATTAACGGCACCCTGAGCAAAACCGAATTAGAAGATCTCTATCTGCCGTACAAACCGAAGCGCCGCACGCGCGGGCAGATTGCGATTGAAGCGGGCCTTGAGCCGCTGGCCGACCTGCTGTGGAACGAGCCGTCGCACGATCCGGAAACCGAAGCGGCGAAATTTATCGACGCTGACAAAGGCGTGGCGGACACCAAGGCCGCCCTCGACGGCGCACGCTACATTCTGATGGAGCGCTTCGCCGAAGACGCCGCGCTGCTCGCTAAAGTGCGTGATTACCTGTGGAAGAATGCCCACATCGTCTCTACCGTCGTCGCGGGTAAAGAGGAAGAAGGCGCGAAATTCCGCGACTATTTCGATCACCACGAACCGATTTCCACCACCCCTTCCCACCGCGCGCTGGCAATGTTCCGCGGCCGCAACGAAGGTGTGCTCCAGCTCTCCCTGAACGCCGACCCGCAGTTTGACGAGCCGCCGAAAGAGAGCCACTGCGAGCAGATCATTATCGACCATCTCGGCCTGCGTCTGAACAACGCGCCGGCGGACAGCTGGCGTAAAGGCGTAGTAAGCTGGACCTGGCGCATCAAGGTGCTGATGCACCTCGAAACCGAGCTGATGGGCACCGTGCGCGAACGCGCCGAAGATGAAGCGATTAACGTCTTCGCCCGTAACCTGCACGACCTGCTGATGGCTGCCCCTGCCGGCCTGCGCGCGACCATGGGTCTCGACCCGGGTCTGCGTACCGGCGTGAAGGTCGCTGTGGTTGACGGCACCGGCAAGCTGGTGGCGACCGATACCATTTATCCGCACACCGGCCAGGCAGCGAAAGCGGCCGTCGTGGTGGCGGCGCTGTGCGAAAAATACAACGTCGAGCTGGTTGCCATCGGCAACGGTACGGCCTCTCGTGAAACCGAGCGTTTCTACCTCGACGTGCAGAAGCAGTTCCCGAAAGTGACGGCACAGAAAGTGATCGTCAGCGAGGCCGGGGCGTCCGTCTATTCCGCGTCCGAGCTGGCGGCCCAGGAATTCCCGGACCTGGACGTTTCCCTCCGCGGGGCGGTTTCTATCGCTCGCCGCCTGCAGGATCCGCTGGCGGAGCTGGTGAAGATCGATCCGAAATCCATCGGCGTGGGCCAGTATCAGCATGACGTGAGCCAGACTCAGCTGGCGCGCAAGCTGGATGCGGTGGTGGAAGACTGCGTAAACGCCGTTGGCGTTGACCTGAATACCGCCTCCGTTCCCCTGCTGACCCGCGTGGCGGGCTTAACCCGTATGATGGCGCAGAACATCGTCGCCTGGCGTGATGAGAACGGCCAGTTCCAGAACCGTCAGCAGCTGCTGAAGGTGAGCCGTCTGGGGCCAAAAGCCTTTGAGCAGTGTGCGGGCTTCCTGCGCATCAACCACGGCGATAACCCGCTGGATGCCTCCACCGTGCACCCGGAGGCGTACCCTGTGGTGGAACGCATCCTGGCCGCCACCCAGCAGGCGCTGAAAGATCTCATGGGTGACAGCAGCGCCCTGCGCAACCTGCAAGCCGTTGATTTCACCGACGACAAATTTGGTGTGCCAACCGTCACCGACATTATTAAAGAGCTGGAAAAGCCGGGCCGCGATCCGCGTCCTGAGTTCAAAACGGCGACCTTTGCCGACGGCGTGGAAACCATGAACGACCTGCTGCCCGGCATGGTGCTGGAAGGCGCGGTGACCAACGTCACCAACTTTGGCGCGTTCGTGGATATCGGCGTGCATCAGGATGGTCTGGTGCATATCTCATCCCTTGCCGACAAGTTCGTTGAAGACCCGCACACCGTGGTCAAAGCGGGCGACATCGTGAAGGTCAAAGTGCTGGAAGTGGATCTGCAGCGCAAGCGTATCGCGCTGACCATGCGTCTGGACGAGCAGCCGGGCGACACCAACGCGCGCCGCGGCGGCCATGGCGGAGGCCGCGAACAGCAGCGTCCCGCCGCGAAAGCGGCAAAACCGCGCGGACGTGATACTCAGCCTGCAGGCAACAGCGCGATGATGGATGCGCTGGCGGCTGCGATGGGTAAAAAACGCTAAGATCATAAATGCCCGGTGGCGCTGCGCTTACCGGGCCTACGGTTTTGTAGGCCGGGCAAACGCAGTGCCGCCCGGCAAGCAGGCCGCAGGGAATTAAAATAAATAGTGTGTAGCCATATTTAAACCGCGAATTATCACCCCGTTAACAAATACTCCCCTTTTCGTTTTCCAGGCAATTCAGCAAATATTGAGCAAGGTCAAACAGGCCGTAAATTAATACCGCAAACAACATTCCGTCACAGTTTTAATATTGCTGATAAAAACTATTCTCATTATCATCCCATAGTAGATAATTTAACCTTTCGTGGAATCAGGCTTATGCAATTCACTCCAGACAGTGCATGGAAGATTACCGGTTTTACCCGCGAAATTAGCCCAGCCTATCGGCAAAAGCTGCTGTCGCTGGGCATGCTACCCGGCTCGTCATTTCAGGTCGTGCGCGTGGCGCCGCTGGGAGACCCGGTTCATATCGAAACCCGCCGCGTGAATCTGGTCCTGCGTAAGAAAGACCTCGCATTAATAGAAGTCGAAGCCTTATCCCGATAACAAGCCAGCGGTTTCAGTGAGTCTAAAAAAATGAAAAAGTTAACTATTGGCTTAATTGGCAATCCTAATTCCGGCAAGACCACGCTTTTTAACCAGCTGACCGGGGCACGCCAGCGCGTAGGCAACTGGGCGGGCGTGACGGTTGAGCGTAAAGAGGGCCAGTTCACGACGACAGACAACCAGGTGACGCTGGTTGACCTTCCCGGCACCTACTCCTTAACCACCATTTCGTCACAAACCTCGCTCGATGAGCAAATCGCCTGTCACTATATTCTTGGCGACGACGCGGATCTGCTGATCAACGTGGTCGATGCCTCAAACCTCGAGCGTAACCTCTATCTGACGCTGCAGCTGCTGGAGCTGGGTATCCCCTGCATCGTGGCGCTCAACATGCTCGACATCGCAGAGAAACATAAGCTGCGCATCGACGTCGATGCCCTCTCCGCGCGCCTGGGATGCCCGGTCGTTCCGCTGGTTTCGACGCGGGCTCGCGGTATTGATGCGCTGAAGCTGGCCATTGACCGTCACGCGGGAAATCGCGACGTTGAGCTGGTGCATTACGCCCAGCCTCTCCTGCGCGAAGCCAACGTGCTGGCGCAGGAGATGGACACCGGTATGCCAGCAAAACAGCGCCTGTGGCTTGGCCTGCAGATGCTGGAAGGGGATATCTACAGCCGCGCTTACGCCGGGCATGCGGCCGATAAGCTGGACGCGACGGTAGCCCGTCTTAGCGACGAGCTGGACGACCCGGCGCTGCATATCGCCGATGCGCGTTACCAGGCCATAGCCTCGATTTGCGACGTTGTCAGTAACGCCCTGACGGCAGAGCCCAGCCGCTTTACGGCGGCGGTGGATAAGGTCGTGCTTAACCGCTTCCTCGGTTTGCCCATCTTCCTGCTGGTCATGTACGTGATGTTCCTGCTCGCCATTAACATCGGCGGCGCACTCCAGCCTATTTTCGACGCCGGTTCCGTCGCGGTCTTCGTGCACGGCATTCAGTGGGTGGGATACACCCTTCACTTCCCGGAATGGTTAACCATCTTCCTCGCGCAGGGGATCGGCGGCGGTATCAACACCGTTCTGCCTCTGGTGCCGCAGATCGGCATGATGTATCTGTTCCTCTCGTTCCTGGAAGATTCCGGCTACATGGCGCGCGCCGCGTTCGTGATGGATCGTCTGATGCAGGCGCTGGGTCTGCCGGGTAAATCCTTCGTCCCGCTGATTGTCGGCTTCGGCTGTAACGTGCCGTCGGTGATGGGCGCACGCACCCTGGATGCGCCGCGCGAGCGTCTGATGACCATTATGATGGCGCCGTTTATGTCCTGCGGTGCCCGACTGGCGATCTTCGCGGTCTTTGCCGCAGCCTTCTTTGGTCAGCAGGGCGCGCTGGCGGTCTTCTCGCTGTATGTGCTGGGCATCGTGATGGCGATCCTCACCGGTCTGATGCTGAAGCACACCATCATGCGCGGTGAAGCGTCACCGTTTGTAATGGAGCTGCCGGTGTATCACGTGCCGCATCTGAAAAGCCTGGCGATCCAGACCTGGCAGCGCCTGAAGGGCTTTGTGCTGCGCGCCGGTAAGGTGATTGTCATCGTCAGCATTTTCCTGAGCGCGCTGAACAGCTTCACCCTCAGCGGACAGGCGGCAGATAACATTAACGACTCTGCCCTCGCCTCCGTCAGCCGCGTCATCACGCCGGTCTTTAAACCGATTGGCGTGCATGAGGATAACTGGCAGGCAACCGTCGGGCTGTTCACCGGCGCGATGGCGAAAGAGGTGGTTGTCGGCACCCTGAACACGCTTTACACCGCAGAGAACATTCAGGAACAGGAATTTAATCCGGCAGAGTTTCATCTCGGTCATGAACTGCTGGGTGCCGTAGAGGAGACCTGGCAGAGCCTGAAAGACACCTTCAGCCTGAGCGTGCTGGCGAACCCTATTGAGGCCAGCAAAGGCGACGGCGAAATGGCGACGGGAGCCATGGGCGTGATGGGCGAGAAATTTGGCAGCGCGTCCGCGGCCTACAGCTACCTCATCTTTGTCCTGCTCTACATTCCGTGCATCTCCGTGATGGGGGCGATTGCCCGCGAGTCCAGCCGCGGCTGGATGGGCTTCTCCATCCTGTGGGGGTTAAACATTGCGTACTCGCTTTCGACGCTCTTTTATCAAACCGTTAATTTCAGCCAGCATCCGCGCTACAGCCTGGTCTGCATTCTCGCGGTTGTGCTGTTTAACGTGATAGTGCTCGGTTTGCTGCGGCGTGCGCGCAGCCGCGTCGACATCGACCTGCTGGCAAACCGTAAAACCGCCGCGACCTGCTGCAGCAGCCCGGCGGGCGACTGTCACTAAGGAGTAAACCATGGCATCGTTGATTCAGGTTCGTGACCTGCTGGCACTGCAGGGGCGAATGGAGGCGAAACAGCTGAGCCTCAGCCTGCATACGCCGCAGCCGATGATCGATGCCATGCTGGAAAGACTGGAAGCCATGGGGAAAGCCGTGCGAATTCAGGAAGAAGCGGACGGTTGTCTCTCCGGCAGTTGTAAAAGCTGTCCGGAAGGAAAGGCCTGCCTCAGGGAGTGGTGGACGCTGCGTTAACAAAGCCGGGCATCGCTGCCCGGCTTTATCGTATTACTTGTAGACGTCCGCCGTTGCGCGTACGTTTTTGGTCTGTTTTTCTGCACTGGTGACGACGTAGTACGTTCCGCCCAGCTCATCCGCTTTCTTCGACAGCTCTCTGCGAGCATCCATCGGCGCGGTGGTGTCAGACGTAGAAATCTCACCAATTTTCGTCAGATTCATGCTGGCAACTTTATCTTTTTCCAGCTCTTTTGCCGCAAAGACGCCAAATGACAGTGACCCAATAACCAGAGAAGTGACAATACCTGTAACAAGTTTCATAGCCTGACTCTCCATAGGATTGTTGTTTTGATTATCGTAGGCAGAACAACCGCAACGACATCTGGAGTATGGTTGCGGTGTGTTACTTTTTCCAGGCAGGATAGAAAATAATCAGTCGAAACGTTGACTTAACGCAATCAGCGCTGAACAAAATTCCGTCGGATGAGAGATAAACGGGGCATGTGCAGCTTTGGCAACGATCTGCGATTCGCTGTCCGGCCAGAGCGAATCCAGCAGCGGAGCCACTTTGCGCGGCACAATTCCGTCGAGGTAGCCATAGATACGCAGGTGCGGCATCGTCAGGGCGGCCAGCGGCTCGCGCAGATCAACCGTTTTCAGGAGTTCCAGCCCGCCGTTTAGAACCTCAACCTCCGGCATCGGCAGCGACAGCACGGTCTGCTTCAGCGTACGGGCATCCTGACGCGCGGTTTCAGTACCCATCGTCTGCAGCGCGAGGAACCGCTCTACGGTCCGCTGGAAATCTTCGCACAGCTGCTGCTGAAAGCCCGCCAGTACCTCGGGTTTTATCCCTGGCCACGCGTCCTGCGCGCTAAAACAGGGCGACGACGCCACCGTCACCAGCGCTTTTACGCGGTCAGGTCTCGACAGCGCAATCTGGCTCGCCACCAGCCCGCCCAGGCTCCAGCCCAGCCAGATGGCATTTTGCGGAGCAGCGTTCAGAACCTGCTCCGCCATCTCATCAAGCGACATGGCCCCAAAACCGCGGCTGCGGCCATAACCTGGCAAATCCACCAGATGCAGCGTGAAATGCGAGGCGAGTTCCTCGCTTACGCAACGCCATACTTCAGCATTCAGTCCCCATCCGTGCAGCAGCACAAGATGGCAATTTCCTGTCCCGACGGTCTGCCACCACAGCGTCTTCATCAGTTACTGTTCTCTTTTTTCACATGGAGGTTGCACATGCTAACAGTACCTGGGTTGTGCTGGCTATGCCGAATGCCGCTGGCACTAGGCGGGTGGGGCATCTGCTCCGTCTGTACGCGATCGCTGCAATGGCGTATCGGGATCTGCCCACAATGTGGTTTACCGGCCACGAATCCCGCTTTGCCCTGTGGCCGTTGCCTGAAAAAGTCCCCGCCGTGGAGCGCGATGGTGGCGGTGGATGATTATGTTCCGCCGCTGAACAGGCTGATCCACGCGCTGAAGTTTTCCGGGCAGAGCTCGCTGGCACAGCCCCTTGCTCGCCTGCTGTTGCTGGCGGTTTTGCAGGCGCGACGTCAGCGGGCTCTGCCAAAAATCGACATGGTGGTGAGTGTCCCCCTATACCGGCGTCGTCACTGGCGGCGCGGCTATAACCAGAGTGACCTGCTCTGCCGTCCCCTCGCACGGTGGCTCGGCTGTCGGTATGATGCCCGCGCGCTGACACGTGTTCATGCCACCGCCATCCAGCATCAGCTCAGCGCCCGGCTTCGCAAAAGAAACCTCAAAAACGCCTTTCGCCTTGAATTGCCGGTCGACGGGCTCCATATCGCGATTGTGGATGATGTTGTCACCACAGGCAGTACCGTTGCTGAACTTTCCCGACTGCTTTTGCAAAGCGGCGCCGCGTCGGTTCAGGTATGGTGTCTGTGCCGTACCTTGTAGCCCTTCTTCAATGGGCGTATGATTATACCCAGGTAATTTAGTCAACTATTAGGCCAAAGCTATGATCCGTATTTCCGATTCTGCACAAGCGCACTTTGCCAAACTGCTGGCAAATCAGGAAGAAGGGACGCAGATCCGTGTGTTTGTGATCAATCCAGGCACGCCGAATGCAGAATGTGGTGTTTCTTATTGTCCTCCGGACGCTGTGGAAGCTACTGACACTGCCCTTAAGTTTGAACAGCTCACCGCCTATGTTGATGAGCTGAGCGCACCGTATCTTGAAGATGCGGAGATCGACTTCGTCACCGATCAGCTGGGTTCTCAGCTGACCCTGAAAGCGCCGAACGCGAAAATGCGTAAAGTGTCTGACGATGCCCCTCTGATGGAGCGCGTTGAGTATCTGCTGCAATCCCAGATCAACCCACAGCTGGCGGGCCACGGCGGCCGTGTTTCCCTGATGGAAATCACCGACGAAGGTTTTGCCATCCTGCAGTTTGGCGGCGGTTGTAACGGTTGTTCAATGGTCGATGTCACCCTGAAAGAAGGGATCGAGAAGCAGCTGCTGAACGAGTTCCCGGAACTGAAAGGCGTGCGTGACCTGACCGAACACCAGCGCGGCGAGCACTCTTACTACTAATTCAGCGCCCGTCTGTATTGCCCGGTGGCGCTGCGCTTACCGGGCCTACAGAAACAGTGCGGTCTGATGCCCTCTCCCTCGTGCGAGGGTGAAAACATCAAAAACGGTAACCTCGTGGTTACCGTTTTGCGTTTACCTCTCCCTCTATATGTTGACCTGCGTCTCATAATTCACATTTTGCCTGCCAGGGTGATTCTCAATCACGTCATGTTACCCGTATCATTCTCATGGGCACTAAGCACACCCATAACAGCCGACTAAACTTAATCGTTTAAAAGGCATCAGTATTAGTGCCGTTACTTCTCTGTTCCCAGTTGGGACAATCGGAATTTGTCGTTGAAACAATGACGTTACCCATAACAATTCAAAGGCCAGGTAAATCATGCCATTAGTCATCGTTGCTATCGGTGTTGTGTTATTACTGCTCTTGATGATCCGTTTCAAAATGAACGGATTTATCGCTCTGGTTCTGGTGGCACTTGCAGTCGGTCTGATGCAGGGGATGCCGCTGGTGAAAGTTATCAGCTCGATTAAAGCCGGTGTCGGCGGCACGCTCGGCAGCCTGGCATTGATCATGGGCTTCGGCGCCATGCTCGGTAAAATGCTGGCGGACTGCGGGGGCGCGCAGCGTATTGCCACCACGCTTATCGACAAATTCGGTAAGAAGAACATTCAGTGGGCAGTGGTGTTAACCGGCTTTACCGTTGGTTTCGCGCTGTTCTATGAAGTGGGCTTCGTATTGATGCTGCCGCTGGTGTTCACCATTGCGGCTGCCGCGAGCATCCCGCTGCTCTATGTCGGCGTGCCAATGGCTGCGGCGCTGTCCGTGACCCACGGCTTCCTGCCGCCGCACCCGGGTCCAACCGCTATCGCGACCATCTTCCACGCGGATATGGGTAAAACTCTGCTGTTCGGTACGATTCTGGCGATCCCGACGGTGATTCTGGCCGGCCCGGTTTATGCCCGCTTCCTGAAAGGCATTGATAAGCCGATTCCGGAAGGTCTGTACAGCGCCAAAACCTTCACCGAAGAAGAGATGCCGGGCTTTGGCGTCAGCGTCTGGACCTCCCTGGTACCGGTGATCCTGATGGCGATGCGCGCCGTGGCGGAGATGATCCTGCCTAAAGGTCATGCGTTCCTGTCCGTGGCGGAATTCCTGGGTGACCCGGTGATGGCAACGCTGATTGCCGTGCTGATCGCGATGTTCACCTTCGGTTTGAACCGTGGCCGCTCCATGGATCAGATCAACGACACGCTGACCTCTTCAATCAAAATCATCGCCATGATGCTCCTGATCATCGGCGGTGGCGGTGCATTCAAGCAGGTTCTGGTCGACAGCGGCGTGGACAAATACATCGCCGCCATGATGCATGAAACCAACGTATCGCCGCTCCTGATGGCCTGGTCTATTGCCGCGGTTCTGCGTATTGCGCTGGGTTCAGCGACCGTTGCGGCGATCACCGCAGGCGGTATCGTTGCCCCGCTGATTGCGACCACGGGCGTAAGCCCTGAGCTGATGGTTATCGCCGTCGGTTCCGGTAGCGTGATTTTCTCTCACGTTAACGACCCTGGCTTCTGGCTGTTCAAGGAGTACTTCAACCTGACGATCGGTGAAACCATCAAGTCCTGGTCCGCGCTGGAAACCATTATTTCGGTGTGTGGTCTGGTCGGGGTGCTGCTGCTCAACATGGTGGTCTGATGCCCTAAGTCGGGTGGCGGCTACGCCTTACCCGACCTGCATGAGCACTGCCTGATAATAAAAAACCCGCCACTGGCGGGTTTTTTATTACTTCTTACCAGCAGCTTTTCGCCGCTTATCCAAATCCTTGATCAGCCTGTTCACCCCATCATCGGCAAACATCGCCTCAAGCGTGGTGGACAGCTTGCGACGCCAGTTCTTGTACTGATAGCTGGTGCCCGGGATGTTCACCGGCTCAGCCATATCAATCCAGTCTTCCGGCTGCAGCCCCAGCAGCGCGCTGTTGCTGTCGGCAATATAGCGCTGCAAACCGCGATTGAGGGTCGCGGTCATCGACATCAATGACGCTTTATGTCCCGCACGTTTCGGCAGACAGCCCTGCTTGTGCAGAGCATCCAGTAGCCCCTGTTTGGAAAGCTCGCGATCCTGATACAGGCCGCGTAACACCTCCTCATCAGGATACAGGCCCAGCGTTTTGCCGAGCGTCAGATCGCCGCTTTCCCAATAGCCACGAAGCGTAGGAAGGTCATGCGTCGTCGCGACTGCCATTGACTGTTCAGGGTACGCTTGCGGCGCGCGGAAGGTTTTCTCATGGTCGTTTTCAAAATAGAGCACTTTATAGGAATAGACGCCGCTGTCGCGGAGCTTGCTGACAATTTCCACCGGCACGGTACCGAGATCTTCACCGATCACCATGCACTGATGGCGCTTGCTTTCCAGGGCCAGGATCGACAGCAGATCGTCAACCGGATACTGCACATACGCCCCGTGATCGGCTGTTTCACCGTACGGGATCCACCACAGACGCAGCACGGACATTACGTGGTCAATACGCAGCGCTCCGCAGTTCTGCATGTTAGCGCGCAGCAGGTCGATAAACGGCTCGTAAGCGCGCTCCGCCATGACGTGCGGATCCATCGGCGGCAATCCCCAGTTCTGGCCCAGCGGACCAAGGATATCCGGCGGCGCGCCGACGGAGGCTTTCAGACAGTAAAGCTCACGGTCACACCAGGTTTCCGCGCCGCCTTCCGCCACGCCCACGGCCAGATCGCGGTACAGGCCAATCGGCATTTTATAGCCCTGGCTCACCTGCCAGCAGGCGGCAAACTGGCTATAAGCCAGCCACTGCAGCCACAGGTAGAAGTCCACTTCATCGGCATTTTTTTTACAGAACGCTTTCACTTCAGGCGTGTCGACGCTCTGATACGCTTCGGGCCAGACCGGCCAGCCCCAGCGCATTTCGTCCTCTTTTACCTGATATGCGTGCAGCGCATCGAACGCCGCCTGCCAGTACAGGCTCTCGCCCTCCTGCGTCACAAACTGGCGGAACGCGGCCATCTGCTCGTCATCGCGCTGCGAAAAGCCTTTCCACGCCAGGCGCAGCGCGGCCATTTTCAGCGCCGTGACGGTGGAATAGTCCACCCAGTCAGCTTCGCGCGCCTGCTTCAGCGCCTGCTGTGTGGTGCTGAGTTTCCACCACGCCTGCGCCTCCTGGCTGTTTTTGAAATCATCTAAGGCGTTAACGTCGATATAAATAACGTTCAGCCAGCGACGGGACGACGGACTATACGGGCTGGCGCTCTCCGGGTTGGCCGGATAGAGCGCGTGGATCGGGTTGAGACCGATAAACGCGCCGCCGCGCTCGCCCACGGATGCCAGCATCTTTTTCAGATCGCCAAAATCACCGATGCCCCAGTTGCTGTCGGAACGCAGAGTGTAGAGCTGCACGCAGGCGCCCCACAGCTTTTTGCCTTCAAGCAGCGCCTGCGGCTCGTAGCAGCGTTTTGGCGCGACGATCACCCGGCAGTGGAAACGCAGATCGTCCTGGGTGAGCGTTAAGGTGTGATACCCCTCCGGCAGCTTTGCCGGAAGGTTTAACGTTTTGCCGCCGGTGGCGTGACCTTTATGCTGATGCCCCTCTTCGGTGGTAAGAAGCCAGCTAAACTCGCCGCGCCCCTCGACCGCCAGCGGCATCTTTTTGCCTGCGGTGAATACCTTCACGTTCGGCACCGGCGCAGCCGACGCTTTCGCGTCGGTTTTGTGCATGGCATCCAGCAAACGTCTTTTGGTGTCCGCACCAATAGACTGCGGTTTGCCGTGAGCATTAATGTAACTGAGGCTAATTCCCGCCGCCTGCGCGGCACTGTCCAGACGTTTACTCTCCATCGCGCTTCCTTAGCGTTTTGCCTGCCAGATACGGGCCTGATAATCACGGATTGAGCGGTCAGAGCTGAACATACCGCAGCGGGCGGTATTCAGGATGCACGCGCGGGTCCACGCTTCCTGGTCGCGATACAGCACGTCGACCTGCCTTTGCGCTTCAACGTAGGCCGTGAAGTCCGCCATTACCAGATACGGGTCACCGCCGTGTTTGTCCATGCTGTGCAGCATCTGGTCAAACGCGTGCTTATCGCCGTCGCTGTATTTACCGCTCTCCAGCTCCTTCAGCACCGCATCGAGGACTTTGTCTTTCTTACGCCATTTCACCGGGTCATAGCCTTTGGCCTTGATGGCTTTCACCTCTTCCACGGTATGGCCGAAGATAAAGATGTTATCTTCGCCCACCTTCTCGGCGATTTCGACGTTCGCCCCGTCGAGCGTGCCGACGGTCAGCGCGCCGTTCAGCGCCAGCTTCATGTTGCCGGTACCGGAGGCTTCTTTTCCTGCGGTTGAGATCTGCTCGGAGATATCCGCCGCCGGGATCAGCATTTCCGCCGCCGAGACGCAGTAGTCCGGCAGGAACACTACCTTCAGCTTGTCGCCCACTTTCGGATCGCTGTTGATCGCCGCCGCCACTTTATTGATGGCGAGGATAATGTTTTTCGCCAGGTAGTAGCCCGGCGCCGCTTTCGCACCGAACAGGAACACGCGCGGCACGCGGTCGGCCTGCGGGTTCTCGCGGATCTCTTTGTACAGCGCCAGAATGTGCAGCAGGTTCAGATGCTGGCGTTTGTACTCGTGCAGACGTTTGATCTGGATATCGAATATGGCGTTCGGGTTGATCTCAATCCCGGTACGCACTTTCACAAACTCCGCCAGGCGAACCTTGTTCTCAAGCTTGATCGCCCGGTACTGCTCGCGGAATTTCGCGTCGTCAGCGTATTTTTCCAGGTTGATGAGCTGGTCCAGATCGTTGGCCCACTCTTTCTTCAGGGTCTTATCCAGCAGGCCGGCCAGCAGCGGGTTGCACTGCTTGATCCAGCGACGCGGCGTGATGCCGTTGGTCACGTTGTGGAATTTGGTTGGCCACAGCTGGTGGTATTCCGGGAAGAGATCTTTGACCACCAGATCCGAGTGCAGCGCCGCCACGCCATTCACCGCAAAGCCGCTGACCACGCACATATTCGCCATGCGCACCTGCTTATCGTGAACCACCGCCAGCTTCGCCCAGACCGCCTTGTTGCCCGGCCAGGTTTTATCCACGAGCTTTTTAAACTGGTCGTTAATTTTGTTGATGATCTGCATGTGGCGCGGCAGCAGCGTTTTCACTAGCTTCTCATCCCAGCACTCAAGCGCTTCTGGCATCAGGGTGTGGTTGGTGTAGGCAAAGGTACGGCTGGTGATGGCCCAGGCGTCATCCCAGCTCAGCTGGTGCTCGTCGATCAGCACGCGCAGCAGCTCCGGGATGGCAATGGTCGGGTGCGTGTCGTTGAGCTGAATCACTTCAAAGTCCGGCAGCTGCGCCAGCTTGCGGCCCGCCAGGTGATGGCGACGCAGAATGTCCGCCACGGAGCAGGCGCACTGGAAGTACTGCTGCATCAGGCGAAGCTTTTTACCGGCCAGGTGGTTGTCGTTCGGATAGAGGACTTTGGTCAGCTTCTCGGCGTCGATGCCCTGCTGCTCGGCCCGCAGGAAATCGCCGTCGTTGAATTTTGTCAGGTTAAACGGGTGGGCGTGCTTCGCCTGCCACAGACGCAGCGGCTGCGCCACGCCGTTACGATAGCCAAGCACCGGCAGATCCCAGGCTTCGCCGGTGATGGTGAACGCCGGTTCCCAGAGACCCTGCTTTGTCACTTTCCCGCCAATGCCAACCTGTACGTCCAGCTGCGCGTTGTGGCGGAACCACGGATAGGTATTGCGATGCCAGTCGTCCGGCGCTTCCATCTGATGCCCGTCGGCAAACGACTGACGGAACAGGCCGTACTGATAGTTCAGACCATAGCCAATCGCCGACTGGCCGACGGTCGCCATGGAGTCCAGGAAGCAGGCCGCCAGGCGTCCCAGGCCGCCGTTGCCCAGCGCCGGGTCAATCTCTTCTTCCAGCAGGTCGGTCAGGTTAATGTCGTGTTCTTTAAGAACGTCACCGACCTCCTGATACCAGCCGAGGTTCAACAGGTTGTTGCCCGTCAGACGGCCAATCAGGAATTCCATTGAAATGTAGTTTACATGGCGCTGGCCTTTTACCGGGTTTGCCAGGGGTTGAGCATCCAGCTGCTCTGCGAGCGCACCGCTCACTGCCTGCCACCACTGGTGAGGCGTCATTTCGTTTGCAGCATGAAGGCCAAAACGCTGCCACTGACGCGTCAGGGCAGCCTGGAATTGAGCTTTGTTGAAGGTAGGCTGTGACATAGGGGATCGGCATCCTTTAGAAAGAAAACACAAGTTGGCGCTAGTGTGCCTGGCTCATTTCCCCTCTTCCTCCTCCTGTGGGGGATTAGACAGGGAGGAGTAGCGGGGATGAGCATAAAAGTGTGATCGAGGCCACTCTCAGAGCATAGTTCGAGTGTGCCCGGAAGATAAAAAAGTAACCGAGGAGAATGTCAAAGAAATGAAATGCGGTTTCGGGTGAAATTAAACCCCGCCGAAATAATTACTTACGTAGAATAATATTTCGGCAATCGGGAAATCGCTAAGGAGATTATTAATCTCCCTTAACTTTACCAGAAGTATATTAAATTCGACGTCACTATCCCTTTCTGAAACCAGTTTCAGCGCAGCCGCAGCACAGCCATACAAGCCAGCATTGACGGGGCATCAAAGACCTTTTCAGAAAGTTCCCTCCTCTGCCTGAATGTTTTGTGACAGAGTGCAAATTCACAGCCACCAAATCCAGACATAACTTGCAATAGTTAACTTATTGGCCGACCTTATATCCATTAATTACGAAGCGCAAAAAAAATAAAATCTCTCGTTCCCCACAGTGAAGTGAAACCTATGTTGATTCCGTCTAAATTAAGTCGCCCGGTTCGCCTTGACCATACAGTGGTCCGCGAGCGTCTGTTGGCTAAACTTTCCGGCGCGCATAATTTCCGACTGGCGCTGGTTACGAGCCCTGCAGGTTATGGAAAAACAACGCTCATTTCGCAATGGGCCGCGGGTAAAAGCGATCTTGGCTGGTACTCTCTCGACGAGGGCGATAACCAGCAGGAGCGTTTTGCCAGCTATCTGATTGCCGCCATACAGCAAGCAACCCATGGACACTGCGTCGCCAGTGAGGTGATGGTGCAAAAGCGCCAGTACGCAAGCCTGTCCTCCCTTTTCTCTCAGCTGTTTATCGAACTGGCCGAATGGCATCGCCCGCTTTACGTGGTGATTGATGATTACCATCTCATCACTAACCCGGTAATTCATGAATCGATGCGTTTCTTCCTGCGCCATCAGCCGGAAAACCTGACCTTAGTCGTGCTGTCACGCAACCTGCCGCAGCTGGGTATTGCCAACCTGCGCGTGCGCGATCAGCTCCTGGAAGTGGGCAGCCAGCAGCTGGCCTTTACCCACCAGGAAGCGAAACAGTTCTTTGACTGCCGCCTGAACTCACCGATTGAGGCCGCCGAAAGCAGCCGCCTGTGTGATGACGTTGCCGGCTGGGCAACGGCGCTGCAGCTGATTGCCCTCTCAGCCCGGCAAAATAACAGTCCGGCACATCAGTCTGCGCGGCGCCTGGCGGGCATCAACGCCAGCCACCTTTCTGACTATCTCGTGGATGAGGTGCTGGACAGCGTCGATCCCTCAACGCGTAATTTCCTGCTGAAAAGCTCTCTGCTGCGCTCCATGAACGATGCGCTCATCGTGCGGGTGACGGGCTGTGAAAACGGCCAGCTGCAGCTCGAAGAGATTGAACGTCAAGGCCTTTTCCTGACGCGCATGGACGATCCGGGGGAGTGGTTTAGCTATCATCCGCTGTTCGGCAGCTTCCTGCGCCAGCGCTGTCAGTGGGAGCTGGCGGTTGAACTGCCGGAGATCCACCGCGCCGCTGCCGAAAGCTGGATGGCGCAAGGCTTCCCGAGCGAAGCCATCCACCACGCGCTGGCCGCCGGTGATGCCAGCATGCTGCGCGATATTCTCCTCAATCATGCGTGGGGCCTGTTTAACCACAGCGAGCTGACGCTGCTGGAAGAATCCCTCAAAGCCCTGCCGTGGGAAAGCCTGCTTGAGAATCCGCGTCTGGTGCTGCTGCAGGCCTGGCTGATGCAGAGCCAGCATCGCTACAGCGAAGTGAACACCCTGCTGGCGCGCGCCGAGCAGGAGATGGAAAGCGAAATGGATACCACCCTGCACGGCGAGTTCAACGCGCTGCGCGCTCAGGTGGCGATTAACGATGGCGACCCGGACGAAGCTGAACGGCTGGCGATGGTCGCGCTGGATGAACTGCCGCTGGCCAACTTCTACAGCCGCATCGTGGCGACCTCCGTGCACGGCGAAGTGCTGCACTGCAAAGGCGACCTCACGCGTTCGCTTTCACTGATGCAGCAAACCGAACAGATGGCGCGTCGTCATGATGTCTGGCATTACGCGCTGTGGAGCCTGATCCAACAGAGCGAGATTTTATTCGCGCAGGGGTTCCTGCAGGCTGCCTGGGAAAACCAGGAAAAAGCGTTCCAGCTGATTCGTGAACAGCATCTGGAACAGCTGCCGATGCACGAGTTCCTGTTGCGTATTCGCGCCCAGCTGCTGTGGGCATGGTCGCGTCTGGATGAAGCGGAAAGCTGCGCCCGTCAGGGTGTGGATGTTCTTTCCAGCTTCCAGCCTCAGCAGCAGCTGCAGTGCCTGGCGCTGCTGGTGCAGTGCTCGCTGGCGCGCGGCGATCTCGACAACGCCCGCAACCATCTTAACCGCCTGGAAAACCTGCTCGGCAACGGCCAGTATCATAGCGACTGGGTGTCAAACGCCGACAAGGTCCGGGTGATTTACTGGCAGATGACCGGCGATAAAAAATCCGCCGCCAACTGGCTGCGCCAGACGCCAAAACCGGAATTTGCCAACAACCACTTCCTGCAGAGCCAGTGGCGCAACATTGCCCGCGCGCAGATCCTGCTCGGTGAATTAGAGCCCGCTGAGATTGTGCTGGAGGAGCTGAACGAGAACGCGCGCAGCCTGCGCCTGATGAGCGACCTAAACCGCAACCTGCTGCTGCAAAACCAGCTCTACTGGCAGGCGGGTCGTAAAAACGATGCCCAGCGCGTGCTGCTGGAGGCGCTGCAGCTGGCAAACCGCACCGGGTTTATCAGCCACTTTGTAATTGAAGGGGAAGTGATGGCGCAGCAGTTGCGCCAGCTGATTCAGCTCAACACGCTGCCGGAACTGGATCAGCATCGCGCCCAGCGCATTCTGCGCGAGATTAACCAGCATCATCGGCACAAGTTCGCGCATTTCGATGAGAACTTTGTTGAACGTCTGCTGAACCACCCGGAAGTGCCGGAACTTATCCGCACCAGCCCGCTCACCCAGCGCGAATGGCAGGTTCTGGGGCTGATCTATTCAGGCTACAGTAACGAGCAGATTGCCGGTGAGCTTGCGGTGGCGGCGACCACCATCAAAACGCATATCCGCAATCTGTATCAGAAGCTGGGCGTGGCGCATCGTCAGGATGCGGTGCAGCATGCGCAGCAGCTGTTGAAGATGATGGGATACGGCGTTTAGGTTTGTGCGGCCTGATGCCCTCACCCCGGCCCTCACCCACAGGGAGAGGGCGCACGGCTTTTCAACACAACTCTAACTGCAAATTATTATCTTTAATTACCTGCATCACGCCCGCCGGCGGCATCACGTCGGTATAGACCGCATCCACCATGCTGATGCTGCCCATGTTCACCATCGCGTTACGGCCAAACTTGGAATGATCCACCACCAGCATCACGTGGCGTGAATTTTCAATAATCGCGCGCTTGGTGCGCACCTCGTGGTAATCAAACTCCAGCAGCGAGCCGTCGCTGTCGATACCGCTGATCCCCAGAATGCCGAAGTCGAGGCGGAACTGCGAGATAAAGTCGAGGGTCGCTTCGCCGATAATCCCGCCGTCGCGGCTGCGCAGCTCGCCGCCCGCGAGGATGATGCGGAAGTCGTCTTTCTGCATCAGGGTATTGGCCACGTTCAGGTTGTTGGTGACCACGCGCAGGTTCTCGTGATCCAGCAGCGCATGGGCGACCGCTTCCGGCGTGGTGCCGATATCAATAAACAGCGTCGCGCCGTTCGGGATCTGGCTGGCGACCTTGCGGGCGATGCGCTCTTTCTCTGCCGTCTGCGTGGCTTTACGGTCATGCCAGGAGGTGTTGACCGAGCTGGACGGCAGCGCCGCGCCGCCGTGGTGGCGAAGGATGCGGTTCTGATCGGCCAGGTCGTTCAGGTCACGACGGATGGTTTGTGGGCTGACGGCAAACTGCTCCACCAGCTCTTCGGTGCTGACGTATCCCTGTTTTTTTACCAGTTCGATAATGGCGTCATGACGTTGTGTTTGTTTCATCAATTATCCCTGAGAATTATGTTCGTTTTCGCGCATGGAGCGTGTCGGCAAAGGCCATCGCCAGCCCCACGGCCAGCCCGGCGACGTGCGCTCCGTTGGCGATAGACATACCAAACAGATCAAACCACCCGGCAATTAGCCATATTAACGCAAAGGTTATTAATCCGCGTTGCAGATAGATGCCGCTTTCCGGATCGCGCTCCCCGCGAAGCCAGACGTAGCCCATCAGGGCATATACGACACCCGACAGCCCACCGAACCACGGCCCGCTGAACTTGTGCTGCACGTAGCCGCTTAACAGGGCGCTGATAATAGTGATAACGATCAGCTTGCCGCTGCCCAGACGCTTTTCAACGGCACCGCCGAGATACCACCACCAGAGCAGGTTAAAGAGGATATGCATCACCGAGAAATGCATCAGCGCGTGGCTAAAGTAGCGCCAGACGTCAAACTCAAGAGACGGGTCATAGGGCCACGCCAGGGCAATCATTACGCTCTGGTCGCCGACCACGTTCATGATAATGAAGACGATGATGCAGGCCGCCATCAGCAGCAGCGTAAACGGGCCCGCGCGCTCACGAATGGTGGCGAGGAAAGGAAAGCGGCTGTAGTGCAATCCGCTGCCGGTCTGGCCGGACTGCCAGCTGGCCGCCAGATAGCGCGGGTCGCCAGGGTTCTCAAGAAAACGCGCCAGCTCCTCGTTTACCCGTCCGGCCTGGCTTTCATCGGCCAGCCAGACGTCGGTCTGCGTATGTTGTTGAATAGTCAGAATAACACCCTGCGTCGCCATATAGTCGACAAACGCCTGGGCGACGCGCGGGTTAGTAAAAGAGGTGATCATCAACATGGGCAGCGGTCGCTTATTTCCACACAAAAGGGGACAGTATAGCGGGATCAGCGCTCAAAAGCGTATTCCACTTCCGCCGGGAAATGACGATGCCAGGCATCAAAACCGCCGTCGACGCTGTAAACCGCGTCGTAACCCTGCTGAAGCAGATACTGCGCCGCGCCTTTGCTGCTGTTGCCGTGGTAGCACATGACCATCACCGGCGTGTCGAAGTCGTTATCGCGCATAAACGCGCCCAGCGTGTCGTTGGTGAGATGGAACGCGCCCGGCGTATGGCCCATCGCAAAACTCTGCGGATCGCGGATGTCCACCAGCACTGCTTTTCCCTGGTGCATCTTCTGGTGGGCTTCTTCTACGTTAATACATTCAAACTGATCCATGGTGTTCTCTTTACAGTGGTCAACGACAAGATTTTACCCCGTAGTGTACGTCCTGGCGGCGGGTAAACGCCATTATGTTATCCATATCACTCTAAATTGTTTTTTTGATGTTACCAAAAGCGCGTTCCTTTGCTATTATGAGCGATATCGAACATTTCTGAGCTTTAACGAAAGTGCATGAGGGTGTTATGGAAACCAAAGATCTGATTGTGATAGGCGGTGGCATCAACGGTGCCGGTATTGCGGTCGATGCCGCAGGACGCGGTTTGTCCGTACTGATGCTGGAAGCTAACGATCTCGCCTGCGCGACGTCGTCCGCCAGCTCCAAACTGATTCACGGCGGCCTGCGCTACCTGGAACACTACGAATTCCGCCTGGTCAGTGAAGCACTGGCCGAACGTGAAGTGCTGCTGAAAATGGCCCCGCATCTGGCGATTCCGATGCGCTTCCGGCTGCCCCATCGCCCGCATCTGCGTCCGGCGTGGATGATCCGAATCGGTCTATTTATGTACGATCATCTGGGTAAACGCACCAGCCTCCCGGGTTCGAAAGGGTTGCGTTTTGGCTCAGAATCGGTCCTTAAGCCGGAAATCGTGCGCGGATTCGAATATTCCGACTGCTGGGTGGATGATGCCCGCCTGGTACTGGCGAATGCGCAGATGGTTGAGAAGAAAGGTGGCGAGGTGAAAACCCGCACCCGCGCAACCGCTGCCCGTCGTGAAAATGGCCTGTGGATTGTGGAAGCGGAAGACATTGATACCGGCGAGAAATTCAGCTGGAAAGCGCGCGGCCTGGTGAACGCTACCGGCCCGTGGGTGAAGCAGTTCTTCGACGACGGCATGCATCTGCCTTCTCCATACGGCATTCGCCTGATCAAAGGCAGCCACATTGTGGTGCCGCGCGTGCATACCCAGAAGCAGGCTTACATCCTGCAGAACGAAGACAAGCGCATCGTGTTTGTGATTCCGTGGATGGACGAATTCTCGATCATCGGTACTACCGACGTGGAGTACAAAGGCGATCCGAAAAACGTCGAGATCGACGAGAGCGAAGTGAACTACCTGCTCAAAGTGTATAACGCGCACTTTAAGAAACAGCTGTCGCGCGACGACGTTGTCTGGACCTACTCCGGCGTGCGTCCGCTGTGCGATGACGAGTCTGACTCACCGCAGGCCATTACCCGCGACTATACGCTCGATATTCACGACGTTGACGGTCAGGCGCCGCTGCTTTCCGTGTTTGGCGGTAAGCTCACCACCTACCGCAAGCTGGCCGAGCACGCGCTGGAAAAACTGGCGCCGTACTATAAAGGCATTGGCCCGGCATGGACCAAGGGCGCGGTACTGCCCGGCGGTGATATCGGCGATAACCGCGATGATTACGCCGCGAAGCTGCGCCGTCGGTTCCCGTTCATCACCGAAGGAATGGCGCGCCACTATGCCCGCACCTACGGCAGCAATACCGAGCTGATTCTGGGCGATGCGAAGGACATTGCGGATCTGGGCGAGCATTTCGGCCACGAGCTGTACGAAGCCGAGCTGCGTTACCTGGTTGAGCACGAGTGGGTGCGTCGTCTGGACGATGCTATCTGGCGCCGTACCAAGGAAGGGATGTGGCTCAACGCCGATCAGCAGTCTCGCGTGGCGCAGTGGTTACTGCAACATGCGGGGAAGCGTGAGCTGTCGCTGGCGTCGTAATACGACTGGTGCGGACTGATGCCCTCACCCTGCCCCTCTCCCACAGGGAGAGGGAACAAACACTAAAAACGGCAACCGAGGTTGCCGTTTTGCTTTTATAGCCTCACCGGATCAATATGCCAGATCGTCTCGGCATACTCCTTGATGGTCCGGTCTGACGAGAAATAGCCCATATTGGCGATGTTGTACATCGCGGCGCTGGTCCATTTCTCCGGCTGGCGATAAAGTTCATCCACCTTATCCTGACAGTCCACGTAGCTGCGATAATCCGCCAGCACCTGGTAGTGATCGCCAAAGTTAATCAGCGAATCCACCAGATCGCGGTAGCGGCTCGGTTCATCAGGGCTAAACACGCCGGTCGCGATCTGCGTTAGCACCTGACGCAACTCTTCATCCTCTTCGTAATACTGACGCGGCGAGTAGCCTTTCCTGCGCAGCGCCTCCACCTCTTCCGTCGTATTACCGAAGATAAAGATATTCTCATCGCCCACGTGCTCCAGCATCTCGACGTTCGCCCCGTCCAGCGTGCCGATGGTCAGCGCGCCGTTGAGGGCAAACTTCATGTTACTGGTACCGGATGCCTCCGTTCCCGCCGTGGAAATCTGTTCAGAGAGATCCGCCGCCGGGATGATCAGCTGCGCCAGGCTGACGCTGTAGTTCGGAATGAACACCACCTTCAGCTTGTCGCCAATGTCCGGATCCTGGTTAACCACCTTCGCCACGTCGTTGATGAGATGAATAATGTGCTTCGCCATGTAGTAGGCGGAAGCCGCCTTACCGGCGAAGATCTTCACGCGCGGCACCCATTCAACCGTCGGATCTGCCTTGATGCGGTTGTAATGGGTGATCACGTGCAGCACGTTCATCAGCTGACGCTTGTATTCGTGGATGCGTTTGATCTGCACGTCGAACAGCGCTTTCGGGTTAGCGACCACGTTGAGGTGCATCGCCAGCCAGACCGCCAGACGCTTTTTGTTCAGCAGCTTTGCTTCCCGTACGGCTTTGTTCACCGTCGGGAAATCAATATGCTGTTCCAGCTCGCTCAGCTGGCTCAAATCGGTACGCCAGGTGCGGCCGATATTCTCGTCCAGCACCTCAGAGAGCGGCTGGTTGGCCAGCGCCAGCCAGCGGCGCGGCGTGACGCCGTTGGTCACGTTGCAGAACCGCGTCGGGAAGATCTTCGCGAAGTCCGCAAACAGCGACTGCACCATCAGGTTCGAGTGGAGCTCGGACACGCCGTTGACCTTGTGGCTGATGACAACCGCCAGCCAGGCCATGCGCACGCGACGACCGTTCGACTCATCAATGATGGACGCGCGGCTCAGCAGGCCGGTATCGTTCGGATACTGCTCCTGCAGCGTCTTGAGGAAGTAGTCGTTGATCTCAAATATAATCTGCAGGTGGCGCGGCAGGATTTTGCCGAGCATGTCCACCGGCCACGTCTCCAGCGCTTCGCTCATCAGCGTGTGGTTGGTGTAGGAGAACACCTGACAGGTCACCTCAAAGGCGTCATCCCAGCTGAACTTATGCTCGTCGATCAGCAGGCGCATCAGTTCCGGAATTGAGAGCACCGGGTGGGTGTCGTTAAGGTGGATCGCGGTTTTCTCCGCCAGGTTGGCGTAGGTTTTGTGCAGCTGATGGTGGCGGCTGAGGATGTCCTGAATGGTCGCCGAAACGAGGAAATACTCCTGACGCAGGCGCAGCTCACGGCCCGAGTAGGTCGAGTCATCCGGGTACAGCACGCGGGACACGTTCTCGGAGTGGTTTTTATCCTCCACCGCCGCGAAGTAGTCACCCTGGTTAAATTTACCGAGGTTAATTTCGCTACTGGCCTGAGCGCTCCACAGGCGCAGCGTGTTGGTGGCGTCGGTATCGTAGCCGGGGATAATCTGGTCGTAGGCCACGGCCAGGATCTCTTCCGTTTCTACCCAGCGGGACTTTTTCCCTTCCTGCTGGATACGCCCGCCAAAGCGCACCTTGTAGCGCGTGTTGTGGCGTTTGAACTCCCACGGGTTGCCGTACTCCAGCCAGTAGTCCGGGGACTCTTTCTGACGCCCGTCGACGATGTTCTGTTTGAACATACCGTAGTCGTAGCGAATACCGTAGCCGCGGCCCGGCAGCGCCAGCGTCGCCAGCGAGTCGAGGAAGCAGGCGGCGAGACGCCCCAGACCGCCGTTGCCGAGGCCCGGGTCGTTCTCTTCGTCGATCAGCTCTTCTAAATCTAACCCCATCTCTTCGAGTGCGGTTTTGACATCGTCATAAATACCGAGCGACAGCAGCGCGTTGGACAGCGTGCGGCCAATCAAAAATTCCATCGACAGGTAGTAAACCTGACGCGTCTCCTGCGAGAGCTGGGCGCGGTTTGAGCGCAGCCAGCGTTCAACTAAGCGGTCACGCACGGCAAACAGGGTGGCGTTCAGCCACTCGTGCTTGTTGGCAATAACCGGATCTTTCCCGATGGTGAACATCAGCTTGTAGGCGATGGAGTGCTTTAACGCCTCAACGCTGAGCGTGGGTGAAGAGTAGCTAAATGGAGCGTTCATATCAGTAACTTCGCCTCGTTACATCAAGCGTTGATAGAGATCGCGGTATGACTGCGCCGCGACGTGCCAGCTAAAGTCCATGGACATCGCCTGACGCTGAACGTAACGCCAGAGTGATGGACGGGACCACAAGACGAAAGCACGCCGAATCGCCCGAAGCAGCGACCAGGCATTACTGTCCTCAAAGACAAATCCGCTGGCGATACCGTCCGCCAGATTTTCCAGAGAGCTGTCGGATACGGTATCCGCCAGTCCGCCCGTGCGGCGCACCAGCGGCAGCGTGCCGTATTTCAGACCATAAAGCTGCGTCAGGCCGCAGGGTTCGAAACGGCTTGGCACCAGAATGACGTCCGCGCCGCCCATAATTCGGTGAGAGAACGCCTCGTGGTAGCCAATCTGCACGCCTACCTGTCCCGGGTGTTCCGCGGCGGCGGCAAGGAAACCTTCCTGCAGCACCGGGTCGCCCGCGCCGAGCAGCGCCAGCTGTCCGCCCTGCTCCAGTAAACCGGGCAGCGCCTCCAGCACCAGATCCAGCCCTTTCTGGCTGGTCAGGCGGCTCACGACGGCGAACAGCGGCACTTTATCGTTAACCTTCAGGCCCATCGCAATCTGCAGCTGGCGTTTGTTTTCCGCTTTGTCTTCAACGGAATCACGGCCATAGCGCGCCGCCAGCAGGAGATCGGTTTCCGGGCTCCAGATCTGTTCATCCACGCCGTTCAGAATGCCCGACAGGCGGCCTTCGCGATGGCGCTGCTGCAGCAACCCTTCCATGCCATAGCCAAACGCCGGCTGGGTGATCTCACGCGCGTAGGTTGGGCTCACCGCCGTGATGTGATCGGCGTAGTACAGCCCCGCCTTCAGGAACGAGATCTGCCCGTTAAACTCCAGACCGTGCATGTTAAAGAACGACCATGGCAGATCGATGTCATTCATGTGATGGGCGTAGTACATCCCCTGATATGCCAGGTTATGCACGGTAAAGACCGATTTCGCCGGGTGGCCGCGCGCGGCGAGATACGCCGGGGCAAGCCCGGCGTGCCAGTCGTGCGCGTGCACCACATCCGGACGCCAGAACGGATCCAGCCCCGTCGCCATTTCTGCTCCAACCCAGCCGAGCAGCGCAAAGCGCAGCACGTTGTCGGTGTAGGCGAACAGGTTCGTATCGTGATACGGGCTGCCCGGTCGATCGTATAAGTGCGGCGCGTCGATCAGGTAAATCCCTACGCCATTGTAATGTCCAAACAGCAGGGTAATGCGTCCGGCAAACGTTTCACGGCGGGTCACCACTTTTGCATCGGGTATACCGCGCCGGATATCCGGAAAGGCGGGCAGCAGGACTCGGGTATCCACGCCTCCGGCGATTTGCGCCGCCGGTAATGCGCCAAGCACATCTGCCAGTCCGCCCGTTTTTAATAACGGGAACATCTCAGAACATACGTGTAAAACCTGCATCATCGCTCCTGTTTGATCTGCAGCTTCCGCAACATTTCCCGTGTGACTAACACGATCCCCTCTTCCGAACGGTAGAAACGACGCGCGTCTTCTTCCGCATTCTCCCCAATGACCATCCCTTCAGGGATGACGCAGGCACGGTCGATCACGCAACGACGCAGACGACACGAGCGCCCTACCCAGACATCCGGCAACAAGACTGCCGAATCGATATTACAGAATGAATTTATCCGCACGCGCGGGAACAGCACCGACTGCACCACGACCGAACCGGAGATAATGCACCCGCCGGACACCAGCGAGTTCAGCGTCATACCGTGGCTGCCGGAGCGGTCCTGGACGAACTTGGCCGGCGGCAGCGACTCCATATGGGTACGAATCGGCCAGTTCTGGTCGTACATATCCAGTTCAGGCGTGACCGATGCCAGGTCGAGGTTCGCTTTCCAGTAGGCTTCCAGCGTACCCACATCGCGCCAGTAGGGTTCCGCATTCGGATCGGACTGTACGCAGGACAGCGGGAATGGATGTGCATACGCCATGCCAGCTTTCGTGATTTTCGGAATGATGTCTTTACCGAAGTCGTGGCTGGAGTTTTCGTCTTTGTCGTCTTCTTCCAGCAGCTCATAAAGATAATCTGCGTCAAAGACATAGATCCCCATGCTGGCGAGCGATTTGGTGTCATCGCCCGGCATGGTTGGCGGGTTCGCCGGTTTTTCAACGAAGTCGATAATTTTGTCGTCGGCATCCACGTGCATGACGCCAAACGCCGTCGCTTCGGCAACGGGCACAGGCAGACACGCCACGGTGCAGCGCGCCCCTTTTTCGACGTGGTCGATCAGCATGTGGGAGTAATCTTGCTTGTAGATGTGGTCCCCGGCGAGGATCACGATGTATTCCGCGTTATAGCGACGAATAATGTCGAGGTTCTGGGTCACCGCATCCGCCGTACCGCGGTACCAGTTCTCGCCGTGAACGCGCTGCTGAGCAGGAAGGAGATCGACAAACTCGTTCATCTCTTCGCTGAAGAATGACCAGCCGCGCTGGATATGCTGAACCAGCGTGTGCGACTGATACTGCGTAATGACGCCGATGCGGCGAATGCCCGAGTTCAGGCAGTTGGAGAGCGCAAAGTCGATGATGCGGAACTTACCACCAAAGTGAACAGCCGGTTTGGCGCGCTTGATGGTCAAATCTTTCAGACGGGTACCACGCCCACCCGCAAGGATCAGGGCAACCGTTTTTAATGGTAGCTGGCGTGCCAACATTAAGGGATCGTTCTTCTCTAATCTAACCATGACTAACTCCTTTTTTATCATCTTTGGAATACGCACACTCCGTGCGCAGGCCCGTGCCAGACAGCCATTACTACCGGATTATCCGCTCCGGCAAAGGGGGGAACGGCGCGCCACTCCCCGTCAGGTAAAACAATCTCTGCGACGTCATCCGTCGCGTTCAGCGTGACCAGCCATTTATCCGACAGCAGGATTTGCAGGCGTGGTACGCCGTGTTGCCACTCTTGCGCGCTTAACGGTTGCGCGTCTTTATTCAGCCAGCGAACGTTGCCGTCACCCTCTTCCCACCAGCTGTTGGCGGTCAGCGCGGGGATCTGCTGGCGAAGATGGATCAGCGCAGCGGTGAAGTGAATCAGCCCGCTGTTGGCTTCCCCCCAGTCGAGCCAGGTTAAGGTGTTGTCCTGGCAATACGCATTGTTATTACCGTGCTGGCTGTGACCATGCTCATCGCCTGCCAGCAGCATCGGCGTGCCCTGCGACAGTAAAAGCGTTGTCAGCAGCGCATGAACGCTGGCGCGTCGCCGCTCGATGACGTCGAGGCTTCCGCCTAACCCTTCTATACCATGATTAAAGCTATGGTTATTGTTAGTGCCATCGCGATTCTCTTCGCCGTTTGCCTCATTGTGTTTCTGATTGAAACAAACGCAGTCCCTGAGCGTAAAACCGTCGTGCGCCGTCAACAGGTTGACGGTAGCCGACGGGCGTTTGCCGTCGCGCTTAAAGAGATCGCTCGACGCGGCAAAGCGTCCGGCAAATTCCCCCAGCGACAGATTGCGTTCCAGCCAGAAGCGGCGTACGGCGTCGCGGTAGTGATCGTTCCACTCGGCAAACAGCGGCGGGAAATTCCCGACCTGATAACCGCCTTCGCCAATGTCCCACGGCTCGGCAATGAGCTTCACCTGCGAGAGCACCGGACAGTTTTTTATCGCCTCGAACAGCGGCGCCTGCCGGCTGAACGCCGGCGTGCGCCCCATCACGGGCGCCAGGTCGAAACGAAAACCGTCGACGTGGAACGTCTCCACCCAGTATTTCAGGCATTCATACGCAAAATGCGTGACCGCCGGATGGCTGAGGTTGAGCGTGTTACCGCAGCCGGTCCAGTTCTCATAATCGCCATCCTGCCTGATCCAATAATAGCTACGGTTATCAATTCCGCGCATGGAGAGCGTCGGACCGTCGAGATCGCTTTCTGCACTGTGGTTGAGCACCACGTCCAGAATGACCTCAATGCCCGCCGCGTGGAGCGCCTTAACCGCATCGCGGAACTCGTCCCGCGCTTTTTCCGGATGGACGGCATAGCGCGGCTCGAGCGCGAACATCGCCAGCGGGTTGTAGCCCCAGTAGTTGCTGAGCCCCAGCCGCTGCAGACGCGGCTCGCTGGCAAAATGGGCAACGGGAAGCAGTTCCAGGGCGGTGATACCGAGATGTTTCAGGTAGGCGATCATGGTGGGATGCCCGAGCGCCTTATAGGTGCCGCGCATCTCTTTGGGGATCGACGGGTGCAGGTACGTCAGCCCTTTAACGTGGGCTTCATAAATGACGGTATTGCCCCACGGCGTGTGCGGCGGGGCATCGTCTTCCCAGTCATAAAGATCGTTCACCACCACGCTTTTTGGCGAGACGGGCGCGCTGTCGCGGTGGTCGGGCTCGCCGTAGCCCACGTGGAAGAGCGGGTCATCTTTAAATTCGCCGTCCACGCGGTGCGCGCACGGGTCAATCAGCAGCTTCGCCGGGTTAAACCAGTGCCCCTGCGCCGGATCCCACGGACCGTGTACGCGAAAGCCATAGTGCATGCCTGGCCGTCCTCCGGCCAGGTAGCCGTGCCAGGTATCCCCCGTGCGCGCGGGTAAATCGTAACGGTGCTCGTTACCTTCCCCGTCAAACACGCACAGTTCTACCCGCTCGGCGTGAGCGGAAAAGAGGGTGAAATTGACACCCTTTCCGTCAAAACGCGCCCCGAGCGGTTCGGGTTTACCTGCCGTAAGCTGCGTCATTCGCCCTCCCGCATCAGCCAGATGGTGCCAAGCGGCGGCAGCGTCAGGCTCAGGGAGTTGGGTCGCCCGTGGCTTTCTATGGCGTCACTCTGTACCAGCCCGCCGTTACCGGCGTTGCTGCCGTGGTAGTGCATCGAGTCGGTATTCAGAATTTCACGCCATTTGCCCGGCTGGTTAATGCCGAAGCGGTAGTGTTCGCGCGGTACCGGCGTGAAGTTACTGGCGACGATGATCTCGTTACCGACTTTGTCACGACGCACAAAGACAAACACCGAGCGCTCATGGTCGTCCACCACCAGCCATTCAAAGCCGTACGGATCGAAGTCGAGCTCGTGCAGCGCTTTGTGGTGGCGATAGGTCAGGTTCAGATCGCGCACCAGACGCTGCACCCCGTGGTGCCAGTTGTCGCCGCCTTCCAGCAGATGCCAGTCGAGGCTGGCGTCGTGGTTCCACTCGCGTCCCTGAGCGAACTCATTGCCCATGAACAGCAGTTTCTTGCCCGGGAAGGCAAACATCCAGCCGTAATAGGCGCGCAGGTTGGCAAACTTCTGCCACGCGTCGCCCGGCATGCGGTCGAGAATGGATTTTTTGCCGTGCACCACCTCATCGTGCGACAGCGGCAGCATGAAGTTTTCGGTGTAGTTGTAGAGCATCCCGAACGTCAGCTTATCGTGATGATACTTACGGTGAACCGGATCCAGCTTCATATAGTCGAGCGTGTCGTGCATCCAGCCCAGGTTCCACTTATACCAGAACCCCAGGCCGCCCAATGACGGCGGACGGGAGACGCCCGCAAAGTCGGTCGACTCTTCCGCCATGGTCACGGCACCGTCCACCTGCTCGCCGATAATGCGGTTGGTATTGCGCAGGAACTCAATGGCTTCCAGGTTTTCACGACCGCCAAACTCGTTCGGGATCCACTCCCCCTCTTTGCGGCTGTAGTCTCGGTAGATCATCGACGCCACCGCATCGACGCGCAGGGCATCAATACCAAACCGCTCGATCCAGTACAGGGCATTCCCGACCAGATAGTTGGCGACCTCACGACGACCGTAGTTGTAGATCAGCGTGTTCCAGTCCTGGTGATAGCCTTCCCGCGGATCGCTGTGCTCGTAAAGCTTCGTGCCGTCAAACTCTGCCAGCGCGAAATCATCCGCAGGGAAATGGCCCGGCACCCAGTCGAGGATGACGTTCAGCCCGGCGGCGTGCGCGGCATCAATGAAATAGCGGAAGTCGTCGCGCGTGCCAAAGCGGCGCGTTGGCGCATACAGCCCGGTGGGCTGATAGCCCCAGCTGCCGTCGAACGGGTGTTCATTGACCGGCAGCAGCTCAAGGTGAGTAAAGCCCATCCATTTGGCGTACGGCACCAGCTGGTCGGCAAGCTCCCGGTAGCTAAGCCAGAAGTTGTTATCGGTGTGGCGGCGCCAGGAGCCGAGATGAACTTCATAGACGGAGATAGGCGCATCAAAGCGGTTGGCCTGTTTACGCTCTTCCGTCTGGACGACCTTCTCCGGCAGGCCGCAAATCAGCGACGCGGTATCCGGGCGCATCTGCGCTTCGAAGGCATACGGGTCGGCTTTAATGCGTAGCTTGCCGTTGGCGTCGATCATCTCGAATTTATAAAGCTGCCCGGGGTGCGCCCCGGGGATAAACAGCTCCCAGATGCCGGTTTCCCGGCGCAGGCGCATCGGATGGCGGCGACCGTCCCAGTAGTTGAACTGGCCGACAACGGAGACGCGCTGGGCGTTAGGTGCCCACACGGAGAACCGCGTGCCGGTAATACCGTCCATGGTATCGGCATGGGCACCCAGCGTTTCATAAGGGCGAAGATGCGTTCCTTCGGAGAGCAGCCAGGCGTCCATCTCTTTTAAGAGCGGACCAAAGCTGTAAGGATCGTCAATCAGGTTTTGCTGACCGTGCCAGAGAACGGCGAGCTGATAGCGAAAAGGGTTTTTACGACGGGGCATTACGCCCGAGAAGAAGCCACGCGAATCGAGGCATTCAAGATTACCAACCTTGCGGCCAGTTTTGGGTTCAATCACCCAGACTTCTGTGGCATCCGGTAATAGCGCCCGAACTTCCAGACCCGCCTCAGTACGATGCATCCCAAGCACAGAAAAGGGGTCAGCGAAATGACCCGCAATAAGCGCATTAATCACGTCTCTATCCACACGATCGGACATGGTATTCATCCTGTTTTTTATGTCGTCCTTTTTAAGCGCTCCGGGACGACTTTTAATGTGACCTGAACGGGACAGCACAAAAATGTGCATCCATTCTGCTCCGTTCGAACCTCAGGTAAGAAATGACTCTTCCTTAAAGCATAGCCAACGCTCTAGATGACTCCTGATAAAAAATAAGACATACGCGTGTTACTCCGTGTAGTACGCAAAAAAAAGGGGTGAAAATCACCCCCGGTAGTTAACAAATTATTACGCCAGCTGGCGCAGCATGCGGCGCAGCGGCTCGGCGGCGCCCCACAGGAGCTGGTCACCGACGGTGAACGCGGAGAGATACTCCGGCCCCATGTTCAGCTTGCGCAGACGGCCAACCGGCGTGGTCAGCGTGCCGGTAACGGCAGCCGGGGTCAGCTCGCGCATGGTGATATCACGATCGTTTGGCACCACTTTCGCCCATGGGTTATGCGCGGCCAGCAGTTCTTCCACGGTCGGAATAGACACATCTTTTTTTAGTTTAATGGTGAAGGCCTGGCTGTGGCAGCGCAGCGCGCCGATACGCACGCACAGACCGTCAACCGGAATGGTGTTCGCGGTCGCGAGGATTTTGTTGGTCTCTGCCTGGCCCTTCCACTCTTCGCGGGTCTGGCCGTTATCAAGCTGTTTGTCGATCCACGGGATCAGACCGCCGGCCAGCGGTACGCCAAAGTTATCCACCGGCAGCTCGCCGCTGCGAGTCAGCTGGGTGACCTTACGCTCGATATCCAGAATAGCGGATGCCGGGTTTGCCAGCTCGGTCGCAACGCTCTGGTGCAGCTGGCCCATCTGGGTCAGCAGCTCGCGCATATGGCGCGCGCCGCCGCCGGACGCGGCCTGGTAGGTCGCCACGGAGACCCACTCCACCAGATCCTGAGCGAACAGGCCACCGAGGGACATCAGCATCAGGCTGACGGTGCAGTTGCCGCCAACAAAAGTTTTTACGCCGTTGTTCAGGCCATCGGTGATCACGCCCTGGTTCACCGGGTCGAGAATAATGATGGCATCATCTTTCATGCGCAGCGAAGAAGCCGCGTCAATCCAGTAGCCCTGCCAGCCGCTTTCACGCAGCTTTGGATAGATTTCGTTGGTATAATCGCCGCCCTGGCACGTCACAATAATGTCGAGTGCCTTCAGCGCTTCCAGATCGTAAGCATCCTGCAACGTGCCTGTGGTACCACCAAAGGACGGAGCAGCCTGGCCGAGCTGGGAAGTGGAGAAGAAGACCGGGCGGATAGCGTCGAAATCGCGCTCTTCAACCATGCGTTGCATGAGTACAGAGCCGACCATACCGCGCCAGCCGATAAAACCAACGTTTTTCATAGCATTTTTTTCCTGCTGAGGGTGTGTGCTGATTGTGCAAGCCAGTATTGAACTGGGATATGCTTCACATTACAAAATGCTGCCAAAGTCGCAAGCGAAATTAATCGATGATTGCCCGGCAATCAGAAAAAGCGCTAATCATCGAAATAACACTACTAAGTATCAGGGATAATTTAAAGATGAGTGAAATCATTTCCGCGGCGGTTTTATTGATCCTGATTATGGATCCACTGGGTAACCTGCCGATCTTCATGTCGGTGCTGAAGCACACCGAACCGAAGCGCCGCCGTGCGATCATGATCCGCGAGCTGCTCATCGCCCTGCTGGTGATGTTTATCTTCCTGTTTGCGGGTGAAAAAATCCTCGCATTCCTGAACCTGCGTGCCGAAACCGTGTCGATTTCCGGCGGGATTATTCTTTTCCTGATTGCGATTAAGATGATTTTCCCGAGCGCGGAAGGCAGCAGCAGCGGCCTGCCTGCGGGTGAAGAGCCGTTTATTGTGCCGCTGGCGATTCCCCTCGTTGCCGGGCCGACCATTCTGGCCACGCTGATGCTGCTGTCGCACCAGTATCCGAACCAGATGAGCCATCTGGTGATTGCCCTGCTGATTGCCTGGGGCGGAACGTTTATTATCCTGCTGCAGTCATCCCTGTTCCTGCGCCTGCTGGGCGAAAAAGGGGTAAACGCGCTGGAGCGCCTGATGGGGCTGATTCTGGTAATGATGGCAACGCAGATGTTCCTGGACGGCATTCGGGCGTGGATGAAGGGATGACTCTCTCCCTCTCCCTGTGGGAGAGGGCCGGGGTGAGGGCATCAGGCCGCAGAGGCGCCCACTCAGCCCTTACGAATCAAATACCGGTACGGCAGCGTTTCTGTCTGCTGTGCCACCAGCTCATGCTCCATAAAGGTACAAAAACCGGGAATATCGCGCGTGGTGGCCGGGTCGTCGGCAACGATCAGCAGCGTTTCACCGGTCTGCATGTTGCGCACGGTTTTACGTACCATCATTACCGGTTCCGGGCAGCGAAGGCCCTGGGCATCAAGAGTGTGGTCTGGGCTGGAAAACAGGTCGGTCATGATCTTCTCGGTCTGATAAAAACGGCTGTAGTTTACGCCCGGTTGCGATCAATGCAAACCAGGTTAACGATTGCGTAAAAACTAACCATTGCAATGTCCTGACAAAGCAGTATCATGCTGCGGTTTTTATTGGGTTCCCTCACCCCAACGTATAAAAAGGTCACAATATGACGCAGTTTTCTGAATCTCAGCGCGTAAAAGCGTTGTTCTGGCTTTCGCTTTTCCATTTGCTGGTGATCACCTCCAGCAACTATCTGGTGCAGCTCCCGATCTCCATCTTTGGTTTCCATACCACCTGGGGCGCGTTTAGTTTCCCGTTTATTTTCCTCGCGACGGATTTGACCGTGCGTATTTTTGGCGCACCGCTGGCTCGCCGTATTATTTTTTCGGTCATGCTCCCGGCGCTGTTCATCTCGTACGTGATTTCGTCTCTGTTTTATATGGGAAGCTGGCAGGGCTTTGAGGCGTTAACCCACTTCAACCTGTTCGTTGCCCGTATCGCCGCGGCAAGCTTTATGGCCTACGCGCTGGGGCAGATCCTCGACGTGCATGTGTTTAACCGCCTGCGTCAGAATCATCGCTGGTGGATGGCGCCAACCGCCTCCACGCTGTTCGGTAACGTGAGCGATACGCTGGCCTTCTTCTTTATCGCCTTCTGGCGCAGCCCGGATGCGTTCATGGCCGAGCACTGGATGGAAATCGCGCTGGTGGACTACTGCTTCAAGGTCCTCATCAGCATTGTTTTCTTCCTGCCGATGTACGGCGTGCTGCTCAATATGCTGCTGAAAAGGCTGGCAGATAAATCTGAAATCACAGCATTGCAGGCTGGTTAAGGGTTCGCTTTATCAGTTGTGATAAGATGAGCGAATGAGCCGTTATGGCCGTTTATCGAAAGGAAGAAGTCAATGCGCAATCTGGTTAAATATGTCGGGATTGGCCTGCTGGTTGTGGGTCTTGCAGCCTGTGATAACAGCGACACGAAAACGCCTGCTCAGGGCGCATCCGCAGAAAGCAATGCGACCGGCCAGCCGGTGAATCTGATGGATGGCAAACTCAGTTTCTCTCTGCCAGCCGATATGACTGACCAGAGCGGCAAGCTGGGCACCCAGGCGAACAACATGCACGTTTACTCCGACGCAACCGGGCAGAAAGCGGTCATTGTGATTGTGGGCGACGACACCAGCGAAGACCTGGCCGTCCTGTCCAAACGTCTTGAAGATCAGCAGCGCGGACGTGACCCGCAGCTGCAGGTCGTGACCAATAAATCCATCGAGCTGAAAGGCCATAAGCTGCAGCAGCTCGATAGCATCATCTCCGCAAAAGGCCAGACCGCTTACTCCTCTGTTGTGCTGGGCAAGGTCGATAACAAACTGCTGACCCTGCAGATCACCCTGCCAGCGGAAGATCAGCAGAAAGCGCAGACGGCCGCTGAAAACATCATTAACACCATCGTGATCCAGTAACGCTTCACGACGATGACGTGGCCTCCGGTGCCTGCACCGGGGGCCATTTTTTTAGCCGCCACGTCAGCAGCAGCGCAATAACAACCAGACCCGCCGCAGCAAGATAGATCACCGGCACGCCTGCCCAGGCCATCACCAGCCCCGCCAGCGGGCCGGTAATGCCTAAAGACATATCCATGAATACCGTATAGGTCGCCAGCGCCGCCCCCTGATTCTGCGGCGGCACGGCTTTTACCGCCACCACGCCCAGCGCCGGGAAGACCAGAGAAAAGCCGGCCCCCGCGAGGAACACGCCCACTTTGGCGACCCACGGCACCATCGCAATTCCGGTCAGCAGCAGCCCGACAATCTCTATCGCAAAGCAGATCATCGCCACATTCAGCCCGCCGAGACGGTTGATGCCGTTAGGGAAAAGCAGGCGGGCACCTACAAACGCACAGCTAAACAGGGTTAACGCAAAGGCCGCGCCGTCCCAGCCTTTGGCGTCGTAGAACAGGGTGATGAAGGTTGCAATTACGCCAAAGCCGGTGGTTGCAAGCGCCAGCGCCATGCCGTACGGCCAGACGCGCCCCAGCACCGCCCGAAACGGCAGCGGCTTGCCTTTGCTGGCCTTAACTTTCGGACGCGGCAGCGCAAAGAGAATTGCCAGCAGCGCGACCGCCATAATGGTGATAGACAGCCCATACAGCCCGCCAAGCGCATAGCAGGCCACGCCGAGCGGCGCCCCGAGCGCCATTGCCCCGTAGGTGACAATCCCGTTCCAGGAGATCACCCGGCCAATGTGCGGCGCACCTACCACCCCCACGCCCCAGAGCGTCGAGCCGGTTCCCGCCAGGCTTTGTCCGATGCCGAGAATGACGCGGCCCAGGCAGAGCAGCGCCAGGCTGACCAGCGGCCAGTGGCTGGTTGCGGCAGCCAGCAGGTAGCTCAGGCCACTGAGGAAACAGCCGCACAAACCCACCACCACAATGCTTTTTGGACCGAACAGGTCCGCGTAGCGCCCGGCATGGGGGCGGCTCAGGAGCGTGGCGAAATATTGCAGGCTGATGACCAACCCCGCCCAGAAGGCGCTGAAGCCCATCACGTCATGGACATAGCCCGGCAGGACCGCCAGCGGCAGGCCAATGGTCAGATAGCTGGCAAAGTTGAAAATCACAACGGAAACGATGCGCAGATTGAGGCGCAATCCGCTCAGTGCCGGTTCAGCGGCAGGTTCGGGCATGGGGTTTTACCTGGATTTTTTACAACCGTGTTTCACTATTACCACGGCGCAATAAGAAAATCAGCCCCGACTTTCAGATTAACGGCTCCAGACGAAGCGAAGCCCGGGCACTACACTTATCGGGTCATCATATTAAGGAACACGCATGATCGCTAACCCGTCCGACAAAGCAGGACTTCACATCTTATTAAAACTCGCCTGTCTGGTGGTTATCCTTGCGGGTATTCATGCTGCCGCCGACATTATTGTTCAGCTCCTGCTGGCGCTCTTTTTTGCCATTGTGCTTAATCCTCTGGTCACCTGGTTTTTACGTCGGGGCGTCAGCCGCCCGGTAGCCATCACCATTGTGGTTATTGTTATGCTGATTGGCCTGACGGCGCTCTTCGGCGTACTGGCGGCATCGCTGAGCGAATTCTCCACCATGCTGCCGCAGTACAACAAAGAGCTGACGCGTAAGATTGTCGCGCTGCAGGAGATGGTACCCTTTCTTAATCTGCATATTTCACCCGAACGGATGCTGCGCAGAATGGACTCCGAGAAGGTCATGACCTACGCCACCACGTTGATGACGGGGCTTTCCGGCGCGATGGCCAGCATTCTGCTGCTGGTCATGACGGTAGTGTTTATGCTGTTCGAAGTCCGCCACGTTCCCTATAAGCTGCGCTTTGCACTGAACAACCCACAAATTCACATTGCCGGATTACACCGGGCACTGAAGGGCGTCTCAAAATATCTGGCGCTGAAAACGCTTCTGAGCGTCTGGACCGGGGTCATTGTCTGGCTGGGCCTGATGCTGATGGACGTGCAGTTCGCGCTGATGTGGGGCGTGCTGGCATTTCTGCTGAACTACGTGCCGAATATTGGCGCGGTGCTTTCCGCCGTGCCGCCGATGATTCAGGCGTTTCTGTTCAACGGTTTCTACGAATGCATGCTGGTCGGCGCGCTGTTCCTCGTCGTGCATATGGTGCTGGGCAATATTCTTGAACCGCGCATGATGGGACACCGTCTGGGCATGTCGACGCTGGTGGTATTTTTATCCTTACTGATTTGGGGATGGCTGCTGGGCCCGGTCGGTATGCTGCTGTCGGTCCCCCTGACCAGCGTATGTAAAATCTGGATGGAAACCACCAAAGGCGGCAGCAAGCTGGCGATCCTGCTCGGTCCGGGGAGGCCGAAAAGCCGATTACCCGGATAACCGACCTACCTGTACAGGTAGGTTTAAACCATCAGTAATACACCGTAAATTACCGCGTCCTTAATCCGTCGCGGTATTTTATTTGCGTTAAGGCGATATTCACCCTGTTTTATTTACGTCGTGCGCATTACGCTCAAATGCAATTTATGATTTAACGCAAATTATAAAAAAAAATGAAATAGTTACTTATTTTCCATGTTATTATTTCCGTCTTCGCTTCATCGTAATGCAAACATTAATATTGATTAAAAATACGCCTGGCGCCAACGGAAAGCCGGATGAATATTATTTGTAAATACCACTACCTTTAATTGTTAATATTGATATGGAGTTGTTGATGAAAAAGATCGTTAAATGGTGTGCTGTTGCCGTATTCGTTGGCGCACTGGCTGGCTGTGCGCGTACCGCCCCAATCGCTCAGGTTCACTCTATTGTAAGCGCGGGTCATACTGCCGATCAGGTAAAAACGGCAATTTTGAAAGCAGGCCAAAAACGTGACTGGATCATGACGGAAGCGGGCCCGGGAATGATTAAGGGGCGTTTGCAGTCGCGCGATCACTCGGTCCAGGTGAGTATTCCGTACACGGCAACAAGCTATTCAATCAACTATGAAAACAGCCTTAATCTGAAAGCGGCAGACGGTAAAATTCACAAAAATTATAACCGCTGGGTGAATAACCTCGACCACGATATTCAGCTGAACCTCTCCGCAGGCGCCACGCTGTAATATTTTTCTAAAGTCGGGCCGCGTATGGCCCGATAACCTCTCTTTATTATCCTCAAAGGTTACGTAGTAATGTACGAAAAGGACACACTCAGCGCACTGGATGCCATTACCGAAGCGCAACGCATCGCTTTTGCCCCGATGTTATTCCAGACTGCGCTTTGTCTGCGTAACTCAGGCGTTCTCGCCTGGCTAGATAAACAAGGGAAAGAAGGTGCCAGCCTTGAGGAAATAACAGAACACAGCACGCTAGGTAGCTATGGTGTCAGCGTACTGCTGGATATGGGATTAAGCGGTCGAATCGTAACCCAACAGCATGGACGTTATTTCCTGGCGAAAGTGGGCCATTTTTTACTGCACGACGAAATGACCCGCGTAAATATGGATTTCACCCAGGACGTTTGTTACCAGGGGCTATTTCACCTGGCGGACGCCCTGCAGGAAGAAAAACCTGCCGGATTAGCCGTGTTTGGCAACTGGCCAACCATCTACCCGGCTTTATCCCAATTACCTGCTCCGGCGAAGGATAGCTGGTTCGCCTTTGATCATTACTATTCTGACGCCGCTTTTGACGCGGCTTTGCCATATATATTCGCAAGCTCGCCGACAAAATTGTACGATGTGGGCGGAAATACGGGTAAATGGTCGTTACGCTGCTGCCGCTATGACGAAAATGTTGCCGTGACGATCCTCGATCTGCCGCAGCAGATAGCGCTGGCGCAGGAAAACATCGCAAAAGCAGGTTTTTCTCATCGTATTGCATTCCATGCTGTCGATATGCTTAGCCCAGCAACATTGCCGGGTGACGCCGACGTCTGGTGGATGAGCCAGTTCCTGGATTGTTTCTCTCCGGATCAGATTGTCGCCATGCTGACGCGCGTCGCACAGGCCATGAAGCCAGGCGCACGTTTGTGCATCATGGAGCTTTTCTGGGATGCTCAGAAATTTGAAGCAGCCTCTTTCAGCCTGAATGCCACCTCGCTCTATTTCACCTGTATGGCGAATGGCAATAGCCGGTTTTACAGCGTAGAAAAGTTTTATCGCTACCTGGAGAGTGCAGGTTTCAGCGTTGAACAGCGGCTGGACAACCTTGGGGTCGGTCATACCCTGCTGATATGCACCAAACGTGAACAATAGAGCAGCTTAGCTGCCCGGGTGGCCTAGTCTGCCTTTTGAATACGGTTTTTTTCGCGGACGCGCGTAGATGAAATTTTCACTGAACATTATCGACTGGCAGGCCAGAGCGCCAGGACTCAGCGATGCCACAGAGTGGCAGGCGTGGTCTCGCCTGCAGCTGGCCGTCGATCCAGCTGCCCCGCTTCCCCGGTTGACCGCTTTACCTATGATGACCGCGCGCCGCCTCAATTCAGGCAGCAAGCTGGCGGTGGATATTGGTCTTGCCATGCTGCAAAACCACGCCATTGATGCCGTCGTCTATTCCAGCCGCCACGGCGAGCTGGAGCGCAACTACCGTATTCTGCATGCTCTGGCAACCGGCCAGTCCGTATCGCCCACCGACTTCGCCATGTCCGTGCACAACTCGGCGGTGGGCAATCTCACGATTACCGCACGCCAGCCCATCGTCTCGTCATCCATCTCTGCCGGGCTGGACACCTTCCAGCAGGCTTTATGTGAAGTGCTGAGCCTGCTGCATGCCGGCTACTCCCGCGTCTTGCTGGTCGATTTTGACGGCGCGCTGCCGGAATTTTACCATCCGGCGTTACCGCAGCAGATGCCCACCTGGCCCTACGCGCTGGCGCTGGTCATTGAATCCGGCCAGGAATTGCAGTGTGAAACCCACAGCGGCAGCGCGGGTGAAGAACCCGCCCTGCCGCAAAGCCTGATGTTCCTGCAGCGCTATCTCAGCGAGGAACGTCAGTTTGTAGTGCCCGGCGAACGTTTGCTGTGGCAATGGACGCGCGCATGAACCACCTGGCTGCCCGTATCAACTGGTTATGGCGTCTGGTGATGACCGGATTCTGCTTCGCGCTGTTTGGCGTGGGCGGACTGCTGCTGTCGCTGGTCTGGTTCAACCTGCTGCTGATCGTCCAGCGCGACCGCGCCAACCGTCGACGTCTGGCGCGTCGCAGCATTGCGGCCAGCTTCCGTTTCTTCCTGACCGTTGCGCGCGGACTCGGGGTACTGGACTATCGCATTCGCAATCTTGACGCGCTGCGCAGCGATCGGGGTTGTCTGGTGGTAGCTAACCACCCCACGTTAATTGACTACGTGATCCTGGCGTCGGTGATGCCAGAAACCGACTGTCTGGTGAAGAGCGCGCTGCTGCGTAATCCCTTTGTCAGCGGCGTCATCCGCGCGGCGGATTACCTGATTAACAGCGAAGCCGAGCCCCTGCTCGCGGCCAGCCAGCAGCGTCTGGCTCAGGGCGACACGCTTTTGATCTTCCCGGAAGGCACACGAACCCGGTTTGGCGAGGCTATCTCCCTCCAGCGCGGCGCGGCTAATATCGCCGTGCGCTGTAACAGCGATCTGCGGGTGGTGCTGATCCACTGTAGCGAACATCTGCTGGATAAAAAAAGTCACTGGTATGATGTACCGCCAGAAAAACCTGTTTTCACCGTGGATGTCCGCGACCGCGTGAACATCGACGAATTTTACGATGCAAATGAACAAGAACCGGCGCTGGCGGCAAGGCAGTTAAACCGGCATCTGGAGCATCGATTAACATCAGGCCTTCAATCTTTGTCAGGAATTAATGATGCAAGCGCTTTATCTTGAAATTAAGAATCTCATTATCACCACGCTGAATCTGGACGAGCTTACCGCAGAGGATATTGATACCGATGCCGCGCTGTTTGGCGATGGGCTGGGTCTGGACTCCATTGACGCGCTGGAACTGGGTCTGGCCGTGAAAAACCAGTATGGCGTGGTGCTTTCTGCCGAAAGCGAAGAGATGCGCCAGCACTTCTTTTCCGTCGCCACGCTGGCGTCCTTTATCAACGCTCAACGCGCCTGAGATGTGAACGATGACTGAACAAGAAACCATTTATCAGGAAGTCTGCGGCCTTCTGACCAAGCTCTTTGAAATCGACCCGCAGGACATTACGCCCGAAGCCCGTCTTTATGAAGACCTGGAGCTGGACAGCATTGACGCGGTGGACATGATCGTTCATCTGCAGAAGAAAACCGGTAAGAAAATCAAGCCGGAAACCTTCAAATCTGTTCGTACCGTTCAGGATGTGGTAGACGCCGTCGAACAGCTTCTGCGCGAAGAGTAAGACGTCGTGCGTGGTGGACGGACGTTCCCGCTCATCCCACTGCTGACGGGTCTGATGCTGCTGGCGTGGCCTTTTCTGATTGGATTTGGGCTGACGCACAACAGCCTGCAGTGGCTGTTACCGGTGATGGCGCTGATGTTGCTGCTGCGGCTGCGTCAGGCACAGCGGAACCGTGGCCCGATGCGGTATGTGGTGCAGTGCGTGGCGCTCGCGGGCATTGCGCTCTGCGCGGCAAGCTACCTGCTGAAAACCCACCAGTGGCTGCTGTTCTACCCGGTGGTCGTCAACCTTGTGATGCTGGCCGTGTTTGGCGGTTCGCTGTGGACCGCGATGCCGCTGGTCGAACGGCTGGCGCGCTTGCGCGAGCCGGATTTGCCCCCGGAGGGCGTGCGCTATACCCGCAGGGTGACCCTCGTCTGGTGCGGCTTTTTCATCGGAAACGGCGCGATGGCGCTGTTCACCGTTCTCCACGGCGACCTGCATCTGTGGACGCTGTGGAACGGTATGGTGGCTTATATCCTGATGGGAACGCTGATGGCGACCGAGTGGCTGGTCCGCCAGCGGGTGATAAAAAAAGAGATGCACAATGACTAACCCCCTTCCGCTGGGCCAGTGGTTGAACGCCCCGCGCCCTGACGACATGCCCGTTGCCTGGCTTGACGATCGTACCTGGACGCTGGGCCAGCTGCGCCACGACGTGACCTTGCTGGTTGACACCCTGCGTCAGCAGGAAGGCGAGCGCTGGGCGCTGTGCTTTGAAAACAGCTATCTGTTTATCGTTGCGCTGCTGGCCTCGCTGCATGCCGGTAAAACGCCAGTCATTCCCGGCCATAGCCGCGTCTCGCAGCTTGAAGAACAGCAGTCGTTGTTTAGCGGCGTCCTGAGCGACAGGACTCTCGATTTCCATGGCAAGCTGATTGTGGTGGCCTCCAGCCATCAGACTGCTCGCCACTGGACGCCCCTGCCGGACATTGACGAAAGCCGCTTTGTTGAACTGTTCACCTCCGGCTCCACGGGCACCCCGCGCCGGGTGGTTAAGCACATCGTCAGTCTGGATCGCGAAGCCCGCCTGCTGGCTAACCGCTTTGGTGAGCGTCTGGCCGGATGCAGCATTGTGGCCTCGGTCGTACCGCAACACCTGTATGGCCTGACATTCCGTATCGTCTTGCCGATGGCGCTGGGCCTGCCGCTGCATGCCGCGATGCTCTATTACGCAGAACAACTGGCCGCCCTGCCTCCTGACAGGCATTACCTGTTCATCAGCAGCCCGGCGTTCCTGAAGCGCCTGGATACGGAACTTCCCGCGCCGCCCGTCAGGATGCTGATTTCAGCAGGTGGAATGCTGCCCTGGTGCGACGTATCCACCACCGCTGGCTGGCTTAACGTCTGGCCGGATGAAATTTATGGCAGTACCGAAACCGGGATCCTCGCCTGGCGCCATCGCCAGCAGGATAACGTCCCGTGGCAACCCTTCCCCGGCGTTATCTTCCAGCAGGAAGATGACGCCTGTCGCGTCACGTCGCCACTGATCCACGAGGCTGAAGGACTCCAGCTGGACGATATCCTCCACTTCGACAGCGAGGGGCTTTTCAGCATCGCCGGGCGTCGCGGGCGGGTGGTCAAAATTGAAGAAAAGCGCATCTCGCTTAACGAGATCGAACGTCGCCTGCTGGAGCTTGACGGCATTTGCGAAGCGGCGGCCCTGCCGGTCACGCGCGGGGGCCGTCAGGGGATTGGCGCCCTGCTGGTTCTGGACGAAGCAGTTCGCCAGCGCGGGTATATGCAGGATAAAAAAGCGCAGGAGTTCGCCTGGCGTCGCGCCCTGCTGCCGTGGCTTGAGCCGGTCGCCGTTCCACGCTACTGGCGTATTGTCGATGAAATGCCGGTAAACAGTATGAACAAGCGTGTCTATGCGCAGTTAGAGGAGTTATTTCATGAAAATTCATGAAATTGAGCGCCACCAGACACAGCCGGAGAAGCTGGAGATCGTTTTGCATCTCGACGCGGCGCTGTTCTGGTTTCAGGGCCATTTTGCCGTACAGCCGCTGCTGCCCGGCGTTGCGCAGCTTGACTGGGTGATGCACTACGCCACGACGTTACTGGCACCGGGCTACCGCTTTCACAGCATTCAAAACGTGAAGTTCCAGGCACCTCTGCTGCCGGAAACCACGGTGACGCTGATGCTTGAGTGGCATGCTGAACGTCAGATGCTGACCTTCAGCTACCAGCGTCACGCAGGGGCTGAGCGCCATACCGCCAGCAGCGGGAAAATTCGGCTATGTCAGTAACCTTCCGCCCCTGCGTGCTGATCCCGTGCTACAACCACGGCGCCATGATCGCCAGCGTGCTCTCACGTCTCGCGCCGTTCGGCCTGCCGTGCCTGGTGGTGGATGACGGCAGCGACGCAGTCACCCGTCAGGAGCTTGAGCGCCTGGCGGCTGAGCAGCCGCAGATGACGCTGGTCCGTCTGGCGCAAAACGCCGGAAAAGGTGCCGCGGTCATCAGGGGGCTGGAAGAGTGCGCGCGCGCGGGCTATACCCACGCCGTGCAGGTGGACGCGGACGGTCAACACGCCATCGAAGATATCCCCAAACTGCTGGCGCTGGCGGAGCGCCACCCGGACGCGCTGATTTCCGGCCAGCCCATTTACGATGATTCCATTCCGCGCTCGCGACTCTACGGGCGCTGGATAACCCACGTCTGGGTCTGGATTGAGACCTTATCCCTGCAGCTTAAAGACAGCATGTGCGGCTTTCGGGTCTACCCGGTCTCGCCCACGCTGCGGCTGGCAGCGCGTGAAACGCTCGGTAAACGGATGGACTTTGACACCGAAGTGATGGTCCGTCTTTACTGGCAGGGCAACACCAGCGTCTTTTTGCCCACCCGCGTCACCTACCCGCAGGACGGCTTGTCCCACTTCGATGCGTTAAAAGATAACGTGCGGATCTCCCTGATGCATACCCGACTCTTCTTCGGCATGCTGCCCCGCATGCCCGGCCTGCTTTTCCGTCGACGCCGCCAGCACTGGGCGCAGCAGGACGAGGTCAAGGGTCTGTGGGGGATGCGCCTGATGCTGCGCGTCTGGAAACTGCTGGGTCGGCGGGCCTTTACCGTGCTGCTGTGGCCGGTGATCGGCGTGTACTGGCTTATAGCACGTCCTGCACGGCAGGCCTCGCGGCAGTGGATTGGAAGGGTCAAGCAAGAACTGCATAAGCGGAACATGCCCGTTCCCCCGCGGCTCAACAGCTTTTTCCATTTTATGCGCTTCGGCAACGCGATGCTGGATAAGGTCGCCAGCTGGCGCGGCGAGCTGAAGTTTGATCGCGACGTGGTTTTTGCCGCCGGCGCGAGCGAAACGCTTAATATCGCGGCGCCGCAGGGCAAGCTGCTGCTGGCCTCGCATCTTGGCGACGTAGAAGCCTGCCGGGCCCTGGCCCAGCTGGACGGCAGCAAAATTATCACCGCCCTGGTCTTCAGCGAGAACGCCCAGCGCTTTAAGCAAATCATGAGCGAAATGGCGCCCGAGGCCAGCGTGAATTTGATGTCGGTCACCGACATCGGCCCGGACACCGCAATTGCCATCAAAGAGAAGCTTGAGCGGGGAGAATGGGTCGCGATTGTGGGCGATCGCATCGCGGTGAATCCGCAGCGTGGCGGCGAGTGGCGGGTGATCTGGAGTACGTTTATGGGGCAGCCAGCGCCGTTCCCACAGGGGCCGTTTATCCTGGCCTCCATCCTGCGCTGCTCAGTGGTGCTGATTTTTGCCCTGCGCCAGCAGGGTAAGCTCGTCCTGCACTGTGAACCATTTGCAGATCCGCTGCACCTGCCGCGCGGTGAACGCCAGCAGGCGCTGCAGAATACCGTCGATCGCTACGCGCAGCGGCTGGAGCATTACGCCCTCATGTCGCCGCTCGACTGGTTTAATTTTTTCGATTTCTGGCATCTGCCAGAGTCCAGTGAAAAGGAGTAAAGGGTGCTGACCGATCCCCGCTTTACGACTGAAGTCGAGATCACCGTTCCGTTCCACGACGTCGATATGATGGGCGTGGTCTGGCACGGTAACTATTTCCGCTACTTTGAGATCGCCCGCGAGGCGCTGCTCAATCAGTTTGACTATGGCTATCGCCAGATGAAGGCCTCCGGCTACGTCTGGCCCGTCGTCGACACGCGGGTGAAATACCGCGATGCGGTGACCTTTGAGCAGCGTATTCGCGTCCGCGCGCACGTTGAAGAGTATGAAAATCGCCTGCGCATTGCCTATCAAATTTTCGATGCGCAGACCGGCAAACGCACGACCACCGGGTACACCATCCAGGTGGCGGTGGAAGAAGCCACCCGCGAAATGTGCTTTGTGAGCCCGGCAATACTGTTTGAACGTATGGGAGTAACGCCATGAAATGGTTGCCTTTACTGGCGCTAATCCTCAGCCCGCTGGTCAGCGCCGTGACGCTGGATGAGCTGCAGCAGCGCTTCACCGAGCAGCCCGTGGTGCGCGCGCACTTCGAACAGGTTCGCACCATAAAAGATATGCCGCAGCCGCTGCGCTCGCAGGGCGAAATGCTGATCGCCCGCGACAGCGGCCTGCTGTGGGATCAAAAAGCGCCGTTTCCGATGACGCTGCTGCTGGACGACAAGCGGATGGTTCAGGCAATCAACGGCCAGCCGCCGCAGACCATCACTGCCGACAATAATCCGCAGATGTTCCAGTTCAATCATCTTCTGCGCGCCCTGTTCCAGGCCGACCGCAAGGTGCTGGAAGAGAACTTCCGCATTGATTTTAAAGACCTGGGAGCGGGCCGCTGGTCGCTGGTGCTTACGCCAAAAACGACGCCGCTGGACAAGATTTTCGCCACCCTCGATCTGGGCGGCGCGACCTATCTGGAGACGATTCGCCTCAACGACAAACAGGGCGACCGTACCGATATCGCCCTTTCATGCCACCAACTGACGCCCGCCAGCCTGACCGATGACGAACGCCAACGCTTTGCCGCACCGTAAATCCCTGCGCCCGGCGCTGCTGTGGGCCACGCTATGCCTGATTCTGATGGGCGTGCTGCTGTCGCTGCTGCCCGGCGCGCGTCTGAACAGCAGCGTGCTGGCCATGCTGCCGAAGCAGACGCTGGGGGCGATCCCGCCGGCGCTCAACGACGGGTTTATGCAGCGTCTCGACCGCCAGCTGGTCTGGCTGGTCAGCCCCGGCAAAGAGCCCGATCCGCGCGTGGCGCAGCAGTGGCTGGCGCTGCTGCAAAGCACTGATTCGCTTAGCGAGGTCAAAGGCCCGATGGACGCCGCCGGGCAAAAGGCCTGGGGAGAGTTCTTCTGGCAGCACCGAAATGGCCTGATCGATCCCGCCACCCGCGCCCGCCTGCAAAACGGCGGAGAAGCGCAGGCGCAGTGGATTTTATCTCAGCTTTATTCGGCCTTTTCCGGCGTCAGCGGCAAAGAGCTGCAAAACGATCCCCTGATGCTGATGCGCGGCTCGCAGCTCGCTCTGGCGCAAAACGGCCAGAAGCTACGGCTGATGGACGGCTGGCTGGTCACAAAAGATGAGGCGGGAAACTACTGGTATCTTCTGCACGGAGAGCTGGCGGGCTCGTCATTTGATATGCAGCAGACCCACCGGCTCGTGACGACGCTTAACGCGCTGCAGGAGACGCTAAAAGCGCGTTACCCGCAGGCGCAGCTGCTTTCCCGCGGGACGGTGTTTTACAGCGATTACGCCAGCCAGCAGGCCAAACGCGACGTCTCGACGCTGGGTATCGCCACCCTGCTTGGCGTGTTCCTGCTCATCGTGGCGGTGTTCCGCTCTTTGCGTCCGCTGCTGCTGAGCGTGCTCTCGATTGCCATCGGCGCGCTGGCGGGCACGGTGGTGACGCTGCTGCTCTTTGGCGAGCTGCATCTGATGACGCTGGTGATGAGCATGAGCATCATCGGTATTTCAGCCGACTACACGCTCTACTACCTGACCGAACGGATGGTGCACGGCGCGGAGCACTCCCCCTGGCAAAGCCTGGCGAAAGTACGCAATGCGCTGCTGCTGGCGCTGCTGACGACGGTCGCCGCCTACCTGATTATGATGCTGGCCCCCTTCCCCGGGATCCGCCAGATGGCGGTGTTCGCCGCCGTGGGGCTGAGCGCCTCCTGCCTGACGGTGATTTTCTGGCATCCGTGGCTGTGCCGTGGGTTACCGGTGCGCCCGGTTCCATTTATGGTCCTGATGCTGCGCTGGCTGGCCGCCTGGCGGCGCAGTAAAAAATTGTCCGTTGGTTTGCCCGTCGCGCTGGCGCTGCTCTCCGCCGTGGGGATGAGTACGCTGAGGGTGGACGACGACATCGCCCAGCTGCAGGCGCTGCCGAAAGATATTCTGGCGCAGGAGAAGGCCATTACCGCCCTGACCGGACAGAGCGTCGATCAGAAATGGTTTGTGGTTCACGGCGCCTCGCCTCAGCAAACGCTGGAGCGGCTGGAAGCCTTTACCCCGGCGCTGGCGGAGGCGCAAAAAGCGGGAGAGATTGTCCGCTGGCGCACCCTGCCGCTGAACTCGCTGGCCCGCCAGAAAAGCGATCTTACGCTTCTACAAAACGCCGCGCCTGCGGTAATGAACGTGCTGAAAAGCGCCGGGCTCAACGCCGTCGCCCCGAATCTCGACGCCATGCCGGTCAGCGTGGACGCGTGGCTTAAAAGCCCGGCGAGCGAAGGCTGGCGTCTGCTCTGGCTGACCCTGCCCGACGGGGAAAGCGGCGTGCTCGTGCCGGTGGACGGTGCGAAAAACAGCGCTTACCTCGGTGAGCTGGCCGCGCGCCATGACGGCGTCGTCTGGGTCGATCGCAAAGCCAGCTTTGACAGCCTGTTTGCCCTCTACCGCACGCTGCTGACGGGGCTACTGTTTGCGGCGCTGGCGGTGATTGCCTGCGGGGCGATGCTGCGCCTCGGCTGGCGTAAAGGGCTGATAAGCCTGGTGCCGTCCTTGCTATCGCTGACCTGCGGGCTGTCGGTCCTGGCCGCAACGGGCCACCCGGTGAATCTGTTTTCACTTCTGGCGCTGGTACTGGTGCTCGGCATTGGCATTAACTACACGCTGTTTTTCAGCAATCCGCGCGGTACGCCGCTCACCTCAATGCTGGCGATTACGCTGGCCATGATGACCACGCTGCTGACGCTGGGCATGCTCGTCTTCAGCGCCACCCAGGCCATCAGCAGCTTTGGTATCGTGCTGGTGAGCGGTATTTTTACCGCCTTCCTGCTGGCGCCGCTGGCGATGCCGGATAAGAAAGAGAGAAAACGTAAATGAACGCTTTTTACCGCGCCGTCGCGCTGGCCGCAGCGCTGCTGCTGGCGGGCTGCAGCCATTCGACCGATACCAAAGAGACGCGTCCCCAGGCCTGGCTCCAGCCGGGAACCAGAGTGACGCTGCCGCCGCCCGGCATCAGCCCGGCGGTAAGCTCCCAGCAGCTGCTGACCGGCAGCTTTAACGGACAAACGCAGTCCCTGCTGGTGATGCTCAACGCGGATGCGCATAAGGTGACGCTGGCCGGGCTCTCTTCCGTGGGGATCCGTCTGTTCCTGGCGACGTACGATGAGACCGGTATTCATACCGAACAGTCGATCGTTGTGCCGCAGCTGCCGCCCGCCAGCCAGGTGCTGGCGGACGTGATGCTAAGCCACTGGCCAATTAGCGCCTGGCAGCCGCAGTTGCCGAAGGGCTGGACGCTAACGGACAATGGCGATCGACGCGAGCTGCGTAACGCCAGCGGAAAGCTGGTGACGGAGATTGTCTACCTGCAGCGTAAAGGCAAGCGCGAGCCGATCAGCATCGAGCAAAACGTATTCAAATACCACATCACCATTCAATATCTGGGTGACTGAGATGATTTATATTTCCGCTGTTGGCATGGTCAACGCGCTGGGCAATTCGCCTGATATGATTGCCGCGAACCTGGTGGCAGGCGTGGCGCCGGGTATGCACGCCCGGACCGGCTGGTTGCAGGACTCACCCGAAGCCGTTCTGGGCGGCGTTGAAGGCGAATTGCCGCCCATCCCGGACACCTTCTCCGCACACCGCACCCGCAATAACCAGCTGCTGCTGGCCGCGCTGGCGCAGATTCAGCCAGCCGTCGACGAGGCTATCGCCCGCGTCGGTCGCGACCGTGTGGCCGTGGTGCTGGGAACCAGTACCTCCGGGCTGGATGAAGGCGATGAGCACGTACAGCGCATGACCCATGGCGAAGCGAGCACGCGCTGGCAGTACCCGCAGCAGGAGCTTGGCGATCCGTCCCGCTTCCTCGCCAGCTGGCTTCAGCTCGAAGGCCCGGCCTATACGATTTCAACAGCCTGCTCTTCCAGCGCGCGGGCGATGATCGGCGGCAAACGTCTGATCGAAGCCGGGCTGGTTGACATCGCCATCGTCGGCGGAGCAGATACCCTGAGCCGGATGCCCGTCAACGGCTTTAACAGCCTTGAATCCTTCTCCCCTTCGCTCTGCGAACCGTTTGGTCGCGACCGCAAGGGGATCACCATCGGAGAAGCCGCCGCGCTGATGGTATTGAGCCGCGAGCCCGCCGACGTGGCGCTGCTCGGGACGGGTGAATCCAGCGATGCGTACCATATTTCCGCCCCGCATCCGCAGGGCGAAGGAGCGATAAGGGCGATTACTCAGGCGCTTAACGAAGCGGGCATGCAGCCGGAGGATATCGGCTACATCAACCTGCACGGCACGGCCACGCCGCTTAACGATCAGATTGAATCGCAGGTGGTACACGATCTCTTCGGGGAAAGCGTGCCGTGCAGCTCAACCAAACACCTTACCGGCCATACGCTGGGCGCTGCCGGTATTACCGAAGCGGCCCTGAGCTGGCTGATTCTTTCGCGCGATCTACCGTTGCCGCCGCAGGACTTCGCCCGCTACGCGCCCGACGACACGCTGGCGCCGTGCGGCCTGCTGCACCGGCACATCGCGCTGAAAAAGCCGGTTATTCTGTCTAACTCGTTCGCGTTTGGCGGCAACAACGCCAGCATTCTGCTGGGGAGAGCCTCATGAGCTACTTATCACCCGAAGCCTATCTGCCGCACGAGGCGCCGATGATGCTGCTGGGGTCCGTAGAGAAAGTTACGGACGAGATGGCGGTCTGCCGCGTGGCAGTCAACGGGCAAAGCGTGCTGGCGCCGTTTCTCAATGCCGATGGCGACCTGCCGGGCTGGTACGCGCTTGAGCTAATGGCGCAGACCGTTGGCGTCTGGTCAGGCTGGCATCGTCAGCAGCAGGGGCAGGAACATATCGCGCTGGGCATGGTGCTCGGCGCGCGCGAGCTGGTCTGCGCCAGCGGGCATTTCGCCGCAGGCCTGACGCTGGACATTACCGTTAAGCTGCTGATGCAGGACGAACGCTTCGGCAGTTTTGAATGCGCGATTTCCGCTAATGAAGAGACGCTGGCCACGGGCCGGGTCAATACCTTCCAGCCGAGCGCAGAAGAATTAACATCGCTATTTAATCAGGGATCTAACGCATGAGTCGTTCCGTACTGGTCACAGGGGCCAGCAAAGGCATAGGGCGCGCCATTGCCCGCCAGCTTGCCGCCGACGGGTTTACCGTAGGCGTGCATTACCATCGTGATGCCGCAGGCGCGCAGGAGACGCTGGACGCCATCACGCAGGCGGGTGGGAACGGTCGTCTACTCGCCTTTGATGTGGGCAACCGCGAACAGTGCCGCGAGGTGCTGGAGCAGGAGATTGAAACCCATGGCGCATGGTATGGCGTTGTCAGCAACGCCGGAATTACCCGCGACGGCGCCTTTCCGGCGCTGAGCGAAGACGACTGGGACAGCGTGATCCACACCAATCTCGACAGTTTTTATAACGTCATTCACCCCTGCATTATGCCGATGATTGGCACCCGTAAAGGAGGACGCATTATCACCTTATCGTCCGTGTCCGGCGTGATGGGTAACCGCGGGCAGGTGAACTACAGCGCGGCAAAAGCGGGCATTATCGGCGCCACCAAAGCGCTGGCGATTGAGCTGGCAAAACGCAAAATCACCGTGAACTGCATTGCCCCGGGGCTGATTGATACCGGCATGATTGAGATGGAAGAAGCCGCGCTGAAGGAAGCGATGTCCATCATTCCAATGAAACGTATGGGCCAGGCTGAAGAAGTCGCCGGGCTGGCAAGCTATCTGATGTCGGATATCGCGGGCTACGTTACCCGCCAGGTCATTTCCATTAACGGAGGAATGCTATGACGCGTCGCGTGGTGATTACGGGCATGGGCGGCGTGACCGCCTTTGGCGAAAACTGGCAATCCGTGTCCAGCAGGCTGCTGGCGTATGAAAACGCGGTGCGTAAAATGCCGGAATGGCAGGTCTATGATGGCCTGCATACCCTGCTCGGCGCGCCGATCGATGATTTCACGCTGCCGGAACACTATACCCGCAAGCGTATTCGCGCCATGGGCCGGGTGTCGCTGATGTCGACCCGCGCCACCGAGCTGGCGCTGGAGCAGGCGGGGCTGATTGGCGAAGCGGTGCTCACCAATGGTCAAACGGGTATCGCCTACGGTTCTTCGACAGGCAGCACCGGCCCGGTCAGCGAATTCGCCACCATGCTTACCGAAAAGCACACCAATAACATCACCGGGACAACCTACGTCCAGATGATGCCGCACACGACCGCGGTGAATACCGGCCTGTTCTTTGGATTGCGTGGCCGCGTGATCCCGACGTCGAGCGCCTGTACCTCCGGCAGCCAGGCGATTGGCTATGCCTGGGAGGCGATTCGCCACGGGTATCAGACCGTGATGGTCGCGGGTGGCGCGGAGGAGCTGTGTCCGTCTGAAGCAGCGGTGTTTGACACGCTGTTTGCCACCAGCCAGCGTAACGACGAACCCAAAACCACCCCTTCACCGTTCGATACGCAGCGCGATGGTCTGGTCATTGGGGAAGGCGCTGGCACCCTGATTCTGGAAGAGCTGGAGCACGCCAGAGCGCGCGGGGCCACAATCTATGGCGAGATCGTGGGCTTTGCCACCAACTGTGACGCGGCCCATATCACCCAGCCTCAGCGTGACACCATGCAGATTTGCATGGAGCAGTCGCTGGCTATGGCGGGATTAAGCGCCCGGGATATGGGGTATATTTCCGCGCACGGTACCGCCACCGATCGCGGCGATATCGCCGAAAGCCAGGCCACTGCCGCTATCTACGGTGATAACGTGCCGGTTTCCTCGCTGAAGAGCTATTTTGGCCATACGCTTGGGGCCTGCGGCGCGCTGGAAGCGTGGATGAGCCTGCAGATGATGCGTGAAGGCTGGTTTGCCCCGACGCTCAATTTAACGCAGCCGGATGAGCAATGCGGTGCTTTAGATTATATTATGGGAGAAGCCCGTCAGATTGACTGCGAGTATTTGCAGAGCAATAACTTCGCGTTTGGCGGCATCAACACCTCGATTATCATTAAACGCTGGGCGTAACTATGTACCAGTTTGTACTGGGAAAAATCTCCACCCTTTGCGCGGACCCGCTGGCGTCAACGCTCGCAGACAGGGCGCCTCAGGGTGCCCAACAGGCCTCCTGGCTGGCCGGGAGGACGCTGCTCGCGAGAACGTTATCCCCTCACCCACTCCCCGACATTATTTACGGCGAGCAGGGGAAACCGGCCTTTGCGAAGGGTCATCCGCTGTGGTTTAACCTGAGCCACAGCGGTGACGATATCGCCCTGCTGATGAGCGATGAAGGCGAAGTCGGCTGTGATATCGAAGTGATTCGTCCCAGGAAAAACTGGCAGGCGCTGGCGAATGCGGTCTTCAGCATGACGGAGCATGATGAGCTTGAGCGCGAGGCGCCAGAGGAACGGCTTGCCGCCTTCTGGCGTATCTGGACGCGAAAAGAGGCGATCATAAAGCAGCGCGGCGGCAGCGCCTGGCAGATTGTCAGCATCGACAGCACGGCGCAGACGCACGCGGTCAGCCAGCTACAGGTCGGTTCGCTGAGCCTTGCCGTCTGTACATCGACCCCTTACACCCTGACCCACGAATCGATTATTCACGTCGGGACGTTCGGGGCAGAAAAATCACTAACACACCCAGAATAATAAACCCGACGCCCACCAGCCCGTGCCAGGAGAAGCGTTCTCCCCAGCCGGGCAGCAGGATCGCCGCGGCCCACACCAGGATGTAGCTAAGACTCAGCAAGGCATACGCTTTGCTGAGCGCCATACGATGCAGCGCCAGATACCAGCAGCCCATGGAGGCCACATACCCCATCAACCCCAGCAGCAGCGCCCCCGTGCCGGATGAGAAGTGCCACAGCGCGGAAATAAGCGCCAGAACATCGCTGACCGGCGGCAGTGCCTGCATGGCATCGCGCAGCAACAGCTGCGCCGCGCTGACTAACAGCACGCTGCATAAGGCCCAGAAAGTCCCTTTCACAGGCTCCCTCCCAGGATAACAATCCCCATGATGATGAACCCCACCCCCAGCCAGTGATGCGACGCGACGTTTTCACGCCAGAATACCTTCGCCGCCAGCGTCACCCAGACAAAATTGAGGCTCAGCATAGGGTACGCGATGCCGACAGGCAGGCGTTGCAGCACCACCAGCCAGACCAGCATCCCGCTGCCCAGCGCCAGCAGTGCCAGACCAAGCCACAGCGCGATGCGCGTCCCGCGCCGCCCGGCTTTCGCCGGACGGGTGGCCTGTTTCTGGCACAGCTGCCCAGCGCAGCTGAGCAGGCTTGCCAGTATCAGCCAGATCCAGGTCATCACTTCGGCAGGTACTCCAGCAAGGCCAGACGCCCCTGGATATAGAGATTGTCCGGCTGCGGTAAATTCGCCCGTGAAATATCGTCGCGTTTTGAGAGCAGCATGACCAGCGACACGCGCCCCTGCTGACGATGCGCTGCCAGCCACTGCGCGAAGTCGTCCTCACTGACAAAACGATCTTTCACATCGGGATAATCCAGCCCGTAGCGCAGTTCGCCGCTCTGACCAAACAGCGTGATGTCATTGCGCTTCAGCTCCCACGCCAGGCCCGCGGCCACGCCTACGTTATTGGCGAGCACGAATCGGCTCTCCTGCAGCGGCTCGCGCACGGTATCGACCAGCGACTGCGGCTGTTTGGAATCCACCACCAGGTTAGGAATAGCAAAACCAATCAGCAGCGCCAGGCCTGCTGGACACAGAGCCGCCAGCCACCAGCGCTGCTGGCTCTGCCGGAACGTAAACCAGCCTACCGCCGCCCAGATGAGGAACGCGACCACCGCGCAGAACACTTTATACAGTTCGACCGAGGTCCAGACCGGATGCTTAGACAGTCCCCACGGCGAGACCACCAGCGCGGCCACCACGCCGATAACACCAAACGCCAGGTTAATTCCGCCGTTAATGCGTAACGCTCTGGCGCCTTTCTCCGCCGCGAGGCAGGCATAGCGCGCCATCAGGATAGCAAGCGGGGCAAAGCAGGGCAGTATATAGGTCGGCAGCTTGCCTTTGGCGATGCTGAAGAACAGCAGCGGCATCACCACCCAACCCAGCAGATAGAACCCACCGCCCGCGTTTTGTCTGTCATTCCAGCCGAGACGAAACGCGCCGGGCAGCAGCGCCAGCCACGGCAGACTGCCCGCAATCAGGAACGGTATGTAGTACCAGAACGGGGCTTTATGCTGCGCGTCGCTCTGGGCAAAACGCTGAATATGTTCCACCCAGAAGAAGTAACGCCAGAAGTCAGGCTCACGCTGCGCAATGGCCAGCCCCCATGGCAGAACAATCAGCACGCAGCTCAGGATCGCGAGCCAGCCAAAAATCAGCACCTCTTTCCAGCGCTTCTGGGCGATCGCCCACGGCAGCACGCCAATCACCGGTACCGCCAGCGCCAGGAAGCCTTTGGTCATCACCCCCATCCCGCAGGCCAGCCCAAGCAGCACATAGCCACCCGCTTTTCCGGCAACGGTTTGCGCCTGTGATGCCAGCCAGAAGCTGCACATCGCCGCCACCAGCCACAGGGTGATGATAGGATCCAGTACCGCATACGTGCCGATGCCATACACCAGGAACAGGGTCAGGAAGATCAGCCCGGAGAAAATGGCTGTGCGCTTATCCCGCCAGAGACGCCAGGCCATCCAGATGACCAGCAGCGCGGCTAAGCCGGTAGAGAAGATAGACCCGGCGCGCACGGCGAGGTTCGTGTGCCCGAACAGCATCTGTCCGATGCTGTTGATCCAGTAGCCGGCAATCGGCTTTTCAAAGTAACGCAGCCCCAGAAAATGCGGGACTACCCAGTCTCCGGAGGCCAGCATTTCACGGCTGATTTCCGCATAGCGCGTTTCATCAGGCTGCCAGAGCAGGCGGATATCGACCGGAATGAGGTAGTAAACGATAAACAGTGCGAGAAGCGCTAAGCCATAACGGGCTGTTTTCATGGGGCCGGACTCACGGTTTGTTGATAGCCAAGCCAGCCTTCCCGGCCAGCCATTTCATTACGGACAACTTTGCCTACGGGCAGGGTGCTGAGGTCGTCTGGCAGCAGCTCGCTCAACGGGCAGAATTCGATGCCCTCCTGAGCGGCCATGGTCAGCAGTTCGTCGAAATCATGCTGATACGCAATCCCTTCCACTTCGGCATGGATGGTATACACCGGCGTGCCGGCGTCACGATGAATGCGGTCCAGAATGTAGCGATTGAACTCATTCGCTTTCACCTCGCGCCCGACCACTTCATCCCAGGTAGGAAGCGTGACCGGAATTTGCACCGTACCGTAGCGATTTTCGCCTAACAGCGGTAAAAAGGGCCCGTTTCCGCGGCAATCGCTGTTGTAGCGAAACGCGAAGGCCTCTTTAGCTTTCACCACGCGCTGATCCGCACGCCATCCCGCCACGGCGGAGCAGCGCACGGGCTGACCGATAATGGCCTCCAGCTCCAGCATTCCACGCTCGACCTCACGGGACAGGCGCGGGATATCCCAGACGCCCGCCCAGGCTTGCCAGGCATGGTGATCCCAGGCGTGCAGACCCACCTCATGATGCTGCGCCGCCTCGCGGATAACCGCTTCATTACCCGCGCCGATGCGTCTGCCGGGCCAGGCGGTGCCTGCCAGCAAAATATCCCAGCCGTAGAGGGATGCTGCGCGCGAGCGCAGCATTTTGAACAGAAATGCCGGTTTAATCAGACGCCATAAATGGCGCCCCATGTTGTCAGGCCCCACGCTGAAGAAAATGCTGGAGCGCACGCCGTGCTTGCTCAGCAGCTCCAGCAGTTTGGGTACGCCGTCACGCGTTCCCCTGAAGGTGTCGACATCAATGCGTAAACCGACTTTTTTCATGAGACCTGTTCCGACAGCTCCACGGTGCGCAGGAAGAAATCGAGCGTTTCATCAATGGTCTGCTCCATCTTCACCGTCGGCGTCCAGTTCAGGCAGCGCTTCGCGTTGCGAATGCTTGGCTTACGGTGCTCAACGTCCTGGTAGCCCTTACCATAGTAGCTGCTGCTTTCCACTTCGCGGAAACCGGCAAACGGCGGGAATTTATCGCGCAGCGGATGGCGCTCAAAGCTGGCCAGCAGCATCTCGGCCAGCTCGCGAATGCTCGCTTCGTTGTCCGGGTTACCGATGTTAATGATTTCACCGTTGCAGCGGTTATCTTTGTTTTCGATGATGCGGAACAGCGCTTCGATACCGTCGCTGATATCCGTAAAGCAGCGTTTCTGTTTCCCGCCTTCGATAAGCTTGATTGGCGAGCCTTCCACCAGGTTCAGGATCAGCTGGGTGATCGCACGGGAGCTACCGATACGCGCCGCGTTCAGGTTATCCAGACGTGGGCCCATCCAGTTAAACGGACGGAACAGGGTAAAGCGCAGGCCCTCTTTCTCACCGTAGGCCCAAATCACGCGGTCCAGCAGCTGTTTGGAGACGGAGTAAATCCAGCGCTGTTTGTTGATCGGCCCGACCACCAGGTTGGAAGTGTCTTCATCGAAGTTCTTATCGGTACACATGCCGTACACTTCAGAGGTGGACGGGAAGATGATGCGCTTGTCGTATTTCACGCAGTCGCGGATGATCTTCAGGTTCTCTTCGAAGTCCAGCTCGAACACGCGCAGCGGGTTACGGGTGTACTCGATTGGTGTGGCAATGGCGACCAGCGGCAGCACCACGTCGCATTTCTTAATATGGTATTCAATCCACTCGGAATGGATGCTGATGTCCCCTTCCACGAAGTGGAAGCGCGGGTTGTCCAGGAAGCGGCTGATCGCGTCCGCGCCGATATCCAGACCGTAAATCTCGTAGTTATCGTCCTTAAGCAGACGTTCGGTCAGGTGGTTACCGATAAAACCGTTCACGCCGAGGATCAGCACGCGGGTGCGGCGTTTGATGGCAACAACCGGCGCGCTGGTGATCAGCGCCCCGGCCACCAGGCCCAGAGACTGCGCCAGCTGGGTGCCCTGAACGTACAGGCCGTTGTCGGTTTGTCCGGTGACGATCTCCAGCGCCTGCTCGCCGCAGCTCACAATCAGCGGGGAGACGGAGACGACGGTGCCCGGTTTAGCGGCCGGGATGTCGTCACGCACGCGGGATTTCCAGACGATGAATTTGCTTACGCCCGCAAAGCTGTAGGCGCCCGGCCACGGATCGGTTACGGCGCGCACCAGGTTGTGCAGCTGGCGTGCCGGTTTGTTCCAGTCCAGACGACCATCTTCCGGCGCGCGGCGGCCAAAGCAGCTTGCCTTGCTCTCGTCCTGTGCGGTTTCGCTGAAGTTACCGTTAAGGATGCCCGGCAGCGCATCACGCAGCAACGTCTGTGCCGTCGCGTTCAGCTTTTGATGCAGCTGCAGCGCGGTATCGTCCGCATCAATAGCGACCTTCTGCTGTGCCACGATAGCGCCCGCATCCGCACGGCGTACCATGCGGTGCAGCGTCACGCCCGTTTCCGTTTCACCGTTCACCAGCACCCAGTTCAGCGGGGCGCGGCCACGGTAGGCGGGCAGCAGAGAACCATGAAGATTAAAGGCGCCTTTTGCGGCCAGGCCTAAGATCTCGTCGCAGATCAGGTTGCGATAGTAGAACGAGAAGATGACGTCAGGCGCGAGGGCGCGAATGCGCTCCACCCACAGCGGGTGGTTGACGTCGTCCGGCGCATAAACCGGAATTCCACGCTCGGCGGCGATACGCGCCACGGAGCCGAAAAAGTTGTTTTCTCCAGCCGTGTCCGGATGGGTAAAGATTGCCGCAATGTCATAGCCCGCTTCCAGCAGGGCCAGCGTGCCCGTGCACCCCATATCGTGATAGGCAAATACAACAGCTTTCATGGGTGAATTTCCTCTTGAGATGCTTTGTGTTCCTGACGGACAACACGTTGAATAAAATAGCGCGGACGTGCGCGAACGTCGTTATAGATACGGCCAATGTATTCACCGAGGAGCCCCATCCCGACAAACTGGGCGCCGATGAACATAAACAGCACGGCAAAGAGCATGAAGACCCCTTCCGCCGCCCACTGCGGGCCAAAGACCAGTCGCAGCACCACCAGCAGAACGGACAGCCCAAAACCGGCCACGGCGATGATGCTGCCGAAAACGCTCAGCAGACGCAGCGGCGTGGTGGTCAGGCAGGTGATGAGGTCGTACATCAGGTTGATGAGACGCATAAAGCTGTACTTCGATTCCCCGTGCTCGCGCTCGGCGTGCAGGACCGGGATTTCCGTTGCCTTACGGGCAAAGGTATTCGCCAGAATCGGAATGAAGGTGCTGCGCTCATGGCAATGCAGCATGGCGTCGACAATGTGGCGGCGGTAGGCGCGCAGCATGCAGCCGTAATCGCCCATCGCTTTACCGGTCGTGCGCTGGATCAGACGGTTGATGGTACGCGAGGCGAGCTTACGGAACAGGCTGTCCTGGCGGTTCTGACGTACCGTGCCGACCACGTCATAGCCTTCGTCGGCTTTGGCCACCAGGCGCGGGATCTCTTCCGGCGGGTTTTGCAGGTCCGCGTCCAGGGTGATGATTAGATCGCCCGTGACGTGGCTAAACCCCGCCATAATCGCCGAGTGCTGGCCGTAGTTACGGTTGAGCAGCACGGCCACAATGTGGCTGCCTTCAGCCTGTGCGGCTTCGGTCAGCATCAGCGCGGAATTGTCGCTACTGCCATCATCCACCAGCAGAATTTCGTAGGCCTTGCCCATCGTGTCGCAGGCGGCCGTTGTACGGCGGATCAGTTCGGGCAGGCTCTCCTGCTCGTTGTAAACCGGGATTACCACGGAAACTTTTTGTACAGGCGGTGCACTGAACATATCAATGTCCTGCAAGCTGATGGAGTGCGGTAATGACGCGGGTTGTGTCGTCATGAGTCATGTCCGGGAAAAGAGGGAGAGAACAAATACGCGCGCTATTCCATTCAGAATTCGGGAGCGATACATCAGGAAAACGCTCGCGGTAGTATTTTTGCGTGTGGGCCGCGCGGAAATGGAGGCCGGTACCGATGCCTTTCTCTTTCAGCGCCGCCATCAGGTTGTCGCGTGAGATCCCGCAGCGCGCTTCATCAACGCGAATAATAAACAGGTGCCAGGCGTGCACGTGCGGCCATGACGGGATGGTGAGCGGCTGGAACGGCGTATCGGCAAGCTCCCGCAGGTAGCGTTCAGCGATTTCCTGGCGGCGCCTGTTGGCCTCTTTCAGTTTGCCTAACTGCACCAGCGCCAGCGCGGCGTTGATGTCCGCCAGGTTGTATTTATAGCCCGGTGCGATCACTTCCGCCTGCGGCGCGCGGCCGTGCGTCTGACGATCATAGGCGTCTACGCCCAGGCCATGGAATTTCAGACTGCGGATCCGCTGTGCCAGCTGGGCATTATCGGTGACCACCAGACCGCCTTCCGCGCAGGTCATGTTTTTAATGGCATGGAAGGAGAAAATTGCCGTTCCCTTCCAGCCAACGTGACGGTTTTTGTAGTACGTTCCGGCGGCATGGGCCGCATCTTCAATCACCGGAATACCGTGACGTTCACCAATGGCGTGAATGGCGTCGATTTCACACGGCGCGCCGGCATAGTGAACGGGAATAATGGCTTTGGTACGCGAAGTAATAGCGGCTTCCACGGCTTCTGGCGTCACCATTAATGTGTCTTTATCCACATCAATCATGACCGGCGTGGCGCCCAGCAATACGATCATATTCAGCGTGGATACCCAGGTCTGGGAGGGGGTAATGACTTCATCGCCCGGGCCAATATCCAGCGCCATCAGCGTGACGTGCATTCCCGCGGTGGCGGAACAGACGGCAATCGCGTGTTGATTCCCGGTAAGCTGACAGAATGCCTCTTCGAGTTCCTGATTCTTAGGCCCCGTGGTGATCCAGCCCGACATCAAAACGTCCTGAAGCGCCGCAATTTCCTCAGCGCCCATCGACGGTCGCGAAAAAGGCAGAAAATCACTCATTATTAATTTCCTTGCAATCAAAATGGCACGTTTTTGATATTAACCAAATGCTGGCCCGTTTATTTCAACGAACCATAAACTTATATCAAAGTATCTCTCTTTCCTTAGGGAAAAATTAAGACAGCGTTTACAACGCTATAAGACAACTAGCAGCCAATTGAAAAACAACAAGTTAATTTAATATTAAATATTTTTGATGTGATCTTCCGCAACATTTTGAAATGGGATGATTTAAACCATACATCAACAAACAAAAAAAATCCCGGCCATTTCAAAATAATATGAAATAGCCGGGAACTTTTCTTTTTAGTTAATTGTCGCGCTTATTACAGGTTATCTGGAAAGTTTTTCGGTAATTCACTGGCCGCGCAGGCGATCACACTTTCATTATTGGCACCGCAGTCGCGTACAAAGGTGATTGTGGCAAATTCATCAATCACTTCGGTTGGATACGCCGGGCCCGCATCGCGATAGCTGTTCATCAGCGGAATATGATCGTTCTGGAAGCAGACTGTTTTTTCCGGGTTGTTCATGACCCAGCGCGGGAAGAAGATGGTGCCGTGGAACAGTTTGTCGCCCAGGTTCACAATCAGGCTGACGTCGGTGCCGGTTGGCTCGGTCCAGGAAATTTTATAGATGCTCTCCCCTACCCGCACGATGTAAGCCTGCTGATCTTTTACCCAACGGTTTGCCACCAGGCCGCTGTGAATACGGTAATCAAGCGTGGTCTCATTTTTAACGTAAATCTCGTAGTTCCAGCCGTTGTCGTAGGTATAAACAAGGTGTTTGCCAACGAAGCCGCTTAAGTCGTGTTTGTCGAAAGTGTTCATAAGATGTCTCCTTTGTTTTGATGAGACGATCGTACCCCTTCAAAAAATGAATGAATAACGCTATGTTTTAATCAAATTCATCCAAAATTTAGATAAATTATGCACAAGACGACGCTGGAACAATGGTCTTTACTGGCGAAAGTGGTGGAAGCGGGCAGCTTTGCCAAAGCCGCGGAAGAAACCCACCGCAGCCAGTCCTCGGTGAGCTATAACCTGTCGCTGCTGCAGGAGCGACTCGGCGTGGCGCTGCTGGTGCCGGAAGGACGACGGGCGGTGTTAACGCCGGCAGGAGAACTGCTGCTCAACCAGGTTAAACCGCTGCTGAAAGCCTTTTCGTACGTTGAGACGCGCGCAGCGACCCTTCGCAACGGAATGCGCACGCGGCTGGATCTGGTGGTGGACTCCATTTTCCCGCGCCGCCGCCTGTTCGCTATTCTACGTGAGTTCCAGCAGCAGTATCCGCAGACCCAGGTACGTCTGACCGAGGTGCTGGAAAATACCCGCGCCGATGCCATTAACGACGAAGCCGATGTGATGGTCTTAACCCGCCGCCAGGATATTACCGGGCTCGGCGAATGGCTGATGAATATCGACTTTGTTGCCGTGGCCCATCATCAGCATCCCCTCTTTCACCTCGACGCGCCGCTTAACGACGACATGCTACGCCCGTGGCCGCTTATCCAGATTGCGGACAGCCAGCCCGCCGCGCGCGCGGCCGGCGAGTCGTGGACCTTCTCCACCATTGATGCCGCCATTGAGGCCGTGGTCTCTCAGGTCGGCTACGGCTGGCTGCCGGAGGAACGTATCCAGACCCAGCTGGATCAGGGCGTACTGAAACGCCTGCCGCTGAGCCACGGCGCACGCAGGGCAACGCCGCTACACCTGATTATAAAGCGCTCTCTCGCCCCGCTTGATGAGCAGGTTGAGACGCTATTGCGCCTTTTTAGCCAGGAGCCGCCATCCTCACCTGCTACGCTTTAAGGTCCGAACGTTAAAACGATAAGGAGCAGATGATGAAAATCGACTTTGCGGGGAAAGTGGCGCTGGTAACCGCCTCAACCGGCGGGATCGGATTCGCCATTGCCAGAGGTCTGGCAGAAAGCGGTGCGGAAGTGATCGTCAATGGCCGGAGCACGGAATCGGTGAATAGAGGCATTCAGCAGCTGCAGCAGGTAGTGCCAGGCGTACAGGTGCGCGCCGCGATTGCCGATCTCAGCACGGCGGAAGGGGTAGAATCGCTGCTGAAGGTGGCGAATAACGTCGATATTCTGGTCAACAACGCCGGGATTTACGGTCCGCAGGATTTCTATGCCACCGACGATGAGACCTGGGAGCGTTACTGGCAGACCAACGTGATGTCCGGCGTGCGTCTGTCCCGCGCCCTTCTGCCGGGCATGGTGCAGAAAGGCTGGGGACGTGTGGTGTTTATCTCCTCCGAGTCGGCCTGCAATATTCCGGCAGATATGATCCACTACGGCGTGACCAAAACGGCGCAGCTCTCGCTGGCGCGCGGGCTGGCGAAGTTCGTGGCGGGAAGCGGCGTGACGGTCAACAGCGTCTTGCCGGGGCCAACGATGTCTGACGGTTTCGCAGAGATGATGAAAGATGAAATCGAAAAAACCGGCAAATCGCTGGAGCAGCTGGCGAAAGAGTTTGTGATGGCCAACCGCCCCAGCTCGGTTATCCAGCGCGCGGCCACGGTTGAAGAGGTGGCCAATATGGTGATTTATGTCTGTTCGCCCCAGGCCTCCGCCACCTCGGGCGCGGCGCTGCGCGTCGATGGTGGCGTCGTGGATGACATCATCTGATGCCGTCAGGCCGCGCTGCCTGCGACCCGACGAGCGGTAATATAGTGTGCTTGCCAGTAATCATCCGTCAGGGTTGAAACCGTTACGCCCTGGCTGCTTGAGGCATGAATAAACTGGTTTTCGCCGATATAAACGCCAACGTGCTTGCGGTTCGGACCCGTCTGGAAGAATACCAGGTCTCCGGGCCTCAGGCGGTATTGCGCCACCTGCACACCGCGATGAATTTGCTCGCGCGTTGTGCGCGGCAAATTAAGGTGTGCCGCATCGCTAAACAGGTGCTGCATCAGCGCGGAGCAATCCACCCCGCGATGCGTGGTTCCGCCCCACCGGTACTGGGTGCCTTTCCATTTCTGGTATTGATCGAGAATACGCGAGCGCAGCGGGCCTGTTTCCTGATGCACCAGCGCAGATTTCGCCGGTGAAACTGCCAGCTCACTGTTCATCGAGACCATCGACGCTGGAAGTTGAAAGCTAAACGCAGAAAACGAAGCAAAACTTAACGTGAGGATTGAAATAAGCGATCTAAGAGTCATATCAAGAAAGAAGTAGTGAGTGAGTTTTTCCTTACCTGTGGGGTTCAATGGGTTCCCCTAAATATCTTGCGATGTGGCGATAATATAGACAGGTCGTTTTTTCGCCAATCCTTATCGAGGCCAAAAATAGACTGACTTTGAGATCGCAAGATCGAGAAAAAAATGGTGGGGATATAAGGACTGTCCTGCTAAAGCAGGTAAACTGATCCGCAGAATGTGTATTTCAGCTAAGACGTATTTATGACCAATATGATTGCCGACGAGACGGTGGCAAAATCTAACGTGCTCTCTGTCTTTGACTTTGACGGGACGTTAACGCACCACGACAGCTTTATTCCTTTCCTGCGTTTTGCCTTCGGTAAACGTTACTTCGCGGGCCGCCTGGTGCGCATGGCGCTGCCCACGCTCCACTGCGTGCGTCGCAAGCTGACGCGCGATGAGCTGAAGGAAGTGCTGATTAAAACGTTCCTGACGGGCGTGGATGAACACTGGTTGCGACAGCAGGCGGAAGCGTTTTGCGAAAAATACTGGAACAAGCTGATGCGTCCCGAAGGAGTTCTGGCGGTGGCGGCTGAGGTGAATTCCGGTGCGGAAGTGACCATCTGTTCCGCATCCCCGGCGCTGGTGCTCCAGCCGTGGGCTGACAAACTGGGCATTAAGCTGATTGGCACGCAGCTGGAAGTGAAAGACGGCAAGCTGACGGGGCGCATCACGGGCAATAACTGCCGCTGCGCCCAGAAGGTGGCCAGGCTGGAAAAAGTGTATGGCGATCTCAACGCCTATCACCTGCGTGCCTGGGGAGACACCCGCGGCGACCACGAGCTGCTGGCGGCGGCGCAGGATCCGCACTGGCGGCACTTCCATCACCCGCGCAAGCGTCGGAATTCACCGATTAAGGGTTAGGAGCGGTCTGGTGCCCTCACCCCAGCCCTCTCCCACAGGGAGAGGGAGAAAAACGATGCATCAGGCCTCACGTTTTCCCGGGAACATCACGCTAGCAATAATTCCCAGCGCCAGCACGCCCAATACCACAAACAGGCTGGCCGTGGCGCCAATGCTGTAACCGTGATGCCAGAAGTGATCGGTGGCATTTAACCCCAGCTTGAACGCCACGAAGAACAGCAGAAGCACCACCGCCTTCTCGAGATGCACCAGATACTGCTTCAGCGCTTCCAGCACGAAGTAAAGCGTACGCAGGCCAAGAATGGCGAACATCATGGCGCTGTAGATAATCAGCGGTTCGCGGCTCACGGCAATAATGGCCGGCACGGAGTCAAACGCGAACATCACGTCAGAGAGTTCGACGACGGCCACGCAAAGTAATAGCGGCGTCGCATAGCGCTTCGCCTTCTTCACCCGTCCGACCATCACGTCCTGGTTTTCCGGCTTTTCAAGCTCCGCATCCACCTCTTTCTGCGTCAGAATAAAGGCATTACTGCTGATTTTTGGCCAGACCGGATAGAAGCGCTTCACCAGACGATAGGCGAGATGACCCGAGTAATCTTCCACTTCGTCACTCTCTTCATTGCGTCGGAGCATCATCACCGCCGTCCAGCCGACGACCAGCGCGAAAATAACCTCAACGTACGGCCCAAGGCTTAGCAGGCTGGTCCCGATAGCCACAAAGATGCCGCGGAAGACAATTGCCCCCAGCACGCCCCAGTAGAGCACGCGGTGACGGTACTTATCCGGCACGCCGAACCAGGCGAAGATCGCCATCATCACGAACAGGTTATCGACGGAAAGCACCTCTTCCAGCGCGTAGCCGGTGAGGAACAGGCTCGCCATCTCGGCGCCGTGGTGAACGTACAGGAACCCGGCGAAGGCCATCGCCATCATGACCCAGAAAACGGACCACATCGCCGCGCTTTTCAGCGAGATCGGTTTATCGTGACGGTGCATAAAGAGGTCGATAAACATCGCCCCAACGGCCATCACCACAAAGACAACAACGGTTTCAGTCGGGAAACCGAGATGAGCAGCAGACATACAAAACCCTTTTGGCAGACAAAATACAACACCATGCAAACTGGCGTAAACCAGGAACAGAAAAGGGTGGGCTGTTAATCAGCCTTTTCACCCTCAAAGCCGCAGCCCTGTCGGCTACGTAAAGAGGGGTGTACTTTACCTTACCAGGCGGGGATCGCGCATCTGCCGTTTAGGCGCTCATTCCGCGCAAGCGCTGCAGCACCGCCACCAGAACCGCTACAGACCAGCCCACCATCAACGCGCCCACCAGCCCCTCCACCCCGCCGATGAGCCGCCAGTGCTGGGGTAACGTGACGTCGCCGTACCCTACCGTCGCATAGCTCACCAGTGAAAAGTAGAAGCTGGTGTTCCAGTCATTAAACGCGTCGATGACAAAATAAAACGCCGCAAACAGTCCGGCCTCAAGGAGATGGGCGAAGATCATGGTGATCACGATACCGACATTGCGTAAAACAATGCGTACCGCAGAATCGACGTCTAATTTAATGAATTTTAAAACGCCAAACATCCACAGCGAATGAATCACCACGGTTAGGGTAAGCAAAATAATAATACTGAGTAGCTGCATGATGCGTGCTCTGACCAAAGGGAGTATGGCCCCGCGAGCGCGGCGGGGCATCTGGTCGAAGCTTAGTTGAATGGAGAGGAAAAGTTGGTGCAATAATTGCGTTGCGTGATTATTTCTCTACCGGCACGACCAGCTTGCGGCTGGTTAGCAGCTGAAAACGCTATATCCGCAGCGCACTATCTGTGAGTCACCTCTTATTTACATCATTTAAACCTTCCATTAACTGGATAAAAATAACGCGCCGTCGCTATAGTGGTTTTGTTTAATAAAACCAAGTTGTACCTAATAAAACAAAGAACACACCCTGCGAGGATACAATGACAGAACATTTACGTAACGGCGCGACCGCCACCGAGGACATAGAAAGAGAGACGATGCGGAAGGTGATCTGGCGTATTCTCCCGTTTCTGATTGTCAGTTACCTGGTCTCCATTATCGATCGCGGGAATATCGGCATGGCTTCGCTGCAGATGAATGAGGACCTTGGCCTCAGCAAAGCGGCGTTTGGCTTCGCCAGCAGCCTTTACTTCGTGGCCTATTTTTTGTTTGAGGTACCCAGTAATCTGGCCATGCAGAAAGTCGGCGCCCGGCTGTGGATCCCGCGCATTATGATCAGCTGGGGCATCGTCTCCATGGGCATGGCGCTGGTTCAAAACACCACGTCGCTCTATATCGTCCGTTTTCTTCTCGGGGCAGCGGAAGCAGGCTTCTTCCCAGGCGTCGTGCTTTATCTGACCTGGTGGATCCCTTCCCGCTACCGCGCGCGCATTATTGCGTCCTTTATGGTCGCCATCCCGCTCGCTAACTTCATCGGTTCCCCGCTTTCAGGGTTGATACTGTCGCTGGATGGCTGGCTGGGTCTTCGCGGCTGGCATCTGCTGTTCATCATTGAAGGCTTACCTGCGGTGCTGCTGGGTATTGCGGCCTGGTTTATTCTCCGGGATCGCCCTCATCAGGCGAAATGGCTGAGCATTGAACAGAAAAAGTGGCTGGAAACCACGCTGGAAACCGAGCGGAGCCAGCAAAAGAATATTGGGCATCAGACGACGTGGCAGTTGCTGAATCATCGCCAAATCTGGCTGATGGCGCTGATTTACGCGGGCGCATCGTCCGCGGGCACCACCATCAGCGTCTGGTCTCCTCAACTGCTGAAATCCTTCCATCTCGATAATCTTGAGACAGGTCTGCTTAACGCCATTCCTTACGGCCTGGCATCGGTTCTGATGATTGTCTGGGGACGACATTCCGATCGCACCAACGAACGCCGCTGGCATACCGCGCTGACGCTGTTCATGATTGCTGCGGGCGTGTTCGCTGCCTTTGTAAGCGTCTCGCTCTTTGCCACTATCGTGATCCTGAGCATTATCCTGACGGGTGCGTATTCTATGAAAGGACCTTTCTGGGCGCTGGCATCCGGCTGGATGAGCAGCTCCTCGGCAGCGGCGGGGCTGGCCGCGATTGGCGCCATCGCGAACCTGATTGGCGGGGCGGTCATGGTAAATGCCTACGGCATGATCAGCGAGAGAACGGGCAGCTACACTCTGGCTATGCTTCCGCTGGCCGCGCTTTGCCTGGCCGGGGGTATCGCGGTGCTCATTATGGGACGGCAGGCCCGCAACGCTCAGCTACACGAAAAACAGGTCACACATTAGTGATGACAGAAGCGGGACAAATGTCCCGCTTCTGCGTTTAAAGATTTTCTTCCGCCGCGTCGCTCGTTTCACCAAAGAACTGCTGACAGAAGGGCTTACTGGCTCCCATTTTCTGCGACAGACGGCTGGCCGCCGCCTTCATCAATGGCCCTATCTCCTTCTCACGACGATCTTCCGTCAGCCGTGAGATGGGGCCGGTCAGGGCTAACGCCGAAACCAGCTTGTCGTGAACGCCGAAGACGGGCATCGCAAACGCCGCGGTGTGGGGATCGCGTGCGCCTGACGTGTAGAAAGGGAGTTCTGCGTCTCCCTCCGGCAGGCTTTCATTGAGCCCCCAATGGCGCAAGACCTTACTAATGGCCGAATTATCGAGCGGGAACTGGCTGCCGGGAAGATTGCTGTGTCGCAGGCCGTGCGACGCTTCCGCGCGAAACAGGCAAAGGCGCTGCCCACCCTCCAGCACATACCAGCTGGCACTCTCCTGAGACGCCAGGGAGAGCGCCTGAAGCTCTGGCTGAACCACCCGCGAAAGATGGAAAGATTGTTCATACAGCTTGCCGAGGTAAAGCAGACGTGGGCCAAGCGCATAATTGCCGTCTTCATGCCTGACGACGTAATTCATCCGTTCAAGAGAATTCATCAGGCGGTAAACCGTGGTTTTGTGATAACCCGACAGCTGTGCCAGCGCGGTCAGCGTCAGGCTCTCATCTCCAGGACGGAAGCAATCCAGTAAAGCCAGCGCTTTTTCAACCGCTACAACGCCTTCATTCCCCATCATTATCTCCTTGTTAGCCCGGCAGTGAGTGTACCTCAAATTTTGTGAGTCACTTCGTGTTTACATCACAAACGCCACCTCGGGTCTGGCTAAAAGGAAAGCAACACCGCTATAGTTGTTTTGTTGTGTACACCTGCATTGTACTCAGTAAAACAATATGGAGGCATTCATGTCCGTTTCTGAAAAAAAACCAATTAATCGCCAGTTCGAACGCGTTTCTGCCGAGGATGTTCGTCGGGCAGCCGAGTATCAGGCAGCCATTCTGGCCGACGTGGCCGGTCGCCGCGGTACGCTTCATGGCCGCATCAAACCGCTGGCCCCACACATGTCCGTTGCGGGTCCAGCCATCACCGTGGAAGTCCGTCCGGGGGATAATCTGGCGATTCATGCCGCGATGGCGGTTGCGCAGCCCGGCGACGTCCTGGTCGTCGATGGCAAAGGCGACCTGAGCTGCGCGCTGCTGGGCGAAATCATGGCTACTCAGGCTCAGGCAAGCGGCATTGCGGGCATCATTATTGACGGCGCTGTGCGTGACGCCGATTCCCTGAGCAAAGGCCACTACCCTGTCTTTTCTGCCGGTCTGAACCCCTGCGGCCCGACAAAGTTAATTTCTGGCCGGGTTAATCATCCCATTTCAGTCGCCGGGGCGACGGTTCAGGCCGGGGATCTGGTTGTGGCGGATATCGACGGCGTGGTCGTCATCCCGCGCGATGAGGTTCAGCAGGTAATCGCGCTGGCAAAAGAAAAGCTGGAGATGGAGACCCGGCGTCTTGCTGCCATCCGTGAAGGCGATTTACGTCCACACTGGCTTGATGACGCGCTTCGTAAGGCTGGTATGTTGACCGACGGGGAGACGCTGTGATGGGAGGCAAAGACGTAGTTCTGGTTACCGGAAGTGACCTGGCGGAGCAGGCTATGGTGATGTTGCAGGGCTTTGAGGTGGTGTTTGCAGGCCGCCAGCCGACAGAAGATGACCTGATCGCGCTGTGTGAACGACACAATCCCGTGGCGATTCTGGTTCGTTACGGCCGGATCACCGCGAAGGTTATGGATGCCGCCCCGGCTTTGCAGGTTATTTCCAAGCACGGAAGCGGGATCGATGTGATAGACCAGACGGCAGCGGCCGAACGCAATATCGCCGTCCGCGCGGCCCCAGGCGCAAACGCGGCGGCAGTGGCTGAACATACCTGGGCGCTGATCCTCGCCTGCGCAAAGTCCGTGGTGCCTCTGGACAAGCGGTTACGGGACGGGCACTGGGATAAGGCGACGCATAAATCCATTGAGCTGGAGGGCTTAACGCTGGGGCTAATCGGGTTGGGCGCTATCGGCTCGCGCGTGGCGACTATTGGTCACGCCTTCGGCATGAAGGTGCTGGCTTACGATCCCTATGCTAAGTCCATGCCTGCCCTGTGCGAACGCGCAGAGACGCTGACCGGACTTCTTTCCCGTTCCGATGTCATCTCTTTGCACTGTCCGCTGACCGATGAGAATCGGGAGATGATCAATAGCGAGACGCTCGCACACTGCAAGCGGAACGCCATTCTGGTCAATACGGCACGCGGCGGACTGATCCACAGTGAATCGTTACTGGCGGCGCTCCGGGATGGCACGCTGCACAGCGCAGCGCTGGACAGCTTTCCCCACGAGCCGCTGACCGCGCCACATCTCTGGCAGTCCGTAGAAAACGTGGTTATTTCACCGCATATTGGCGGCGTTACCGCAGCGTCATACATCAAGATGGGGACCGTGGCCGCGAGCAATATTCTGGCCGTGACGGACGTCAACACCGACAGCCCGTAAAGCCAACCGCGACGAGTGGCAGCGCGCTTATGTCACTTGTCTTCTGCCAGCGCCTGAGCACATGCCCAGGCACTTGCCCATGCCCACTGGAAGTTGTATCCGCCGAGCCAGCCGGTCACGTCCATCACTTCGCCAATGAAATAGAGCCCCGGTACGTTGCGCGCTTCCATGGTGCGGGAAGAGAGCTCATTCGTGTCGACCCCGCCCAGCGTAACTTCCGCGGTGCGGTAGCCCTCAGTCCCGTTTGGCTGCACCCGCCAGTTTGTCAGGGTCTCCACCAGAATCTCCTGCTCGCGGCTGTTAAGCTGCTTGAGCGACACGTCGGGGATCTGCCCCAGCACCTGCAAAGATTCCACCAGACGTTTTGGCAGCTGCATTGCCAGCGTGTTTTTCAGGCTCTGGTTCGGGTGTGCGGTACGCTGCTCATTAAGGAACGCGTCTAGATCGCAATCGGGGAGCAGGTTAACCGTGACAAACTCCCCCGGCTGCCAGTAGCTGGAAATTTGCAGTACCGCCGGGCCGGAGAGGCCGCGATGGGTAAAGAGCAGGTTTTCGCGGAACACGGTCCCGTCTTCGGCGGTAATGACGGAGGGAACAGACACGCCGGACAGCGTCTGAAGCTGCTCGAGAAGCGGTTTATGCAGCGTGAACGGCACCAGCCCGGCGCGCGTAGGCAGGACCTTCAGGCCAAACTGCTCGGCGATTTTATAGCCGAACGGGGAAGCGCCCAGCCCCGGCATGGACAGGCCGCCGCTGGCAATCACCAGATTATCGGCGCTGACGGTTTCGCCGTTGAGCTGCAGCGTGTAGCCCTGGTCGTCGCGGGAAACCTCCAGCACCTCGGTGCGCAGGCGCATGACCACGCCGCCCTTCTCGCACTCGGCCACCAGCATATCGACAATCTGCTGCGCGGAGTCGTCGCAGAATAGCTGTCCCAGCGTTTTTTCATGCCATGCGATACCGTGCTTACCGACCAGGTCGATAAAGTCCCACTGGGTATAACGCGCCAGCGCAGATTTACAAAAATGACGGTTTTGGCTCAAATAGGCCGCGGGTTCAACATACAGATTAGTAAAGTTGCAGCGCCCGCCGCCGGACATCAGAATCTTACGGCCTGGCTTTTTACCGTTATCCAGCAGCAGCACGCGGCGACCCGCCTGTCCGGCCATTGCCGCACAAAACATACCCGCCGCACCGGCGCCAATTACCACGGCATCAAACCTTTCCACGTCAAAACCCTCTTTGTTAACTGCCGCGGATTGTAAAGTTTCCTATGTGGTCACACCAGCGTAAAAAGATATTACAAAGCCATTCCATTGAAATTTAAAGAATATCCTTTCTGGCCCTTTTCTCAAATCAGGTGGTATGTCAAAAAAAGTCTATATTTCACTTTGCCCGCCGCGCATTTGTCCTGGATAATGCGCCGCGTTCATGTCCTCAAAATGGCGTAACGTCCTATGCTACATTTGTTTGCCGGCCTGGATTTACATACCGGGCTTTTATTATTGCTTGCTCTGGTTTTTGTACTGTTTTACGAAGCGATCAACGGCTTCCACGACACTGCAAACGCAGTAGCGACGGTTATCTACACTCGCGCAATGCGATCGCAGCTTGCGGTTGTTATGGCGGCAGTATTTAACTTTTTTGGTGTCCTCCTGGGCGGGCTGAGCGTTGCGTATGCCATTGTGCATATGCTGCCAACGGATCTGCTGCTTAACGTTAGTTCTGGCCATGGCCTCGCTATGGTGTTCTCAATGCTGCTTGCTGCAATTATCTGGAACCTCGGTACCTGGTACTTCGGCCTGCCTGCATCCAGTTCTCACACCCTCATCGGCGCGATTATCGGTATCGGGTTAACCAACGCCCTCATGACCGGTACCTCGGTTGTTGATGCGTTAAATATCCCGAAAGTACTGGGGATCTTCGCCTCACTCATCGTCTCCCCTATCGTGGGTCTGGTGGTGGCGGGCGGGCTGATCTTCATCCTGCGTCGTTACTGGAGCAATACCAAAAAACGCTCCCGTATTCACCTGACGCCAGCAGAGCGTGAAAAGAAAGACGGCAAGAAAAAGCCGCCATTCTGGACGCGTATTGCCCTGATCATTTCCGCTATCGGCGTGGCCTTCTCACACGGCGCGAACGATGGTCAGAAAGGTATTGGTCTGGTGATGCTGGTACTGATTGGCGTTGCACCGGCAGGATTCGTGGTCAACATGAATGCCTCCGGCTACGAAATCACCCGTACCCGTGATGCGGTAAACAACGTTGAAACCTATTTCCAGCAGCACCCTGAGCTGCTGAAAAAAGCGACCGGCGTTGACCAGCTGATCCCTTCTCCGGAAGCCGGTGCCACGACTGCACCTGGCGAGTTCCACTGCCATCCGGCAAACGCGATTAACGCGCTGGAACGTGCCAAAGGGATGCTGGGCAATATCGAAAGTTATGACAAACTGACCGTTGAGCAGCGTGGTCAGCTGCGTCGCATTATGCTGTGCATCTCTGATGTGACGGATAAAGTGGCGAAGCTGCCTGACGTGAATGTTGACGACCAGCGTCTGCTGAAGAAACTGAAAGGCGATATGCTCAACACCATTGAGTACGCGCCAATCTGGATCATCATGGCCGTCGCGCTGGCGCTCGGTATCGGTACGATGATTGGCTGGCGTCGTGTGGCGACCACCATCGGCGAGAAGATCGGTAAGAAAGGCATGACCTATGCGCAAGGTATGTCCGCGCAGATGACGGCGGCAGTGTCTATCGGTCTGGCGAGTTACACCGGTATGCCGGTATCCACCACCCACGTACTCTCCTCGTCCGTGGCAGGTACCATGATTGTTGACGGTGGCGGTCTGCAGCGCAAAACCGTAACCAACATTCTGATGGCCTGGGTGTTCACCCTTCCGGCATCCATCCTGCTCTCTGGCGGGCTGTACTGGATTTCGCTGAAGCTGATTTAATCGGTTGAAGGCGACAAAAAAGCGGGTCAGTTTCCTGACCCGCTTTTTTTATGCTCAGTGCCAAATCATCAATGCAATCATGCTGACGACGACCAGGCCACACAGGGCGCTGGTTAAAATGAACTGACGACGCAGGCGTTCGCAGCGACGAATAAATTCTTCATCGTGATGATCGCGGTAGCGCTGGTAGTAGATATATCCCACCAGACGCATCTGTTTGCTGGGCTGTCCATGCGAGGTGAAGAAGCCTCCACCGTCCACATACTGATAAAGCAACGGATCGCAACCACGAAGTACCACTAACAGCGCACGTAACGATGAGAAGTAGCGCGCCATATTCACTATGCAAACCACGCATAACGCCCAAAACAATGCGACGGTGCTAATCATACATCCTCCCCGGCGTCCGCCCACGAAGCAAGGCTTCTGAGCTACCGCACCCCAATGCCCTGACAGACAGTTCAGTGAAAGAATGACCAAAAGTCGATCCGGTTCGCGTTTTAATATCCGAACGGCTCATTTAATAGTGTAGGAGATCCGTTAATTTTTTTGCCACAAGGTTAATCGTTATCAACACCAAAGCTTGAAAAATATGTTTAACTGGGCCGTAATGAAAGCATCAGACGACGGCTTTCCTATTTAGTCATCGATAACTTAAGGAAGGAGTAACACTATGGCTTACAAACACATTCTCATCGCGGTAGACCTCTCCCCGGAGAGCAAAGTGCTGGTTGATAAAGCGGTATCCATGGCACGTCCCTACAACGCGAAAGTTTCGCTGATTCACGTTGACGTGAATTACTCCGACCTCTACACCGGTCTGATCGACGTCAATCTGGGCGATATGCAGAAGCGTATCTCCGAAGAGACGCACCACGCTCTGAGCGAACTCTCCACCAACGCGGGTTATCCAATTACCGAAACCCTGAGCGGCAGCGGTGACCTGGGCCAGGTGCTGGTTGATGCGATCAAGAAATACGACATGGACCTGGTGGTGTGCGGTCACCATCAGGACTTCTGGAGCAAGCTGATGTCTTCCGCGCGCCAGCTGATTAATACCGTCCACGTGGATATGCTGATTGTTCCACTGCGTGACGAAGAAGACGAGTAAGTCCAAAAAAGCCCGGTGGCGCTAACGCTTACCGGGCCTACAGGCGGCACTAAATGTAGGCCGGGTAAGGCGAAGCCGCCACCCGGCTTTTTTATTCCGGCGTACCTGAGTAGATATCAAACCGGTGCCCTTTGGTGGTCACCGCGTTAGTGGTCGCCACGTCCGCCAGCGGTGGTGCATAGTCAGGGCGCTTCACCACCACCCGCTTCGTCGCAAGCTGGCGAGCCGGATCCAGCAGGCCATCCGCGTCCAAATCAGGCCCCACCAGAGACTGAAACACCCGCATCTCTTTCTTCACCAGCGCGCTTTTCTGCTTGTGCGGGAACATCGGGTCGAGATAGACGACCTGCGGGCGCGGGGTGATATCGGTCAGCGCCGTCAGGCTGGAGGCGTGAATCAGCTGCAATCGTTCCTGCAACCACGGCCCGATTTCCGGGTCCGCGTAGCCACGACTCAGACCGTCGTCGAGCAAGGCTGCCACCACCGGATTGCGCTCCAGCATCCGCACGCGACAGCCGACAGACGCCAGTACAAACGCATCGCGCCCCAGCCCCGCCGTGGCATCGACCACGTCCGGCAGATAGCTTCCTTTAATCCCAACCGCTTTAGCCACCGCCTCGCCGCGACCGCCGCCGAACTTGCGCCGGTGCGCCATCGCGCCGCCGACAAAATCGACGAAAATCCCGCCGAGCTTCGGTTCATCGCGCTTACGTAATTCGAGATGTTCTGGTGTCATCACCAGCGCCATCAGGTTATCTTCATCATGTTCCAGCCCCCAGCGGGCGGCCAGAACAGATAAGGCGCCGTCTCCGGCGCCCGTTTCATCTACTAAGCAGATCTTCACGTAACAATCAGCCTTTGATCCCGTAATGCTCAAGCATCGCATCCAGCTGCGGCTCGCGGCCGCGGAAGCGTTTGAACAGCACCATTGGCTCTTCGGAACCACCGCGGGTCAGGATGTTGTCGAGGAACGACTGGCCGGTTTCGCGGTTGAAAATCCCCTCTTCTTCGAAACGAGAGAAGGCATCCGCCGCCAGCACGTCGGCCCACAGGTAGCTGTAGTAACCCGCCGCGTAGCCGCCAGCGAAGATGTGGCTGAACGCGTGCGGGAAGCGGCCCCAGGTTGGCCCAGGGATCACGGCGACCTGCTTTTTAATCTCGGCCAGGGTCTCAAGAATCTTCGCACCCTGCTCCGGGCTGAACTCGGCGTGCAGGCGGAAGTCGAACAGTCCGAACTCCAGCTGGCGCAGGATAAACATCGCCGCCTGGTAGTTTTTCGCCGCCAGCATTTTGTCCAGCAGCTCTTTAGGCAGCGGTTCGCCGGTCTCGTAGTGGCCGGAGATAAACGCCAGCGCGTCCGGCTCCCAGCACCAGTTTTCCATAAACTGGCTTGGCAGCTCGACCGCATCCCACGGCACACCGCTGATGCCTGCCACGCCTGCGGTTTCGATGCGGGTCAACATATGGTGCAGGCCGTGACCGAACTCGTGGAACAGGGTGATCACTTCATCGTGGGTAAAGAGCGCAGGTTTGCCGTTCACCGGACGGTTGAAGTTACAGGTCAGGTAGGCGACCGGCTTCTGCAGAGAACCGTCTGCTTTACGCATCTGGCCCACGCAGTCGTCCATCCACGCCCCGCCGCGCTTGTTCTCACGCGCGTAAAGATCGAGGTAGAAGCTGCCGCGCAGTTCGTTTTTATCGTCATACAGTTCGAAGAAGCGCACGTCCGGATGCCAGACGTCGATATCGGTACGCTCTTTGGCGGTGATGCCATAGATGCGCTTCACCACTTCAAACAGGCCGTTCACGGCTTTGTTTTCCGGGAAGTACGGGCGCAGCTGCTCGTCGCTGATGCTGTAGAGGTGCTGCTTTTGTTTTTCGCTGTAGTAAGCAATGTCCCACGGCTGCAGCTCGTCCACGCCGAACTCCGCTTTCGCGAAGGCGCGCAGCTGGGCCAGCTCTTTTTCACCCTGCGGACGGGCGCGTTTCGTCAGATCGGTCAGGAAGTCGAGCACCTGCTGCGGGTTCTCCGCCATTTTGGTGGCGAGGGATTTATCGGCGTAGTTTTCGAAGCCCAGCAGCTGGGCCAGCTCGTGGCGCAGGGCGAGGATTTCCGCCATGACCGGGCTGTTGTCCCACTTACCGGCATTCGGCCCCTGATCGGAGGCGCGGGTGCTGTAGGCGCGGTACATCTCTTCGCGCAGGGCTTGGTTGTCGCAGTAGGTCATTACCGGCAGATAGCTCGGGATATCCAGGGTTAACAGGAAACCGTCCTGCTCTTTCGCTTCGGCCTGGGCTTTTGCCGCCGCCAGCGCGCTTTCCGGCATACCCGCCAGCTCCGCTTCGTCGGTAATCAGCTTCGTCCAGCCCATGGTGGCGTCGAGCACGTTGTTGCTGTACTGGTTGCCCAGTTCGGACAGACGCGCGGCGATTTCACCGTAGCGGGTTTGTTTCTCTTTTGGCAGGCCAATCCCGGACAGCTCGAAATCACGCAGGGCGTTATCGACCGATTTTTTCTGCGCCGTGTTCAGTTCGGCATAATGGTCGCCGTCGCGCAGGTCGCGGTAGGCTTTGTAGAGCCCTTCGTGCTGGCCGACCCAGGTGCTGTATTCAGAGAGCAGCGGCAGGGTCTGTTCGTAGGCTTCGCGCAGTTCCGGGCTGTTTTTTACCGAGTTCAGGTGGCTTACCGGGGAGAAGATACGCCCCAGCACGTCGTCCACTTCGGCCAGCGGCTGACACAGATTTTCCCAGGTGTACGGCCCGCCCTGCGCGACCACGCTTTCTACCGCCGCGCGGCAGTTGTCCAGCGATTGCGTAACCGCTGGAACCACATGCTCGGGGAGGATTTTAGAAAACGGTGGCAACGAAAAAGGCGTCAGTAATGGATTGGTCATAAACGCTGTCCTGTTGAAATAGGTGAATGAAGCGCGCATCCGGCGCTGTGCATATGGGATCTAGAATGGGGTTAAGTGTAGAGGATTTCAATGCCGGACGTTGTCGAAAAGAGCCCGGTGGTGCTGCGCTTACCGGGCCTACGGGTAATCTTTGCCGTTCTGCTGTAAACTGTGGCAAATCGTCAATTCAGCGGAATATCATTACCCATGCTCAGTTATCGCCACAGCTTCCACGCAGGCAACCACGCCGACGTCCTTAAACACACCGTTCAGAGCCTGATCATCGAATCGCTCAAAGAGAAAGAGAAGCCATTTCTCTATCTGGACACCCACGCGGGCGCGGGCCGTTATCAGCTGAGCGGCGAGCATGCCGAGCGTACCGGTGAATATCTGGAAGGGATCGCCCGCATCTGGCAGCAGGACGACCTGCCTGCCGAGCTGGAGCCGTACATCGGCGTGGTGAATCACTTCAACCGCAACGGCCAGCTGCGTTACTACCCGGGATCCCCGCTGATTGCCCGCCAGCTGCTGCGCGAGCAGGACAGCATCCAGCTGACCGAGCTGCACCCGAGCGACTTCCCGCTGCTGCGTTCAGAATTCCAGAAAGACAGCCGCGCCCGCGTCGAAAAAGCCGACGGCTACCAGCAGCTGAAGGCCAAACTGCCGCCGGTTTCCCGTCGCGGCCTGGTGCTCATCGACCCGCCGTACGAAATTAAAACCGACTATCAGGCGGTGGTAACCGGTATCCACGAAGGCTACAAGCGCTTCGCCACCGGGACATACGCCCTGTGGTATCCGGTGGTGCTGCGCGCGCAGATCAAACGCATGATCAAAGACCTGGAAGCGACCGGCATCCGCAAGATCCTGCAGATCGAGCTGGCGGTACGTCCGGACAGCGATCAGCGCGGCATGACCGCCTCCGGCATGATTGTAATCAACCCGCCGTGGAAGCTCGAAGCGCAGATGAACAACGTGCTGCCGTGGCTGCATAAAACGCTGGTGCCAGCCGGTACGGGCCATACCTCCGTCAGTTGGATCGTGCCGGAGTAATCGCAGCCATCGGTGGAAACTATTGATTTCAGGTATACAATCGCGGCAATTCACGATTAAGGACAAAAGCTATGACTAAGCATTATGACTACATCGCAATCGGCGGCGGCAGCGGCGGCATCGCCTCCATCAACCGCGCGGCCATGTACGGCCAGAAGTGCGCGCTGATTGAAGCCAAAGCGCTGGGCGGCACCTGCGTGAACGTGGGTTGTGTACCGAAGAAGGTGATGTGGCATGCGGCGCAGATCCGTGAAGCTATCCATATGTATGGCCCGGACTACGGCTTTGACACCACCATCAACCGCTTCGACTGGGACAAGCTGATCGCCAGCCGTACCGCGTACATCGATCGCATTCACACCTCGTACGACAACGTGCTGGGGAAAAATAACGTCGACGTTATCCACGGTTTCGCTCGCTTCGTTGACGCGAAAACGATCGAAGTGAACGGCGAGACGATCACCGCCGATCACATCCTGATCGCCACCGGCGGTCGTCCGAGCCACCCGAACATCCCGGGAGTGGAATACGGCATCGACTCCGACGGTTTCTTCGAGCTGCCAGCCCTGCCTGAGCGCGTTGCCGTGGTAGGCGCGGGATACATCGCGGTTGAACTGGCTGGAGTGATTAACGGCCTGGGCGCAGAAGCGCACCTGTTCGTACGTAAACACGCGCCGCTGCGCAGTTTTGACCCGCTGATTGTCGATACGCTGGTTGAAGTGATGAACACCGAAGGCCCAACCCTGCACACCAACGCCGTACCAAAAGCGGTGGTGAAAAACGCGGACGGAAGCCTGACCCTGGAGCTGGAAGATGGTCGCAGCCAGACCGTTGATTGCCTGATCTGGGCGATTGGCCGTGAACCGGCGAACGATAACTTCAACCTGGGCGTGACTGGCGTGAAAACCGACGAAAAAGGCTATATCGTCGTCGATAAATTCCAGAACACCAGCGTACCGGGCATTTACGCGGTCGGCGACAATACCGGTGCGGTTGAGCTGACGCCGGTCGCCGTTGCGGCGGGTCGTCGTCTCTCCGAGCGCCTGTTTAACAACAAGCCGGACGAGCATCTGGACTACAGCAACATCCCGACCGTGGTCTTCAGCCATCCGCCAATCGGCACCGTCGGCTTAACCGAGCCGCAGGCGCGCGAGCAGTACGGCGACGACCAGGTGAAAGTGTATAAATCGGCGTTCACCGCAATGTATACCGCCGTCACCTCGCACCGTCAGCCGTGCCGCATGAAGCTGGTCTGCGTCGGCCCGGAAGAGAAGATTGTCGGTATCCACGGCATTGGCTTCGGCATGGATGAGATCCTGCAGGGCTTCGCCGTGGCGCTGAAGATGGGCGCAACGAAGAAAGACTTCGATAATACTGTGGCAATCCACCCGACGGCCGCGGAAGAGTTTGTGACCATGCGTTAATCCTGATGCCCCTCCCCGGAGGGGCATTTTTTTTAACATTCATAAATCGTTGCAAAACGAATGCTCCGAAAATAGTGATCTACCGCACATTTCCCTCCCCATCTACCGAAGCGAATGTCTACGCTTATAAGACGCCCGGATAAACCTGTCTTTTGAACACACAACCGGAGGTCCCTATCACCATGTTCAACCAGAAACTACAGGCTACCGAGAACATCGAGTTCGAGATTGCAGAAGAGCTGCGCTACGAGACCGATCCCTGCGAGTTGAAACTGGATGAAATGATTGAGGCGGAGCCGGAACCCGAAATGATCGAGGGGCTACCCGCCTCCGATGCGTTGACGCCCGCAGACCGCTACCTTGAACTGTTCGAACACGTGCAGTCGACGCGGCTGTTTGCGGACAGTAAAACCTTCCCCGACTGCGCGCCGAAGATGGATCCGCTGGATATCCTGATCCGCTACCGCAAGGTCAGACGCCACCGGGATTTCGACCTGCGCCAGTTTGTGGAGAACCACTTCTGGATGCCGGAAACGTACGGCACAGAATATGTCTCCGACCCGGGACTCTCCCTGAAAGAGCACATTGATAACCTGTGGCCGGTGCTGACGCGCGAGCCGCAGGATCATATTCCCTGGTCTTCCCTGCTGGCGCTGCCGCAGGCCTATATCGTCCCCGGCGGGCGCTTCAGCGAGACCTACTACTGGGATTCTTATTTCTCCATGCTGGGGCTGGCGGAGAGCGGCCGTAACGATCTGCTCAAATGTATGGCGGACAACTTCGCCTGGCTGATTGAACGCTACGGGCATATCCCCAACGGCAACCGCACCTATTATCTCAGCCGCTCACAGCCGCCGGTCTTTGCGCTGATGGTGGAGCTGTTTGAGGAGGACGGCGTGCGAGGTGCGAAACGCTATCTTGATCACCTCAAAATGGAGTACGCCTTCTGGATGGACGGTGCGGAGTCGCTGCTGCTTAATCAGGCATACCGCAGCGCCGTGCGCATGCCGGACGGTTCACTGCTCAACCGCTACTGGGATGACCGCGATACCCCGCGCGACGAATCGTGGATTGAGGACGTGGAAACCGCGCGCCACTCGGGCCGTCCGCCAAACGAGGTGTATCGCGACCTGCGCGCGGGTGCGGCGTCCGGCTGGGATTACTCGTCCCGCTGGCTGCGCGATCCGTCGCGGCTCGCCAGCATCCGCACGACGCAGTTCATCCCCATCGATCTGAACGCCTTCCTGTTCAAACTGGAAAGCGCTATCGCCAACATCTCGGCGTCGAAAGGAGATAAAGAGACGGCAGAGGAATTCCGCCAGAAAGCCAACGATCGCCGCGCGGCGGTGAACCGCTATCTGTGGGACGAGGAGAGCGGCTGTTACCGAGATTATGACTGGCGGCGCGAAGAGCTGGCGCTGTTTTCTGCCGCCAGCATCGTGCCGCTGTACGTTGGCATGGCAACTCACGAGCAGGCGGAGCGCTTGTCGGATGCAGTCAAGGCACGTCTGCTGACCCCGGGTGGAATTCTGGCGACCGAGTACGAAACCAGCGAGCAGTGGGATAAACCCAACGGCTGGGCGCCGCTGCAGTGGATGGCGATTCAGGGATTCAAGCAGTACGGAAACGACTCGCTGGGGGATGAGATCGCCTGGAGCTGGCTGCATACGGTGAACCATTTCTACAAGACGCACCACAAGCTGATTGAGAAATACCACATCGCCAGCAGCACGCCGCGCGAAGGTGGCGGGGGTGAGTATCCGCTGCAGGACGGTTTCGGCTGGACAAACGGCGTGGTGCGGCGGCTGATTGGGTTGTATGGGGAGCCTTGAGCAGGGTGCGGTCTTTTCCCCCTCGCCCCTCCGGGGAGAGGGCTGGGGTGAGGGGAAAATGTTAGCGAATCACCTCATAAATGGCGCTCTGAATAGACTGCCATTTTTTGGTGGTGGCATCCGGCTGTGACTGCGCGCGGCGTGTGGCCATGTCGAGATCGTGCTGCTGGCGTTTCACTACGGCAGGCACGGTGCAGAACGCTTTAAGATACTCTTTACGTACCGAGGTCAGAGACTCGCCGTTCGACATCGCGTGGCTGAGCGTGTTGATGAAGCGGCGACACGGCTTCTCTTCCACCATGTTTTGCCGGTAGCGTAACATCAGCTCCAGCACGTCGTCATGGCCTGCCGACATCGCCTCTTCGGTCCAGGACAGCTTCCAGTCCATACCGCCCTGCAAAAAGAGCTGGGTCACGCGGGTATCGTTGCGGTTAATGGCCGAGCGGAAATTATTCTCGTCCCAGGTGACTCCCATGCGCGTGAGCGTTTCGCGCGAGGAAGGCGTCTCACGCATTTCCTGCGGTGGAGCCGCTTCAGCCGCACTGACGGCCGCTGGCTGCGGCTTGCTGCTGGTCACCAGCCAGAAGCCCCCTGCCACAATGGCAATCACCATAACGCCAACTGCCCCCCATAGCGCACCGGAAATGAGCTGCTCGCGTTGTTCGGGGGTGCGCGGCGCGCGCTGGGTCGGCTTTTCAATAGTGTCACGGACTTCAAACAGATCCCCACCGGTAACCCGATCCATTTTCTGCGCCTTTTCCCAGAAGGTATGCAATTCACTGGCATCTACCGCCATGAATCCTGCCGGATTAACGCGCGTTCTCCCCTCTTCAAACGCGCGTTGAACGGGCCGCGCGATCTGCGCGTAGTAGTTGTCCAGAAGCTGAATTTGCGCCGAGCTTAACGTCTTCTGAACGGTGATGCTGTTGCGGATTTGCCGAATATCGTCGAGAAAGGTTTGCAGCGTTTTGCGCGGTTCAACCAGCAGCGTCAGCATGGACGGGTCGCTGAAAAGCGAAGCGTAATAGCGGCTGAACTCTTTTTTATCCACCAGCATCTGCGCCAGCTCGCTGAACATCATGCCGCTCAGGACATCGTTGATCTCGCCAAGCTTCAGCCAGCGCCTTACGCGGTCAGCGTTAAACAGGGTCTTAAGATGGTTGTTCAGCTTTACCTGATCGGGCCAGGCCTGCTGGATAAGCCCTTTAAGCATCAGCTCAATTGCGCGTACCTGCTTGTGCGCCTGCTGCTGCTGGAGTTCGCTGCCCGGTGCCAGCTCCGTGCTATAGGTCAACAGCGGCTGCTGAAGACGAAGATGTTCCAGCGCGGTCACAAACCGCATCGCCGCAATAAGCTGGTTTTCACTCACATCCTGTCCGCTTTCATACTGCGGTACGCGCTGCTGCAGCAGGCGCAGCTGGAGCGTAAATTCCGACATCTCGGCATCATTCAGGTTGAGTTTTTTCGCAACGGCTCCCCAGCCGCCCAAAGCTAATCGCGCGCTGTCGAGTTGTTCCAGAAACCAGCGTGGATCTTTGCCCTCAGAAGCATGTACATTCAGAAGGAGTAAAATTTCCACCGACGCAAGGCGAATGACCGCCAGACAGTGTTCAAACTGTTCGCGAATATGGTGTGATGTGCTGAGAGTCATTGTTTTCCTTAAGCGACAACGAAGACATCAGGAATGGGCGCGAGACGCCCTTTATTCTTTTTATTTATACGCGGTTAACCATACCTGACTTTCTGTTGAAATAAAGTGACAACCCTAAAATGATTTAAAATGTTTCAGGAGAATCTGAATGCCGGTTTTAATTACCTCTCGCCTTACCTGTTCGCCCCTGCAGGAACAAGACTGGCCCTTTTTTCTGGCGCTCCAGCAGCACCCGGACGTTATGCGCTTTGTGGCGGAAGACCGCCCTGTCGCGGCGATACGCGAAGCGTTTGATTCGCGCCTGATGCCATGGGCTCCGGGCAGCGCGCACTGGCTTTGCCTCGTCGTACGTGACACCGCCTCACTGACCCCGCTGGGCGTTACCGGGTATATTCATCGGGAGGAGGACTGCGCCGAAGTGGGCTTCCTTTTCGCCCCCGAAGCGCAGGGGAAAGGTTACGGCTTTGAATCCCTGAAGGCGCTTTGCGATTACGCTTTTCTTCAGGGCGGTATACGGCGACTCACCGCCACCGTAACAGCGGGAAACGCTGCTTCAAGACGCCTGCTGGAAAAAGCCCGCTTTCACCTGGAAGGTGAATTACGTGAGAGCTATTATCTTGCGGGGCGCTGGCAAAATGACTGGCTATTTGGTTTATTACAGCAGGAATACCTGAATAATAATTCCTGACCAATAGTAATTTAGCCGATATTTCCGGACGTCGTTTCCTCTTCAGGGTCGCTATTAAGAGGAAACGAATATCAAACGTCATGCGCTGAAAATATTTTCTGCGGCCATTGCGTTAATAAAAAACATCAGGGTCTTTCTCTGGAGAAATATCGTGATGAAAATGGGTTATCGTCTATGGCTGCCTGCGTTCTTTATCGCTGTCAGTGGCAGACACATCCATATTAAGGGTTCCTTAAGAGGTTCCTTCCCCTTAAGTCCGGGCATCACAGGAACATACCGCCTGACACTTCAATACGTTGCGCATTCATCCAGCCCAGCTTATCGCTGAGCAGTGCCGCAATGGCATCACCGATATCGTCCGGTAGACCCACCCGTCCCAGCGCCGTCTGCGAGGCCAGCAACTGATTCAGCTCCGCGTTGTCGCGCACGCGTCCGCCGCCAAAGTCTGTTTCTATCGCGCCAGGCGCAATGATATTGACGGAAATGCCGCGCGCGCCCAGCTCTTTCGCCTGATAGCGCGTCAGCACTTCCATCGCCCCCTTCATGGCCGCGTAGGTCCCTGAGCCCGGCTGGGTAAAACGGGCCAGCCCGCTGGAGACGTTGAGGATACGTCCCCCGTCGTTAAGCAGCGGCAGCAGGCGCTGGGTCAGGAAGAAAGGCCCTTTGAAATGAATGTTCAACGCTTCATCAAACTGGGCTTCCGTCGTGTCGGCATAGGGTGCATATAAACCCGTCCCGGCATTGTTCAATAAATAGTCAAAGGTTTCACGCTGCCAGACGGTCCTAAGAGTTTCCTGAAGCTGTTGGGCAAAATGTTCAAATCCCGTGATATCCCCGACGTTAAGCTGTAATGCCGCTGCGTTGACGCCTTTTTGCTGAATTTCATGCACAACATCCAGCGCTTCCTGCTGGCTACGGTTGTATGTCAGGATGATTCCCGTGCCGTCTGCCGCCAGCTTTAATGCAGCGTTTTTACCCAGACCACGACTACCACCCGTCACTAATGCGATACGTTCACTCATCATAAACCTCGTTTTGGCTGTTAAGGAGATTGAGAAAGAGCTTATTAGGTGATAGAAAATCAATAAAGATGGGTTAAAACGCTTCACTGTTTCAGCAGAAACAACAATGAGCTTCGTCTATGGATAAAATTCACGCAATGCAGTTGTTCGTCCGCGTCGCGGAACTGGAGAGTTTTTCCCGCGCGGCCGAAACATTAACCCTGCCAAAAGGCAGCGTCTCACGGCAGATTCAGGCCCTGGAAAACCGGCTTGGCACTCAGCTATTGCACCGCACCACGCGCCGCGTCAGCCTGACGCAGGACGGCATGGTCTATTACGAGCGGGCAAAAGATCTGCTGGCAAACCTTGATGAACTCGACGGCATGTTTCAGCACGATCCCTCCAGCATCAGCGGCCGGCTCCGCGTGGATATGCCCGTCGGCGTTGCTCGAAATTTAGTCATCCCCAAACTGCCTGCTTTTCTGCAGCACTATCCGGGCATCGAACTGGAGCTCAGCAGCAGCGATCGTCTGGTGGATGTGATCCGCGAAGGGTTTGATTGCGTGGTACGCGTCGGCACGCTGAAGGATTCAGGGCTGATTGCCCGTCCACTGGGCAAGCTGTCGGTGATTAACTGCGCCAGCCCGGACTATCTGGCGCGTTTTGGCTACCCGGAAACCCTGGACGATTTAGGCTCGCACGCCGTTATTCACTACACCGCTACGCTGGGAACACGCCCACAGGGCTTTGAGTTTTATAACGGCAGTACAACACAGTGGATAAAAACAGGCGGGGTCTTAACCGTCAACAGCACGGAAACTTACCAGGCTGCCTGTCTCGCCGGACTGGGCATTATTCAGGTGCCGCGGGTTGGGGTGCGCGATTTACTGCGCGCGAAGAAGCTGATTGAGATCCTCCCGCAATACCGGGCCGAACCGATGCCTGTTTCCCTGATTTATCCCCACCGGCGCAACCTCTCCCGCCGGGTCCATCTGTTCATGGAGTGGCTAACCGAACTCACAAAAGCTTACGTGGACTAGTCGCAAGCTATAATTCAATAACATCCAGCCAAACGAAAAGGAAAAGACGCGTGACGCCGGAAAACAACCCGCAACGACCCACCCAACATTTAGAGTATGAGCCCGTCAAAAAGATGGAAACCGGGCCCGAAGAGGCCAAAACGCCTGGTACCGCCAGCAAAGCGCTGGGAACCGTAACCGGCATCGCCGCGAGAATTCAGCAGTTTCCCATGATTGCGCATCTGATACGCGCAACCGAGCGCTTTAATGACCGCATGGGGAACCAGTTTGGTGCTGCCATAACCTATTTTTCCTTCCTGTCGATGATTCCGATCCTGATGGTGTCATTTGCGGCGGCCGGTTTTGTGCTCGCGTCCCACCCGACGCTGCTGCAGGATATCTTCACGAAGATCCTGAATAACGTCAGTGACCCGACTCTTGCCAGCACGCTCAAAAGCACTATCAATACCGCCGTTCAGCAGCGTACCACCGTCGGCATCGTCGGCTTGCTGATTGCCCTTTACTCCGGCGTTAACTGGATGGGCAACCTGCGCGAGGCCATTCGCGCCCAGTCGCGCGACGTCTGGGAGCGTAAGCCGCAGGACCAGGAGAAAATATGGGTTAAGTATCTCCGCGACTTTATTTCGCTGATTGGCCTGCTGGTAGCCCTCATCGTGACGCTCTCCATAACCTCGGTGGCGGGTTCGGCGCAGCAGATGATCATCTCCGCGCTCTATCTGGATTACATCGAATGGCTGAAGCCCGCCTGGCGCGGCATTGGGCTGGCTATTTCCATCTTCGCCAACTACCTGCTGTTCTTCTGGATCTTCTGGCGCTTGCCCCGGCATCGGCCGCGCAAGAAGGCGCTGCTCCGCGGCACATTGATTGCGGCGATCGGCTTTGAGGTGATCAAAATCGTGATGACTTACACCCTGCCGTCACTGGTTAAATCCCCTTCCGGCGCAGCGTTTGGCTCGGTGCTGGGACTGATGGCCTTCTTCTACTTCTTCGCCCGCCTGACCCTGTTCTGCGCGGCATGGATTGCCACCGCCGAGTACAAAGGCGACACGCGAATGCCCGGCAAAACGCACCGCTAGCCCCGCCATCGGGCTGAAATTTCAGCCCGATCCATCATTTCAGCATATAAATCCAGCCCGTAACTTTTATTTAACCGAAAACCAGTTTAATTGACTGATATTTAAAATCTGTGAAGCATTTCATAGACGTGTTTTGGCTGGTCTGAAAATTATCCGCTTTTTGCTGTTTTTATCACCGGGTCGCGGCTTTGTTACAGATTGAAATGTCGCTTTTGCTGTGCGTAATATGGCCTTTCGTTCGACAAAAATAAGAAAATATTATGCAAGCAACCGCCACCACACTCGACTCAGAAACGGAAAACGTTCCGGTAAACTCGCGCAATAAAGTCGTCGTCGCCTCGCTGATTGGCACCGCCATCGAGTTCTTCGACTTCTATATTTATGCCACCGCCGCGGTCATCGTATTCCCGCACATTTTCTTCCCGCAGGGCGATCCGACGGCGGCCACGCTGCAGTCTCTGGCGACCTTTGCGATTGCGTTTGTTGCGCGTCCGATTGGCTCTGCGCTGTTTGGACACTTTGGCGATCGCATCGGCCGCAAAGTCACGCTGGTGGCCTCGCTGCTGACGATGGGGATCTCCACCGTAGCCATCGGCCTGCTGCCGACCTACGAAACCATTGGTATTCTGGCGCCGGTCCTGCTGGCGCTGGCGCGTTTTGGCCAAGGTCTGGGGCTGGGTGGTGAATGGGGCGGCGCGGCGCTGCTGGCCACCGAGAACGCCCCGGCGCGCAAGCGCGCGCTGTACGGTTCATTCCCACAGCTTGGCGCTCCGATTGGCTTCTTCTTTGCCAACGGGACGTTCCTGCTGCTCTCCTGGCTGCAGACGGATGAACAGTTCATGAGTTGGGGCTGGCGTATTCCGTTTATCTTCTCAGCCGTGCTGGTGCTGATTGGCCTGTATGTGCGTGTTTCTCTGCATGAGACCCCTGTTTTTGCGAAAGTGGCCGCGGCGAACAAGCAGGTGAAAGTGCCGCTGGGTACGCTTCTGACCAAACACGTTCGCGTGACCGTGCTGGGCACGTTTATCATGCTCGCCACCTATACGCTGTTCTACATCATGACCGTCTATTCCATGACGTTCAGTACCGCCGCTGCGCCGGTTGGGCTGGGGCTGCCGCGTAACGAAGTGCTGTGGATGCTGATGATGGCGGTGATCGGGTTTGGCGTGATGGTTCCTGTTGCGGGCCTGCTGGCGGATAAATTCGGTCGTCGTGCGAGCATGATTACGATCACCACGCTGATCGTTCTATTTGCCCTGTTCGTCTTCCCGCCGCTGCTGGGTTCAGGTAGCCCGGCGCTGGTGATGGCCTATCTGCTGATTGGCCTGAGCCTGATGGGGCTGACCTTCGGCCCGATGGGCGCGCTGCTGCCCGAGCTGTTCCCGACTGAAGTACGTTATACCGGCGCGTCGTTCTCCTATAACGTCTCGTCTATACTGGGTGCGTCCGTTGCGCCATATATCGCCACCTGGCTGCAGGCAAACTATGGTCTGTTCTATGTGGGCGTCTATCTTGCGGCCATGGCGGCGCTGACGCTGATTGCGCTGCTGCTGACGCACGAGACGAAGCACCAGGCTCTGTAATTCACTGCGGCCTGATGCCCTCACCCCGGCCCTCTCCCACAGGGAGAGGGAGAAAGGGAGCTATTTCTTCATCTGCGACAAAATGGTCCGGCACTGATTCGCCTCGCCCTCTGACGGCGAAATCAGTGCCAGCAGCGCTGCGGCTGGGGTAACCAGCGTCGCAAGGGCCGCAGCCACCGCACCGCGCGCAATCAGCGGCCCTGGCTTCACGCCCGCCTGCGGATTTTTGAAGGTCCCGCGCACGTACAGCGGCGAGCGCAGCGTGATAATACGGATCCCCTTACTCTCCGGGTCAATCGTCAGATCAAGCTGCTCCGAAGCCATGCTGGCGGTACCGGTCACGTTAATCACCGCGTTTTCCGTGTCGAAGGCAAAAATCTGCGGGCGCGCCACGCCGTTCACCAGATCCAGATTGGCCGCCGCGCAGTTCACCCGCACCTCGTCATCGCCAAAGATTTGCCCGACGACGTAGTTACCGACGTTCAGCCCCAGGATCTCCATCAGGTTTCGGCTCACCAGTCCGTCGTTCATCAGCAGCTTCAGGTTTCCGTTGCCGCTGCCCAGCAGCGCCGCCACGGAGTTACCCACGCCGCGAATGTCGGCATCACCGTTCATTTCACCGAGGGTTTTCTGCATCAGCTCTACGTTCGGCATCAGCTCTTTCAGCTTCAATCGACGCGCCTGGATCTCCGCCCGTCCCTGCATCGGCTTCTTATCGCCTTCCAGGTGAATGTTCGAGGAAATCGTCCCACCCGCCATGCCGAACTTCAGCGGCTGCAGGCGCAGGTCGGCGTTTTTGAGGAGGATATGGGTCGAAAGATTGCTGATCGGCAGCGTACTGCCATGTTCAATTTTCCCGCCTTTGAAACGTACATCCGCATCCATTACGTTCCATTTGTCGGTTTCGAAACGATCGTAAGGCAATACTTTACCCGCAGGCTGAACGTCCTTTTTGACCTCTTTGGACTTTGTGCCTTTGCCCGAATCCACGCCAATCAACGGACCAAGATCGGCCAGACGCAGCTGACGGGATTCAACATCCCCTTCCAGTTTCGGGCGCGGTTTTCCGGTGGTGTAGGTCAGCGTGCCGTGGATGTCGCTGTCGCCAATGCGGCCGTTAAAATCACGGTAGTCAAAAACAGACGCTTTTTCGGTATCGATTTTGGCGACCAGATGCCCGTCCGTTTCGAATGGCGGGGTATCCGGCAGCAGTACGCCGGTCAGTTCATACAGCTCGCCCAGCGAATCACCGGCAAATTTAAGCTGAAGGTCAACGCCGCCCATGTTCATCGGGTCGTTAACCGTTCCCACGAACGCCACGCGGGTGTTACCGGAACGGAAGTCCGCCTGCACCGGGAACGGCGTGCCTTCGCTCCGGAGCGCCAGCATGCCGCCTATTTTCCCTTTACCGCTAAGCGGCTGGTCGTTGTAGCGTCCTTTTGCCGTCAGGCCGAAGACATAGTCACCTACGCTTGCCGCGTCGCCTTTTGCTTTCGTGCCCGTGACCTCGCTAAACGGCAGCGGTTTGCCCAACGGATCGACCAGGATCTCCACATCCGCCTTGCTGACCTTATCGTCGATGGCGATCCGTCCGCGATCGAAAAGAATATTGTCGAGACGGAATGACCAGGAAGAAGGCTGGGTATTCGGATCTTTTTCGCCATCGCTGGCAAGGTTAAACGTCCAGTTGTTGGTTTTTTCTGAGAGTCGGATCAGACGCGCATCAGGCTGCTGAAGTTTGATCCACGGCAGATAAACGGTTTTGGTCAGAAGCGCTAACGGCGCTAGCGTGGCCTCCACGCGCGGCAGGTGGACCATGGTGACGTCCGGGATGTCCGGCGGGTTGCCGAGAATGATGTCGTCGGCATGGACGTGTGGCCAGGGGATCCAGCTTCGCCAGCCTGGCTCCTCTTTCTGACGCTCCCATACCACACCTAAATCACCGCGTATGGCGAAGGGGCGGTTCAGTTCGGTTGAGACTTTCTGGTTGATGGTCGGCTTGAGACGGTTCCAGTCAAACGTCGCAATAATGATGGCGACGACCACGATCAACAACAAGAAAATCCCTGCTGTCCAGGAGATTACCCTGGTTGTTCTTGTCATTTTTATCCCCTTTCCTGATGACCTGTCCTGTAAAACTATAGTCCAGACAAAGGGAAGCGGGCTTATCAGAGGGTAGTTATCACGCTATCGAGGCGATCCATGGGTACCGGTCGGGAGAGGAAATAGCCTTGCGCCGCCGCGGCAGGCGAGCTTTGCACATCACGCCACTCTTCCAGCGTTTCCACACCTTCAACAATCACGCCCTGGCAATAGCGGTTCATCAGCTGTAATAACAGCGTAAACAGGTTCCGCCCTTCCGGGGTCTGACGCAGCATAATGAACAGATCGCGGGCCACTTTAATGTAGTCGTAGCGCACCTCACTCAGGGCGGAGAAATTCGCCATGCCGGTGCCAAAGTCATCCAGCCACAGCGGGCCGTATTCGCATATCGAAGCAAACGAGGAATCCTGCGGCAGACGGACATGCTCCACCAGCTCAAAGCGCATCCACGGCAGGGTGGCGATCAGCTCCTGCAATTTTGCGTTCTGCCGCAGCGCCAGCAGGGTTGGGCCGTCGACGTTCACCGAGGCGAGGATATCGTGCTGTTCGAAAAAGGACTGCTTCGTCGCCAGCATGCGAAGCTGTTCTTCCAGCACATCCAGACGCTGGCGAACGGCAACTTCGGCAAAATAGCGATCCGGCGCGATGCGCTGAGTGGGGTTTGAGGGGTGCGTAACGACGGTCAAAATTTCAATTGCCATCAGTCGACCATCTGTTCGGTAGATCGGCTGATAGGTGTACGCACGCTCACATTGCAGCCAGTAGCGATGCTCCTGCAAGTTCTCAATACTTGCCTCAGGCGTAGTGCTCAGCCGCTGGATAACCTGCTCTGACTTCATTTCAGATGTCCTGTTGTTGGGATAGCCTTTCTGGACTCGTCACAGGATTATCGGCGCGGCAATTGAGAACTTTATGTTCAATTCACCGGGAAAATGAAATTAAGATGACAGAAATGCGCGGGAACACGCGCTGGCTCAAATAAAATAATGGAACGTTGTTTTAATATAGTTGACCGGTTAATTCACTCAGCGCACACTGCTGATTATTCTTCTGTTCAGGTTCACGACTATGTCCAAAAAAATTGCCGTGATTGGCGAATGCATGATTGAACTGTCACAAAAAGGCGCTGAAGTCAGCCGCGGATTTGGTGGCGATACGTTAAACACGTCCGTTTATATTGCCCGCCAGGTCGCGCCTGAGGCGCTCACCGTGAACTACGTTACCGCCCTGGGAACGGACAGCTTCAGCCAGCAGATGCTGGAGGCGTGGCAGAGTGAACATGTTGAAACGTCGCTGATTCAGCGTATGGAAAACCGCCTCCCGGGACTTTATTACATCGAGACCGACAGCACCGGCGAACGCACGTTTTATTACTGGCGTAACGAAGCCGCGGCCAAATTCTGGCTGGAGAGCGACGCGGCTGCGGCCATCTGCGAAGAGCTGGCGACCTTTGACTATCTATATCTGAGCGGGATTAGCCTTGCGATTTTAAGCCCCACCAGCCGTGAAAAGCTGCTCTCGCTGCTGCGCGAATGCCGTGCAAACGGCGGCAAGGTTATTTTCGATAACAACTACCGCCCGCGCCTGTGGGGCAGCCGCGAAGAGACGCAGCAGGTCTATCAACAGATGCTGCAGTGCACCGACATCGCCTTCCTCACGCTCGACGATGAAGACGCCCTGTGGGGTGAGAAACCGGTAGAGGACGTGATTGCACGCACGCAGGCGGCTGGCGTGAGCGAAGTGGTGATTAAGCGCGGTGCGGAGTCTTGTCTGGTCGCGATTGCGGGTGAAACGCTGGTTGACGTTCCGGCGGTGAAGCTTGCCAAAGAGAAAGTGATTGATACCACGGCGGCGGGTGATTCATTCAGCGCGGGCTATCTGGCGGTACGTCTGACGGGTGGAACGCCGGAAGCGGCGGCACGGCGTGGGCACCTGACGGCCAGCACGGTGATTCAGTATCGCGGGGCGATTATTCCGCGCGAGGCGATGCCAGTTTAAGTAAGGTGCGGGCTGATGCCCTCACCCTAACCCTCTCCCACAGGGAGAGGGAATGTTTAAGCATTACTGCCCCTGCGGAATATCCGTCGCGTCCGGATGTAAATCATCCGCCGTGGCGGCCTGCGCTGGCTGCGGCGCGGTGGCCATAATGGAATCCCAGGTCGTCTGAAGTTCCTTCATGTCATATTCCGGCTCGCCCTTCGGCTGCAGGAGGATCAACGCCATCTCCTGTGACAGCTGCTGACGGAGGTCCTGATTGAGCATCTCGACGGTCAGACCGTTCAGGAAGTCCTGACGCAGTTTCTGGTACTGTTCCGGCGCAATGTCCACCACCTGATTCTGCAGGGAGCGAATACGCTGGCTGATCAGAATGTCGGTATCGGCACGTGCGTAGGTCGCAAACAGCTTCTGCAGCTCGAGTTTTTTCTGAGCCACGAGAGCATTGAATTCCTCTTCGGAAAGCCCCTCTTTACGCACTTTTGCCAGCTCTTTCGCGACCACGCCCAGATTGGCATTCAGCTTATCGCCCGGCGATTCAACGTTAATGGCACACTGCGCGCGCTGGAACAGCACGCGGCAGTCAAAGCCAAGACCGATATTCTTGACGTTGTTCTTGCTCAGCGTCTGCTGAACGTGCCAGAACAGCGCCTCACGCGCCAGATCGGCACGCCAATAGCGCAGCATTGCCGCTGACTCACGGATGGGCTGCCAGGCGTTATCCCACATGACGGAGAGGCGATCCTGACGCACGGCGTCCGTCATAATGCTGACAGGCTCTGCACGCAGCGGAGAGAGCGTCGGGACAGGGGCTGGCGTTTCACGCTTACCTTTCAAATCACCAAACGCTTTGTTGATCTGCTCCACCACCGCGCGGCTGTCCACGTTACCTACCACGATCAGCGTCATGGCGTCCGGGGTGTACCACTTCTGGTAGAACGATTTTACCTGTTCGGCATCGACCGGCTGTTTCAGCGGTTCGGCCGGGTCATGTCCCAGTAACGTTGAGCCCTTCAGGCGGTAGCGCCACCAGCCCTCTTTGGTATCTCCGGGCCAGGTCGCCACCATGTCACTGTTGCTCAACGCATAGTTAACGGTGTCCGGCGTAATCGCCAGATTGCCAGAGGCATCGGAGAGATACGTAAGCGCTTCTTTAAGCAGGTCGTTACGGTTATTAGGCAGGCTCAGGTTAAACATGGTGTAGTCATACGAGACAACAGCCGGAGGAAGCGGGCGCTTCGGATCGATGGCCTGCTGCCAAAGTGAGCGCACCTGAACCGCTTGCAGGCTGCCGCTCTGCGTGAGCGCCAGTCGGGGAATAAAATGGCTAAAACCGGTTTGCTGGGTGCTTTCCGTGAGGGAACCGGTATTAATGGACAGACGGATTTCTATACGGTCACTGGGACGTTGCGGAGTGGCTAACACCTGCCACTGAAAACCGTTCGCTAATGTCCCTTGTTGCCAGGCCGGGTCTGGCTGGAGCGCATCTGCCTGCACATAACTGGCTGCTGCCATCATCAGCAAACCGCCGGTTAAGAGTCGAATTTTTGTGCCCTGCATGTGAACCCCTGATCAACATTCCTGGTTAAAAAGAGTGCCTCGCGACGCGCTTCACTCTTAAAGATGACGATGAAAACACGTCGATTAGACCGCGCGTTCGGCAAAACGTCACGGTCCGAAGTGAAATATACCCAAAAAAATCTTGTCGAATTATGACAGGTACGAACAGTTATTATGCGCAGGAGCCCGCATCCCGACAAGGGAATACGGGCATTTGTGACAAGATTAAGAGGTTAAGCCAGGATTTTTGCTGTCAGTTGAACGATTATTCAGAGTATCGTCGAGCTTTTTGTGATCCAGCTCTTTCACCCATTTCGCCACCACCACCGTTGCCACACCGTTACCCACCAGGTTGGTTAACGCACGGGCTTCTGACATGAAGCGGTCGATACCCAGAATCAACGCCAGACCCGCCACCGGCAGGTGACCTACAGCGGAAATGGTGGCAGCCAGCACGATAAAGCCGCTGCCCGTCACGCCTGCCGCGCCTTTAGAGGAGAGCAGGAGCACCACCAGCAGGGTAATCTGATGGAAAATATCCATATGGCTGTTGGTCGCCTGAGCGATAAATACGGCCGCCATCGTCAGGTATATCGAGGTGCCGTCCAGGTTGAAGGAGTAGCCCGTTGGGATCACCAGCCCGACCACCGATTTACGGCACCCCAGCTTTTCCATCTTGTCGAGCATACGCGGCAGCGCCGATTCTGAAGAGGAAGTCCCCAGAACAATCAGCAGCTCTTCACGGATGTAACGAATAAATTTGAAGATGTTGAAACCCGTCGCGCGGGCGATGGAGCCCAGCACCACGACTACGAAAAGGATACAGGTAATATAGAAGCAGATAATCAGCTGACCCAGCTGCACCAGCGTACCGACGCCATACTTACCGATGGTGAAGGCCATCGCACCAAAAGCACCGATCGGCGCCAGGCGCATGATCATATTGATGATGCCGAAGATCACCTGCGAGAAGCTTTCGATTACGTTAAAGATAAGCTGGCCTTTGCTGCCCAGACGGTGCAGGGCAAAGCCAAACATCACGGCGAACAGCAGCACCTGGAGGATGTTTCCGCTGGCGAACGCGCCAATGACGCTGCCCGGTATCACGTCCAGCAGGAAGGCTACCACGCCCTGATCCTTCGCCTGCTCGGCATATACCGCGACCGCTTTGGCATCAAGCGTTGACGGGTCTACGTTCATTCCCGCGCCTGGCTGCACCACGTTGACGATGATCAGACCGATAATCAGCGCAAGTGTACTGACCACTTCAAAATAGAGAAGCGCCACTGCACCGGTACGACCAACCGCCTTCATGCTTTCCATGCCAGCGATGCCCGTTACTACGGTACAGAAGATCACCGGAGCGATGACCATTTTGATGAGCTTAACGAACGCGTCGCCAAGCGGTTTCATTTGCGCGCCCAGCTCAGGGTAATAGTGACCCAGCAGAATACCGATGGCGATGGCTGTCAGGACCTGGAAATAAAGACTTTTGAAGAGTGAGGTTTTCATAAGGTGTCCTTGGGAAGAAAAACCACAGGTTTTGTAAGGTTATGGTTAACCTGCGGCTTTAAAATAACACCCACATAACAGGACAGAAATAAACTCAGTTCAAATTTGAAACACAAATGTTAAGAACTTTGAGCTGGCTCGCACAAGCCAGCAACAAAATTACACTTTTGCGTTATTGTCAGCACCAGAAAGGTATCGTTCTTCAAAGATATCCGAAGGGACTGCGGGGGCAAAAAGGAAGCCTTGTCCGCTCTCCACGCCCGCCTCTGCAAGCCAGGCGCGTTGCGCTTCGGTTTCAATCCCCTCGGCAATAAGATGCAGGTTGAGGCTACGCGCCATCTGGATAATCGCCTGCACCATGCTGCTGTCGCCCGGCAGACCGTCGACAAACGCTTTGTCAATTTTGAGCACATCTACCGGAAGGGTTTTCATGTGCTGAAGCTGACGCAGCCCGGCGTATCCCATGCCAAAATCGTCCAGGGCAATGCGAATACCGGCATTACGCAGCGGTTTGAGAATCGCGACCGCCTGATTAGGATCGTCGATGCGTCGGCTCTCCGTCACTTCCAGAGTTAACGTATCAGGCTTGATTCGGTAACGATGGATCAGCTCCAGCATCTCTGAAACCATGGTCGGGTGCATAAGCTGCATGGCAGACAAATTGACCGACAGCGGCAGCGTCACGCCGCGCTCCTGCCAGGCGGCCAGCTGACGGCAGGACTCTTCCAGCACCCAGTAGCCGACGGTAACCATCAGGCCGCAGGACTCAATGCGCTCAATCAGCCCTTCCGGCAGTTCCCATGAACCATCCGGCTGCTGCACGCGCAGCAGTGCCTCGGCGCTTTTCACTTCTCCCGTCAGCAAATTCATCTGCGGCTGTAGCCAGAGGGCAAACTGCCGGTTATCCAGCGCGGTCAGGATGTCGCTCTCTTCCGTCAGGCGCTGCTGCGCCTTTTCCATCTGCTCCGGTTCAAAGAACTGGATCTGATTTTTCCCTTTGCGCCGGGCGGTATACGCCGCCGAGAACGCGCGACGATAAAGCTGCTCCGCCGTTAAATCACCATAGTACATGGCGATACCGATACTGGCGCTCGGACGAAGCTGGATACCCTGAATGGGCAACCGCTCATTAATGACAGTGAGTACTTGCTGACCTAAGGTGATCGCATGCCACGGTTCTTTTACGCCGTTGGCAATCACCACCAGATCGTAACCGCTGACCTGGGTCAGCACCATGCGCGGGGCAAGGACAGATTTGATCTTTTCCACCAGGGTGAGCAGCAGCATTTCGCGCTGGCTCTCCTGAAGCACGCCAGCCGTGTCCTGCAAGGTTTCACAGGCGATAACCATCAGCGCCGTAGTTTGCTGGCGGGCAACGGTCTGCTCCAGCATCGCCATCAGGAAGGCTTTATTGGGGAGCTCCGATACCGGAAAACGGGTGGCGCTGCTGTTTAATTCATCCTGCTGACGCTGGAGGCGCTGCTGGTTGAGGTTGTAGCTGCGCACCAGCATACCTATCTCATCGTCATGATGCAGACGCGGCAGCTCAAGCTGATGTCCCATCTGATCCTGCGGCGCAAGCGTATTCAGCTCACGGGCGATACGGCGCAGCGGATGAACAATCAGCCGGTTAATGCACCAGGTGAGCGCCACGCTGAGAATAAGCGTCATAAGTAAGCAAGTGGTCACTAACGTAACCACCCAGCTCATGACGAATTTATACATGCGGTAGGAGTCCGCCTGCAAAACCAGGTAGGCCAGCGGCTGCGGATTCGCAGGGCGTTCAAGCGAATAAACGGGAAGCGAAATTTGCACCGGCAGTTCAAACAGGCGCATCACCATCATCGGGACGGGACGCTCCGGGATAAAGCTCATCCGCAGCGCCTGAAACTGGTTGGGCAAGACGACATCGGCGCGGCTAACGACGCCGGCAGGCTGAATACGTTTTAAAATGGTTTCCGCTTCGGGAATATCCCCTTTCAGGATAGAGGCAGAAAGCGGGCCACGCACCGAGCGGGCGATACTTTCTAACTGCGAAGCCGTGTTATAGCGATTCTGCTGTACGGAATGAAACAGCAAAATTACGCAGAAGAGCAGGACAAACAGCATGGTGACGGCAGAGACCATCGCCATCTGTTTGATTGTTAAGGAACGGCTGACACGCAAAATGACTCTCCACAAAACTCGAAGCGCAGGGCGCGCCAGGGTGTAAACCCGGCGCGCCTGAGTATACCCGATTGCCGCGCTATTAAGAGAGACTTACAAATGGATTAAGGAAAATCCGATTACCAGTCCGCGTAAGGGATGAGCGGCTGCGGCGGTAAGTCCATATCGCCCTGCCAGCCTGCGGCAGAGTAGCGCACATAGATCAGCGCATGGCTTGGGGTATAGTCTTTCGCCTCCTGAATATCCACGCCCATGCCTACAAACCAGTTGGACGTTACGCGGCGCTCGATAATGGCCCGCGCGGTATAACCCGTTCCTGATGAACTGCTGCCGGTTTCCATTGCGCCCCGGTCGGTATAGCGGTCTGGCTCATCGGTCGGGATCAGATTCTGGATCGGGTAGCGCAGTTCGTCTTTGGTTTTCGAGTGAGACCAGGAGACCGAGCCACCCAGCTCCCAGGACCAGTTCTCCGTGCGTTTACGCCAGGTCACCGGCAGTGCGAAGGAGACGTACTCCTGCGGACTGTAGTAACCGCCCTGACCCAGGGTATAACCGCTCAGGTCTTTGTCGTAGTGCCAGAGCATATTGGAGACGCCGACCGTCAGGCGTTCATTGTTTTTATTAATGAGCTTGTAGTAGTAACCCGTCATCCAGCGGACGCGCCAGTTATCCTCAACATTTTTACCCGTCAGCGTTTCCGCATTCAGGCTCGACCAGATACCGTTCGCTTCACCTTTGTCATAGCTCATGCTTACGCCGCCACCGGTGGCACGTACGCCGCCCCAGGTGGTGCCGGTGTTGGTATCTTTTTGCCCGGCGAACGCCAGCAGAGAGCTGGAGATTGGGCGGCGATGGGCGTTAACGGTATAGCCGATGGGGCCCAGATCGCTGCTGTAGCTTATGCCGCCCACCACGTCGACAACGTCAAAGCCCATCGGCGTGGTGCCAATATCCATCGCCCAGGTTTTATTCTGCCAGCCGACGGCAACGCTTGCGCCATTGTCGGACTGATGGGTATTGCCGCTACACGGCGTTTCGTAGCAGGTCCCCCATTTAGGATCGTAGGTCCCGTTATTGTTATCAAATGAACCAGCGTCCATGTTGACCAGATCGCTTCTGAAGAACATGCGCCCGTCAGAGAGCGGGGCATCCACCTGCAGCATGGTGGTATGCGCTTTCAGGTCGGAATAGCCGCCCGTGCCGCTGGAGCCCCAGTAGTCGTGCTGCAGCGTGACGTTAACATCCTGCTGACGGTACAAGTCACCGGCATCACTGCGCACGCCGCGTTTCAGCCAGTCGTCTTTTTCATCGTTACGCGTCAGACGAGTGAAACTGTCGTTATCCACCGGTCGCGTCGTGGTGATGCCAGACGACACCATCGCGTCTTTGTAGGTTTCCAGTGCCTGCTGAGGCTGCCCGTTCTGCGCCTGGAAACGCGCGGCATCACGCAGCACCAGCGCGTTTTCCATGGAGCCGGGCTGCGATTTAGCCTGCGGAATAATTTTATTGAAGGTCTGTTCTGCGGCGGCGGAATCGCCCAGACCCGCCTGCGCCATCGCGATGCGGCGCTGCATATTGAGCGACAGCGGCTGACCGTTTTGCGCGGCGGGCAGCTTCGCCAGCTCCGAGCGCGCGGCATCTTTGTTACCCTGAGCGCTATAAATCTCGGTCAGGCCGAGGATGGCGTCTTCGTTCTGCGGTTCACGCTGCAGAACGGCGTTGTACGTCGTTTTTGCCGAGTCCAGATCGCCACGCTGCTGCGCCCAGTCCGCCAGCGTCAGGTCGATGCGGGTGGAGGTTGGCTGCTGGCGCAAAAGGTTTTCAGCCTCCTGCTCTTTGCCGCTGTCGCGTAGACGGTTGGCGGTTTCCAGCACCTGGTTACTTTGCAGACGGTCAGCAAGCTCCTGAATATTGCCGTTCCACTGGCTTCGCGGCAGCGTATCCAGATGCGCCAGCGCGGCGCGGTCCTGATCGTTTCCGGAAAGATAGAGCCCGTTAGCATAAACCTGATCCGGGTCGGACGGTTTCTGGCTGGCAAGCTGACGCATAAGGGTATCCGCCTGGCTTCGCTGACCCGCGCTGTAGAGATCGCGCGAGAGACGATAGGTTATCCACACATCGCCGGGAGAGAGCGCCAGACGACGACGCTGAATCTCTGCCGCCTGAGCGTATTTCCCCTGATTTTCAAGCTGCTCGGCCTGAGCAGAGAGCTGCTCGTTGGTCAGGCTACGTTCAATATCATCTATGCTTCTGCGCTGGCTGGCGGAGAGAGACTGGATAAACTGCGAGGCTTTCTCCGGGGACTGCGCACGGTAAATATTGGCCAGACCGCGGACCGCATTGCTGTTGCCGCTGTCCATTCGCAGCGCCTGACGGTAATAACGCTCCGCCGCGTCGTTATCTTTACGCGCCGCGGCGGCGTCGCCCAGCCCCAGCACGGCATAGCTGTCGGTATTGTCGATACTGCGTGCCTGCTGATAGTAACGCTCCGCCTGCGCCGGGTTATTCGCCTTCAGCGCCGCATCGCCCTGCTGGATCAGCAGCCAGTAGCGGTTAACCTTTAGCAAACTGTCCCATTTACCCCGGTTATCGCTCTGGGGATCGAGGGCAATTGCCTTTTCAAACTGTGCCACCGCGCGGGCGCGGTCGCCTTTCTGGGAATAAGCCTGTCCCAGGGCACCCACCGCTTCACTGTCGGCATGGTTGGCGCTGACGGCTTTTTGCAGCTCCGCCACCGCCTTACTGCCCTGCCCGGCATCCACCGCCGCCAGCCCTTCCGCTTTCGCGCGGAATGCAGGGTCAGCGAGCTGTTTTTGCTGGGCTTCAAGCTGGGCACGCGCCGCCGCGACGCTATCACCGTCGCTGAATACGCTCAGGTATTTTTGCAGCGCGCTAACGCTCGCGCTGCTGGCAGGCTGGTCTTTGATTTGGTCATACCACATATCAGACGCCTGGCTGCGCCCGTTGGTGGATTTGGCCATCTCCTGCAATACCGCAAAGCCTTCATCACGGCGTCCGCTCTGGAACAGAAGCTGGGACAGCGTCGCCTGCAGCTGTGTATTTCCGGGGCTGCTGCTGTTTATTTTCTTGAGCTGGTTAATGGCTGCATTCCGGCGAGCAGGATCTTTCGCCACCACGTTCCAGTATTCCGTCGCCACGTCGCCGCCCGGTGGGTTGCCGTCAAACAGCTTGTCATAGGCTGCAATCGCCTCCTGCGTGTGTCCCGTGGTGGCGAGCAATCGCGCCTGCTGGAGCTGCTGGCGGCCATCCGGAGTGGAAAGCAGCAGCGTATTGCGTGATGACTGGTACGCGCTCGAGCCCGGCGCGATCCCTTTCAGACGATCCAGCTCTTTTTGCGCGCCGGCGTTATCGCCCTGGCGCAGCAGGTAGCGAAAGCGTGCGGCAATAACGTCAGGGTTGTTCGGGTCAATCAGCTCAAGACGATAAAGCGACTGACGAACTAAATCCTCACGCTGTGTCGATTCGCCCAGTCGAACCTGTTCCAGCAGCTGTTTCTGCTGCGGTGAGTTGGCGGCCTCAGCCATCGGCATCAGTGCCAGGCCAAGCGATAAAGTGAGTAGATTTACTGTGAACTTGCGCATTCCTGGCCCCAATCCGGTATTAATTCACCTTTTGCGGTGAAGCGAAAACGATGCTGATCCCATCCTTGCCCAAAGAGAGTCAGCACGTAGCTGTAATAGGCATTATTATCGGGAAAATGGTCTGCAACGCGCTGGCGCTGAACCGCCTGGGCATCACGTTGTTGTAAAAACGGCAGCATGGCGGCAGAGAATCCGACCGGACCATTCCCGGTGCGTTTACCCGTCGCCACATCCACTTTCTCCGGCGGCACACCCCGTTTCATTGTCTTGGCCGCCATCGGCTGGAAGCGCGTCAGCAGCCGGGCTTTCTGAGGATCTTTATCACTCATCATTCCCACCCAGAGATAAACGCGGATGGCATCGTAGCCGCCCACCAGCGATTTATCCTGCTGTAACCGCCAGCCTTTGTTTTTCTGATACTGCACCCAGTCCGGCGAAAATCCTTTCGGCGCACTCTCCAGCAGCAGGCGCTGATTGGTTTCACGAAGCGTGGTCCACGGGGTACCAAAACGCGTGAAATAACTCGCTAGCTGCGGAGGAAGATAGCTGGGATTAAAGCGCCATACGTTCTCATCGGCAAAGCCGACTTTACCGGGAAGCAGCATTGCGCCGAGCCCCGGGACTTTCACCACTTCCTCGCTGACAATGCGTTTCAGCAGCGCTTTACCCGTGCGGGTATAATCCGGATGTTTCCACAGTCGACCCGCTTCAAGCAGTGACCAGGCGATCCAGACATCGGCGTCAGAGGCGGAGTTGGTATCAATCACCGCCCACGTCTCTTTATCTTTCTGACCCCATAGCCAGGCAGGCAGATGGTCGTTGAGATCGCCGCTGGCAAGATTATCGCGCGTCCACGTCAGCAGCTGGTCAAAAGATTTGCGATCGTTCGCCGCCAGGGCAAAGAATAGGGCGTAGCTTTGCCCTTCCGAGGTCGTAATTTTGCGCGTGTCGCTGGGATCAACGACACGCCCGCCCTCGCTGATGTAGTCCTTTTTAAACTGCTCCCAGGCAGGCCAGGTACAGGCGGCGCGAAGAGGTAGCGCCGCCAGCATCACCGCTGCTAATACACACCAGCGAAAGGCTTTCATCACATCTTACTCATCCGGGTTCAGACGACGACGGCTGATGATTCGCAGCAGACGCCACAGCACCCATGCCAGCAAGACCACGCTGACCGCAGCCAGGATGGCGAGCAGAACCGGATGGTTAGCCAGCGCATACCACAGGCGTTCAAACCACGGCAGATGGCCTACGTAGTACACATCGCCCACGCGCAGGCTATTGACGCCGGACTCACGGATCACCGACACGGAACCAAACATCGCGGCACGTTTACCGCTGTCGTTCATGGCCGTATTGAGCAGTTCATACCCGCGCGGGCTGTCCGCGAGGAGAGCCACCACGCTACGCTGTTCGTTGTAAGGTGACTGGAAGCCCACCACCGCGGCCATTGCCCCCTGAGACGTTACCGTCGTCTGCGCGCTGGCCTGACGATCGTTAACATCCGGCATAATGCTCGGGAACTCGGTCTGGCGCAGCGGCGTGTTAACCCAGGACTGGGCCGCTTTCACCAGCAGATCGATACGTTTGTCATCCTTCAGCTTGTCCGGAATGGTTCCGATCAGCATGATGTCAGCGTCTTTGTTCTGAATCTGGCTGCCATCGTCCGTCAACGTAACGTTAATCGCCGGTAATCCCGTCTGTCCTCCAACGGTCGCCATGGTATCCAGCAGGGTCGTGACCTGCCCTTCAGTTGGCGCTTTTGGCATTACTACGATGGACTCAGAAAGATCGGCCATGCGGCTGAACGGGAAGCCCGCGTTAGCAAAAGCGCGCAGATCCGGCATCGCCAGGAAGTGATAGTACTTCGAGAAGTCGATGGTCGACTCATCGCCAATCACAACGTGGTTCTGTACGGGCTGGAAGGTGATGCAATTTTCCGCAGAACCGCCAGGCATTGGGTTCATGTACTGGAAGTCAAAGCGCAGCTGGTTTATCGCGCCAAGCTTCAGTGCCGGAATAGAGACATCCGTTTTGCCATCCAGAAGACCCTGCAGCACCGGCAGGCGAAGCATCAGGCGGTTAGTATCCTGCGTGCTTTGCAGGCTGAAGGATTGCAGGAACTGGTTGTTCAGGCTGATATCCATGCGCGAGCTGTCTTTGGTGGCCGGCGCGGTATAGCGGTAGTTCAGATTGATATCAATGCCGTTGGTACGCAGCAGGTACAGATCCGGCGGCAGATTCAGCGACAGGCTAATCGGCGCTGGCTCAAGCCCCGTCGCCTGCAGCTGTTCTTCATAGGTTTTCAGCTCACCGAATGTCACCGCACGGTCGGTACGCACCCAGTTTGGCGCATCATAAGGTTTACGCGCCAGCAGCGGTTTGACCTCATCCACCACCACGCTGTTGCCGCGGAAAAGGACGTTACCCTGAGCAATGGCTTTTGCTGCCTGCACCAGGTCTTTATCATCACGACCAAAGACCACCAGCAGCTTCACGTACGGGTTTTCCGGGTGGCTTGTCATCTCAACGGTCGGCGCTTTGACGTCCGGACGATCGCGCAGGAAGGCCGGGCGTTTCGCGTTGGTCGCAAACACAATGGCATTTCTGTCCGGCAGTTTGTCATACATCGCCGGGAAGCTCTGTCCACGCCAGCCCGCGCGTGAACCAAACCAGGACGCCACAATGGTGGCCGCCAGCTGTTCGGTCACGTCCGGGGACGAGGCAAACACCATCGGCAGCGTGAGCGGACGGTTATCACGCGGATCAAAGAACGGAACCGGGAATGCGGAGAGATCGTTTTTCAGCGCCAGCGACTGGTAGGTCATCTGCAGCGAGGAGTTACGTCCGACGTCCATCCACAGCGTGTTGCTGGCCGGGTTTTCGCAGACATCGCGGTAGTGACCGACAAACTCCAGGCGAATACGGTTAAAATCGGTGATGAACAGCGGGTTGATCGGCACCTGAGCCTGAGTTTTCTTGCCCAGCTGCTCTTTCGTGACCGGCAGTACGTCCATCAGCTCGTCATTCAGGTAGACCTTCAGCTGAGACTGCGTCGGCAGCAGAGACGGCGACGGGGTGTATTCAAGGTTCAGCACCGCATTAGAGACGACCTCATCGCTGCGCATGCCAAACTCAATGCCGCCGTTAGGGTTGATGCCGCGCAGCACCATGCTGCCCGGAGGCGGCGCAATTTGCGCGAAGGTCAGCTTCACGTCACGCGACGGCGCATTGTCCGCAACGACGGGCGCATTCGCCCCCCGGACGCCCGGCATCACCTGCCCGATGACCTGGCCGTCTGCCGGCAATGTGTTCCCCTCCGTCGGCTGGTTCGGCGTGATATTTTCTGTTTGGCCAGGTGCCGCGGTGACAACCGGATCGGTTGCTTGCGCGACGACAGGTACCGTTGGCGCAGGCGTTGCCGCTGCGTTACCCGGGGCTGCGTTAGCCATTGTTGCGGGGATCGCATTCATCCCCATTGCCACTGCACATAACCAGGAAAGTTTTGTTTTCATCGCGTTATCATCATTGTTGAGCCATAACCGGGTCCGCCTGCTTCGCCTCATCCCGCTCAGGACGACGAGGAATGAACGACACGACCCAGGAAACCAGCGAAGTAAGTGACCGGAAAATTAATTTCACCGACGACGGGGCAAATTCTGCAAGGTGACGATAGCCACGGAACCCCAGCTTCAGAATATCCAGCAGGCTTTCCAGAGGTTTATCTTCCGGGAAGCTGTCCTGCCAGAGAGCCCACGTATCCGCGCGGGCAAACGTACACTGCACAAAATCGATATGTTGCTTTTTGGTCAACGGCATCAGCTGCAGACCGACTTCATTGCCCGCCACGCGAACAACCTGCGTCGGGAAGACATACTCCTGCTGACCGCGCTTAAGCAGCAGGTTAACTTTTTGCCCTTCCAGCACCTTCGCCTGGCCGTTGATTTTGATCCCCAGACCGCCGTCAGAGAAGTCATGCACGGTACAGGAGAAGAGGTGGCCATCTTCACGGGCAATCGCCGCAGGCATGCAGATTTCAACACGATGCGCACGACGAACCTGTTTGCTTTCCACCGACACCGCCACCGCGCCGCCGAGGATAATCAGGTTGTAGAAGACCCATGCCATACTGACGAAGACGGTCAGGATTTCGTTTTCCGGGCCGTAGAAGTAACGCCAGATACCCGCAATGACGCCCACGATATTCAGCAGCACCAGGAAGATATACGGCCGGGAGATCACCCAGTCGACGTACTCCTCCTCCACCAGCCCGCCCTTCGCGGTGACGTTGAATTTACCTTTGTGCGGATTAATCAGCGCCACCATCGTCGGCGGCGCGATGTACCAGGCCAGCACCGTTTCGTAGATTTCACTCCAGAAGGAGTGGCGGTATTTACCCTGTATCTTCGAGTTCGTCAGGCTCGCGTGGATCATGTGCGGCAGAACAAACAGCGCAATCATCAGCGCGGGAGCGTAGATGATATAAGCGTGAAGAAGCAGGAACGCCAGCGGCGCGGTCAGGAAGATTAGCCGCGGAATGCCGGACAAGAAGTGGAACATGGCGTTGACGTAGCAGAGACGCTGCGCCAGCTTGAGTCCTTTCCCGATCAGAGGGTTATCGAGACGGAAAATCTGCACCATCCCGCGCGCCCAGCGAATACGCTGGCCAATGTGCGCCGACAGTGACTCTGTTGCCAGACCGGCTGCCTGAGGAATACGCATATAGGCAGAGGTATAGCCACGACGGTGCAGGCGCAGAGAGGTGTGCGCATCTTCAGTCACCGTTTCGACGGCGATACCGCCAATTTCATCCAGCGGTTTACGGCGGATAACCGCACAGGAGCCGCAGAAGAAGGTGGCGTCCCACATGTCATTCCCGTCCTGCACCAGGCCATAGAACAGGGTGCCTTCGTTCGGGGTCTTACGGAAGCGGCCAAGGTTACGTTCAAACGGGTCCGGAGAGAAGAAGTGGTGCGGCGTCTGCATCATCGCCAGCTCTTTCTCCTTCAGGAACCAGCCCATGGTCATCTGCAGGAAAGAGCGCGTCGGCACGTGGTCACAGTCAAAGATCGAGACAAACTCCCCGGTGGCATACTTCAACGCGTTGTTGATGTTACCCGCCTTAGCGTGTTCGTGAGTCGGACGGGCGATGTATTCGACGCCGACCTCCTCCGCGAACTGGCGGAACGCCGGGCGGTTGCCGTCATCCAGGATCCAGACCTTGAGCTTGTCTTTCGGCCAGTCGATACCCAGCGCAGCATAAATCGTGTTCTTCACCACGCTCAGGTCTTCGTTGTAGGTCGGCACGAAGAGATCGACGGTTGGCCACTGGGTCGTGTCCTTTGGCAGCGGAACCGGCTGGCGGTTGAGCGGCCAAATCACCTGGAAATAGCCCAGCACCAGCACGATCCAGGCGTAGGTTTCTGCAAACAGCAGCACCAGACCGCATACCAGGCTGACCGGGTCGTCCCAGTTCAGGGTTGAGGTATAACGCCACCAGATGTAGCGACAGGAGACGGTCAGCGACAATACGATCAGCATCAGCGCCGAGAAGCGACCCGGAATACGGCGGACCAGCAGCGCCACGCCCCACAGCAGGATCAGGAAGGTGAACTGCGCCAGAGGGTTGAAAGGTTGCGTAATACAGACCAGCGCCAGAATGAGCGAGAACACGACGATCACGCCGAGGATAAAACGCCGCAGGCCCGGATGGAGATGTCCGAGCTCTTTATGGTTATCCAGATGGCTGGTCTTATCGCTGACGCTGTTGGGCAGTCTGTCCAGCCACTGGTGGTAGCGCTCACGTAACTGCTGCACGCGGGAGAAGCTGCGCCAGTGCGGCGTTATTTTCTCTGAGCGGGATGATGTGACCACCAGCCAGATAGCCTGAATGAGATAACGCGCCGGATCCAAAGGACGCGGTCGGTTGGGATTAATGTGCGGATATAGCTCACTGTGGCGGGCGCGTATGCGCTGCCAGCGCGGGTGTTCGAGTGGAATAAACATCCAGGCCAGAATCATCCAGAAACAGCCGAGCGCGGCGCTAAATGCCGACGCACCGTGACGGCGAAAATGCCGGTAATGTTCACTCAAACGCGAACTGACCGGCGGGATGAGTAACCAGCTGGCGAGACGACTCATACATCACTCCCTGCATGCTCCGCCCGGTTGGCGAAGTTCAGCAGACACCAGTTAGCCAGCGTCAGAATCTCTTCTGCCGCCAGTGAATCGCTGCGGTATTCGCCGAGCGGTTGCTTAGACGCAAGACATTCCGCCATTCCCTCATCACGATGAATCACAATAGGAAGCAAACGGCGCTGGCTTTGCAGCCACACCTGATAGAGATCGTCCTGGATCTGGCTGCCAATACGCAAATCGTTAATCAGAATATGAGCGTTCTGAGGTAGCCCCTGCTGGTGCAGGCGGATATGGCAGTTCGCATCAACGTTAACGATCGAGAGGATATGATCGCACTGGGCGATAAGCTGTCTGGTCAGCGTACCGGCGCCGTGGGGCAGATCCAGCAGGATCCATTTGTAGTGCCCCTTTTCTTTCAGGGTCTGCAGCGCCAGCGTGAACTGCGAAAACAGGCGCTGATACGCGGCTTCATTTTCGCGTTCCGTGGTGGTCAGTTGACCAAACGGCAGCAGATCGAGCTGGGAGGTATAGCGCATCCCCGCATCCTGCCAGTCTTTATCATCAAGCAGCGCGCGGGCCCAGCCCTCTTCACGAGTAAAGTCAACGTTAAACGACATACGCAACAAATTATCGGCGCAGGCGTCAATAACCAGCACCGATTCACCTAAAAGCTGTAATGACCACGCCAGCGCCGCGGTAACTGATGTGGTACCCACACCGCCACGGACACCCTGTAATCCGAGTATGGCCATCAATGGCTCCCTTATTGTTGATGGGCGAATTCAGCTAATAACGGCCAGCGTTTAATAGCCGCGGCCAACTGTTCCCGCTGGGAAATATCGGTGTAATCTATTTCAGGTAAAGAAAAGGCCTGCGTCAGCGCCAGAAAATCGTTTTGGAATGTGTAACCCAGAGTCGAGTCGACTGGGGTTCCGGGTTCGTTATTATCCATTCTTTTTCCATCCCTTTAAGGAAAATCGCACGCTAAAGAAGTTGCGGGGCTTCCTGCCCTGACAAATTTCATTTACATGCTAAATCTGATGTTCTTTAATTTCAATGTTAGGTTTATTTCTACGCTTTCGCTAGTAAACTGAGATACAGATAAATTAGACGAAAAGAGGGACACCGTGGACTCCATATTTTCTATTGGCATCCAGTCATTATGGGACGAATTGAGCCACATGCCAGTCGGAGGAGTCTGGTGGATTAATACGGACCGAAATGAAGATGCTATCAGCCTGGTTAACCAGACAATTGCTGCCCAGGATAAGGATTCCCGCGTGGCCGTCATTAGCATGGGCGAAGACCCGAAGAAAATTATCACGCTGGAAAACAATCGCGGGCCTCAGACGGTGCGATTATTTTCCATGACATCGGAAGCCGATAGTCTATACTTTTTGTCCCGCGACGTTCAGTGCTCTATTGATCCGGATCACCATTTGGTGATTCTTAAATGTGCAAATAACGTCCTGCAAAATATCCCTGCTGAAAAACTGTTGCCATGGCTTGAAAAAATCAATAAATGGGCAAAATTTCAAAATTGCACGCTATTGATAGTCAATCCTGGCAGTAATAATGACAAGCTGTTCTCACTTTTAATGGGCGAATATCGCTCCCTGTTCGGTCTGGCAAGCGTTCGCGATCAGGTGGGTAGCTATCTCTACGATATTGCATTCTGGTGTAATGAAAAGGGCGTGAGTGCCAGGCAACAGCTTACCCTGAAACATATTGAGGGCGAGTGGCACATTGCACAGCAGGAAGAAACCGTGGTCCAACCGCGCAGTGATGAAAAACGCATTCTGAGCCATATCGCGGTTTTAGAGGGGGCGCCCGCCCTGTCGGAAAACTGGACACTTTTTGAGTCTAACGAAGCCCTTTTCCATGAAGCCCGAACAACCCAGGCGGCGACCCTTATTTTCTCGCTGATGCAGAATAACCAGATTGAGACGCTGGCACGGCAAATCCACACCCTACGCCGCCAGCGCGGAAGCGCGTTAAAAATCATCGTGCGCGAAAATAATACCAGCCTGCGCGCCACCGATGAGCGCCTGCTTCTGGGCTGCGGCGCCAATATGGTTATCCCATGGAATGCGCCGCTGTCACGCTGCCTGACGCTTATCGAAAGCGTTCAGGGCCAGCAGTTTAGCCGCCATGTACCGGAAGATATTTCCACGCTGCTCTCCATGACGCAGCCGATGAAGCTGCGTGGGTACCAAAAATGGGATACCTTCTGCGACGCCGTCGGCAACATGATGAACAACACTCTTCTTCCTGCTGACGGAAAAGGCGTCATGGTTGCCCTGCGTCCTGTACCGGGTATTCGCGTTGAACAGGCTCTCACCTTATGTCGTCCGAACCGTACAGGGGACATCATGACCATTGGCGACAATCGCCTGGTGCTATTTTTGTCCTTTTGCCGGGTTAACGATCTCGATACGGCGCTTAACCATATCTTCCCCCTGCCTACCGGGGATATTTTCTCGAACCGTATGATTTGGTTCGAAGATAATACTATCAGCGCGGAGCTGGTGCAGATGCGTGCGCTCCAGCCCGAACAATGGGCTAAACCGCTCGCTATCACGAGCGATGCTAAACCGATCCTGAATGCCAGACATGATGGACACGTCTGGCGTCGGGTTCCGGAACCCCTTCGCTTATTAACAGACAACGCGGAGAACGCATCATTATGAATATCAGCGATATTATTCAACTGGTTATATTCTGTGCGCTGATCTTTTTCCCGCTTGGCTACTATGCGCGCCATTCCATACGCCGTATCCGTGATACGGCCAGAGTGCTGTTTATAAAACCTCGCTATGTAAAACCAGCCGGAACACTGACACGGGCATCACACGTCAAGGCAGACCGAAAACATGACTAATTCTACCTATACCGCTTCGTCACCCTCGCCGCTCTGGCAATACTGGCGCGGCCTTTCCGGCTGGAACTTCTACTTTCTGGTGAAGTTTGGTCTGCTGTGGGCAGGCTATCTGAATTTCCATCCCCTTCTCAACCTGGTGTTTATGGCCTTCCTGCTGATGCCGCTGCCGAATATCAGGCTGCATCGCTTACGTCACTGGGTCGCCATTCCTGTCGGTTTTGCGCTGTTCTGGCATGATACCTGGCTACCGGGGCCGGATAGCATTATGAGCCAGGGTTCGCAGGTAGCGGGCTTTAGCGCCAGCTATATCCTCGATCTGACCGAGCGCTTTATTAACTGGCAGATGATTGGTGCGGTATTTGTGCTGCTGGTTGCCTGGCTGTTCCTGTCACAGTGGATCCGCGTCACGGTGTTTGTCGTCGCGATTATGATCTGGCTTAACGTGCTGACGCTGGCTGGGCCAAACTTTTCTCTGTGGCCTGCCGGTCAACCAACCACCACGGTGACCACCACAGGAGGAAGCGCGGCGGCAACCGTCACAACGGCAGGCGATACGCCTGTAGTGGGCGATATCCCAACCCAGACCGCACCGCCGACTTCTACAAACCTGAACGCCTGGCTCTCCAGTTTCTATACCGCGGAAGATAAGCGACAGACTAAATTCCCGGATGCGCTTCCGGCGGATGCTCAGCCGTTTGAACTGCTGGTGATCAACATCTGCTCTCTCTCCTGGGCCGACGTGGACGCCGCCGGTTTGATGTCTCATCCGCTGTGGTCACACTTCGATATTCAGTTTAAAGATTTCAACTCTGCCACCTCGTACAGCGGCCCGGCAGCAATCCGCCTGCTGCGTGCTAGCTGCGGTCAGACATCCCATAAAAACCTGTATCAACCCGCCGGCAACCAGTGTTATCTGTTCGATAACCTCGCAAAACTGGGCTTTACGCAGCATCTGATGCTGGGGCATAACGGCCAGTTCGGTAACTTCCTGAAAGAAGTACGCGAACAGGGTGGCATGCAGGCACCGCTGATGGATCAAACCGGCCTTCCTGTCTCTCTTCTGGGCTTCGACGGCTCGCCCGTCTATGACGATACCGCCGTCCTGCAGCGCTGGCTGCAGACCATCGGAAAAGACAGTAATCCACGCAGCGCGACGTTCTTTAACACCCTGCCGCTCCACGACGGTAACCATTTCCCGGGCGTGAGCAAAACGGCTGATTATAAAGTGCGTGCGCAGAAGTTCTTTGACGAGCTGGATGCGTTCTTCACGGAACTGGAAAAGTCAGGCCGTAAAGTGATGGTGGTAGTGGTACCTGAGCACGGCGGCGCGCTGAAAGGCGACAGAATGCAGGTGTCAGGTCTGCGTGATATCCCAAGCCCGTCGATTACCAACGTGCCTGCTGGCATTAAGTTCTTTGGTATGAAAGCACCCCATCAGGGCGCACCGATTGAAATCACCCAGCCGTCCAGCTATCTGGCGATTTCAGAACTGGTTGCCCGCGCCGTTGACGGGAAGCTGTTTGTGGAAGATAGCGTGAACTGGGATCAGCTCACCAGCAACCTGCCGCAAACGGCAGAAGTCTCAGAGAACGCTAACGCGGTTGTCATTCAGTATCAGAACAAACCGTACGTTCGCCTGAACGGCGGAGATTGGGTACCGTATCCGCAGTAACTGATCTACGCCTCACCCTCTCCCCGTTGGGGAGAGGGGATAGTCAGTGCGTTATTATTGCGCTGAAATCCACACCAGCATTTTCAGACTTGCCGAATAATAGTCGTCTTTAGCGGTGATTTCGGGTTCACCGGAAGACTGTCCCATCGTTAAATCGCGTACAGCCAACAGGCCGCCTTCCATCATATAGGGCGCATATTCGTTGGTCGTGACGTTAACCCAGGCGGGCGTTTGTTCCCGGGGGAACTGACCGAACCAGGCCTTCCACGACGTCAGCAGCGGGCTTTGCTTATCAGACCAGGCGACATACAGCGGAACACGAATCGCGTCATAGCTCATTCGCGGTGGCCAGCCTTTAGCAGGGGTCAGCTTGCCACCTGATGCCAGTGAAACCCAGTCAGTGGGCAGATTCGCTTTACCCGAGCCCATTTTCCCCAGCAGGCGTTTACCATCCTTAATCAAATCACGCCAGACCGGCAAATGACTGCGTCCGGCGAAGGCCTGCCAGGCCGGAAACACAAAATAGGAAGGATTAAGGACCACTTCCCCGTCAAGCTTAAATCCCTGGACGCCGGGGAGCATCACGCGGTAACCCGCATAGCGGATCACGCTATGGGCAACCAGCGCTTTTGTAATGGCATCCGATGCGGCGCTGTAGCGTTTGTCATGCCAGCGGGCGTCGGCTTTAAGCAGCGCCCAGGCAATCAGAACGTCACCATCGGCGGCGTTGTTTTTGTCCGCGACCGGGTTGGACTCTGCGGGGTTATACCGCCAGTAAAAGAGACCATTCTCTTTGTTCTTCAGCTGGCTGTCCGTCCATTGCCAGAGCTTATCGAACGTGGCTTTATCGTCGTTGGCGACTGCCATCAGCATGGCAAAGCCCTGACCTTCCGTATGCGACACCCCACCATTACCGGTATCGACAATGCGGCCTTCCGGTTTGAAAAAGCGGGCCTTGTAACTCTCCCAGGCCTGATCCGCCAGAGAGAGAGGCGAGAACAGCACACTCATCATGACGGCCAGCGTCGCGCAGACGGGTTTTCGCATAATTAACTCGATCCGGTTATTCGGCACTTCGCAGGGAAATCTCACCGCCCACCCAGGGTTTAATCGCGCCATCCTGTTCCAGGAGCAGCGCGCCCTGTGCGTCAATACCGCGGGAAGTTCCGTAGATCTCTTTATCACCAATCAGCAATTTCACCGGGCGGTTGATGAAGTTATCCAACTTTTCCCAACGAGACAGGAACGGTGCCAGCCCTTCCTGCTCAAAAAGCGTGAGTGAGCTACGCAACTCTTTAATCATACGCACGGCAAGGGTATTACGATCGATGACAATCCCCGCCTCCTGGAGGTTAGTCCAGGCCTGATTCACCACATCACTTTGTACATTGCGCATCACCATATTGAGGCCTGCGCCAATGATGATTTGCGCCGCGTCGCCCGTTTTCCCCGTCAGTTCGACCAGAATGCCGGCAAGTTTACGATCGTTGAGGTACAGGTCATTAGGCCATTTAACACGTACTTTATCCGCACCCAGATCGTGCAGCACTTCCGCCATGACGATGCCGATAACCAGACTCAAGCCAATGGCAGCGGCCGGCCCCTGATCGAGTCGCCAGTACATGGACAGATAGAGGTTGGCACCAAAGGGGGAAAACCACTTGCGGCCACGACGACCGCGACCGGCCTGTTGGTATTCAGCAACGCAGGCATCTCCGGATTTCAGCTCAGGCAGCCGATCCAGAAGATACTGGTTCGTCGAGTCAATCACCGGCAGCACAGCAACATTGCCGTATCCAATCTGGCTGCGGATCGCTTCTTCATTCAGCAATTGAATCGGCTCCGGCAGGCTGTAACCTTTTCCGGGAACCGTGAACACATCAACACCCCAGTCGCGAAGCGTCTGGATATGTTTATTGATAGCAGCACGGCTCATGCCAAGCTGTTCACCCAGCTGCTCGCCAGAATGAAACTCACCGTCAGCAAGGATGCTAATCAGGGTTAAGGGGATAGTATTGTCCTTCACGCGATAGTCTCCACGGCATTGACTTCACCTGTGCGGCCAATGAAGCGAACTTCTGGCTCCAGCCAGACGTTGAATTTTTCGCCCACACGCTGACGAACATAATGAGCCAGCTGTACAACATCATCGCTGGTCGCATCGCGTTGGTTAATCAGCACCAGAGCCTGATGTTGGTGAACGGCGGCACCGCCTACTGAAGTACCTTTTAGCTGGCATTGATCGATAAGCCACCCCGCGGCCAGCTTCACGCTGCCATCCGCCTGAGGGTAATGTGGCGCAGTTGGCCATCCTTCAAGAAGAATTTTTGCATTTTCGCTGCTGATAACCGGGTTTTTGAAGAAACTGCCAGCGTTTCCGTTAACTTTAGGATCGGGAAGCTTGGTCATCCGCATATGGCAAACTGAGTCAAAAACGTCGCGGGCGGTAACGGTAACCGGATCGAGACGCGTTAAATCTCCGTAGGTCAATACGGGCTGCCAGTTCTTCGACAGACGCAGCCCCACGGCGACAATCACGTAGCGATCCTGATATTCATGTTTGAAGATACTGTCACGATAGCCAAATCGGCACTGTTCTGCCGTTAAACGCTTAGCCGTTCCGGTCGCCAGTTCGATGCAGTCGACATATTCGCAGACATTTTTCAGTTCGATGCCGTAGGCGCCTATGTTTTGAATAGGTGAGGATCCGGCGCAGCCTGGAATAAGCGCAAGGTTTTCCAGGCCCGGCATCCCTTTTTCGAGGGTAAATTGCACCAGATGATGCCAGTTTTCTCCGGCCCCCACGTGCAGGTGCCAGCTATCGGCACTCTCTTCAACATCAATTCCCATGATGCGGTTAACGATCACCGTTCCCGCAAAATCGTCGAGAAACAGGACATTACTTCCTTCGCCCAGAATCAGTACGGGTTCGTTATTTTCTGTTGCGCTTTGCCATGCATCCAGCAGCTGATGTGCGGTATCGGCACGTACAATTTGATTAGCATTGCGTTGAATGCCAAAGGTATTCCAGGGCTTAAGGGAGTGGTTCATAAACGCTATCCTGATGCAAAAACGCAGGTAGTTTACCGTATAAGCAGGGCGTTGGGGGATTAGTTTGTGCAGCGCATAAATGCAAAAAGGCCATCCTTTCGGATGGCCTCTTCACTTGTTTGATGCCTGGCAGTTCCCTACTCTCACATGGGGAGACCCCACACTACCATCGGCGCTACGGCGTTTCACTTCTGAGTTCGGCATGGGGTCAGGTGGGACCACCGCGCTA
>NZ_JAWNDD010000008.1:0-144828 GCF_034106785.1 Enterobacter sp. 241F3
CCGTAGCGCCGATGGTAGTGTGGGGTCTCCCCATGTGAGAGTAGGGAACTGCCAGGCATCAAAATAGAAGAACCCCGTACCGAAAGGTGCGGGGTTTTTTGCTTTTGTTTTTCACCCTCTCCCTGCGGGAGAGAGACGGGGCGAGGGGCATCAAACCGTACCATTCTCTCCTTGAAACTTTCTCACCTTCCGCTTGCAGACTCGACATTCAAACCGTTTCTGGGTATCGTTAGCTATCTGGATGTCTAAACGTTTATACGTATGCTGTGAGGATATAAAGCTATGCCGATTCGGGTGCAGGACGAGCTACCAGCCGTCAATTTCTTGCGTGAAGAAAATGTCTTTGTCATGACGACTTCACGTGCGACAGGTCAGGAAATTCGCCCGCTGAAGGTGCTTATTCTCAATCTGATGCCAAAAAAGATCGAAACAGAGAACCAGTTCCTGCGTCTTCTGTCGAACTCCCCGCTGCAGGTCGATATTCAGCTGCTGCGAATCGATGCCCGTGAGTCACGTAACACGCCTTCCGAGCATCTGAACAACTTCTACTGTAACTTCGATGACATTCAGGGTGAAAATTTCGACGGACTGATTGTGACCGGCGCGCCGCTGGGCCTGGTGGAATTTAACGATGTCGCTTACTGGCCGCAGATCAAACAGGTTCTGGAGTGGGCAAAAGATCACGTCACGTCCACGCTGTTTGTCTGTTGGGCGGTACAAGCCGCACTGAATATTCTTTATGGCATCCCCAAGCAAACCCGCACTGAAAAGCTCTCCGGCGTATACGAACACCACATTCTCCAACCACATGCGTTGCTGACGCGTGGTTTCGATGATTCTTTCCTGGCCCCGCATTCTCGCTACGCCGATTTCCCGGCCCAGCTGATTCGTGATTACACCGATCTGGAGATCCTGGCCGAAACGGAAGATGGGGACGCTTACCTGTTTGCCAGTAAAGATAAGCGCATTGCCTTTGTGACCGGACATCCTGAATACGATCCGCACACCCTTGCGTCAGAGTATTTCCGTGATGTCGAAGCGGGTCTTAACCCGGATGTCCCGTACAACTATTTCCCGAAAGACGATCCACAAAACAAACCGAGAGCGACCTGGCGCAGCCACGGGAATTTGCTTTTTACTAACTGGCTCAACTATTACGTCTACCAGATCACACCATACGATCTGCGTCACATGAATCCAACGCTGGAGTAATCGTCTGCACTAAACGATCCTAAAGCGTTTCAGCTATTCAAATCAGGCACCTTCGGGTGCCTTTTTTATTTCCGAAATATAACTCACCATTCTGTAAAACTTTAATCTTAATAAAATCAATAAATTAATTGCTATTTATAATTAAAATGGAAATTGTTTTTGATTTTAGAAAAAATGGAGATAGTCTTAATTCTGCTGAGCGAAAACTACCCAACGATCTTTCGTTCGCATCGGGAGCGTGATTTTGGATCTTTGATGAGGAGCAGAGTAATGACTCAACAGGCAACGACGGTCGATGAACTGGCCTTTACCCAGCCGTATGGTGAGCAAGAACAGCAGGTATTGACGGCAGAAGCGGTAGAATTTCTGACTGAACTGGTGACCCGCTTTACGCCGCAGCGTAATAAGCTGCTGGCGGCACGCATTCATCAGCAGCAGGAAATTGATAACGGCAAGTTGCCTGGTTTTATTTCGGAAACCGCTTCCATTCGCCGTGGCGAGTGGAAAATCCGCGGCATCCCTGAAGATTTACAGGATCGTCGCGTTGAGATCACCGGTCCGGTAGAGCGAAAAATGGTGATCAACGCCATGAACGCGAACGTTAAGGTCTTCATGGCCGATTTTGAAGATTCCCTGGCGCCGGACTGGCGTAAGGTCATCGAGGGGCAGATCAACCTGCGCGACGCCGTGAACGGCACCATCAGCTATACCAACGAAGCCGGTAAAATTTACCAGCTCAAACCGAACCCGGCGGTGCTGATCTGTCGCGTACGCGGCCTGCACCTGCCTGAAAAACATGTCACCTGGCGTGGGGAAGCCATTCCGGGCAGCCTGTTTGATTTCGCGCTTTATTTCTTCCACAACTACAAAGCCCTGCTGGCGAAGGGCAGCGGCCCGTATTTCTATCTGCCTAAAACGCAGGCCTGGCAGGAAGCAGCCTGGTGGAGCGAGGTCTTCAGCTACGCGGAAGATCGTTTCAACCTGCCGCGCGGCACCATCAAAGCCACGCTGCTGATTGAAACGCTGCCTGCCGTATTCCAGATGAATGAAATTCTGCACGCCCTGCGTGACCACATTGTCGGTCTGAACTGCGGACGCTGGGACTATATTTTCAGCTACATCAAAACCCTGAAAAACTATCCCGATCGCGTACTGCCGGATCGCCAGGTCGTGACCATGGATAAACCGTTCCTGAGCGCCTACTCGCGTCTGCTGATCAAAACCTGCCACAAGCGCGGCGCCTTTGCGATGGGCGGCATGGCGGCTTTTATCCCGAGCAAAGACGCAGAGCGCAACAATCAGGTGCTCAACAAGGTGAAAGCCGATAAAGAGCTTGAAGCCCGTAACGGTCACGACGGCACGTGGATTGCGCATCCCGGCCTGGCCGATACGGCAATGGAGGTCTTCAACCGCGTCCTCGGTGACAACAAAAACCAGCTGTTTGTCACGCGTGAAGACGATGCCCCAACGGCTGAAGAACAGCTGCTGGCCCCGTGCGCGGGCGAACGGACGGAAGAGGGGATGCGGGCCAATATTCGCGTTGCGGTGCAGTACATCGAAGCGTGGATCTCCGGCAACGGCTGCGTACCGATCTACGGCCTGATGGAAGATGCCGCGACGGCGGAGATCTCACGTACCTCTATCTGGCAGTGGATCCACCATCAAAAAACGCTCAGCAACGGCAAGCCGGTGACCAAATCACTGTTCCGCCAGATGCTGGCCGAAGAGATGCGGGTGATCCAGGACGAGCTGGGCGAACACCGCTTCAGCAGCGGACGCTTTGACGACGCCGCGCGCCTGATGGAGCAAATCACGACATCAGATGACTTAATCGACTTCCTGACCCTGCCGGGCTACCGCTTCCTGGCGTAATCCACCACATAACAATATGGAGCATCTGCACATGAAAACCCGTACCCAACAAATCGAAGAATTGAAGAAAGAGTGGACACAACCTCGCTGGGAAGGCATCCGCCGTCCTTACAGCGCTGAGGAAGTGGTGAAATTACGCGGCTCGGTCAATCCGGAATGCACGCTGGCGCAAAATGGCGCGGCGAAAATGTGGAAGCTGCTGCACGGTGGTTCCAAAAAAGGCTACATCAACAGCCTCGGTGCGCTGACCGGCGGTCAGGCTCTGCAGCAGGCGAAGGCGGGTATTGAGGCTATTTACCTCTCCGGCTGGCAGGTCGCGGCGGACGCCAACCTGGCCTCCAGCATGTATCCGGATCAGTCGCTCTATCCGGCTAACTCCGTGCCGTCGGTCGTGGATCGGATCAACAACACCTTCCGCCGTGCGGATCAGATCCAGTGGGCTGCCGGTATCGAACCTGGCGATCCGCGCTTTATTGATTACTTCCTGCCGATCGTTGCGGATGCGGAAGCGGGCTTCGGCGGCGTGCTGAACGCCTTCGAGCTGATGAAATCGATGATTGAGGCCGGTGCAGCGGCCGTTCACTTCGAAGACCAGCTGGCGTCAGTGAAGAAGTGCGGACATATGGGCGGTAAAGTGCTGGTTCCTACACAGGAAGCGGTTCAGAAGCTGGTTGCCGCACGTCTGGCTGCTGACGTGCTCGGCGTGCCGACGCTGGTCATTGCCCGTACCGATGCGGACGCGGCTGACCTGATCACCTCTGACTGCGATCCGTACGACAGCGAGTTCATCACCGGCGAGCGCACCAGTGAAGGTTTCTATCGTACCCACGCAGGTATCGAGCAGGCTATCAGCCGTGGTCTGGCGTACGCGCCTTACGCGGATCTGGTCTGGTGTGAAACGTCCACGCCGGATCTGGCGCTGGCAAAACGCTTCGCTGATGCTATTCATGCGAAGTACCCGGGCAAACTGCTGGCCTACAACTGCTCGCCGTCCTTCAACTGGCAGAAAAAGCTGGATGACAAAACCATCGCCAGCTTCCAGCAGCAGCTGTCCGACATGGGCTACAAATACCAGTTCATTACTCTGGCAGGCATCCACAGCATGTGGTTCAACATGTTCGACCTGGCGCACGCCTATGCGCAGGGTGAGGGCATGAAGCACTACGTTGAGAAGGTGCAGCAGCCGGAATTTGCGGCGGGCAAAGATGGTTATACCTTCGTCTCTCACCAGCAGGAAGTGGGAACCGGCTACTTTGATAATGTGACCACGATTATTCAGGGCGGCACCTCCTCCGTCACCGCCTTGACGGGTTCAACGGAAGAAGCACAGTTCTAATCTTTTCCCCCTCTCCCCCCTGGGGAGAGGGTTGGTGGTGAGGGGGAATATATGTCGCGTGGCCTGGAATTACTGATTGCCCAAACTATTTTGCAGGGCTTCGATGCCCAGTATGGTCGTTTTCTTGAAGTGACCTCCGGCGCGCAGCAGCGCTTCGAACATGCAGACTGGCATGCGGTTCAGCAGGCCATGAAGCAGCGTATCCATCTCTACGATCACCACGTGGGTCTGGTGGTGGAGCAGCTGCGCTGTATTACCGACGGTAAAAGTCCGGACGCGGAATTTTTACTGCGCGTGAAGGAGCACTACACCCATCTGTTACCCGACTACCCGCGCTTCGAGATTGCGGAGAGCTTTTTCAACTCCGTCTATTGCCGGTTATTTGACCACCGCTCATTATCTCCTGAGCGGTTATTTATCTTCAGCTCCCAGCCCGAGCGGCGCTTTCGTACCATTCCGCGTCCGCTGGCGAAAGATTTCTTTCCCGATCGCGGATGGGAAAAGCTCCTGCACCGCGTGCTAACGGATTTGCCGCTGCGCCTGCCCTGGGAGAATAAAACCCGAGATATTGGTTATATCCACGCGCATCTCAACGAAACCTTCAGCGCGGAGTTGCTCAGCCACAGCCATTTGCAGGTTGCCAACGAGCTTTTCTACCGCAATAAAGCCGCCTGGCTGGTGGGTAAACTGGTTACCCCTACGGCCATCGTGCCGTTTCTGTTACCGATCCACCGTACTGACGACGGGGAACTGTTTGTCGATACCTGCCTGACAACCGGCGCCGAGGCCAGCATCGTGTTTGGCTTCGCACGCTCCTATTTTATGGTGTACGCTCCGCTGCCCGCCGCGCTGGTGGAGTGGCTGCGCGAGATCCTGCCGGGCAAAACCACCGCCGAGCTGTATATGGCTATTGGCTGCCAGAAGCACGCTAAAACGGAAAGCTACCGGGAATACCTGCGTTATGTCACCACGGCCGATGAGCAGTTTATCGAAGCGCCCGGCATTCGCGGCATGGTGATGCTGGTGTTTACGCTTCCGGGTTTCGACCGGGTATTTAAGGTGATCAAAGACAGATTCGCGCCGCAGAAAGAGATGACCGCCGCGCACGTCCGCGCCTGCTACCAGCTGGTTAAGGAACACGATCGTGTCGGTCGCATGGCGGATACCCAGGAATTCGAAAACTTTGTGCTGGATAAGCAGCAGATCGACCCGGCGCTCATGGCGCTGTTAATGCAGGAAGCTCCCGCGAAAATCACCGATCTGGGTGATAAAATCGTGATTAGCCATCTCTATATTGAACGCCGCATGGTGCCGCTGAATATCTGGCTGGAGCAGTCCGAAGGTCAGGCTTTAAGAGATGCGATTGAAGAGTACGGCAACGCGATTCGCCAGCTTGCCGCCGCCAATATCTTCCCGGGCGATATGCTGTTCAAAAACTTCGGCGTTACCCGTCACGGGCGGGTGGTGTTCTACGATTACGACGAAATTTGCTACATGACTGAAGTGAATTTCCGCGATATCCCACCGCCCCGCTACCCGGAAGATGAGCTTTCCAGCGAGCCGTGGTACAGCGTCTCGCCGGGCGATGTTTTTCCCGAAGAGTTTCGCCACTGGCTGTGCGCCGACCCGCGCATCGGGCCGCTATTCGAAGAGATGCATGCCGATCTGTTTCGCGCCAGCTACTGGCGCGGACTGCAAACGCGGATCAAAAATGGGCATGTCGAAGATGTGTATGCATACCGCCGCAAGCAGCGGTTTTGCATCAGGTTTTCAGAGGGCATCATGTAGGCCGGGTATGGCGAAGCCGCCACCCGACAATGCATGCTTAACGAATCCCACCGTACGCCAGCGTCACCTCTTTCGCCGCCTTAATCACCAGCGCACCCAGTTCGGTCACGCGGTCATCGGTCATGCGCGAAATCGGTCCGGAGATGGAGATGGCGGCAAACGGCTCGCGGTGCTCGTCAAAAATACAAGCTGCGATACAGCGCAGGCCCAGAGCATGTTCTTCATCATCAAACGAATAGCCGCGCTTGCGGGTCAGAGCAAGATCTTCTTTTAAATGCACGGGCGAGACCAGGGTGGCGTGGGTATAGGCGTGTAGCCCTTTACGGTGCAGCAGGCCCGTCACCTGCTCTTCGCTCAGCTGCGAGAGAAATGCCTTTCCCGCGCCGGAGGCGTGCATCGGCAGCTTGCCGCCAATCGGCGCGGACATGCGCATCAGCTGCGTGCACTGCACCTGGTCGATGATAATCGCCTGATGGTCGCTCTGGTCCAGCACCGCCAGGTTTACGGTCTCGCCGGAGTCCTCCATCAGCTTGCGCAGAATCGGGTGAACAATCGCCAGCAGGTTGCGGCTCTGCAGGAAGCTGCTGCCAACGATAAATGCATGCGCGCCCACCGCCCAGTGCCCCAGCTCGCCCACCTGGCGGACAAAGCCCAGCTGCTGCATGGTGGTCAGAAGACGGTGCGTCGTGGAGTTCGGCAGGCCAGCCTGCTGGGCAAGCTCCGTCAGGGCCACGCTGCTGTGCGACTCGGCTATCCACTCCAGCAGCTTCAAACCGCGCGTGAGCGATTGAACCTGTCCGCCCTGTTGTGCGGTGGTGGCAGCAGCAGGTTTTCTGCCGCGTTTAGCGGGAACGGTCGCGACCATGACGATCTCCTTTTTCTGTATCGTGGAAATCATTTTCGTTTTATTTGGTGAATTTGCAACCGTTATCCTGACTGATCGGAGGAGTGATGGTGAACATGTCTCATGTTACCGCTGAGCGACTTTTCCGCCCTGCGAGATTGTGCCAGTATGGAACGCAGCCTTTTGGCCTTGTTGAGCGTTGTCGGGAGCAAGTGTGAGCAGCAAAGTAGAGCAACTGCGTGCGCAGTTAAATGAACGAATTCTGGTGCTGGACGGCGGCATGGGCACCATGATCCAGGGGTATCGTCTGAGTGAAGATGATTTCCGCGGCGAACGCTTTGCCGACTGGCCCTGCGACCTGAAAGGGAACAACGACCTGCTGGTGCTCAGCAAGCCGTCCGTGATTAAAGATATCCACAACGCCTACTTCGAAGCGGGTGCGGATATCGTTGAAACCAACACCTTTAACTCGACAACCATCGCCATGGCGGATTACCAGATGGAATCCCTGTCGGCGGAAATCAACTTTGAAGCCGCGAAGCTGGCGCGCGCCTGCGCCGACGAGTGGACGGCCCGCACGCCGGATAAACCGCGCTACGTTGCCGGGGTGCTTGGCCCAACCAACCGCACCGCGTCGATTTCACCGGACGTCAACGACCCGGCGTTTCGTAATATCACCTTTGACCAGCTGGTTGCTGCCTACCGTGAATCGACCAAAGCGCTGGTGGAAGGCGGTTCCGATCTGATCCTGATTGAAACGGTATTCGACACCCTCAACGCCAAGGCCGCGATTTACGCGGTGAAAGAGGAGTTCGAGGCGCTGGGCGTTGACCTGCCGATCATGATTTCCGGCACCATCACCGATGCCTCCGGCCGTACCCTGTCCGGCCAGACCACCGAAGCGTTTTATAACTCCCTGCGCCACGCCGACGCGCTCTCCTTCGGCCTGAACTGCGCGCTGGGTCCAGATGAACTGCGCCAGTACGTGCAGGAGCTGTCGCGCATCGCGGAATGCTACGTCACCGCGCACCCGAACGCCGGTCTGCCGAACGCCTTCGGCGAATACGATCTTGATGCCGATACCATGGCGGCGCAAATCCGCGAGTGGGCCGAGTCTGGATTTCTGAACATCGTCGGCGGCTGCTGCGGCACCACGCCTGAACATATCGCTGCTATGAGCAACGCCGTCGCCGGGCTGCCGCCACGCAGGCTGCCCGAGCTTCCGGTTGCCTGTCGTCTCTCCGGCCTTGAGCCGTTGACCATCGGCGAAGACAGCCTGTTTGTGAACGTGGGCGAGCGTACGAACGTTACCGGTTCCGCCAAGTTCAAACGTCTGATCAAAGAGGAGAAGTACAGCGAAGCGCTGGATGTTGCCCGTCAGCAGGTGGAAAGCGGCGCGCAGATTATCGATATCAACATGGATGAGGGGATGCTCGACGCCGAAGCGGCGATGGTGCGTTTCCTCAACCTGATTGCCGGTGAGCCGGACATCGCCCGCGTGCCGATCATGATCGACTCCTCCAAATGGGACGTGATCGAGAAGGGGCTGAAGTGCATTCAGGGTAAAGGCATCGTCAACTCCATCTCCATGAAAGAGGGCGTTGATACCTTTATTCATCACGCGAAGAGGGTGCGCCGCTACGGTGCCGCCGTGGTGGTGATGGCCTTTGACGAAGTGGGCCAGGCCGATACCCGCGCGCGTAAAATTGAGATTTGCCGCCGCGCGTACAAAATACTGACCGAAGAGGTGGGCTTCCCGCCGGAAGACATCATCTTTGACCCGAACATCTTCGCCGTGGCGACCGGTATCGAAGAGCACAATAACTACGCCCAGGACTTTATCGGCGCGTGCGAGGACATTAAGCGCGAGCTGCCGCATGCGCTGATCTCCGGCGGCGTGTCGAACGTGTCGTTCTCGTTCCGCGGTAACGACCCGGTGCGCGAAGCGATCCACGCCGTGTTCCTCTACTACGCCATCCGCAACGGGATGGACATGGGGATCGTCAACGCCGGCCAGCTGGCGATTTACGACGACCTGCCCGCAGAGCTGCGCGACGCGGTAGAAGACGTGATCCTTAACCGTCGCGACGACGCCACCGAGCGCATGCTGGACCTGGCGGAAAAATACCGCGGCAGCAAATCGGATGAATCTGCCAACGTTCAGCAGGCCGAGTGGCGCGCCTGGGACGTGAAAAAGCGTCTGGAATATTCGCTGGTAAAAGGCATCACCGAGTTTATCGAGCAGGATACCGAAGAGGCGCGTCAGCAGTCAGCCCGCCCGATCGAGGTGATCGAAGGGCCGCTGATGGACGGCATGAACGTGGTAGGCGATCTGTTCGGTGAGGGCAAAATGTTCCTGCCGCAGGTGGTGAAATCCGCCCGCGTGATGAAGCAGGCCGTGGCGTACCTGGAGCCGTTTATCGAGGCCAGCAAAGAGAAAGGCTCCAGCAACGGCAAAATGGTCATTGCCACCGTCAAGGGCGACGTGCACGACATCGGCAAGAATATCGTCGGTGTGGTGCTGCAGTGCAATAACTACGAGATTATCGACCTTGGCGTCATGGTCCCGGCGGATAAAATCCTCAAGACCGCGCGCGAAGTGAACGCCGATCTGATTGGCCTCTCCGGGCTGATCACCCCGTCGCTGGACGAAATGGTTAACGTGGCGAAGGAGATGGAGCGCCAGGGCTTCACCATTCCTCTGCTGATTGGCGGCGCGACCACCTCCAAAGCGCACACGGCGGTCAAAATCGAGCAGAACTACAGCGGGCCGACGGTCTACGTTCAGAACGCCTCGCGCACGGTAGGCGTGGTCTCCGCGCTGCTCTCTGACACCCAGCGCAACGAGTTTGTTGAGCGCACCCGCAAAGAGTACGAAACCGTTCGCATCCAGCACGGGCGCAAGAAACCGCGCACCCCGCCAGTTTCACTCCAGGCGGCGCGCGATAACGATCTGGCGTTTGACTGGTCGAGCTATACGCCGCCGGTCGCGCATCGACTGGGCGTTCAGGAGGTCAGCGCCAGCATAGAAACGCTGCGCAACTACATCGACTGGACGCCGTTCTTTATGACCTGGTCGCTGGCGGGCAAATATCCGCGCATCCTGGAAGATGAGGTCGTAGGTGAAGAAGCGAAACGCCTGTTTAAAGATGCCAACGATATGCTCGACACGCTGAGTGCTGAGAAAACCCTCAATCCGCGCGGCGTGGTGGGGCTATTCCCGGCCAACCGCGTGGGAGACGACATCGAAATTTATCGCGATGAAACCCGCACCCACGTGCTGGCGGTCAGCCGCCATCTGCGTCAGCAAACCGAGAAAGTGGGCTTTGCCAACTACTGCCTGGCCGATTTTGTCGCGCCGAAGCTGAGCGGAAAAGCCGACTATATCGGCGCCTTTGCGGTAACCGGCGGTCTGGAAGAAGATGCGCTGGCGGACGCGTACGAAGCGCAGCACGACGATTACAATAAAATCATGGTGAAAGCGATAGCCGATCGCCTGGCGGAAGCCTTCGCCGAGTACCTGCACGAGCGCGTGCGCAAGGTGCACTGGGGCTACGCGGCGAATGAAAACCTCAGCAACGAGGAACTGATCCGCGAAAACTACCAGGGTATTCGTCCGGCACCGGGATATCCGGCCTGTCCGGAACACACCGAAAAGGGCACTATCTGGCAACTGCTGGACGTCGAAGCCCATACCGGAATGAAGCTCACCGAGTCGTTCGCCATGTGGCCGGGTGCGTCCGTCTCCGGCTGGTACTTCAGCCACCCGGACAGCAAGTACTTTGCCGTGGCGCAGCTGCAGCGCGATCAGATTGAAGATTACGCCCTGCGCAAAGGCATGAGCGTATCAGAAGTCGAGCGCTGGCTGGCACCGAATTTAGGCTACGACGCAGACTAACGTCACTTTTCCTTACAACAAACAGGGCACCTCAAGGGTGCCTTGTCTCTTTCTTACGCTTAAACCCTTATACTGAACCTATGGAAAACGAATAACGATAAGGAGGAAAACCTTTCGTGCTGACCTTGTTACACCTGCTTTCTGCAGTCGCACTGCTCGTATGGGGCACCCATATCGTTCGTACCGGCGTGATGCGCGTCTTTGGCGCGCGCTTGCGTACCGTTCTCAGCAGCAGCGTTGAGAAGAAGCCGCTCGCCTTCTGCGCGGGTATTGGCGTAACGGCACTGGTGCAGAGCAGTAACGCCACAACCCTGCTTGTCACCTCCTTTGTGGCGCAGGATCTGGTGGCGCTGGCTCCGGCGCTGGTCATTGTGCTGGGGGCCGACGTGGGGACCGCGCTGATGGCGCGTATCCTGACCTTCGATCTCTCCTGGCTGTCGCCGCTGCTGATTTTTGTCGGCGTCATCTTCTTCCTCGGCCGCAAACAGACGCGCGCCGGCCAGCTTGGACGCGTGGGCATTGGCCTGGGGCTGATTCTGCTGGCGCTGGAGCTGATTGTGCAGGCGGTCACCCCTATTACCGAGGCCAACGGCGTTCAGGTCATCTTCGCTTCCCTGACCGGGGACATCATGCTCGACGCGCTGATTGGCGCGGTGTTTGCCATCGTCAGCTACTCCAGCCTGGCCGCCGTGCTGCTGACGGCCACGCTTACTGCCGCCGGGGCGATCTCCTTCCCGGTGGCGCTGTGTCTGGTGATAGGTGCCAACCTCGGCTCTGGCCTGCTGGCGATGCTCAATAACAGCGCGGCCAACGCTGCCGCCCGCCGCGTGGCGCTCGGTAGCCTGCTGTTTAAGCTGGTGGGCAGCCTGATTATCCTGCCCTTTATCCATCCGCTGGCGAACCTGATGGACAACCTCCCGCTGCCGAAGGCGGAGCTGGTGATCTACTTCCACGTGTTCTACAACCTGGTGCGCTGCCTGGCGATGGTGCCTTTTGCCGGGCCGATGGCCCGCTTCTGCGAACGTCTCATTCAGGACGAACCGGAGCTGGATGCGCGCCTGAAGCCGAAGCACCTGGATACGTCCGCGCTGGATACCCCGGCACTGGCGCTGGCGAATGCCGCGCGCGAGACGCTGCGCATGGGCGACGCGATGGAAACCATGCTCGAAGGCCTGCAAAAGGTGATGCACGGCGAGCCGCGAGAGGAGAAAGAGCTGCGCAGACTGGCGGACGATATCAACGTGCTCTATACCGCCATTAAGCTTTACCTGGCGCGCATGCCGCAGGACGAACTGGCGGAAGAGGAGTCCCGCCGCTGGGCGGAAATCATTGAGATGTCGCTTAACCTTGAGCAGGCCTCCGATATTGTTGAGCGCATGGGCAGCGAGATAGCCGATAAATCGCTGGCCGCACGCCGGGCGTTCTCCGTTGAAGGCTTAAAAGAGCTTGAAGCGCTGCACGAACAGCTGGTCAGCAACCTCAAGCTGGCGATGCTGGTCTTCTTTTCCAGCGACGTGCCGAGCGCGCGCCGCCTGCGCCGCAACAAGCATCGTTTCCGTATCCTGAACCGCCGCTATTCGCACGCCCACGTTGAGCGTCTTCACCAGCAGAACGTGCAGAGCATCGAAACCAGCTCGCTTCATCTGGGGCTGCTGGGGGATATGAAGCGTCTCAACTCGTTGTTCTGCGCGGTGGCCTACAGCGTGATGGAACAGCCGGATGAAGATGACGAGCGGGATGAGTATTAATCTCTGAAAGCGCCTCGCAAAACTTTTTTGCGAGGCGTGACACCTTATCATGCGCCATTTACACACTACACTTCGCCAATTCATGCGCATTCCGATGGGGGGCTCATGCGCACTACTCATGGCTGCACTGCAGGAGCAGTTTCGTGCGCATCAGCGCGCAGAGTGGTTAGCAGAAAATAAAGTTTCTATCGAGGCCATTAACCAGTGGGTTGATGAAAACGGCTCCTTTAGTGACTTTCAGAGGTCATTCTGATGGATCAATAGGCAGGCATATCGCCAAAAGAGTTAGGCGAGCGTGTCGCCGATCTTACGCAAAACAGTGCTTCATTGCGGGATGCACTCGATTTTTTGATCAACGGTTACTAACACTTTTTTGTCAGCCGCAAGGTAAGGTATATTTCGCCCTTCACAGGAGAAACTATGCTGCCAACTCAATCAACCCGATTAAACAAATACATCAGCGAGAGCGGAATCTGCTCACGTCGCGAGGCTGACCGTTACATTGAACAAGGTAACGTGTTTCTTAACGGCAAACGCGCCACCATCGGCGATCAGGTGGTCCCTGGCGATGTGGTTAAAGTGAATGGTCAGGTCATCGAACCGCGTGATGCTGAAGACCTGGTGTTTATCGCGTTGAACAAACCGGTTGGGATTGTCAGCACCACGGAAGACGGCGAGCGGGACAACATCGTTGATTTCGTGAACCACAGCAGCCGTATCTTCCCGATCGGCCGTCTGGATAAAGACTCTCAGGGGCTGATTTTCCTCACCAACCACGGCGATCTGGTCAACAAAATTCTGCGTGCCGGTAACGACCACGAGAAAGAGTATATCGTGACGGTGAATAAGCCGATCACGGACGACTTTATTCGCGGCATGGGCGCCGGTGTGCCGATCCTCGGTACCGTTACGAAAAAGTGTAAGGTGAAAAAAGAAGCGCCGTTCGCGTTCCGTATTACCCTGGTGCAGGGCTTAAACCGCCAGATCCGCCGCATGTGCGAGTATTTCGGTTATGAAGTGACGAAGCTTGAGCGCACGCGCATCATGAACGTTAGCCTGTCCGGCATCCCGCTGGGTGAGTGGCGCGACTTAACGGACGACGAGCTGATCGAGCTGTTCAAGCTTATCGAGAACTCCTCGTCCGAAGCGAAGCCGAAGGCCAAAGCAAAACCGAAAGCTCAGGCGATTAAGCGCCCGGTCGTGAAGGCGCCGCAGGCGGAAGAGAAAGGGCGAGGCAAGCCGGGCAACGGAAAACGCTTTACCCAGCCGGGGCGTAAAAAGAAAGGGCGCTGATTAGCGCCTTCCACGGGTTGATGTGGTGGCGGACCAGGAAAAGGTCGCTTCTGCATCAGGTTTATAAGCCTGCTCTTTTTTCAGCTTGCGGGCCTTTTTCGCCGCGGCGTCACGTTGCGCCATCAGCTTATCGATGTACTCTTTTTTCACCTGATTGGTTTCGGCGTTCGTCAGCGTGCGGCCATGTGCGATACGAGCGCGGTCGAGAAGCGTTTTCAGCTCGCGCTGCTCGGCTTCCGTCATGTCTTTCTGGGTCAAACGTGGTGTAGCCATTGCTGAAGCCTCCTGATGTGGAGGCTTCAGTGTAAAGCAAGCAGCGTAAATTAACCCTGCTTCACCGCATCTTTTTTCGTTTGTTCATCAATCGGTTTGCCGGACCAGTAGCCCGCCAGCAGAGAGCCGGAGAGATTGTGCCAGACGGAGAACAGCGCACCCGGCAGGGCCGCCAGCGGCGAGAAGTAGATTTTACCGAGCGCCGCCGCCAGGCCGGAGTTCTGCATCCCTACCTCGATTGCCAGCGTGCGGCAGGTCGATTCGTCGAAGCCAAACAGTTTCCCGCCCCAGTAGCCGCCCAGCAGGCCGATGGTGTTATGCAGCACAACCGCGACGATCACCACAAAGCCTACGGAAGCAATGTGCGAGGCGGAGCCCGCCACCACGGCGCTGATGATGGCCAGAATGCAGATCATCGAAAACGCGGGCAGATACGGCTCAACGGCCTTCACCACGCGAGGGAACAGGTGGTGAATGACCAGCCCAAGCGCAATCGGGATCACCACGATTTGCAGAATGCTCAGCAGCATCCCCATCACGTCCACCTGAATATGCGCATCCACGTACAGGCGGGTTAACAGCGGCGTGGCAATCACGCCCACCAGCGTGGAGACGGACGAGATAGTGACGGAGAGCGCCACGTCGCCTTTCGCCAGATAGATCATGACGTTGGACGCCGTGCCGCTGGCCACGCTGCCCACCAGCACCATTCCGGCGGAGAGGTCGGGCGGCATCTTAAAGACCATCGCCAGCAGCCACGCTGCAAGCGGCATCACCAGGTAGTGGAGGAATATTCCTGCCGCGACGGGCGCAGGGCGAGACAGCACGCGCTTAAAATCGTCTACTTTCAGATGCACACCCATACCGAACATGATCAGCATCAGCAGCGTGGTGACCCACGGACCAATACCGGTGAACGTGGTGGGAGTGTAATACGCGAGTAGGGAGAGCAGCAGCGCCCATAACGGGAACAGCCGCGTAATAGCGGATAACATAATGATTTCCTTGCGATGAATGTTGCGTGTGTTTGTTATAAAAAGCCGGGATCGAGCCCGGCTATAGTTATTGTTTATCGCGTAAGGAAGTAATATTCAAATGAATTATGACCGGATGCTTTCCCAGCTCAGACTAAAGCGAGCCAGATATTTGCGCAGTCGGTCGGCGTCGTTAGGATTGGCTTTTTTGAGCCGTGAAACGGCAAACAGCTCACGTCCGGCTTCAGACAACGATGCGCTGCGGCGACATACCTCCAGCACCGTTTCCAGTTGCCGCTGGTCAAAGAGGTCAATCTCCATGTCAGTTGCAGGCTGCGTCACGTCAGTTTGCCAGTCGGTCTGAAGACGTGAGATCTCCTCCAGCACCAGATCCTGAGTAATACGCCCTCGTTCCGCCAGCGTCGCCATGCGTGCGACGCTGGCGCTCAGTTCGCGAAAGTTGCCCCGCCACAGCGCTCTGCTGGAACAGGCAAAGGCCAGATAGCCTTCGCGTGCCTCTTTATCGAAGCGGATTTGCGTCTGGCTTGCGCGAGAGAAACGTTGAAGTTCGTAGTCAACATTCGGCGTGATGTCTTCTTTCCGTTGGGCAAGGCCGGGTAATGCAAAGCTCCACATATTAATACGGGCATAGAGATCTTCACGAAAACGTCCTTCTGCCACCCACTGGCGCATATCACGGTGGGTTCCGGCGATAAGTTGAAAATCGCTGTGAACTTCTTTATCGGAGCCAAACGGGAAAAAAGTTTTCTCTTCAATGGCTTTGAGCAGCATCGCCTGTTCATCCAGGCCTAGTTCGGCAATCTCGTCGAGGAAAAGGACACCGCCATCGGCTTCACGCAGCAGGCCGCTGCGCGCCGACAGTGCGCCGGTAAAGGCCCCTTTCACATGGCCGAACAGCGTGGACATGGCGTTATCACCGCGCAGGGTCGCGCAGTTGACGGAAACCAGTTTGCCGGAAACCTGATGGCGTGACTGCTTAAGCTGATAAATGCGGTTCGCGAGGAACGACTTGCCCGCGCCGGTGGGGCCGGTCAGCAGGATCGGGGCTGTTGAACGTAGCGCCACGCGTTCAATCTTGTCGATCAGACTGTTAAAGGTGGCATTTCGCGTCTCAATACCCGCTTTCAGAAATGAGATTGACTGCTGCTGCTCGCGCTGAAAACGGTTGGTAAGGGTCGTGTAGCGGCTTAAATCCAGGTCGATAATTGAGTAAGTTCCGGCTGCAGTCTCCTCAGCAGAGGCTTCTTTTCTGGCAGGGCCAGTCTGCAAAAGGCTGGCGGGAAGATAGCGGGCTTCCGTCAGCAGGAACCAGCAGATCTGCGCCACATGCGTGCCGGTGGTGATGTGGACGAAATACTCTTCGCGATCGGTATCAAAAGTGTACTGGGTGGCGAAATCGAGAAACGCGGCATAAACCTCTTCGAAATCCCACGGGTCTTCAATGATTACCGTGCTGGGACGCACCTCGGTGTGGGGGGAAACCAGCACAATATCTTCCGCCAGTTGCTGAGCCATGCCGAGATCTCGCGGTTGATGTAGCAGCTCCAGCCTGTCGACCGGGAAATCCGGCTGTTGGCACAGCCCGACGGTCGGTCGCCATTTGCGAAAGCGATTAGCCCGCTTTCCCCGTTTATCCATCACGGTGCCAAGCACCCCGATCACCACCTTCCGCTTCTTCATGTTTATCCAGAAAGATAATTGTCGATATAGCAGGATAAGAAATGTTGAGCCGAACGGCAATGCATGAAAAGCGCGATAAATAAAAATCATTAATTATCAATAAAATAAAAAATAAAACAGCGATTTTTGTTTTTGGCACGCTTCTGGCAATACAGATAACGTCACGACGTTGAGCACACTGGGGGTTAAGGCCCCGTCGGCGCACCAGGAACGGCAAGGCTGTTTTCCGGGGGCGTTCCGTCAACCAATGACAGATAGAAGGGTTCGATTCCCGATTCATTCTCCCAATGAAAACTGGTTGTAAACATCAAAGTAAAAACGGGTATTGCGCAGTCAGCAATCCCAATGAAGGTCGCCGGTAATGGCGCCGGATCGCAGGCGAAAAGGCATTCCCCTGTGATTTCGTGCCTGCACCCGCGCCTGACTTTAAGGAATATAAAATGGCTAAAAAAATCACGATAAAAAAAGGTCAGTTAGGACTGGTAGCAAAAGCTGGCGATTATTACCGGGTACTGGAGGCGGGTGAACACCGTCTGGGTTGGTTCAATACTGACGACGTGCTGGTGGTGAGCCAGGATGGCAGCGAGGTGCCGGGTGCGCTGGCGGATTATCTGCGCCGCTTTCAGCCTGACTGGGTGGTACGTTACTGCCTGGCGGTTGACCTTACTGCAGATGAAATCGGGGTGTTATCGAACAACGGCGTATTGCAGGAAATTGTGCCGCCTTCGACTCGTCGTCTGTACTGGCAGCAGGATGCGGCGTTGACCCTGCAAAGAATCGATACCCGCGACGTGCGGGTGCCAGTGGACGTGATGAATGCTGCTCTGCAACCGCGTCGTAATGGCGCGCTAAAGGGGCGCGACGCGATGCTGGTCGTACAGGTACCTGCCTGGCACGTCGGGGTGGTGAAAATCGACGGAGAAATTCAGGCACTGTTACCGCCGGGACTGACGGCTTACTGGAAAATTAACCATCTGGTTGAGGCAGAGGTAGTGGATACGCGCCTTCAGGTGGTGGAAGTGAGCGGGCAGGAGATCCTGACGAAGGACAAAGTTAACCTGCGCCTGAACCTGGCGGCTAACTGGCGCTACAGCGACGTGCTGCAGGCCTGCGGACAGCTTACGAAACCGCTGGAACATTTGTACCGCGAACTCCAGTTCGCACTGCGTGAGGCGGTCGGCACCCGCACGCTCGATGAGTTACTGGAAGATAAGCAGATCATTGATGAGGTGGTCAGCAAACAGGTGCAAGGCCGCCTGTCATCCTTTGGAATGGAAATTGCGTCGCTTGGGGTAAAAGATATTGTTTTACCTGGTGATATGAAAACAATTTTATCCCGTCTGGTAGAGGCCGAAAAATCGGCCCAGGCGAATGTTATTCGCCGACGTGAAGAAACGGCGGCGACACGATCGCTGTTAAACACCGCAAAGGTGATGGAGAACAACCCGGTGGCGCTGCGTTTAAAAGAGCTGGAAACCCTGGAAAGGGTCGCGGAGCGTATCGACAAAATTTCAGTATTTGGTGGCCTGGACCAGGTATTACACGGCCTTGTTAACCTGAAAGGATAACGCAATGCAACAGAATGATTTTGAATTACTGACGGCGTCAAACGGCGCCCCGATCAAAATGTGGACTCACGGCGTTCCCGTGGAGCCAGAGGCACAGGCGCAGTTACTGAATACTGCAAAGATGCCGTTTATTTTCAAACACCTTGCGGTGATGCCCGACGTTCATCTCGGTAAAGGCTCAACCATCGGCAGCGTGATTCCGACCAAAGGGGCAATTATTCCTGCGGCGGTTGGCGTGGATATTGGCTGCGGGATGATTGCCGTTCGCACGTCGCTGGTGGCCGGTGATTTGCCGGATAATCTCAGCGGTTTACGTAGCGCCATTGAACAGGCAGTACCGCATGGGAGAACCAATACGCGTTCTCGACGGGATAAAGGCGCGTGGGAAACGCCACCGAAAGAAGTGGACGATCGCTGGTTGGTGTTGGCCCCACGTTTTAAACAACTCACGGATAAATACCCGCAGTTGCGGAAAACCAACAACTACCAGCATCTGGGCACGCTGGGTACCGGAAACCACTTTATTGAAATTTGCCTCGATGAGCAGCAGCGCGTCTGGGTGATGTTGCACAGCGGCTCGCGCGGCGTAGGAAACGCCATCGGTAATGTGTTTATCGCCCTGGCACAGCAGGATATGCAGCATCACCTGGGACATCTGCCGGATAAAAATCTGGCCTATTTTCAGGAGGGGAGTCGTCACTATGAGGACTACATTGAGGCGGTGGAGTGGGCGCAGGATTTTGCCCGCCACAATCGGGAAGTGATGATGTCGCGCGTGCTGGCGGCGCTCTCTCGCGAAGTGACAAAGCCCTTTATTACGCAGCAGGAGGCGGTTAACTGCCATCACAACTATGTGCAGAAAGAGCATCACTTTGGGGAAGAGGTACTGATCACGCGCAAAGGTGCGGTGTCGGCGCAGAAAGGGCAGATGGGGATTATTCCGGGCTCAATGGGCGCAAAGAGCTTCATCGTGCGTGGCCTCGGCAACGAGCAAAGCTTCTGTTCCTGCAGCCACGGCGCCGGGCGAGTGATGAGCCGAACGGCGGCAAAAAAACGCTATACCCTTAGCGACCATATTCAGGCGACCTCTCACGTAGAGTGTCGCAAAGACAATGAGGTGATCGATGAAACGCCGATGGCCTATAAAGACATTGACGCCGTGATGGCCGCGCAATCGTCGCTGGTGGAGATCGTTCACACCCTGCGTCAGGTAGTGTGTGTAAAAGGATAAAAAAATGAGCAACAACGATGTTGATAGCGCGATGCGCGCACGTGTCTGCGCGCAACTTCGCGATATAGAGCAGCGCTATAACGTGCGCGTGCTCTACGCCTGTGAATCGGGCAGCCGGGGATGGGGATTTGCCTCACCGGATAGCGATTATGATGTGCGGTTTTTGTACGTTCACCACCCAGAATGGTATCTGCGCGTCGAATCCCAGCGGGATGTGATCGAGCTGCCGATAGATGATGAACTGGACGTTTGTGGCTGGGAATGGCGCAAGGCACTGGGCCTGCTGAAGGGGGCAAACCCGACGCTTATCGAGTGGCTGGATTCCCCTGTTGTTTATCAGGAGGATGAGACGGTAGTGGCCGAGTTGCGTGCGCTGATACCTGCGTGGTTTTCGCCATTGCGCGCCCGCTGGCATTATTACTCAATGGCCCGAAAAAACTTCCGTGGATATTTACAGGGGGAAACGGTTCGGCTGAAAAAGTACTTTTATGTTCTGCGACCTTTGCTGGCGGCGCGGTGGGTAGAAGCGGGGAAAGGCGTTCCACCGATGCGTTTTGCCGAACTGCTTGCCGGGAGCGAACTGTGTGCGCCGTTACGTGCGGAAATCGATGCATTGCTGGAAATAAAACAGCGCGTAGGTGAAGCGGAATATGATCCTAAACGGCCCTTACTCCACGCTTTTTTGCAAAGTGAGCTGGTGAGAGGAGAAGTGCCGCCGGTACTACCCGACAGCAGAGAAGGAAATTTAAAAGATCTGGATTCGCTGCTGATGAGAACAGTAATGAAAAGCTAAAGAATGGCCCGGTAGTGAAAACGCCCGGGCCACTCTTGCGCTTATTCAAACAAATTCTGATGAAGTTTCTGCACGACCTGCTCGGCCTGATCGGCTGGCACCAGGAAGCAGAGGTTATAGCTGGACGCACCGTAGCAAATCATGCGGATGTTGAACGGGTCGAGCACGCCAAATACCTCTTTGCCCACGCCGCAGGCGCGCGACAGCTTGTTGCCGATGATGGCAACCAGCGCCAGGTCTTCTTCCACTTCCACGCGGCACAGCTCAGACAGCTCAATCAGCAGCGACTGCGTCAGCAGGGTGTCACCCGTTGAGGTTGAACCGGTGGTGTCCAGCGTTAGCGCAATGCTCACTTCCGAGGTGGTGATCAGATCCACGGAGATGTTGTGGCGTGCCAGAATGCCAAACACTTCCGCCAGGAAACCGCGGGAGTGCAGCATATTGTGACTGTGGAGCGTCACCAGCGTCTGGCGACGGCGCAGGGCCAGGGCGCGGAACAGCGGTGGGTTTTCCGTTTTCTTGCAGACCAGCGTCCCGCCCGCTTTTGGATCTTTACTGGAGCCGACGAAGACCGGGATATCGCTGCGTACGGCAGGCAGCAGCGTGGCCGGGTGAAGCACTTTCGCGCCGAAGGTGGCCATTTCCGCCGCTTCTTCAAAGGCGATCACATCAATACGTTTCGCCGCGGAAACGACGCGCGGGTCGGTGGTGTAAATGCCCGGAACGTCAGTCCAGATATCCACGCGCGTGGCATGCAGGGCCTCGCCCAGTAGCGCTGCGGTGTAGTCGCTGCCGCCACGGCCAAGCGTGGTGGTGCGGCCCTTCGCTTCGCTGCCGATAAAGCCCTGTGTGACCACGATGCCGTCTGCCAGACGCGGGGCCAGCTGCTGATTGGTCAGTTCCGCCAGCGCCTCAACGTCCGGCTCGGCGCGGCCAAAGCGGTCGCTGGTACGCATGATTTTGCGCACGTCAAACCACTGCGCCTGAACGTTACGCTCGCGCATGATTTCAACAAACAGCAGGGTGGACATCAGCTCACCGTGGCTGACCAGCTCGTCGGTCAGGGCGGTGGAGGTTGCCAGAGAAGCCGCTTCTGCCAGGGTAGTGATATTTTCCAGCAAACGTTCCACTTCCTCGCGGATGACGTTAGGGTTCTGCAGACGTTCAAGAATGTCGAACTGAATTTTGCGCAGTGCATCCAGCTTCACGAAACGTTCTGTCGCTTCCAGTCCTTCAGACAGAGAAACCAGCAGGTTCGTCACGCCGGCGGAGGCAGACAGCACCACCAGGCGGGTATTCGGATCGGCCAGCACCACATCGGCGCTGCGGTTCATGGCATCGTAATCGGCCACACTGGTGCCGCCAAATTTGGCGACCACAAAACTCGTCATAACAACCTCGTGTCAGGGAATGAATAAGCGACCTTGGCACAAGAGTGAAACGAAAACAGGTGCAGGCGCAAAATACGGCCCTATAAATAAAATGCGGGGGAGGTCCTGTCAATGCTGGGATTATGCGGATTTTTTATGGGGGGGTACCCCTGAGAAACAGGACTTATAACAGGGCCAGATTTTATGCTCCGTTTTAGGGCGTTTTGACCGACATTTATCCGCTCCGGGAGGGCGCTTCAGCAACTATACTTTTCGGGTCTTTTCACCTGTGTTTGATGCAGGCCAGGGCAATGGCATAAAAACCATCACAATTTTTATTTGCAGGCGCTACAATCGACCGCAGTCACAATTCTCAAATCAGAAGAGTATTGCTAATGAAAAACATCAACCCAACGCAGACCGCTGCCTGGCAGGCACTCCAGAAACATTATGATGAAATGAAAGACGTCACCATCGCGGATCTTTTCGCGAAAGATGCCGATCGTTTCAACAAGTTCTCCGCGACCTTCGACGACCTGATGCTGGTGGATTTTTCTAAAAACCGCATTACCGAAGAGACGCTGGCAAAACTGCAGGATCTGGCGAAAGAGACTGAGCTTGCAGACGCCATCAAATCCATGTTCTCCGGCGAGAAGATCAACCGCACCGAAGATCGTGCCGTGCTGCACGTGGCCCTGCGTAACCGTAGCAATACGCCAATCATCGTTGACGGCAAAGACGTCATGCCGGAAGTGAACGCGGTGCTGGAAAAGATGAAAGCGTTCTCCGAAGCGATTATCTCCGGTAGCTGGAAAGGCTACACCGGCAAACCGATCACCGACGTGGTTAACATCGGTATCGGCGGTTCTGACCTCGGCCCGTTCATGGTGACCGAAGCGCTGCGTCCGTATAAAAACCACCTCAACATGCACTTTGTGTCTAACGTCGATGGTACCCACATCGCCGAAGTGCTGAAGAACGTGAACCCGGAAACCACCCTGTTCCTGGTTGCGTCTAAAACCTTTACCACTCAGGAAACCATGACCAACGCCCACAGCGCGCGCGACTGGTTCCTGAAAACCGCTGGCGACAACAAGCACGTGGCGAAACACTTCGCGGCGCTTTCTACCAACGGTAAAGCCGTCAGCGAGTTCGGTATCGACACCGCGAACATGTTCGAGTTCTGGGACTGGGTTGGCGGCCGCTACTCCCTGTGGTCTGCGATTGGCCTGTCCATCATCCTGTCCGTGGGCTTCGACAACTTCGTTGAGCTGCTCTCCGGCGCGCACGCGATGGACAAACACTTCTCCACCACCGCGCCTGAGAAAAACCTGCCGGTACTGCTGGCGCTGATCGGGATCTGGTACAACAACTTCTTCGGCGCTGAAACCGAAGCGATCCTGCCGTACGACCAGTACATGCACCGCTTTGCGGCGTACTTCCAGCAGGGCAACATGGAATCCAACGGTAAATACGTTGACCGTAACGGCAACGCGGCGGACTACCAGACTGGTCCAATTATCTGGGGCGAGCCGGGCACTAACGGTCAGCATGCTTTCTACCAGCTCATTCACCAGGGCACCAAAATGGTACCGTGCGATTTCATCGCTCCGGCTATCACCCATAACCCGCTGTCCGACCACCATCCGAAGCTGCTGTCCAACTTCTTCGCCCAGACCGAAGCGCTGGCGTTCGGTAAATCCCGCGAGGTGGTTGAGCAGGAATACCGTGACCAGGGTAAAGATCCTGCTACGCTGGAACACGTGGTACCGTTCAAAGTGTTTGAAGGCAACCGTCCAACCAACTCCATCCTGCTGCGCGAAATCACGCCGTTCAGCCTGGGCGCGCTGATTGCCCTGTACGAGCACAAAATCTTCACGCAGGGCGCGATCCTGAACATCTTCACCTTTGACCAGTGGGGCGTTGAGCTGGGCAAACAGCTGGCAAACCGTATTCTGCCAGAGCTGGGTGACGATAAAGCGATTACCAGCCATGACAGCTCGACAAATGGTTTGATCAACCGTTATAAAGCATGGCGTGCGTAATTAAAACGACATGAAAACGTGCCGGCTTAATGCCGGCATTTTTTTATCGGATAATTCCTGATGTCTGTTAGTTAACTCAAATTCTGGATCTGAGTTTAATCCGAAAAAGACGCTTAACCCGTTAATTGCTGCGGTTTATTTTAAGAAAATACGCAGAAATCAGATAATGTAAATATATTATAAGTATTTGTTTTGTATTTCTTTTGTATTTTTTGGATTTGTCCTTCATTTCCATTTTAACCATTATTCCGAAAACCCGCTCCCTATTTCCCCTTACGGCAAACCCACGGCATGAGTTGTGTATACTCGATTCCGCCTGAAATTCTTTTCGGGCAAATCTCCATTCATTCATTGAAGGGAAATTGTTATGAAGAAAGTACTGTATGGCATTTTTGCCATATCTGCGCTTGCGGCGACATCTGTTTATGCAGCTCCGGTTCAGGTCGGGGAAGCGGCGGGGTCGGCTGCGACGTCTGCGTCTGCGGGAAGTTCTACCGCAGCCAGCGCCAGCACCGTAAGTTCAGCCGTGGGTGTCGCGCTGGCGGCAACCGGTGGCGGTGATGGCTCCAACACCGGAACCACGACCACCACGACAACCAGCACCCAGTAATAGCGGGTGTTTTAATCATAACCACACTTCGGTGTGGTTATTTCGCCCCTTCGGAGAAGAGTCGTGAAGCGACCTGCAATCATTCTGATTTGCCTGCTGCTGCAGGCGTGCTCGGCCACCACTAAAGGGCTGGGTAATTCACTGTGGGAAAGCATGTTCGGCACGCCGGGCGTGCATCTGACCGATGACGAACTTCAGAACATGCCTTATGCCAGTCAGTACATGCAGCTTAACGATGGCCCGCAGCTTTTTGTGGTGCTCGCTTTCGATGAAAACGGGCAGCAGAAATGGGTGACGCAGGATCAGGCCACCATCGTGACGCAGCATGGCCGTATCGTGAAAACCCTGCTGGGCGGCGACAATCTGCTGGAGGTGAATAATCTCGCCGACGACCCGCTGATCAAGCCGAACCAGATCGTCGACGGCGCAGGCTGGACGCGCACGATGGGCTGGACTGAACACAAGCAGGTGCGTTACGCCACGGCACGCTCGACCTTCCGCTGGGACGGCACGGACAGCGTGAAGGTCGGCAGCGACGAAACGCAGGTTCGCGTGCTGGATGAAGAGGTCACTACCGATCGGGCCACCTGGCACAACCGCTTCTGGATTGACGAGGAAGGGCAGATCCGCCAGTCATTACAGTATCTTGGTGCCGGATTCTTTCCGGTCAAAACCACCCTGATCAAGGCGGCGAAATCATGAAAATGCTCATCCACGCTGCGCTTATCGCCAGTTTTGCCGCGCCGCTGGCATGGTCCGCCGGGACTGTGAAGGTCTACACGCCGGACAGTGAAAAACCCAAAACCTTAACCCACGCCGAACATCTGCTCGATCTCGTCGGACAGCCAAGGCTTGCCAACAGCTGGTGGCCAGGCGCGGTCATCGCTGAACGGCAGAAGACCGTTGAAGCGGAACAGCAGCACAAGGCGCTTCTTGCCAGACTAACGGGACTCGCGGAACAGGAAGACGGCGACGACGCGGCGGCCATTAATAGCGTTCGCCAGCAGCTGCAGGCGCTGAAGGTGACGGGCCGACAGAACGTCAATCTTGACCCGGATGACGTGCGCGTCACGGAAAACGGCAACCCGGCGCTGGAAGGGGACTACACGCTCTGGCTTCCGGCGAAGCCGACGACGGTGACCGTGATGGGGCTTATCAGCAGCCCGGGTAACAAGCCCTTTACCCCCGGTCGTGACGTGGCGAGTTATCTCGACGAGCAGAGTCGGCTGAGCGGCGCGGATAACAGCTACGCCTGGGTGATTTACCCCGACGGCCACACGCAAAAAGCCCCCGTTGCTTACTGGAATAAACGTCATATCGAACCCATGCCGGGCAGCATTATTTTTGTCGGTTTTGCCGACCATTTCTGGACGAAGGCGTATGACGGGCTTAACGCCGATATCCTTCACTCCCTGATTCAGCGGATACCGGAATAATGAAAAGAACCTATCTCTACAGCATGCTGGCGCTCTGCGTGAATGCCGCCTGCCATGCAGAAACGTATCCGGCACCCATTGGCCCGTCTCAGTCAGACTTCGGCGGCGTCGGTTTACTGCAAACGCCCACCGCGCGTATGGCGCGCGAAGGGGAAATTAGCCTTAACTACCGTGATAACGACCAGTATCGCTACTACTCGGGGTCAGTGCAGCTGTTCCCGTGGCTTGAAACCACGCTGCGCTATACCGACGTGCGGACGAAACAATACAGCAGCGTCGAGGCGTTCTCAGGCGATCAGACCTACAAAGATAAAGCCTTCGACGTCAAGCTGCGCCTGTGGGAAGAGAGCTACTGGATGCCGCAGGTCTCCGTGGGCGCCAAAGATATCGGCGGTACCGGCCTGTTTGATGCGGAATACATCGTGGCCAGCAAGGCCTGGGGGCCGTTCGACTTCTCGCTTGGCCTGGGATGGGGCTATCTCGGCACCAGCGGAAACGTGAAAAACCCGTTTTGCTCCTACAGCGATAAATACTGCTACCGCGATAACAGCTATAAGAAAGCGGGCTCCATCAACGGGGATCAGATGTTCCACGGTCCGGCATCGCTGTTTGGCGGTGTGGAGTATCAAACCCCATGGCAGCCGTTACGCCTGAAGCTGGAGTACGAGGGGAATGATTACTCGCAGGACTTCGCCGGGAAGATTGAGCAGAAGAGCAAGTTTAACGTCGGCGCAATTTATCGCGTCACCGACTGGGCCGACGTTAACCTCAGCTACGAGCGCGGCAATACGGTGATGTTCGGCTTCACGCTGCGCACCAACTTTAACGACATGCGGCCGCACTACAATGACAACGCGCGGCCTGCATACCAGCCGGAACCGCAGGATGCGATTCTGCAGCACTCCGTGGTGGCAAACCAGCTGACGCTGCTGAAATACAATGCTGGCCTGGCGGATCCGAAAATTCAGGTGAAAGGCGATACGCTTTACGTCACCGGCGAGCAGGTGAAATACCGCGACTCGCGGGAAGGGATCGAGCGCGCCAACCGGATCATCATGAACGATCTGCCAGAGGGGATCCGCACGATCCGCGTGACGGAGAACCGTCTCAACCTGCCGCAGGTGACGACGGAAACGGATGTTGCCAGCCTTAAGCGCCACCTCGAAGGCGAGCCGCTGGGACATGAAACCGAGCTGGTGCAAAAACGCGTTGAGCCGATCGTCCCAGAAACCACAGAGCAGGGCTGGTATATCGACAAGTCGCGCTTCGATTTCCATATCGATCCGGTGCTGAACCAGTCCGTCGGTGGGCCGGAAAACTTCTACATGTATCAGCTGGGCGTCATGGCGACGGCGGATCTGTGGCTGACCGACCATCTGCTGACCACCGGCAGCCTGTTCGGCAACATCGCCAACAACTACGACAAGTTCAACTACACCAACCCGCCAAAAGACTCGTCGCTGCCGCGCGTGCGTACCCGCGTGCGTGAGTACGTGCAGAACGATGCTTACGTGAACAACCTGCAGGCCAACTACTTCCAGTACTTCGGCAACGGCTTCTACGGCCAGGTGTACGGCGGGTATCTGGAAACCATGTACGGCGGCGCGGGGGCGGAAGTGCTTTATCGTCCTGTCGACAGCAACTGGGCGTTCGGGATTGATGCTAACTATGTTAAACAGCGTGACTGGCGCAGCGCGCAGGACATGATGAAGTTCACCGACTACAGCGTCAAAACCGGTCACCTGACCGCCTACTGGACGCCGTCGTTCGCGCCTGACGTGCTGGTGAAAGCCAGCGTAGGCCAGTATCTGGCGGGCGATAAGGGCGGTACGCTGGACATCTCCAAACACTTCGATAGCGGCGTCGTGGTGGGCGGCTACGCCACCATTACCAACGTCTCGCCGGACGAATACGGGGAAGGGGACTTCACCAAGGGAGTCTATGTGTCGATTCCGCTGGATCTGTTCTCGTCAGGCCCAACCCGCAGCCGTGCAGCGGTTGGCTGGACGCCGCTGACGCGCGACGGCGGCCAGCAGCTTGGACGTAAGTTCCAGCTGTACGACATGACCAGCGATAAGAACATTAACTTCCGCTGATGCCCCTCACCCTAACCCTCTCCCCAAAGGGGAGAGGGGATCGCTCGGTGCTGTCTTTTCCCCCTCGCCCCTTTGGGGAGAGGGCCGGGGTGAGGGGAATCCTCTCCGGTGCGCTAAACATAAACAAAAAATATAGATCTCCGTCACATTTTTGCGTTATACAGAAACCTCGCCCTGGAGAATGAGGTGCTGTATGACATCCCTGACTCGCCCGCGCGTTGAGTTTATCTCAACTATCCTCCAGACCGTGCTGAACCTCGGTCTGTTGAGCCTTGGCCTGATACTGGTCGTCTTTTTGGGTAAAGAGACGGTGCATCTGGCGGATGTGCTGTTTGCCCCTGAACAAACCAGCAAATATGCGCTGGTGGAAGGCCTGGTGGTCTACTTTCTCTACTTTGAATTTATCGCCCTGATTGTGAAGTATTTTCAGTCCGGCTTTCACTTCCCACTACGTTATTTTGTCTACATTGGGATCACCGCCATTGTGCGGCTGATCATCGTCGATCATAAATCCCCGCTCGACGTGCTGATCTACTCGGCGGCGATCCTGCTGCTGGTGATCACCCTCTGGCTGTGCAATTCGAAGCGGCTGAAACGGGAATAAAAAAATGGCGCTCCGAAGAGCGCCTAACAACAGTCACAAGTTGGGTCAATACAATACGTCTAAAGTTGAGGGTTGCAGTGGCATAACAAAATGAAACTTAACCTTTCACACCGCCCGCCGTCAGGCCGTTCACCAGCCAGCGCTGCGCCAGCAGGAACACCACGGTAATCGGGATGGCGGAAAGTACGGCCGCCGCGGCAAAGTCGCCCCACAGGTAGTTTTGCGGGTTGAGGTATTGCTGCATACCCACGGCCAGGGTGTAGCTGTTCACATCACGCAGTAACAGTGAGGCAACCGGTACTTCGGTGATCGCAGCGATAAACGACAGGATAAACACCACCGCCAGAATCGGCACCGACAGCGGCAGCAGCACCAGGCGGAACGCCTGCCACGGGGTAGCCCCATCCAGCGCGGCGGCTTCTTCCAGCGAGCCGTCGATAGTTTCGAAATAGCCTTTAATGGTCCACACATGCAGTGCGATACCGCCAAGGTAGGCGAAGATCACGCCGCCGTGGGTGTTCAGGCCGATAAACGGGACGTACTGGCCCAGGCGGTCAAACAGGGCATACAGCGCCACCAGCGACAGCACCGCCGGGAACATCTGGAAAATCAGCATCCCTTTCAGCAGCGTCGCTTTGCCCGGGAAACGCATACGGGCAAAGGCGTAGGCGCAGGTGGTGGACAGCGCCACGATACCAATGGCGGTAATACCTGCGATTTTCACCGAGTTCCACAGCCACAGCAGCACCGGGAACGGCGGCGGCGTGACGCGGCCATCCGCGTGTTCCACGCTAAAGCCCAGCGCGAGCTTCCAGTGCTCCCAGGAGATTTCGTCCGGGATCAGGCTTCCTGTCGCGAAGTTACCCGAACGCAGGGAGATGGCGATAACCATCAGCAGCGGGAACATGATCGCCGCGATGAAAATCAGCAGGCCTAAGTGCGTCGCCAGGAGGCGCAGTTTCTGAGATTTGGGTTGTACCATTGCCATGATCGATGCCCTCCTTAGTCGAATTTCATACGTGTGGCTTTCAGGTTCACAATCGCCAGTGCGCCTACCAGCAGGAAGATCAGGGTGGCAATCGCTGCCGCCAGACCGAAGTCCTGGCCGCCGCCGCCTTCGAAGGCGATACGGTAGGTGTAGCTCACGAGCAGGTCGGTATAGCCTGCCGGCGTCGTAGTGCCGAGGCGGTCCGGGCCGCCGTTGGTCAACAGCTGAATCAGCACGAAGTTGTTAAAGTTAAAGGCGAAGCTGGCAATCATCAGCGGGGTGAGCGGCTTGATGAGCAGCGGCAGCGTAATCTTAAAGAAGTTCTGGAACGGGCCCGCGCCGTCCATCGCCGAAGCTTCGTACAGGTCATCCGGGATGGCCTTCAGCAGCCCCATGCACAGGATCATCATGTACGGATAGCCCAGCCAGGTGTTCACGATGATGATCATCGAGCGGGCGGTGGTCGGGTCGCTGAACCAGGCCGGTTTGATGCCAAACAGCGCGCTCAGCATCATGTTGATTTCACCGAAGCTCTGGTTAAACAGCCCTTTGAAAATCAGAATCGAGATAAACGACGGCACGGCATACGGCAGAATCAGCAGCACGCGGTAGATCGCTTTGCCCTTCAGGGATTCCCACTGGACCAGACAGGCCAGAACCATGCCCACGGCAACGGTCAGTATCACCGTCAGCACCGAGAAGACCACTGTCCATACAAAGATGGCAAAGAAGGGTTTCTGAATGCCTTCGTCGGTAAATACGCGGGTAAAGTTGTCCCAGCCGATGGTGACTGTGTAGCCCGGGCTGAGCTTGTCATCACCCCATTTGCCGTCGGCAGTAATGGACTGATAGAAACCAATGTCGTTATTCGGACGGTACTTCACGCCGCTCTGGTTGTTGGTCAGCGTGCCGTCATCCGCCAGGGTATAGAGCGGTTGGGTGCCTGAGAACTGGCGCAGCGAGCTCATGGTCACTTTGCTTTCATCTGGCAGCACGGCGGTGAGCTGGGTCAGCGCCTGGCGGTTCTGGGTAATGACGCGCAGGTTGGCACGTTCACCTTCCGGCAGGGCCTCGGCCTCTTTTAAGGCCAGCTTCTGCTCGCCGCCAAATTTGAACGCGTCGGAAACGTAGTATTTGCCGCTTGCTTCGTCAGTAAGCGCTAACTTCCACTCGTTCCCCGCAGGATAGAGGCCGAAGTTAAAGGTCTTACCTGCCTGATATGAGCGATCCAGCAGGACCTGCTGGGCGCGTTCCTGCGCAAGCTGGTTGGTGCTGCTGTAGTTGGTAAACGCAATGGCGATGGTACAAATCAGCGGGAACAGGACAAACAGCCCCATCCCGGCCACGCCCGGGTAGACATAGCGCCAGGCATAGGCTTTACGGTTGGCGAAAATATACAGGCCAGCAGAGCTTAAAATCAGCGTCATGATGGCGAACAGATATTCCCCTTGTACGTACATTAAAACAACAAGGTAACCCACCAGCAGACACAGCAGACCTATCGCTGACCACTTCAGCGCGTCGCTTTGCCACCAGCGTTTCTTTTTAATGACATCCATGGGGTTTTTCCTCTACAACGTTTGATCTTTTCTCCCTCTCCTGGGGGAGAGGGCCGGGGTGAGGGCGTGCGAATAGCGACGACCCTCACCCTAACCCTCTCCCAAAGGGAGAGGGGACTACGTCATTACTTAGTAATACGACCCTGAGCATCTTTCAGCGCGGCATCAACGGTCTGGCGACCGCTTGCAGCGTTGATGACCGCGGTACGGGTGGCGTACCAGAACGCAGCCATCTGTGGGATGTTCGGCATGATTTCGCCTTTCTGGGCGTTATCCATGGTAGCCGCGATACGTGGGTCTTTCGCCAGCTGATCCTGGAAGGATTTCAGCGCAACGGCGCCCAGCGGTTTGTCCTTGTTCACTTCATCCAGACCCTGATCGGTCAGCAGGTAGTTTTCCAGGAACTCTTTCGCCAGCTCTTTGTTCGGGCTGGCGGCGTTGATACCCGCGCTCAGCACGCCAACGAACGGTTTAGACGGCTTGCCTTTGAAGGTTGGCAGCAGCGTCACGCCGTAGTTGATTTTGCTCTTGTCGATGTTGGTCCAGGCCCACGGACCGTTGATGGTCATCGCGGTTTCGCCTTTGTTGAACGCCGCTTCCGCGATGGAGTAATCGGTATCCGCGTTCATGTGTTTGTTCTTGATCAGGTCAACCAGGAAGGTCAGGCCCGCTTTCGCACCTGCGCTGTCGACGCCCACGTCTTTTACGTCGTATTTGCCGTTTTCAAACTTGAACGCGTAACCGCCGTCGGCAGCAATCAGCGGCCAGGTGAAGTACGGCTCTTGCAGGTTGAACATCAGGGCAGATTTACCTTTCGCCTTCAGCTCTTTATCCAGTTTCGGGATCTCTTCCCAGGTTTTCGGCGGGTTAGGGACCAGGTCTTTGTTATAAATCAGAGACAGGGCTTCAACCGCGACAGGATAAGCGATCAGCTTGCCGTTATAGCGAACAGCGTCCCAGGTGAACGGGAACAGTTTGTCCTGGAAAGCTTTGTCCGGGGTGACTTCAGCCAGCAGGCCAGACTGCGCGTAACCACCGAAACGGTCATGCGCCCAGAAGATGATGTCCGGGCCGTCGCCGGTTGCCGCAACCTGCGGGAATTTCTCTTCCAGTTTGTCCGGGTGTTCTACGGTAACTTTGATGCCGGTGTCTTTCTCGAATTTTTTGCCCACTTCGGCCAGGCCGTTATAGCCTTTGTCGCCGTTAATCCAGATAACCAGTTTGCCTTCTTCAATTTTGGCGAGCGCCGGTGCGGAAATCATCATTGCTGCGAGGGCGGACAATGCGAAAACGCGTGCGCCAGTCTTGATATTCATAGCTGCCATCCTTTTTGGTGATGTCTCATGGTATGACTTCAGTGGTTCAACGTGTCTCAGTCTCCTTATTTGACATCCTCTTTCCATCCTCCCAACCCCTACGCCCCGCCCCCCGTTTGTGTGATCTCCGTTGCATAAATTTAAGTTATGAGTGCTGGCGCACATAAAAACCCACCGAATTTTGCAGGCGGCTTCACGAATTTTGCCTCAGCCCTCCCACGGCGGTCGCAGAGCCTGCTCTCTCATCCTCCCGCCTCCTCCCCCATAAAAAAGGCGGGGGGTGGAGGATTCGGGAAAGTAATGGATACCCCATAGTGAACTTATCTTGAATGTTTCTGTCGGTGACAGGTTGTAACGAAGGGAGAAGGGCATGGCGAGCGTACAGCTGCGTAATGTAACGAAAGCCTGGGGTGACGTTGTGGTGTCCAAAGACATCAATCTGGACATCAACGAAGGCGAATTCGTGGTGTTTGTTGGCCCATCAGGCTGTGGTAAATCTACTCTGCTGCGTATGATTGCCGGTCTTGAAACCATCACCAGCGGCGACCTGCTGATTGGTGATACCCGAATGAATGACATCCCGCCTGCCGAACGTGGCGTAGGCATGGTGTTCCAGTCTTATGCACTCTATCCCCATCTTTCCGTTGCCGAGAACATGTCCTTTGGCCTGAAGCTGGCCGGCGCGAAGAAAGAGGTCATTAACCAGCGCGTGACGCAGGTAGCTGAAGTATTACAGCTGGCGCACCTGTTGGAGCGTAAGCCGAAAGCGCTTTCCGGCGGTCAGCGTCAGCGCGTGGCGATTGGCCGTACCCTGGTCGCCGAGCCGCGCGTCTTCCTGCTCGACGAACCGCTTTCCAACCTGGATGCCGCCCTGCGCGTCCAGATGCGTATCGAAATCTCCCGTCTGCACAAGCGTCTTGGCCGCACGATGATTTACGTCACCCACGATCAGGTCGAAGCGATGACCCTCGCCGACAAAATCGTGGTGCTGGATGCCGGTCGCGTGGCGCAGGTGGGTAAACCGCTGGAGCTGTATCACTACCCGGCAGACCGCTTTGTTGCGGGCTTCATTGGCTCGCCAAAGATGAACTTCCTGCCCGTCAAAGTGACCGCGACAGCCATTGAACAGGTACAGGTGGAGCTGCCAAACCGCCAGCAGGTCTGGCTGCCGGTCGACAGCGCCAACGTACAGGTCGGGGCAAACATGTCCCTCGGTATTCGTCCTGAGCATCTGCTGCCGAGCCACATCGCTGATGTGACCCTGGAAGGTGACGTTCAGGTCGTCGAACAGCTTGGTCACGAAACACAGATTCATATCCAGATCCCCGCCATCCGTCAGAACCTGGTCTACCGCCAGAATGACGTGGTGTTGGTAGAAGAGGGTGCCACATTCGCTATCGGCTTGCCGCCAGAGCGTTGCCATCTGTTCCGTGAGGATGGCACTGCATGTCGTCGGTTGCATAAAGAGCCAGGCGTTTAAGCAATCCCAAAAGAAAACACGAAACCGACAGGTGAAGTGTTCAAAGAAAAGCAATGATCTCAGGAGATAGAATGATGATTACTCTGCGCAAACAAGTCCCTCTGGCAATCGCCATTGCGGCAGGCATCCTGTCTGCCCAGGCGGGTGCTGTAGATTTTAAAGGTTATGCTCGTTCTGGCATCGGCTGGACCGGGAGTGGTGGTGAACAACAATGTTTCCAGACCACCGGTGCGGATTCTAAATATCGTCTTGGTAACGAGTGTGAAACCTATGCGGAAGTTAAATTAGGCCAGGAAGTGTGGAAAGAAGCGGACAAGAGCTTCTATTTCGATTCCAACATCGCCTATAAAACTGCTCAGCTTAACGACTGGGAAGACAGTAACACGCCAGCAGTGCGTGAGTTTAACGTCGTAGGTAAAAACCTGATTGATTCACTGCCAGGGGCAAATATTTGGGCAGGTAAGCGTTTCTATCAACGTCATGACGTTCACATGATCGACTTCTACTACTGGGATATTTCTGGTCCTGGTGCAGGTCTGGAAAACGTTGATGTCGGTATAGGTAAACTCTCTCTCGCAGCAACTCGTTCTTCTGAATCCGGCGGCTCCTCGGCTTTTGGCGATCGCGATCCGAATACCGGTCTGCGTACCTATAACAACAAAGTGCCAAACGACGTGTTTGATGCGCGTTTAGCCGGTATGGAAATTAACCCGGGCGGTACTCTGGAACTGGGTGTTGACTACGGCCATACCAACATTCCTGACGATTACTACCTGCAGCCTGGTGCATCGAAAGATGGCTGGATGTTCACTGCAGAACACACCCAGAGCATGATGAAAGGCTTCAACAAGTTTGTGGTGCAGTACGCCACCGACTCCATGATTTCTCAGGGTAAAGGTCAGGCGCGTGGGGGTGCTGTTGATAATGACGGCAGCCTGATCCGTATCCTCGACCACGGTGCGATCACGCTGGCGGATAAATGGGACCTGATGTACGTCGGTATGTATCAGGATATCGATCGTGACAACAATCAAGGTACCACCTGGTACACCGTGGGCGTGCGTCCAATGTACAAATGGACGCCTATCATGAGCACCTTGCTGGAAGTGGGATATGACAACGTCAAATCTCAGCAAACCGGCGATCGTAACGACCAATACAAAATCACTCTGGCACAACAGTGGCAGGCGGGTGACAGCATCTGGTCCCGTCCAGCGATTCGCGTGTTTGCTACCTACGCCAAGTGGGATGAGAAATGGGGTTACGTGAAGACCGACTCTGAGGGTAACTTCTCTTCCACTGCTGCAAGCAACAGCACCGTAACTCCGTTCGGTACGACCAGCCGTGGTGACAGCGACGAGTGGACCTTCGGTGCTCAGATGGAAATCTGGTGGTAATTTTAGACGTTAATGTATTTAAAAGAGGGGCTTAGGCCCCTCTAACTCATAACGCATTTCTCGGAAAGTATGCGCTATTGCCTGGCTACCATGCTTTCGAATAATGAGGTCATAACGATGAAAAAAAGTCTCTTAGCACTCTGTCTGACGGCGGGCATGTTTGCTGCATTACCAGCAGTGAGCTTGGCTGATGTCAATATCGTTCCGCAGAACACGACTGCTGCGCCTGCGATCCCCTCTGCCACACTGCAAAGTCTGAACTGGGTGCCCGTGAATGTGGCACAAACCCAGACCATCGAGTTGGGGAATACAGGACAGACCCTGAATGTACCGGGAATTTCAGGACCGGTTGCTGCATGGAGTGTCCCTGCAAATGTGGGTGAGTTAACGTTAACGCTTGTCAGTGAAGCCGACAAAACACCCTCTGTATTTGCACCAAACGTGTTAGTGCTTGATCAAAACATGTCGCCTTCAGCTTTTTTCCCAAGCAGTTATTTTACCTATCAGAAACCCGGCGTCATGTCGGCTGACCGCCTTGAGGGCATCCTGAAACTGACACCCGCTTTAGGCCAGCAAAAGATTTATATCCTCGCGTTTACTACGCCCGAAGATCTGCAGCGCACCACCAAAATGATTGATCCGGCAAAATCCTATGCTCAGGGGGCGGGTAACGCTATTCCTGATATTCCTGATCCAGTCGCACGCCACGTGACGAACGGTACGCTAAAACTCAAAGTTCAAACAAACACCAGCTCCAGTATTCTGGTCGGTCCGTTATTCGGATCCTCTGGCCCTGCTGCTGTCACCGTTGGCAACACTGCGGCACCAGCACCTGCCTATACCGCACCCGCTGCCACGGCAGCCGCACCGGTAGCGACTGCAGCGCCTGCCCCGGCGAAGAAAGCCGAGCCGGTACTGAACGACACCGAAGAGTACTTCAACAACGCCATTAAGCAGGCGGTGAAGCGCGGCGATGTCGATAAAGCGCTGAAGCTGCTTGATGAAGCCGAACGTTTAGGTTCAACCACTGCCCGTTCCACCTTTATCAGCAGTGTAAAAGGCAAGGGGTAACCGTTTCCCCACAGTGCTGATTTGTTAGTAGTTTGGTGCGCCTGAGTGGGCGCACTTTTTTTCGTATCGGCCAGGCTGTTGCGCCCATGTTGCGATCGTGATCGTTAAATAACGTTTGGCCCCCCTCAATCCGTGTTTCTGCGATACAATGCCATTACGTTATGTATCGGAGAGTCTGGCATGTCACACCCTGCGCTAACGCAACTGCGTGCGCTGCGCTATTTCGACCAAATACCTGCGCTTGATCCGCAGCAGCTGGACTGGTTGCTGCTGGAAGATTCCATGACGAAACGTTTTGAGCAGCAGGGTAAAACGGTCACGGTGACCCTGATTCAGGAAGGGTTTGTCTCTGGCGATGAGATCGCCAACGAGCTGCCGCTGCTGCCGCACGAGCCACGTTACTGGCTGCGCGAAATTTTGCTCTGTGCCGATGGCGAACCGTGGCTTGCCGGACGGACGGTAGTGCCCGAGTCCACCCTTTCCGGGCCAGAGCTGGCGCTGCAACGTCTGGGGAAAACGCCTCTGGGGCGTTACCTTTTCACCTCGTCTGAGCTTACCCGTGATTTTATTGAGATTGGTCGTGATGCTGAACTGTGGGGGCGTCGTTCCCGCCTTCGCCTGAGCGGTAAACCGTTAATACTGACGGAGCTTTTTTTACCGGCATCACCGTTGTACTAAGAGGAAGAAAAAATGGAGTGGAGCCTGACGCAGAATAAGCTGTTGGCGTATCACCGCTTAATGCGTACCGATAAACCCATTGGCGCGTTGCTGCTGCTGTGGCCGACCCTCTGGGCGCTGTGGCTTGCCACGCCGGGCGTGCCGCCGCTGTGGATCCTGGGCGTGTTCGTTGCCGGCGTCTGGCTGATGCGCGCGGCGGGCTGCGTGGTGAATGACTATGCCGATCGTAAATTCGACGGTCATGTTAAGCGTACTGCCGGTCGTCCGTTACCCAGCGGGCAGGTCACCGGGAAAGAAGCCCGCGTGCTGTTTATTGTTCTGGTGCTGCTCTCTTTCCTGCTGGTGTTAACCCTGAACACCATGACCATTTTGCTTTCCGTTGCGGCGCTGGCCCTGGCCTGGGTTTATCCGTTTATGAAGCGCTATACCCACCTGCCTCAGGTGGTGCTGGGCGCGGCGTTTGGCTGGTCGATTCCGATGGCGTTTGCGGCGGTTAGTGAGTCCTTACCGCTCAGCTGCTGGCTGATGTTCCTGGCGAACATTCTCTGGGCGGTGGCTTACGACACGCAATATGCAATGGTAGACCGCGACGATGACCTGAAAATCGGCATCAAATCCACCGCCATCCTCTTTGGTCGTCACGACAAGCTGATAATCGGTATCCTGCAGGTCGCGGTATTGGCGCTGATGGTGGCGATTGGCCGCCTGAACGGGCTGAACTGGGAGTTTTACTGGTCAGTGCTGGTGGCGGGGCTGCTGTTTGCTTATCAGCAGAAGCTGATTGCGAAGCGTGAACGTGACGCCTGCTTCAAGGCGTTTATGAACAATAACTACGTCGGTCTGGTGCTGTTTTTAGGCCTGGCGATGAGCTATTTCTTATAAAAAAGTCGGGTGGCGGCTTCGTCTTACCCGATCCACGATCTGGCAGGACATATAGGCCCGGTAAGCGTTAGCGCCACCGGGCGTTTTTTTACCGGCGACGCAGCAGCCGAAGCGCGTTCGCCGTCACCAGCACCGTTGCCCCGGTATCCGCCAGCACCGCCAGCCACAGTCCGGTCATGCCGAGCAGGGTCGTCACCAGGAAAATCCCCTTCAGCCCGAGCGCGATGCCGATGTTCTGACGAATATTGGCCCGCGTCGCGCGCGCAAGATCGATCATCTGGGCCAGCCCGGTCAGGCGGTTGTGGGTCAGCGCCGCGTCGGCGGTCTCCAGCGCCACGTCAGTACCGCTACCCATCGCAATACCAATGGTGGACGCTTTCATCGCCGGGGCATCGTTAATCCCGTCACCGACCATCGCCAGCGGAGCCTGAGCGTTCAGTTCCGTCACCGCGCTGACCTTATCCGCAGGCAGCAATCCGGCTTTAAACGCCAGCCCCAGCTCACCGGCAATCGCTGCCGCCGCGCGAGGGTTATCACCGGTGAGAATCACGCCCTTCACGCCCAGCTGACGCAGCGCCGCCACGGCCTCTTTTGCGTCATCGCGCAGGGTGTCGCGTAGCGCCAGCATCCCTTTTGCGGTGCCGTCCTGCATGACGGTCACGACAGTCTGTCCGGTCTGTTCTAACGTCTCCACCTCTGGAGTAGAAGACTTACCCGCCGCGACAATCAGCACCTTTTTACCGTCAACGGTGGCCTCAATCCCTGACCCTACCAGCGCCCGCTGGGCGGTTGCCGGAGGTATGTTTAGTCCGCGCGACTGCGCTTCACGCACAATCGCCTGCGCCAGCGGATGGGTGGAGCCCTGTTCAACGGCGGCGGCCAGGGTCAGCAGTTCATCCTCACTGATATCCTGCGGATACACGCCGGTCACCTGCGGCTTGCCCACGGTCAGCGTACCGGTTTTATCAAAGGCGATATGCTGGACCTGGCTGAGCTGCTCCAGCGCCGCGCCGCCCTTAATCAGCGCCCCGCGACGCGCCGCAGCCGCCAGCCCGGACGTAATCGCCGCCGGGGTGGAAATCACCAGCGCGCACGGGCAGCCGATCAGAAGCAGCGTCAGCCCTTTATAAATCCAGCCCTCCCACGGCGCGCCAAAGAACAGCGGTGGGACGACGGTAACCAGCAGGGCCACCAGCATAATGGCGGGCGTGTAGATCCGGCTGAAGCGGTCGATAAAGCGTTCGACCGGCGCGCGGCGCTCCTCAGCCTCTTCAATCAGCTTCAGGATACGGTCGATGGCGCTGTCGCCTGGCTCGGAAAGCACGGTGAGCTGTGCCAGACGGTCGACGCTGGTGGCGCCTGCAGGCACTTTTTCACCCGCCTCACGTTCAACCGGAATGGACTCGCCGGTCAGGGCGCTTTCATCAAAGCTTGCGGTGGCGGTAAGCAGCGCGCCGTCTGCAGGCAGGCGTCCGCCTGCCGCGACTTCTATCACGTCGCCCGGACGCAGCGTAGTGATGGCGACCGTTTCACGCGTACCGTTTACCACGCGAATGGCGGTTTCCGGCTTCAGCGCCATCAGCGCGCTGACCCCTTTACGCGCCCGGCTCGCCGCCCAGCCCTCAAGACGTTCGCCGATTAAGAACAGCAGCAGCACCATCGCCGCTTCTGCCGTCGCGCCAATGAACAGCGCGCCGATGGCCGCCACGCTCATCAGCGTTTCGATGGCAAACCAGCTGCCGCTTTTCATCAGGCGCAGCGCCTGACGGGCAATCGGGAACAGACCGACCAGGGTGGTGGCGATAAACGCCAGATTGCCGAACGGGTGGTTAATCTGCTCCAGACCCCAGCTCAGGGACATCATGATGATGAGGGTAATGAGCGGCAGGTTTTCTTTCAGGGAGGAGACTTTTTCAACGGGCGCCGTTTCGCTGCGCAGGGTATAACCCGCCTTGCTGACGGCGGCTTCAACCTGCTTGCTGACGTCGTTATCGGCGCTAACCAGCAGCTTTTCGGTGGCGAACAGCACCTGAACGTGACTCACGCCCGGCACCTGTTTGACGGCGTTTTCCACTTTGCGCGCGCAGGCGGCGCAGTCCATGCCGTTGACGACCCAGCTGTAGCGGTTGCCGCTTTCAGGAAGGGGTTGAGTTTGCGTTTCGCAGGCGCCTTCGCAGCAGCAGTCGTCTTTCGACGGAACCGGGCTGAGCTTAAGTGCCGAGAATTGAGGAACTTTTTTAGGTATTTCTGGAGTCGACATGGCAGTCTCCGGCAATGATAATTTTCTCATTAACCGCAGCATACACTCTGGAGTCGACTCCAGAGTCAAGCGCTATTTAGATATACAGCGAACGCACAATAAGGAAATGCCCGGCAAAGTAACAGGCGGCGGCAATCGCGTTATCCGCCCGGAAGCGGCGGCGATAGTGGCTGCCCAGCCAGACGACGTTCCCGATCAGCAGCAGTGCGGCGCCGAAGAACGCTGACATCGCCGGAGCGGTCGGACGAAAGAACCACAGTTCACCTGCCAGCCATACCATTACCAGCGTCATGGCGATAAACGTACAAACCGGCAAACGCATCTCTTCCAGACGCGACCAGATCACCGCGATTAGCAGGGCGCCAATCACCAGCAGGACCAGCGGCAGCGGCCAGAAGAAAGAGAGCGTCATCTGGCTGGCGAAGTAGATGGTATACAGCAGATGCGACAGGAAAAATGCCCCTACGGCATAAAGCAGGCGCTGGCGCGGCAGCAGGGTCAGGGCATCGCCAATCAGAGAGGCGCACAGCCCGGCGAGCACCAGATAGCTGACGGCGTTAAACATTGGCGCTTGCCAGGCCAGCAGCAGCAGGAGCAACAGCGTGACCGGTTTAAACAACCAGCGCTGCCAGGTGGGACCACGGTACGACGCATCGACATAAAGCCATGCGGAAAAACAGACAGCGATAAATGACCAAAGCATATTAACTCCCTGTATCTGTTAAGCCTGAATAATCAGTTTCTGATCCAGTGTAGTGACGCGGGCGGGCGTTTGGCAATGGTGGGGAAGGCAAGGTATCCTGAATTCCGCATAATCTGATGGGATTTTTCAATGAGCAAGATGCCGCTTTTTTTCATTATCGTGGTGGCGATTATCGTCATTGCCGCCTCGTTTCGTTTCGTGCAGCAGCGCCGCGAGAAGGCGGATAACGATGCCGCACCGCTGATGCAAAAGCGCGTGGTGGTGACGAACAAACGCGAAAAACCGCTCAATGACCGCCGCTCGCGCCAGCAGCAGGTGACGCCTGCAGGAACCAGCATGCGCTATGAAGCGAGCTTTAAGCCGGAAACGGGCGGCCTTGAGATGACCTTCCGCCTGGAGGCGCAACAGTACCACCAGCTGACGGTGGGAGAGAAAGGAACGCTGAGTTACAAAGGGTCGAGGTTTGAAGATTTTAGGGCTGAGTAATGCGCGATCGTTTCCCTCTCCCTGTGGGAGAGGGTTAGGGTGAGGGCATCAGGCCGCACCTTACTTCTTCACCTGCGCCTTAAACTTCTTCATCCACACCAGCAGCTCAAACACGCCGAAAATAAAGACGCGCAGCTGCTGCCAGCCCGTCATCTGCGGGCCGTCTTTCGGCAGGCCGTTTTTCAGCATCACCATCTGAAGGGCGTGCATAAACGACGTGAAAATCAGCGCCACGTTAACGAAAATGTTCATCGGGCGCGGGAACGGGTGCACCAGATTCAGAATCAAGAACGCCCAGACGCCCAGCATCAGCAAGCGTCCCAGGTTAATCAGTACCGGCATCGGATCCTCCTTGTGCCTGACGGTGATAAAGACGATAAGCAACCTGACCTGCCACTTTTTCACGGTGCAGATCCCAGTGGGCGGGAACCGGCGGTAAACCGTTTTCCACTTCGCTTTCAACATAAATTAGCGCGTCATCCGCCAGCCAGCCGTTTTGCTCCAGCAGGGATAACGTCTCTTCAAGCAGCCCCTTGCGGAACGGCGGGTCGACAAACACCACGTTATGCGGCGTGCCCTTTTGCGCGAGGAAGCTCAGCGTGTTGGTGTTCACCACTTTGGCGTTGCTCGCCTTCAGCGTCGCCAGATTTTGCTGCAGCGTCTGCGCAACGCCGCGCTCCATCTCCAGCAGCGTGGCGCTGGCGGCATAGCGCGACAGCGCTTCCAGCCCGAGGGCGCCGCTTCCGGCGAAGCAGTCCAGGCAGTGGGCGTCTACCATAGACGGAGCCAGCCAGTTAAACAGCGTCTCGCGCACGCGGTCGGTAGTTGGGCGTAAACCGGGGCTGTCCGGCACCGGTAATTTCCGGCCTCGCCACTGACCGCCGATAATACGAATTTGACCGGCCGGGGCGCGGTTGGGTTTCTTCATCTCAGGAAAGCTCTGTTAACAATTGGCCTGCGATTGCGGGCGGTGATGTCAATTAAGTAAAGTGTTAGACTATTTCATCATTTTTTTAGCTTCCATGTATATAGCGCCGCGAGGAGTGTAGTCGCAGATGGCAAAACAAAAAAAACGTGGCTTCTTTTCCTGGCTGGGCTTCGGTGAAAAAGAGCAAGAAACAGAACAGAAAACCGAAGAGCAACAAGCCGTTGAAGAGCAGTCACAGCCTGAAACGCCTGTAGAAACCGCCGCGGTTGTCGAAGCGGAAGAAACGGCGCACAGCAAAGAAGAGATTGAAACCTTTGCTGAAGAGGTGGTTGAGATCACTGAACAGGTTCAGGAGAGCGAGAAGCCAGAACCGGTTGTCGTCGAAGCCGTTACCGAAGCGCCACAGGCCGCTATCGAACACGAAGAGCTTCCGCTGCCGGAAGAGGTCAAAGACGAAGCGGTGTCTGCCGAAGAGTGGCAGGCCGAAGCGGAAACCGTTGAAATCGTTGAGGCGGTGGAAGAAGAAGCGACGCTTGAGCCAGAGCTGACCGACGAAGAGCTGGAAGCCCAGGCGCTGGCGGCGGAGGCAGCTGAAGAAGCGGTCATCGTTGTGCCGGTAGAAGAGCAGGCCGAAGACGAGATCGTTCAGGAGCAGGAAAAACCGACCAAAGAAGGTTTCTTCGCGCGCCTGAAGCGCAGCCTGCTTAAAACTAAAGAAAACTTAGGTTCCGGATTTATCAGTCTGTTCCGCGGCAAAAAGATCGACGACGATCTGTTTGAAGAGCTGGAAGAACAGCTGCTGATTGCTGACGTTGGGGTAGAAACTACCCGTAAGATCATCGCCAATCTGACCGAAGGGGCGAGCCGCAAACAGCTGCGCGACGCCGAAGCGCTGTACGGTCTGCTGAAAGACGAGATGGGTGAAATTCTCGCAAAAGTTGACGAACCGCTTAATATTGAAGGCAAAACGCCATTTGTTATTCTGATGGTCGGCGTGAACGGCGTGGGTAAAACCACCACCATCGGCAAGCTGGCGCGCCAGTTCGAGCAGCAGGGCAAATCGGTGATGCTGGCGGCGGGCGATACCTTCCGTGCAGCGGCGGTTGAGCAGCTGCAGGTGTGGGGCCAGCGCAACAACATTCCGGTGATTGCCCAGCATACCGGCGCGGATTCCGCGTCCGTGATCTTTGACGCCATCCAGGCGGCGAAGGCGCGCAACGTGGACGTGCTGATTGCCGATACCGCAGGGCGTTTGCAGAACAAATCGCACCTGATGGAAGAATTGAAGAAAATCGTTCGCGTCATGAAGAAGCTGGACGAAGACGCACCGCATGAAATTATGCTGACCATTGATGCCAGCACCGGACAGAACGCCATCAGCCAGGCAAAACTGTTCCATGAAGCGGTAGGACTGACGGGGATCACGCTGACCAAACTGGACGGCACCGCGAAAGGCGGGGTGATTTTCTCCGTGGCTGACCAGTTCGGCATTCCTATCCGTTATATCGGTGTGGGCGAGCGTATTGAGGATTTACGTCCGTTTAAGGCGGACGACTTTATTGAGGCATTATTTGCCCGAGAGGACTAACAATGATTCGCTTTGAACACGTCAGCAAGGCCTATCTCGGTGGGAGACAAGCGCTGCAGGGGGTCACATTCCACCTGCAGCCGGGCGAGATGGCATTCCTGACCGGCCATTCCGGCGCGGGGAAAAGTACCCTGCTCAAGCTTATCTGTGGGATCGAGCGGCCAAGCGCCGGGAAGATCTTTTTCAGCGGCCATGAGATCAGCCGCCTGAAAAACCGTGAGGTGCCGTTCCTGCGTCGCCAGATCGGTATGATTTTCCAGGATCACCACCTGCTGATGGATCGCACCGTTTTCGATAACGTGGCCATTCCGCTGATTATTGCCGGCGCCAGCTATGACGATATCCGCCGCCGCGTCTCTGCGGCGCTGGATAAGGTCGGGCTACTGGACAAAGCGAAGAACTTCCCGATCCAGCTCTCCGGCGGTGAACAGCAGCGTGTGGGTATCGCCCGCGCGGTGGTGAACAAGCCTGCGGTGCTGCTGGCGGATGAACCGACCGGTAACCTGGACGATGCTCTGTCAGAAGGGATTTTGCGTCTGTTTGAGGAATTTAACCGCGTAGGGGTCACCGTATTGATGGCGACGCACGACATCGGGCTGATTTCCCGTCGTTCGTACCGCATGCTGACCCTGAGCGACGGTCATTTGCACGGAGGCCACGGTGAATAAGCGTGATGCAATAAACCAGATTCGGCAGTTCGGGAACCGGTTTGACCGTTTCCGTAAGCCGCAGGGCGGGGGTGACGGCAATCGTAATGCGCCGAAGCGCCAGAAGGCCGCGCCAAAACCGGCCTCCCGTAAAACCAACGTGTTTAACGAGCAGGTGCGCTACGCGTTCCACGGCGCGCTGCAGGACCTGAAAAGCAAACCGCTGGCGACGTTCCTGACGGTGATGGTGATTGCCATTTCTCTGACGCTTCCAAGCGTCTGCTATATGGTCTATAAAAACGTCAACCAGGCGGCCTCACAGTATTATCCGTCCCCGCAGATCACGGTCTATCTGGATAAAGCGCTCGACGATAACGCGGCGGCCCAGGTGGTTGGGCAAATTCAGGCCGAGCAGGGCGTGGAGAAGGTCAACTATCTCTCACGTGAAGACGCGCTGGGCGAGTTCCGTAACTGGTCTGGCTTTGGCGGCGCGCTGGATATGCTTGAAGAGAACCCGCTGCCCGCCGTGGCGGTGGTGATCCCGAAGCTGGATTTCCAGGGGACCGAGTCGCTTAACACCCTGCGCGATCGCATCACGCGCATTAAGGGCATTGATGAAGTGCGCATGGATGACAGCTGGTTTGCGCGCCTTTCTGCTCTCACCGGGCTGGTAGGCCGCGTCGCGGCGATGATTGGCGTGCTGATGGTGGCGGCGGTCTTCCTCGTCATCGGCAACAGCGTGCGCCTGAGCATCTTTGCCCGTCGCGATACCATCAACGTGCAGAAACTGATTGGTGCGACGGATGGCTTCATCCTCCGACCGTTCCTTTACGGTGGCGCACTGCTCGGTTTTTCCGGCGCATTTCTTTCACTGATATTGTCAGAAATTTTGGTGATGCGGCTTTCCTCTGCCGTGACTGAAGTGGCGCAGGTTTTCGGAACGAAGTTTGATATCAGTGGCTTAGGGTTCGATGAGTGCCTGTTACTGCTGCTGGTGTGTTCGATGATTGGGTGGGTGGCAGCGTGGCTGGCAACCGTTCAACATTTACGTCACTTTACTCCCGACTAATAAAAGCGTGATATAATCTTTCCCTGCACCGAGATGTTCGCTCTGCAGGGAAAGCGTCCCTGTTGTCTCTTCCCCTGTTATCATCTCCATGTCACATTTTGTGCGTAATTTATTCACCGTTGCACTTGGAACTTGTGGATAAAATCACTGTCTGATAAAAGAGTGAATGCTAATCTCGTTGCTCAAACGCTTTGGCATGGTTGTTGCCTGACGGGGACAGCCTGGACCAGAAGAAATACTGAGAGGAATGAATGACCAAAGAAATGCAAACTTTAGCTTTAGCCCCTGTTGGTAACCTGGAATCTTATATCCGGGCTGCGAACACCTGGCCGATGTTAACGGCCGAGGAAGAAAAGGAGCTTGCTGAAAAGCTGCATTACCAGGGCGATCTGGAAGCAGCGAAAAAGCTGATCCTGTCTCACCTGCGCTTTGTTGTTCACATTGCTCGTAATTATGCGGGCTATGGCCTGCCGCAGGCGGACTTGATTCAGGAAGGTAACATCGGCCTGATGAAGGCTGTGCGTCGCTTTAACCCGGAAGTGGGTGTGCGACTCGTCTCCTTCGCCGTACACTGGATCAAGGCAGAAATTCATGAATACGTGCTGCGCAACTGGCGTATCGTGAAAGTCGCCACGACAAAAGCGCAACGTAAACTGTTCTTCAACCTGCGTAAAACCAAGCAGCGTCTGGGCTGGTTCAATCAGGACGAAGTGGAAATGGTGGCGCGCGAGCTGGGCGTATCCAGCAAAGACGTGCGTGAGATGGAATCCCGTATGGCCGCGCAGGACATGACCTTTGATATGTCCTCCGACGATGACGCCTCCGACAGCCAGCCAATGGCGCCGGTTCTGTATCTGCAGGATAAAACCTCTAATTTTGCTGACGGCATCGAAGAGGACAACTGGGAAGATCAGGCCGCGAACAAGCTGACCCATGCGATGGAAGGCCTCGACGAACGTAGCCAGGATATTATCCGCGCCCGCTGGCTGGACGAAGACAACAAGTCCACGCTGCAGGAGCTGGCCGACCGCTACGGCGTCTCTGCAGAACGTGTGCGTCAGCTTGAAAAGAACGCCATGAAAAAACTTCGCGCCGCTATCGAAGCGTAATTTTCGCGAAGTACACCGAGAACCCTCGAATGCAAATTCGGGGGTTTTGTTTTTTTAGCGCCCGCTCTGGCTAATTTCCTCCCCCTGGCAAACACTTACTGATGCGCTAAGCAGGCGACTTTCTCAGGGGGACAGGGTGAAAAATAACGAACTGAACGACCGGCGTTTACAGGCGACGCCGCGCGGCATCGGCGTGATGTGTAACTTCTATGCCGATAAAGCCGAAAACGCCACGGTGTGGGACGTGGAAGGAAATGAGTATATCGACTTCGCCGCTGGGATCGCGGTGCTGAATACCGGCCATCGCCATCCCAAAGTCATTTCCGCCATCGAAAAACAACTCCACGCGTTTACCCACACGGCCTACCAGATTGTGCCGTACGAAGGCTACGTGGCGCTTGCCGAGCGTATCAACGCACGCGTGCCCGTAGAAGGTCCTGCCAAAACGGCGTTCTTCTCGACGGGGGCTGAGGCGGTCGAAAACGCGGTCAAAATTGCGCGCGCCTATACCAAACGTCCTGGCCTTATCACCTTCGGCGGCGCGTTCCACGGCCGCACCTTTATGACCATGGCGCTGACCGGCAAAGTTGCGCCGTACAAGCTCGGCTTCGGACCCTTCCCCGGCTCGGTTTATCACGCGCAGTATCCGAATGAACTGCACGGCGTCAGCACCGCTGAGGCGTTGAAAAGCCTGGAACGTATCTTTAAAGCGGATATTGCTCCTGACCAGGTCGCGGCGATTATTCTCGAACCGGTTCAGGGGGAGGGAGGCTTCAACATTGCGCCTGCTGATTTTATGCAGGCTCTTCGCGCCCTGTGCGATACCCACGGTATTTTGCTGATTGCCGACGAGGTGCAAAGCGGCTTCGCCCGCACCGGCAAGCTTTTCTCGATGGAACACCACTGCGTGAAGCCGGACCTGATCACCATGGCAAAAAGCCTGGCGGGCGGGATGCCGCTCTCGGCGGTATCGGGCCGTGCCGACGTGATGGACGCGCCTGCGCCGGGCGGGCTGGGCGGCACCTACGCGGGTAATCCGCTGGCGATTGCCGCAGCGCACGCGGTGCTGGACGTGATTGACGAGGAAGATCTCTGCACGCGCTCGGCGCATCTCGGCCATCACCTGGTGGAAGTGCTCAACAAAGCCAAGGAACACTGCCCGTATATCGCTGACATTCGCGGGCAGGGCTCGATGGTGGCGGTAGAGTTTAACGACCCGCAAACGGGCCAGCCTTCGCCGGAATTTACCCGCCAGGTGCAGGAACGTGCGTTGAACCAAGGGCTGCTTCTGCTGAGCTGCGGCGTCTACGGCAACGTCATTCGTTTCCTCTATCCGCTGACTATCCCTGAAGCGCAGTTCCGTAAAGCGCTGGACATTATCTCCGCGTCGCTGACACGTTAAAGCCACATGCCCGGCGGTAAATCCTGCCGGGCTTATCATATATTCATTTCAAATTAGCTATTCCAAAATCATAAAAATCGGGTATGTTTTAGCAGAGTATGCTGAAAAAGCGCGGACAGCACACCTATAACTGACATAAAGCGCTGCACAACAACATCACAACAATCGTAATAACCATAATAATGGGGAATCTCAGGATGAACATGAAGGGTAAAGCGTTACTGGCAGGATGTATCGCGTTGGCATTCAGCACCATGGCACAGGCAGACATCAAGGTGGCTGTGGTTGGCGCGATGTCCGGTCCGGTAGCACAGTACGGCGACCAGGAATTTACCGGCGCTGAACAGGCGGTTGCAGACATTAATGCTAAGGGCGGTATCAAAGGCGAAAAACTGCAGATCGTAAAATATGATGATGCCTGTGACCCGAAACAAGCGGTCGCGGTCGCGAACAAAGTGGTGAACGACGGGATCAAATACGTTATCGGTCACCTGTGCTCTTCCTCTACTCAGCCCGCGTCTGACATCTACGAAGACGAAGGTATTCTGATGATCACCCCGGCAGCGACCGCACCGGAGCTGACTGCGCGTGGCTACAAGCTGACCCTGCGCACCACCGGCCTGGACTCAGACCAGGGCCCAACCGCGGCGAAATACATCGTTGAAAAAGTGAAGCCGAAGCGCATTGCTATCGTTCATGACAAGCAGCAGTACGGTGAAGGTCTGGCGCGTTCAGTGCAGGACAACCTCAAGAAAGCCAATGCCGACGTGGTGTTCTTCGACGGGATCACCGCCGGTGAGAAAGACTTCTCCACCCTGGTTGCGCGTCTGAAGAAAGAGAATATCGACTTTGTTTACTACGGCGGCTACCACCCGGAAATGGGCCAGATCCTGCGTCAGGCGCGCGCTGCGGGCCTGAAAACCCAGTTTATGGGCCCGGAAGGCGTGGCGAACGTTTCTCTGTCTAACATTGCGGGTGAATCAGCCGAAGGTCTGCTGGTGACCAAACCGAAGAACTACGACCAGGTCCCTGCGAACAAACCTATCGTAGATGCCATCAAGGCGAAGAAACAGGATCCAAGCGGCGCGTTCGTCTGGACCACCTACGCGGCGCTGCAGTCTCTGCAGGCAGGTCTGAACCAGTCAGCCGATCCGGCTGAAATTGCCACCTGGCTGAAAGCGAATACGGTTCAGACCGTTATGGGGCCACTCTCCTGGGACGAGAAGGGCGACCTGAAGGGCTTCGAGTTCGGCGTGTTTGACTGGCATGCTAACGGGACTGCTACTGACGCCAAATAAACGCAAATGGCAACCGTAAGGTTGCCATTTTAGTGTTTGCACCCTCTCCCCGTGGGAGAGGGCCTGGGTGAGGGCTTCAGGCCGCACCGCACGCATCACCCCGCACAATTCACCCCAAACGCTTCTCCCAACCGCTCTCCTGCGCCGTAAAGCCTAACGCCTGCATAAACGCCGCCATCACGCCACGGTCTTCCACGCCGACGTCAGCCATCCACCATGAGGTCACGCTTGGGTTTTCGCGGATCACTTCTTCAATTAAATACTGTCCCACGCCGCGACGACGGGTGACGTCACGAACGCGCAGTGAGTCCAGCGCTCCTTCTGTACCGCTCAGGGTGACGCGAACCGCAGCCAGCAGGCGCTCGTTAAAACGCGCGGCATAAATGCGGTGGGTCTCATCAACGCGCAGCGACGAAGGGGAATATTCCGGCCAGATCTTGCCCAGGTCGATATGATCCTGGTCGCTAAAGGTCACCAGACGCACGATAGTCAGTTTCATTAGCTACTTGTCCAAATCAAATTGAGTAGAGGCAGTGTACTCAATTTATTCACTCAGCGGCTTCCTCTTTTTATTCTCATTAACCAGGTGATTAGTTTTTTGGCAACGCGATGGGCAGTTTGAAAACACATGGATCGAAAAATAAGCAGAATTTTAACCTGAATGGTAGTGATTTATTCGGCGCTTTGTACCGTTATTTTATGCTGCAAACTGCACTTTTATTTGTTTATCTCTGCCTGATTTCAGAATATTATCTTTGCTTAATCGCCTGAAAAATAGAGATTTTAGTCTGGTTTTTGACAAAAACCTGCGCTAAACCATTAAAGGCACTGGTAAAAATAGCGTTGTTCATTAAAAGTACAGAATGCTTTTTAACCATAATAAAACAAAATATAAACACGACATCACGAATGGGGATTCAGAGATGAAAAGGAACGCGAAGACGTTAATCGCGGGGATGGTCGCACTGTCGATCTCGCATGCCGCCATGGCGGAGGACATTAAAGTTGCGGTAGTGGGCGCGATGTCCGGCCCTGTTGCCCAGTGGGGTGATATGGAGTTCAACGGTGCGCGCCAGGCCATCAAAGACATCAACGCTAAGGGCGGCATCAAAGGCGACAAGCTGGTGGGCGTAGAATATGACGACGCCTGCGATCCGAAACAGGCCGTCGCGGTCGCCAACAAAATCGTTAACGACGGCATCCAGTATGTGATCGGCCACCTGTGCTCGTCGTCCACCCAGCCCGCTTCTGATATCTACGAAGACGAAGGCATTCTGATGATCACCCCTGGCGCCACTAACCCTGAGCTGACCCAGCGCGGATACCAGCACATCATGCGTACCGCGGGGCTGGACTCCTCTCAGGGGCCAACCGCCGCCAAATACATCCTTGAAACCGTCAAGCCGCAGCGTATCGCCATTATTCATGACAAGCAGCAGTACGGCGAAGGCCTGGCGCGCTCCGTTCAGGACGGCCTGAAAAAAGGCGGCGCAAACATCGTCTTTTTCGACGGGATTACCGCCGGTGAGAAAGACTTTTCCGCGCTGATCGCCCGCCTGCAAAAAGAGAATATCGACTTTGTTTACTACGGCGGCTACTACCCGGAGATGGGCCAGATGCTGCGTCAGGCGCGCGCCACCGGTCTGAAGACCCAGTTTATGGGGCCAGAGGGCGTGGGCAATGCCTCTCTGTCAAACATCGCCGGGGATTCTGCTGAAGGCATGCTGGTGACGATGCCAAAACGCTATGACCAGGATCCGGCCAACAAGGCTATCGTGGATGCGCTCAAGGCGCAGAAGAAAGATCCGAGTGGTCCGTACGTCTGGATCACCTACGCCGCCGTACAGTCTCTGGCCACCGCGCTGGAACGCTCCGGCAGCAAAGAACCGCTGGATCTGGTGAAAGATTTAAAAGCACACGGGGCGAACACCGTGATTGGGCCGCTGAACTGGGATGAGAAAGGCGATCTGAAGGGATTTGAGTTTGGTGTCTTTAAGTGGCACGCCGACGGTTCATCTTCGGCCGCCAAATAATTATCCCACCGCCCGGACTGACGGGCGGGTATAAAAAGGTTTGCATATGTCCGAGCAGTTTCTCTATTTCCTGCAGCAGATGTTTAACGGCGTTACGCTGGGAAGCACCTACGCGCTGATCGCCATCGGCTATACGATGGTTTACGGCATTATCGGCATGATCAACTTCGCCCACGGCGAGGTCTACATGATCGGTAGCTATGTCTCCTTTATGATTATTGCTGCCCTTATGATGATGGGCATCGACAGCAGCTGGCTGCTGGTCGCCGCCGGGTTTGTTGGCGCGATTGTGATTGCCAGCGCCTACGGCTGGAGCATCGAGCGCGTGGCCTACCGGCCGGTGCGCAGCTCCAAGCGTCTGATTGCGTTGATTTCCGCGATCGGGATGTCGATCTTCCTGCAAAACTACGTCAGCCTGACCGAAGGCTCGCGCGACGTGGCGCTGCCAAGCCTGTTTAACGGCCAGTGGATTGTGGGGGCCAGTGAAAACTTCTCGGCCTCTATCACCACCATGCAGCTGGTTATCTGGGTCGTGACCTTTATTGCGATGCTGGCCCTGACGCTGTTCATCCGCTACTCGCGGATGGGACGCGCCTGCCGCGCCTGCGCAGAAGACCTGAAGATGGCGAGCCTGCTCGGCATCAACACCGACCGCGTGATTGCCCTGACCTTCGTGATTGGCGCCGCGATGGCGGCCGTCGCAGGCGTGCTGCTCGGCCAGTTCTACGGCGTGATCAACCCGTACATCGGCTTTATGGCCGGGATGAAAGCGTTTACCGCGGCGGTTCTGGGCGGTATCGGCAGTATTCCGGGGGCGATGATCGGCGGCCTGATCCTGGGTGTGGCGGAAGCGCTCTCCTCGGCGTATCTGAGCACTGAGTATAAAGATGTGGTGTCGTTTGCCCTGCTGATTCTGGTTCTGCTGGTGATGCCTACCGGTATTCTGGGCCGTCCGGAGGTAGAGAAAGTATGAAACCGATGCATTTTGCAATGGCGCTGCTCTCTGCCGCCATGTTCTTCGTGCTGGCGGGCGTCTTTATGGGCGTCCAGTTAGGTCTGGACGGGACGAAGCTGGTGGTAGACGCCGCCCCCGACATCCGCTGGCAGTGGGTATTTATCGGCACTGCCGTGGTGTTCCTGTTCCAGCTGCTGCGTCCGCTGTTCCAGAAGTCGCTGAAAAACGTCTCCGGGCCGAAATTCGTTCTGCCGGCCATCGACGGGTCAACCGTTAAGCAGAAGCTGTTCCTCGTGGCGCTGCTGGTGGCCGCCGTGGCGTGGCCGTTTGTGGTCTCTCGTGGAACCGTAGATATCGCTACCCTGACCATGATCTACGTGATTCTTGGTCTTGGTCTGAATGTGGTGGTGGGGCTATCTGGCCTGCTGGTGCTTGGCTACGGCGGCTTCTACGCCATCGGCGCCTACACCTTCGCGCTGCTGAACCACTATTACGGCCTCGGCTTCTGGACCTGTCTGCCGCTGGCGGGGCTGGTCTCCGCCGCAGCCGGTTTCCTGCTTGGCTTCCCGGTGCTGCGCCTGCGCGGTGACTACCTGGCGATCGTGACCTTAGGCTTCGGTGAAATCGTCCGTATCCTGCTGCTGAACAACACCGAAGTGACCGGCGGCCCGAACGGCATCAGCCAGATCCCGAAACCGACCTTCTTCGGTCTGGAGTTCAGCCGTACCGCCCGCGAAGGCGGCTGGGATACCTTCAGTAACTTCTTCGGCGTGAAGTATGACCCGTCCGACCGCGTGATCTGGCTCTATCTGGTAGCGCTGCTGCTGGTGGTGATCACCCTGTTCGTGATTAACCGCCTGCTGCGCATGCCGCTGGGCCGCGCGTGGGAAGCACTGCGCGAGGATGAGATCGCCTGCCGTTCCCTGGGCCTGAACCCGACACGCATCAAGCTGACCGCGTTCACCATCAGCGCCGCGTTTGCCGGTTTCGCCGGGACGCTGTTTGCCGCGCGTCAGGGCTTCGTCAGCCCGGAATCGTTCACCTTTGCCGAATCCGCTTTTGTGCTGGCGATTGTGGTGCTCGGCGGGATGGGCTCGCAGTTCGCCGTTATCCTCGCGGCCATCCTGCTGGTGGTTTCGCGCGAGCTGATGCGTGACTTTAACGAATACAGCATGTTAATGCTGGGTGGTTTGATGGTGCTGATGATGATCTGGCGTCCGCAGGGCTTGCTGCCGATGACCCGTCCACAGCTGAAGCTGAAGAACGGGCAAGCGAAAGGAGAGCAGGCATGAGTCAGCCATTATTATCCGTTAACGGTCTGATGATGCGTTTTGGCGGCCTGCTGGCGGTCAACAATGTGTCACTGGATCTGCACAAGAAAGAGATTGTCTCCCTGATTGGCCCGAACGGCGCGGGGAAAACCACCGTCTTTAACTGCCTGACCGGCTTCTACAAGCCGACGGGCGGCACCATCATGCTGCGCGACAAGCACCTTGAAGGGCTGCCGGGCCAGCAGATTGCCCGCATGGGCGTGGTGCGTACCTTCCAGCACGTGCGTCTGTTCCGCGAGATGACGGTGATTGAGAACCTGCTGGTTGCGCAGCATCAGCAGCTGAAAACCGGGCTGTTCTCCGGTCTGCTGAAAACCCCGGCCTTCCGCCGCGCCCAGGATGAAGCGCTCGATCGCGCCGCCACCTGGCTCGACCGAATTGGCCTGCTGCAGCACGCCAACCGTCAGGCGAGCAACCTGGCCTACGGCGACCAGCGTCGTCTGGAGATTGTGCGCTGCATGGTCACCCAGCCGGAAATCCTGATGCTCGACGAACCGGCGGCGGGCCTCAACCCGAAAGAGACCAAAGAGCTGGACGAGCTGATTGCCGAGCTGCGCGATCACCACGACACCACCATTCTGCTGATTGAGCACGACATGAAGCTGGTAATGGGCATTTCCGACCGTATCTACGTGGTTAACCAGGGTACGCCGCTGGCAAACGGCACGCCGGAAGAGATCCGCAACAACCCGGACGTGATCCGCGCATACCTGGGTGAGGCATAAGATGGAAAAAGCGATGTTAACGTTCGACAAGGTCAACGCGCACTACGGCAAGATCCAGGCGCTGCACGACGTCAGCCTGCATATCAATCAAGGTGAAATCGTGACCCTGATTGGCGCCAACGGCGCGGGCAAAACCACGCTGCTCGGCACCCTGTGCGGCGACCCGCGCGCCACCAGCGGGCGGATTGTGTTTGATGGCAAAGACATTACCGACTGGCAGACCGCCAGAATCATGCGCGAGGCGGTGGCGATTGTTCCGGAAGGGCGCCGCGTGTTCTCGCGTATGACGGTGGAAGAGAACCTGGCGATGGGTGGGTTCTTCGCCCACCGCGATGAATACCAGACCCGCATCAAGTGGGTGTACGAACTCTTCCCGCGCCTGTGGGAGCGCCGCATTCAGCGTGCGGGCACCATGTCCGGCGGTGAACAGCAGATGCTGGCGATCGGCCGCGCGCTGATGAGCCAGCCGCGCCTGCTGCTGCTGGACGAGCCGTCGCTCGGCCTGGCGCCAATCATCATCCAGCAGATATTCGACACCATCGAGCAGCTGCGTAAAGAGGGGATGACCATCTTCCTCGTCGAGCAAAACGCCAACCAGGCGCTGAAGCTCGCCGACCGTGGCTACGTGCTGGAGAACGGCCGCGTGGTGCTGGAGGACACCGGCGACGCGCTGCTGGCGAACGAAGCGGTGCGGAGCGCGTATCTGGGCGGCTGAGCCGTCTGTATCGCCCGGTGGCGCTTACGCTTACCGGGCCTACGGTATCAACCAGGCCGGGTAAGGCGAAGCCGCCACCCGGCTTTTTCACATAAACCCCCTTCACACAACCATCATCCCCCTGACCCTTTACTGTCACTTATCTGTAAACAAACAGTTATTTTTCTGTCATTCGAGCATGTCATGTTACCTCGCGAGCATAAAACGCGTGATATCGCGCATCCGGCACAATAAGAGAGATGACAATGACATCGTTACGACACACAGCTTTGGGTCTGGCACTGGGTCTGGCTTTTGCGACGAACGCAATGGCTGTGACGACCATTCCGTTCTGGCATTCCATGGAAGGGGAGTTGGGTAAAGAAGTTGACTCCCTGGCGCAGCGTTTCAACGACACCCACCCGGATTACAAAATTGTGCCGGTGTACAAAGGCAACTACGAGCAGAGCCTGAGCGCGGGCATCGCCGCCTTCCGTACAGGCAACGCGCCTGCACTGTTACAGGTTTATGAAGTGGGCACTGCCACCATGATGGCCTCCAAAGCCATCAAGCCGGTCTATGAAGTATTCAAAGAAGCGGGTATCAACTTCGATGAATCCCAGTTTGTACCGACCGTAGCGGGTTACTACACCGATTCCAAAACCGGCCATCTGCTGTCTCAGCCGTTTAACAGCTCCACGCCGGTGCTGTACTACAACAAAGACGCCTTCAAGAAAGCCGGTTTAGATCCGGAGCAGCCGCCAAAAACCTGGCAGGACCTGGCCGAATACACCGCGAAGCTGAAAGCGGCGGGGATGAAGTGCGGCTACGCCAGCGGCTGGCAGGGCTGGATCCAGATCGAAAACTTCAGCGCCTGGCACGGCCTGCCGGTTGCGACCAAAAACAACGGCTTCGACGGCACCGATGCGGTACTGGAGTTCAACAAGCCGGAGCAGGTGAAGCACATTGCGTTGCTTGCCGATCTGAACAAGAAGGGCGACTTCAGCTACTTCGGGCGTAAAGACGAATCCACCGAGAAGTTCTACAACGGCGACTGTGCCATTACCACCGCCTCGTCCGGCTCTCTGGCGGACATCCGCCACTACGCCAAATTCAACTACGGCGTGGGCATGATGCCGTACGATGCTGACGTGAAGGGCGCGCCGCAGAACGCCATCATCGGCGGGGCGAGCCTGTGGGTGATGCAGGGTAAAGACAAGGGCACCTATAAAGGCGTAGCCGAGTTCCTCGACTTCCTGGCGAAGCCGGAAAACGCCGCCGAATGGCACCAGAAGACCGGCTACCTGCCGATCACCAAAGCCGCGTACGACCTGACCCGCGAGCAGGGCTTCTACAGCAAGAACCCAGGGGCGGACATCGCGACGCGTCAGATGCTGAACAAGCCGCCGTTGCCGTTCACCAAAGGCCTGCGCCTGGGCAACATGCCGCAGATCCGCACCATTGTGGATGAAGAGCTGGAAAGCGTCTGGACCGGGAAGAAAACGCCACAGCAGGCGCTGGATTCCGCGGTAGAGCGCGGGAATCAGCTGCTGCGCCGCTTTGAGCAGTCGACGAAATCGTAATTCAAACCTGCCCCTCACCCCGGCCCTCTCCCCAAAGGGGCGAGGGAGAAAAGACGGCTCCGTGCAGTCCCCTCTCCCTTCTGGGGAGAGGGCTAGGGTGAGGGGTGAATACCTACAGAGCTAACCTATGTCATCATCCCGTCCGGTGTTCCGTTCCCGCTGGCTGCCGTACCTGTTGGTCGCGCCTCAGCTGGTCATCACCGTTATCTTCTTTATCTGGCCTGCGGGCGAAGCGCTGTGGTACTCGGTACAAAGCGTCGATCCGTTTGGGCTTTCCAGCCAGTTTGTCGGGCTGGACAACTTTACCGCGCTGTTCAATGACAGCTACTACCTGGAGTCCTTCTGGACGACGATGAAATTCAGCGCGCTGGTCACCGTCAGCGGCCTTGTTGCCTCGCTATTTTTCGCCGCGCTGGTGGACTACGTGGTGCGCGGAAGTCGTATTTATCAGACCCTGATGCTGCTGCCATACGCCGTGGCGCCCGCCGTCGCTGCCGTACTGTGGATTTTCCTGTTTAACCCCGGTCGCGGGCTGATTACCCACTTCCTGGCAGAGTTCGGCTACGACTGGAACCACGCCCAGAACAGCGGTCAGGCCATGTTCCTGGTGGTGTTCGCCTCGGTGTGGAAGCAGATCAGCTATAACTTCCTGTTCTTCTTTGCCGCGCTGCAGTCCATTCCCCGCTCGCTGGTGGAAGCCGCCGCGATTGACGGCGCAGGGCCGATTCGTCGCTTCTTCAGGCTGTCGCTGCCGCTGATCGCCCCGGTAAGCTTCTTCCTGCTGGTGGTTAACCTCGTTTACGCCTTCTTCGACACCTTCCCGGTAATCGATGCGGCCACCGCAGGCGGCCCGGTGCAGGCGACCACCACGCTGATTTACAAAATCTATCGCGAAGGCTTCGCCGGGCTGGATCTCTCCGCCTCTGCCGCGCAGTCGGTTGTGCTGATGTTCCTCGTCATCATCCTCACGGTGGTGCAGTTCCGCTATGTCGAAAGTAAGGTGCGCTACCAATGATTGAGAACCGTCGCGGGCTGACGATTTTCAGCCATACCATGCTGATTTTAGGGATCATCGTCATCCTCTTCCCGCTGTACGTGGCCTTTGTCGCCGCCACGCTGGACACCAAAGCGGTGTTCGATACGCCGATGACGCTGATCCCCGGCGGCCACCTCTTTGAGAACATGAAGACCATCTGGACCCAGGGCGTGGGCGTCAACAGCGCACCGTTCTGGCTGATGATGCTCAACAGCTTCATCATGGCGTTTGGCATTACGGTCGGCAAAATTACGGTGTCGATGCTTTCGGCGTTCGCCATCGTCTGGTTCCGCTTTCCGCTGCGTAACCTCTTCTTCTGGATGATCTTCATCACGCTGATGCTGCCGGTTGAGGTGCGTATCTTCCCGACGGTGGAGGTGATCGCCAACCTGAAGATGCTCGACAGCTACGCGGGCTTAACCCTGCCGCTGATGGCCTCGGCGACCGCCACCTTCCTCTTCCGCCAGTTCTTTATGACCCTGCCGGACGAGCTGATTGAAGCCGCGCGCATCGACGGCGCCTCACCGATGCGCTTCTTCCGCGACATCGTGCTGCCGCTGTCGAAAACCAACCTTGCGGCGCTGTTTGTGATCACCTTTATCTACGGCTGGAACCAGTACCTGTGGCCGCTGCTGATTATTCAGGACGTCAATCTCGGCACCGCCGTGGCGGGCATCAAAGGCATGATTGCCGTCGGCGAAGGCACCACCCTCTGGAACCAGGTGATGGCGGCGATGCTGCTCACCCTTATCCCACCCGTAGTCATTGTTTTAGCCATGCAGCGCGCGTTTGTCCGCGGCCTGGTCGATAGCGAGAAATAAGATGGCAGGTTTAAAACTTCAGGCAGTAACCAAAAGCTGGGACGGCAAAACCCAGGTGATCCAGCCGCTGACGCTCGACGTGGCGGACGGGGAGTTTATCGTGATGGTCGGCCCGTCCGGCTGCGGCAAATCCACCCTGCTGCGCATGGTGGCGGGGCTGGAGCGCGTGACGTCTGGGGACATCTGGATTGACCGCCAGCGCGTCACCGAGATGGAGCCGAAAGACAGAGGTATCGCGATGGTCTTCCAGAACTACGCTCTCTACCCGCACATGAGCGTGGAGGAGAACATGGCCTGGGGGCTGAAAATCCGCGGCATGGGCAAAGGCCATATCGAGGAGCGCGTGAAAGAAGCCGCCCGCATTCTGGAGCTGGACGGCCTGCTCAAGCGCCGCCCGCGCGAGCTCTCCGGCGGCCAGCGCCAGCGCGTAGCGATGGGGCGCGCCATCGTGCGCGATCCGGCGGTATTCCTGTTCGACGAGCCGCTCTCTAACCTCGACGCCAAGCTGCGCGTGCAGATGCGTCTTGAGCTGCAGCAATTGCACCGTCGTCTGAAAACCACCTCGCTGTACGTTACCCACGATCAGGTCGAAGCCATGACCCTCGCCCAGCGCGTGATGGTGATGAACAAAGGCGTTGCCGAGCAGATTGGTACCCCGGTGGAAGTGTATGAGAAACCGGCTACCCGCTTTGTGGCGAGCTTTATCGGCAGCCCGGCGATGAACCTGCTGGAAGGGCGTATCAGCAGCGCGGGCTCGCACTTTGAGCTGGAAAGCGGGATGGCATTGCCAATCAACTGGTACTATCGTGGCTACGCCGGGCGTAAGATGACGCTCGGTATCCGCCCGGAACATATCGGTTTAACCTCTCAGGCGGAAGGCGGCGTGCCGCTGATCATGGACACGCTGGAGATGTTGGGTGCAGATAACCTGGCGCACGGGCGCTGGGGCGAGCAAAAGATGGTGGTGCGTCTGGCACATCAGGAGCGCCCTAAAGCAGGCAGCACGCTGTGGCTGCACCTGCCGGAAAATCATCTGCACCTGTTTGACGGTGAAACAGGACAACGAGTATGAGCAACTGGCCTTATCCCCACGTCGTCGCCCACCGCGGCGGCGGTAAGCTGGCGCCGGAAAACACGCTGGCGGCGATTGACGTCGGCGCGCGCTACGGTCACACGATGATCGAGTTCGACGCCAAGCTGTCGAAAGACGGCGAAATTTTCCTGCTGCATGACGATAACCTTGAACGCACCAGCAACGGCTGGGGCGTGGCGGGCGAGCTGCCGTGGCGCGATCTGCTGAAAGTTGACGCCGGAAGCTGGTACAGCGGCGAATTTAAAGGCGAACCGCTGCCGCTGCTGGCGGAAGTAGCCGATCGCTGTCGCCAGCACGGCATGATGGCCAATATCGAAATCAAACCGACCACCGGCACCGGGCTGCTGACGGGCAAAGTGATTGCCCTTGCCGCGCGCGAGCTGTGGGAAGGGATGACCGCGCCGCTGCTCTCCTCGTTTGAAATTGACGCACTGGAAGCGGCACAGGCGGCCGTGCCGGAGCTGCCGCGCGGGCTGCTGCTTGACGAGTGGCGCGAGGACTGGCGCGAGCTGACGACGCGCTTAGCGTGCGTCTCTATTCATCTCAACCACAAGCTGCTGGATGAGACGCGGGTGAAGATGCTGAAGGACGCGGGTCTGCATATTCTGGTTTACACCGTCAATAAACCCCAGCGCGCGGCCGAACTGCTGCGCTGGGGGGTGGACAGCATCTGCACCGATGCAATCGACCTGATCGGCCCGGACTTTAGTTCTGCGGATTAAGCATACTGCCATTCGACTGCGGCGGCAGCATATGCTGCTGTCCGCTGCCTGACGACGTCATTCCCCCTAACATCCCGCCGTTTTTATTTGGCAACGGCTGCTCGCGCACCTGCCCCTGCTGCACGCGCTGGGTGTTGGCGTTCATCTGATTTTGCAGGCTTTGCTGCTGCACCTGGGTCTGCGTTCTCAGCTGCTGATTCAGCATCCCTTTTTGCTGCTGCTGCTGGCTCATCATCTCGGTCTGCATACGCTGCTGGCTCGGGATGACGTAACCCTGCTGATTCGGGTTATTCATGGTGTTGAGTGGCTGTGCGAGCGCGGCAAAGGGGATCAGCGCCGTAAGAATCAATAAGCGTTTCATTGTCATTTCCTCCTCTTGAGGTCTCTCTTAAGTTTACCCTGATTTCACCATGACGATGATTTTTTAGGAGTTGTGAACCAGGCTTAAGCGGGGAATATGGATCCCTTCACCTGGAGAACAATAATGATGAAACCAACGTTTTTGCGCTGGGTCGCCCTCGCCGCGCTGATGGCTGGCGGTACATTTAGCGTGGCGGCGAACCCGCCCGCGGCGCCTCCGGTCTCTTACGGCGTGGAGGAAGATGTTTTTCATCCCGTGCGGGCAACCCACGGCATGGTGGCATCCGTGGATGCGCTGGCGACCCGCGTGGGCGTCGATATTCTCAGACAGGGCGGTAACGCGGTGGATGCCGCGGTCGCCGTCGGCTACGCGCTGGCGGTGACGCACCCGCAAGCGGGGAACCTGGGCGGTGGCGGCTTTATGATGCTGCGCACCAAAGACGGGAAAACCACCGCCATCGACTTCCGTGAAATGGCGCCTTCTCAGGCGTCACGGGACATGTTCCTTGATGACCAGGGCAACCCGGACAGTAAAAAATCCCTGACCTCGCATCTCGCGTCCGGCACGCCGGGCACCGTTGCTGGCTTCTCGCTGGCGCTGGAAAAATACGGCTCGATGCCGCTAAACAAGGTGGTGCAGCCTGCCATCAAGCTGGCGCGGGAGGGCTTTGTGGTGAATGACGCGCTGGCAGACGACCTCAAAACCTACGGTAGCGAAGTCATTCCGAATCACGAAAACAGCAAGGCGATCTTCTGGAAAGATGGCGAGCCGCTGAAGAAGGGCGATAAGCTGGTGCAGAAGAACCTCGCCAAAAGCCTGGAGCTGATTGCGGAGCACGGTCCGGACGCCTTCTACAAAGGGGCGATTGCCGACCAGATTGCGGAAGAGATGCAGAAGAACGGCGGGCTCATCACCAAAGCGGATCTGGCGGACTACAGGGCGGTGGAGCGCGAGCCGATTAGCGGCACCTACCGCGGCTATGAGGTCTTCTCCATGCCGCCGCCGTCTTCCGGGGGCATTCACATCGTGCAGATCCTCAACATTCTTGAAAACTTCGATATGCACAAGTTCGGCTTTGGCAGCGCGGATGCCATGCAGATAATGGCGGAAGCGGAAAAACGCGCCTATGCCGATCGCTCGGAATATCTCGGCGACCCGGACTTCGTGAAGGTGCCGTGGCAGGCGCTGACCAACAAGGCGTACGCCAAATCCATTGCCGATCAGATCGACATCAACAAGGCTAAGCCGTCGAGCGAGATCCGCCCCGGCAAGCTGGCGCCGTATGAAAGCAACCAGACCACCCACTTCTCGGTGGTGGATAAAGACGGTAACGCGGTGGCGGTGACCTATACGCTCAACACCACGTTTGGCACCGGGATTGTGGCGGGCAATAGCGGCATTCTGCTGAACAACGAGATGGATGACTTCTCCGCCAAGCCGGGCGTGCCGAACGTCTACGGGCTGGTCGGCGGCGATGCGAATGCGGTAGGGCCGAAGAAACGTCCGCTGTCGTCCATGTCGCCCACCATTGTCGTGAAAGATGGCAAAACCTGGCTGGTAACCGGCAGCCCGGGCGGCAGCCGAATTATCACCACAGTATTGCAGATGGTGGTGAACAGCATTGACTTTGGGATGAACGTCGCCGAAGCCACCAACGCCCCGCGCTTCCATCATCAGTGGCTGCCGGACGAGCTGCGCGTCGAGAAGGGCTTTAGCCCGGACACCATTAAACTGCTTGAGCAGCGTGGGCAGAAGGTGGCGGTGAAAGAGGCGATGGGCAGCACCCAGAGCATTATGGTAGGGCCGGACGGAGCGCTGTTTGGCGCATCAGATCCGCGTTCGGTGGATGATTTGACGGCGGGGTATTGATGTATTGCCCGGTGGCGCTGCGCTTACCGGGCCTACAACTGCACGAACGTAGGCCGGGCAAGGCGAAGCCGCCACCCGGCAAATCACTACTTCATTCTCGCCATATAATACGCGTCCACATATTCGCCGTTGCGCAGGGCAAATTTCTTGCCGGTCCCTTCGATTTCAAAACCAAAATTTTTATAGAGGGCAACTGCCGCGGGGTTATCGGCAAAGACCGTCAGTTCGATACGTTCAATGCGCAACCAGTTGTCACACAGGTTGATCATCTCGCTCATGAGCCTGCGGCCTACGCCGCGTCCCTGCATATCCGCAGCCACGCTGATGCCGAATGTGGCAACATGGCTGCGACGCGGGTTTTCCATTACGTCCAGCGCCATATGTCCAATAACGCGCTGGTCAAGACAGGCAACGAGATGGCGCCGGCCTGGTTTTGTCGCAACGCGTTCGTGCCACATTTCCATAGAAGGATGAGGGAGTTGTAGCGTGTCGTGATACACATCAGGATGCGACATGATGTCACGTAAAGCTTCTGCATCGCTGGGTTCGATATGGCGTATCACTATCTCACTCATTCCTTGTTCCTCAGTCAGTTAAAAGTCCCTTCCAACATCAATGACTTTAAAATTTGAGTCAACCGCTATTTTTTGCAAAAAGTATTGGACAAGTGCGAATGAGAATGATTATTATTGCTCTGCATTCAGGAAGACTCCTACGGGAACCTGAAAGCACGACATTGCTCACATTGCTTCCAGTATTACTTTAGCCAGCTTTTAGCTGGCTTTTTTTTGTTATGGTTAGACTCAGTAACCTTCCAAAAGGACTGAGCCATGACACTACATTGCGCATTTATTGGATTTGGTAAAAGCACCACCCGCTATCACCTGCCGTATGTCCTCAACCGTAAAGATACCTGGCATGTGGCCCATATCTACCGCCGCCGCGCGAAGCCGGAAGAGCAATCTCCGCAGTATTCCCACATCCACTTCACCAGCGATCTCGACGAGGTGCTTAACGACCCGCAGGTGAAGCTGGTGATTGTCTGCACCCACGCCGACAGCCATTTTGACTATGCCAAACGCGCGCTCAATGCGGGTAAAAACGTGCTGGTAGAAAAGCCGTTCACCCCGACTATTGCCGAAGCGAAAGAGCTGTTCGCGCTGGCGAAAAGCAAAGGCCTGACCGTTACGCCGTACCAGAACCGTCGCTTTGACAGCTGCTTCCTGACGGCGAAAAAAGCGATTGAAAGCGGCAAGCTCGGCAACATCGTGGAAATCGAAAGTCACTTCGATTACTACCGTCCGGTGGCGGAAACGCAGCCCGGACTGCCTCAGGATGGTTCGTTCTATGGTCTGGGCGTGCACACCATGGACCAGATCATCTCCCTGTTTGGCCGCCCGGACCACGTGGCGTATGACATTCGCAGCCTGCGCAACAAAGCCAATCCGGACGATACCTTCGAAGCCCAGCTGTTCTACGGCGATCTGAAGGCCATCGTCAAAACCAGCCACCTGGTGAAGATCGACTACCCGAAATTTATCGTTCACGGTACCCGGGGTTCGTTCATTAAGTACGGCATTGACCAGCAGGAGACCAGCCTGAAGGCCAATATCATGCCGGGCGAGCCGGGATTTGCCGCAGGCGATTCCGTGGGCGTGCTGGAGTATGTGAACGACGAGGGCATGACGGTCAAAGAAACGCTGAAGCCGGAAAGCGGCGACTATGGCCGCGTCTACGATGCGCTGTTTGAGACCCTCACAAACGGCACGGCGAATTACGTCAAGGAATCTGACGTTCTGACCAACCTCGAAATCCTTGAACGGGCCTTCGAACAGGCTTCTCCTGCCACGATAACCCTCGCGAAATAAGCAAAAACGGCTCCTCTGTGCTTGTTCATAATTTTTGAACAGAGGAGTCAATTTTCACCCTCTATGATCCCAGGCCGTTTGCGTCCACACTTACTCCATCGAAACGAACTGAGGGTGAAAACAATGATCTACTTACGCAAAGCAAACGAACGTGGTCACGCGAATCATGGCTGGCTGGACTCATGGCATTCATTCTCGTTTGCCGACTACTACGACCCGAACTTCATGGGCTTCTCCGCGCTGCGCGTGATTAACGACGACGTGATTGATGCAGGCCAGGGCTTCGGTACCCACCCGCACAAAGACATGGAAATCCTGACCTATGTGCTGGAAGGCGCGGTTGAGCACCAGGACAGCATGGGCAACAAAGAGCAGGTTCCGGCAGGCGAGTTCCAGATTATGAGCGCGGGTACCGGGGTGCGTCACTCCGAGTACAACCCGAGCAAAACGGAAAAACTGCACCTGTATCAAATCTGGATCATTCCAGAAGAGACCGGCATCACGCCGCGCTACGAGCAGCGCCGCTTCGACGCGAAACAAGGCAAACAGCTGGTGCTGTCCCCGGATGCGCGTGAAGGCTCCCTGAAAGTGCATCAGGATATGGAGCTGTACCGCTGGGCGCTGGCGAAAGATGAACAGTCTGTGCACCAGATCGCCGCCAACCGCCGCGTGTGGATCCAGGTGGTGAAAGGGGAGGTGTCCATCAACGGGACCAAAGCGACAACCGCCGATGGTCTGGCCATCTGGGACGAGCAGGCGATCTCCGTGCATGCCGACAGCGAAAGCGAAATTCTGCTGTTTGACCTGCCGCCGGTGTAATAAAACATAAATAAATCCCCATCCTTCCCTTTGACAGGGGAAGGATGGGCTTTGTCCGTGGTAAACTGAGCAAATCTCTCACTTCAAGATTTCTCAGGACGATGAAAAAGAAACGCCCCGTACTTCAGGATGTCGCCGATCGCGTCGGTGTGACCAAAATGACGGTCAGCCGTTTTTTACGTAACCCGGAGCAGGTTTCCGTGGCGTTACGTGGCAAGATTGCCGCTGCCCTTGATGAACTGGGTTATATCCCCAACCGCGCGCCCGATATCCTCTCCAATGCGACCAGCCGCGCGGTGGGCGTCCTGCTTCCTTCTCTGACCAACCAGGTATTTGCCGAAGTATTACGTGGAATCGAAAGCGTCACCGATGCGTTTGGCTACCAGACCATGCTCGCCCACTACGGATACAAGCCGGAACTCGAAGAGGAACGTCTTGAATCGATGCTTTCCTGGAACATTGACGGCCTGATTTTAACCGAACGTACCCACACTGCCCGCACGCTCAAAATGATTGAAGTGGCCGGTATTCCGGTCGTGGAGCTGATGGATAGCCAGTCGCCGTGCCTCGACATCGCCGTGGGGTTTGATAACTTCGAAGCGGCGCGTCAGATGACGGCGGCCATCATCGCCCGTGGGCATCGTCATATCGCCTATCTGGGTGCGCGTCTTGATGAACGTACTATCATCAAACAGAAGGGATACGAGCAGGCGATGCTTGACGCGAACTTAACCCCCTACAGCGTGATGGTGGAGCAGTCCTCTTCCTATACGTCGGGTATTGAGCTGATGCGTCAGGCGCGACGCGAGTATCCGCAACTGGACGGTATTTTTTGTACCAACGATGACCTTGCGGTCGGCGCAGCGTTTGAGTGCCAGCGTCTGGGGCTGAAGATCCCTGATGATATGGCGATCGCCGGTTTCCACGGCCATGACATCGGTCAGGTGATGGAGCCGCGTCTGGCGAGCGTCCTGACGCCGCGTGAACGTATGGGCCGCATTGGCGCAGAACGCCTGCTGGCGCGCATTCGTGGCGAGACGGTTACCCCGAAAATGTTAGATTTAGGTTTCACCTTGTCACCGGGTGGATCTATTTGAACTGACAAATTTGAAGTAGCTCACACTTATTCACTTCGCGCACGTTTGGATATTGCTTCTCTTTTGCCCCAGCAGGACAATGTTACCGATAACTGTTACCCGTAACAATTGACTGAGGGACACCCTTTGAGCACGACTAATCACGATCACCACGTCTACGTCCTGATGGGCGTTTCCGGTAGCGGGAAATCAGCCGTGGCCAGCGAAGTGGCGCATCAACTCCAGGCTGCGTTTCTTGATGGCGACTTCCTCCATCCGCGCAGCAACATCATGAAAATGGCCTCCGGCGAGCCGCTGAACGACGACGACCGCAAACCGTGGTTGCAGGCGCTGAATGACGCCGCGTTCGCTATGCAGCGTACCAATAAAGTCTCCCTGATCGTCTGCTCCGCGCTGAAAAAAACCTATCGCGACCTGCTGCGCGACGGCAACCCAAACCTCTCTTTCATCTACCTGAAAGGGGATTTCGAGGTGATTGAAAGCCGCCTGAAGGCGCGTAAAGGTCACTTCTTCAAAACCCAGATGCTGGTAACGCAGTTCGAAGCGCTGCAGGAGCCGGGTGAAGACGAGAAAGACGTCTTAGTGGTTGATATCGATCAGTCACTGGAGGGTGTTGTTGCCAGCACCATCGAGGTCATTAATAAAAGGCAGTAAGTTTTGAGTACATTAACGCTAGTTTTGACAGCAGTGGGTTCGGTATTGCTGCTGCTGTTTTTAGTGATGAAGGCGCGCATGCACGCCTTTGTTGCTTTGATGGTGGTTTCTATTGGTGCTGGTCTCTTTTCCGGTATGCCGCTCGACAAGATCGCCGCGACGATGGAAAAAGGGATGGGCGGTACGCTGGGCTTCCTGGCGATTGTGGTCGCGCTGGGCGCGATGTTTGGCAAGATTTTGCACGAGACGGGCGCGGTCGACCAGATTGCAGTGAAGATGCTGAAATCCTTTGGCCACAGCCGTGCGCACTACGCGATTGGCCTGGCAGGGCTGATTTGCGCGCTGCCGCTGTTCTTCGAAGTGGCCGTTGTGCTGCTGATAAGCGTCGCATTCTCCATGGCGCGCCATACTGGTACTAACCTCGTGAAGCTGGTCATTCCGCTGTTTGCGGGGGTGGCGGCGGCTGCGGCGTTTCTGCTGCCGGGGCCTGCGCCGATGCTGCTGGCCTCCCAGATGCACGCCGACTTTGGCTGGATGATCCTGATTGGCCTGTGCGCGGCAATCCCGGGGATGATTATCGCCGGTCCGCTGTGGGGCAACTTCATCAGCCGTTACGTTGAGCTGCATATTCCGGATGACGTCACCGAGCCGCACCTGGGCGAGGGCAAAATGCCGTCCTTCGGCTTCAGCCTGTCGCTGATCCTGTTGCCGCTGGTTCTGGTGGGTCTGAAAACCATCGCCGCGCGCTTTGTGCCGGTGGGGTCCACTGCCTACGAATGGTTTGAGTTCATCGGTCACCCGTTCACGGCGATCCTGGTGGCCTGTCTGGTGGCGATTTACGGCCTGGCGATGCGTCAGGGGATGCCGAAAGACCGGGTGATGGAGATCTGCGGTGCGGCGCTGCAGCCTGCGGGCATTATCCTGCTGGTGATCGGTGCCGGCGGCGTGTTCAAGCAGGTGCTGGTGGATTCCGGCGTTGGCCCGGCTCTGGGTGAAGCGCTGACCGGGATGGGCCTGCCAATTGCGGTGACCTGCTTTGTGCTGGCTGCGGCGGTACGTATCATCCAGGGTTCTGCTACCGTGGCGTGTTTAACCGCCGTGGGTCTGGTGATGCCGGTGATTGAACAGCTGAACTACTCCGGTGCCCAGATGGCCGCGCTTTCTATTTGTATCGCGGGCGGTTCGATTGTGGTCTCTCACGTTAACGACGCCGGCTTCTGGCTGTTCGGTAAGTTTACCGGTGCCACCGAAGCGCAAACTCTGAAAACCTGGACGCTGATGGAAACCATACTCGGCACGACGGGTGCGATTGTCGGGATGATTGCCTTTACGCTGCTCAGCTAAATGCAATGATTTAACAAGGCAAAAAAAAGGCCCGGTAGCGTTAACGCTTACCGGGCCTTTTATTATGCAGAACGTCAGGCCGGGTCAGGTGAAACCATCACCCGGGTTTTTAACATCACTCGCCCTGCGTGGCGCTCTCAATCGTCAAGCGCACGTCCGAGGTAATCAGCTCTGCGAGCATCTGGTAAACCTTCAGCGTCTCTTCCGGCTCGGCATCGCCTGTATCGCTGATGAAGCCTTCATCACGCAGCGTCAGTACCAGAGAACTAAAGACTGCTTTGTCGAAGAATTCAGGGGCGTTAATGCCGTGCAGAACGGACAGGCGCTGGGCCAGCGTCCGGCTTTCTTTCTCCAGTGTACCGCGGTTGATGGACGGGTTCGCACTCAGCAGCCAGAACGTAATGGCGTAGCGCTGCAGCGTTTCACGCGCACCGGCCGCCAGCAGCTGCAGGGTACGGGAGCGTGACGGATTGATGTGCAGCTCGTCGTTTGAAACAGCGATCAGCCCCTGGCGACGCATCTCTTCCGTCATCTTATCCAGTTCTGTCGCCAGCTCATCCTTACTCCAGCGCAGGAACAGCTCCGCTTTCAGCATCGGATAGATGGTCTCAAGATGGCGCAATAGCTCCTGACGGGAGATATGACGATGCTGGGTAATAATGGCGGCCATGAGCGACGGCAGCATCAGCATATGCGTGATGTTGTTGCGGTAGTAGGTCATCAGCACCGCCTGCTCGCGCGGCAGAATGATGATGTCGCCGATCGTGTCCTTTTCGACTTCAAACTTGTTCATCTGAAGCGCGTGATCGATAAGCTCACTGGCGGTCGCAGAAGGTACGGTCGAATCAACCGAATACGGCACGTTCCGCATCATATCCAGATAGCAATCCAGCTGCTCTGTGAGCTGTTCACGGGTCAGCGAGCGTTGGCGCGAAGCCAGCAGTGCCGTACAGCACAGGTTCATGGCATTAGCCGCACCGGCGTTGTTAATGCGCACCATCAGCTCGGACGCGATGCCGTTAACCGTTGGCGTTAGCCAGGCCGGACGCACCGCTTCGATAGGATCGATGGACTCGCGCCACTCCGGAACGTGATGGTTCAGGTACGTCATCAGCGGCATCGGCTCGCCGAAGTTAACGTAGCCCTGACCAAGATTGCGCAACTTGCTCAAGCCGCGCAGCATCTGCGGCAGGCTCTCTTTCTCTTTGGTCGCGCCACGCAGCTCTTTCGCGTACGTGCCCACTTCCATCACGTGCTCGTAGCCAATGTAGATAGGCACCAGCGTAATCGGACGGGTACCTCCGCGCAGCATGGCCTGGATGGTCATCGACAGCGTGCCGGTCTTCGGATCGAGCAGACGACCGGTACGGGAACGCCCGCCCTCCACGAAGTACTCCACGGAATAGCCGCGGCTGAACAGCTCGCCCAGATACTCGCGGAACACGGTGGAGTAGAGCTTGTTACCCTTGAAGGTACGACGAATAAAGAACGCGCCCAGGCGGCGGAAAATCGGACCTGCTGGCCAGAAATTCAGGTTGATACCGGCAGCAATGTGCGGCGGTACCAGCCCCTGATGATAGAGCACGTAGGAAAGGAGCAGGTAGTCCATGTGGCTGCGGTGGCAGGGGACATAGACAATCTCATGGCCATCATGCGCCAGCTGACGCACGCGCTCGGCGTTATGGACGTTGATGCCCTGATACAGGCGGTTCCACGTAAAGCCGAGAATACGATCGGAAAGGCGAATCATCTCGTAAGAGAAGTTCGCTGCAATCTCTTCCATCAGCGCAATGGCGTTCTGCTGGGCTTTCTCATGCGAAATTTTCTTGCTGCGCGCTTCATCTTCAACGGCGCGGGCAATCGCTTTGGAAGCCAGCAGCTTGTTGAACAGATCCTGACGCGCCGGGAGGCGTGGCCCTACGGCAGCGAGGCGCTGACGGGCGAAGTGCATACGCGCCACGCGCGCCAGTTTTTGCGCGATGATCTTGTCGGTGCCGTGCTCGTCCGCCATGCGACGCAGCGAAACGGAAGGGGAGAAACGCACAAAGCTGTCGCGTCCCAGCCAGGAGACCGCGAAGAACTTCTGGATGCCGTTAAGCATGCGCAGCGGCGGATTCTCTTCACCTTTTTCGCGGCCCGGACGACGACCAAACATCACCGATACCGGCACCATCTGCACATCCAGATCGGGGTTGCTGCGGTGCAGGTCGAGATAGTCATGGAACAGCTTGATGGACTCTTCTTTCGGCGTGTAATAGGTAAACACGCGCGGCCCGCCGTGGATGAACACGTAGCGCGGCAGCAGCGTACCGTCAACTTCCAGCGGTTCAAGCGGATCTGGTAAGTCATGCGCCAGACACTGGGCGCGAAGCGTCAGTAAGTCAGCCTTCGAGTTATAAGGCAAAACGTACATAATGGGACGCGACGTATCGAGCCCCAGTTCCAGCGCGGGTTCTGCTGGGATAGACTTGCTTTTTACCAGGATGCTTAATGGTAAATTAAGTAATTTGTAGTAAATTCGTGGCCAGCCGGACATAAACGATGTAAAGCCTCTGGTTAATAATGCAATTGCGGCGCAAGGATAACAGAAAGCGCGCAAAATTTCTGTTGTTACCCGTCATACTTCAGGCTGTAGCGAAACGCGCTACGGCTCCTGTTACTGACGCTCTTTTTTAAAAAAGGTTCTTTTAATGGCCAATAATACCACTGGGTTAACACGTATCATCAAAGCCGCCGGCTATTCATGGAAAGGTTTCCGTGCCGCATGGGCCAACGAGGCCGCGTTTCGCCAGGAGGGCGTCGCCGCTATCATCGCGGTGATCGTCGCCTGTTTCCTTGATGTTGATGCTATTACCCGCGTACTTCTTATCGGTTCTGTACTTCTGGTGATGATAGTGGAAATTCTTAATAGCGCTATTGAGGCCGTTGTGGATCGCATCGGTTCCGATTTCCATGAGCTTTCTGGCCGCGCAAAAGACATGGGATCTGCTGCCGTATTACTGGCGATTATCACTGCCGTTATCACCTGGGTCACGCTGCTTTGGTCACATTTCCGATGAGCCTCGAGGAATAATTAAGTCCCTGGTTTTTTGTGCAGTTTTTGGTTCCAAAATCGCCTTTGACTGTATATACTCACAGCATAACTGTATATACACCCAGGGGGCGGAATGAAAGCGTTAACGACCAGGCAGCAAGAGGTGTTTGATCTCATCCGGGATCATATCGGCCAGACGGGTATGCCACCTACGCGTGCGGAAATCGCGCAGCGTCTGGGTTTCCGTTCTCCGAATGCTGCCGAAGAACACCTGAAAGCGCTGGCGCGTAAAGGCGTGATTGAGATTGTATCAGGCGCGTCACGCGGTATCCGACTGCTTGTAGAAGAAGAGACGGGCATTCCGCTGGTAGGTCGTGTTGCTGCCGGTGAGCCTTTACTGGCACAGCAGCATATTGAAGGTCATTACCAGGTCGATCCAGCCATGTTCAAGCCGAGCGCTGATTTTCTGCTGCGCGTTAGCGGCATGTCGATGAAAGACATCGGTATTCTTGACGGCGATCTGCTTGCGGTACATAAAACGCAGGATGTGCGTAACGGCCAGGTGGTTGTCGCGCGCATTGACGATGAAGTCACCGTCAAACGTCTGAAAAAACAGGGTAACACCGTTCAGTTGCTGCCTGAAAACAACGAGTTCACCCCAATTGTGGTCGATCTCCGCGAACAGAACTTCTCTATCGAAGGTCTGGCAGTAGGCGTGATTCGTAACGGTGAATGGCTGTAATCTCTTCCTGACAGGCTACGCTTCCGCTGTAGCCTGTTCATCTACCTTTCCCGGTATTTCGCATGTCACTACTGACGGCATCAGATAAGGCATTGTGGCGTCTTGCCCTGCCGATGATTTTCTCCAATATTACCGTGCCTTTACTGGGACTGGTTGATACTGCCGTTATAGGCCATCTTGATTCACCAGTTTATCTTGGCGGCGTGGCGATTGGCGCGACGGCAACCAGCTTCCTGTTTATGCTGTTGCTCTTTTTACGCATGAGCACCACCGGTCTTACCGCACAGGCTTATGGTGCGAAAGATCCGCTGCGTCTGGCGCGTGCGCTGGTGCAGCCGCTGATACTCGCGCTTGGCGCGGGTGCATTAATCGTTGTATTGCGGACACCCCTGATCGATCTTGCGCTTCATATCGTTGGCGGCAGCGAGGCGGTACTGGATCAGGCGCGACGTTTCCTTGAAATCCGCTGGCTCAGCGCGCCAGCGTCGCTGGCTAACCTGGTTCTGCTGGGGTGGCTACTGGGCGTTCAGTATGCACGGGCGCCAGTGATTTTGCTGGTGGTGGGCAACCTTCTCAACATTGTGCTGGATATCTGGCTGGTGATGGGCCTGCATATGAACGTGCGGGGCGCGGCGCTGGCGACGGCGATTGCCGAATACGGGACCTTTATCATTGGCTTGTGGATGGTCTGGCGCGTGCTGTCGATGCGCGGGATCTCTCTGGCGCTGCTCAAAACCGCATGGCGCGGCAATATCCGTAAGCTGCTGGCCCTCAACCGTGACATCATGCTGCGCTCGCTGCTTCTTCAGCTCTGCTTCGGCGCGCTGACGGTTTTCGGGGCTCGACTGGGGCCAGAAATCGTGGCGGTCAACGCGATATTGATGACGCTTCTGACCTTTACCGCCTATGCGCTGGACGGTTTTGCCTACGCGGTTGAAGCGCATTCCGGGCAGGCGTACGGTGCGCGAGAAAGCGGGCAGCTTCGGGCTGTCTGGCGGGCAGCCTGCCGTCAGTCGGGACTGGTGGCGCTGGCCTTTGGTCTGGTTTACGCCTGCTTTGGTGAGCAGATCGTTGCATTGCTGACGTCTATACCTGCTCTGCGCGAGCTGGCGAGTCACTATCTCCTCTGGCAAGTCATCTTACCGGTGGTCGGCGTCTGGTGTTATCTGCTGGACGGCATGTTTATTGGTGCGACGCGCGGAGCGGAAATGCGCAACAGCATGGCGGTCGCGGCGGCAGGGTTTGGTCTGACGCTGCTAACGCTTCCCTGGCTGGGTAATCACGGTTTGTGGCTGGCCCTGGCCGTCTTCCTCTCGCTGCGCGGGTTATCGCTGGCGTTTATCTGGCACCGCCACTGGCAAAACGATACCTGGTTCTCTTCGCGCCACGATATATCGTGACGGTTAAAGATTCCGAATATGAAATTAACTACGGAATCCTTAACTACAATAATTATCACGTCCAGCAGAAAAGAACGTAACGGACGTTACGACCCGACGCTTAACTAAGAGGACACGATGATGAATAAAGACGAAATCGGCGGCAACTGGAAGCAGTTCAAAGGTAAAGCGAAAGAAAAGTGGGGTAAGCTGACTGATGACGATATGACCGTCATTGAAGGTAAACGCGATCAGCTTGTCGGTAAAATTCAGGAACGTTACGGCTACGCGAAAGATCAGGCGGAAAACGAAGTCAAAGACTGGGAAACCCGTAACGACTACCGCTGGTAACGCTGAATAACCCACAGGGCGGCTCTAAGCCGCCTTTTCTTTTGCCGTTAACGCGGCTTTTTCTTCACCAGAATAGAGTGGTCGTGCTGACAGGCGTCCTGATGACGACAGGCTTCCACCTCCACGCACGCGGAACAGAGCCCGTGGGCTTCAATCACGTTATGACGCAGGGCAAAGCCCATTTTCGCTGCCAGCGTATGCATAATGTCTTCCACGCCTTCCGCAGCCTCTTCTTTCACCACGCCGCAGCGGTCACAGATAAACATCGCCGATGTGTGGGTGGGCTGATCGAACAGATGGCACAGCACATAGCTGTTGGTGGATTCCACCTTGTGCACGAACCCTTGTTCAAGCAGGAAATCCAGAGCGCGATAGACCGTCGGCGGCTTTGCCTGCGGCTCGCTTTCGCGGAGCAGGTCGAGCAGATCGTAGGCGCTGATGGCACCCTGCTGCAGGCTCATCAGGCGTAATACTTCAAGGCGCTGCGGAGTCAGGCGCACATTGCGTTGCGCACACAGCTTTTCGGCCTGCGCTAACAGCTCTTTTGTGGACTTATCCATGTAGCACCCCGGATGTTATAGGACGGAAAACCCTCACTTTATCATGTTCTGGTAAAAACGCCGAGATCCGCCAGTCTGTGCTATACCTGACCCATTACAAACCGGGAAATAAACAATGAAAAAACCTGACTGTATTCGACACTGGCGAGACGTAGAAGTCGCGGATGATTCGACCTATCCAGATAGCGATGAGCTTTTTTCTATCGGCGCCCCGCTGGCTCGAAAGCTTGGGCTCGGGCGCATTGGCATCCATCATGAGCGCCTGCCGCCCGGGCGCAGGACGTCCTATCCGCACGCGGAGAGCGACGAAGAAGAGTTTATTTACGTGCTTGAAGGCCACCCTGACGCCTGGATTAATGGCTACTTGTGGAAGCTGGAGCCTGGCGACAGCGTAGGTTTTCCCGCCGGTACCGGCATCTGTCATACCTTTATCAACAACACGGACGACGAGGTTCGGCTCCTGGTCGTTGGCGAGGCCAACAAGAAGCATAACCGCATATACTATCCGCTTAACCCGGTTTATGCCGCTACCCGAGAGGATCGCTGGGTAGACCACCCGCCCCAGTTTTTTGGACCGCATGATGGAAAACCTGGGAAAAAATAATTTCCTCTTCTATAAATATTGAGGGCCGTCACAAAATATAACAGGCCGTAAGGGAGTTTTACTTAGGGATAGAAATAGCGGGTCTTTTACTACTTATTCACAGCAATAGTTCGTTCCTGTTTGGGTGATAACAGACAGGGGTTATTTCATAACAGACTATAACGGGCATACTGTGAAAAAAAATTTAAAATTTTCGGTGGTTAGTATCGCTGTTTCCTTGTTTATGGCAAATCAGGCGGGAGCAGCCAATACCTGGACAGAATCACGGAGCGACGCAATGGGTGGCACTGGCGTTGCCTCCGGGAGCTATGGCAGTGGGGCATTAATCAACCCCGCGCTGCTGGCAAAGGCAAAACCTGACGATGATGTGACGGTTATTTTGCCGTCCGTTGGTGTACAGGTAACGGATGAGGACAATCTTCAGGACGAGATTGATACCATCAACGACAAAATCAATCACTACAAGGATGTGGTTGATAATCTCACGCCAAGAGAAATTATAACCAATCCATTAGGTTCCATTAATCAATTCCAGGGCGCGGCCAAAGATCTGGCCGATGAGCTGGACTATCTCAAAGGCAAAACCGCACGCGCAACGGCTGGTGCAGGGCTTGCGGTGAGTATCCCTAACGATGTCCTTTCGGTAGCCTTCATGGCGAAAGGCTATGCCCATGGCCGGGTGAGCTCGTCTATCGATCAGCAGGATATTGATTACCTGCGCGGTATTCAACGCAGTAATGTGGTGGCTGCCGGTGTCGCCCTGGACGCTGCGCTGAACGGCACGGATCAGATCACTAAAAACCTCAACTCAACCGCGTCTGGCCGGGCAGCGATTGTCTCAGACTATGGTGTTGCCGTTGCCCGCCAGTTTGACCTCGGCGGCGTCCCTGTTTCCGTGGGCGTGACGCCAAAGCTGCAAAAAACCTGGGTCTATAACTACACCACGTCAATCTACGATTACGACAGTAACAAGTGGAACGACAGCCGCTACCGCACTGACGATACGGGCTTTAACGTGGATGCCGGTATTGCGGCCGATTTTGGCGAACACTGGACCGTTGGCGTGAGCGGACAAAACCTGATGTCGCGCGATATCGACACCAAAGATATCCGTATCCGCAACGGCCGTACGGGAGAAGTGGTGAGCTATAAAGACACCTATCAGATCCGCCCGCTGGTAACCGCCGGTGCCGCCTGGCACAACGACCTGGTGACGCTGACCGCCGATGGCGATCTGACCGAAACCAAAGGCTTCAAGAGCGAAGATACGTCGCAGTACGTGGGTGTCGGTGCCGAGGTGACGCCGCTGAGCTGGCTGGCGGTGCGTGCGGGTTATCGTGCAGACGTGAAGGGTAACGACAGCAATGTCTTTACCGGCGGTGTCGGTTTCGCGCCGTTTAGCACCGTGCATGTTGACCTGATGGGCCTGTACGGTGAAGACGAAACCTGGGGCGCAGGGGCTCAGCTGAGCATGACGTTCTAAAGTCCACCGGAGGCGCTGCGCCTCCGGCTTTTCTTTGTGCTATAGTAGCGCCCCTTTTCCACCAGATGCTTAAAACTTCGCCATGTCGTCAGAATCACAGACCGCTTTCCCCGCACACCGTTTCTCCATTGCGCCGATGCTCGACTGGACGGACAGACACTGCCGCTATTTCCTGCGCCAGCTCTCCCGCCATACGCTGCTGTACACCGAAATGGTGACCACAGGCGCAATCATTCACGGGAAGGGCGACTATCTGGCCTATAGCGAAGAAGAGCATCCGGTTGCCCTGCAGCTGGGCGGCAGCGATCCGGCCGCGCTGGCGCAGTGTGCGAAGCTGGCGGAAGCGCGCGGCTACGACGAGATCAACCTGAACGTTGGCTGCCCGTCCGACCGTGTGCAAAACGGTATGTTCGGTGCCTGCCTGATGGGGAATGCCCAGCTGGTAGCGGACTGTATCAAGGCGATGCGCGACGTCGTTTCCATTCCGGTGACGGTCAAAACCCGTATCGGGATTGACGACCAGGACAGCTACGAATTCCTGTGCAACTTCATCGATACGGTCTCCGGAAAGGGCGAATGCGAGATGTTCATCATCCACGCGCGAAAAGCCTGGCTCTCCGGCCTGAGCCCGAAAGAGAACCGCGAAATCCCGCCGCTGGACTACCCGCGCGTGTATCAACTGAAGCGTGACTTCCCGCACCTGACGATGTCGATCAACGGCGGCATTAAGTCGCTGGAAGAGGCCAAAGCGCATCTGGCGCATATGGATGGCGTGATGGTCGGCCGCGAGGCGTACCAGAACCCGGGCATTCTGGCGACGGTCGATCGCGAAATCTTTGGCATCGAAGGTTCAGACACCGATCCGGTTGGCGTCGTGCGTGCGATGTACCCTTATATTGAGCGCGAGCTGAGCAACGGTACGTATCTCGGCCACATCACCCGCCATATGCTGGGTCTGTTCCAGGGTATACCGGGCGCGCGTCAGTGGCGCCGCTACCTGAGCGAGAATGCGCATAAAGCCGGAGCCGATATTGAGGTGCTGGAACATGCGCTGCGACTGGTGGCAGACAAGCGATAACTTTCGCTAAAAGTTCGTCAAATTCACCACGCCCTGCGAGTTCTCGCGGGGCGTTTTGCTTTAAGAACAAAACGTTAGCTTTGGCATGGATCTTGTAATGCTTAATGCATTACTCGGGAACTCGTGGGAGAGCACCATGCTGGAACTACTTTTTGTGATTGGCTTTTTTGTTATGCTGTTAGCGACAGGCGTTTCGTTGCTCGGCATTCTGGCGGCTATCGTGGTGGCGACGGTGGTCATGTTTATTGGCGGACTGTTTGCGCTGACGATCAAACTGCTGCCGTGGTTACTGCTGGCCGTTGCTGTGGTGTGGGTGATTCGGTCGATTAAATCGCCAAAAGTGCCCGGTTATCAGCGCAATAACCGCTTTCGTTACTAAGGTATTGAGGGGTTCGTCACATAGTTGTAACTTTTCCGGCAGCATGGCTTAGAACAGAATAGGATTTACTTATCGAATCTGTCACTATGACTGCCGTTAAAGAATTCATCGTGCTGTACCCTACATACAGCCGAACTAAAAAAAGAAAGGGCTTCCCACGGGAAGCCCAATTTCTTTTTGGGGCTCAGGGAATCAACAGGCTCGACCCCTGCGTCGCCCGGCTCTCCAGCACCTCATGCGCGCGCTGCGCATCGGTCAGCGCGAATTTCTGCGCATCTGCCACGTCCACTTTGATGACGCCGCTGGCGATCAGCGAGAACAGCTCGTTGCTGGCTTCCTCAAGTTCTTCCCGGTTGGTGATGTAGCCCTGCAGGGAAGGGCGCGTGACGTACAGCGAGCCTTTCTGATTCAGAATACCGAGATTCACGCCGGTGACTGCACCTGACGCATTGCCGAAGCTCACCATCAGCCCACGACGCTGCAGACAGTCCAGCGACGCTTCCCAGGTGTCTTTCCCAACCGAGTCATACACGACGCGCACCTTTTTGCCGCTGGTGATCTCCTTCAGCCGTTCGACAATGCTCTCTTCACGATAGTTAATCACCTGCCAGGCGCCCGCCTGCAGCGCGCGTTGCGCTTTTTGGGCATTGCCCACGGTGCCGATCAGTTTTGCGCCCAGGGCTTTTGCCCACTGACAGGCGATGAGCCCGACGCCGCCCGCCGCGGCATGAAACAGGAACTGCTCGTCGGGTTTAATTTCATAGGTTTTACGCAGCAGGTAGTAAACCGTCAGACCTTTCAGGAACGAGGCCGCCGCCTGTTCGAAGGAGATAGCGTTAGGCAGCAGGGCGGCTTTATCCGCCGGGACGTTGTGGACGGAGCTGTAAGCGCCCAGCGCCGACTGCGCATATACCACACGGTCGCCCTCTTTAATATGCTTAACCGCGCTGCCCACTTTGACGACGACACCGGCTGCCTCGGTGCCGAGGCCGCTCGGCATTGACGGAGGCGGGTAGAGCCCGCCGCGAATATAGGTGTCGATGTAGTTTATGCCTATGGCTTTGTTTTCAACCTGCACTTCGTTTTCGCCAGGCGCGGTGGGGGTGAACTCCACCGCTTTGAGTACGTCTGGCCCACCGTGTTTCTGAAATTCAATGCGCGTTGCCATGCTCCCTCCGTAAGAAAAATATGGTAATCTTTCGACCCACTCTTTATCTCGGTAACTCCATTCACTATGGCAGGAAACAAACCCTTCAACAAACAGACTGAACCTCGCGAGCGTGATTTCCAGGTCGCAGGGTTAAAGGTCCCGCCGCACTCGATTGAAGCGGAACAGTCGGTGTTGGGCGGTTTAATGCTGGATAACGAGCGCTGGGACGACGTCGCCGAACGCGTCGTGGCGGAAGATTTCTACACCCGCCCGCACCGCCACATCTTTACCGAAATGGCGCGTCTGCAGGAATCGGGCAGCCCGATCGATCTGATCACGCTCGCGGAATCACTGGAGCGTCTTGGTCAACTCGACAGCTGTGGTGGGTTTGCCTATCTGGCGGAACTGTCAAAAAACACGCCTAGTGCGGCGAACATTAGCGCTTATGCCGATATCGTGCGCGAACGTGCCGTCGTCCGCGAGATGATTTCGGTGGCGAACGAGATCGCCGAAGCGGGTTTTGATCCGCAGGGTCGCACCAGCGAAGACCTGCTTGACCTTGCCGAGTCCCGCGTCTTCAAAATCGCCGAAAGCCGCGCCAACAAAGACGAAGGCCCAAAAAATATCGCCGATGTGCTCGACGCCACCGTCGCCCGTATCGAACAGCTGTTCCAGCAGCCGCACGATGGCGTCACCGGAGTGAATACCGGCTATGATGATTTGAACAAGAAAACCGCTGGCCTTCAGCCGTCGGATTTGATTATCGTCGCCGCGCGTCCGTCGATGGGTAAAACCACTTTTGCGATGAACCTCGTCGAAAATGCGGCGATGTTGCAGGATAAGCCGGTGCTTATCTTCAGTCTTGAGATGCCCTCCGAGCAGATTATGATGCGTTCTCTGGCATCGCTGTCTCGCGTGGATCAGACCCGCATTCGTACCGGCCAGCTCGATGATGAAGACTGGGCGCGCATCTCCGGCACCATGGGCATTCTGCTGGAAAAACGGAACATCTATATCGATGACTCCTCCGGCCTGACGCCGACGGAGGTTCGTTCCCGCGCGCGCCGTATCGCCCGTGAACACGGCGGCATCGGCCTCATCATGATCGACTACCTTCAGCTGATGCGCGTTCCGTCGCTTTCCGACAACCGTACGCTGGAGATTGCGGAGATTTCCCGCTCGCTCAAGGCATTAGCCAAAGAGCTGCACGTGCCGGTGGTGGCGCTGTCGCAGCTTAACCGTTCTCTGGAACAACGTGCCGACAAGCGCCCGGTCAACTCCGACCTGCGTGAATCCGGCTCCATCGAGCAGGATGCCGACTTAATCATGTTTATCTACCGTGATGAGGTTTATCACGAGAACAGCGACCTGAAAGGGATCGCCGAAATTATTATTGGTAAACAACGTAACGGCCCGATCGGGACGGTACGTCTGACCTTTAACGGACAGTGGTCGCGTTTCGACAACTATGCCGGTCCTCAATATGATGATGAGTAATTTCTAAGGAATTCAAATGCAAGCGGCAACTGTTGTTATTAACCGCCGCGCTCTGCGACACAACCTGCAACGTCTGCGTGAACTGGCGCCTGCCAGCAAGCTCGTTGCAGTCGTGAAAGCGAACGCTTACGGACACGGTCTTCTTGAGACCGCGCGAACGCTCCCCGATGCCGATGCCTTTGGCGTCGCCCGTCTTGAAGAAGCCCTCCGCCTGCGCGCGGGGGGGATTACCCAACCGATTCTTCTCCTCGAAGGTTTTTTCGAAGCCAGCGATCTGCCAACCATTGCTGACCAGCATCTGCACACGGCGGTACACAATGAAGAACAGCTGGCCGCACTTGAAACCGCCGAGCTGAGCGAGCCGGTGACCGTCTGGATGAAGCTAGACACGGGCATGCACCGTCTGGGCGTGCGTCCGGAAAGCGCGGAAGCGTTTTACCAGCGTCTATGCCGGTGCAAAAACGTGCGCCAGCCGGTGAATATTGTTAGCCACTTCGCCCGTGCCGATGAGCCCGAGTGCGGTGCAACCGAGCGGCAGCTGGATATCTTTAATACCTTCTGCGAAGGCAAGCCGGGGATGCGCTCGATCGCCGCATCCGGCGGTATTTTGCTGTGGCCGCAGTCGCACTTCGACTGGGCGCGACCGGGCATCATTCTTTACGGCGTATCACCGCTGGAGAACAAGCCCTGGGGGCCGGATTTTGGCTTCCAGCCGGTCATGTCGCTGGTCTCTAACCTGATTGCCGTGCGTGACCATAAAGCGGGTGAGCCGGTGGGCTACGGCGGTACCTGGACCAGCGAGCGTGATACCCGCCTTGGCGTGGTGGCGATGGGCTATGGCGACGGTTATCCCCGTGCCGCGCCGTCGGGTACGCCGGTTCTCGTCAACGGTCGCGAGGTGAAGATCGTTGGTCGCGTGGCGATGGACATGATTTGCGTCGATCTGGGGCCAGAAGCGCAGGATAAACCCGGCGACGATGTGGTGATGTGGGGGGAAGGTTTACCCGTTGAACGTATTGCTGAAATTACTAAAGTGAGTGCTTACGAACTTATTACCCGCCTGACGTCTCGGGTGGCGATGAAGTACGTCGACTGAAACGTGTACGTAACAGTCCAACGGCATACGCTGCCGTTGGACAAGTAACGCTTATTTCAACACGTTATAAATCGCCTGATTCGTTAAATAATCTGACGCCAGCCCTGACTCTGGACTGAAGCGCGCGCCCTGAATGGATGAGAAGCGTTTTCCTGTATTGCCCAGTGAGACATAGCGTTCTCCCCCATCGTTTTCCGAAATGGTGTACACCGTTTTCTGCATTTCGGCGAACAGCGGAGCGTTACGCTGAATGACCTGATGCAATTCCAGCAGCTGCACACCATCAAGATTGAGCTTTTTATCCAGCGTGACCCCCCATCTTTGCAGGCAAACTTCGGCAAAATGACGCACGATCGTGCCCGGTTCATGCACCACTTTTTCCCCGCTATTCCCATTAGCCGACGCATTTCCCACCAGCGTAGCGTGACGACCAGACATAGGATAAATATGTACCTTTGTCGTGCTATCGGTCTGTGGAATGACGCACGAGAAACCTTTTGAACGCTCGTGTCGGGCATAGAAAGCCACATACTCCTTCACGTTGCTGCCCAGAGTGACTTTTTCCGGCTGGAAATTACCCATTCCCGGAACCGGATCGACAGCAAAAATATTCACCGGAATAGTCGTCAAAAGGGGATCGGCCAGCATCGCATTCGCAAGCATATGGCAGCTAATTCCGCCCCGGCTCCATCCCACAAGGTTCACCTGAGTGGGCAGAATCTGGCCCTGACGGAAGGTTTTAATAATTTGCTGCTGCAGCGCCTGCTGGGTCACTTTACGGTCACCATAATCATACTTGCGCCACCAAAACGATCCGGTAACCTCAACGTCCTGAATCGGCACGCCCGCCTTTTTGAGCTGCTCATAGTTCTCTTTTGTGAGCTTTTCTCGCTGCCAGTCAACGTGCCCTTTAATAATATTGATCGCGTGCTGAACATTCTCATTCCAGCCGCTGCCCAGAAGCTGGGCCCGAAGCTGAGAATATTCTCCGCTTTTGACCCAAAGTTCATCGCTTTGAAGATTACCGCTTCCCGGGCCATCAAGAATGACCCATTCGGCGAACTCTTTACCCTTGTTATTGGCGGCCAGAGAAGAAATGAGCTCGCCGTTCCAGTAATTAGCATGAGACTCATCAAACTTATTAGAACCAGTACCACAGAAATACACTGTTAGTATTGTCATAAATGATCTCATTGAAATATTAATATGTAGGTGGATGGCACGCGTGCAGTTAAATAATACGTGTCGGCAATATTTCGAGAAATATGCTATTAAGCCCAGGGTATTTTTGATAGCGATAAGTTCGTTCTTAATTAAATATGGCTATGTTTAATGTGTAGCACTGCTTAACTTTGTGCTTAGGCATATGACATTTGCCTTATGCCGAATGCTGTTTTTACAGTTCTGCAATAGCACGCATACTTAATTTCGGAATAAGTTAGTTGAATAATCTAAGAAAATAGATTTCACACGGGGTTATGCTACAATGAACATATTAATGATCGATGAATTACCGATCTTCATTCACGGTATGAAAACAGAGCTGGAACGCGTAATGCCGGAATGCACTGTTTTTTCAGCGAACAACTTTGAAGATGCACACGCAATTTTAACCTCTATGCCAGTCAGCATTATTTTGCTGGATGGTGAAATGAAATGCCGTGATTTTATCACAAATTTGATGTCAAACTGGCCTGAGCTACCGATCGTGGTAATGTTACGAAAAACGACGGATAAGATATTCAACTTCTACATTCGTCAAAGCATTAAGGGCATTTTTACTAAGGATCTTCCCGCCGAGAAAATCAGCCAGATACTTAGCATGGTTTCCTCGGGTGTGGTCTGCTTTCCGGAGCAGGCCGTGATTCAGCGAGAACAACCCACTGGCGGTTTACCGATTCATACTCTGAGTCGTCGGCAGAAGGAAGTGCTCAAGCTGCTGGCGAATGGAGGAACAAATAAGCAGATCAGCAGACAACTGAATATCAGTGCTGGTACGGTCAAAGTACATCTGGAATCCATTTTTCACCGATTGCAGGTCAACAATCGAACACAGGCTGCAATGCTCTATTTTAAATATATGGGCAATTAGGCCGTTTTTGTAAGACGCAGGATTGGTATCAAACTATGTTTAGTGAAAAGCGCGACAGGCAGAATACTGTCGCGCTTTTTTTAATGATACTGAGATTTGAAATAGTATATCACGACCACCAGCGTTCCAAAGTCCTGCAATAGCCAGAAGGGAAAACTGTCACTCAGTATATCAGCCCCAGTAAGGATAAATTTCATGTTTAAACTGCTCTCACCAAAAAAGCCAAAGGCGAGGGCAGCTAAGCCGACTTTACACATTACCGGCAGAGCATGGACTCTTCGACTATAGGCTGCAAACAAAATGAGCAGCGAGGTGACAAGGTCGACGAGGATAATAAAGGGAAGAACCCAGCCATTCATTATGTTAAGCATTTACTCTCCATCGGGATTGTTATGGGTTAAATCAGGCGGAGAAAGTGACTCGTGCCTGACTTTGCTTTTGATGACGCTGGCGACATCAAAAATATCGCGCTGTTCGTGCCGGCGGAAAAAGTTTGCCAGCCAGACGATCAGACCATTACTCATTGCCCCGAGGATATAACCTAAACCAAGCGTGATATCGGCCTGGTTAAGGTCTATCTTTAACCAGCGGGCTGATAAGCCACCTAATGCGACGGCCGCACCCATGCTGATTCCGCCAAAAATAATGCCTGCCATAAATCGGCTGTGCTGATGCAGCCGCTGCGGTTGCCAGAAAAACGAAATACTGACGCCGCCAAATAAGCCTGAAAATGCCAGCAAGGCTTCGCTGATGAGGGTCGGGAGATAGATGTCAGACATACATTCATCCTCTGCAAGGATAAACCCCCTCGAAAAAGGGGATTTATTATCGTAACGGGCGCTTATTATTGGCAGGGATCCAGCTCAACAATATGCTGATACTTATCGGTAGTGATAAAGCGCTGTTGCCCTGACAGGCTGTAAATCAAACGTTCAGGAGAGCGATAGCCCTTTACGACATCCACATCCGCGCTAAGCCAGGGCTGATCGGCAGGAAGAGCGCTATGGCTGTATTTGTCGCCTCCGATCCATTTTTGATGAGTGAGTTTCAACCCCCAAAGTGACTCGCTTTCACTCCCCGACCAGCCGAGGCGTTTGGCTTCTTCCGACGTGATATAGCGGTCGGGCAGGCGGCCAAAATTTTTTATATGGCGAAGGGTTGTCGCCAGCTCGGTCACATTATTGACGGGCGGTACACCCTGAGAAGATAAAAAGGCGTTAACTTCCTTTATTTCATCTTCGCAGGTTGGTATGGCGGCAGTAGCCTGTAAAACGGCGAATAAGGAAGCAGAAAGAACGGCCATTTGCACTATGGATAATGATTTCATGTGTTTTTCCTGTCGAGTTAACTGAGAAATAACTTCATTTCCGCCTCGCGGCGACGCGTCAGACCAGCCAATACCTTCCCGCCTGCCTTATTCCAGCTTTTGAACTGCAGTGCGGCGCCCTGAACATCGCCCGCGTTGAATTTTTTGAGCAGCGTTGATTTCTTCAAATTGCCAACGCCGAGGTTGAAGGCGAAGGAAACCAGCGCGTCGAATTGCGCCTGCGTTGCTGACTGGTTCAGCAGCTTTTTCACGCCGTCCTCGGTGCGTTTCAGATCTTTGCGCAGCAGTTCTTTGGCTTCGCCGGTAGTAATTTTGGTGAGCTTTTCCATCTCCTCTTTGAGGATCAAATGGCCATAGCCGATGGTCCATAAACCTACGGCATCGCGATAACGCTCCAGCTTCAGTCCTTCAAACTGGCAAATCAGCTGAATACCCTTGTCACCTGTACGTTCTGGTTGTGTGTGCATTACGGAGTCTCCTCTGCTTTCGGACGGGGAATCACCTTGTTGGTGTATTCGTCAATCAAGCGCATAACGCTTTCCGGTGGCTCAAGCGCGGTAAACTGCATCTCCACATCGACGTGGCGGCTGTCACGCCCGCCTTTGTTATCGCTGGAAGGCGAAAGGCTGACGTGAAAGCGACCAAATTCGTTTTCACCAGACTGGCGGGAAGGTGCCTGCATGCCTTCTGTACGGATCGTCAGGTTGACCTTCATTTTCTCCAGCATCAGCCCGCGCGGCGTTGAAAGTGCGACCAAGGGCAGGTCAAAGTAGTGCTTTTCATCCAGTGCCAGCTGTATCGTGCGTGGAACCAACGAACCGTCCTCAGCAGGTTCGAAAAAGGGATCCAGCGCTTTCATATACTGCTGAGCAATCAGTTCGTTGGCCGCCGTGGCCGCGTACTGCATCCCGCGCGTAATATCTTCAAGCGAGATCGGCACGCCGGGAATATCGGCTGGCGGCGTAGGGGGCGTGTTTTCCTGTACAGGCGGCGTGCCTTCATCCTCTTTGCCCGTCCTGTTTTCCGGCTCTTCATCCTTGCCGCCGCGCAGCCATTTTTTAAAAGACATATTTCGCTCCTGGAAAAAGGGCTACCCGGGTAGCCCCTGCGTTACGGAATCGCACGTATGTCGCGGCGTGGAAGATTATTGCGCGGCGACAGGCTTGGTTTTGGCGTTGGTCAGGTAATCAATCACGCGCTGCAGAGCTTCAGGTGGTTCCTGGCGTTTAATCTGGGTATGAATGGAGTATTTCGCGCGTGTGTCGGTCGAACGGGTCTGCTCCGATTTATGGGAGACTTTGCCGGTCATTTTGGCTTTAAAGACACCCCAGCCGACGGACGCTTCCACGGAGGCCTCCGCTTCGGTACTGCTGGAACTGGCTTCGCTCTGGCTCACTTCCAGCTCAAAGTCGATGGTGCCGTCTTCGATACAGATGATAGGGTGCGTGATCGCCGCCAGCAGCGGAATGCTCATCTTGCGGGTCACGCTGCCTTTGTTCACGCCTTGTTCGTCTACCACGGTTTCGTCGTAGTCGAACTCGATCGCGACGGCTTTGCCGTCTTTAATGCAGACAGAGAGCAGGAAGTCGGTATAGGACTTGCTCGCCTGAACCTGTGCTTTGATCATCGCCTGCAGCGGACCGCCGATCATATGCTCCAGCGGCAGGGCGTTAATAACTGAACCAATAAATTGTGAATCCATGATGTGAACTCCTTGAATCAGTGAATGCGCGGTTGCGCAGGAGTCACATTACGGAAAGCGAGAAGGGGAAAATATTGGGTAAATGTCATGGCTAAAGGACGCAAAAAACCTATGCCGATCGCAGGATAATCCTAAGGGGTGGTGTTGCGTGATATTCCGGTTTATTGTTGAAATCCCTGCCTCATCGAATTCCGGAGAACCATCGCGTGTTTCAGAAAGTTGACGCCTATGCCGGCGACCCTATCCTCTCCTTAATGGAGCGTTTCAAAGAAGATCCTCGCAGCGACAAAGTGAACCTCAGCATCGGTCTGTATTACAACGAGGATGGCATCATTCCTCAATTAAAAGCCGTTGCCGAAGCCGAAGCGCGTCTGAACGCTGTTCCACACGGCGCTTCCCTTTATCTGCCGATGGAAGGGCTAAACGCTTATCGCAACACCATTACACCGCTGCTGTTCGGCGCCGATCACGCGGTGCTCGCGCAAAAACGCGTGGCGACCATCCAGACGCTGGGCGGCTCGGGTGCGCTAAAAGTGGGTGCAGACTTCCTGAAAAAATACTTTCCGGATTCAGGCGTGTGGGTCAGTGACCCGACGTGGGAAAACCACGTTGCGATCTTCGAGGGCGCAGGTTTTAAGGTCGAGACCTATCCATGGTTCGACAGCAAAACTAACGGCGTGCGCGTTGAAGCGCTGTTGGAAAAACTGAACACGCTGCCGGCGCGCAGTATTGTGCTGCTGCACCCATGCTGCCATAACCCGACCGGTGCAGATCTCACTAACGCCCAGTGGGATGCGGTGATTGAGGTACTGAAGGCCCGTGACCTGATCCCGTTCCTCGACATTGCCTACCAGGGATTTGGCGCGGGCATGGAAGAAGATGCTTACGCCATCCGCGCCGTAGCCAGCGCCGGGCTGCCTGCTCTGGTTAGTAACTCCTTCTCTAAAATCTTCTCCCTGTACGGTGAACGCGTTGGCGGTCTGTCCGTAGTGTGTGAGGATGCCGAAGCAGCCAGCCGCGTGCTCGGCCAGCTGAAAGCGACGGTACGCCGTATCTACTCCAGCCCGCCAAACTTTGGTGCGCAGGTGGTGGCGACGGTTCTCGGTGATGAGCAGCTGAAAGCGTCCTGGCTTGGCGAAGTGGAAGCGATGCGTAAGCGCATTCTTTCGATGCGTCAGGAACTGGTTAACGTCCTGAAAGAGGCGGTGCCGGGACATAACTTCGACTATCTGCTCAAGCAGCGCGGGATGTTCAGCTATACCGGACTGAGTGCGGCGCAGGTCGATCGCCTTCGCGAAGAGTTCGGCGTTTATCTCATCGGCAGCGGCCGTATGTGCGTGGCGGGTCTGAATTCCAGCAACGTTCATCGCGTGGCGCAGGCGTTTGCTGCTGTAATGTAAGTACTCACAACTCTTTTCCCCCTCTCCCTGTGGGAGAGGGTTGGGGTGAGGGCATCAGGCCGCACAAGAATCTTGCCCGGTTACCGGGCCTACACGTCACATCTGCGCTTTGTGATCATCTTCTTTTTATTCATCTTCATAAGTAAAAACTCCTTCCCTTCACCTCCCGCTGGGGTTATGGTCGGATAGTTTTTTGACCGTTCGCTCAAATTAAAACGATAACAAACTGAATTTTCAGGGGAAAATATGCGCAAGATCACACTGGCGCTCAGCGCCGCCTGCTTATTGTTCTCGCTTAATAGCGCCGTCGTCGCGCGAGCTTCTGCCCCGACGCCGCTTTACACCGGTACCACTGCCGCCATGCTTGCCGAGCAGGCGCCCATTCACTGGGTTTCCGTGGCTCAAATCGAAAACAGCCTGATGGGCCGTGCGCCAATGGCCGTGGGTTTTGACATTGACGATACCGTTCTCTTCTCCAGCCCGGGCTTCTGGCGCGGAAAAAAAATGTATTCGCCCGACAGCGAAGCGTATCTGAAGAACCCGGAATTCTGGGAAAAAATGAATAACGGCTGGGACGAATTCAGCATCCCGAAAGAGGTTGCCCGGGCGCTTATTGCCATGCACGTGAAGCGCGGGGACAGCATTTACTTTGTGACCGGCCGCAGTCAGACCAAAACGGAAACCGTCTCCAAAACCCTGCAGGATGATTTTCAGATCCCGGTAGCCAGCATGAATCCGGTGATTTTTGCCGGTGACAAAGAAGGGCAAAACACCAAAACCCAGTGGCTGGAAAAGAAAAATATCAAAGTATTCTACGGCGATTCGGATAACGACATCACTGCCGCGCATGACGTGGGTGCCAGAGGGATCAGGGTATTGCGTGCCTCTAACTCGACCTATCGACCGCTGCCGATGGCCGGAAAGTTTGGCGAAGAGGTCATTGTGAACTCTGAGTATTAAACCGCAGGCGACGAGTTTGACTCTTTTTTAAGCAAATCTCGTCGCTGCGGGTTTTACCTTTCGGCTTCTTGCTGCACACTTAGAAAGATTCATCTTTCATTACGGAGCAGCACATGTGGTATCAACAGACCCTGACCTTAAGCGCGAAACCACGCGGATTTCATCTGGTGACGGACGAAGTCATCGGGCAAATCCGCGACCTGCCGCGGGTCAAAACGGGTTTGCTGCATCTGCTCCTTCAGCACACGTCTGCCTCTCTCACGCTTAATGAAAATTGCGATCCCACCGTCCGGTCAGACATGGAGCACCATTTTCTGAAGAGCGTCCCGGACAACGCTCCTTATGAGCATGACTATGAGGGGGCAGACGATATGCCTTCGCATATTAAATCCTCCCTGTTGGGCGTATCGCTTATGCTGCCGGTTCACAACGGGCGGCTGCTGTTGGGAACGTGGCAGGGGATCTGGCTGGGAGAGCATCGCATTCACGGTGGTTCGCGTAAAATTATCGCCACGCTACAAGGGGAATAAAGATGACAATTTCGGAGATACTTCAGTACTGCATGAGCAAGCCCGGCGCGGAGCAGAGCGTCCATAGCGACTGGAAAGCCACGCAGGTTAAGGTGGGGGATGTGCTGTTTGCGATGGTGAAAGAGGTGGAAGGCCGTCCGGCGGCGTCGCTGAAAACCAGCCCTGAACTGGCGGATTTGCTACGTCAACAGCATGATGACGTGAGGCCGAGCCAGCACCTCAATAAGGCGCACTGGAGCACCGTCTATCTGGATGGATCGATTCCAGGCTCGCAAATTTACTACCTGGTGGACGCGTCCTATCAGCAGGCGGTTGAGCTGCTGCCGGAAACGACCCGACAGCAGCTCTCCGTGTGACAATTACAGCAACGGTTTAAGGAAGCGCGCGGTGTGCGAGGCTTCGCACTCTGCAACCGTCTCTGGCGTACCTGAGACGAGGATTTCACCGCCGCCGCTGCCGCCTTCCGGGCCGAGATCGACAATCCAGTCCGCGGTTTTAATCACGTCCAGGTTATGTTCGATGACCACGATAGTGTTGCCCTGATCGCGCAGCTGATGCAGCACGTCGAGCAGCTGCTGGATATCGGCAAAGTGCAGGCCGGTGGTCGGCTCGTCCAGAATGTAGAGCGTCTGACCGGTGCCGCGTTTTGACAGCTCGCGCGCCAGCTTCACGCGCTGCGCTTCGCCGCCGGACAGCGTGGTTGCCGACTGCCCCAGACGAATGTAGGTCAGGCCCACGTCCATCAATGTCTGCAGCTTACGCGCCAGCGCAGGAACGGCATCAAAGAATTCGCGCGCCTCTTCGATGGTCATGTCCAGCACTTCGTGGATGGTCTTGCCTTTGTACTTAATCTCCAGCGTTTCTCGGTTATAGCGCTTGCCTTTGCACTGGTCGCACGGCACGTAGATATCCGGCAGGAAGTGCATCTCAACCTTGATCACACCGTCACCCTGGCACGCTTCGCAGCGGCCACCGCGTACGTTAAAGCTGAAACGTCCTGGCGTATAGCCGCGGGAGCGTGCTTCCGGCACACCGGCAAACAGTTCACGTACGGGCGTGAAGACGCCGGTATAGGTTGCCGGGTTAGAGCGCGGGGTACGGCCAATCGGGCTCTGGTCAATGTCGATAACTTTATCGAAATGCTCCAGCCCCTGGATGTCACGGTACGGCGCCGGCTCGGCCAGCGTCGCGCCGTTCAGCGCCGTCTGCGCAATCGGGAACAGCGTATCGTTGATTAGCGTCGATTTACCGGAACCGGATACGCCGGTGATACAGGTAAACAGGCCAACAGGCAGCGTCAGGGTGACGTCTTTCAGATTGTTGCCGCGCGCGCCGGTCAGCTTCAGCACTTTTTCAGGATCTGCCGCTACGCGCTGTTTTGGCACCTCAATCTTACGCTTGCCGCTCATGTACTGGCCGGTCAGCGATTCGGGCACCGCCATGATGTCCTTCAGCGTCCCTTCTGCAACCACCTGCCCGCCGTGTACGCCTGCGCCCGGACCAATATCGATCACGTGATCAGCCGCGCGGATCGCATCTTCATCGTGCTCGACCACGATTACCGTGTTGCCGAGGTTGCGCAGGTGGACCAACGTGCCGAGCAGACGCTCGTTGTCGCGCTGGTGCAAGCCGATGGACGGCTCATCCAGTACGTACATCACGCCTACCAGACCCGCGCCAATCTGGCTCGCCAGACGAATACGCTGGGCTTCACCGCCGGAGAGCGTTTCTGCCGAGCGGGATAACGTCAGGTAGTTCAGGCCGACGTTCACCAGGAACTTCAGGCGATCGCCAATCTCTTTCAGCACTTTTTCGGCAATTTTCGCGCGCTGGCCGGAGAGCTTCAGGTTATTGAAGAAGTCCATCGCGTGGCCGATGCTCATGTCTGAGATGGTCGGCAGCGCCGTGTTTTCCACAAATACGTGGCGCGCTTCGCGGCGCAGGCGCGTTCCTTCACAGGTGGCACAGGAGCGGTTGCTGATGAACTTCGCCAGCTCCTCGCGCACCGCGCTGGATTCGGTCTCTTTGTAGCGGCGCTCCATGTTGTGCAGCACCCCTTCGAACGGGTGGCGACGCACGGAGGTATCACCGCGATCGTTCATGTATTTGAACTCGATGTTCTCTTTGCCGGAACCGAACAGGATCACTTTGTGCACGTTCGGGCTCAGGCTGGCCCACGGCGCTTCAACGTCAAACTTGTAGTGTTCTGCCAGCGATTTCAGCATCTGGAAGTAGTAGAAGTTACGCTTGTCCCAGCCGCGAATGGCGCCACCCGCCAGCGACAGTTCCGGGTTCTGGATCACGCGATCCGGATCGAAATACTGCTGCACGCCCAGGCCGTCACACGTCGGGCACGCGCCCGCCGGGTTGTTGAACGAGAACAGGCGCGGTTCCAGCTCGCGCATGCTGTAGCCGCAAATCGGGCAGGCAAAGTTGGCGGAGAAGAGCAGCTCTTCCGCTTTTGGATCGTCCATGTCGGAGACCACGGCCGTGCCGCCAGAGAGTTCCAGCGCCGTTTCAAAGGATTCCGCCAGACGCGTGGCGAGATCGTCGCGCACCTTAAAGCGGTCAATCACCACTTCGATGGTGTGCTTCTTCTGCAGCTCCAGCTTGGGTGGATCGGACAGGTCACACACTTCGCCGTCGATACGGGCGCGGATATAGCCCTGGCTTGCCAGATTTTCCAGCGTTTTGGTGTGTTCGCCCTTACGCTCTTTGATGATTGGCGCAAGGAGCATCAGGCGTTTGCCTTCCGGCTGCGACAGCACGTTATCGACCATCTGGCTCACGGTTTGCGCCGCCAGCGGGACGTCGTGGTCCGGGCAGCGCGGCTCGCCCACGCGGGCATACAGCAGACGCAGGTAGTCATGAATTTCGGTAATGGTACCGACCGTTGAGCGCGGGTTATGCGACGTGGACTTCTGCTCAATAGAAATAGCAGGTGACAACCCTTCAATATGGTCGACATCCGGTTTTTCCATCAGCGACAGGAACTGACGCGCGTACGCCGAGAGCGATTCAACGTAACGACGCTGTCCTTCGGCATACAGAGTGTCGAAAGCCAGTGAGGATTTGCCAGACCCCGAAAGCCCGGTCACGACAATGAGTTTGTCGCGAGGGATTATGAGGTTGATATTCTTGAGATTGTGGGTGCGGGCGCCCCGAACTTCGATCTTATCCATTCACCTTTCCCGGTTGGAACACGGATTGCCTGGTTTGTTTGAAGGACAAACGGCTGTCAGAAACGGCTAATTATGACACAATTTGACCTGTTTGAATATACAGTATTGGAATGCATTTTCTGATTCGCTGTGTAACAATGTTGAGTTGCGGGAGAACTCTGGAACGTGCTACGCAACTATCAAAGTGCAGCATGGAAATGGTACACTCGCGCGTTTACACTATTAAGAAACGTATTCAGGAGACACGAACATGGCCAGCAGAGGCGTAAACAAGGTGATTCTCGTCGGTAATCTGGGCCAGGACCCGGAAGTACGCTACATGCCGAGTGGTGGCGCAGTTGCCAACATTACGCTGGCTACTTCCGAATCCTGGCGTGATAAAGCGACCGGTGAGATGAAAGAGCAGACCGAATGGCACCGTGTTGTGCTGTTTGGCAAACTGGCCGAAGTGGCCGGAGAATATCTGCGTAAAGGTTCTCAGGTCTATATCGAAGGCCAGCTGCGTACCCGCAAATGGACCGATCAGTCCGGTGCTGAGAAGTACACGACTGAAGTAGTGGTCAACGTGGGCGGCACCATGCAGATGCTGGGTGGCCGTCAGGGCGGTGGCGCACCTGCAGGTGGCGGTCAGAGCCAGCAGCAGGGCGGTTGGGGTCAGCCTCAGCAGCCGCAGGGTGGCAACCAGTTCAGCGGCGGAGCACAGTCTCGTCCGCAGCAGCAGTCTGCTCCGGCGCCGTCTAACGAACCGCCAATGGATTTCGACGACGACATTCCGTTCTGATTTCCGCGTGCTAAACAAAAAACCCAGACCATCGTCTGGGTTTTTTTATTCCGTAAGGGATCAGGTAATCACCATCGGCCAGTCTGGCGGCGTGTGGCTCATCGCCTCAACCATCACCACTTTAATGTTTTCCCAGACGGCAGCGATATCCAGCAGGGTGATACCAAGCAGACCCGTTGCAAACCAGCAGGCAGCGCCCAGCCCCAGCAGGGTGCTGATGACAGCAAGACCCGCATAGTCAGATTTACGAAACTGAATGTTCAGCGTGCTGGCTAAAAACATCAGTACCGCACTCAACAAAGGCCAGCGCAGGAGAACCATGCTGGTAGTAATGGTTGCCATAAAACCCATCCTCTACAAATCAGACGAACTGCATGAAACAGTGTTTCTCGTTACAAAATATGTGTGAACTATATCACAATTGATGATTTATTCGCCAGTGCCTGTGCGATCAAAAAAGAGGATTTTATTCCCCAGGAAAAGCGATTCTGTAGGCAGGACCAGCCTCGGCGCATGAGGAGATGAACCCACAACGTGCCGGAAACGCCCGTCGGGCAAGTGGGGATACCGCAAATTCGGTTTTTATAACAGGGGCGTTATTCTCCGCCATTACTGAAAATAGTGTGGTAAAGACCGATTATTTATAAATCAACAAACACAGTACCTGGAGCAAATAGCATAAAACGTCATGACGATGTTGTACTTTTTTCATGCTGTTAGACGTTTGGCTTAATCAACGATCGTCTGTTGTGTTATCTTTCCGTCGGCCCCGGCGGGCTGGATAATTATTTCCCTTAATTGAAACGGAACGAATACTTACAGTTTAACTTACGGGAAAATATTATCGTCATAACGAAATTTAAGATTTTTAATACTAAAAGTCAGTTGCTAACTTTGCATGATTCATGCAACGTAATCACCTGTTTAACAAAGCATCCGGCCTTCATTACTACAGGCGTACAACATGCAGGGATATAGGGCGGGAAATGAATCGTAGCGCGCGGCGCAAAATGCTCAGGGTGGTAGGGATCATCATGGTAGTTATGCTGCCGGTGATGCTTGCCCTATGGTTTGCCCAGCTACGCGCCGTGTCTGAAACAAGCGCACAGCTACGCACATTTGCTGAACTGGCTTTAGACAAAACAGAGCTGGTTATTCAACAGGTTGAGCTGGCCCGGGACGAGGCTGAAAAATATCAGGGTGAGCTTTGCACGCCGGGACACCGTCAATATATGCTGAACGTTGTTCGTGGCCGCCTGTTTGTCGCCGATTTAATTTACGCTGAAGGTCAGAATTTTCTTTGTTCGACCGTTTTTACACCGGATCATCCCTACGCCATTCCTGTCGCTAATTACACGCGTAAACCTGACGTCGCTATCTATTATTATCGCGATACCCCATTTTATACTGGCTATAAAATGACATATATGCAGCGCGGAAATTATGTGGTGGTCGTCAATCCGCTTTCATACAGCGAAGTCATGTCAGCGGATCATTCTCTCTCGTGGGGTGTGTACGACACGGTAACCAATGCTTTCTTTTCGGTTAGCCAGAAAGCCAATGTTTCTTTATTAAATTCGATGATTCGAGATAAGGAATCGGTATTTCAAAAAGATAACCGCTTTTATACGATCGTAACGTCCCCCAAAAGACCTATTGCGGCCATTGTGTCGACATCGAATAAACGCTTTTATGAAACGCTTTATCACCAGGCGACGTTGACGCTACCGCTGGGCATGATCTGCAGCATTATTATTTTGCTGGTATGGTCCCGTACCCATCGTGAGCTTAATTCGCCGGGGCGCTTACTGCACCGGGCGCTGAACAAGCGACAGCTTTGCGTCCACTATCAGCCGATTATTGATATCAAGAACAACCAGTGTGTGGGTGCGGAAGCGTTGTTACGCTGGCCGGGTTTTAACGGGCAGGTGATGAGCCCGGCTGAGTTTATTCCGCTGGCGGAAAATGAGGGAATGAGCGAGCGGATTACGGACTATGTCGTTGAGGAGGTGTTCAACGATCTGGGCCATTTCCTGGCGGAGCATCCGCATCTCTATATTTCGATTAACCTGTCGGCCACGGATTTCCACTCCTCGCGGCTGATCGCCATGATTTCCGACAAGGCTCGCCACTACGCCGTCCGCGCGCAGCAAATCAAAATTGAAGTGACGGAACGTGGTTTTATCGATGTGCCAAAAACCACGCCGGTGATTCAGGCTTTCCGTCAGGCGGGTTATGAAGTCGCGATCGATGACTTCGGTACCGGCTACTCGAACCTGCACAACCTCTACTCGCTGAACGTGGATATCCTGAAGATCGATAAATCGTTTATCGATACCTTAACGACCAACAGTACCAGCCACCTGATCGCCGAGCATATTATCGAGATGGCGCAGAGCCTGCGCCTGAAAACCATTGCGGAAGGGGTAGAGACGGCAGAGCAGGTGAGCTGGCTGTTGAAGCGCGGCGTCCAGTTTTGTCAGGGATGGCACTTCGCGAAAGCGATGCCGCCCCAGGAATTTATGACCTGGCAGCAGCAGCCTTTGCACTGAGAGTGATTAATTCAACTGGTGGCGATAGTCGCTCGGCGTACGGTCAAACTCGCGGCGAAACACGCGGGAAAAGGTTTGTTGCGACACATAGCCAAGGTCCATCGCGATATCAAAAATGGGCCGCTGCGTTGAGCGTAGCGCCTGCGCTGCCAGCAGAAGTCTGCGCTGGCGAATGTACTCACCCAGCGTCTGATGCATGACCGTGCGGAACATTCTCTGTAAATACCATTTCGAATAGCCCGACTTTTTCGCGACCACATCAATGTTCAACGGTTGGTCGATATGGTCATCAATCCATTCAATAAGCGTCTGAATAATCTGCTGATGCGACATAAGGTTGCCCCTCTGTAGATACAACTATCTCGGTTAATTCGTCGTTTTCTCTGCGGGGGAGTATAATTCCTCAAGTTAACTTGAGGTAAAGAGGTTTTATGGAAAAGAGATTGCCGCGAATTAAAGCGCTTTTAACTCCCGGTGAAGTGGCGAAGCGAAGCGGCGTTGCGGTATCGGCGCTCCACTTCTATGAAAGCAAAGGGTTAATCAAGAGCATCCGTAACGGGGGTAACCAGCGTCGCTATACTCGCGACGTGCTCCGCTACGTGGCGATAATCAAAATTGCGCAACGAATCGGAATTCCCCTGGCCACGATCGGTGAGGCCTTTGGGGTACTGCCGGAAGGGCACACGCTGAGTCCGAAAGAGTGGAAAGAGCTGTCGTCCCAGTGGCGTGAAGAGCTGGACAGGCGTATTCACACGCTGGTCGCTCTGCGTGACGAGCTGGATGGCTGCATCGGCTGCGGCTGCCTGTCGCGCAGCGACTGCCCGCTGCGTAACCCCGGCGACAAACTGGGCGAGCAGGGGACGGGGGCGCGGCTGCTGGAAGAGGATTGAGATTGCGCGGCAAAAAGCACATAAAGAACTAAAGCGCCACATAAGGGCGCTTTAGTTTTTCCCGGTCTTTGTCTTTCACTCTATCCCGCTGGTTCACGGGAGGGTTTCCCCCGACGTCAGCACCCCTCAGTGTCGAGCTGGTTGGGGAGGTTCCGGATTGTGCTGACACTTTAATTCTATGCAAGACCCGTTTTTTCGCCAGCGTCGCTGACCGGTTTTTAGCCGAATTTTTTTCGCGGTGTTGTTCAATTTTCTATAGTTAAAAAGTATGAATAACAGGAGAAAGCCATGCTCACGGTACACCACCTTAACCAGTCGCGCTCGCACCGCGCGATCTGGGCGCTGGAAGAACTCGGCCTGCCTTATGAGATCGTTCACTATCAGCGCCAAAAAAACATGCTGGCGCCGGAGGCTCTCAAAAAGGTACATCCGTTGGGTAAATCACCGGTTATCGAAGATAACGGGCTGATCCTTGCGGAGTCTGGCGCCATTCTGGAGTACCTGCAGGAAACTTACGATCCCGAGTCGCGGCTTAAGCCTTTAGATCCGGCGCATAAGGTGCAGTACCGCTTCTGGCTGCACTACGCGGAAGGATCGCTGATGCCGCTGTTGCTAATGAAGCTGGTCTTCAGCAGCCTCGGCAAACCGCCGGTGCCGTTTGGTATCAGAACCCTGGGGAAAGCGCTGGGGCAGGGGGTGCAGAAAGCGTACCTCAACCACCAGCTGGAAACCCATGCGCGCTTTATTGAATCACATCTGGCTAAAAACAGCTGGTTTGCCGGGGATACGCTCAGCATGGCCGACATCCAGATGAGCTTTCCGATTTTTGCCCTGCTGGCGCGCGGCGGTATTAACAACCTGCCGCATATTCAGGCGTGGAAAAGTAAGGTTGAGAACAGCCCTGGCTGGCAAAGAACCCTGGAACAAGGGGGGCCGTTATCCATCCCGGGTGAGGATTAAATGTAAACAAATTGCGCATTGACGATAACGTTTGCGCATCCTCTGTTTATTTCTTCAGCGTCATAAGTGAATTTTAGCGAAAAACGATAAAGTTCAGTTGAAAAGGGCGGGGATTAGGCTAGATAATCGTTTGCCTTAATTTGACCACCCGTTTGTAAGCGCGGAGCTAAACGTTTGCTTTTTCTGTGACGCCCTTTCGTCGCAAACGCAACACAAGGATTTGACGTTTAGCTGGCAGTGGCGTCTCCACCTCGCTTACGGACTTCCTAAAAAACTCTCAGGGGATGTTTTCTATGTCTACGCCATCTGCGCGTACTGGCGGTTCACTTGACGCCATGTTTAAAATTTCGGCCCGCGGCAGCACCGTGCGTCAGGAAATCGTTGCCGGTTTGACAACGTTTCTGGCGATGGTTTATTCCGTCATCGTTGTGCCGGGCATGCTGGGCAAAGCGGGCTTCCCGCCAGCGGCTGTCTTTGTAGCGACCTGCCTTGTGGCCGGCGTGGGCTCTATCGTGATGGGCCTGTGGGCGAACCTGCCGCTGGCGATTGGTTGCGCCATCTCCCTGACCGCGTTTACCGCGTTCAGCCTGGTGCTGGGTCAGCACATCAGCGTACCGGTTGCGCTGGGCGCCGTGTTCCTGATGGGTGTGCTGTTTACCATTATTTCAGCGACCGGCATCCGTAGCTGGATCTTGCGCAACCTGCCGCAGGGCGTAGCGCACGGTACCGGCATCGGCATCGGCCTGTTCCTGCTGCTGATCGCCGCCAACGGCGTCGGTCTGGTCATCAAGAACCCGCTGGACGGCCTGCCGGTGGCGCTGGGCCATTTCGCCAGCTTCCCGGTGATCATGTCGCTGATCGGCCTGGCGGTGATTATCGGTCTGGAAAAACTGAAAGTCCCGGGCGGCATTCTGCTGACCATTATCGGCGTGTCGATTGTGGGCCTGATTTTCGATCCGAACGTCCACTTCTCCGGCATTTTCGCCATGCCGTCGCTGAGCGATGACAAAGGCAACTCCCTAATTGGCAGCCTGGATATCGTTGGCGCGCTGAACCCGGTGATCCTCCCAAGCGTGCTGGCGCTGGTGATGACCGCCGTGTTTGACGCGACCGGTACTATTCGTGCGGTGGCCGGTCAGGCGAACCTGCTGGATAAAGACGGTCAGATTATTGACGGCGGCAAAGCGCTGACCACTGACTCCCTGAGCAGCGTCTTCTCTGGTCTGGTGGGTGCGGCGCCTGCGGCGGTGTACATCGAGTCCGCGGCGGGTACGGCGGCAGGCGGTAAAACCGGCCTTACGGCGATCACCGTCGGCGTGCTGTTCATGCTGATCCTGTTCCTCTCTCCGCTCTCGTACCTGGTTCCGGCGTACGCGACCGCGCCAGCGCTGATGTACGTTGGCCTGCTGATGCTGAGCAACGTGGCGAAAATCGACTTTGCGGATTTTGTGGACGCGATGTCTGGCCTGATTACTGCGGTCTTCATCGTACTGACCTGTAACATCGTGACCGGCATTATGATCGGCTTCGCGTCGCTGGTGATCGGTCGTCTGGTCTCCGGTGAATGGCGCAAGCTGAACGTTGGCACCGTTGTTATCGCCGTTGCGCTGGTGGCGTTCTACGCGGGCGGCTGGGCAATCTAAGTTGTCCTTTGATGCGAAAACGGGTGGCTCAGGCCGCCCGTTTTTATTTTCAGGACTCATCCTGTTGCCTTTTGCGTTACTCTGGGGAAGATAGAATAAAAGGCACGACGCCTTCCGGAGTACATAAGCAACACAGCAAACAGGGAACGCATGGAAATCTTCTTCACAATACTCATCATGACCCTTGTGGTCTCGCTATCCGGGGTGGTTACACGCGTACTGCCCTTTCAGGTCCCCCTGCCATTAATGCAAATTGCCATCGGCGCGCTGCTGGCGTGGCCGACGTTTGGCCTGCACGTGGAATTTGACCCCGAACTGTTCCTCGTGCTGTTTATTCCGCCACTGCTGTTTGCCGATGGCTGGAAAACGCCCACGCGCGAATTCCTTGAGCACGGGCGAGAGATCTTCGGCCTGGCGCTTGCGCTGGTGGTGGTCACCGTCGTCGGGATTGGTTTCCTGATCTACTGGACGGTGCCGGGCATTCCGTTAATACCGGCTTTTGCGCTGGCCGCCGTGCTGTCGCCAACCGATGCCGTGGCGCTGTCCGGCATTGTGGGTGAAGGCCGTATTCCGAAGAAAATCATGGGGATTTTACAGGGGGAGGCGCTGATGAACGACGCCTCCGGCCTGGTCGCCCTGAAGTTTGCCGTGGCCGTAGCGATGGGTACGATGGTCTTTACCGTCGGCGGCGCAACGCTGGAATTCTTCAAGGTGGCGATTGGCGGTATTCTCGCAGGCTTCGTGGTGAGCTGGCTGTACGGCCGCTCGCTGCGCTTCCTCAGCCGCTGGGGCGGCGATGAACCCGCTACGCAGATCGTACTGCTGTTCCTGCTGCCGTTTGCCTCTTATCTGATTGCCGAACATATCGGCGTGTCGGGCATTCTGGCAGCGGTTGCGGCAGGGATGACCATTACCCGTTCCGGCGTAATGCGCCGCGCGCCGCTGGCCATGCGCCTGCGTGCAAACAGCACCTGGGCCATGCTGGAGTTTGTCTTTAACGGCATGGTGTTCCTGCTCCTGGGTCTGCAGCTGCCTGGCATTATGGAGTCCTCGCTGGTGGCGGCGGAGGCCGACCCGAACGTTGAGGTCTGGATGCTGTTTACCGACATCGTGCTGATCTACATGGCGCTGATGCTGGTGCGCTTCGGCTGGCTGTGGACGATGAAAAACTTCAGCGTCCGCTTCCTGAAGAAAAAACCGATGGAGTTCGGCTCGTGGACAACGCGTGAACTGCTGATTGCCTCTTTTGCGGGCGTACGCGGGGCGATCACCCTTGCCGGTGTGCTCTCCATTCCGCTGCTGCTGCCGACAGGCGATGTCTTCCCGGCGCGCTACGAGCTGGTCTTCCTGGCGGCGGGCGTGATTCTCTTCTCACTGTTTGTCGGCGTGATTATGCTGCCGATCCTGCTGCAGCATATTGATGTCGGCGATTCGACCCAGCAGCACAAGGAAGAGCGCATTGCGCGTGCCGCCACCGCCGAAGTGGCCATTGTCGCCATCCAGAAAATGGAAGAGCGTCTGGCCGCAGATGCGGAGGAGAACATCGACAATCAGCTGCTGACGGAAGTGAGTTCCCGCGTGATTGGTAACCTTCGTCGCCGCGCGGACGGGCGTAACGATGTGGAAAGCTCGCTGCAGGAGGAGAACCTGGAACGCCGGTTCCGCCTGGCGGCGCTGCGCTCAGAGCGCGCCGAACTGTATCACCTGCGCGCCACGCGCCAGATCAGCAACGAGACGCTGCAAAAGCTGCTGCACGATCTGGACCTGCTGGAAGCGCTGTTGATAGAGAATCAGTAGCGCTGTTTTGCCGGGTGGCGGCTTCGCCTTACCCGGCCTACGGTTCGAACGTAGGCCGGTAAGTGCCACCGGGCACTATTCAGACCGCACCCAAAACCCCTCACAACACTGCAGCCACGCCTGCGCGCTCTGCGACAAATAGACCCCTTCACGCCAGATCATCCCTAACTGCCAGTGCAGATCGCTCTCCAGTGGGATCCAGCGCAGTGTGTTTTTATCCAGACGCTCGCAAATCGGCTGCGGCAGAATGGCAATCCCCACGCCGGCCTGCACCATCGCCGCCAGGAAATCCCACTGTCCGCTGCGTACCGCAATGCGTGGCTTGACGTTATGCTGGTTAAACAGCGTCATCAGCTGGCGGCTGAGAGCGAAGTCTTCGTTGTAGATCAGCAGAGGATGCTCGCCGAGCAGTTCAGGCTTCACCGAGTCTAACTTCAGCCAGTCGCCGGAGCGGGGAACCAGCACGCACAGCGGGTGGCTAAAGAGCGGAAGCGTCGCCAGGCCGCTCTCTTCCTCAACGGGGAGGGCAGTCATGGCCACGTCGAGCTCGCCGTTAGTGACGGCCTGCTGGACGGTTAACCCACCAAACTCCGAGATTTTCAGCTCTACGCCGGGATAGCGCTGGCGAAACAGGCTAATCGGCCCGGCCATCATCATCCCCACCATCGGTGGAATGCCGAGGCGAAGCACTCCTTTGGTCAGATGATTAATATCGTCCAGCTCTGCTTTCAGCTGGCGGAACTCCGCCAGAATCGCCAGCCCACGCTCGAACACCACGCGTCCGGTGTCGGTCAGCAGCAGCTTGCGCCCGTCGCGGATCAATAGGGTACAGTTCAGTTCATCTTCGAGGTTTTTCAGCATCTTGCTGATGGTGGGCTGGGTAACAAACAACTTCTCCGCTGCGCGGGTAAAACTTTGCTGACGAACCACTTCGACAAAATAGCGCAGCGTTCTTATGTCCATGATTATTCCTCGAAACTATACCTTTGATGATTTTAATTCATTTCAGTCCACACCGTGCGCTCACTATACTGGCGCCTCGTCTCATTTTTGAGGAAAACCCCCATGGCCGTGGCGTTAAGCCGTGTTACGCCTGCCGTTGTACAACGACTCCAGGTCCCGGTTCAGGTACTGCTCTACGCGGGACTGTTTGTTTTCGCCGAATATCTTGTCGGCTGGCTCCATCTGCCGCTGCCTGCCAACCTGGTGGGGATGCTGCTGATGCTGACGCTCATTCTCTGTCGCGTGATCCCCCTTAACTGGGTGCGCGCCGGGGCGCGCTGGCTGCTGGCGGAGATGCTGCTGTTCTTTGTCCCTGCCGTGGTGGCGGTGGTGAACTATGCGCAGCTGCTGATGGTGGACGGCTGGCGAATCTTTGCGGTCATCGCGCTGAGTACGTTGATGGTGCTGGGGGCGACCGCCTGGGTTGTGGATAAAGTCTACCGGTTTGAAATCAGCAGGCACAAACATGACTAACTTTCAGATCAGCGTCCTGTGCCTGATCGCGACGCTTGGGATCTACTTTGCCAACAAGCGGCTGTATCGCCGTTTTCATGCCCTGCCGCTGATGCCGCTGGTCTTTACGCCGCTCCTGCTGGTGCTGATGCTGGTCTTCGGCCATATCTCCTGGCAAAACTATATTGGTGAAGCCCACTGGCTGCTGTGGCTGCTCGGCCCGGCGACCATCGCCTTTGCCGTGCCCGTTTACGACAACCTGGCGATTATCAAACGCCACTGGATGTCGCTCAGCGCCGGCGTGATTACCGCCACGGTGGTCGCGGTCTGTAGCTCCGTCTGGCTGGCGCGGCTGTTTACGCTGCCCGACGAAATTCAGCGCAGCCTGGCCGTACGCTCGGTGACCACGCCGTTCGCGCTGGCGGCGGCTAAACCCCTCGGCGGACAGCCGGACCTGGTGGCGCTGTTTGTGGTGGTGACGGGCGTCTTTGGGATGGCGGTGGGCGATATGCTGTTTCTGCGGCTTTCTATTCGGGAAGGGATGGCCAAAGGCGCGGGGTTTGGCGCGGCGTCGCACGGCGCGGGCACGGCACGTTCCTATGAGCTGGGCCAGCAGGAGGGCGTTGTCGCGAGCCTGGTCATGATGCTGTCGGGCGTGGTAATGGTGCTGGTTGCGCCGCTGGTGGCGTGGGTGATGTTTTAAGCTCCCCGGCCAGAATGACCGGGGAGAAAGGCTTAGTGCGCGCGGCCCTGCTCAACGCCGAGACCGGTTTGTGAACGGATAAACTGGGCGCGGAATTTCTCACGCTCCAGGTTACCCTCCGGCGAATTGTCGGTGGCCGAGAAGACCCAGATACCGATAAACGCCACGGCAATAGAGAACAGCGCCGGGTATTCATACGGGAAGATGGCGCTTGCGTGACCGAGGATCTGCACCCAAATGGTTGGGCCCAGAATCATCAGGATCACCGCCGTCAGCAGCCCCAGCCAGCCGCCAATCATCGCCCCACGGGTGGTCAGTTTCGACCAGTACATGGAGAGCAGGATGATCGGGAAGTTACAGCTGGCCGCAATCGAGAAGGCCAGCCCCACCATAAAGGCGATGTTTTGCTTCTCGAACAGAATGCCCAACAGAATCGCCACGACGCCCAGCACCAGCACGGTGATTTTCGAGACCTTCAGTTCATCGCGCTCGCTCGCGCCTTTGCGGAAGACGTTGGCGTAGAGGTCGTGCGACACCGCCGACGCGCCGGCCAGCGTTAAACCCGCAACCACCGCAAGAATGGTGGCGAAGGCCACGGCGGAGATAAAGCCGAGGAACAGGTTGCCGCCCACCGCATCCGCCAGATGCACCGCCGCCATGTTGTTACCGCCAATCAGCGCGCCCGCCGCGTCTTTAAACGCCGGGTTCGCCCCCACCAGCATGATCGCGCCAAAGCCGATGATGAAGGTCAGAATATAGAAGTAGCCCATGAAGCCGGTAGCGTAGAAGACGCTCTTGCGCGCTTCACGCGCATCGCTCACGGTGAAGAAGCGCATCAGTATATGCGGCAGACCCGCGGTACCGAACATCAGGCCGAGACCAAGCGAGAGTGCGGATATCGGGTCTTTCACAAGCCCGCCCGGGCTCATAATGGCTTCCCCTTTCGGGTGGACCGCCATCGCTTCGGTGAACAGGTTATTGAAGCTGAACCCGACGTGCTTCATCACCATAAAGGCCATAAAGCTGGCGCCGAACAGCAGCAGAACGGCTTTGATGATCTGCACCCAGGTGGTCGCCAGCATGCCGCCGAACAGCACGTACATCACCATCAGCACGCCCACCAGCACTACCGCGATGTGGTAGTTCAGGCCGAACAGCAGTTCGATCAATTTACCCGCGCCGACCATCTGCGCAATCAGGTACAGCGCCACTACCACCAGCGAGCCGCAGGCGGAGAGGGTACGAATCGGCCCCTGCTTCAGGCGATACGAGGCCACGTCGGCGAAGGTATAGCGGCCCAGGTTTCGCAGGCGCTCGGCAATCAGGAACAGAATGATCGGCCAGCCGACGAGGAAGCCGAGGGAGTAGATCAGGCCATCATAGCCGGAGGTGTACACCAGCGCGGAGATCCCGAGGAACGAGGCGGCGGACATAAAGTCACCCGCAATCGCCAGCCCGTTCTGGAAGCCGGTAATATTGCCGCCTGCGGTGTAGTAATCGTTACGGGAGCGCACGCGTTTCGACGCCCAGTAGGTGATGTACAGCGTCAGCACCACGAAAATCAGGAACATCACAATCGCCTGCCAGTTGGTTGGCTGGCGCTGTACCTCGCCGGTAATGGCATCCGCCGCGTGGGCGGCAAAGGGAAGTGTGGCGGCTAGCGCCGTCAGGACTCGCTTCATGATGCTTTTACCTCTTGCAGTACCGCTTTATTAAGGCGATCGAATTCACCGTTCGCGCGCCAGACGTAAACGCCGGTCAGCACAAATGAAATCACGATGACGCCAATGCCAATCGGAATACCGCGCGTCACGCTGGTGCCCTCGTGTAACGGGGTGCCCAGCCAGTGCGGCGCAAAGGCAATCAGCAGAATAAAGCCGACATAGATAATCAGCATGATGATGGAAAGGGTGAAGGCAAACCGTTGCCGCTTATCGACGAGCTCCCTGTAGTGCGCACTATTCTCTATCTGCTGACAAATATGGTCATTCATCACAGAGTCTCCAAAGGTAAGGTTGGTTTGTTTTTATCCCCTCTCCCCTATGGGGAGAGGGTGAGGGGAGAGGGAGAAATCACTAGGAAGGCATTGCGATGGTCTGCTTCTCTTCGAGCAGTTTTTCCACCACGCCAGGATCCGCGAGCGTTGAGGTATCACCGAGGTTGCTGGTGTCCCCTGCCGCGATTTTGCGCAAGATACGACGCATAATTTTGCCGGAGCGGGTTTTCGGCAGAGAGTCGGTCCAGTGCAACACGTCCGGCGTGGCCAGCGGGCCAATCTCTTTACGCACCCAGTTGCGCACTTCGGTATACAGCTCTGGCGACGGCTCTTCCCCGTGGTTCAGGGTGACGTACGCGTAAATCGCCTGGCCTTTAATGTTGTGCGGAATGCCCACAACAGCCGCTTCGGCAATCTTCGGATGCGACACCAGCGCCGATTCAATCTCAGCTGTGCCCAGACGGTGGCCGGAGACGTTCAGCACGTCGTCCACGCGTCCGGTAATCCAGTAATATCCATCTTCATCACGGCGCGCGCCGTCGCCGCTGAAGTACATGTTTTTAAAGGTCGAGAAGTAGGTCTGCTCGAAGCGATCGTGATCGCCAAACAGGGTACGCGCCTGACCCGGCCACGAGTCCGTGATCACCAGATTGCCTTCGGTGGCGCCTTCCTGCGGGTTACCTTCGTTATCCACCAGCGCAGGCTGCACGCCGAAGAACGGACGGGTTGCCGAGCCTGCTTTCAGCTGCGTGGCGCCCGGCATTGGGGTGATCATAAAGCCGCCGGTTTCGGTCTGCCACCAGGTGTCCATGACCGGGCATTTCTCGTTGCCGATTTTCTTCCAGTACCACTCCCAGGCTTCCGGGTTGATGGGCTCACCCACGGAACCGAGGATGCGCAATGAAGAGCGGTCAGTGCCTTCGATGGCTTTATCGCCTTCCGCCATTAATGCGCGGATCGCCGTTGGCGCGGTGTAGAGAATATTGACCTGATGCTTGTCGACCACCTGACACATCCGCGCCGGAGTCGGCCAGTTCGGTACGCCCTCAAACATCAGCGTCGTTGCGCCACAGGCCAGCGGGCCGTACAGCAGGTAGCTGTGTCCGGTAACCCAGCCCACGTCGGCTGTACACCAGTAGATGTCGCCCGGATGGTAATCAAAGACGTATTTGAAGGTGGTGGCCGCGTAGACCAGATAGCCGCCGGTGGTGTGCAGCACGCCTTTCGGCTTACCGGTCGAGCCGGAGGTGTAAAGAATGAAGAGCGGATCTTCTGCGTTCATCTCTTCCGGCTGATGCTGGTCGCTCGCCTTTTCAATCAGGTCGCTCCACCACAGGTCACGCCCCTCGTTCCAGTCGATTTTGCCGCCGGTACGCTTAAGGACGATAACGTTGCTGACCGTTTTAACGTTCGGGTTTTTCAGCGCTTCGTCGACGTTTTTCTTCAGGGGGATTCCGCGTCCGGCGCGCACGCCTTCATCGGCGGTGATCACCAGTTTTGAACTGGAATCGACAATACGGCCCGCAACCGCTTCTGGTGAGAAACCGCCAAAAATAACGGAGTGGATCGCACCAATACGCGCGCAGGCCAGCATGGCTACCGCCGCTTCCGGCACCATCGGCATATAGATAGCGACCACATCGCCTTTTTTAATGCCTTTTTCCAGCAGGACGTTGGCGAAGCGGCACACGTCGCGGTGCAGTTCTTTATAGGTAATGTGTTTGCTCTGGGAGGCATCATCGCCTTCCCAGATAATCGCCGTCTCGTTTCCGTGCTCGGCAAGGTGACGATCAAGGCAGTTCGCCGCCAGGTTCAGGGTGCCATCTTCAAACCATTTAATGGAGACATTGCCGGGCGCAAAGGAGGTGTTCTTCACCTTCTGATAAGGTTTGATCCAGTCAAGGATATGACCCTGCTCACCCCAGAAGGTGTCCGGGGCGGTGATAGATTGCTGATATTTCTCGTGGTACTGCTCCGGGGTGATCAGGCAACGGTCCGCAATATTTGCGGGAATGTCATGTTTGTGTATTTGGCTCATGGCTTTTTTTCTCCTTGTAAGATGTTAATAATATGTCGCAAAAACGTTAATTGTAGGGGCTTTACAAGCTTTGTTTATTATTTGGGCTGCAGATCACGCATTGTTTGAAGAGTATGAAAATTGAGCGAATGAATCTTTGAAGGAAAATAATTTATGCTGACGATTATTCACATTTATGTTTAAAAAAGCGTTTTTATAACAAAAGGTTATTTATCAGAATTAGAACAAACTGCCGTCATCGTCGCTTTTGTGAGTGAAACGCGTCGTTCTTTAAGGCTTGCGCAACAGGTCGCGCAAATGATACTCATACGCCGCGTTAAAAAATCCCATAAACCAACGCAACACAATTCATACCCTTTCAGTATGTCTCCATATTCATGCAGTTTGAGTGAATAAGGCGCTTCATTGAGGAAGTCAGTTTATATGAAAAACGTTAAAGTCAGCCTGGCCTGGCAGATCTTAATCGCCCTTGTGCTGGGCATCTTGCTGGGCAGTTACCTTCACTATCACAGCGACAGCCGCGAATGGCTGATTGCGAACCTGCTCTCACCGGCAGGGGATATCTTCATTCATCTGATCAAGATGATTGTGGTTCCGATTGTGATCTCGACGCTGGTGGTCGGTATTGCGGGCGTCGGCGATGCGAAGCAGTTAGGTCGTATTGGTGCAAAAACCATTATCTATTTCGAAGTGATCACTACGGTTGCGATCATTCTTGGTATCACTTTGGCGAACGTGTTCCAGCCGGGTTCCGGGATCGATATGTCGCAGCTGGCAACGGTGGATATTTCGAAATACCAAAGTACGACCGCTGACGTGCAGAGCCATGCGCATGGCCTGATGGGCACAATCCTGTCGCTGGTGCCGACCAACATCGTGGCGTCGATGGCGAAGGGCGAAATGCTGCCGATCATCTTCTTCTCGGTACTGTTTGGTCTGGGGCTCTCTTCTCTGCCCGCGACGCACCGTGAACCGCTGGTGACCGTGTTCCGCTCTATTTCCGAGACCATGTTTAAAGTGACCCACATGGTGATGCGTTACGCGCCGGTAGGGGTGTTTGCGCTTATCGCCGTCACCGTGGCGAACTTCGGTTTTGCCTCCCTGTGGCCGCTGGCGAAGCTGGTGATCCTGGTGCACTTCGCCATCCTGTTCTTCGCACTGGTGGTGCTGGGCATCGTGGCGCGTCTGTGCGGGCTGAGCATCTGGATCCTGATCCGTATCCTGAAAGATGAGCTGATTCTGGCCTACTCCACGGCAAGCTCTGAGAGCGTGCTGCCGCGTATTATTGAGAAGATGGAAGCCTACGGCGCGCCTGCCTCTATTACCAGCTTCGTGGTGCCGACCGGTTACTCCTTTAACCTGGATGGTTCGACGCTATACCAGAGTATCGCCGCTATCTTTATTGCCCAGCTGTACGGCATTGACCTGTCGCTGTGGCAGGAGATCGTCCTGGTACTGACGCTGATGGTGACGTCTAAAGGTATCGCAGGCGTACCGGGCGTTTCGTTCGTGGTGCTGCTGGCGACGCTGGGCAGCGTCGGCATTCCGCTGGAAGGTCTGGCCTTTATCGCCGGTGTGGACCGTATCCTCGACATGGCGCGTACGGCGCTGAACGTGGTGGGTAATGCGCTGGCGGTGCTGGTTATCGCCAAGTGGGAACACAAATTCGATCGTAAAAAGGCGCTGGCGTATGAACGCGAGGTGCTGGGTCGTTTTGATAAGACTGCTGACCAGTAATGTAACGTTGTCTTCCCTCTCCCCTTTGGGGAGAGGGTTAGGGTGAGGGGATTTTATTCCCCGCTCAACGCATCAAACTCTTCGCACCCCGTATCAAACCCTTCCGTACAGCTCAGGTTCAACCAGTACAGTGCTTTCTGTTTATTGGGCGTGATAAAGCCTTTCTCACCCTGCCTGAACAGCATCCCAGCCCAATACTCGGCATAGCCGGTACGCGAAAGGGCTGAACTCCGCTTGAACCAGGAGGCAGCCTGCACGTCATCCTGCGCTACCTCGCCGCCGTTGGCATAAATCAGCCCCAGGAGCAGTTGGGCATCGACCGCAGAGTCGCTGTCGATATCTTCGGTCGCCGTTTGCAGCAGTCTGATGGCCTGGGAATAGTCAGTTTTCCCCGCCTGAGTATTCACCAGAATGCGCGCCAGCATGATCGCACCGCGTTTGCTGCCAGCAATGTTTGCCTGTTGGGCCAGGGCTTTGGCCTGTGCGTAATCACCTTGCGTAAAGAGGATTTGCGAGAGCAACCCCATGGCGTCGACATCGCCGCCTTTCGCGGCTTTCTCGGCCCACAGCGCGGCCTGCTTGCTGTCGCCGGAGCTGAAGTACGTATCGGCAAGATAATACTGGGCGCGGGCATCGCCGGCTTCCGCCTGTTTCCGATACTGGCTGCCTATCTCATCCGCGCGGGCAAAGGACGTTAAAAACAATAACAACAGAAAAATGGCTTTCATGGATTCTTATCATCTGGGTACACGCCGCGCAGTATAATCGCGGGCGCAAAAGAAAAAAACGGGTGCATTAAGACCTCAGCATCCTACAAGCCGGGCGGAACCGTTGTTCCGCCCGTAGAGATTAGCCTGGGTTGCAGGCTAATTTAGCCGCCACCTCCTGATGCTCACTCTTTATTGAAAACTCGCAGAGCTTACCGCGAGTAATAAAGGTAAAGATCACTATCGTCAGGCAAACAATAAAGACGATGCCTAACGCAGTTTTTAATGGCGTCATGCCTTTTACTCCTTGTCAAAAAAAGAATAAGAGGCTACTCTCAACCTGTTGGTAGTTGAGGGAGTAGCCTCGGGTAAATGAAAATTTCCCGGGGCTTTCCACTTTCTGTCCCTCAACAATGCTCAAGACAGAAAGTCTTAAGCACCCGCCGCATATCTTATCTCTCTGAATTAAAATGCAAAGATGTAATTGTATTCTGCGTAAATTACATTATTTCTGCGAGCCGCTTTACAGAATAATAATTTCTATTTTTTATGAATTAATGGGAAATAAAAAGGGAGTGAATATATCACTCCCTTTATTCAACGATCAATTAACGGCTCTAACCCATTGCGCTTTCGCGCAGTCGGGCTTTTAGCTTGTTATATTCCTCTATCACGTATTGTTCCGCCGCGTGCTGATCCACAATCGGCTCAACGTTGACGGCACAGTATTTATACTCCGGCGTTTTGGTTATCGGGCTTAAGTTCTCCGTCACCAGCTCGTTGCAGGCACCAATCCACCACTGGTAGGTCATATAGACCGCCCCTTTGTTCGGGCGATCGCTGACCTGCGCGCGGGTGATGATCCGCCCTTTGCGCGAGTTCACCCACACCAGGGCTTCGTCCTCAATACCAAGGCGTTCAGCATCTGCGGTGTTGATTTGGGCATAGCCCGGTTCGTCCGCCAGCGCGGCCAGCGCGGCGCAGTTACCGGTCATTGAGCGGCAGGAGTAATGGCCCACTTCACGTACGGTGGAGAGCACCATCGGATACTCGTCGGTGAGTTTATCGATCGGCGCGACCCAGTCGCAGGTGAAGAACTGCGCCAGCCCGTTCGGGGTGTCGAATTTCTCCTTAAAGAGATAGGACGTCCCTTGATCGGCCTCCGACTCATCCCGGCACGGCCACTGGATGTACCCCAGCTCACCCATTTTTTCATAGGTGGCGCCGTAGAAGTCCGGACACAGGCTGCGCAACTCGTCCCATATCTCCTGGGTGTTGCTGTAGTGCATCGGGTAGCCCATGCGGGTGGCGATTTCGCTGATGATCTGCCAGTCCGTTTTCAGATCCCACTTCGGCTCGACCGCCTTAAAGAAGCGCTGGAAGCCGCGGTCCGCCGCCGTGTAGACGCCTTCATGCTCGCCCCAGGAGGTCGACGGTAAAATCACATCCGCCGCCGCCGCGGTTTTGGTCATGAAGATATCCTGGACAATCACCAGCTCCAGATCCTCAAACCCTTTACGCACTGCAGAAAGCTCGGCGTCGGTCTGAAGCGGATCTTCACCCATGATGTAGGCCGCACGCACTTCGCCATGCGCCGCGCGGTGCGGCAGCTCGCTGATGCGATACCCGGTGTGTTCCGGCAGGCTTTCCACGCCCCAGGCCTTCGCGAACTTGGCGCGGTTTTCCGGGAACTTCACGTACTGGTAGCCCGGATAAGTATCCGGCAGCGCGCCCATATCGCAGGCGCCCTGCACGTTATTCTGACCGCGCACCGGGTTCACGCCAACGTGGGCCTTGCCAAGGTTTCCCGTCAGCATCGCGAGGCTGGTCAGGGAACGCACGGTTTCCACGCCCTGGTAGAACTGGGTCACGCCCATGCCCCAGAGGATGGCGGCGGTTTTCGCCCCGGCATACATCCTGGCCGCCTGACGAATCTCCTGCGCGCTGACGCCGGTTATCGCTTCGACGGATTCAGGCGTATAGCCCTCGACTATTTTCTTATACTCTTCAAAGCCTTCTGTTCGGGTCGCGACAAACGCCTGGTCGTACAGGTTCTCCTCAATAATGACGTGTCCCATTGCGTTTAACAGCGCGATGTTTGAGCCGTTTTTCAATGCAATGTGCATATCCGCAATGCGCGCGGTTTCAATTTTGCGCGGATCGCAGACGATGATCTTCGCCCCATTCTGTTTAGCGCGAATAACGTGGTTCGCGACGATAGGGTGGGAATCCGCCGGGTTATAACCAAAGATGAAGACGAGATCGGTATTATCTATCTCGTTGATGGCGTTACTCATTGCGCCGTTACCGACCGACTGGTGCAGACCTGCAACCGATGGGCCGTGTCAGACGCGAGCGCAGCAGTCGACGTTATTGGTACCAATAACGGCGCGCGCGAATTTTTGCATCACATAGTTGGTTTCATTTCCCGTCCCGCGGGAAGAGCCGGTAGTCTGAATGGCATCCGGGCCATATTTGGCCTTGATGGCGCTCAGGCGCGTGGCGACGTAATCCAGCGCCTCGTTCCAGGAGACGGCTTCCAGCTTGCCGCCGCGCTCGCGGCGGATCATAGGGGTTTTCAGGCGCGGGGTAAGGATTTGGGTATCGTTAATAAAATCCCAGCCGTAGTAACCTTTCAGGCACAGCGTGCCCTGATTGGTTTTCCCCTGTGCGGCCTCCGCCCGGACGATTTTGCCGTTATCGACCACCAGGTGGATCTTGCAACCTGAGGCACAATAAGGGCAAACCGTGACGACTTTTTTCATCAGTCTGCTCCAGTTAATCGAATCGTTCGCACCCACTATGCAGCTTCTATGCCATGTTTTTTGTATGGGTATCCCCTGACTTTACGGCCCATCCGGGGTGAAAACCCTGACAAAAAGCAGCCAATCGTCAAAATTGACGTGTCGACGGGGCGGCGGATGTGACATGGGTTGAATTTCCGTCACTGAAAAAACCTTTTGACTGGAGCCGACGGCAGAATAGTTCAGACTTAACATAATCCCCTGACGGAAGCATATGATGAAACCGGCGATTCTGGTGGTTGATGACGATACGGCAGTCTGCGAACTGCTTCAGGACGTGCTGAGCGAGCACGTCTTTAGCGTGCTTGTCTGCCATAACGGCCAGGATGCACTTCGCCGGGTACAACAGGAGCCGAATATCGCGCTGGTGCTGCTGGATATGATGCTGCCGGATATTAATGGACTGCAGGTTCTGCTGCAGCTGCAAAAGCAGCGTCCGGCGCTACCGGTTGTGATGTTAACCGGCCTGGGCAGCGAGTCAGACGTGGTGGTGGGGCTGGAGATGGGGGCCGACGATTATATTGGCAAGCCGTTCAACCCGCGCGTGGTGGTCGCCCGCGTAAAAGCGGTACTGCGCCGTACGGGCGTGCTGGCTGCGGAACCCTCCGCAGCGCCCGTTGCGGGCATTGCGTTTAACGGATGGACGCTTGATACCACCCGCTGCGAGCTGAGCGATCCGCAGCGTAATCCCGTCCCCTTAACCCAGGGCGAGTATGGCCTGCTGCTGGCGCTCACGCAAAATGCCCGTCGTGTGCTGAGCCGTGACAGGCTGCTTGAGCTGACCCACAGCGAAAGCGCCGACGTGTTCGACCGCACGATTGACGTGCTGATCATGCGCCTGCGCCGGAAAATAGAGGCTAACCCGCATCAGCCTGCGCTCATCAAAACCATTCGCGGGCTGGGTTACGTGTTTGCCACCGACGTGAGCCGGCCCGAGCAGGCGGCATAAGGCTTACGTTATTGCCGGAACAATGATGGCGGCAAAAATTGCGATGATGCACAGATACTTGAGGGCGTAATAGGCCTTACGGTTTCTTTTTTTCAGACGCTGCCCCCGCTCGCGGCCCGCATGAACGTATTTAAAAATGCGGTTTATGCCGCCGGTGCTGTCATTCTCGTCATTCGGTGAGCTGGCTGCAGACATCAGCGTGGTCCCCACCCAATGGTTAACCGCCTGCGCCCAGCGCCATTTCATCGGACGCTCAATATCGCAGAAGAGAATAATGCGCGTTTGATCCGATTTATTCTCTGCCCAGTGGACGTAGGTCTCATCAAAAATAACGGCTTCACCATCCCGCCAGCTGTGGCGCTGCCCGTCGACTTCAATAAAGCAGCGGTCGTCATTCGGTGTGAATAACCCCAGATGGTAACGAACCGAGCCCGCATAGGGATCACGATGCTTGCCAAGCTTTGCACCCGCCGGCAGCTCGGCAAACATGGCCGCCTTCACCGAGGGGATTTCACTCACCAGCCGGGTCGTCACCGGGCATAAAGACTGCGCGGAGGGATGGGCATCGGCATACCATTTCAGGTAAAACCGTTTCCAGCCGCGTTTAAAAAAGGTGTTAAAGCCAGCGTCGTTATTATTTTCCGCCGCCTTAATATGGTGCTGCAAACGCAGCGCCTCTTCGCGAATAATCAGCCAGTTTTCCGTCAGCTTATTTAATTCCGGGAAGCGCTCTGTTTTAAAGAAAGGCTGCCTGGCGGGCAGGGAAGAAAAAGCCGTCATAAACATATTGATGGGTGCCATGAACGTCGAATGGTCGAAGAGCTGACGAGAAAGCGTCTGTTTTTCTTTGCCGCGTGAATGCGCATAAATAACGCTGATAATGAAAATACCGATGATGATGGCTGCGAACATTTTTCCCTTGTCCTCTTTCTATCTCATTTCGGAAAAGCGTGCGGACAGAGTGCTGCCCACGCCGAATATGCCAGATGGAGAGAGTGTAGTTCGGAGATGTAAAATTCATAGAACTGTAATGAAAAATCGCAATTATTGTTAAATTAAACACTCTCGCGAATAAACGCCTGCAGCTCGGCCAGCGTTTTTGCGCCATCAATCGCATTGGCGGCCAGCAGGCTTGCTCGCGCGCAGGCGTGTGCCAGATAAATACTCTCTGTTAGCGGCAGCGATTCATGGCAGCCGTATAAAAAGCCTGCGCAAAAGGCATCGCCCGCGCCGACGCTGCCGATAATCTCTTCCTGCTCCAGCATCCATGACGGGATCCAGCGACCCTCTTCACCATGTGCTTCTCCCCATGCGCCTTCCGGACAGTGGATCACCACCCGCTGGCGTACCCCGGCCGCCAGCAGCTGCGCCGCGGCATCGGCGATATGGGCAACGTGCGGGGCGTCGTTTTCGTCACGCATTGTCAGGCCGCTAAACTCACCGGCCTCCAGCTCGTTAATAACCAGATAGTCGAGATGGCGCAGGGCAGGGAGCACTAGCGGCTGATAGCGCGGGTCGCCCTTGCGGGAAACCAGATCGAGCGACGTTTCATACCCCTGGTCGCGCATCTGTGCCAGCAGCCGCGCGCTGCGGGTGCCGAACTCGTCATCGGGCATATCCAGGCTGTCGAGCAGCAGGAGATAGCCGAGATGGAAGATTTTCATCGATCCGTCTAAGCGATCGAAAGCGGGAAGATCCAGCAGGCGGTTGGCCCCCGGTGAGTGGAAAAAGGTGCGCTGTCCGCTGGGATCGGTCATCACCTGCGACATGGAGGTTGGCGCAAAGGTGGTGCGCTGAACGCGCTGGCGGTTGACGTGGTACTGGTCGAGCATTGCCAGAATGTAGTCCCCGTCGCCGTCTTCGCCAATCAGCCCCACCGCCTGCAGCGGCAGGCCAACGTGCATTTTCGCCAGCGTCAGCAGGACGTTGAGCGGCGCGCCGCCGGTTGAGCGTTCGCTGTGGGTGATTTCCGCCAGCCAGCCGCGCTCCGGCCACTGCACGATCTGGTGGACGTGGTCCACCAGCATATTGCCTGCGGCGATGATGCCTTTACGTTCCATTATACCTGCCCCGCGCTGCCGAAGATGCGCATCTGTTCGGCGACCGTATCCGTAATCGCCTCTTCTATCCCCAGCAGCAGCTCGGCAAACTCGTCGTACAGCGGCTGGCGGTTAGCCATGCGCTGCTCCACGGCGGCGAGCGCGGCCTGCGACATCCCGGTATAGAAATTGATTTTATGAATGCCCAGCTCAATGGCGCGGCGGAAGTCAGCATCGCTAATCCCGGAGCCGCCGTGTAAAACCAGCGGCAGCCCCGTCTGCTGGCGAATGGCGTCCAGGCGCGGGAAATCGAGCTTCGGCTCGCCTTTATACTTGCCGTGCGCGTTGCCGATGGCGACGGCCAGCGCGTCGATGCCGGTTGAATCAACAAATTCGCGCGCCAGCTGCGGATCGGTGAAGAAGGCTTCATCCGCATGTCCGTAAAGCGCGCCGCCTTCATCGCCACCGACCGCACCCAGCTCCGCCTCCACCGACACGCCGACCGCGTGGCACATTTTCACCACTTCCCGCGTCTGGCGGATGTTTTCCTCGTAGCTCAGCGTAGAGCCGTCGAACATCACCGAGCTGAACCCTAAGCGCAGGGCGCGCACGACGGCGTCAAAATGCAGGCCGTGGTCGAGGTTGAGCACCACGGGAATATCGTGACGGGCGGCTTCGAACTTAACCGCTTCGACAAGGGAATCCAGCGACACGTACTTAAAATGTACTTCGGCGATGTTGATGATAAACGGCGAGCGTTCCTGCTTTGCGGCGGCGAACAGCGCGCGCAGGAAGTGGGAGTCGAGGACGTTAAACGCGCCCAGCGCGTAGCGGTGCTGTCTGGCGTGCGCAAGACCGTCGGCAAGAGAAATTAATGGCATTATTTACCCCTTATATCCGAAACAGGTTGTACTCGTTGCACAGCACCAGCAGCGCCGGTTCGTCTTCTTCGATGTTGTTATAGCGGGCAACGGGCTGCAAAAAGTGGTTGTCGTGTTCATCGTCATTGACCGAGGACACTTCCCCGACCAGCACGTCACCGAAGCCGCGTTCGCCCCAGAAACTGTGGTAAAGACCGGGCGTCAGGCAGATGCTTTCCCCTGGTGTGAGGCGTAGCTGGCTGCCGGGCGCGTGGGTCTGACGGCAGCCGTCGACGGTGACCGTCACGTCGGTGTTTTCCGTCTCTTCATGCGCCCCGGCATTCCACAATTCTACAATCAGGTTCCCGCCGCCCCGGTTGATAATGTCTTCTCGCTTACGCCAGTGAAAATGCATCGGCGTCACCTGGCCGTCGCGCACGTGCATGATTTTTTCGGCATAGCATTTTTCATAAGGTACGCCGTTGGGCGAGCCGTTGCGCAGGGTAAACAGCGTCAGGCCCTCTGCGGCAAAGCTGTTGCCGCCGAACGCCGTCACGTCCCAGCCGAGCCTGAGGTCGAACACTTCCTGCCATGCGGCCTGGTCAAGCTGCTGCCATTTTGTTGGCGGAAAGCTGGCAAAAGGCGGGAGATGCACGTCGTGCATGGAGAAAAACTGCCGCGTGTGGCCGAGAATTTCATTGATGTCGGAGCGTTTCATGGGGACTCCTTGAAAACAGTTCCCTCTCCCTGTGGGAGAGGGAAAAGGATCATTTAACCGTCCACCCCTTATACGTGCCGACGTTCTTTTTATCGATCATCGTCACCGGGATCAGCACGGGCGCTTTCGGCGCAGGTTTGCCCTGAAGAATGTCATAGCCGATCTCCACCGCTTTTGCCGCCATAACCTGCGGATCTTGCGCCGGGGTCGCGACAAACAGGGAGTTTTCGCGCTTCAGCGCTTCCTCACCATCCGGGCTGCCATCCACGCCGACAATAAAGAACTCATTGCGCTGCGCCTGCTTCGCGGCCAGATCGGCGCCGATCGCGGTCGGATCGTTAATCGCAAACACGCCGTCGATCTTCGGATTGGCCGCCAGCAGGGAGGTCATGACTTCCAGGCCGCCTTCACGACTGCCTTTGGCGTTCTGGTTATCCGAGAGCACCTTGATATCCGGATGTTTTTTGAACTCCGTCTGGCACCCTTCCACGCGGTTTTGCACCGCTGAGACCGGCGGTCCGTTGATGATCACCACGTTGCCTTTCCCTTTCAGGCGGTCAGTAATGTACTTACAGGCCATCTCACCCGCCTGGGTGTTATCGGAGGTGATGGTGGCATCAGCCCCTTCCGCCGCGACGTCAACCGCCACGACCACGATCCCGGCGTCCTTCGCGCGCTTCACCGCCGGGCCGATCCCTTTGGAGTCCGCGGCATTGAGGATGATCATGTCCACCTTCGCGGCGATGAAGTTGTCGATCTGCGCCACCTGCTGGCCCAGATCGTACCCGCTGGAGACCAGCGTCACCTTGACGTTATCCCCCGCCAGCTTGCGCGCTTCCAGCTCGGCACCTTTGGTGATCTGCACGAAGAACGGGTTGGCCAGGTCACCCACCGTCACGCCAATGGACTTCAGATCTTTCGCCTGCGCAAACGGCGTTGCGGCAAGCAGCGCGCCAGCACAGAGCGCGGTTACTAACGGTTTCAAACGCATCTTGTCTTCCTCACTCGTAGGGTATTGTTGTTATGCACTTTGGTGATGTCGGGTACGGTATTTGTCGATCAGCACCGCAATGATGATCACCGCCCCTTTGATCACCAGCTGCCAGAAGTAGGAGACGCCCATCAGCGTCATGCCGTTATTGAGGGTGGCGATGATCAATGCGCCGACCAGCGTGCCGGTGATCGTGCCGATCCCGCCGACAAAGCTGGTGCCGCCGAGGATCACCGCTGCAATTGCATCCAGCTCGTAACCCGTGCCGAGGTTGCCGTTAGCGCTGTACAGGCGTGAGGCGCTCATGACACCGCCGAGGCCGGAGAGCAGGCCGCTCATGCCGTAGACAAACAGCAGCACCAGCCAGACCTTGATGCCCGTTAAGCGCGCCGCCTGCATGTTGCCGCCCACGGCGTAGATGTGAACGCCGAGCGTGGTGCGTCGCAGGATGAACCAGCACACCGCAATTACCGCCAGGGCGATCACCACCAGCCAGGGGATCGGGCCGAGGTAGTTATTGCCGATCCACTCGAAGTTGATGTTGGAGTTAATGACCGTCGTGCCGTCGGCCAGCAGGTACGCCGCGCCGCGCAGCGCCGTATAGGTGCCGAGCGTGACGATAAAGGGCGGCAGCCCGGCAAAGGCCACCAGCGCCCCGTTGAACAGGCCCAGCACCATGCCGAGCATTAGCGCGGCCGGAATGGACAGCCCGGCGAATTCGGGAATGAGCGACACCACCATCGCCGCCACCGCCGTGGTGCCGAGAATCGACCCCACCGAGAGGTCAATCCCGCCGGTCAGGATAATGAAGGTCATTCCCGCCGCGAGCACGATGTTGATCGACGCCTGACGGGTGATGTTGAGCAGGTTGCTCTCGGTAAAGAAGTTCGGGGCGATAAAGCCAAATACCGCCACAATCAGGATAAGAATCGGCAGGATGCCGACCGTTTGCATCAGATCGCTCATCAGCATTTTTTTGGCGGAGGCGGATTTCGCCACCTGCTGCGGACTGGTTGAATGTGTCATGGTTACACCGCCTGATGATGAGTGTCGTTTACGCCGGTTGCCAGCGTCATGATGTTTTCCTGAGAGATGTCGCGCCCGTGAAGCTCGCCCGCGATGCTGCCTTCCCGCATCACGTAAACACGGTCGCTCATCCCCACCACTTCCGGCAGCTCGCTGGAGATCATCAAAATCGCCACCCCTTTGCGCGCCATCTGGTTCATGATGCGGTAGATCTCGCTTTTCGCCCCGACGTCCACGCCGCGCGTGGGTTCGTCCAGAATCAGAATGCGTGGGCCAATCGCCACCCAGCGGGAGATGAGCAGCTTCTGCTGATTTCCGCCGGAGAGCCCGCCCGCGCGCACCTGAGCATGGGGCACGCGGATGTTAAGCAGGGCGATGGCGTCATCGGAAATCGACTGGGCTTTTTTGCGGTTTAACATGCCGAAGGTGGCGTCGCGCTCAAGCGTCGCCATGGTGATGTTCTCCTGCGCCGCCAGCTCCAGAAACAGCCCCTGCTCCTTGCGGTTCTCGGTGAGAAAACCGATGCCGTTTTCGATGGCCGCGCGCGGGGAGTGGATCACCACCGGCTCGCCGTCGACCTCAATCATGCCGCCGGTGGCTTTACGCACGCCGAAGATGAGCTGCGCCAGCTCGGAGCGTCCGGCCCCCACCAGGCCCGCCAGCCCGACGATTTCGCCGGAACGCACCTGCAGGCTGCAGGGCTGTACTTTTTTACCGTCGGTGAGGTGGTGGACGTTGAGACGCGGGCTGCCGAGGGGGATATCACGCTCCTTGTTGAACAGGTCGCTTAGCGGGCGGCCCACCATCATCTTCACCAGTTCCGACGCGTTCAGCTTGTCGCGCGTCATGCTGCCGACGTACTGCCCGTCGCGTAGAACGCTGACGCGGTCAGAGAGTTCATAGACCTCCGCCATGCGGTGGCTGATATAGATGATCGCCATCCCTTCATCGCGCAGGCGCAAAATCAGTTCAAACAGGCGATGCGTTTCCCGTGAGGAGAGGGCTGCGGTGGGTTCATCCATCACCAGAATGCGGCTGTTGCGGTGCAGCGCGCGAGCAATTTCCACCTGCTGCTGTTCGGCGATGGTGAGCTTCATCACCCGATCGGTGGCGCTGAACTGCGCGCCGAGGCGGTCAATCACCGCCTGCGCCTGGGCGGTCATCTCCTTGCGCTGGACCAGCCCGCCGCGCGACAGCTCGCTGCCGAGGAAGATATTTTCGGCTACGGTCAGATTGGGCGCGAGCTGCATCTCCTGATAAATCAGAGTGATGCCTGCGGCCAGCGCATCTTTCGGCCCTTTAATGTGAAACGGCTTGCCGTCGATCAGGATCTCGCCGCCGGTCGCGGTATAGGCCCCCGCGAGGATTTTCATCAGCGTGCTTTTTCCCGCGCCGTTTTCACCCATCAGCGCGTGGATCTCACCGGGAAACACCGTCAAGTCCACGCCCTTGAGCGCGTGGAAACTGCCAAACGTTTTGGCAATGCTGCGCATCTCTAATACCGGGGTTCTGCTCATGGCGGATCTCCTGTGAATGCCGATTTCTGCACTTCATCACAGGTGCGTAAATGCAAAATGTCAGAAGCTGTTCATATTTGTCATAGTTATGAATAGCTAATCGCCATCACATTTTCCTTTTCCCTCTCCCTGTGGGAGAGGGGCAGGGTGAGGGCAGCAAACCGCAAAGGAGCCTCAATCCATGCCATCACGCCGCCCCCCGTTCTTCGCCAGCGCCCGCGGTCGCCTGCTGATTTTCAATCTGCTGGTGGTCGCCGTGACGCTGATGGTGAGCGGCGTGGCGGTGCTCGGCTTCCGTCACGCCAGTCAAATCCAGGAGCAGGTGCAGCAGCAAACGCTGGACGATATGACCGGCAGCATGAACCTGGCCCGCGACACCGCCAGCGTGGCGACGGCGGCGGTGCGGCTCTCGCAGGTGGTGGGGGCGCTCGAGTACAAAGGGGAAGCCGAGCGCCTGAAGCAGACGCAAATGGCGCTGCGCCGCTCCCTGGAGCAGCTTGCGGAGGCACCGCTGGCACAGCAGGAGCCGGCCCTGGTGGCGCGTATTATTCAACGAAGCAATAAGTTACAGCAGAGCGTGACGGAGATGCTGGAGCGAGGACAGCGACGCCATCTGGAGCGTAACGCGCTGCTGAGCTCGCTGTATCAAAGCCAGAGCTACCTGCGCCATCTGCAGGACATCAACCGCCGTTATGACAGCAACGTACCGAATGCGCAGCAGCTGATGGAGATGGACCGGCTGATCGCCGCCGCCATTGACACCCCTTCGCCGCGCGCGACCGTTCAGCAGCTGGACGCGGTGGCCGCAACGCTGCCCCGGAGTGCCGTACAGCCGGTTGTGAAGGAAGTTCTGCCTGATTTTAATGCCGAGCTAGGTAAGCTAGGCCCGCTGTCGAAGCAGCTGGAGGAGAGCGATCTGGCGATAAGCTGGTATATGTTCCACATCAAGGCGCTGGTGGCGATCCTCAACAGCGACATCAATCAGTACGTTGAGCAGGTGGCGCAGGCCTCCCGGCTTCGCACCGCCCAGAGTCATCACGAGCTACAATCCATCAGCGTGTTTATCAGCATCTTCGCCGTGCTGGCGCTGATCATCACCGGGTGTGCCTGCTGGTATATCTACCGCCATCTGGCCTCCAACCTGACAGCCATTTCCCGGGCGATGTCGCGTCTTGCTCACGGCGAACAGGATGTCTCCGTTCCCGCCCTGCAGCGGCGCGATGAGCTGGGCGAGCTGGCGCGCGCGTTCAACGTTTTTGCCCGCAACACCGCCTCGCTTGAACACACCACGCGTCTGCTGAAAGAAAAAACAACGCAGATGGAGATCGACCGCATTGAGCGTCAGGGGCTTGAAGAGGCGCTCCTGCACAGCCAGAAGATGAAGGCGGTCGGACAGCTGACGGGCGGGCTGGCGCATGATTTTAATAACCTGCTGGCGGTGATCATCGGCAGTCTTGAGCTCACCGACCCTGAATCAAAAGACGCGCCGCGCATTACCCGGGCGCTAAAGGCGGCCGAGCGTGGCGCCTTGCTGACCCAGCGACTGCTGGCATTTTCCCGCAAGCAATCCCTGACCCCGCATGCTGTAGAGATGCTGCCGCTGCTGGAGAACCTCCGGGAACTGCTGCGCCACTCCCTGCCTGCCACCCTGACCCTGGAGATTGAAGCGCAATCCCCGGCCTGGCCCGCGTGGATAGACGTCAGCCAGCTGGAAAACGCCATCATCAACCTGGTAATGAACGCGCGCGATGCGATGGAAGGGCAAAGCGGAGTGATTAAAATTCGGACCTGGAATCAGCGCGTCACCCGCAGCGACGGGCGCAGGCAGGATATGGTGGCGCTGGAGGTCATTGACCGCGGCAGCGGCATGTCGCAGGAGGTGATATCCCGGGTCTTTGAGCCGTTCTTCACCACCAAGCAGACCGGGAGCGGAAGCGGATTAGGCCTGTCGATGGTCTACGGCTTTGTCCGCCAGTCCGGCGGTCGCGTGGAGATCGAGAGCGCGCCGGGGCAGGGAACGACCGTGCGGCTACACCTCCCGCGCTCGACGCTGCCCGCTGCTGCAGTTGATGAAGCATTATCTGCCACCGCCTCCGTCGATAGCGAGCGGCTGGTGCTGGTGCTGGAAGATGAGGCGGATGTCCGTCAGACCCTGTGCGAGCAGCTGCACCAGCTTGGCTATCTGACGCTCGAAGCGGACAACGGCGAGCAGGCGCTGAGCATGCTGGCGGCGTCGCCGGATATTGGCATGTTTATCAGCGACCTGATGTTGCCGGGAAGCCTGAGCGGAGCCGAGGTGATTAGTCATGTGCGCAGCCACTATCCGCAGCTTCCGGTGCTGCTGATCAGCGGCCAGGATTTACGGCCCACGCATAATCCTCAGCTGCCGGACGTTCCGTTACTGCGTAAGCCGTTTACGCGGGTGCAGCTGGCGCAGGCTCTGCGGAAAATATGTTTTTAAATGCCTCTGTTTAGGATTTCATCAAGAGCATCGTTAACGCCGGTGATGTTAATCTGCGCAAAATTTAGCAGATTGGGATATAAAAGGAATTATGCCGGTACTCACAAAGGGGGACTCACAAATGATCGTGATGCCTACAACATACAGCCCGAGCACAATTGCCAGGTCGTTTAAACTCGTTGATGAGTTTGAGCTTTCCGGGCGAGTGCTACATGTTATTTTTGATAGCCAGACGCCAAGAGCTGCGATTATTGAAGCGGATATCGAAACCTTCGATGGGGTTCCCCGGCATCGGGTTGTTGCTGCCCTGGATTTACAACGTAAAACGCATTTGGGTGAAGATATCATTGCCGTCGAGCGCTGTTGGGAAGATGCCAATGTTATTCAGGTAGAAGGTATCTGCGTTGATCCCGCCGAGCGTGACAAGGGACTGGCAACTCGCCTGTATGAAGCCCTGGTATTACAGTGTGGCGTGACGCTTGTCAGCGACTTTGAACAATATGAGGGTGGGAAGATGCTCTGGCAGAAAATTGCCCGCGAGTCTGACCAAATCGCTGTATTTGTTCTCGATACCGAGCAGGGCGCATTTTGGCCGTATGATGGTAGCAAGGTTATCTATGACGGAGGGTGTATCCCCGAAGATCGTATCTGGAGCCATTCGCCGGATCAAAAATGCTATGGCATCGTCCTGGTCGCAGAAAATAAACAGCGTGCGAATCAACTGATGGAAGTCCCAGGACACAATTGAATTTGAGATTCCTCCGCTACCCCCGTTTCCTGCCGTTCATTATCGTAAGGCCAGTTCACCTGCGAGTCTGGCCTTATGAAACGTTACTCAACTGCTCTGTTATTTGGTCTGCTGTCTCTCACCAGCCAACTGGCTCATGCCGACATTGTTGATGATGCTATTGGCAACATTCAGCAGGCGATCAACGATGCCTACAACCCCAGCAGCAGCCGAAGCAATGACGACGACGATCGTTATGACCGCAGCCGTCAAATCGACAGTCGACAGTACGACGATCGTCGTCGGCAGCTCGAAGACAGGCGCCGCCGTTTAGACGAGCGCCAGCGCCAGCTGGATGACGACAGACGTCGACTGGAAGAGGACGAGCGCAGGTTGGAAGACGATTACGATCGAGGCTAAGTGCGGCCTGTTGCCCTCACCCCACCCCTCTCCCACGGGAGAGGGAGAAAACCTAGTCCAGGACCAGCACCATCCCGTCATACCCTGCTTCAATGCCGTCGGGCAGCGGGTTATCCATCATCCACACGTCAAACTGATGGCTGATGTGCGTCAGGATCACCTGCGGGCAGCCAATCACCTCGTTTAGCGCCATCACGGTATTTAAGTCGCAATGGTTTCGCGGCGTCTCGTCGCGCGGTTCGTGGCTGCAGTCGATAATCATCGCCTGCGGCTGATTGTTAAGCAGGAACTTCACCGTTTTTTCCGGCAGCCCGGCGGTGTCGGACAGCCAGGCCACGCGGCTGTGGGCTGACTCCAGCAAATACCCGAAGGTCAGTTTCGAATGGTTGAGCGGCAGCGGCGTTACCCGCATTCCCTGAAGCTCAAACATGACAAAGGGTTCGACCGTATGGCTGAAATCCAGAATCCCCGGATGTTTAAACAGGTCGTCGCATCCCGCTTCATCCGGCGGACCGTAGACGGGGATCGTCGCGCCCACGCCCCAGCGCAGGGGGAAGAGCCCCTGAACGTGATCCATATGGTAATGGGTCAGCAAAAACTGCTGAAAGCTGCCTGCAGCCCAGTCGTCCATCAGGTGCGGAATACCCGCGTCCAGCAGGGTCACCGCATCGTTGAATTTGACCACCGCGCTACAGGGGCGACGGCGATAGGTCTCCTGCAGGCGCGCCCGGCGGCACGCCGCGCAGTCGCAGCCAAAGACCGGTACGAGCTGGGCGCCTCCGGTTCCTGTTAACGCGATCGTCAGACTCATAACGCACCTCTACAGCGGTTTGGTGAATCGGAAATGGCTCTGCGTATATCCTTCACGGACGTAAAAACGGTGGGCGTCGGTGCGCTTCACGTTGGTGGAGAGCTCGGTCAGCTCCGCGCCCGCCTCTCGTGCCACCCCTTCCGCCCAGGCCAGCAGCTGGCTGCCCACCTTTAGCCCGCGCGCCTGCGGCATCACCACCAGCTCCTGGATCTCGCCGATCCAGCGCGCGTGATGGAGGTGAAACTGCAGGTGCAGGCCGATCATGCCGATGACCTGCCCGTCCAGTTCGGCAAGCTGGTAGCGCATGTTGTGATTCTGCAGATTGGCAAGATAGCCCGCGTGAAACGCCTGGCGATCGAACTCGGCCTGTTTCAATTCGCAGATTAACGCATAGACGATTTGCGCATCGTCGGCGGTGGCGGGACGAAGCGTACAGTCAGGCATGCTGTTTCTCCTTCTGACGGATAAGCGATAAAAAGGTCTCGACTGACTGTAGCAAACTTCCGTCGTTATTAAGGATATGGCAGTCGGACGGGGTGTAGCGCGCCGCACGCTCCAGCCGCTGGTCGATCTCGCGGGCGGATTCACGACCCCGTCTCTGCAACCGGCTGCGCAGGACCTCCGGTGAAACCTGCAGGCAGACCGGCAGCAGGGCCGCCCCATAGCGGGCGCGGGCTTGCGAAAGATGCGCCCGCGAGCCGTTGACCAGCACGTCGAACCCCGCATGCAGCCACAGATCGGTCTCGATGCCGATTCCGTAGTAATAGCCATTGGCGTGCCAGCTCAGCGCCAGCAGATTTTGCCCGGCACGGGTAAAAAACTCCTGCTCGCTCAAGGCGATATGGTTTTCACTCCCCGCATTGGCCGCCCGGGTAATGTAACGGTGCGCCACCAGCAGCTGGGTATGCTCCTGCTGCCGTAAGGCGGACAGCAGGCTGTCCTTACCGGAGCCGGACGGCCCCATTAGCCAGATAAGTCTTCCCATCAGAACACCCTCTTTCCCTGACGCCAGACGTGGTCGATATGAACGTGCTCGCCCCTGCGGTGGGCCAGGACCAGATCCGCCCGCTTGCCTTCGGCTATCTCGCCGCGATCCTGCAGATTAAGCGCCGAGGCCGGGTTTTTCGTCACCAGGCGAATCGCCTGCGGCAGCGTAAAGCGATTGCCCTCGTCGTCGGCCACCCGGAACGCCGCGTCGAGCAGGCTGGCGGGGTAGTAGTCGGACGAGAGGATATCCAGCAGGCCAAGGGACGCGAGCCTGCTTGCCGCGACGTTGCCGGAGTGCGAGCCGCCGCGCACGATGTTCGGTGCGCCCATCAGCACGTTCATGCCGTGCCTGCGGGAGGCTTCAGCCGCCTCGAACGTGGTGGGAAATTCGGCGATCACGCTGCCAAGCTGGTGGGATTCGAGCACGTGATCGTGCGTGGCATCGTCATGGCTGGCCAGCGCGATATTGCGGTCCCGGCACATCGCCGCAATCCTGAGACGGTTAGGCTGCGACCACCGTGCCGCAAGCGCCAGCTGCTCTTCTTCGTAACGCGCCATCTCCGCATCGCTGAGAGAATATTTGCCCTGATAGTATTCGCGATACTTTTCAATTTTGGCGAACTGGCGCTGTCCCGGCGAGTGATCCATCAGGGAGACCAGCGATACCGGCTCGCGGCCTACCAGCTTTTCAAACAGCGGCAGGGTGGTGTGGTGCGGCAGCTCGCAGCGCAGGTGCAGGCGGTGCTCGGCGCGGTTGAGGCCCCGCTTTTGCGTCTCTTCCACGGCGTTGATCATCTTCTCCAGGTTCTCCAGACGGTCCCCGCCGTCGCGCACGTCGCCAATCGCCACCGCGTCCAGTACGGTGGTGATGCCGCTGGCGACCATCAGCGCGTCGTGGCTGCTCATCGCAGAATGCGCGGGCCAGTCGACCTTCGGGCGCGGGGTGAAGAATTTATCCAGATTATCGGTATGCAGTTCAATCAGCCCCGGCAGCAGCCAGCCGCCTTCACCGTCCATCGCCTCGGGCAAGCGGCTCTGGGTTTCAGCAAACGCGCGGATTGTTCCGTCCTGGATCTCAATCGAGCCGTCAACCACCTCATTATCCAGCACCAGCTTGACGTTATTGATAATCATACGTTTGTCCCCATCGGGTGCAGTCTGTCCGCGACGCGGGTGCGAACGCTCCCATCGTGGAAGATCCCGACGATCGCCGCCCCGCGCGCTTTGGCCTGCTCGATCAGTTCCACCACGGCCGCGCTGTTTTTAGCGTCGAGCGAGGCGGTGGGTTCATCCAGAAGTAAAATCGGGTAGTCGACAATAAAGCCGCGGGCGATGTTGACGCGCTGCTGCTCGCCGCCGGAAAAGGTCGACGGGGCAAGGTGCCACAGGCGCTCGGGCACGTTGAGGCGCGTCAGGAGGCTGGCGGCTTTGGCGGCACAGGTTTCGCGCGGCACGCCAAGATCCAGCAGCGGCTGCATGACCACGTCCAGGGCGGATATCCGCGGGATCACCCGCAGAAACTGGCTCACCCAACCGATCGTTGAGCGGCGCACCTCCAGCACCTTACGCGCGGGAGCTTGTACCAGGTCGACCCATTCATCGCCGTGGCGAATATGAATATGGCCTTCGTCGGGCAGATAGTTGGCGTACAGGGAGCGCAGCAGGGTCGATTTTCCGCTGCCGGAGTGGCCGTGCAGCACCACGCATTCGCCGCGATTCACCTCCAGTGAGGCATTTTGCAGCACCGGCAGGCGCACGCCGTTTTGCTGGTGGAGCACAAAGGTCTTACTTACGTTTTGTACGTGGATCATGTTGGCCTCTTAGTTCTGCAACACGGACGACACCAGCAGCTGGGTATAGGGATGGTGGGGATCGTCGAGCACGCGGTCAGTTAACCCACTTTCCACCACCTGGCCCTGCTTCATCACCAGCAGACGGTCCGCCAGCAGGCGCGCCACGCCCAGATCGTGGGTGACAATCACCACCGCAAGGTTCAGTTCCACCACCAGGCCGCGCAGCAGGTCGAGCAGGCGCGCCTGCACCGAGACGTCCAGCCCGCCGGTGGGTTCATCCATAAACACCAGCTTCGGATGGGTGACCAGGTTGCGGGCAATCTGCAGGCGCTGCTGCATCCCACCGGAGAAGGTCGTCGGCAGGTCGTCGATGCGCGAGGCGGGGATTTCCACCTCTTCAAGCCAGTGCTGGGCGGTGGCGCGGATATTGCCGTAGTGGCGCGCGCCGGTGGCCATCAGGCGTTCGCCAATATTGCCCCCTGCAGAGACCTGACGGCGCAGGCCGTCCATCGGGTGCTGATGCATCACGCCCCACTCGGTGCGCAGCAGGCGGCGGCGCTCGGCCTCGCTCATGCCGTAGAGGGAGTGTCCCTGGTAGAGTATCTCGCCGTGTTGCGGCGTCAGGCGCGCGGAGATGGATTTCAGCAGGGTGGTTTTGCCGGAGCCAGACTCGCCGACAATGCCCAGCACTTCGCCCGGCCACAGCTCGAACGACACGTCGCTAAAGCCTTTGCCCGGAGCATACAGGTGGGTCAGGTTATTAACCGAAAGCAGCGGTTTCATTGGCCGTTCGCCTCGCTCTGTTGGCGGCAAAAATCGGTGTCGGAGCAGACAAACATCCGTTTGCCCGTGTCATCCAGCACCACTTCATCCAGATAGCTGTGTTTGGATCCGCAGATGGCGCACGGCTCGTCCCACTCCTGCACCGTAAACGGGTGATCGTCGAAATCCAGGCTTTCCACGCGGGTGTAAGGCGGAACGGCGTAGATGCGTTTTTCGCGCCCGGCGCCGAAAAGCTGCAGGGCCGGCATCATGTCCATCTTCGGGTTATCGAATTTTGGGATTGGCGACGGGTCCATCACGTAGCGCCCGTTCACCTTCACCGGGTAGGCGTAGGTGGTGGCGATATGGCCGAAGCGGGCGATATCCTCATACAGCTTCACCTGCATCACGCCGTACTCTTCCAGCGCGTGCATGGTGCGGGTTTCAGTTTCGCGCGGCTCGATAAAGCGCAGCGGCTCCGGAATCGGCACCTGGAAAATCAGAATCTGATCTTCAGCGAGCGGGGTTTCCGGAATGCGGTGGCGGGTCTGGATCAGCGTCGCGTCTTCGGTTTTTTCCGTGGTCGCGACGCCCGTTACCCGCTGAAAGAAGCTGCGGATCGATACGGCGTTGGTGGTGTCGTCGGCGCCCTGGTCGATGACCTTCAGTACGTCCGCCTCGCCGATCACGCTGGCGGTAATCTGAATGCCGCCCGTGCCCCAGCCGTAGGGCATCGGCATTTCGCGGCCGCCGAAGGGCACCTGATAGCCCGGAATCGCCACCGCTTTAAGTATCGCTCGGCGGATCATGCGTTTGGTTTGCTCATCCAGATAGGCAAAGTTGTAGCCGCTTAAGTTAGCCATGTTTGCGCTCCCGTTGCAGGCGTTTCAGCAGTTCCAGTTCGGCCTGGAAATCGACGTAGTGCGGCAGCTTGAGGTGCGAGACGAAGCCCGCAGCTTCGACGTTATCCGCGTGGGCCAGCACAAACTCTTCGTCCTGCGCCGGGCCTGCAACGTGCTCGCCGTAGTCGGGTGCCTGCAGGGCGCGGTCGACCAGCGCCATGGCCATGGCCTTGCGCTCGCCGAGGCCGAATACCAGCCCGTAGCCGCGGGTAAAGTGCGGGTCTTCATTTTCAGGCGCGACAAAACCGTTCACCATTTCGCATTCGGTCATCAGCAGTTCGCCGACGTTCACAGCAAAACCCAGCTCTTCCGGCACGATTTCGACGTCGATATAGCCGCTGCGAATTTCGGCGGCAAACGGGTGGTTGCGCCCGTAGCCGCGCTGGGTGGAGTAGGCTAGCGCCAGCAGATAGCCTTCGTCGCCGCGCATCAGCTGCTGCAGGCGAGACGAGCGCGAGCACGGGTAAACCGGCGGCGTGCGGGTGATGTCATCCGGCTGCGCGCCAGAATCTTCTTCCGCCTTCGCCAGGCCCTGTTTTGCCAGCAGGCTGAAGACGTGCGGAGACGGTTCCTGTTCGGCATCGGAGGTGCTGAGCGTCGGCGCTTCGCCGTTCGCCAGCAGGGTAAAATCCAGCAGGCGGTGGGTGTAGTCGTACGTGGGGCCAAGCAGCTGGCCGCCGGGAATGTCTTTATAAACGGCAGAAATGCGGCGTTCCAGGCGCATCTCCGCCGTGTTCACCGGCTCGCTTACCGCCAGTTTGGCAAGCGTGGTGCGGTAAGCGCGCAACAGGAAGATCGCTTCCACGTTATCGCCGCTGGCCTGCTTCAGGGCCAGCGCCGCCAGCTCGCGGTCGGCGATGCCGCCTTCGGTCATCACCCGGTCGACGGCGAGGTTTAGCTGCTGCTCGATTTGGGCCACGCTCAGCTCAGGGAGCTGTTCATCGCCCCGTCGTTTGTGCGCCTGCAGCGCATGGGCGGCGGCGATAGCCTTCTCGCCCCCTTTGACGGCAACGTACATCAGCACACCTCCACGTGGGTGGTCCGCGGGATGGCCAGCAGGCGCTCGCCGCAGGTCAGGATCAGGTCAATGCCCAGCGGGAACGGGTGCGGGCGCTCGGTCAGCTCGTGAATGATGCACTCCGGCAGCTGCGGCGCAACCATGCGCTCATCGGCGATGCCTGCCCCCGTCAGGCGCAGCATGCGGCCGCCGCTCAGGCTGGTGACCTGCAAAATCAGCGTGGCGCTGGTTTCCGGAGCGACGGCGGAGCCTTCGCTCAGGGCATTCAGCTGTTCATGACTGATTTGTTCGTCGGCCACGGCAAAGATTGCCTGCTGCGGCTGTTCAACCAGCGGGGCGCCGGTGTGAAAACGCAGATTCTGGCTGGCGATATCGTTAGACAGGGCGCCCGAAAGCCATACCGGGGTATCGTTGTCGGCCAGGGTCAGCAGCACGCTGGTGGTCGCAAGGTTCAGCGGCAGCCAGCCCTGAGAGAGCTGGTGCAGCGAGACAATCACGCCCGGCTCGCTCATGGCTTTCAGCAGGCGACGAAAACTGTGTTGGGCATCCTGAACGGCCAGGGTAAAAGCGGGTTGAAGCGTCATGCGTTGTCTCCGCGAACGAGCGTAAAGAAGTCGACCCGGCTGGTATTCACTTCGGCCTGACGCGCGACAAGACGTGCGGCGCGGTCGGCCTCCAGCGGGGAAATAAGGGTTTCCATCAGCGTCTGGAAATGCGGTTGTTCCTGTAAAAGCGCGTCGATGACCGCGCAGCGCTCGGCGTGCGCTTTTTCACGCCCCAGCACGTAGCCGTAGCCCAGCGTGCCGCTGTGCAGGCGGATCGCTGCGCGGGTGAGGGTGGCATCTCCGGCGAAGAAGCGCTCGCCGGTGCCGCCCATGCGCGCCTGGATCTGAACGAGGCCGATCTCCGGTGCGCGAAGGGTGTCGTAGTCTGGCGTCAGGCTGAGCGCGTTCATGCGGGCAGCCAGCGCAGCAGGCTGGCTGTGGGCCAGCACGCGCATCCAGCGCTGTCGGGTGGCGGTGTCGAAGTGCATTCAGTGCTCCATGGTGAATTCGATCATGTCGGCGCGGGTCAGGCTGACTGAGTATTCCGTCGCGTCGATCTCGCCGTCACGGTGGTTGAGGGTGCGCACGCAGAGCAGCGGGGCCATATTGGGAATTTCGAGTACTTTGCTCTCTTTCGCCTGCGCGCGGCGGGCGCTGATGCGCGTCTGGGTGCGTTTCAGCGCAATGCCTGTCGCATTCTGGAGAAAATCATGCAGCGATCCGCTGGAGAAATTCTGCAGCACCGGCCAGAGGGTGAGGTCCGCGAAGTAGTGATCGATCTGGCACACCGCCACGCCGTTGACGCGGCGCAGCGTGCGCAGGTGGATGACGTTGTCGCCCTCCTGAATACCCAGCGCGTCCGCCACGTGGCTGGAGGCCGGTCTTAATACCGAGAGCAGCTTTTCGCTGGTCGGATGGCTGCCCTGATCCAGCAGGTTCTGGCTAAAGCGCGCCTGGGCGTTCAGCGGGTAGTCGAACGGGCGCATCAGCACCAGCACGCCCACGCCCTGACGGCGCTGCACCCAGCCGCGCTCGACCAGCTGGTCAATGGCGCGGCGGAGGGTATGGCGATTGACTTCATAGCGGTCGGCAAGCTGCTGCTCGGCAGGGAGGTAGTCTCCGCAGCGGTAGTGCGTGCGCAGCTCCACTTCGAGCTTTGCCGCAATCTCTTGCCATCGGGTGGGGTAACTGGTCGGATGTCTGGATAAGTGCATAGAAAACAAAGCCTCGCTTCTCAGATGAAGTGCTTACGCAAACGTTGAGAGAGGAAATCCAGCAGGCTGACGGTGACGATGATGAGCGCCATCAGGGCGCAGGTTTGCTGGAACTGGAAACCGCGAATCGCTTCCCACAGGGTGACGCCAATCCCGCCTGCGCCGACCATGCCGACCACGGTGGCGGAGCGGACGTTGGACTCAAAGCGGTACAGGGAGTAGGAGATCAGCAGCGGCATCACCTGAGGCAGAACGCCGTAGAGGATCTCTTCGATTTTATTGGCACCCGTGGCGCGGATGCCTTCCACCGGACCGGGTTCAATGGCTTCGACCGCCTCGGAGAGCAGCTTGGAGAGCACGCCGGTGGTGTGGATGAACAGCGCCATGACGCCCGCGAACGGACCCAGGCCGACGGCGACCACGAACAGCATCGCAAAGACCATTTCGTTGATGGCGCGGCAGGCGTCCATCAGGCGGCGCATGGGTTGGTATACCCACCACGGCACGATGTTTTCGGCGCTCATCAGGCCAAACGGAACGGAGAGAATGACGGCAAGCGCGGTGCCCCAGACGGCGATTTGCAGGGTGACCGCCATTTCGCTGAGGTAGTCCTGCCACTGGCTGAAGTCCGGCGGGAAGAAGTCGGCGGCGAAGGTCGCCATGTTGCCCGCGTCTTTGAAGAGCAGCAGCGGATCCATTTCCGCGCCCTTCCAGGAGATAACCAGCACCGCCAGCAGGATGGCCCAGCTTATGAGCGAGAACCAGCTGCGCTTTGGCGGCGGGAGAGTGATGGTTTGCATGTTGGCTCCTTAATCTGTTCTCCCTCTCCCTCAAGGGAGAGGGGACAAAGTTACTGCACCGCTTTATTCACGCTGGTCATCGCGCCGAGCGCGGCGGTCAGGCGGTCGAGGTCTTCAAGCTGGGCCTGAATCTCGGCCACTTTGCTGGTCTTTTCCTCGTCCTTCAGTCCCTTGTTGTCCTTGACGCCCTGCATCTCTTTAAACAGCGCCAGCTGGCGAATCGGAACCAGCTGCAGGTCGCTTGACGGGCGGAACGGTGCCCAGCCCAGACGTTCGAGAACCGCTTTCTCTTCCGGCGTTTTGCCATAGGTCATAAAGAAGTCGTACACCTTGTCCTTGGTGCTTTCGGACAGGTTTTTACGCCACACGATCGGGTCGCCCGGGATCAGCGGCGATTTCCAGATAACCTTGATCTCTTTAAGCTTGTCCGGCGCTGAGGTTTTCAGCTTGTCGAGGTTCTCAGTGTTGTTGGTGGCAACGTCCACCTGCTTGTTGGCCACGGCCAGCGCGTTGGTTTCATGGCTGGCGTTTACGGTGCGCTTGAAGTCGCTGGCGGAGGCGTTGTTTTTGGCGAAGACGTAGTAGCCAGGGACAAGGTAGCCGGAGGTAGAGTTCGGGTCGCCGTTGCCGAAGGTCAGCTCTTTGCGTTTGGCGAGCATGTCATTGAGGTTGTTGATCGGGCTGTCTTTGTTGACGATCAGCACGCTCCAGTAGCCAGGGGAGCCATCGGCCGCGACGGTCTGGGCAAAGACCTGGCCGTTCGCTCGGTCCACCGCTTCCATGGCGGAGAGGTTGCCGTACCAGGCGATGTCCACTTTATTAAAGCGCATCCCCTGGATGATGCCCGCATAGTCCGGGGCGAAGAAGGCGTTCACTTTGATCCCCAGTTTGGTTTCCATATCTTTCAGGAACGGTTCCCACTGAGGCTTCAGGTTCTGCTGTGATTCCGTCGAAATAATGCCGAAGTTCAGCGCTTTTTCCTGCTCTTCCGCATACGCTGGGCTTAACAGGGTGCTGATGCTGAACATGCTGGTAAAGGCCAGCGCGGCAACGGCTTTGTAGCTCATGTACTTTCCTCGGATCGGGTTTAATTAAGCAGCCTGCGCGTTCTCTTCGACGCGGTTAATGCTGCGGTAGAGATGGTCAAAACGTTCGTTATCAAACTGATGGCTCGCGCCATCAAAGAACACGTGCCCCTGACGCAGGGCGACGATGCGCTCGCAGTAGCGCAGGGCGTAATCCACCTGATGCAGCGTGACCACCACGGTGATGCCGTCGTTCTGGTTAATGTCGCGCAGGGTCTCCATCACGATGCGGGCGGACTCCGGGTCCAGCGAGGCGATGGGTTCGTCAGCAAGAATGATTTGCGCTTTCTGCATCAGCGCGCGCGCAATCGCCACGCGCTGCTGTTGCCCACCGGACAGGGTGGAGACGCGCTGGTGGGCGAAGTGCGCCATGCCGACGCGGGTCAGCGCCTGCAAGGCTTCCTGCTTCTGGGAAGGGGAGAACCAGCGCAGACAGGTGCGCCAGAACGGGGTGCTGCCGAGCGCGCCAATCAGCACGTTCTCCAGCACCGTCAGGCGGTTTACCAGGTTGAACTGCTGGAAGATGTAGCCCGTCTGGGCGCGGCTCTTGCGGATATCGCTCGCCAGACGCCCGGCGCGCTGTACGGTATTACCCAGCAGCTCGACGTGGCTTTCCGGCGTTTTATCACCGGTGATAAGCCCGCTCAAATGGCGCAGAAGGGTAGATTTACCCGAGCCAGAAGGCCCGAGAAGCGCCACCATGTCGCCCTGCCGGACGGTCAGATCAACGGCATGCAGAGCCTTGTTGTGATTGAAGGTCTTGCTCAGTTTCTCGACGCGGATGACGGTTTGCATGTGCTGGGCCTCACGATAAATGTGGCCTCATGCTGGCGCATCAATATGACATTTGGGTTAAGTGCAGGTTGCGGGAGTTTGAAGAGTTGAAGTGAAAGCGATGACAGTTACTGTAGGCCCGGTAAGCGCAGCGCCACCGCGCGCTTTTGCTGGCTGCGCTGCGCGTGTCCTGCCTACGACGTTTGTTGCTTAACGACGTTAATCATCCACGGCACGCCGTACTTATCGGTGACTCTACCAAAACCATGTGCCCAGAAGGTTTCCTGCCAGGCCATGTCGATGTTCCCGCCCGCGGCGAGGTTGTCGAACCAGCGTTTGCCTTCATGGACGTCCTGGGTGTCAAGCACCAGCGTAAAACCCGCGTACTGTGCGTTGCTGCCGGGCGGCATCCCGTCGCTCATCATGATATCGCTGCCCGCAATGCGGACGTTGGAGTGGGCGATAGCCGAATCCGGAAATTGCATACCGGACGGACAGCCTTCTTCGCTGTTATCGCTTTTTGGCATTTCACCGAAGGTGATTTTATAGAGAAGTTCTGCGCCGACGGCTTGCTGGTAAAAGGCGGTGGCCTCAGCGCAGTTGCCGGCAAAAGAGATGTAGGGACTTAACGGCATAATCTTTACCTCACGTAAGATAAGCCCGTTAAGTGTAGTGCCCGAAAGCCCGGTAAGCGAAGCGCCACCGGGCGGGTAAATCAGTTCTTTTTCACAAACTCTGATTTCAGCTTCATCGGACCGAAGCCGTCAATTTTGCAGTCGATATTATGATCGCCTTCAACCAGACGGATATTCTTCACTTTGGTGCCGATCTTCAGCATGGAAGAGCTGCCTTTCACTTTCAGATCTTTAATCACGGTGACGCTGTCGCCGTCCGCCAGCAGATTGCCGTTCGCATCTTTGACGACAAGTGCATCAGCATCGTTTGATGGTTCGGCATCATTCCATTCATGAGCGCATTCCGGGCAGATGAACATGCCATTATCTTCATAGGTGTATTCAGAATTGCATTTTGGGCAGTGTGGGAGTGACATATCGGTATCCTCAAAAAGTGTAAACGCGCTGGAAAGTGCCAGCTAAATGACGGCAGCGTGCCGAAAAAGGCGGCAAGTATAGCGCAAATCCACACGTTTGTCGGTGACATTGTGAATTAAAAAAATGCAAAAAACGTATCGGGAGTGACACTTCCTGTCAGTCAGTTAAGCGATGCTTACCTCATTAACACGGTGGGAAGAAATGACGCTAAATATATCGAATATTTTATTGCGGCAAATTGCTACGTTCCTTCATTTCGGATAAGGTGAAGCGACACATTGTTATTTATCTCTGGACTTCGCTGCTCTACATATCTTATGGCAGTGGGGTATTACCTCTCTTTTTAGGGGGGAAATAATGATGATATATCCTGAAGTTTCTTAAAAATGGGCTACGCTTTTTTTCTTTTGGCTGTCAGGCCAGGAGGGAAGCTATACACGCCATGCAAGGATAGTGAATTATTTCTGATTATCATCAATCAGTTATATTTCGGCGAACATGTTTTCCACACGTAATCATATAAGCCTGAACAACATAATTAATACCAGTGGCTTAATAAAAGTAATAAATTTGCGTTAAGGAAAGGCTTTTATCATGCACACACAGACCATTTTTGAATTAAGCCAGGAAGCTGAACGTTTGCTACAGCTCGCCCTGCAAAATCTTGATACGTTGAAATCAATGCCGACTGCGATGCTGGAGAGCACCGCGGCTGCTATTACGGGTGAAAAGAACAACGTTTTACCTTTGCATTTTAGCGCGCGCGGCGTCGAAGCGCAGCAGGCGATGCTGAATAATGAATTACGAAAAATAACCCGGCTGGAAATGGTCCTGGCCATTGTGGGCACCATGAAGGCGGGAAAATCAACCACCATTAATGCGATTGTGGGGACCGAAGTGTTGCCGAATCGCAATCGTCCGATGACGGCACTTCCTACCCTGATTCGCCACACGCCGGGTCAGAAGGAGCCGGTGCTGCATTTCTCGCATGCCTCGCCCATTGATGAATTGATCCAACTGCTCCAGAAAAAGCTATGCGATTACGACCGCGGGAAGCTGGCTCAGCGTCTGGAAATTGATAAAGACATGAATACGCTGCTGGAGCGCATTGAAAAAGGGGAAGCGTTTGAGAAGCATCACCTGGGCGCACAGCCGATATTTCACTGTCTGAAAAGTCTCAACGACTTGGTGAGGCTTTCCCAGGCATTAGGTGTAGAGTTTCCGTTCTCTGAGTATGCGGCTATCGAACATATCCCGGTAATTGAAGTGGAGTTCGTGCATCTTGCGGGTCTGGATGCTCACCTCGGACAGCTGACGCTGCTCGATACGCCCGGGCCGAATGAGGCCGGACAGCCGCACCTGCAAAAAATGCTCAGCGAGCAGTTGTCCCGCGCGTCGGCGGTGCTGGCCGTGATGGATTATACCCAGCTTAAATCCATCTCTGATGAAGAAGTCCGCCAGGCCATTTCTGCGGCGGGAAAATCCGTGCCGCTGTATGCGCTGGTCAATAAATTCGATCAGAAAGATCGCAATAGCGACGATGAAGAGCAGATCCGGGCGATGATCTCCGGCACCTTAATGAAAGGCAATATTTCGCCTGGCCAGATCTACCCCGTTTCGTCCATGTGGGCCTACCTGGCGAACCGCGCTCGCTACGAGATGAGTACGCACGGACAACTGCCGGATCATCAGGAGCAACCCTGGGTGCAGGATTTTGCTGAAGCTGCGCTTGGACGTCGCTGGCGCACGGCGGACCTGGACGATATCGACCATATTCGTCATTCTGCCGATTTGCTCTGGGAAGATTCGCTATTCGAACAACCGATACGCAAACTGATTTACGCCGCCTATGCCAATGCTTCGCTTTACGCGCTGCGTTCGGCCTCGCATAAGCTGCTTAACTACGCGCAAAATGCCCGGGAGTACCTCGACTTCCGCTATCAGGGATTGACGGTGGCTTTTGAGGCGCTGGAACTGAACATCGCACGTCTGGAAGAGGACATGGCGCTTCTGCAGACGCGTCAGAGCGTGGTGAGCGATGAGGTGAAACATGAGGTTGAAGAGGCTCTGAACGCCACTACGGACTTTATGGGAGCCCAAAAAACTGCGCTTCACCAGGCGATTGGTGAGGTGTTCAGCGCTCAGCATATTCTTGATTTGGCAGGTATCGATCGGCAGAACCTTCGCGGTGACGAGCTGCACGAGCTGAAACAGCTGGTTCTGGAAGATGAAGGGCAGGCGCAGATCGCGCTGAGTAAAATCCGCTCCTCCTGCGAGCTGGTGATGCTGGATGCACAGACGAAGATTTGCCGGGAGCTGGCGTTACGCTTCGACCAGCTTGAATCTACGCTGGCGCGTTCCCTGAACGAAGCCATGCGCCCCATCGAAACGCGTATTAAAGAGCATCTGAGCCATGCGGGTTTTCGGGCGCGGATCAGTTTCCCCGCGTTTCAGGCAAGCCAGCTTAACTTCAATACGCGAGCGCTGTTTAACGATGCGATTGCGCAGGATGACAGCCAGGCAGGCCCCCCATCAGGCGGGAGCAGCATGCGTGAAACAGTCTCTCGTTGGCTCAATAATCCGGGCTGGGGCTGGGATGAGTATGTGGAAACGCGCACGCGCTATGTTATCGATATTGCGCAGCTACATGACAGATTTAAGCAACATATTGAGCTGTTTTGTGAACAAATACGTAAAGCTTTGTCCGCGCAGGTCGATGTCTCTGTTACGGCAGGAATGGCAACGTTCTTTGCAGAATTTTCGTTGTGCCTGACCGGGTTACAGGAAAGCTTGCGTGATAGCCTCGCAGTGCGTCAACAGAATGAGCATTCAACCCGAGCGCTCTGCCAGTTGTTGAAGCAAAGTATTACTACTGCGACGTGGATACAGGAAGATACCCGACTGTTACGCGATGATATTCAAACTCTATTCGCGGCAGAGCAACCATGACAACACCACTACTGGATGGCCCCGGGCGAACGCTGGAGTGTATTAATCCAAAATTTATGGTCGATCTGGTTCAGGGAGTGGACGCGGCGCGTCATCCTCACCTGGGACCTCAACAGCTTCAGTTTCGTGAGCGTTTGACTCAGGAAATCATGACGCATACCCGGCTACGCCCCTGGGCGATGGCGGGTATGCTCAATGAAAATGCGGCGCTGCGCCTGGGGCTGGCGGAAAAACTGGCCGGCATGCTTGACCCGGGTCATCTCGCGCTGACGCTGATGGCAGAGAAACTGATTGCTTTGCGCCAGCAGACGCACCCGCGCGCCCAGCAGTCCCCCGGACTGATGCAGCAGTACGCTGAACTCTCTTCTCATTTTACCCAACGCGCCGCCTGGAAAGAGAAGGCGCTAACCCAGCGCGGGCTGACGGTGCAGGCGGGCGAGCACAGCGAGCAGATTTTTACCCGCTGGCGGGCCGGACATTATGATGGCTGGTCGCTGGCCGGGCGCTGTTTTATCGTCCTGGAAGAGCTGCGCTGGGGGGCATTTGGTGACGCATGCCGCCTCGCGAATGAAGATGTGGCGGCAATGCTTAAGGATAACCTGCGCAGCATGGCGGCTAATTATCTGGCGCAGGGGATCAATGCGTCACCCACGACCCGCCATTTCTATCACCAGTGGCTTACAACGCCGGCCTCTCCGGGCTTAATCGATCATAAAGATATGCTGGGCTGGCTGGGGGACTGGTGTCAGGCGGATCAACATCCGGTGAGCTGGTCAGTGACGCAAAACTGGCAGACCGTCGCGCTGGGCATGCCGCGGCTCTGTTCGGCAAAACGGCTGGTGGACGGGATGGTGGAAGAAATTTTTGGATGAATACCTTATCACCCCGATCCTCTCCCCGAGGGGAGAGGGGATATCTGGTGCGGTGTGTTAATGATTCGCTTCTATTGGCTTCGGTTCAGGCTGGGTCTCATGCATATTCCCGTAGCGCTTCGCATACAGCGCCGTGATGATGGGCACCAGAATCGCGGTGACAATCACGCTCGCGGCAACCAGTGCTGTCGCTGAAGCAGCGACCGGTTCGAAGGCCGGGTTAATCTGAGCAATAATCATCGGGTTTGCGACAGCAGCACCTGCGGCTGAAGAGGCGGCGACGCCCGCCGTGCCGTTTCCTCCTCCGATTACGCGGTCAGCAATAATCAGCGGAATGCCGGTGATGACGATCACGGCGACACCCAGCACAATGCCCAGCAGGCCTGTATCGAGAATGACCTTCAGGTTGATGGTGTTCCCCAGTGCGAAACCGAAGAAAGGGATCAGCACCTGCGTGGCTTTGCTGAAGAAATCACGCAGATCGCGATCGAGATTGCCAAGGGCGAAACCGACCAGGAAGGGCAGGATCGCGCCGACAAAGTGGTGGGGTTCAAACGAGGCCAGGCCAGCAGACCCCAGGATCAGCATCGTCATTAATGGGCCGGACTCCAGTGACATCAACACAAATGCGCCGGACTCTTCTTTCGTTCCGTACTGGTTCATCAGGCTGGCGTATAATCCGCCGTTGGTCATGTCCATCGCCGAGACAATTGCCAGGACCGATAATCCCGCGAAGAACCCGGTCTGAATTCCATTCTCTGGAATGAACATTGCGCATATCATTGCCGCCGCCCAGGCTACCGCTATTTTGGTTATCACCAGCGTTCCGGATTTCCGTAATACGGTACCCGTTGCCCGCAAATTAATGGACGCGCCGATACAAAAAAACCAGACGGCAAGAATCGGAACCGTGCCCGTTATCATGCCTTTAGTGAAACCGCCAAAATAAGCTCCGGTATTGGGAGCAAGGGTATTCAGGATCGCGCCCAGCACCAGCGGAACCAGCATCATACCGCCAGGAATGCGTTCTATCGTGGCTTTAATCTTCATAGACAAACCTCACATCGGATCCCGCAGCACGGGGGATAGGTGTTAAAAATTAGTCAATAAATTCAATTGATTGCTCTTATTGCTTGCCGTCTTTTTTCGATGACCCAGCAACATAATTAAATGTGTGCTCGCGATTAGCCTCTTTTGAAAACACATAAAACGTTGTATTCGGATTTATCATGCGATCATTGGAATATTGATTCAATGAAAATAAAACATCGTTTTAGTTATCTTTGTCACATATTCAATGTAAAGCTTGAGGCCGGATCCTTTTGATGAAAATTTATGTAAAGTTGATGTGAATTAACGTGGTTTGTTTTTCTGTTACGAAAGAAATAAAAACGCGCGTGAGGATGTTTTTTAGGGAGGGTAAGGAAGTGCTTATTGGCATTCCTTGACAAAAATTGGACTGAGTTGACCAGACGCAAAAATATATGTGAAGTTGATCACAAATATAAACGCTGGTAGGGTAAAAAGGTCATTAACTGCCCAGGCAGGCGTCAACAGGTTCGGTTGTATCGATGTAAAACGTCAATGTAAGTAAACCTGCTACGCTTGAATAAGGCGATTCGCATGGAGCGGATCCCATGGTTCACAGAACGCATACTGGACTGTGAAACAGACAGGGCCGAGTCAACGAGGATAGCTATGCTGAGAAGGAAAAAGATTAAACCCATCACGCTTCGCGACGTCACCATTATTGATGACGCAAAGCTGCGTAAAGCGATTACCGCAGCCTCGCTCGGTAATGCGATGGAATGGTTCGATTTTGGTGTCTACGGTTTTGTGGCCTATGCGTTAGGTAAAGTGTTTTTCCCCGGGGCCGATCCCAGCCTGCAGATGATTGCCGCACTGGGTACGTTCTCCGTTCCCTTCCTGATTCGCCCGCTGGGCGGTCTGTTCTTCGGTATGCTCGGTGATAAATATGGTCGCCAGAAGATCCTTGCTATCACCATCGTTATTATGTCGATCAGTACATTCTGTATCGGCCTTATACCGTCTTACGCCACCATCGGCATTTGGGCACCCATTCTCCTGCTGATTTGTAAGATGGCCCAGGGCTTCTCCGTAGGCGGTGAATATACCGGTGCCTCGATCTTCGTTGCCGAGTATTCCCCGGACCGTAAGCGCGGTTTTATGGGAAGCTGGCTGGACTTCGGCTCGATTGCCGGGTTTGTCCTGGGGGCGGGCGTCGTGGTGCTGATTTCAACCGTGGTGGGTGAAGATAACTTCCTCGACTGGGGCTGGCGTATTCCGTTCTTCCTGGCATTGCCGCTGGGGATTATTGGCCTCTACCTGCGTCATGCGCTGGAAGAGACGCCCGCGTTCCAGCAGCACGTCGATAAGCTGGAGCAGGGTGACCGCGAAGGGCTGCAGGATGGTCCTAAGGTATCGTTCAAAGAGATTGCCACTAAGCACTGGCGCAGCCTGCTGACCTGTATTGGTCTGGTGATTTCGACCAACGTGACCTACTACATGCTGTTAACCTACATGCCGAGCTATCTGTCGCATAACCTGCACTATTCGGAAGATCACGGTGTGCTGATTATTATCGCCATCATGGTGGGTATGCTGTTTGTGCAGCCGATTATGGGTCTGTTGAGCGACCGTTTTGGTCGTCGACCGTTCATTATTCTGGGAAGCGTTGCGCTGTTTGCTCTGGCAATCCCGGCATTTATTCTTATTAACAGTGATGTGCTGGGGCTGATTTTTGCCGGTCTGCTGATGCTGGCGGTGATCCTTAACTGCTTTATCGGGGTGATGGCCTCAACGCTGCCCGCAATGTTCCCGACCCACATTCGCTACAGCGCGCTGGCCGCAGCCTTTAACATCTCGGTGCTGATTGCCGGTCTGACCCCAACGCTTGCCGCCTCGCTGGTGGAGAGCACACAGAACCTGATGATGCCTGCTTATTACCTGATGGTGATCGCGGTGATTGGTTTGATTACCGGTATTACCATGAAGGAGACGGCAAATCGTCCTCTGAAAGGCGCAACGCCTGCGGCATCGGATATCCAGGAAGCGAAGGAGATCCTGCGTGAGCACTACGATAATGTAGAGCAGAAGATTGAGGATATTGACGCCGAGATTGAAGAGCTGCAGAAAAAACGCTCCCGACTGGTGGATCAGCATCCACGCATCAACGAGTAATAAATAAACCCGCCAACGGCGGGTTTTCTTTTATTAGCATCCGGCAGCGATGTAGTCGCCATTGGCACTGATGGGGATCACCGTCAGGAACAGCACTGTCGCGAACAGGATCAGGACTATCCCTCCGGCTATTTTGACTGCCGGTACCAGCCATCTTAATGAGGCGCTTTCTCCGAACCAGGTCACCGTGCGTTCGCGTGCGTACCTTACAGCCAGGGACAGCCCCACAATAGAGAGGGCGGTTCCCAGAGACATGGTCATGACTGCGGCCACCCCCCAGGTGACAATGCCCAGCGCGTTCGAAAACATCAGAATCATGATCGCCCCGCTGCACGGGCGTGCGCCAATCGCCAGAATCACGCCCAGACGGGTTTTCCAGTCGCCCTGCGTCAGGTCTGTACCTACGCCGTGATGGCTGCAGCCACAGTGTTCGCCGTGCTGATGAAGTGGCTTAATTGCAGAGACAGACATTCTGCGCGGACGCAGACTTTTCAGCGCCTGGTAAATGACAAATGCGCCGAATGCGCCAATAAGCACTGCGCTGATCTTCTCCACATACCAGCGGCTGGTACTAATATCCCCTGAGGCGAGGTTAAATCCTACCGCCAGAATAAAGACAAACAGAATGGCGCTGACGCCCTGCATCAGGCTGCCCAGGAAGGGAACGACCCGGGCGGCCAGCTCGCTTTCCTTATTGGTAGTCAGATAGGTTGTCACAATGAATTTTCCGTGCCCGGGTCCGATGGCGTGAAGGACACCATAAAGGAAAGCCCCCGTTAACAGCCATAATCCTCCGCTGTACTGGTGATTATTAAGCTGCAGCAGATACATCACCAGATAACGGTGCAGGGTAATTTGTGTGGCAAGACACCACTGGATAAAGGCGTTCCAGTGCGTGTGCAGGGTAAAACCGGCACAGAGAATTGCCAGAAGCATCAACCCAGCTGTAGGGAGACGCCAGTCACGGGTGAGGCGTTGTGTGGTCATGATGCGGCCTGCACAGAGGAGAGTATTTGCCGCTAGTATAGTTGATCTTACCGCTCAATTCGTGGGATCGCGTCGGGAACCGTGCATGATTGTGGATAACTTTGTGCATAAAAGGGTATAAGGCGGGGTTTTGCTGGGGAATGCAGCAGTCAGTCATTTTTTTGCAACTTTTCGGTTGCGGTCGTTCGGGAACTCCCTATA
>NZ_JAWNDD010000009.1:0-139074 GCF_034106785.1 Enterobacter sp. 241F3
GAAACGCCGTAGCGCCGATGGTAGTGTGGGGTCTCCCCATGTGAGAGTAGGGAACTGCCAGGCATCAAAATAGAAGAACCCCGTACCGAAAGGTGCGGGGTTTTTTGCTTTGTGCTCACGGTGTCGCTGCACTTGCCGGATCTACGGGTTTAGTAGGCCCGATAAGGCAAAGCTGCAAATTGGCAATACAGACCGCACGATCCCACGACAAAGAGAAACAAGAATACAAAGAAGGGATTTATAAACGCAGAAAAGCAAAAACCCAGCCATAGGCTGGGTTCTTTAAATAGTGGTGCCCGGACTCGGAATCGAACCAAGGACACGGGGATTTTCAATCCCCTGCTCTACCGACTGAGCTATCCGGGCAACGGAGCGCATTAAACCGCAATCACGCTCTATCGTCAACATTATTTCGGGAAAAGCTGTTCAACTGCTTAAGTTTACGGCAATCTGTCCGCTTTCGCCGCGAAAATGCACAAATCTTCCAGACAGAACCAGTGTAATACGGCAATGCTGATAGTAAGAGGAGGGCAGTAATGGTGAATGACTGGCTTGAACTGCGTCAGCATGCAGATACGGGTATTGAGACGATTAAAGCGCATTTCGAAGGGCATGCATTTGATCCGCACTGGCACGATAGCTACCTGGTAGGGATAACCCTCTCCGGCACGCAGCAGTTTCACTGCCGCCGTGAGCGTCATCGCAGCCAGCCGGGCGACGCTTTCCTCCTCGAGCCTGGTGAAATCCACGACGGAGATGCGCCTGTAGAGGGTGGTTTTACCTATCTGACCTTCTATCTTGATGAGCGCTGGCTTATCCGTGCGCTACAGGGGCTTTACGAATCTACTCCCGGGAGTTATTCACTCCACTTTGCCCAAACGCTGACGCGGGAGCCGCAGCTGGTGCGCGCTATCGGCGAGACATTTTCCACCCTGCATAATAATGAGTTGAAGATCGTTCAGCAGAGCGCAATGGATAATCTGCTCTCCCGGATCACCGCCCATTGCCACTGGCGTAAAAAGCTGCCGTCGCAGTTACAAAGTGCTGCCGTGGCGTACCGTGCGCGCGACTATCTCTATGCACATATCGGCGAGAACGTAGGGCTATCAGACCTTGCGCGCGAGACGGGCACCGATCGCTTCACCCTGACGCGCTGTTTTAAGCGCGAGTTCAACCTGGCGCCTCACGCATGGCTTATTCAACTGCGTCTGGCAAAGGCCCGACAGCTGCTTGCGTGTGGCGACCAGCCTGTTGATGTGGCTGCGGCAGTGGGATTTGCCGATCAAAGCCATCTGGGGCGCTGGTTTCAGCGGGCTTACCGTATCTCTCCTGCACACTACCGCCGGTTGTGCACAAACCTTCCAGACGTTTCCAAAAAATAGCGGCACATTCATGGCTCTAATAAAAAGGAGCCACCTGTGAGTTTGATACCCTTTCTGTTGTTCGCCTTTGTCGCCTCCATTACGCCGGGGCCAACCAATATTCTGGTGCTGACGAACAGCCAGCGCTTTGGCGTTAAAAATACCGTACCAGCTATTCTGGGCGGATGTATCGCGGCCAGTGCGATTGTGCTGATATCAGGCGCCGGCGCAGGGGAAGTGCTGCGTCAGTATCCTCTAATACGTCAGCTCATGAGCTGGACAGGCGTGCTGTGGCTAAGCTGGATGAGCTGGCAGCTGTTTCGCGCCCCGGCCGCTCGTCTCAGCGCTGAGAACCATATCCAATTTACCGCTCAGGCGGCTGCACTGCTGCAGATCGTGAACCCTAAAACCTGGATGATGGCGCTGGCCGTCGTCAGTCTGTTTGCGCCTGCTGGCGATCATGCATTGCGGGATATTGCGCTAATGGCGCTATGGTTTCTGCTGATCTCAATAGCCTGTTTGATGTGCTGGGCGTGGCTGGGTAAAGCGGTGAACCGAATTTTTCGCACCACCGTAGCGATGGTGCGGTTTCAACGCCTGATGGCGCTGTGTCTTATCGTCTCTTCCTGGGCTGGCATGCTGGCTTAGGTCAGCGCCCCGCCCATACGGCACTGAGCAAAGCGCAGAATATCTTCCGCCAGGCGGTGCGCTGTATCCACATCGGCCTGGCTACGGTTTACCAGCATGCGGCTGAGGCAACCTTCCAGCACCAGTTCCATCTGCTTCGCCACCATCGCCGGATCGTCGACTTCCAGGGTGGTCAACAGCTCATGGGTGAAGTCATGAGCCGCCCGTTTTTGCTGATCTGCTAACTGGTGGATAGGATGCCCAGGGTCGGGAAAATAAGTGCAGGCGGCGATAAACAGACAACCCGGGTACCGGTTGTTGCTGACACATTCCGTCAGGGCGGTATAGCGCGCCAGCAGCTTCTGCTCCGCAGTCAGTTCTTCATTCAGCATCAGCTGCCTGCGCCAGATATCAACCTGCTGGCTGAGATAGCGCAGGGCATCATAGAGTAGCGCCTCTTTATCCGGCCAGAAGCGCTTAAGTTCATCCAGGGGGTAATCGATACGGTCGGCTACCATCTCAAGCGTGGTGCTGGCGATCCCTTGAATCTCAAGTAATTGCAGAGCTTGTCCCAGTACGTCTTCACGTTGCACGGTTATCTCCTCCGCTATTCCCAACGGTTTGTCCCGTCTAAAGTGTTGTTTACGGTTGGCGATTGCGCAAATGCGCGCTGAATGCCGCTGCATCCATAAACCCGGTTACACGCTTTTCTGGCTGCTCTTCACCCCGTTCATTAAAGAACAAAATGGTGGGCAGACCGAGAACGTTAAGCTGTTTCAGCAGGTCCCTATCCTGCGCATCGTTGGCGGTGACGTTCGCCTGAAGAAGCACCGTCTCTTTCAGGGCGCGCTGCACCTGCGGATCGCTAAAGGTGTATTTTTCAAACTCTTTGCAGGCGACACACCAGTCGGCATAGAGATCGAGCATCACCGGTTTGCCTTTCGCCTCCGCTAGGGCGCTGTTAAGTTCTTCCACGTTCTTTATTTGGGTGAAGTTCAGATGCGCCTGCATCTGACCCACGGGTGAACCAAACGCCCAGTCCTGCAGCGGGCGTACGCTTACCAGCGCGGCGGCGAGCAGGATAATTTGCACCAAACGCATCCACGGTCGTTTCGCTCCCAGACTGGTGATAAATGCCCAGCTGAAGAACGCTACGCCGAGCATAGCCCACAGGCGCATACCCCAGACGTCACCGATGATACGCTCCAGCAGGAACACCGGCAGCGCCAGAATGACAAAGCCAAATGCGGTTTTCACCGTTTCCATCCACGGGCCGCTCTTCGGCAGCAGTCGATTGCCGAAAACCGTGACCAGAATCAGCGGCAGACCCATGCCCAGGGCATACAGGTACAACGTTCCGCCGCCGAGCCACATGTTTCCGCTCTGGGCGATATAGAGCAGGATGGCGCTAAGCGGCGCGGTGGTGCAAGGGGAACAAACCAGCCCGGCAATGGCACCCATTGCGAACACGCCGCCTGCCGAACCACCCTGCTGGCGATTACTCATCAGCGTTAAGCGGGTTTGCAGCGAGGAGGGCAACTGCAGCGTGAACAGGCCAAACATCGACAGCGCCAGCAGGATAAATATCGCCGACAGGCCAATCAGCACATAAGGATGCTGCAGTGCGGCCTGGAACTGTAACCCGGCAGCGGCAACCACAAGTCCAAGGGCCGTGTAGGTCAATGCCATACCCTGCACGTAAATTAAGGCCAGCAGCAGCGCGCGGGCTGTGGAAAGGCGCTGTTTGCCGCCCAGCACGATGCCAGAGATGAGCGGATACATGGGCAGCACGCAGGGTGTAAAGGCAATGCCAATCCCAATCAGGAAGGCCCAGAGCGCCGAGAATGGAAGGTCTGCGTGGTCTTCGCTCTTCTCGTCCGAGGGGAGAGGGGAAACGGCAGCAGCCGCTTTCACTTCGCTGAGCGGAACAACCTTCGTTTCCGGCGGATAGCAGAATCCGGCATCCGCGCACCCCTGATAGGTCACCGTCAGCGTCGCGCCTTTATCCGCCTGATTCACCGTAACAGGCACGATCATGCGCTGGCGATAGATCTCGCTTTTGCCGTAAAACTCATCTTCATGCCACTCGCCAGCGGGCATCTGTAATGCGCCCACGCTGGCCTGAGCAGGCGTAATGCTCACCTGCTTGCGATAGAGGTAATAGCCCTCTTTCACCTGCCAGTTGAGCGTAAGGTCATGCTGGTTTTGCTGAAAATCGAAAACAAACGCCTGGTCGGCAGGGATGAAGTTCGAACGGCCGGGCGCGTCAAATAACCCGGCAAATACTGATGTGCTGCACAGCAGCAGAATCAGCGTAAGGAAGCGTTGAGCCATGAGAGATAGTCGTTATCGCCATGAACCACTGGCACCACCAGCAGCTCCGGGGTTTGGTAAGGATGATGAGATTTGAGGCAGTCCAGGAGTGCCTGCTGATTTGCCAGATTGGTTTTGAGCAACATCTGGACCTCGTACTCTTGCTCCAGCTTACCTTCCCAATAGTAAAGAGAGGTGGCACCGGGGAGGAGCGTAACGCAGGCTGCCAGTTTTTCGGCCAGCACTTTGGCGGCGAGATCCTGGGCAGAGGCTTCATCAGGGGCGGTACAAAGTACGACAACAGCATCAGGCGTGTTCACAAGTCGACCTCCTCATCACGAAAGGTTTAACTATATCACGCAAGGCGGTTGGTCATTAATGAAACGGGCCGCAGAGCGGCCCGATTTTAACTATTTTTACAACCGGGAGCGGTTTACAGCACCACGCCACCGATGATAAAGCCGAGGATCACGCAAAGTGAAATGGCGACAACGCCCGGGATCAGGAACGCATGGTTAAACACATACTTACCGATACGGGTTGAGCCGGTGTCATCCATCTCTACCGCCGCCAGCAGGGTTGGGTAGGTAGGCAGCACGAACAGGGCGGAGACGGCAGCAAACGAGGCGATGGCGGTCAACGGCGTTACGCCCAGCATCAGTGCCGCAGGCATCAGCGCTTTGGTGGTCGCGGCCTGAGAGTAAAGCAGGGTCGCAGCAAAGAACAGCACGACCGCCAGCAGCCATGGATAGTTGTGCAGCAGGTCCCCGGCCACGGTCTGAATGTCGCTGATGTGCGCTTTAACGAAAGTATCACCGAGCCACGCCACACCCAGCACGCACACGCAGGCGCTCATACCGGATTTAAAGGTGCTGGCGTTCAGCACTTCGCTGGTATCAATTTTACAGGTGATGCTAATCAGCGTGGCGATGGTCAGCATAAACACGACAATCGCTTCGTTACGCGGCAGAACCGGGTTCTGGATCAGACCTACGGTATCGCTGATGGCGGTCGCGTAGAACATGACGGCAACGATACCAATCAGGAACAGCAGCACGGAGCGTTTCGCGTGTGGCTTCAGTTCGAAGACCTGACTGCCGCGCAGGCTCACTTCACCTTTTGCAAGACGCTCCTGATAAACCGGATCGTCTTTCAGTTCAGCGCCGAGGAAGTTACACAGCACTGCGGTAATCATCACCGCGATCAGCGTCACCGGGATACAGATCGCCAGCAGCGTCAGGTAGCTCACGCCCATCGGCTCAAGGATACCGGCGAAGAAGACCACCGCCGCGGAAATCGGTGAGGCGGTAATGGCGATCTGGGACGCGACGACCGCAATGGAGAGCGGACGCGACGGACGGATACCCTGTTCTTTCGCCACTTCGGTAATCACCGGTAACGTGGAGAAAGCGGTGTGGCCCGTACCGGCGAGAATGGTCATAAACCATGTCACCAGCGGAGCAAGGAAGGTAATGTATTTTGGATGGCGGCGTAGCATACGCTCCGCCAGGCTTACCAGGTAGTCCATACCGCCTGCCACCTGCATGGCGGCAATAGCGGCAATAACAGCCATGATGATTTCGATAACGTCGAACGGTATAGCGCCGGGTTTAATCTGAAAGATAAGGGTAAGAACGAGCACTCCAAGACCGCCGGCAAAACCGATGCCGATACCCCCGAGTCGTGCTCCCAAATAAATCGCCAACAAGACGATGACGAGTTCTGCTCCAAACATAAGGACCTGCCTTGCTTATTAACAAGTTGATATTGAATTGTTGTATTTTGGTAACGCCTAAAAAGAAAAAAGGCACGTCACAAGTGACGTGCCTTAAGAAGCCTAGCCTGAACGGTTACTGTTCGCTTTCATCGGTATATCGTTTCGCTTTATATGCCGGGTGCATCAGGTTTTGGGCCGAGAAGATATCGTCCAGCTCGGCTTCGGTCAACAGCCCGCGCTCCAGTACTACTTCACGTACACTCTTACCGGTTTCGGCACAAATCTTACCGACGATGTCGCCGTTGTGGTGACCGATGAACGGGTTGAGGTAGGTGACGATCCCGATGGAGTTGTAGACATAACCTTCACAGACTTCTTTATTCGCCGTGATGCCGTTAATGCATTTTTCCAGCAGGTTGTAGCAGGCGTTCGTCAGGATGTGGATAGATTCAAACATCGCCTGGCCAATCACCGGCTCCATCACGTTCAGCTGCAGCTGACCCGCTTCAGAGGCCATGGTCACGGTCGTATCGTTACCGATGACTTTGAAGCAAACCTGGTTCACCACTTCTGGCACCACCGGGTTCACCTTGGCCGGCATGATGGATGAACCGGCCTGCAGCTCTGGCAGGTTGATTTCATTCAGGCCAGCGCGCGGACCGGAAGAGAGCAGGCGCAGGTCGTTACAGATTTTGGACAGTTTCACTGCCAGACGTTTCAGCGCGCTGTGTACCATGACGTAAGCGCCGCAGTCTGAGGTCGCTTCAATCAGGTCTTCTGCAGGCACAACCGGCAGGTTAGAGACTTCAGCCAGCTTCTGTACCGCCAGCTGCTGATAGCCATCCGGGGTGTTCAGACGCGTACCGATGGCGGTGGCGCCCAGGTTCACTTCCAGAAGCAGCTCGGAGGTGCGCAGCAGGTTTTTGGTCTCTTCGTTCAGCAGTACGTTAAACGCGTGGAATTCCTGGCCGAGGGTCATCGGCACCGCATCCTGCAGCTGGGTACGACCCATTTTCAGAATGTCCTGGAACTCAACCGCTTTACGCTGGAAGCCATCACCCAGTTGGTTGATTGCATCCACCAGTTTCACCACGGAGGCATACACCGCAATACGGAAGCCGGTTGGGTAGGCGTCGTTGGTGGACTGGCATTTGTTAACGTGGTCGTTCGGGTTCAGGTACTGGTATTCACCTTTCTGGTGACCCATCAGCTCCAGGCCAATGTTTGCCAGTACTTCGTTAGTATTCATGTTGACGGAGGTGCCCGCGCCGCCCTGATAGACGTCAACCGGGAACTGGTCCATGCATTTGCCGTTGTTCAGCACTTCATCGCAGGCTGCGATAATCGCATTTGCCGCGCTTTTAGGAATGGTTTGCAGCTCTTTGTTGGCCAGTGCTGCGGCTTTCTTCACCATCACCATGCCACGGACAAACTCAGGGATGTCGCTGATTTTGCTGTTGCTGATGTAGAAGTTTTCAATCGCTCTCAGAGTGTGGACACCGTAGTAGGCATCCGCTGGAACTTCCCTGGTACCCAACAAGTCTTCTTCGATACGAATGTTGTTTAACATGTGAACCTTCTTTTCAAGCTGCCGATGGATTGTACTAAACACACAGTATTTATGTGGTTTTGAATATTTTCTGGCCGACGATTATTCCCTCAATCAGCCAGATGCTCGAGATCATATGCTGATGATAGCGAATTGCCGTAAGCTGGATCACTTATTATCGAGCCGATTCCATGATAATTATTAATCTGTGAAATGGGTCACCGCTTTAAAATTTCCAAAAAAAATATCCGTGCAAACTGATTGAATTTTCGCTAACCGTCACCATTTCATACAAACGCGCGTCGCGAACACATTCAGACAGGGGCCGATGGCCCTTGCCATACAGGAGATGCCAGTGCGCTGGATACCGTTTATTGCTTTCTTCCTCTATGTTTACATTGAGATTTCCATTTTTATTCAGGTTGCCCATGTGCTGGGCGTCCTGCTGACGCTGATTCTCGTGATTTTCACCTCCGTCATCGGCATGTCGCTGGTGCGTAATCAGGGTTTCAAAAATTTCCTGATAATGCAGCAGAAGATGGCCGCAGGGGAAAGCCCGGCGGAAGAGATGATCAAAAGCGTGTCGTTGATTATTGCGGGGCTGCTGCTGATCCTGCCGGGGTTCTTCACTGACTTCCTCGGCCTGCTGCTGCTTCTGCCGCCGGTGCAAAAACACCTGACCATGAAGCTGCTGCCGCATCTGCGCTTTAGCCGAATGCCGGGGGGCGGATTTAGCACCGGACCGGGCGATACCTTCGAAGGGGAGTATCAGCGTAAGGATGAACAGCACGACCGTTTAGACCATAAAGACGATCGGTAATGTTTTTGCCCGGTGGCGCTTCGCTTACCGGGCCTCCGGGAGCGCACCGCGCCTCGGCAAAAACACCCACAGCCCTGCCAGCATGACAATTGCGTACAAACTCTTCCAGCCCACCATCGCCAGCAGCAGCAGGCAAAGCACACCCCCGACGACCGCCAGAGCTTTATAGCGACCTTTTAGCAAACGGCATCCCGCCAGCATGCACAGCAGGTAGATCATGATGAAAATGCCGTTGGCGTAGACGATGAGCGCGTCCAGATTAATCTTCAGTGCGTAAATACAGAGCGTGCTCACCACGCAGCAGCCCAGTACGGCATTCAGGGCATTCAGCGGAAGCTGGCGTTTAGACAGGCGCGCGAGACGATTCTCGGGTTTGTAGAGCGCCTGCGACCATACCAGACGGGCAAAGCTCTGGATATAAATGTTGAGGCTGGCAAAACAGGCCAGATAGCCGATGACGCAGGCTATCCACAGTGCCTTCACACCAAACAGATCAACCACGATACCCGGCAGCGATGCCGCGGCGGCGAGATCCGCTCCGAACGCGTGGAAGTGTAAGACCAGCACGGTACACGCCCAATAGACCGTGCCAGCCAGCAGCAGGCCTATCATCAGGGCGCGGGGGAAATCACGTTCAGGCTGCTTAAATTCAGACGCCAGATGGGCAAAGGCTTCCAGGCCGACAAAACACCAGAACATGACGGAGAGCGCGGCGAAAAGCTGTGAATGGTCGACGTCTGTCAGCGCAGGGAAGGGAATTTCCTTGATGGTGATATCGCCCGCCCACCAGATAGCGACAACGAGCGCGACAATCAGCACCGCAACCAGCGTCTGCAGGTTGGCGCTCGAGCTGGCGCCGCGAGAGCCCACCCACCAGACGATTGCCAGCGTACCCAGCTCGGCCAGCAATAACTGCTCGTTATGCCAGCCAAACAGCGCCTGACCAAATCCGGTCGCAATATGCAACGCCGCAGGAAGGCCAACCGGAATGACGGAGAGAAACAGCCAGCCGGTTACACGCTGCAGCCGCGGGCCAAAGGCCAGTCCGACAAAGTGCGCCACGCCGCCCGCGCTGGGGAAATGCCGCCCCAGGATGGCAAACACAATGGCTATCGGGAAAACCAATACAATCAGCGCCGGCCACGCCCACAGGCTGTTATTTCCAGCCACCAGCGCCGCCAGTGCGGGTACGGCAAACACGCCCGTACCTAACAAGGAGGTTGAGAGCAGTCCGACGCCCTGCGCCAGTCCCAACTCCTGCTTGAGTCCACTCATTGACATCGCCCTGCCAGTACCAAAAGAGAGGCGATGGTAACACTTTCGCAAATTTTTTTTTCAACTCCCCCTTGAAGGGGTAAAAAGCTATCCCCATCTCTCAGGGCACTAGTCGGAAAACCGCATGCGGGCCGGCGTCATCCATAACTGATAATGACTTTCTCAAAGGAGAGCTATCAATGAGTATTCGTCCGTTACATGATCGTGTGATCGTCAAACGTAAAGAAGTTGAAACCAAGTCTGCTGGCGGCATCGTTCTGACCGGTTCTGCAGCAGCCAAATCAACGCGTGGCGAAATCATCGCTGTCGGTAAGGGCCGCATCCTGGAAAACGGAACTGTGCAGCCGCTGGACGTTAAAGTTGGTGACATCGTAATTTTCAACGATGGCTACGGCGTGAAATCCGAGAAGATCGACAATGAAGAAGTGTTGATCATGTCCGAGAGCGACATTCTGGCAATTGTTGAAGCGTAATTTACGCACGAGAATTTGAGGAAATAAGAACATGGCAGCTAAAGACGTAAAATTCGGTAACGACGCTCGTGTAAAAATGCTCCGCGGCGTAAACGTACTGGCAGATGCAGTTAAAGTGACCCTGGGCCCGAAAGGCCGCAACGTAGTGCTGGATAAATCCTTCGGCGCGCCAACCATCACCAAAGATGGTGTTTCTGTAGCACGTGAAATTGAGCTGGAAGACAAGTTCGAAAACATGGGCGCGCAGATGGTGAAAGAAGTTGCCTCTAAAGCGAACGACGCTGCAGGTGACGGTACCACTACCGCGACCGTACTGGCGCAGGCAATCATCACCGAAGGTCTGAAAGCCGTTGCTGCGGGCATGAACCCAATGGATCTGAAACGTGGTATCGACAAAGCTGTCGCCTCCGCTGTTGAAGAACTGAAAGCGCTGTCCGTACCGTGCTCTGACTCTAAAGCCATTGCTCAGGTTGGTACTATCTCCGCTAACTCCGACGAAACCGTAGGTAAACTGATCGCTGAAGCGATGGACAAAGTCGGTAAAGAAGGCGTAATCACCGTTGAAGACGGTACCGGTCTGGAAGACGAACTGGACGTGGTAGAAGGTATGCAGTTCGACCGCGGTTACCTGTCCCCATACTTCATCAACAAGCCAGAAACTGGCGCTGTTGAGCTGGAAAGCCCGTTCATCCTGCTGGCTGATAAGAAAATCTCCAACATCCGCGAAATGCTGCCAGTACTGGAAGCCGTTGCAAAAGCAGGCAAGCCTCTGGTTATCATCGCTGAAGACGTTGAAGGCGAAGCGCTGGCGACCCTGGTGGTTAACACCATGCGCGGCATCGTGAAAGTGGCTGCGGTTAAAGCACCTGGCTTCGGCGATCGCCGTAAAGCGATGCTGCAGGATATCGCTACCCTGACTGGCGGTACCGTGATCTCTGAAGAGATCGGTATGGAGCTGGAAAAAGCGACCCTGGAAGACCTGGGCCAGGCGAAACGCGTTGTGATCAACAAAGACACCACCACCATCATCGATGGCGTGGGTGAAGAAGCCGCTATTAAGGGCCGCGTTGGTCAGATCCGTAAGCAGATCGAAGAAGCGACTTCCGATTACGACCGTGAAAAACTGCAGGAGCGCGTAGCGAAACTGGCAGGCGGCGTTGCGGTAATCAAAGTCGGTGCTGCTACCGAAGTTGAAATGAAAGAGAAAAAAGCACGCGTTGACGATGCTCTGCACGCGACCCGTGCTGCGGTAGAAGAAGGCGTGGTTGCTGGTGGTGGTGTCGCGCTGGTGCGTGTTGCCGCTAAATTGGCTGGCCTGACCGCTCAGAACGAAGACCAGAACGTAGGCATCAAAGTTGCGCTGCGCGCAATGGAAGCCCCTCTGCGTCAGATCGTTTCTAACGCCGGTGAAGAGCCATCTGTGGTTGCGAACAACGTGAAAGCGGGCGAAGGTAACTACGGTTACAACGCAGCAACTGAAGAATACGGTAACATGATCGACTTCGGTATCCTGGATCCAACTAAAGTGACCCGTTCTGCTCTGCAGTATGCGGCCTCTGTTGCTGGTCTGATGATCACCACCGAATGCATGGTGACCGACCTGCCTAAAGGCGATGCGCCTGACTTAGGTGCTGCTGGTATGGGCGGCATGGGCGGTATGGGCGGCATGATGTAATCGTGCGCTCTACGTCGTAGAATGTGAAAAACCCCCGGGCAGAAATGCTCGGGGGTTTTTCTTTTGGTCATCTTTTAGGTATAAGATTTACACACGGACAACTACTGTCCAGCTTATTGAAAACGAGGAATAACATGCGCGTAAAAGTCTGTGCAGGGATTGTAGGGGCAGCATTGCTGCTGGCGGGTTGTAGCTCCAGCAATGAGCTGTCGGCAGCGGGCCAGGGCGTTCGCTTTGTGGAAGATAAGCCTGGCAGTGAATGCCAGCTGTTAGGCACGGCAACCGGTGAGCAAAGCAACTGGATGTCAGGTCAGCATGGCGAAGAAGGTGGCTCGATGCGCGGTGCGGCGAATGCCCTGCGTAACCAGGCTGCGGCAATGGGCGGTAACGTCATTTACGGCGTGAGCAGCCCAACGCAGAGTATGCTGTCCAGCTTCGTGCCGACCGCCAGCCAGATGAACGGCCAGGTCTACAAGTGCCCGAACTGATTGCCTTTTTCCCTCTCCCTGTGGGAGAGGGTTAGGGTGAGGGGAAACTAGTGCTGCCGCAGCTGCAAGTCCAGCGGCGTCTTGCTTGGCTCTCCGCCAATCTCCCGTGCCAGCTTCGGCACCATATAGCCTGAAACCAGCGTTAACAGTTCGCGCATGATCTGCCGGGCTTCTTCATCCGTCACCATGAAATGGGCCGCGCCCTGAACGCGATCCAGCACGTGCAGGTAATAGGGCATCACGCCCGCATCAAACAGGGCATTGCTCAGGTCAGCCAGCACGCGGGCGCTGTCATTCACGCCGCGCAGCAGCACGCTCTGGTTCAGCAGCGTTACGCCCGCTTTACGCAGACGCGCCATCGCTGCGCGAAAATCATCGTCAATTTCGTTCCCGTGGTTGATATGGTTCACCAGCAACACCTGCAGGCGAGACTGCTCAAGGCGTGCCACCAGGCCGTCCGTGATACGTGCCGGAATAACAATCGGCAAACGGCTATGAATGCGCAGACGTTTGATGTGCGGGATGGCTTCCAGCTGTGTCAGCAGCCAGTCCAGCTCGTGATCTTTTGCCATCAGCGGATCGCCGCCGGAAAAAATAATCTCATCCAGCTCTGAATGGACGGCAATATAGTCCAGCGCGACCTGCCAGTTGCGTTTATTGCCCTGGTTTTCGGCATACGGGAAGTGCCGACGGAAGCAATAACGACAATTTACCGCGCAGCCGCCCTTTACCAGCAGCAGGGCACGGTTGAGATATTTGTGCAGTAAACCAGGCACCACGCTGTTCTGCTCTTCCAGCGGATCGGTGCTGTATCCCGGCGCGGTGATAAACTCATCCTGCGAAGTAAGTGTTTGTTTTAATAGCGGATCGTCGGGGTTGCCTTTCTCCATCCGCGCCACAAACGCACGGGGAACGCGCAGGGCGAAAAGGCGCTTTGCCTCGCGGCCGGCAAGCAACTCTGGGTGCTGATCGAGGTCTAAAAGACGCAGCAATTCATCAGGACTGGTGATTACATCGGCAAGTTGCGATAACCAATCTTCTCTGGACGGGGTGTTTAGGGTTACAATATGCGCCATTTTGTGGCTTAGCTACCAGTTAACAAATTTAGAGGGCCTTATGGCAACGTACTATAGCAACGATTTTCGTGCTGGTCTTAAAATCATGATGGACGGCGAACCGTACGCGGTTGAAGCCAGCGAATTCGTTAAACCAGGTAAAGGCCAGGCATTCGCACGCGTTAAGCTGCGCCGTCTGCTGACCGGTACCCGTGTTGAGAAAACCTTCAAGTCTACTGACTCCGCTGAAGGCGCTGATGTTGTTGATATGAACCTGACCTATCTGTACAACGATGGCGAGTTCTGGCATTTCATGAACAACTCCACTTTCGAACAGCTGTCTGCTGATGAGAAAGCGGTAGGTGATAGCGCTAAATGGCTGCTGGACCAGGCTGAGTGCATCGTAACCCTGTGGAACGGTCAGCCTATCGCTGTGACCCCACCAAACTTCGTAGAACTGGAAATCGTTGAAACCGATCCAGGTCTGAAAGGTGATACCGCAGGTACCGGCGGTAAACCAGCCAAACTGTCTACCGGCGCAGTGGTTAAAGTTCCACTGTTCGTACAGACTGGCGAAGTGATCAAAGTGGATACCCGCTCCGGCGAATACGTGTCCCGCGTGAAGTAATTTACGTCATGATTGAAGGCGCAGCGCCCGCTGCGCCTGATTTTTGCAGGCAGGGATGATGAAACGTACCGTTAAAATTCTGCTTCTGTTAGCGCTTTCCAGTGCATTGCTTTCCGGCTGTAACACCACCCGTGGAATGGGACAAGATATCCAGGATCTCGGTCATATCATTTCTCACGCCGCCAGCTAAGTTCGTCTAATTTTCCTAAAAATGCTTCCTTTTCCGTCATCCGGCGGGATCTTGTCTATCCTTAAGTTGCTATACACAAAACAACTTTGGCTATAAAAGGAAGATATTATGGTTAAGAAGACAATTGCAGCGATCTTTTCAGTCTTGGTACTTTCTTCAGTATTAACAGCCTGTAATACCACGCGTGGCGTTGGTCAGGATATTTCTGAAGGTGGTAGCGCAATCTCTGGTGCGGCAACTAAAGCTCAGCAGTAATTAACACACGGTACGAGACCAGCCGTTTCGTACCGTCAGCTTTTTGATTCCTGCAGGGATAAGAACGGAGAAAAACGCGTATCCATATGCAATTTCATGCGGATATTGCGTTTATAGGTATAGACCGTTTTTCCGTTGATACTCAGGTGGGCAGCAATCTTTTGATTGCTCGCGCCGTCCATCCATAATGTAAGCACTTTCTCTTCCTGCCGGGTCAGCAAGGGGGCGGCTGCCGTGGGCCTTTCAGCGCATGAGCGTGAGGTTAATGCATCATTTATAGTCGTTGCCACTTCTTCGAGACTGGCGTTTTTCAACAGCGACGACCACACCGGGAAGTGTCCGAGCCAGTCTGTCATGCCGTTGTCCTCTCCCGATTGCAGCAAAATAAACGGTAAGCGTTCACTGGCGTTGAGCAAAGACGAGAGCTGCTGAAAATGATGAATATCCTGCCTGAAGCCGTACAAATCGGCGATAACCAGCGTGGGTTTCCATTGCAGAATGTGCTCCCTGGCAAGGAACAGATTATTCAGCCCGGTCACAACGTAGTGTCCCGGGAACAAACCGGAATGATTGAGCCATGCTTCAAACCCCGTGCGGGTAAAGTGACAACGGTCAATCAAGAGAATTTTGAACATATTTTATTCGCAGTCGGCTAGTGGTTTGGCTTCCTGCCATCAGAAAGCACATCATCATAGAGAAGTCGGATGAGTGCTAAATGCCGGAACTACGCGCCATACTGCGGCTATTTCTTGCCTTAACGTGTTCAGCAAAAAAAGATTGAAAAAAAATAGCACGCTAACCAAAATATGGGGCGTAATCTCTGCCTTACGGGACGACCCGTAAGCGTTTCTTTCACCGGGGACGGCCCCAACTTCTATTAAGTTAAGGAGCCTGAAATGTCCTGGATCATTCTTTTTATTGCCGGTCTGCTCGAAGTGGTTTGGGCGATTGGTCTCAAGTACACCCACGGATTTACCCGCCTGACGCCCAGCGTTATTACCGTAACCGCGATGATCGTGAGTATTGTCCTGTTATCCTGGGCGATGCGCTCGCTGCCTGTGGGAACGGCTTATGCCGTCTGGACGGGCATTGGTGCGGTGGGGGCCGCCATCACCGGCATTCTGCTACTGGGAGAGTCAGCGAGTCTGGCGCGTATCGCCAGCCTCGCCTTGATTGTAGCGGGGATCATTGGGCTTAAGCTCAGCACCCATTAATGGGGTTGTTTTACCCAGATCAGTTTTGACACATCAAACCCTTGCCGGGTCGCGACGTCCAGCATCTGCTGTTTCATTTCTGACGAAATAGTTGGCGTGCGGGAAAGTATCCACAGATAGTCGCGATCCGGCCCGCAGATCAGCGCGTGACGGTACTCTCTGTCGAGCGCGATCACGTTATAGCCACCATAAAACGGGCCAAAGAAAGAGACTTTTAGCGCGGCCCGTCGCGGGTCGCCCGTGAAGTACGCTTTCCCAATCGACTGCTGCCACATCTCCCGATCGGGATTATAGCCCCGGTTGATCACCTGAATACCGCCATCATCCATCGGGCTGTAATTTGCAGTGACCTTCTCTAAGCCCTGCTCAAACCGATGGTCGAGGCGCGCGATTTCATACCATGTTCCAAGGAAGCGTTGTGCATCAAAAGGCGTGACGACGGTAACGCCAGGCGGTGGGGTAGGGGAACTGCAGGCAACCACTAAAAACGCGGCTGTCACCGCGGCGATAACAGGCAGAATGCGCATAGGAGTTTCCTTACTGTTTTTTGTTAAGTGTAGATGACGGCAAGGAAAATGTGGTTTTTGTGCGGTGTGTTTCGCCGGGTAAGCGCAGCGCCACCCGGCAATGTTTTACTGCAGCGCGTCGAGGATACGGTATGCCGCCTCAACGCGGGCAGGGTTCGGATAGCTTTTATTCGCCAGCATCACTATGCCGAGCTGTTTTTCAGGAATAAATGCCACGTAGCTGCCAAACCCGCCGGTTGAGCCTGTTTTATGGACCCAGGACGCGTTGACCGGCGGTGCCGGTGGATTCACTTCTCTCGCAGGCAGCGGTGCCAGCGCCACCTTATTGTCGCTGCCTTCAACCACGGTTTTGGCATCGACCGGCCAGTTAAGCATTCCCCAACCTAACCCTTGATACATGGCCCCCACGCGCCAGTAGCGAGACTGCGCCAGGGCAATGCCTTTCCTGAGTGAACTATCCTGAAGCGAGTCCGGCTTCATGTTGACCATCACCCAGCTTGTCATATCCTGCACGTTGGTTTTTACGCCATAGGCTTCTGCATCCAGCATTCCTGGCGAAACGTGGACCGCTTTACCGTCGCGGTATCCCCAGGCGTAATGCGCCTCTTCCGTTTTCGGAACGTTAATCCAGGTATGGTCCAGCTTGAGCGGCTTAAAGACCCGCGTCGTTATGGCCTGCTCATAGCTCATGCCGGAAGGTTTGACCGCCAGCGCGCCAAAAAGACCGATGCTGGCATTGGCGTAAAGACGCGTGGTGCCCGGCTTCCACTGCGGCTGCCAGTTTTGATAAAAGCGCAGCAGAGCGGCGTTATCCGTGACCTCATCCGGTACCTGTAACGGCAGACCGCCTGCGGTATAGGTTGCCAGATCCAGCATGCGGATCCCCTGCCACTGTTTGCCCGTCAGTTCAGGCCAGTATTTTGTCACCGGATCGCCGAGCGATATTTCACCGCGAGCAATGGCATCGCCACCCAGTACGCCGGTGAAGGTTTTACTTATAGAACCCAGTTCGAACAAGGTTTGTGGAGTGACAGGTTTGTTCGCCGCAACATCGGCTTTACCGAAGGTAAAGTAGTGCGGCTGACCCTGATAAATCACCGCCACCGCCATACCCGGAATGGCCTGCGCTTTCATCAGCGGCGTAACGGTCCGTTCCACCACCTCAGCCAGCTGTTTTTCGGACATCGGTGCGGCGAATGCAGAGCTGGCAACGCTGAGCAGCAGGGCACAGCTTAGGGATTTTGTCATCATCAGTTATCTTCCGTAATAGCAGTTCAAGGGAGTGTCCGGGCCCGTCAGACCGCTATAGTCTGTTGGATTTGACTATGGCTGACAAACGGTTAAATTTAGCATTAGCTGTTAATTTTTCTAACGGACGAGACCATGACGCGCAGCTATCTTCCTCTGAACTCCCTGCGGGCGTTTGAAGCAGCCGCCAGGCACCTCAGTTTTACGCATGCCGCTATTGAGCTGAATGTCACCCATTCCGCGATTAGCCAGCACGTCAAGACGCTGGAGCAGCACCTTAACTGCCAGCTTTTCGTTCGCGTTTCGCGAGGGCTGATGTTGACTACCGAAGGCGAGAATTTGCTGCCGGTGCTGAATGACTCGTTCGATCGTATCGCCGGAATGCTGGATCGCTTTGCCAGCCAGCGCGCGCAGGAGAAGCTCAAAATTGGCGTGGTCGGGACATTTGCGACGGGGGTGTTATTCTCGCAGCTCGCGGACTTCCGCCGCTGCTATCCGCATATTGATCTTCAGCTTTCCACCCATAACAACCGTGTCGATCCGGCGGCTGAAGGACTTGATTACGCCATTCGTTATGGCGGCGGGGCGTGGCACGGCACGGAAGCGACGTTTCTTTGCCCTGCACCGCTTGCGCCGCTTTGCACACCTGACATTGCTGCCGCGTTGCACACCCCTTCCGATATCCTGAAGTTTACCCTCCTGCGCTCTTACCGGCGCGACGAGTGGACCGCCTGGATGCAGGCCGCGGGAGAAAACCCGCCTTCACCGACGCACCGGGTAATGGTATTTGATTCGTCCGTCACCATGCTGGAAGCCGCGCAGGCAGGTACGGGCATCGCGATTGCCCCTGTCGATATGTTCACCCATCTGCTGAACAGCGAGCGCATCGTGCAGCCATTTGCAACGCAGATTGACCTCGGCAGCTACTGGCTCACGAGGCTGCAGTCACGGGCAGAAACGCCCGCAATGCGCGAGTTTGCCCAGTGGCTGGTGGGGAAGATGCAAAAATAGAAGGCCCGCCTGATGGCGGGCCTGAAGCGTCAGAGGGTGACCACGGCAATCAGCGTTACTACGGTCAGGATGGTTGCCAGACCGTAGAACACCCATTTCCCGCTCGGGACATGGATTTTCAGGTCATGCATCGCATGGTGAATACGGTGCAGGCCACACCACAGCGGCAGGACGATCATCAGGAAGATGAACACGCGGCCGATAAAGCTGCTCGCGAACGCCAGTACGCGTTCGTAGCTCAGCGCATCTCCCGGGAACAGCCCCAGCGGCAGCATAATGCCGACCAGCAGGATGATGACGGGGGCGATGATGGCACTCCACATGCCGCCTGCGCCAAACAGTCCCCAGAAGACCGGCTCGTCAGAACGTTTTGGATTTGGATTGATCACAGTAGTCTCCTTACCAGAACAGTGCGACAAACAGAATGACCACAGTGACCAGAATCGTCACTGCCCAGAGCCCTTTAATCACCGGCTCTGGCCCCATTTTCTCGTCTTTTACGATGATGTTCGCCGCTTTTGGCGCCAGCTCAAACCAGGTTTTGGTATGAAGCAGCGCGGCCGCGAGCACGATCAGATTCAGCACAACAATGATCGGGTTTTGCAGGAAACCGACGAAGCTGGCCCAGGCTTCCGGGCCATGCTTGAGGGCAAAAACGCCGTACATCAGCTCAAGGCTGAACCAGACCGCCGGTACCGCCGTGCCTTCACGCAGCATGTAGAAGCGATAAAACGGCAGATTTTTCCACCAGGTTGACGGCACAGGCCGCACGTAGGCTTTGCGTTTAGTCGTCATCATGCACTCCTTAGCGTGGTTTCAGGGTAGCGATAAGAAAGTCTTTCGAGCTTTCCACTTTACCCTGCTGAATAGCGGCGGCCGGGTCGACGTGCTTCGGACAGACTTCGGAGCAGTAGCCCACAAAGGTACAGCTCCAGACGCCGTTCTGGCTATTGAGCTGCGCCATACGTTCTTTTTTACCGTGATCGCGGCTGTCCTCGTTATAGCGGTGCGCCAGGGTAATGGCGGCCGGGCCGATGAACTCCTTGTTCAGGCCAAACTGTGGACAGGCGGCGTAGCAGAGGCCGCAGTTGATGCATCCAGAGAACTGATGGTATTTCGCCATCTGAGCTGGCGTCTGGGTGTTTGGCCCCTGATCCGGCGTGCGCGGGTTGCCAATGATGTACGGCTTAATGGCTTCCAGGCTTTCGATAAAGTGGGTCATATCGACCACCAGATCGCGTTCAATCGGGAAGTTGCCCAGCGCTTCGACCTTAATGCCTTTGGTGTACTCGCGCAGGAAGGTCTTACAGGCCAGCTTCGGCACCTTGTTGACCATCATGCCGCAGGATCCGCAGATTGCCATGCGGCAGGACCAGCGGTAGCTCAGATCCGGCGCCAGGTTGTCTTTGATATAGCCGAGCGCATCCAGCAGGGAGGTTTGCTCGTCATAAGGGACTTCATAGAAAGCGCTGTGCGGTGCGGCGTCCACTTCCGGATTGTAGCGCACCACTTCAACCTTCATTTTTTGCATCTCAGCCATTCGCCTTCTCCTTCTTCTCGGCGGCTTCTGCTTCTGCACCGTACACGCGTTTAGCCGGCGGCAGCGTGGTGATTTTCACGTCGCTGTAGTCCAGACGTGTGGTGCCATCCGCATCGCGCCAGGCGAGAGTGTGTTTCAGGAAATTGACGTCGTCACGTTCGGTGCAGCCTTCGTCCAGACGCTGGTGGGCTCCACGTGACTCTTTACGCGCCAACGCAGAGTGCGCCATACATTCCGCTACGTTCAGACCGTGGCCCAGCTCGATAGTGTAGAGCAGGTCGGTGTTGAATACGCTGGAGGTATCGGTGATGCGCACGCGCTTGAAGCGCTCCTGCAGTTCCGCCAGCTTGTCGACGGTTTTTTGCATCAGCTCTGGCGTACGGTAGATACCGCAGCCTTCTTCCATCGACAGGCCCATCTCGTCGCGGATCTTAGACCAGTTCTCGTTACCCTCCTGGTTCACCAGATCTTTCAGGCGTTTTTCAACGTCTGCAACCTGCGCATCCAGTGCGGCACCGTTGGCTTCGCCTGCGGTAGCCGCCCGCTCCATCGCGCGCTCGCCCGCCATGCGGCCAAAGACGACCAGCTCTGCCAGCGAGTTAGACCCAAGACGGTTGGCGCCGTGCAGGCCCACAGAGGAACACTCGCCAACGGCGAACAGGCCTTTAATTCGGGTTTCGCACTGCTGGTCGGTTTCGATCCCGCCCATGGTGTAGTGCGCCGTTGGACGTACCGGAATCGGCTCTTTCACCGGGTCGACGCCAACGTAGGCTTTTGCCAGCTCGCAGATGAACGGAAGACGTTCCAGCAGCTTCTTCTCGCCCAGATGACGCAGGTCGAGGTGAACGACGTCGCCTCGCGGCGTGGAGATAGTGTTGCCTTTGCGCCACTCGTGCCAGAAGGCCTGAGAGACTTTGTCGCGCGGGCCAAGTTCCATGTATTTGTTCTTCGGCTCGCCGAGCGGGGTTTCCGGGCCCATGCCGTAATCCTGCAGATAGCGGTAGCCGTTTTTGTTGACCAGAATACCGCCCTCACCGCGGCAGCCTTCCGTCATCAGAATGCCGGAGCCTGGCAGGCCGGTTGGGTGATACTGGACGAACTCCATATCGCGCAGGGGTACGCCATGGCTGAGCGCCATGCCCATGCCGTCACCGGTGACGATGCCGCCGTTGGTGTTATAACGATAAACGCGACCCGCACCGCCCGTCGCCATCACTACCGCGTTGGCGCGGATCTGGACAAGCGTGCCTTCCATCATATTCATCGCCACCAGGCCGCGCGCGTGTCCGTCATCAACCAGAATGTCGAGGACGAAATGTTCATCGAAGCGCTGAATTTGTGGGAACTGAAGGGAGGTCTGGAACAGGGTGTGCAGCATATGGAAGCCGGTTTTATCGGCGGCGAACCAGGTGCGTTCAATCTTCATTCCGCCAAAGCGGCGAACGTTGACGCTGCCGTCCGGACGGCGGCTCCACGGACATCCCCACTGTTCAAGCTGGGTCATTTCCGTTGGACAATGATGCACAAAGTAGTCAACGACATCCTGTTCGCAAAGCCAGTCGCCCCCTGCAACCGTGTCGTGGAAATGGTATTCAAAGCTGTCATGATCCTGCGCAACGGCGGCGGATCCTCCTTCTGCTGCCACAGTGTGGCTACGCATTGGATAGACTTTTGAAATCAATGCGATTTTAGCGTTGGGATTAGCTTGTGCTGCAGCAATCGCAGCACGTAATCCAGCCCCGCCAGCGCCTATTACGGCAAGATCGGCTTGAAAAGTTTGCACGACATTCCTCCAGATTTTTGTTATTTCGCAACGCGACAAACTAAAGGTAGTTCACCCGTCCAAAAGGACGATTGCGAAAGCGTTTCCACTGCTCCTTTATGGGTAAAACAGTATAACCGTGTAGATGTCAGGGAAATTTGACGTGTTCGATTTTTTTGCTGTTCTGTACGGCGATTTATCATGAAGATTGATGAAATACGTCACGAAAAAGTTCACCTAAATGAAATGCGCTTTTTTACTGCGCAAAATTTGTCTCTGCCCCTGCTAACGAGTAGACTTCGTGCCCTTGTCTGAAATCGGAGAACAACTCATGAGCGAAACGGCCACCTGGCAGCCGAGCGCATCCATCCCTAATCTGTTAAAACGCGCTGCAATTATGGCGGAGATCCGCCGTTTCTTTGCCGACCGCGGAGTCCTTGAGGTGGAAACGCCGTGCATGAGTCAGGCAACGGTAACGGATATTCATCTGGTCCCGTTTGAAACCCGTTTTGTTGGCCCCGGCCACTCTCAGGGGATGAATTTGTACCTGATGACCAGCCCGGAATATCACATGAAACGCCTGCTGGCAGCGGGATGTGGCCCGGTGTATCAGCTGTGCCGCAGTTTCCGTAATGAAGAGATGGGTCGTCACCACAACCCGGAATTCACCATGCTGGAGTGGTACCGCCCGCATTATGATATGTACCGCCTGATGAATGAGGTGGACGATCTGCTCCAGCAGGTGCTGGACTGTTCAGAAGCCGAAACGCTCTCCTATCAGCAGGCTTTCCAACGCCATCTGGAAATCGATCCGCTGTCGGCGGATAAAACCCAGCTGCGTGAAGTAGCGGCAAAGCTGGATCTGAGCAACGTGGCGGATACCGAAGAGGATCGCGACACGCTGCTGCAGCTGCTGTTCACCTTCGGCGTAGAACCGCAGATTGGCAAAGACCGTCCGACGTTTGTCTATCACTTCCCGGCAAGCCAGGCTTCACTGGCGCAGATCAGTACCGAAGATCATCGTGTCGCAGAGCGTTTTGAGGTCTATTACAAAGGCATCGAACTGGCGAACGGCTTCCACGAACTGACTGATGCCCGCGAGCAGCAGCAGCGCTTCGAGCAGGATAACCGCAAGCGCGCCGCGCGCGGTCTGCCGCAGCAGCCTATTGATGTTAATTTGCTTGAAGCCTTAAAAGCGGGTCTGCCGGATTGCTCCGGCGTGGCGCTGGGTGTGGATCGTCTGGTGATGCTGGCCCTGGGCGCAGAGCAGCTTGGCGATGTGATTGCGTTTACCGTAGATCGCGCCTGACGGCAGTTAACCCTCTCCCGTGGGAGAGGGTCGCCCTGCTTATCTTACAAACTCCCCGCCGGGCGCGTACGTGCCGCTGACGTCAACATTCTTCCCGTTTTACGCCCGTCCAGGCTTTCCAGACGCATCTGGAACGGTGGGAACGGCATATCAATACCGTGCTCGCGGAAGCCTGCCAGAATCAGCTGGTGGATCTCATGGCGCAGCGGCATACGGTGGCCCATTTCGGCGGCGTAGATACGCAGCTCGAAAATCTGGATCCCCTGCTGTAAATCCACCAGGAACACTTCCGGTGCCGGGTTATCGATCACCAGCGAGCAGCGCTCTGCGGCTGTGTAGAGGATCTGGGTGACCTCTTCGCTGTTAGCGTCCGATGGCGCCGGTACCGTCAGCACTACACGGGTAACGGAGTCTGACAGCGACCAGTTGATGAACTGCTCGGTAATAAACGCCTTGTTCGGTACGATGATCTCTTTGCGATCCCAGTCGCTGATCGTTGTCGCGCGGGTGTTGATCTTCGTGATGCTGCCGGTCAGATCGCGGATCGTGACGGTATCGCCAATACGGATCGGTTTTTCGAACAGAATGATCAGGCCAGAGATGAAGTTGGCGAAAATCTCCTGTAAACCAAAACCTAACCCTACACCAAGGGCCGCCACCAGCCACTGCAGCTTCGACCACTCAATACCGATCATCGAGAAGCCAACCAGTCCGCCAAACAGCATGATCAGATATTTGGTTATGGTCGTAATCGCATAACCCGTCCCCGGCGTTAAATCCAGATGCTGCAGCAGCGCCAGCTCCAGCAGCGCCGGGAAGTTGCGCACCAGCTGCGTGGTAATGATCAGCACCAGAATGGCAATCAGCACCGCCCCTAAGGTGATCGGCTCCAGGCTTTCAACACCCTGCACCGTGGACGTCACGTCCCAAAGAGAGATGTTCTCCAGGAAGCCGAATGCGGAGTGGATCTCTGACCACAGGAAGATCACCGACAGGAGGGCAATCAGCATCAGTATGGAACGAACCAGACGCAGGGACTGGGTGCTGATGGCATCCAGATCCAGTTCGACCTCGTCCGCTTCCGTCGTGCCTTCCGTACTGTTGACGTGGTTTGGCTCTTCCTCACCTCGCGCGCGCTGGGCGAGGATCTCTGCCCGGCGATGCTTGGCACGGTCAAAGGCCAGACGGCGCCGCTGGATCAGCATCCAGCGGCGGATCACGTGGTACACCACCAGCAGCAGGAACCAGATGGCCACCGAGGTTTCCAGCCTTGCCAGCAGCGCCTGCGCGGTTGCCAGATAGCCCACCGCGGCCGCCAGCATCGCAAACAGCGGCGCGCTAAGCAGCAGGTTCCAGAGCAGCCGGTTGAACATGTTTTCGCCGCTGCCGGATTTATCGAGATAGAGCGGAATACCCGCGCGTTTCAGGCTGAGCGTGACGATGGCCAGCGCCCCGCATATCAGCATAAAGCAGAGACGGCCCAGCGAGCCTGAGAATTCCCGGTCGTTGAGATTGTCGAACATGATCAGCGCCATAATCAGCGGCACAATCAGCCCGATGCTCATCAGGTAGTAACGCATGGCGCGCGCAACGCGATTGCGCGGCCAGCCAAAGTGGGTGATAAACAGGCCATTTGGGCGCGCGAAGGTGGCGCAAATCATGACTACCCACAGCAGCGGCACCGTGGCGGTGACGCCATCGCCAATCGCAACCGCGAGCGGATAGGGCCAGGCTTCACGCAGGCCATACCCCAGCGTCATCCACAGCACCGGCAGCGGGGAGGCGACAAGAATCGACCAGAATACGGTGCGCAACGTTAGCCAGAAGTGATCCTGGGTGACTTTCCCGACCCTGGAGCTGGAACGCTCCAGGAAGCGAGTGAAATGTCTGCGCGAGTAAATGCTGAAGCCCACCAGAATCAACGCCCCCAGCAGCGGGAAAATGGTCTCTTTGCTGGTGAACATCATCACGCTGGCCTGTCCCAGCTGGCTGAAGGTGTCCAGCGAAATCAGGCGGCGCAGGTCCTGGACGATCTCAATCGGCCACGAGAAGGTCATCGGACGCACGTCGGACGTCCAGAAGAGATAACGGTGCGTCGCCTCGTTCACCTCTTTCAGCGCATCTTCCAGCTGGCTATTGGAGACTTTTAGCTTGGTCAGCTCCAGAATCAGCGTATCCCCGCCCTGGAGCAAAGAGTTCAGCAGTTCACGCTGGGTACGCAGCTGGGCTTCCAGAATACGGTTTTGCTCGCTGGTCAGGGGCTGTCCGTCAGCCTGACGGATCTGGCGGATTTGCGGCTGTTTATTAAGGAGATCTTCAAAGTGCAGTCGCTGAACGCGCAGCTGGGCCATCTCGGTATCCAGCTGTTGCGGCTTCGGCATTTCCGGCAGGCGCGCGACCTGGGCACGTAGCGCTTCGCCCAGCAGGTTTGATGACCCGAGCCACTGGGACTGCTCGCGCAGGGTGTTGAGCGCCTGGCGAACCTGAAGGGTTTGATTGGTGGCCTGACGCTGCTGCGAGGCAACCAGATCCATACGCTGCGCCTGCTGATTCAGCGCGGCAGAAAGCTCGCGGTTGACCTTAAACTGTTCGACGATTCCGGCAGGCAAGTTATCGCTGTTTTCTGCCAGCAGTTCGGTACTTTCCAGCGCGCGCTCCGCCTCGCGTTGACGCTGACTGTTGAGCTGATTGCGCAGGGCCTGGAGATACGCATCCAGTTGCTCGCTCTGCTTCTGAGCGAGTTCAGAGCGCATCCGCGACAGCTCCTGGCGGTTATTGGCGGAAAGCTGCGCCAGCTCAAGCTCATCGACAAGGGCCTTCAGGCGAGCCGATTCTGCCTGCAGGCCCAGATTTTGGGCCTGAGCCTGTGGCGTATTGCCGCTTTGCGTACCCACGCGGCGCTCAACTTCATTAAGCTGGCGACGGGCGTCGGTTTGCTGCTGCGGAAGCTGGCTAAGGGAATCGGCAATTTCGCGCGCGCGCTCCTGCTCCTGCTGAGCAAGGCGGCTCTTTTCCAGAAGCTGGCTGCTGACCTGCAGGATCTCCTGGTTCAGCGCGTCGGAGGTCATCCCTGCGGGCACATCGCGCGGTTCGTCACGCAAATTATTCAGCTGCGAGCGTAGCGTCTGCGAGAGTTTGGGGAAGTTGTCGATAACCTGCTGATACTGCTGAGCGCGCTCAAGAGAGCCTTTCCGCTCCTCAAGCGCGTTCAGGGCAGCCTGGAGCGACTCGACGGTCTCTGGCTGAGCGGGTTTGGCCGCTTTTGCCTGCTCCAGTTCCTGGGTTATCTGTTTGGCGTCGGGGGCTGTCGCTGCGTACGCCCCCATGCTGAGGCACCAGGCCATCAGTAGAACGATAATCGGGCGCACGTCAGCGATCCTTCTGTTGTTAGCCTTCGTCTTTTTTGTCGTCAACCAGCGGGCTGGCGTCGTGCTCGGCGTTGATCTCTTCCTGTGACAGCGGAGCAGGTTCTGCTTCCGGCGTCACGAAGGTTTCGGTTGAGACCGCCAGCGGCTGACCCAGTTTGGTAACCGACAGGCTTTCAAGCTGTTCAGCCAGCTTCACTTTGCCTGGTGCAAACAGGTTGATCACGGTGGAGCCCAGCTTGAAGCGACCCATCTCCTGACCTTTTAGCAGGGCCACAGAGCCTTCCGCTTCACCGGCAGGCCAGGTCCAGCGTTTGATCACGCCTTCGCGCGGTGGCGTGATGGTGCCTGCCCAGACGGTTTCAATGCTGCCTACGATGGTTGCACCCACCAGAATCTGTGCCATAGGGCCAAATTCAGTATCGAACAGACAGATGACGCGCTCGTTACGGGCAAACAGGTTCGGCACGTTCTGCGCGGTCAGGTGATTGACGGAGAACAGGTCGCCCGGGACATAAATCATTTCACGCAGGATACCGTTACACGGCATGTGCACGCGGTGATAGTCGCGCGGTGACAGATAGGTGGTGGCAAACGTACCGTTGCGGAACAGATCCGCCATCAGGTAGTTACCTGCCAGCAGCGCTTCCAGACTGTAGTTATGGCCCTTCGCCTGCAGGATTTTGTCGTCTTCGATGTTACCCAACTGGCTGATCACGCCGTCTGCTGGCATCACCAGGACGTTAGGATCGGTGTTCACCGGGCGCACTTCGTCACGCAGCGGGCGCACGAAGAACTCGTTGAAGGTGCGATAGCTGGCGGTGTCCGGCTTCTGCGCCTCTTTCATGTCGACCTTGTAATATTTTACGAAAAGATCGATGACCAGTTTGGTCAGCCAGCCTGCGCGTTTGCTCGCGCCCCAGCCCGCCAGGCGAGTGAGCCACAGTTTTGGCAGAATGTATTGAAGCGAAAGTTTAAATGCGTTTAACAAGGTAGCCTCCAGGCCATTGTTTTGTCGTTCCTGATCCGGCGTTAAGCCGCCGGAACCTGAAAAAAGGGGACGATTTTAGCGATGCTTAGCTTAGTTGTCAGTTATCAGAATCAGAAAAGTTTTTACGCGTTTTTACGTCTTCCATGCTCTCAAGAATACGATGGTAATTCTCGAAGCGGGTTTCCGCGATCTCGCCTTTCTCAACCGCTTCACGGATAGCGCAGCCTGGGTCGTTATCGTGTTTACAGTCGCGGTATTTACAAGCGCCTAAATAATCATGGAATTCGACAAATCCGTTAAAGATTTGTTCCGGCTCAAGGTGCCACAAACCGAACTCACGCACCCCTGGGGAGTCGATCACGTCGCCGCCGTGCGGGAAATGATACAGACGCGAGGCGGTGGTGGTGTGCTGGCCCAGACCCGAGACGTTGGACACATCGTTAGTCAGGATCTCTTGCTGGAGGCCAAGCAGGTTGTTCAGCAGGCTCGATTTACCCACGCCGGACTGGCCCGCAAAGATGCTGATACGGTCGGTCAGCGCCTCTTCTAACGGCTTAAGGCCATCTTTGGTATGGCTGGAGACCATCAGCACGCGATACCCGATCTTACGGTAGATATCCATCTGCTCATTCACGAAGGCCATGCCGTCGTCATCCAGCAGATCGATTTTATTCAACACGATGATCGGTTCAACCTGCAGCGTTTCGCAGGCGACAAGGTATCGGTCGATAATGTTGAGCGAAAGTTCGGGTAAAATCGCCGAAACAATGACGATCTGGTTAATGTTGGCGGCAATTGGTTTTACGCCATCGTAGAAATCCGGGCGGGTGAGCACCGACGTGCGTTCATGCACGGCTTCAACGATGCCCTTAACCGTGACACCTTCAGCTGCCTCTTTACCCGGACGCCAGACCACGCGATCGCCGGTCACCAGGGAACGAATGGTCCGGCGGATATTGCAACGGTGAATGTCACCGTCGGCGGATTCGACATCGGCATGCATACCGAAACGGCTGATGACTACGCCTTCTGTCGCTTCACCAAACAGGTTGTCGTCATAATCCGGCTTCTCCGAAGTGGTTTTAAGACGGCGCTGGTGGTTGGCTTTTACGCGGCGCTGCTGCCCTTTGGAGAGTTTATTTTTACTCAATCGCGCTGGCTCCTGGTCGCCCGTAAGGGGCAAAACCTCTATGATACACTCTAATTAATACTAGTTAACCTGCTACTGCCGGTTATGCGAGAAGGGTGGAAAATAACATGAGCGCGGATGAAAACAACCTGATTTGGATCGATCTCGAAATGACCGGGCTGGATCCCGAGCGCGATCGCATCATTGAAATTGCAACTCTGGTGACGGACGCCAACCTGAATATCCTGGCTGAAGGGCCAACGATTGCGGTGCATCAGTCCGACGACCAGCTGGCTTTGATGGATGAATGGAACGTGCGTACCCACACCGGCAGTGGCCTGGTGGAGCGCGTGAAGGCGAGCACGTTCGGCGACCGTGAGGCGGAGCTGGCGACGCTTGAGTTCCTGAAACAGTGGGTTCCGGCAGGCAAATCCCCTATCTGCGGCAATAGCATCGGCCAGGATCGCCGTTTCCTGTTTAAGTACATGCCGGAGCTGGAGTCTTACTTCCACTACCGCTATCTGGATGTCAGCACCCTGAAAGAGCTTGCGCGTCGCTGGAAGCCTGAAATCCTCGACGGCTTTAAAAAGCAGGGGACGCACCAGGCAATGGACGATATCCGAGAGTCCGTGGCGGAGCTTTCTTACTACCGCGAAAACTTTATTAAGCTGTGATTTTGCGATCCGGCGCCTTGCGTGGCCGGGTTTTTGTCGTTAAATTGTTCAGCTTGCCGATTTAATAAGCATTTGAACTTAATTTCGAAAAAATCGCTTTAAGGGGGGTTGCAGCTAAAAGGATTTCTCGTATAATGCGCCTCCCGTAACGACAGAGAATTACACGTTACGACAGCAACAAAAGCAGTGCAGATTTGCGGGAATAGCTCAGTTGGTAGAGCACGACCTTGCCAAGGTCGGGGTCGCGAGTTCGAGTCTCGTTTCCCGCTCCAAAATTTGAAAGTGCTTTCACAGCACAGACTGCCCAAGCGGGAATAGCTCAGTTGGTAGAGCACGACCTTGCCAAGGTCGGGGTCGCGAGTTCGAGTCTCGTTTCCCGCTCCAAAATTTGAAAGTGCTTCCACAGCACGGACCACCCAAGCGGGAATAGCTCAGTTGGTAGAGCACGACCTTGCCAAGGTCGGGGTCGCGAGTTCGAGTCTCGTTTCCCGCTCCAAATTTTTCTTCATCTCTAAAATATCCACAGCGAAAAGCGTCGCTGGGGACGTTTTCTATTGTCTCTGAAATACTCTTGTGAACAGAGTTATCCACAGAAACTGCGCTTAACCGAAACAGGGTTAAAACTTAGCAGGGTGAATAATATCTACATAACGCACTGTATTTAAAGGATAAAATTTGATTTCAAAATGTTATTGAGATCACTTGACCTCTTCTCCAGCCCAGATGGCGCTTGAGTTTGTAATTTTATTCACAGGCTGTGAATAGTTCAGGCATCCCGCGGAAGCCCTTTTTCAATCACCCTCACCAGACGCTGTTTCTTCGGCAGCTGCACCTCGACAACGCAGGCATTACGTTTCTCAATTTGCTGCGCAATCGCCCACTCGATGTGCTCATCAAGAAGTGGGTGCTCACCTCGACGGCTTTCAAGCGCCCGTATATTCGCTTCCTCCCACGGGGCATTCCCCAGCGCGACGGCAACATTACGCAGCCAGCGCAAATGACCAATACGGCGAATGGCCGAACCCTCCGTCACTTTCAGGAACCATGCTTCGCTCCAGGCGAACAGCTCAATGAGCTGCGGCGCATGCAGCGCCTTACGCGGGCTGAAATCCTCTTCGTCCGTGAGCTGTGAATAGCGGTTCCACGGGCAGATCAGCTGGCAGTCGTCGCAACCGTAGATGCGGTTGCCAATAAGTGGTCGGAATTCCTCTGGAATGGCCCCTTCCAGCTCGATAGTGAGGTAGGAGATGCAGCGGCGTGCATCAACAGTGTAAGGCTCGACGATAGCACCCGTCGGGCAGATGGTCATGCAGGCCACGCAGCGCCCGCAGCCTTCTTCGACCGGGCCGTCTACCGGCAGCGGTAAATCAATCAGCAGTTCGCCCAGGAAGAAGAACGATCCGGCGTCACGGCTGAGGATAAGTGAGTGCTTACCTGTCCATCCAAGCCCGGCTTTTTCGGCGATCGGGCGCTCAAGAATAGGCGCAGAATCGACAAAGGGTCTAAAATTCAGCGAAACACAGTGCTGCTGAATGGTTTCCCCGAGTTTTTTTAAGCGGTTACGCAAGAGCTTATGGTAATCACGACCCAAAGCGTACCGGCTGACGTAACCCAAAGAGGGATTTTTTAGCGTGCGCGCAAAGGCCGCGTTGGCGGGTAGATAGTTCATGCGCACGCTGATGACGCGTAATGTGCCCGGTAAAAGCTCGTGAGGACGGGCGCGCATCATGCCATGACGCGCCATCCATTCCATTTCGCCGTGGTATTGTTTGTCCAGCCAGGCCTGCAGTTTCGGCTCGCTGGCGGAAAGGTCGGTATCGGTAATGCCCACCTTCTGGAAGCCAAGCTCAGCACCCCACTGTTTTATTTTTTGCGCTAATTCATTGAGATCGAGGGGCTGTGACATGACGGACCATACGGTGAAGAAAAACCCCGCAAGTATACCACATTCCATCTGGCATGCGGATGACCTCCGGCGTGCCGAAAAAGAGGCCGCAGACAGCCTCGGGATTACCCTCTATGAACTGATGCTGCGTGCGGGTGAGGCGGCGTTTAACGTTGCCCGCAGCGCGTACCCGCAGGCTGCTCACTGGCTGATTCTGTGCGGGCACGGCAATAACGACGGTGACGGCTACGTCGTCGCCCGTTTGGCGGTTGCGGCCGGTATCCGCGTGACCTTGCTGGCTCTCGAAAGTGATAAACCGCTGCCGGAAGAGGCTGGCGCGGCGCGGGAGGCATGGCTGAACGCAGGCGGTGTAATTCATGCGCCTGATATCGTCTGGCCGGAAGAGGTGGATCTGATTGTTGATGGTCTTCTGGGCACCGGGCTGCACAGCGCGCCGCGCGAAAATATTGCCGCGCTTATTGAACACGCTAACAGACATTCCGCGCCGGTAGTCGCCCTGGATATTCCCTCTGGCCTGATTGCAGAAACCGGCGCGACGCCGGGGGCGGTCATTCAGGCTGCCCATACGGTGACCTTTATCGCCCTCAAACCGGGGTTACTGACCGGTAAAGCGCGAGACGTCGTTGGCGTGCTGCACCACAATGCGCTGGGGCTGGAGAGCTGGCTGGCCGGGCAGGAAATGCGCCTCGCGCGTTTTGATGCGTCGCAGCTTGCAGCGTGGCTCCCGCCGCGCCGACCAACGTCCCATAAGGGCGATCACGGCAGGCTGGTGATTGTGGGAGGAGACCACGGTACGGCTGGTGCGATTCGTATGACGGGTGAAGCGGCTCTGCGCAGCGGTGCCGGATTAGTGCGAGTGCTCACTCGCATTGAGAATATTGCGCCCATAATCACCGCCCGGCCGGAACTGATGGTCCATGAGCTTACGCCCCAGGTGCTTGAAGAAAGCCTGGAATGGGCGGATGTGGTGGTGATTGGCCCCGGGCTTGGGCAGCAGTCATGGGGTAAACAGGCCCTGCAAAAGGTCGAGAATTTTCGTAAACCGATGCTGTGGGATGCCGACGCGCTTAACCTTCTGGCAATAAACCCGGATAAGCGTCACAATCGCATTCTGACACCACACCCCGGCGAAGCCGCGCGCCTGCTTAACTGCAGCGTGGCAGAAATTGAAAGCGATCGCTTACTTTCTGCTCAGCGTCTGGTAAAACGTTACGGAGGTGTTGCTGTTTTAAAAGGGGCAGGAACCATTGTTGCCAGTGATGAGATGCTGGGCATTATTGATGCCGGAAATGCGGGCATGGCGAGCGGCGGAATGGGCGATGTGCTTTCCGGCATCATCGGCGCATTGCTTGGACAGAAACTTCCCCTTTATGATGCAGCCTGTGCGGGCTGCGTGGCCCACGGTGTCGCGGCGGATAAACTGGCTGCGCGTTACGGTACACGCGGTATGCTGGCCACGGATCTTTTTTGCACGCTGCGGCGTGTTGTTAACCCGGATGTGATTGACGTAGAAAATGACTAATCGAGCGATTCCTTTACCTGATGAACAAGCCACTTTAGAACTCGGCAAGCGCGTGGCGCAGGCCTGTCAGGGGGCAACCGTCATTTATCTGTATGGTGATTTAGGTGCGGGTAAAACCACCTTCAGCCGGGGTTTTTTGCAGGCGTTAGGGCATAACGGGAATGTGAAAAGCCCAACCTACACGCTGGTAGAACCGTACACCCTTGAAAATCTCATGGTGTACCACTTCGATTTATACCGCCTTGCGGATCCTGAGGAGCTGGAATTTATGGGGATCCGTGATTATTTTGCCAACGACGCCATTTGCCTGGTGGAGTGGCCGCAACAAGGTGCGGGTGTGCTGCCTGACCCGGATGTCGAAATTCACTTAGATTACCAGGCTCAAGGGCGTGAGGCACGCATCAGTGCTGTTTCCTCATCAGGCAGTTCCTTACTGGCGCGTCTGGCCGGTTAAGCGTAGGGATGACGGGATGATAAATCGCGTTAAAGGTTGGGTGTTGGCTGCCACCGTGCTGCTGTGCGCGCAGGCCGGGGCGGCAAACCTCTCAGATATTCAGGTATCTAACGGCGAAAGCCAGGCCCGGATTACGTTCAGCTTTATGGGCGATCCTGAGTATGCGTTTTCACAGCCAGACAGCCACAGCGTGGCGCTGGATATCAAGCAGACAGGCGTGATCCAGGGATTACCGCTGCGGTTTAGCGGCAACAACCTGGTGAAAAGTATCCGTTCGGGTACGCCGCAGGATAGCCAGTCGTTACGCCTGGTGGTTGATCTGACCGAAAAGGGCAAAACGAAGGCGGTGAAGCAGCAAAACGGGGCGAACTATACGGTGGTCTTTACCATCAATGCCGACGCACCGCCGCCGCCGCCGCCGGTCGTAGCGAAGCGGGTGGAAGAACCGGTGTATACGCCGCGTCCTGCTGAACCTGCGCGTAATCCGTTTAAATCGCAGAACGATCGCATCACTGCGGCAACCAGCAGCGATACGGTGACGCGTCCGGCGGCCAGCGCGCGACGCGCGACGGTCAGCGGTGACAAAGTGATTATCGCCATTGATGCGGGTCACGGCGGGGAAGATCCCGGGGCGATTGGTCCTGGCGGCACGCGAGAGAAAAACGTAACTATCGCTATCGCGCGTAAACTGCGTTCGCTACTCAATGACGACCCTATGTTTAAAGGCGTGTTGACCCGCGATGGGGATTACTTTATCTCCGTAATGGGGCGCTCGGACGTGGCGCGTAAGCAAAACGCAAACTTCCTGGTCTCCATTCATGCGGACGCCGCACCGAATCGTAGCGCCACCGGTGCCTCGGTTTGGGTGCTGTCGAACCGTCGCGCTAACAGCGAAATGGCCAACTGGCTGGAAGAGCATGAGAAGCAGTCTGAACTGCTAGGCGGTGCGGGCGACGTGCTGGCGAACAGCCAGTCCGATCCGTACCTCAGCCAGGCGGTGCTGGATTTACAGTTCGGTCATTCTCAGCGCGTCGGGTATGATGTCGCCACTAACGTATTGAACCAGCTGCAAAGCGTTGGCGTGCTGCATAAGCGTCGTCCGGAACATGCCAGCCTCGGCGTTCTGCGCTCGCCGGATATTCCGTCCATCCTTGTAGAGACGGGCTTTATCAGTAACAACGGTGAAGAGCGTCTGTTGGGAAGCGACAGTTACCAGCAGCAAATTGCCGAAGCGATTTATAACGGTTTACGCAAATATTTTGAGGCGCATCCTCTGCAGTCTGCGCCGCAGAGCGGCGCTGCCCAGACGGCCAGCGCAGCGCTGCCGGGTGAGATGACCGCGACCAACTAAGGAGAATTCATGCCGATTCAGGTTCTACCGCCGCAGCTCGCGAACCAAATCGCCGCCGGTGAGGTGGTGGAACGCCCTGCGTCGGTGGTGAAGGAGCTGGTGGAAAACAGCCTCGATGCGGGCGCAACCCGCATCGATATTGATATCGAACGCGGTGGCGCGAAGCTTATCCGCATTCGGGACAACGGCTGTGGCATTAAAAAAGAGGAGCTGTCGCTGGCGCTGGCTCGTCACGCCACCAGTAAAATCGCCTCTCTGGACGATCTGGAAGCGATTATTAGCCTCGGTTTTCGCGGAGAAGCGCTGGCCAGTATCAGCTCGGTTTCGCGTTTAACGCTGACCTCCCGTACCGCTGAACAGCAGGAAGCCTGGCAGGCTTACGCCGAAGGGCGCGACATGGATGTGACGGTCAAACCGGCGGCGCATCCTGTCGGGACGACGCTTGAAGTATTAGATCTCTTCTACAACACTCCCGCCCGACGCAAGTTTATGCGTACCGAGAAGACCGAGTTCGGCCATATCGACGAGATCATTCGCCGTATCGCGCTGGCCCGCTTCGATGTCACCATCAACCTCAGCCATAACGGTAAGGTGATGCGTCAGTACCGCGCGGTGGCGGAAGGCGGACAGAAAGAGCGTCGCCTGGGCGCTATCTGCGGGACGCCGTTTCTGGAACAGGCGCTGGCTATAGAATGGCAGCACGGCGATCTGGCTTTACGCGGCTGGGTTGCCGATCCAAACGCGAGCAGTGCTGCGTTCTCGGAAATTCAGTATTGCTACGTCAACGGCCGCATGATGCGCGATCGTCTTATCAATCACGCGATTCGCCAGGCATGCGAAGACAAGCTTGGGGCCGATCAGCAGCCTGCTTTCGTCCTTTATCTGGACATCGACCCGCATCAGGTGGATGTGAACGTTCATCCTGCCAAGCATGAGGTGCGGTTCCACCAGTCGCGTCTGGTTCACGACTTCATTTATCAGGGCGTGGCCACCGTGTTGCAGCAGCAGGCAGAGCCAACGCTGCCGCTGGAGAACGACGCTCCTGTACCGCGTCCGCTGCCCGAAAACCGTGTGGCGGCAGGGCGCAACCATTTTGCGGAGCCTGCCGTCGCGCGTGAACCGGAGACCCCGCGTTTCTCCCCGGCAGGGAGCGCACCGCGTCCAACGGGCGCGAACTACCCGAATGCCCAGCCTGGTTATCAGAAGCAGCAGGGAGCGTTGTACCGCAAATTGCTGGAAACGCCAGCCGTGGAGCGTAAAGAGTACATTCCTGCCGCTCAGCCTTCTCTGGACGGGCATAGCCAAAGTTTTGGCCGGGTGCTGACGATTATCGCGCCCGACATGGCATTGCTTGAGCGTGACGGCAAACTGATGCTTATGGCACTGCCGGTCGCCGAACGCTGGCTTAAACAGGTGCAGCTCACGCCTGGCGAAAATGCAGCCTGTGCGCAGCCGCTCTTGATTCCGGTTCGCCTGAAAATATCCCCTGATGAAACAAGGGTATTGCAGCGTGCAGAGCCGCAGCTGGCGCAGATGGGTATTGAAACTGTGCTCGAACCACAACATGTGACAATTCGTGCAGTGCCTTTACCCTTACGCCAACAAAATTTACAAAACTTGATTCCTGAACTGATAGGCTACCTAGCGCAGCAAACATCGTTTGATGCCGCCAACACCGCGCAGTGGATCGCCCGCCATCTGGCAAGCGAACACGCGCCGTGGAGCATGGCACAGGCCATCAGCGTGCTGGCTGAGGTTGAACGCCTCTGTCCGCATCTGGTGAAAGCGCCGCCGGGTGGGTTATTACAACCTGTTGATTTACAAACGGCGATGAACGCCCTGAAACATGATTGACGTAAGTAAGGCGAGCCTGCCTAAGGCAATTTTTTTAATGGGCCCAACGGCCTCCGGCAAAACGGCGCTAGCCATTGAGTTGCGTAAAGTTTTGCCTGTAGAGTTGATTAGCGTCGACTCCGCCCTCATCTACCGAGGGATGGACATCGGCACGGCGAAGCCTGACGCAGAAGAACTGCGCGCGGCACCGCACCGTTTGCTGGATATACTCGACCCGGCTCAGGCTTACTCCGCAGCGGATTTTCGCCGGGATGCCTTAGCCGAGATGGCAGAGATAACGGCGGCGGGGCGTATACCGCTGTTGGTTGGCGGAACCATGCTCTACTTCAAGGCGCTGCTGGAGGGGTTGTCACCTCTGCCATCCGCGGATCCGGAAATAAGAGCGAAAATTGAGCAGCAGGCGGCAGAGCAGGGTTGGGACGTTTTGCATCAGCAACTGGCGGAGATTGACCCGGTTGCCGCAGCGCGGATCCATCCAAATGATCCGCAAAGGCTTTCCCGGGCACTGGAAGTTTTTTTCATTTCGGGTAAAACTTTAACGGAACTGACGCAAACGTCAGGAGACGCTCTGCCGTATCAGGTGCATCAGTTCGCCATCGCCCCGGCGAGCCGTGAACTGCTCCATCAGCGGATTGAGCAGCGTTTTCATCAGATGTTAGCTTCAGATTTTGAAGCAGAAGTGCGGGCGCTTTTTGCCCGTGGAGATTTGCATACGGACATGCCTTCCATTCGTTGTGTGGGATACCGCCAGATGTGGTCGTATCTTGAAGGTGAGATTTCATACGATGAAATGGTTTATAGAGGTGTTTGCGCCACGAGACAGTTAGCGAAGCGCCAGATCACCTGGTTGCGCGGTTGGGAGGGTGTTCACTGGTTAGACAGTGAAAAACCGCAACAGGCGTTAAACGAAGTGATTGAGGTTGTTGGTGATATCGCTCACTGAATGTGTACAATTGAGGCGTATCGTGCGCAATTTTTCAGAATCGCAAGGTTCTAAGTACAAAACAAGCATATAAGGAAAAGATAGAATGGCTAAGGGGCAATCTTTACAAGATCCGTTCCTGAACGCATTGCGTCGGGAACGTGTTCCAGTTTCTATTTATTTGGTGAATGGTATTAAGCTGCAAGGTCAGATTGAGTCTTTCGATCAGTTTGTGATTCTGTTGAAAAACACGGTCAGTCAGATGGTCTACAAGCACGCTATTTCTACTGTTGTTCCGTCCCGTCCGGTATCTCATCACAGCAATAACGCTGGCGGCGGCACTGGTAGTAACTACCATCATGGCAGCAGCGCGCAGGGTTCTTCAACGCCGGCGCAGGACAGCGACGAGACCGAATAAGGTTTCGCACTGTTATCCACACGGGGAGCCAGGGATCCTGCGTTCCCCGCTGATCTTTTTAGAGAGGTTTACGCTTGTTTGACCGTTATGATGCCGGTGAGCAGGCGGTGCTGGTACACATCTATTTTTCGCAAGACAAAGATATGGAAGACCTCCAGGAGTTTGAATCTCTGGTCTCTTCCGCCGGTGTCGAAGCAATGCAGGTGATTACCGGTAGCCGTAAAGCGCCGCACCCAAAGTATTTTGTTGGTGAAGGTAAAGCAGTCGAAATTGCGGATGCCGTAAAAGCAACCGGCGCGTCAGTCGTGTTGTTTGATCATGCGCTGTCTCCAGCCCAGGAGCGCAACCTGGAAGCCCTTTGCGAATGCCGTGTTATCGATCGCACGGGTTTGATTTTAGATATTTTTGCTCAGCGTGCACGTACCCATGAAGGGAAACTGCAGGTTGAGCTGGCGCAGCTGCGCCATCTGGCAACGCGTCTGGTGCGTGGCTGGACACACCTTGAAAGACAAAAAGGCGGGATTGGTTTGCGCGGTCCGGGTGAAACCCAGCTCGAAACCGACCGTCGTTTACTGCGTGGCCGAATTACCCAGATCCTCTCACGTCTGGAACGTGTAGAGAAACAGCGTGAACAGGGGCGTCGGGCGCGCACCAAAGCCGACATCCCGACGGTGTCGCTGGTGGGCTATACCAACGCCGGTAAATCCACCCTGTTTAACCAGATAACTGAGGCCCAGGTGTATGCCGCAGACCAGCTGTTTGCGACCCTGGACCCTACGCTGCGCCGTATTGACGTTGCAGACGTCGGTGAAACGGTGCTGGCGGATACCGTAGGTTTTATTCGCCACCTGCCGCATGACCTGGTGGCGGCGTTTAAAGCCACCCTGCAGGAGACGCGACAGGCGACTCTGCTGCTGCACGTGATTGATGCAGCAGACGTGCGCGTGCAGGAGAACATTGACGCGGTGAATGTGGTGCTCGAAGAGATCGATGCTCACGAGATCCCAACGCTGTTGGTCATGAACAAGATCGATATGCTGGACGATTTCGAACCGCGTATCGACAGAGATGAAGAAAACAAACCAATTCGGGTCTGGCTTTCTGCCCAGACCGGTATTGGTGTGCCACTGCTTTTCCAGGCTTTGACAGAACGTCTTTCCGGTGAGGTAGCTCAGCACACGCTGCGACTGCCGCCACAGGAAGGCAGGCTGCGCAGCCGGTTTTATCAGCTTCAGGCGATAGAAAAAGAGTGGATGGAGGATGACGGCAGCGTGGGGATGCAGGTGCGTATGCCGATCGTTGACTGGCGTCGCCTCTGTAAACAAGAACCTGCGCTGGTCGACTATATCGTCTGATCAGAAAGGGGATGCCTGAATAATTCGCCCTTGCATAACAAATATGGAGCATATACATGGCGTGGAATCAGCCCGGTAATAACGGACAAGACCGCGACCCGTGGGGAAGCAGCAAACCTGGCGGCAACTCTGAGGGAAATGGCAACAAAGGTGGTCGCGAGCAGGGGCCGCCGGATCTGGATGATATCTTCCGCAAACTGAGCAAGAAGCTTGGCGGCCTTGGCGGAGGAAAAGGTTCTGGCTCGGGTGGCAATTCCACTCAGAGTACGCGCCCGCCAATGGGGGGCCGCGTAGTGGGCATCGTGGCCGCTGCGGTAGTCATCATCTGGGCAGCCAGCGGGTTCTACACCATTAAAGAAGCAGAACGCGGCGTAGTCACCCGTTTCGGTAAGTTCAGCCATCTGGTTGAGCCGGGTCTGAACTGGAAGCCAACCTTCATTGATGACGTGACCGCGGTAAACGTGGAATCGGTCCGTGAACTGGCCGCCTCCGGCGTGATGCTGACCTCTGACGAAAACGTGGTGCGCGTTGAGATGAACGTGCAGTACCGCGTGACCGATCCTGAGCGTTACCTGTTTAGCGTGACCAGCGCCGATGACAGCCTGCGTCAGGCGACTGACAGCGCCCTGCGTGGTGTCATCGGAAAATACACCATGGACCGTATCCTGACCGAAGGTCGTACCGTTATTCGTAGCGATACCCAGCGCGAGCTGGAAGAGACCATTCGTCCGTACAACATGGGTATCACCCTGCTGGACGTCAACTTCCAGGCTGCGCGTCCGCCGGAAGAGGTGAAAGCCGCATTTGACGATGCGATTGCTGCCCGTGAAAACGAACAGCAATACATCCGTGAAGCAGAAGCGTACACCAACGAAGTTCAGCCACGCGCTAACGGTCAGGCGCAGCGTATTCTGGAAGAAGCGCGCGCGTATAAGACCCAGACCATCCTGGAAGCACAGGGTGAAGTGGCTCGCTTTGCGAAGATCCTGCCTGAATACAAAGCGGCGCCGGAAATTACCCGTGAGCGTCTCTATATCGAGACCATGGAAAAAGTGCTGAGCCACACCCGCAAAGTGTTGGTTAACGATAGTAAAGGCGGAAACCTGATGGTGCTGCCGCTGGATCAGATGCTGAAGGGCAGTTCTGCACCGGCAGCAAAAGATACCAGCGGAGCGAACAACCTGCTGCGTCTGCCGCCAGCCTCAACAGGCAGCGCCAGCACGAACACAACGCCTTCTTCGAACGATGGTGACATTATGGACCAACGCCGTGCTAACGCGCAGCGTAACGACTACCAGCGTCAGGGGGAATAAGGATGCGTAAGTCAGTTATTGCGATCATCGTCATCGTACTGGTCGTGCTTTATACCTCGATCTTTGTGGTGAAAGAGGGCGAGCGTGGGATCAAGTTCCAGTTCAGCAGCGTCGTGCGTGATGGCGACAAACGCCCGGTGATTTACGAGCCGGGTCTGCACTTCAAGGTGCCGTTCATTCAGTCCGTAAAAACGCTTGATGCGCGTATCCAGACCATGGATAACCAGGCAGATCGTTTTGTGACCAAAGAGAAGAAAGACCTGATCGTTGATTCCTATATCAAATGGCGCATCAGCGATTTCAGCCGTTACTTCCTGGCAACGGGCGGCGGTGACGTTTCTCAGGCAGAAGTGCTGCTGAAACGTAAGTTCTCTGACCGTCTGCGTTCTGAGATTGGTCGTCTGGATGTGAAAGACATCGTGACCGACTCCCGTGGTCGTCTGACCCTGGAAGTTCGCGATGCGCTGAACTCCGGCACAGCGGGCACTGAAGATGAAGTTTCAACGCCGGCAGCAGACGATGCGATTGCCAAAGCGGCTGAACGTGTTCAGGCGGAAACCAACGGCAAAGTGCCGGTGATCAATCCGAACAGTATGGCTGCACTGGGTATCGAAGTCGTTGACGTGCGTATCAAGCAGATCAACTTGCCGGTGGAAGTGTCCGAGGCGATTTACAACCGTATGCGCGCCGAGCGTGAAGCGGTAGCCCGTCGTCACCGTTCACAGGGCCAGGAAGAGGCTGAGAAGCTGCGTGCTGCAGCAGACTACGAAGTCACCAAGACGCTGGCGGAATCTGAGCGCCAGGGCCGTATCCTGCGCGGTGAAGGTGATGCGGAAGCCGCGAAGCTGTTTGCTGATGCCTTCAGCCAGGATCCTGACTTCTATGCCTTTATCCGTAGCCTGCGTGCCTACGAGAATAGCTTCCAGAGCAGCCAGGATGTGATGGTGCTTAGCCCGGACAGCGATTTCTTCCGTTATATGAAGACGCCGACTAACGCAACGCGATAAACTCAGGCTCGTTTGAGTATTCAAACCACCGCTCTCAACGGAGCGGTGGTTTTCTTTTATAAGGAACAAAAATGAATTCAACGATCTGGCTCGCGCTGGCCCTGGTCCTGGTGCTTGAAGGCCTGGGACCGATGCTCTATCCACGCGCCTGGCGTCGAATGATCGCCACCATGAGCCAACTGCCGGATAATATTTTACGTCGTTTTGGCGGCGGTCTTGTGGTTGCGGGCATCGTGATCTACTACATGTTGAGGAAAACGATTGGCTGATCAAAAAGTAGGCGCAATCGGCGTATTTTGAGGTCAAAAAGTGCTGTATATCTGAAAAAGCGATGGTAGAATCCATTTTTAAGCAAACGGTGATTTTGAAAAAAATGGGTAACAACGTCGTCGTACTGGGCACCCAATGGGGTGACGAAGGTAAAGGGAAGATTGTTGATCTTCTGACTGAACGGGCTAAATATGTTGTGCGCTACCAGGGCGGTCACAACGCAGGCCATACTCTCGTAATCAACGGTGAAAAAACCGTCCTCCATCTTATTCCATCAGGCATTCTTCGCGAAAACGTCACCAGCATCATCGGTAACGGCGTTGTGCTGTCTCCAGCGGCGCTGATGAAAGAGATGAAAGGTCTGGAAGACCGTGGTATCCCTGTTCGTGAGCGTCTGCTGCTCTCCGAAGCCTGCCCGCTGATCCTGGATTATCACGTGGCGCTGGACGTAGCGCGTGAGAAAGCGCGTGGCGCGAAAGCGATCGGCACCACCGGTCGTGGTATCGGCCCGGCTTACGAAGATAAAGTTGCACGCCGTGGTCTGCGCGTGGGCGACCTCTTCGACAAAGCGACCTTCGCTGAAAAACTGAAAGAAGTGATGGAATATCACAACTTCCAGCTGGTGAACTTCTATAAAGCTGACGCTGTTGACTACCAGAAAGTGTTGGATGACGTCATGGCGATTGCAGACATTCTGACCGGTATGGTTGTTGATGTGTCCGATCTGCTGGACCAGGCGCGCAAGCGTGGCGATTTCGTCATGTTCGAAGGTGCACAGGGTACGCTGCTGGACATCGACCACGGTACCTATCCGTACGTCACCTCCTCTAACACCACCGCGGGTGGCGTGGCAACCGGCTCTGGCCTGGGTCCACGTTATGTGGATTACGTCCTGGGCATCATCAAAGCGTACTCCACTCGCGTGGGTGCGGGTCCATTCCCGACCGAACTGTTTGATGAAACCGGCGAGTTCCTGTGCAAGCAGGGTAACGAGTTTGGCGCGACCACCGGTCGCCGTCGTCGTACCGGCTGGCTGGATGCGGTTGCCGTGCGTCGTGCAGTGCAGATCAACTCCCTGTCTGGCTTCTGCCTGACCAAGCTGGACGTACTGGACGGCCTGAAAGAAGTGAAAATCTGCGTCGGCTACCGTATGCCAGATGGCCGCGAAGTGACCACCACTCCGCTGGCTGCTGACGACTGGGAAGGCATTGAGCCAATCTACGAAACCATGCCGGGCTGGTCTGAGACCACCTTCGGTGTGAAAGAGCGTAGCGGCCTGCCGCAGGCGGCGCTGGATTACATCAAGCGCATTGAAGAACTGACCGAAGTGCCGATCGATATTATTTCTACCGGCCCGGATCGTACTGAAACGATGATCCTGCGCGACCCGTTCGACGCATAATCTTCGTGACTGCTGGCCTGCGGGGAGACCCGTAGGCCGGATAAGCGTAGCGCCATCCGGCGACCGCTCCTGGATCTCCGCTTTTTCGCCCCGTCTGTCAAATAAATTAGCCGCTAACTATCTGGCTGGTTTATCATCATTAATGAATATCTCTGCGGTTTGTCCGCGATTTCCCTTTTTCCTGAGGTTGATGTGCAGTTAACAAGTTTCACCGATTACGGCTTACGTGCGCTGATTTACATGGCGTCGTTACCCGAGGGGAAGATGACCAGTATCTCTGAAGTGACAGAGGTCTACGGCGTATCCCGTAATCATATGGTCAAAATAATCAATCAACTTAGTCGTGCCGGATACGTTGCTGCCGTCCGCGGGAAGAATGGTGGGATCCGTCTCGGTAAACCGGCACAGAGTATTCGTGTTGGCGATGTGGTACGTGAACTGGAGCCGCTGTCTCTGGTGAACTGCAGCAGCGAGTTCTGCCACATCACGCCCGCTTGCCGCCTGAAACAGGCGCTTTCTAAGGCCGTGCAAAGTTTTCTCATGGAACTGGATAACTACACGCTGGCCGATTTGGTTGAAGAGAATCAACCGCTTTATAAATTATTGCTGGTGGAATGAAGAAAATTTCCACCGGAGCTGACAACGGAGGAACCGACATGTCACACGATCCTTTCCAGGAACGCGAAGCCGAAAAATACGCGAATCCTATCCCCAGCCGCGAGTTCATCATTGAACACTTAACAAAACGCGAAAAACCCGCCAATCGTGAAGAACTTGCCGTTGAATTAAATATTGAAGGTGAAGAGCAGATTGAAGCTCTTCGCCGCCGCCTGCGCGCGATGGAGCGCGACGGGCAACTGGTCTTTACTCGCCGCCAGTGCTACGCGCTGCCGGAACGCCTCGATCTGCTGAAAGGGACCGTCATTGGTCACCGCGATGGCTTCGGCTTCCTGCGCGTGGAAGGCCGTAAAGACGATCTGTATCTCTCATCTGAACAGATGAAAATGTGCATCCACGGCGACCAGATCCTGGCACAGCCGCTGGGCGCCGACCGTAAAGGTCGCCGAGAAGCGCGCGTCGTGCGCGTTCTGGTGCCAAAAACCAGCCAGATTGTCGGCCGCTACTTTACCGACGCGGGCGTTGGGTTCGTGGTGCCGGACGACAGCCGTCTGAGCTTCGACATCCTGATCCCACCTGAAGAAGTGATGGGCGCCCGCATGGGCTTTGTGGTGGTGGTGGAACTTACCCAGCGCCCAACCCGTCGCACCAAAGCGGTAGGTAAAATCGTCGAAGTGCTGGGCGATAATATGGGCACCGGCATGGCCGTTGATATGGCGCTGCGCACCCACGAAATTCCGTACATCTGGCCGAAAGCGGTTGAAGAGCAGATCGAAAGCCTGCGTGAAGAAGTGCCGGAAGAATCCAAAGTGGGCCGCGTGGATCTCCGCTCCCTGCCGCTGGTTACGATCGACGGTGAAGACGCCCGCGACTTCGATGACGCCGTCTACTGCGAGAAAAAACGCGGCGGCGGCTGGCGTCTGTGGGTTGCTATCGCTGACGTAAGCTATTACGTCCGTCCGCACACCCCGCTGGATAACGAAGCCCGCAGCCGCGGTACCTCGGTCTACTTCCCGTCCCAGGTCGTGCCGATGCTGCCGGAAGTGCTCTCTAACGGCCTGTGTTCCCTGAACCCGCAGGTTGACCGCCTCTGTATGGTTTGCGAGATGACCATCTCCACCAAAGGGCGCTTAACCGGCTACAAGTTCTACGAAGCGGTGATGAGCTCGCACGCGCGTCTGACCTATACCAAGGTCTGGCATATGCTGCAGGGCGACCAGGATCTGCGCGAACAGTACGCGCCGCTGGTCAAACACATCGAAGAGCTGCATAACCTCTACAAAACGCTGGATCAGGCGCGCGAAGAGCGCGGCGGGATCTCGTTTGAGAGTGAAGAGGCGAAATTCATCTTCAACGCCGAACGCCGCATTGAGCGTATCGAACAGACCCAGCGTAATGATGCGCACAAGCTGATCGAAGAATGTATGATTCTGGCGAATATCTCGGCGGCACGCTTCGTTGAGAAAGCCAAAGAGCCTGCGCTGTTCCGTATCCACGATAAACCGTCGACGGAAGCCATCACCGCGTTCCGCTCCGTGCTGGCTGAACTGGGCCTGGAGCTGCCGGGCGGCAACAAGCCAGAGCCGCGCGATTACGCCGAGCTGCTGGAATCCATTAGCGATCGTCCTGATGCAGAAATGCTGCAGACGATGCTGCTGCGCTCAATGAAGCAGGCGATTTACGATCCGGAAAACCGCGGACACTTCGGCCTGGCGCTGCAGTCTTACGCCCACTTTACGTCGCCGATCCGTCGTTATCCTGACCTCTCCCTGCACCGTGCGATCAAGTATCTGCTGGCGCAGGAGCAGGGCCATAAAGGGAACACCACTGAAACCGGTGGCTACCACTATTCGATGGAAGAGATGCTGCAGCTGGGTCAGCACTGCTCCATGACCGAACGCCGTGCCGATGAAGCCACCCGCGACGTTGCGGACTGGCTGAAGTGTGACTTTATGCTGGACCAGGTCGGTAACGTCTTCAAAGGTGTGATTGCCAGCGTGACCGGCTTTGGCTTCTTCGTTCGTCTGGACGAGCTGTTCATCGACGGTCTGGTGCACGTCTCCAGCCTGGATAATGACTACTACCGCTTCGACCAGGTCGGCCAGCGTCTGATTGGCGAATCTGGCGGCCAGACCTATCGTCTGGGCGACCGTGTGGAAGTGAAGGTTGAGGCCGTGAATATGGACGACCGTAAAATCGACTTCAGCCTGATCTCCAGCGAGCGCGCCCCGCGTAACGTCGGTAAAACCGAACGCGAAAGAGCGAAAAAAGGCGGAAACGGCAAAACGAGCGGCAAGCGCCGTCAGGCCGGTAAGAAGGTGAGCTTCGAGCCGGACAGCGCGTTCCGCGGTGAGAAGAAGCAGAAGCCGAAGGCGGCGAAGAAAGAAGCCCGTTCAGCGAAGAAACCTTCCGCGAAGACACAGAAAATAGCGGCTGCCACCAAAGCGAAGCGCGCGGCCAAGAAAAAGCAGGCGGAGTAAAATCTCCCCTCATCCTGACCCTCTCCCCAACGGGGGGAGGGGAAATACTTATTACGAGAACCATCAATGAGTGAAATGATTTACGGCATCCACGCGGTGCAGGCCCTTCTCGAGCGCGCACCGGAGCGTTTTCAGGAAGTGTTTATTCTGAAAGGGCGTGAAGATAAGCGTCTGATGCCGCTGATCCATGCCCTGGAAGCGCAGGGCGTGGTGATCCAACTGGCGAATCGCCAGTTCCTGGATGAAAAAAGTGAAGGCGCGGTTCACCAGGGCATTATTGCCCGCGTGAAGCCGGGCCGTCAGTATCAGGAAAACGATCTGCCGGATCTGATTGCCGAGCTGGAGAATCCGTTCTTCCTGATCCTCGATGGCGTGACCGATCCGCACAACCTCGGCGCGTGTCTGCGCAGCGCGGATGCGGCGGGCGTGCATGCGGTGATCGTGCCGAAAGATCGCTCCGCGCAGCTGAACGCGACGGCGAAGAAGGTAGCCTGCGGCGCGGCGGAAAACGTTCCGCTGATCCGCGTGACCAACCTGGCGCGCACCATGCGTCTGCTGCGGGAAGAGAACATCTGGATCGTCGGGACTGCCGGTGAAGCGGATCATACTCTGTACCAGAGCAAAATGACCGGCCGTCTGGCGCTGGTGATGGGGGCGGAAGGCGAAGGCATGCGTCGTCTGACCCGCGAGCACTGCGACGAGCTGATCAGTATCCCGATGGCGGGCAGCGTGTCGTCTCTGAACGTTTCCGTTGCGACGGGCATCTGCCTGTTTGAAGCGGTGCGTCAGCGTAGCTGATTTTCGCACGGTGTTGCTTCGTTTACCGGGCCTACGGTTTTGTAGGCCGGGTAAGGCGAAGCCGCCACCCGGCAAAACAGCCTCACTCCTCTAACGACCGCAAATGGTCATCCTTCCTCAGCGTCATTAGTGCGAAAATACTCACCACCGCCGTTGCCATCACGTAGTACGCCGGAATATCCAGGTTGCCCGTCTGCTTAATCAGCCCGGTAATGATTAACCCTGCGCATCCCGAGAAAATCGCGTTCGATAACGAGTAGGCCAGCCCCAGGCCCGTATAGCGCACGCGCGTCGGGAACATCTCAGAGAGCATTGCCGGGCCCGGCCCCGCCAGCATGCCCACCAGACCGCCCGCAATTAATACCACTATCGCTTTCACCGCCAGCGTGCTGGACTCCGCCTGCAGAAGTTTCAGCAGCGGCAGGGCGAGGATCAGCAGCAGCGCGGTGGCGATAATCATCACCGTGCGACGCCCGATCCTATCGCTCAGGATCCCCGACGGAATGATGGTCAGAGCAAACCCAACGTTCGAAATCACCGCGATCAGCAGCGCCTGGTTAAACCCGGTGTGTAGCGCCGACTGGAGATAGGTCGGCATAATCACCAGGTAAGTGTAACCCGCCGCAGACCAGACCATTACGCGCCCAATCCCCATCACGATGGCCCTGAGCGTGGCGGCAATATCCGCCTGAGCGACAGCCGGTTTGTCCTGCTGCTGCACAAAGCTGGGCGTCTCCTCCATGCTGACGCGAAGCCACAGCGCAACAGCGCCCATGGGCAGCGCCAGGAAGAAAGGAATGCGCCAGCCCCAGTCGTGCAGGGCTTCAGGCGTGAGGAGGGCGGAGAGCAGCGCCACGATGCCGGCGCCCGCTAACAAGCCCAGCGCCACGGTAAAGGACTGCCAGGCACCATAGAGCCCGCGCTTGCCTCTCGGGGCGAACTCCGTCATCAGCGAGACCGCACCGCCGTACTCGCCGCCCGCGAACAGCCCCTGCAGGATCCGAAGCAGCGTAACGATCAGCGGTGCGGCAATCCCGATGCTGGCGTAGACCGGCACAATGCCGATGGCGGCGGTGGACAGCGTCATCAGCACCAGCACAATGATTAGCGTCGGCTTACGGCCAATTCGGTCGCCGATGCGTCCAAACACCACCGCACCCAGAGGACGGAAGAAGAAGGCGATGGCAAATGAGGCGTAGGTGAGGATCAGGCTGGTAAGCCCCGCTTCCCCTTCAAGCTGAAAGAAGTTCTTCGCAATGACGGTCGCCAGAAAACCGTAGACCGCAAACTCATACCACTCGATAAAGTTACCAATGGAGCCGGCAATTAATGCTCGCTTGTGCGCATCCGGTTGCATAACTTTCCTCACTGAAAGGGGGGGGAATAAATTATTCAACAAAAGCGAAGTCATGAAATAGTTTATTCTTATGTTCTGTGAGCTATTTCACGAATGATATCAGCGGGATCGTGAACGTGTGACTCCCCTCCCATGCAGCGCGTGCGCGGTCTGTCCATACTTATCGTCATTGCCACTGAAGGAGGGAGACAGTATGCACTGGCAGACCCATACCGTTTTCAATCAACCCGCACCGCTTTCCAACAGCAACCTTTTCCTTTCGGACTGCGCGCTGCGTGACGCAGTTTCGCGCGAGGGGGCCGAGTGGGATGTTGAGCTGCTCGCCAGCATCGGGCAGCAGTTAGGTACCGCAGAGTCGCTGGAGCTGGGCAGGCTGGCGAACGTGAATCCGCCGGAGTTGCTTCGCTATGACGCCACCGGAGAGCGCCTGGATGACGTTCGCTTTCACCCGGCGTGGCACCTGCTGATGCAGGGGCTGTGTGCCAATCGGGTGCATAACCTGGCATGGGAAGAGGAGGCGCGTAAAGGGTCGTTTGTCGCGCGGGCCGCACGCTTTGTGCTTCATGCTCAGGTGGAAGCGGGCACGCTTTGTCCGGTCACCATGACGTTTGCCGCCACGCCGCTCCTGCAGCAGGCGCTTCCCAAAATATTTCACGACTGGCTGACGCCGCTGCTCAGCGATCGCTACGATCCGCATCTGGCCCCCGGCGCGCAAAAGCGCGGCCTGCTGATTGGTATGGGGATGACGGAAAAGCAGGGCGGCTCGGACGTGCTGAGCAACACCACCAAAGCGGAAAAATGCAGCGACGGCAGCTACAGGCTGGTGGGGCATAAATGGTTTTTCTCCGTCCCGCAAAGCGATGCGCATCTGGTGCTGGCCCAGGCGAAGGGCGGGCTGTCCTGCTTTTTTGTGCCGCGCTTTTTGCCTGACGGACAGCGCAACGCCGTCCGGCTGGAGCGCCTCAAGGACAAGCTCGGGAACCGCTCCAACGCCAGCAGCGAGGCGGAGTTCCTCGATGCCTCCGGCTGGCTTCTGGGGGAAGAGGGCGAAGGGGTACGGCAGATCCTCAAAATGGGCGGTCTGACGCGCTTTGACTGCGCGCTGGGCAGCCACGGACTGATGCGTCGGGCGCTGTCCGTGGCGCTGTACCATGCGCATCAGCGCCAGACCTTCGGCAAAAATCTTATCGATCAGCCGCTCATGCGCGAAGTGCTAAGCCGGATGGCGCTGGTGCTGGAGGGGCAAACGGCGCTGCTGTTTCGCCTGGCGCGGGCGTGGGATAAACGCACGGATCCGCAGGAGGCGGCATGGGCGCGGCTGTTTACCCCGGCCGCGAAGTTTAGCGTGTGCAAAGCGGGCATCCCGTTTGTCGCGGAGGCGATGGAGGTGCTGGGCGGGATCGGATATTGCGAAGAGAGCGAACTTCCCCGCCTGTACCGAGAGATGCCGGTGAACAGTATCTGGGAAGGTTCAGGAAATATCATGTGCCTGGACGTGCTGCGCGTGCTGGCGAAGCAGCCGGGGATTCACGATCTGCTTGCCGATGAGTTTGCACAGGTAAAAGGGCAGGACAGACACTTCGACCGCAGCTGGCGACAGCTTCAGCAAAAACTGCGTAAACCGCAGGAGGCGCAGGGGCGGGAGATCGCGCAGCAGCTTTTCCTGCTGGATGCCGGGAGCGAAATGCTGCGGCACGCGTCGCCTCCGGTGGCGCAGGCGTGGTGCCGCATGATGCTCGATACCCGTGGCGGCACGCTGATGAGCGAGCAGGTGCAAAGCGACCTGCTGCTGCGTGCGACGGGCAGAGTTGGCTAGCCTTTTAGCTGGAACAGACTCACCAGCTGGGCCAGATGTGATCCCTTCTCGCGCAGCGTTTGAGCCGTTTGTTCGCTGCGTGAGATGCGATCCGCATTGATATGCGACGCTTCGCCAATGTGGGTCATGGCGAGATTAACCTGGCCAATCCCTGCGGACTGCTCGCGTGAGGCATGGTTAATCTCGGTGACCAGCTGGCTGATGTTATCGATATGAATGATGATGTCATCCATCGCCAGGCGGGTCTTTTCAGACAGCGCATGGCCCTCACTCACTTTTCTGAGCGTATCGCCAATCAGCTGTTCAATCTCCTTCACCGCGTTAGCGCTGCGTCCCGCCAGGGCGCGAACTTCCTGCGCGACTACCGCAAACCCTTTTCCGTGCTCACCCGCGCGGGCCGCTTCCACTGCCGCATTCAGCGCCAGAATATTGGTCTGGAAAGCGATGGATTCGATCACGCGCGTGATGTCTTCGATGCGTTTTGACGCTTCGCGAATATCGTCCATGGTCGACACCGCGTGGGTGACCGTCTCACCGCCCTGATGGACCGCGAGCGAGGTTTCACCGACCAGCTGCTGCGTTTGCTCCATGTTGGCGGCATTTTGCTGCACGGTGGCGGCCAGCTGCTCCATGCTGGCGGAGGTCTCTTCCACGCTGCTCGCCTGCTTGTTGATCTGCTCTGAAATCTCGCCGGTGTCGGCGGCCAGCGCGTTGGTGCTCAAATGGATCTCGCCAGCGGCCTCGCGGACCTGCAGGACAATTTTTTGCAGGCCGCCGCCGATGCCGTTGATGGCGTCGATCAGCTGGCCGACTTCGTCCTGGCGCGTCACGGGCAGGCTGGAACGGAGATCCCCTGCGGCATATTGCCGGGCAAGATGGATCACTTTGCGCAGCGGTCGGGTCAGCACGCGGCGAATAAGAATCACGAACAGGCCAGCAAACAGGATGGATAAGACCACGCCGGCCAGCAGGAAGCGATCGCGCATGGCGGTAACGCTTGAGAGCAGCACCGATTTATCCACTTCGCCGACGATAGTCCAGTTCCAGCCTGGCAGCGGGGTATAGGCCATTTTCAGCGTGCGGCCGTCGTCGCTTACGCGTTCCAGCGTGCCGGGCTTGTCACTCAAAAGCTGTTGCTGCGTCGCGCCGTCCCACTTTGGCAGCTGTCCCTCTTCACCGGCATGGAACAGGTATTGCCCGCGCGTTTTGCCGTTGCTGCGATCCAGCACGAAGAAGTGGCCGCTCTCGCCCAGGCGACGGGTGAGGATTTTCTCGCGCATGACGTTCCAGGAATGCGTAATGTCTACGCCAACAAAGACGATCGCAATGACCTGGCCTTCGGCGTTTTTAACCGGCTGATACTGGGTGATATAGCGTTTGCCAAACAGCAGCGCCAGGCCACGGTAGACTTCCCCTCTGTTGACGGCGGCAAAGGCCGGGCTGGCGGTATCCAGCAAGGTGCCCATCGCCCGCTCGCCGTTCTCTTTGCGCAGGGAGGTGGCGACGCGAACAAAGTCGTTACCGCTGCGTACAAACAGCGTGGAGATTGCTCCCGTACGGCTCAGAAAATCATCGGAAAAAGAGGTATTTTCATGGAGTTCAGCTTCTCCCCCTTTCAGTAGGGGAACGGTGAGCCCGTTAATGGTCCGGGGCTGCTGAGTATCGACGCTAAAAGGCTGGGGCAGAAATGTCGTAAACAGTTTGGTGTAGCTTTCGACTTCTTCGCTCAGGCTGGTATTAAACATCTGCACCATGTCGACCATGCCTGTAGACTGATTATGCAGATCTTCGACGGCGAGGGCTTCAAGCTGCTGGCTGGCTTTTTGACTGAGCAGAAAAGTGAAAAGCAGAAACAGCGTGGCGACACTGATGCCCGTAAGCAGCGACAGCTTTGCCCCCAAGCCTGCACGGCGAAAAATGTTGATCATAAATTGCTCATCATTGAAAAGGTATGGTTCTTCAACGGCAGAGCGGGGATTACGTTTACTGAATTAATGTAACAAAATGTTATTTTCTTGTTATTGATTGGTTTTTCATAAGATAAAAGATTTGCAAAAACGAAAAGCCACTAAAAATAAGTGGCTTTTATCAGGGGGGATATTACACGTAAAGAATGGCCTGTACTCGCCAGTGGTCGATGTGGTGATCTTCCTGCATCTGGATGATGCGATACCATGAAGCACCCTGCTCATCGGCCTTTAATGCCACAACGCGTTCAACGTCCTGCGGGCTCCCCGAGATATTATTCACGGAGATCTGGCCAATTTCATTCAGGCCAGTCACACAGTCAGCACTGGCGAATTCTGCTGACTGCGCGGTGGTGCTCACCAGGCCTGCTGAGAGCAACAGAGAGGTCAAAGCAAGAGTTCGTTTCATTGTCAGCTCCATTTCACATATCTCCGGTATCCGCCGGGCAATCCTTCGCGAATAAACTCCCTTCCATTGACGCGGGCATGGAGTTTATTGTGGACAGGAAAATGTCTATGGACGCAAAGCAGTGTAAATCTCGTTCAAAGGAAAACCATTATTTACGGTACAAAATGGCCTGTGAATACCACTGTCCCGTTATGATGGTTTCGTCGATCATAATGATGACGTAATAATCTGCTTTGGCGGCGACGGCCTGTGCTTTTATTGCCGCTTCTGCGTCATCCGGGGAGCCGCGTACCAGCGCGGAAATCGTGCCCATTCGTTGTAATCCTTCCGTCTGATTACGACGAATCTCCTGTGGATGATCGGCGACCGGTGGAGCGGGTTGCGGCGTTCCCTGCAGCGCGCTACAGCCACTGAGCAGAAACACCAGCACTAAAGCAGCAAACCTGCGCATAACCATATCTCGTTTCCTGATAGCCATAGTGTAGTTGTCTGTGAATTTAGTTTTGGGGGAATGTTCCCGAAGTGTTATCTGGGACGTATATTTCGAATGAAAATGACGTGAAAGCGTAACCCAGTTCTCAACATTATGAATCATACATTCGCACAGGGTCGACAATGATTGAAATTGAAATACGCCACCTCGGCGACCATGAAATTTTACACGCGATGCCTGCGGGTAAACGTGATAAACCGCTGCCTGTTGTGGTTTTTTATCACGGGTTCACCTCATCGAAGCAGGTTTACAGTTATTTTGCGGTTGCGCTGGCGCAGGCGGGTTTTCGCGTGGTGATGCCGGATGCGCCTCACCACGGCGCCCGCTTTACGGGCAATGAACAGGCGCGGCTTGGGCAGTTCTGGCACATTCTGCACGGGAGTCTGACCGAGTTTGCCGGGGTGCGCGATGCGCTTTATGAGGCCGGCCTGGTTGCCGACAATCGTCTGGCTGTCGCCGGGGCGTCGATGGGCGGTATGACGGCGCTGGGGATTATGACGCATCATCCGGAAGTGAAGTCGGTCGCCTGCCTGATGGGCTCGGGCTATTTTACGTCGCTGGCGAAGACGCTCTTTCCCCCTCAGGATTCAGCGGAAATCACCGCGACGCTCGAAGAGTGGGATGTGTCCCGGTCATTGCCGCGCGTGGCCGATCGCCCACTGCTGCTATGGCACGGTGATGCAGATGATGTGGTCCCGCCCGAGGGAACCTTCCGTCTGCAGCAGGCGTTAATAAATGCAGGCCTGGACGGTAATCTCACCTGTCTGTGGGAAGCGGGCGTCCACCACCGCATCACGCCAGCGGCGCTGGACGCCACGGTGGCATTTTTCCGCCAGCACCTTTAAATGCGCAGCAACTTAACTCCCGATCTTCCCGTTTCAGGAGGATCTCAGAGGGTCTTTTACCGATGGTATTCCGGAGCCTTTCTCAAAAAAAAGCCCCCGGGCAGGGGGCAACGTCAACTATGGCTATGTTCTCGTTGTTGGCTTTCCTGGTGCTAGCGTTAAAGCGTTATCGGTAAATATCTGCACTGGCGTGCATGTTGCCGTTGCTGCCGGGCTCACGGGTTAACATCACGTGGTAATAGGTTGCGCCCTGCGCATCGGTTTCTTCATTTAGGGCCTGACCTGCTTCACTTTCCGTGGCGAAATTATGATTGATGTAAATTACGCCCAAGCTTTGCACATCATCCATGTTTCTGGCCTGTCGGCTGTCTATCTTGATGGCTGCCATCGCGTTTGCATTGAGCAAAAGCGCCGCCATTATGGCTAATGCGATTTTTTTCATGATATGCGCTCCACGACTACGTGCTGCGAGAGGGGGGATGCTCCTTCTTTAATTCAGGCGATCTCTGATTAAAGTGTAATCACTCATCCAGCGGGGATGCGTGACCATTTCTGATGCAGTTGTTCAAAAAAACAACGCTTCCGGGTGTGGCCAATTTTAAATCACCTACTTAGACCCGCTTCGCGCTTTGTGCGAATTATTTGTGCAATCAGCTTGAGTTTCCAGGGGCGCGCAAGTATTATGACGCGTCAATTTTTCAGCCGACCTTTAACACGTTCCTTGCCTCCCCGGGCCTCGGCTGACCCAGACAGGAGGCTGAATAATCCGTAAGGAGCAATTCGATGCGTCATTACGAAATCGTTTTTATGGTCCATCCTGACCAGAGCGAACAGGTTCCGGGTATGATCGAGCGTTACTCTGCTGCCATCACTGGTGCAGAAGGTACGATCCACCGTCTGGAAGACTGGGGCCGCCGTCAGCTGGCTTACCCGATCAACAAACTGCACAAAGCACACTACGTTCTGATGAACGTTGAAGCGCCGCAGGAAGTTATCGATGAGCTGGAAACTACCTTCCGCTTCAACGATGCCGTTATCCGCAGCATGGTTATGCGTACCAAAAACGCAGTTACCGAAGCATCTCCGATGGTTAAAGCGAAAGACGAGCGCCGTGAGCGTCGCGATGATTTCGCAAACGAAACCGCAGATGATTCTGATGCTGGGGATTCTGAAGAGTAATTTCTGATGACCAACCGTCTGGCGTTGTCCGGCATCGTATGCAGGGCTCCCCTTCGAAAGGTCAGTCCATCAGGAATTCCGCATTGCCAGTTCGTGCTTGAGCATCGTTCTGTGCAAGAGGAAGCCGGGTTTCACCGGCAGGCGTGGTGCCAAATGCCCGTTATTATTAGCGGACACGAAAACCAGGCCATTACTCACAGTTTAACGGTCGGTAGCGCAGTAATCGTTCAGGGGTTCATCTCTTGCCACAAGGCAAAGAACGGCCTGAGCAAAATGGTTCTGCATGCCGAGCAGATTGATTTGATAGATTCTGGAGACTAGCCATATGGCACGTTATTTCCGTCGTCGCAAGTTCTGCCGTTTCACCGCGGAAGGCGTTCAAGAGATCGACTATAAAGATATCGCAACGCTGAAAAACTACATCACCGAAAGCGGTAAGATTGTCCCAAGCCGTATCACCGGTACTCGTGCAAAATACCAGCGTCAGCTGGCTCGCGCTATCAAACGCGCTCGCTACCTGTCCCTGCTGCCGTACACTGATCGTCATCAGTAATCGGGCACGGTCCATTAATACGACTTTAAGAGGATAAGGTAATGCAAGTTATTCTGCTTGATAAAGTAGCAAACCTGGGCAGCCTGGGTGATCAGGTTAACGTTAAAGCGGGTTACGCACGTAACTTCCTGGTTCCACAGGGTAAAGCTGTTCCAGCTACCAAGAAAAACGTAGAGTTTTTCGAAGCACGTCGCGCTGAACTGGAAGCCAAACTGGCTGACGTTCTGGCGGCTGCTAACGCTCGCGCTGAAGCAATCAACGCACTGGGCACCGTTACCATCGCGTCTAAATCTGGCGACGAAGGTAAACTGTTCGGTTCCATCGGTACCCGCGATATCGCTGATGCAGTAACTGCTGCAGGCGTTAAAGTGGCTAAGAGCGAAGTTCGTCTGCCGAACGGCGTTCTGCGTACCACTGGTGAGCACGAAGTTGACTTCCAGGTTCACAGCGAAGTGTTCGCTAAACTGGTTGTTAACGTTGTAGCTGAGTAATTTTTTACTCTGCTCACGTTGAAACGCCGGCCTTGTGCCGGCGTTTTGCTTTTTACAGCTCCGGGCACTTAACGCGCCCTGATAAAACTGCCGTCTGGCTGGCGGGTAAACAGCACCTGTTGTCCGTTTCCTGTATCAATCGTTAATCCTGTCACCACACCGCTGGCATTCTGACGAACCTGCACCATCTGTCCATTCTGCAGGTTACTGAGCGGCTTACCTGCACCTTCCACCTTCGCCATGGCATACACGTCGGTTGGCGGCAGGTTATGGTCGCGGAACAGCTGTGCCAGGGTTTTTCCCGGCTCCACGCGATAGGAACGCCACTGTTGCTCGATGCCGGTAGGCTGTTGCGTCTGAGGCTGAGCGGCGGCTTGATCCTGTGGTTGTTCATCCTGAATGGGCTCTGGCTCAACCGGTGCAACCTGACCCGGATCGTTAGACGGGGTGACAAGCTGCGTTTGCATCGGCTGTGCGTCAGGCTGCGGTCGCGTCTGCGACTGAATGTCCAGTTGGGCATTCCGGGTAACGGGTACGGTATCGACATCATTGCTCCCGGAAGGAAGCAGGAAGCCCACGATCACCATCAGCGCGCCAATGATAATCCCTCTGCGATGCAGAGGAGGCAGCGGGTCCATGATGCGAAAATTGTCCGGCGCCTGCCAGATTTTCGCCAGGGTAGGTTTCAGTTCAAATCGCCCGGGCATGGCACTCCTCCTGCTCCGCGTCTTTTTTATCCTGTGTTCCGAAGTATAGTTTGCTAACTGCCTGAACGGCGTAGCAAACCCGACATCCGTGACATCAGTTCGGGATTAATCCTGGTTATCTCTATTGTTTCTGTTTCGTCGCGGTTTGTCACCTTAACTTCAGACAAAGTTTTACCCATAAGGGCATGGCTGATATGCTGCCCGCTACTTTAAATGTGATGGAAGGAAAACCCATGACCACCCCGACTTTTGACACTATCGAAGCGCAGGCAAGTTACGGTATCGGCTTGCAGGTAGGACAGCAGCTGAGCGAATCCGGCCTGGAAGGTCTGTTACCAGAAGCGCTGGTGGCGGGTATCGCTGACGCACTGGAAGGCAAACAGCCTGCCGTTCCGGTTGACGTTGTGCACCGTGCGCTGCGTGAAATCCACGAGCGTGCTGACGCCGTGCGTCGCGCACGCTTTGAAGAGATGGCCGCCGAAGGTGTGAAATATCTGGAAGAGAACCGTGAGCGTGAAGGCGTGAACAGCACCGAGTCTGGTCTGCAGTTCCGCGTGATCAATCAGGGTGACGGCGCAATCCCGGCGCGTACCGACCACGTTCGCGTACACTACACCGGTAAGCTGATCGACGGTACCGTGTTCGACAGCTCCGTGGCGCGCGGCGAACCGGCTGAGTTCCCGGTGAACGGCGTTATCGCAGGCTGGATTGAAGCGCTGACCCTGATGCCAGTCGGTTCCAAATGGGAACTGACTATTCCGCATAACCTGGCCTACGGCGAGCGCGGCGCTGGCGCGTCCATCCCGCCATTCAGCACCCTGGTCTTTGAAGTCGAGCTGCTGGAAATTCTGTAATCGACTTTTCTTATTTCCTCTCTCCGGTTGGGGAGAGGAAAATAGTGTAAAAACCTATAGTTATGGTGCAATCAACATTTTATCTTGCAAACGAAACTGTTGCGTGTATTTTTGTGAGCTGTTTCGCGCTGCATGAGTGATATGACACTCACTTTCAACATATTATTAACATAATATCTAAATCATAGTATTCATCCCGCCGATTCTTACCTAATATCGATTAGCCCTTACAAGGGAACGTCATCTTTTGACGTATTTAAAGGCCAGAAGAGCCTTAACAACACAGACAGGCATAAACAGGAAAATATCACATGGTAGATCAGGTTAAAGTCGTCGCCGACGAAGGGGCGTCGTCTGAACAGTCGCTACGGCGCAATCTCACAAACCGTCATATACAGCTCATTGCCATCGGGGGTGCCATCGGTACCGGGCTGTTTATGGGGTCAGGCAAAACTATTAGTCTCGCCGGGCCGTCAATCATATTCGTTTATATGATTATCGGTTTTATGCTGTTCTTCGTGATGCGTGCAATGGGTGAACTGCTGCTCTCGAACCTCGAATACAAATCCTTTAGCGACTTCGCTTCTGACCTGCTCGGGCCGTGGGCGGGCTATTTCACCGGCTGGACCTACTGGTTCTGCTGGGTTGTCACCGGTATGGCGGACGTCGTGGCGATTACCGCCTACGCGCAGTTCTGGTTCCCGGGTCTGTCGGACTGGGTCGCCTCGCTGGCGGTTATTGTTCTGCTGCTGAGCCTGAACCTCGCCACCGTTAAAATGTTCGGTGAGATGGAGTTCTGGTTCGCGATGATCAAAATCGTGGCCATTGTCGGGCTCATCGTGGTGGGCCTGGTGATGGTGCTCACCCACTTCCAGTCACCAACCGGCGTTCAGGCATCGTTTACCCATCTGTGGAATGACGGCGGCTGGTTCCCGAAAGGCATCAGCGGCTTCTTTGCCGGCTTCCAGATCGCGGTGTTCGCGTTTGTGGGAATTGAGCTGGTCGGAACGACCGCTGCGGAGACCAAAGATCCCGAGAAGTCTCTCCCGCGCGCGATAAACTCTATTCCGCTGCGTATCATCATGTTCTACGTCTTCGCGCTGATCGTCATTATGTCCGTGACGCCGTGGAGCTCGGTGGTGCCAAGCAAAAGCCCGTTCGTTGAGCTGTTCGTGCTGGTAGGCCTGCCTGCGGCAGCGAGCCTGATTAACTTCGTGGTGCTGACCTCTGCGGCCTCTTCCGCGAACAGCGGCGTGTTCTCAACCAGCCGTATGCTGTTTGGTCTGGCGCAGGAAGGCGTAGCGCCGAGCGCGTTCGCCAAGCTCTCTAAGCGTGCCGTACCGGCAAAAGGGTTGACCTTCTCCTGCATGTGCCTGCTGGGCGGCGTGGTGATGCTCTACGTGAACCCAAGCGTGATTGGCGCGTTCACCATGATTACCACGGTCTCAGCGATCCTGTTTATGTTCGTCTGGACCATCATCCTCTGTTCATATCTGGTGTACCGCAAGCAGCGCCCACATCTGCATGAGAAATCGATCTACAAGATGCCGCTGGGCAAGCTGATGTGCTGGGTGTGTATGGCGTTCTTCGTCTTCGTGCTGGTTCTGCTGACGCTGGAAGATGATACCCGTCAGGCACTCATCGTCACGCCGCTGTGGTTTATCGCGCTGGGGCTGGGCTGGGTGTTTATCGGTAAGAAACGTATGGCAGGCGTACGGTAAAAGCAAAACGGCAACTTCGGTTGCCGTTTTTAGTTTTTGCACCCTCTCCCGTGGCAGAGGGGCGGGGTGAGGGCATCAGGCCGCAGCGGCCTTTTTTATTCCCCCGCTAATGCCCGCGGGAACAGAACGTTGTTCTCGAGACTGATGTGTTCCATCAGGTCGTCAATCATCTCGTTAATGCCGTTGTACATCGCTTTCCACGTTGTACACGCTTCTGGCGGCGGCGTAACGTTGTGGGTGGTGTGTTTGATCACTTCCAGCAGTTCGCCCGCGTCATCATGCTCGCTTTCCATCACGCTGATGGGCCCCATCGCCTGGCTTCCCATACCCTGTTTAATCATCGGGAAGAGGATCTGCTCTTCCTTCATCATGTGGCTTGAAAGCTCTTCGTGCAGCAGGGTCAGGTACTTTGCCAGACCGCGCGGTACGGAAGGTTTGTCGGCATGGACGCGCTCGACTTTGGTCGCCTGAAGAATCAGTTCCGGCAGTTGCTCACGGTGACGGTCATGATAACGCACGATGATATGGTCGATGATTTCCGCGAGCGGGGCGGTTCGCCAGTCTTTGTCGACGGGCTGCTCGGCCAGCTGCGCCAGCTCTGCTTCAATAACCTCAACGTCCAGCTCTTTGCGTGAAGCCGCCCGCTCCAGTGTTTGCTTACCGCCGCAGCAGTAGTCCATATCGTATTTACGGAACAGCGCAGAAGCGCGAGGAATGGAGAGCGCCAGCTCGCCAAGGGGTTGGTCGCGAAAGGCCATAGCAGTTACCTCGTCATCAATAATATAAGATGCATATTAAATACATCTTTTTGTCAGCGCTATAACCCTTTAGAGGGAAGGGGGAAAGTGAGATGTGGATCACAAAAAAATCTCACTTTTAACTCTCTGAATGGGCTCAGGAAAGTGGTTTCGAAACTTTTTAAAGGTGGAGAAACAGTAAACAACCCGCCGCGCCTGCCGATATATCCACGTCAGACAAACCTGCATATAACAAAGGCAACGCATGTTTAAACGTATAAAAGTCATTACCCTTCTGATTTCGGTGCTGCTTGTGCTCGGCATCATGCAAGTGATTTCCGCCGGTATCTTTATCAACGCCCTGAATAACGATAAAGACAACTTCACCGTGTCGCAGCTCTCCAGCAAGAACGTGGCGGAGTTTACCGATGCGTGGATCAGTCTGAACCAGGCTCGCGTCACCCTGAACCGCGGGATGCTGCGCCTGCAAAGCAGCATGGCCTCACAAATTAACGGCGGTCAGCTGAATGAGCTGGTGACCACGGCGAAAAATCTGCTGACTGAAGCGCAGGTTCATTACGATAAATACTATGCCCTGCCGAACACGCCTGGCCTGGATGAGAACCTGACCAACCAACTCGAAGAGCAGTACCGCATTTACTCTGCAACGCTGACGCAAATGAACGTTCTGCTGAGCCAGGGCAATCTGGAAGATATGTTCAAGCAGAATGCCGAACAGAAACAAAATGCGATGCAGACGGTATATCGTGAATGGCGCGAAGCGCAGGCAATGCTTACCGATAAAGGCATCCAGGACAATGAAAGCGACTACAAGCGCATCCTGTGGATCCTTTCTGCGGTTATGCTGCTGGTGATTGTGGTGATTATCTCCAGCTGGATCGCCATGCGCCGCGTGCTGCTGCTGCCTCTTGAAGAGGTGATTAACCATATTCGCTCTATTGCGGCAGGCGATCTCACCCAGCCGATTCAGGCAGACGGTAATAATGAAATGGCCATCCTGGCGCGCAACGTGCAGGAGATGCAAACTTCGCTGGCAAACACCGTGGGCGTGGTGCGTGAAGGCGCAGATACCATTTACACCGGTGCAGGCGAAATCTCCGCTGGCAGTAACGACCTCTCTTCCCGTACCGAGCAGCAGGCCGCGTCTCTGGAAGAGACGGCAGCCAGCATGGAACAGCTGACGGCGACCGTGAAGCAGAACGCCGATAACGCGCGTCAGGCTTCCCGTCTGGCACTGGATGCCTCCTCAACGGCGAAGAAGGGCGGTAAGGTGGTTGAAGGCGTCGTGCGGACGATGGACGAAATCGCCACCAGCTCCAGCAAAATTGCGCAAATTACTAACGTGATCGACGGCATTGCCTTCCAGACGAATATCCTGGCGTTAAACGCGGCGGTGGAAGCCGCGCGTGCGGGCGAGCAGGGCCGTGGTTTTGCAGTTGTGGCAGGCGAAGTGCGTACTCTTGCCCAGCGCAGCGCTCAGGCGGCGAAAGAGATTAAAGCGCTGATCGACGATTCCGGTGAACGCGTGAACGCGGGCTCTCAGCTGGTTAACGAAGCCGGGGAGACGATGGCAGAGATCGTCAATGCGGTCACCCGCGTCACCGACATCATGGGCGAAATTGCATCGGCCTCTGACGAGCAGAGCCGTGGTATCGACCAGGTGGGCCAGGCGGTAGCCGAGATGGACCGCGTGACCCAGCAGAACGCCTCGCTGGTGGAGGAGTCTGCGGCCGCGGCGGCGGCGCTGGAAGATCAGGCTGCACGCCTGAACGAAGCGGTGGCGGTGTTCAAAATTACCCGCAACCAGGCGGTAAAAGCGGCGCCGGTAAAAACCTATGTGCCAAAAGCGCAGCCTGTCGCGGCGGCGTCTGAAGGGAACTGGGAAACGTTTTAAGGGCTTGCCCGGTGGCGGCTACGCCTTACCGGGCCTACGGTTTTGTAGGCTCTGCAAGCGCAGCGCCGCCGGGCAATACTCACATCTCCGATGCCGGAACAACCCTCGGTTTTTCCGGCTTCGCTCTCACCGCCATCACTACCCCCACCACCAACAGCACGATCCCACAGGTCGTGAACAGCGGCGGTACGCTCTGGCGCATCAGAAAGGTATAAAGCAGTCCGGCCAGGGTTTCGAAGACAATCAGCGGCCCTAATATCACCGTCGGCAGCTTCTGGCTGGCAATATTCCAGCACAGCGCGCCCACCCATGAACACAGCACCGCAATCGCCACCATCAGGCCGATAAACACCCACGGTCTTGGCCCGAAAGGCTGGGCGAAGTCCGGCTGCTGATGGCCCAGCCAGAGGCATGCGCCGAGATACCCTACGACTGATACGGGCAGCGTGACCAGCGCCTGCGCTGTCGCCCACATCATCGGGTGCTTGTCCGGGTTCTCCCGCAGCCAGCGCGCGTTGCGCAGGGCATACCATGCCCAGCACGCCACGGAAATGAACGCCAGCAGAATGCCAGAACCGTAACGCCACAGGTCAACATCCGCCTGCCCATGACGCAGTTCGGCAATATTGACGCATACCAGCCCCAGGGCGGTGCATATCAGCGCCGGCGCCATTTTAGACCACGCCAGTTTGCCATCGCGCTGGCTGTAGAGCAGGTTAGCAAAGACGGGGATGACGACCGGCAGCGTGCCGATAATCATGGTTGATACCGGCGCACCGGTACGCTGAATGGCGCTCGCGAGGCAAACGTAATAGATAAGATTACCCATCATGGTCAGCGCCAGCGCGGTACCCCAGTCCTGACGGCTGAGCTGACGCAAGCGCGCGCGTCCCAGCCACGCCAGAGGCAGGGCAATCAGCCCCAGCGCCAGATAACGTCCGGTCGACTGCAATATTGCCGGATACTCGGGCACGATCAGCGGGCCGACGAAAATCAGACCCCACATCATCCCGGCCAGCAGGGCATACAACACTCCACTAATCATTTTTCCATCCACAGGTATTTACGCTGTATGCAGTGTAGGAGGGGAAAATACGCGCGTATTGTATGAGATTGCGCATTAGCGCCGGATGACTTGCTTCTGGTAGCGCACGGGCGTAATGCCGTAGCGGCGGGTAAACGCGCGGGTGAGATGAGACTGATCGGTCAGCCCGGTTGCGGCGGCGACCTCTGCGGCGGGCATGCCGTGCGTGAGGAATGCTTTGGCGCGCCAGAGGCGAATGGCCATCAGCATCTGATGCGGCGTCACGTGAAAATGGGCTTTGAACTGGCGCTGAAAATGATACGGGCTGAGTGAAACGACGCTGGCCAGCTCGTCAAGCGTCAGGGGGTGCATGTAGTTGTCGTGCAGGTACTCGCGTACGCGTTCGAAGCGGTGCGCGCCCTCCTGAATCACCGGCGCGTGATGGGCCAGCGGCTGGAAGGTCTCAATCAGATCCAGCAGTAATCCTTTTTGCGCAAGCGGATCGTCCGTGTGCCACAGGCCGTAAATCAGCCTGCCGATTTGGTGTGAGCGCAACGGGTCATGGCGGGTCACGTCGCTAAACCACCAGTGCCTGAGGCCGGTCACCTCTTCAAGCAGATCGGGTTCGATATAGACCATCCGGTAGCGCCAGCCGCCCTCGGTGGCGGATTCACCGGTGTGGATCTCGTCCGGGTTCATGGTAACGACGGATTTTTCCGCCGCGAGATGCTGGGTACCGCGATAGCGAAAGCGTTCGGCACCGGTTTCAATCGTGCCGATCCCGAAGGCTTCATGGGTGTGAGGCTCAAAGGCGTAGTCAGAAATATGGGCATGATAAAGCTCCAGGCCCGGCAGCTGCGCCAGATGGCGAAAGCGCGCGCTGTCTCTTTCATCATTAAACTGTTCCGGTACGCCTTGCACGTTGAACCTCCTCGTGGTCATCTTTTCATTATCAGAGATGACCGGCGTTTATGCACTAAACATCTTTGCCCGGACGGTCTTACGGTAATCCCCCGGTGAAACCGTTGTTTTATGCTTAAACTGGCGATTAAAGTGCGCAATATCCTGATATCCCACCGCATTGGCGATCTCCTGAATGCACAGATTGGTGGATTGCAGCATTGTCATGGCGGATTCAATTCTGGCGGTTAATAAATACTGCAGGGGGGATATGTCGGTGGCATTTTTAAAGCGACGGTTGAAGTTGCGCAAACTCATGCCAGCCATATCGGCAAGATTCTGCATGGATATATCCGAGGCGCAGTTGGCTTTTATCCAGGTTTGAATTTGAACAATATCTTCATCCGGATGCGGTTTGTTTTCTTCACTGTAACACTGGCGATCAAACTGACTACGAATTTCATGGAAAAATGTCCGTTGTGTATGTGTGGCCACACGTTTCCCGTATATCGTTTCGATAAAATGAATCGTCAGATCTGACAGGGCCTTAACGCTGGCGGCACAGTAAATATTATCGGCCTGCGTGAGAAAATGTTTGGTTTGTAATTTTACGCTGGGGTAGTCGCGCGAGAATTGTTTGAAGTAGTGCCAGTGGGTGGTGGCGGGCTTTCCGTTGAGCAATCCCGACTCCGCCAGAAAACAGCAGCCCGTTCCGACGGCAGCGATACGGGTTCCTCGCACAGCCTGCTCGGTCAACCATTTCAGAAGTTCAGGCTTTTGTCTGACCACTGCTCGAGGGTTGCGCCACAGGGCAGGAAGATAGATAACGTCATAGTGCCTGTCTGCGGCAAGCGTGGTATCGGTGGTAATGCTAAAGCCACTTTGCGTCAGGATGGGCTCGTTATTTATGCCAATAGTATGAACTTTCAGTATATTCTCCGGACGACAGAGCCTGAACGCAGATGTCTCCGTTTTGTGCGTGTCTGCGTGGGATGTTGTTTTTTGCTCGGCTAAATAGCTGCTGGCTGCGGCTTTCCACATTTCAATCGGCAGACTGAGACCGGAACTTAGCATGCGTTCACATAACACAAATCCAATTTGTGTATTTGTCATTTTCGATTAATACCTGTTTTGACTATTATTTTTGGTGACTCATCGTTGCCCTGGCCAAAAAATTCAGCATTTTGGCTGGATTTTCATATTAGCTTTTGTCGGTAATTTGTAAACTAATATCTGAAATTATCGCACTTGCACAAAATAAATCTACGACCACTACAGGATGAATTATGGTGAAATTACCCGTAATAACGGCTTTTGGCGGCTATAGTCCAGCTGGTCGTAGTTCTTTTCATCATGCATTTCGCCGAATGATTATTGATTCATTATCGGAAGAGGAAAGGCAGGAGACGTTATTATCGTTAGCTATTCTGATGGGCGTACTTAAATATGATGAAGGTGGGTATTGCGACATTTCAGGTAAAAGATTTACGCCCGCTCAGGCTGCCGCGCAGATAAAAGACGAGACGCTGGAAGGAACCCTTATCAGAATAATTACGCGCGACTATTTTGATGTCGATGCTATCACCAGCCATGCAAAATTGAATATGGTTTCTGGCGAAGAAGGATTCAGCTTTAATATCTCAGCCAGACAGTTACCGCATCCCTTACCGGCGGGATGGCAGGTTGAGGAATTAGCGGATCGGCGCGTGCGTATTACCGTTCAGGGAGAGATGGACTGTAAAATTGAGGCGTTGTTGCGCACGGAGGTTCAGGCTGCAGGTTTGCTGCCGCAGGGATTCCGGCCGGGTGACCATTACAATTCGCAGTTCCATCCGCGGGCGTTACAAATGGCGATTGTCGGGGCATCGGACGCCATCAACGCTCTGGGGATCCCGTGGCGCGAGATACAGGCAGCGATCGCGCCGGATCAGCTCGGGGTCTATTCGGGCAATATCATGGGACAGCTCGACGATTATGGCTTTGGCGGTATGCTCCAGTCGCGCCTGAAAGGCCAGCGCGTCAGCGCCAAACAGTGTCCGCTGGGCCTGAACAGCATGTGCGCTGATTTCCTCAATGCGTATGTGCTGGGTAGCGTTGGCCATACCAGCGCCACGCTGGGGGCGTGCGCCACGTTTCTGTATAACCTCAATGCGGCAGTCGAAGATATAAAAGCGGGACGCATTCGCGTGGCCGTTGTGGGCAGCGCCGAAGCGCCGGTCATCTCCGAAGCGATCGAAGGATTCGACGCCATGGGCGCCCTGGCAACGGAGAGCAAGCTTAAGCATATTGATGAAACGGAAACGCCCGACTGGCGTAACAGCAGCCGCCCGTTTGGCAACAGCTGCGGTTTTGTGATCGCAGAATCCAGCCAGTATGTCGTGTTAATGGACGACGAGCTGGCGCTGCAGCTTGGGGCTGAGATCCACGGTTCGGTGGGGAATGTCTTTATCAACGCTGACGGCTTTAAGCGGTCTATTGCCTCACCGGGACCGGGGAACTACATCACCATGGCGAAAGCTGTGGCTTCGGCAGTATCGATGGTCGGAATGGAGGCGGTGCAAAAGGGATCGTTTATTCAGGCGCACGGTTCAAGCACGCCGAAGAATTGCGTCTCCGAAGCGGATATTTTTGACCGCGTTGCGCAAGCCTTTGCGATCCGCGACTGGCCGGTGACGGCGGTGAAATCGTATCTCGGTCACTCCCTGGGACCCGCCAGCGGCGACCAGCTCATCAGCTGCCTCGGCGTCTTCCGCTATGGCATTTTACCGGGAATTAAAAGCGTAACCCAGATCGCGCCGCAGGTGAATAACGCACGCTTATCCATTCCTCTTCAGGACTACAAATTAGAGGAAGGCCAGGGGCAAATTGCCTTTATTAATTCAAAAGGCTTTGGCGGTAATAATGCCACGGGGGTGGTTTACTCGCCAAAGCTTACCCATCAATGGTTGCGCAAACGCTACGGGGACGCGGTATTTGCGGATTATCAGCAGCGTAACCGCGAGGTGCAACATCAGGCGAACGCGTACGACGAGTCGGCTTCGCAGGGTGAACTCAACGTCATTTATCTGTTTGGCCAGCAGGGGATAAATGAGGAAGATATTGAGATTGCCAGGGATGGCATCACCATTCCCGGATTTGAAAAACCGATAACGTACGCGACGGAAAAAGAATACCCGGATTTTTAATCGTTATATCTGTTTTTATTATTAATCAATATGTGTGGGCCGGGTAAGGGAAATCACCCGGCCGCAGGAAAGAACGGTGACACCGTTAAAGAATGGCTTTAATGCTCTGCGCCAGCGGTGTCGTTGCGCGCCCGATCAGTTTGCTCAGCGTATGGCCATCGTCAAACAGTCCCCCTTTGGACGCGCCCACATCGGAATCCGCCAGCATATCAGCCAGCCCGGCAGGCAGACCGACGCTTTTAAGCGCGGCGGCAAAATCTGCTTCACTGAGATTCTGATAGGTTACCGGTTTCCCGCTCTGTTTGCTGAGCTCAGCTGCCAGTTCGCTCAGCGTCCAGCCGTGGTCGCCCGCCAGTTCATACACCTTGCCCGCATGGCCCTCTTCAGCGATCACTTTGGCTGCCGCCGCGGCATAGTCTGCGCGGGTGGCAGAGGCAATTTTGCCTTCGCCTGCCGCACCAATAAACACGCCGTGTTCCAGCGCAGGCGGCGCGCTCGCCAGGTAGTTTTCGGTATACCAGCCGTTGCGCAGCAGGGCATAAGGAATCCCGGACGCCGCCAGCGCTTTTTCAGTGGCAACGTGTTCAACGTGCAGGCCGAGCGGCGATGTATCCGCATGCAGCAGGCTGGTGTAGGCGATAAATTTCACCCCAGCCGTTTTGGCGGCGTTAATCACGTTCTGGTGCTGGGTCGCGCGCTGGCCGACTTCGCTGGAAGAGATCAGCAGAAGCTTATCCACGCCGCTCAGCGCGGCGGCGAAGGCGGCTTCATCCGTGTAGTCAGCCTGACGAACCACAATCCCCTGCTGGCTTAAGGCTTGCGCTTTCGCCGGGTTACGTACGATGGCCACAATCTGCTTGGCCGGTACGGTTTTCAGCAGCTGTTCGATAACGAGATGGCCAAGCTGGCCGGTAGCGCCGGTAATCGCGATCATGATGAATCTCCTTCGTGTTTGTCTGATGTTGTGGCACACTAGCACCATAGCTAACTTTTAGTAAGTACGTACAAAAAGGTAAGTATGAAAACAACGATACCGACGCTCAGCGAACAAATGCGCGATGGCAATCTTTTCGCGGAGCAGTGCCCTTCACGAGAGGTGCTCAAACATGTAACCAGCCGCTGGGGGGTACTGATTCTGCTGGCGCTGCGCCAGGGAACGCATCGCTTTAGCGATCTGCGCCGCAAAATGGGCGGGGTGAGCGAAAAGATGCTGTCCCAGTCGCTTCAGGCGCTGGAGCAGGACGGGTTTGTCGATCGCGTATCGTATCCGGTCGTGCCGCCGCACGTAGAGTATAGCCTGACGCCGATGGGTATTGAGGTCAGCGAGAAAGTTGCCGCGCTGGCTGACTGGATTGAGGTGAATACGCCGAAGGTGATGGCGAACAGGGACGATCGCGCGGCGTAAAAGCCGGGTGGCGCTTCGCTTACCCGGCCTACCCGTACTCTTTCATCCCGTAGGCCGGGTAAGCGAAGCTCCACCCGGCACAATCGCCGCTACTTGCTTAAATCCACCTGATAAATCGCGAACCCAATATCATCCGTCGCGACCTGTTTCATTGGATACTGCGCCTTCTCCTTGATAAACGTGGCTGCCTTGTCGGATGGCGACGTTTCAAAGCGAATATCCAGTTTCGTATCGCTGTGGATCGGTGCCAGACGCCAGTTGTTATCCACCGCAGGATGAATTTCGCCCGCCTTCTTCGACTCCGCGCTGATCCACGCCGCAAGCACCGAGCGGTTCTCGTCCGGCGAGGCAAAGGCGATATGGCTATCTCCCGTACCGGCAAACTTACCTCCGTAGGCACGGTAGTTATTGGTCGCCACCAGGAAGGTGGCATTCGGGTCGATCGCCTTGCCGTTGAAGGTCAGGTTTTTGATGCGCTCCGCCTGCGGGTTAATCATCTGGCACTCGCCGTCATATTTCGCCGGCTGGGTGACGTCAATCTGGTAGTTCACGCCGTCGATCACATCGAAGTTATAGGTACGGAAGCCGTCCCAGTTAATCAGCGACTGCGGCTTACTGCTGTTAGGGTCAATCTGGTTAAACTGTCCGGCAGAACACTCCAGCCACTCTTTTACCTCTTTCCCAGTGGCTTTAACCACCACCAGCGTGTTCGGGTAGAGGTAGAGGTCGGCGGCGTTACGGAAGGTCAGCTGGCCCTTTTCGACTTCAACATAGCTGGCCGGGTCATTCTTACGCCCGCCCACTTTGAATGGCGCAGCGGCTGACAGGACCGGCAGTTTTGCCAGATCCGGATCGCCCTGCACAAAGTGTTCGGCATAGGCTTTCTGCGCCATGTTGACGACCTGAACGGTCGGGTCGTCCTGCACCAGCGCCAGGAAGCTGTACATGTTATCGGCGGATTTGCCGATCGGCTTGCTGACGAATTCGCGCGTGGCGTCGTGATCGTGCTTCAGCACGTTGACCAGTTTTTTATCTTCAGCCGCCAGAGATTTTTTCGCTGCAGCGTCGTAGATCGGGCGCGCTTCGGCTTTTGACTGCGTCACCTTCCAGCTGCCACCGTCGTTATTCAGCACCAGATCCACTACGCCAAGATGGTCGCCCCACATACCTGGCATCACCGACGGCACGCCGTTGAGCGTCCCTTTCTCAATGTCAGCCCCTTTGATGCTGACGAAATCTTTACCCGGGAAGACCGCGTGGGCATGGCCGAACAGGATCGCGTCGACGCCAGGGACTTCACTCAGATAGTAAACGGAGTTTTCTGCCATGGCCTGATACGGATCGGCAGAGAGACCCGAGTGGGCGACAACGACCACCAGATCGGCGCCTTTTTTGCGCATTTCCGGCACGTATTTACGCGCGGTTTCGGTGATATCGTTGACGGTCACCTTACCGTCGAGGTTGGCCTTATCCCACGTCATGATCTGCGGCGGGACAAAACCGATATAGCCGATTTTGAGCGTTTGTTTTTTCCCGTCCCGATCGACAACCTCGGTATTTTTAATCAGGTATGGGGTAAAGAGCGGCTTTTGCGTTTTAACGTCGATGATATTGGCGTTAACGTACGGGAATTTCGCGCCGGCCAGGGCATCGTGAAGGTATTTCAAACCGTAGTTGAATTCGTGGTTGCCGAGGTTGCCGACGGTGTAATCCAGGGTGTTCATCGCTTTATAAACAGGATGGATCTCGCCTTTTTTCAACCCCCTGGTCGCCATGTAGTCCCCAAGCGGGCTGCCCTGAATGAGATCGCCATTGTCGACCAGCACGCTGTTATTCACTTCGCCGCGTGCCGCATCGATCAGGCTTGCCGTGCGTACCAGTCCGAATTTTTCCGTCGGGGTATCTTTGTAGTAATCGAAGTCCATCATGTTGCTGTGCAGATCGGTCGTTTCCAGAATACGCAGATCTACCGTCGCCGCCTGCACGCTCGCTGCAATCAGCGTCGCCAGAAGCGTTGCACTAAACTTAATCATCAGAGGAGTCCTTTTTTCGATGCAGACCACAAAAGAGTATGTATCTATAGCTTGTTGCTTACAGAAATGTGAATCCTGACAGAAAAAAGTAACCTGAAACCGGAATTGCTTCACAGATAGCGGAATTGTTCACATTACGATATAACTAAAACAAAGAGTTAACCTCACTGCGTTAACAAAGAGGTGGAAAATGCTAGAAAAAATTTGTCAGCTCGCACGGGATGCGGGAGATGCCATCATGCAGGTGTATGACGGTATTAAACCTATGGAGGTTGTCAGCAAAGCCGACGATTCTCCGGTCACGGCGGCGGATATTGCCGCGCATAAGGTGATCCTCAAAGGGTTACAGGCCTTAACGCCGGACATCCCCGTCCTGTCAGAAGAAGCGCCGCAAAGCTGGGACGAGCGCCAGCACTGGCAGCGCTACTGGCTGGTCGATCCGCTGGACGGGACAAAAGAGTTCATCAAGCGCAACGGTGAATTCACCGTCAATATCGCCCTGATTGAGAAAGGGAAAGCGGTGCTGGGTGTGGTTTACGCGCCGGTAATGAAGGTGATGTACAGCGCCGCAGAAGGGAAGGCGTGGAAGGAAGAGTGCGGCGTGCGCAAGCAGATCCAGGTGCGCGATGCGCGTCCGCCGCTGGTGGTAATTAGCCGCTCGCACAGCGACAGCGAACTGCAGGAGTACCTGCAGCAGCTGGGTGAACACCAGACCACCTCGATCGGCTCGTCGCTGAAATTCTGCCTGGTGGCGGAAGGCCATGCGCAGCTGTATCCTCGCTTTGGGCCAACCAATATCTGGGATACCGCCGCCGGGCATGCCGTTGCTGCGGCCGCCGGGGCGCATGTTCATGACTGGCAGGGCAAACCGCTGGACTACACCCCGCGCGAATCCTTCCTTAACCCCGGCTTCCGCGTCTCTATTTATTGAGCCAGCAGCTTATGCAGCAGGTCGACAACCTGCTGCACCTCTTCCTGGGTTAACGCGCCGTCTTTCGCCCACTGCACGCGACCTTCCTTATCCAACACAATAATCGCTGAGCTTTCTTCCTCCAGCTGCCAGGCCTTACGGGTGACGCCGTTGCTGTCGACGATAAACTGCGACCACGGATAGAGCTTTTTATTGCTCTCAAGGCTTGAGCGCACAAACATCCCGGAGCCCGGAATGGCGTCATCGGTATTAACAATAGTGGTCGTCTGGTAGCGGTCGTGCGGGAATTTCGCGGCCTTGATCGCTTCCACCAGGTTGGCATTTTTCTCTTTTGCGGATGTACGACCGGCAATATGTTGTACAACTCTCACTTTGCCCGCGAGCTGCGCGCTATTCCAGGGTTTGTAGCTAAACTTATCATTGTCGAGAATCAATTCTCCCCGGTCAGCAATGCCGACTGGCGGTACACGTTGTCCTTTTTCAATGTTGTGAGCGGAAGCCCACAGAGGCAGCAGCAGGCAGGCTGCTGCAAGGATATTACGTAGGGTCATGGCGTTTCCTTATTGTTTGCAGGTGATCCGACCACTTGGTCTTACGCTTTAATCATAAGTGCGATCAATGTGGTTTTCCCGCAATCCCGATGCCAGTTTGCGGGTGAACGCACATATCCATGAAAAAACGACGGCTTATACTGCGCCCGGTCACGCTTTGCAAAGATTATTCTGAATAATTGTAATCAAACGGTAAATAAACTTATGCACACTGGGTAACACCGTAGTTCTGGTCTATAGTCATTGGGCATTAAAATTTGCGCTCAGGACAGTCGGGCCGATTGTGGCACCGCAAGAGCGTATGATTCGCAGGAGATACAAGAATGAAAATTTTCCAACGCTACAACCCGCTTCAGGTGGCGAAGTACGTGAAGATCCTGTTCCGTGGACGGTTGTATATCAAGGATGTTGGCGCTTTTGAGTTTGATAAGGGCAAGATCCTTGTCCCAAAAGTGAAGGACAAACAGCACCTGTCTGTGATGTCCGAAGTCAACCGTCAGGTTATGCGTCTGCAAACTGAGATGGCTTAACCAACGTGCTATGCAGTAGTTAAAAAAACGGCTCCCAATGGGAGCCGTTGATGTTTGTGGAGGCTGGAACCTTACGCCGATACCTTCTCTTCCGCATCCGGCAGCTTCGGAACCAGTACGGTCGGTTTGTTGTCGATGCGCGTCACCAGCAGCTGGTCGATGCGGTAGTTATCAATATCCACCACCTCAAACTTGTAGCCGGAGAACTTCACCGAGTCGGTACGTTTCGGGATTTTACGCAGCATAAACATCATAAAGCCGCCGATGGTCTCGTAGTTACCGGACTGCGGGAACTCGTCGATATCCAGCACGCGCATTACGTCTTCAATCGGCGTGCCGCCATCAATCAGCCATGAATTATCGTCACGCTGGACAATCTGCTCTTCCAGCCCCTGGCCAACCAGGTCGCCCATCAGCGTGGTCATCACGTCGTTCAGGGTGATAATACCCACCACCAGGGCGTATTCGTTCATGATAACCGCGAAGTCTTCCCCGGCGGTTTTGAAACTTTCCAGCGCTTCTGAGAGCGTCAGAGTGTCCGGCACAATTAGGGTATTGCGGATCTGCACGCCGCTGTTGAGCGCCAGGCTCTGGTTTGCCAGTACGCGGTTCAGCAGGTCTTTGGAGTCGACGTAACCGATGATGTGGTCGATATCTTCATTACAGACAAGGAACTTAGAGTGTGGATGCTGCGCCACTTTGTTCTTCAGGCTCTGCTCATCTTCATGTAAATCGAACCAGATAATGCTTTCACGGCCCGTCATGGAAGACGGTACGGTACGGGATTCCAGTTCGAACACGTTCTCAATCAGCTCGTGTTCCTGCTTGCGCAGCACCCCGGCCAGCGCGCCGGCTTCCACTACCGCATAGATGTCGTCAGACGTGATGTCGTCTTTACGCACCATAGGCAGCTTAAAGATGCGGAAAATCACGTTCGCCAGGCCGTTGAAGAACCACACCAGCGGACGAAACACGTACAGACAGAAGCGCATCGGGTTGATGATACGCAAAGCCACAGCTTCTGGCGCAATCATACCGATGCGTTTCGGGGTCAGGTCTGCAAAGAGGATGAACAAGCCGGTTACCAGCGAGAAGGAGAGGATAAAGCTGAGCTGTTCGGCCAGTTCAACGGACATGTACTTAACAAACAGGCTGTAAAACGCCGGAGAAAACGCCGCATCACCCACGATACCGCCGAGTATGGCCACCGCGTTGAGGCCAATCTGCACCACGGTGAAGAACATGCCGGGGTTTTCCTGCATTTTCAGGATGCGGGTGGCATTGATGTTGCCTTCATCGGCAAGCAGCTTCAGTTTGATTTTACGGGACGCGGCCAGCGAGATCTCAGATATCGAGAAAAATGCGCTGACGGCAATCAGACAAAGTATTACTAAAATACTGTTTAACATAGTTTATCCGGCTTCTCGCCAGATCCTCAGAAGGGGAGTTGATACCATTTGTGTGAAAACACATTGAACACCAGCTCGTAGCGTTGAGCCGATTATTTCAGCGGGTAGTATAGCGTAAAGAGATGTAAATCTGCCAGAGGTCACATTTTGACGAAGATAGCCGGAGGGAGCGGCCAACGCGTGGTGGTTAGGTTATGAGACAACGCTGTCACTGCCGTGTGCGCCACGCTGCTCGCGTGGCGCTGGAACGGAAATCAGGCCAGCTGTGGCGGCAGGCAGACGCCGATGCCCCCGATACCGCAGTAGCCGTACGGGTTTTTATGCAGATACTGCTGGTGATCGTCTTCCGCATAATAGAATGGTTTCGCGGTTGTGATTTCCGTCGTCACCTCGCGCGTGTCGCCCGCTTCACGCATGGCCTGCTGGAAACGCTCAAGGCTGGCGCGCGCGGCGGCATCTTGCTCCGGCGTGAGCGGATAAATGGCCGAGCGATACTGTGTGCCGTGGTCGTTGCCCTGACGCATGCCCTGCGCCGGGTCGTGGTTCTCCCAGAAGACCTGCAGCAGCTGTTCGTAGCTGATTACCGCAGGGTCATAGACCACGCGCACTGCTTCCGCATGCCCGGTTTCGCCGGAGCAAACTTCGCGATAGGTAGGATTCGGCGTGTAACCGCCCGTGTAGCCAGCCGCCGTGCTGTAAACGCCGGGGAGTTGCCAGAAGAGGCGCTCAACGCCCCAGAAACAGCCCATGGCGAACAGGGCGATTTCCATTCCCTCCGGCACGTTGGTCATGGAGTGGTTATTGACGGCGTGTAAGGTCGCCACAGGCATAGGGGTGTTGCGTCCCGGTAATGCATCAGCTTGTGAAACCAGATGCTTTTTGTCGAATAAACTCACGATGGGGCCTCCCGGGGTGCGATGTTTCAGTTAAGGTTGTCACGAAGCGTTTAATTGAACACAATAAATGCGCTGAATCAGTCTAGATTTAATCATAAGAAATATTTGGGTGTTACACCCATTTTCAACCCGCGATTCGGGTTTTTGGCCACAGGCCGTATTTTGCCGCGGAGCGGCACTTCATTTGCTTCCAGGGTGGAAACAGGGATATTCAGGAGAAAACGTGACAAAAATCCGCCAGTTATGTTTAGTCAGTGTGTTGCTGACAAGCGGGATTGCCAGCGCGGCGAATGTCCGTTTGCAGGTTGAGGGGTTATCCGGGGCGCTACAAAAAAACGTGCGTGCGCAGTTGTCGACCATCCAGAGTGATGAGGTGACGCCGGACCGGCGTTTTCGCGCGCGCGTAGATGATGCGATCCGTGAAGGGCTGAAAGCGCTGGGGTATTACGAACCCACCATTGATTTTGACCTCCGTCCGCCGCCAAAGAAGGGGCGCCAGGTCCTTATTGCCCGCGTTTCGCCGGGTGAGCCGGTACTGATTGGCGGTACGAACGTCATCCTGCGCGGCGGGGCGCGTACCGACCGGGATTATCTGGACCTGCTCAGCACGCGGCCGAAAATCGGTACCGTGCTTAACCACGGTGACTACGACCATTTCAAAAAAGAGCTGACGAATGTTTCCCTGCGTAAGGGCTACTTTGACAGCCAGTTCAATAAAAGCCAGCTGGGCATTGCGCTGGAGAGACGTCAGGCCTTCTGGGATATCGACTACGACAGTGGAGAGCGCTACCGCTTTGGCGACGTGACGTTTGAAGGTTCGCAAATTCGCGAAGAGTACCTGCAAAACCTCGTGCCTTTCAAAAAAGGGGATTACTACCAGTCGAGCGATCTCGGAGAGCTGAACCGACGCCTCTCCGCTACCGGCTGGTTTAACTCCGTAGTTGTCGCACCGGAATTTGAGAAGTCTCGCAAAACCAAGGTGTTGCCGCTGCATGGCGTTGTCTCGCCGCGCACCGAGAACACCATTGAGACCGGTGTTGGCTACTCGACGGATGTCGGACCACGCGTGAAAACCTCGTGGAAAAAACCGTGGATGAACTCGTACGGCCACAGCCTGACCACCAGCCTGAGCCTCTCTGCGCCCGAGCAGCAGCTTGATTTCAGCTACAAAATGCCGCTGCTGAAAAATCCGCTTGAGCAATATTACCTTCTGCAGGGCGGTTTTAAGCGCACCGATTTAAACGACACCAAGCAGGACTCCACGACGCTTGCGGTCTCCCGCTTCTGGGATCTCTCCAGCGGCTGGCAGCGCGCCATTAACCTGCGCTGGAGCCTGGACCACTTTACCCAGGCCAACGTCACCAATACCACCATGCTGCTTTATCCGGGCGTAATGATCAGCCGAACCCGTTCGCGCGGGGGGCTGATGCCGACCTGGGGCGACTCACAGCGCTACTCGATCGATTATTCCAACTCCGCCTGGGGCTCCGACGTGGATTTCTCGGTGATTCAGGCGCAAAACGTTTGGATCCGCACGCTGTACGACAAACACCGCTTTGTGATGCGCGGCAATCTCGGCTGGATTGAAACGGGAGACTTCGAGCGCGTTCCGCCGGATCTGCGCTTCTTCGCCGGGGGCGACCGCAGCATTCGTGGGTATAAGTACAAATCGATCTCACCTGAGAACGAAAAGGGCCAGCTGACCGGTGCGTCAAAACTGGCGACGGGATCGCTGGAGTATCAGTACAACGTCAGCGGAAAGTGGTGGGGCGCCATGTTTGTTGACGGCGGTGAAGCGGTGAACGATATCCGCCGCAGCGACTTTAAAACCGGCGCGGGCGTGGGCGTACGCTGGCAGTCGCCAGTCGGACCCATCAAGCTCGACTTCGCCGTGCCTGTCGGCGACAAAGATGAACACGGATTACAGTTTTACATCGGTCTGGGGCCTGAATTATGAGTTTATGGAAGAAAATAAGCCTCGGGGTGCTGATTTTTATCGTGCTGCTGCTCGGTACGGTGGCGTTTCTGGTTGGAACGACGACCGGGCTGCATCTGCTGTTTAACGCCGCGAACCGCTGGGTGCCGGGGCTGGAGATTGGTCAGGTGACGGGCGGCTGGCGCGATCTGCGTCTGAAGAATATCCGCTACGAGCAGCCGGGCGTGGCGGTGAACGCCGGGGAGTTTCATCTCGCGGTGAAGCTGGGCTGTCTGCGTGACAGTAAGCTCTGCGTCAACGACCTGTCGCTTAAAGACGTCAACGTGGCGATAGATTCGAAAAAAATGCCGAAGTCTGCGCCGGTCGAGGAAGAGGACAGCGGCCCGCTGAATCTCTCCACGCCTTACCCGATCGCGCTCTATCGGGTGGCGCTCGATAACGTCAATATCAAAATCGACGACACCACCGTGTCCGTGATGGATTTCACCTCCGGCCTGCGCTGGCAGGAGAAAAACCTGACCCTGACGCCCACGTCGTTGCAGGGCTTGCTGATCGCGCTGCCGAAGGTGGCCGACGTGGCGCAGGAAGAGATCGTCGAGCCGAAAATTCAGAACCCGCAGCCGGAAGAGAAGCCGCTGGGCGAAACGCTGAAAGATCTCTTCTCGAAGCCTGTCCTGCCGGAAATGACCGACGTTCACCTGCCGCTGAACCTCAACATTGAGGAGTTCAAAGGCGAACAGCTGCGTCTGACGGGCGATACCGACCTGACGGTCTACAATATGCTGCTGAAGGTCAGCAGCATTGACGGCAACATGAAGCTCGACGCGCTGGATATCGACACCAACCAGGGCTCGGTGAATGCGTCAGGGAATGCCCTGCTGCGCGATAACTGGCCGGTGGACATCACGCTTAACAGTGCCCTCAACATCGATCCGCTGAAAGGCGAAAAGGTGAAGGTCAAGGTGGGCGGGGCGCTGCGCGATAAGCTCGATGTTGGCGTGAATCTCTCCGGCCCGGTGGACATGGTCCTGCGCGCGCAAACCCAGCTGGCGGAAGCCGGGCTGCCGCTCAATCTTGAGGTGGTCAGCAAGCAGCTTTCCTGGCCGTTCACCGGCGAAAAACAGTTCCAGGCCGATGATCTTAAGCTGAAGCTGAGCGGCAAGATGACCGACTACACGCTCTCGTTCCGCACCGCGGTGAAGGGGCAGGGCGTGCCGCCCGCGAACATTACGCTGGATGCGAAGGGCAACGAACAGCAGGTCAACCTCGACAAGATGACCGTCGCGGCGCTTGAAGGCAAAACCGAGCTGACCGCGCTGCTCGACTGGCAGCAGGCGATCAGCTGGCGCGGAGAGCTGAAGCTGACGGGCATTAATACCGCCAAAGAGGTGCCGGACTGGCCTTCAAAACTGGATGGCCTGATCAAAACCCGCGGCAGCCTGTACGGCGGTACGTGGCAGATGGACGTGCCGGAAATTAAGCTCACCGGGAACGTGAAGCAGAACAAGGTTAACGTTGAAGGCTCGGTGAAAGGCAACAGCTATCTGCAGTGGGTTATCCCAGGGCTGCACGTGGCGCTGGGCCGCAACACGGCGGATATCAAAGGCGAGCTGGGGGTGAAAGATCTCAATCTGGACGCCACCATCGACGCGCCGAATCTGGATAACGCCCTGCCGGGGCTTGGCGGCACGGCGAAAGGACTCGTGAAGGTGCGCGGCACGGTAGACGCGCCGCAGCTGCTGGCGGACATTACCGCCAATAACCTGCGCTGGCAGGAGCTGAGCGTTGCCCGAGTACGTGTGGAAGGGGATGTGAAATCCACCGATCAGATCGGCGGTAACCTGAACCTGCGCGTGGAGCGCATTTCTCAGCCGGACGTGAACATTAGCCTGGTCACCCTGGATGCCAAAGGGAACGAGAAGCAGCACGATCTCCAGCTGCGCGTGCAGGGCGAGCCGGTCTCCGGCCAGCTTCACCTCACCGGCAGCTTTGACCGCAAAGAGGAGCGCTGGAAAGGTACGCTGGATAACACCCGTTTCAATACGCCGGTCGGGCCGCTGGCGCTCTCGCGCTCCATCGCCCTGGACTACCGCAACGCCGAGCAGAAGATCAGCATTGGGCCACACTGCTGGACCAATCCGAATGCGGAGCTGTGCGTGCCGCAGACCATCGATGCGGGCGCGGAAGGGCGGGCGCAGATCAACCTCAACCGCTTCGATCTGGCGATGCTAAAGCCATTTATGCCGGATACAACACAGGCGAGCGGCGTCTTCAGCGGAAAAGCCGATGTCGCCTGGGATACCACCAAAGAGGGGCTGCCGCAGGGCAGCGTCACGCTGTCCGGGCGTAACGTGAAGGTGACGCAGGAGGTCAACAACGCGCCCCTTCCGGTGGCGTTCGATACTCTGAACCTGAGTGCCGATCTGCATAACAATCGCGCACAGCTGGGGTGGACAATCCGCCTGACCAACAACGGCCAGTTGGATGGGCAGGTCCAGATTACCGATCCGCAGGGACGGCGTAATCTGGGCGGTAACGTGAACATCCGTAACTTCAACCTGGCGATGGTGAACCCGATTTTCGCCCGCGGGGAAAAAGCCGAGGGCATGCTGAACGCTAACCTGCGCCTGGCCGGCAACGCGCAAAGCCCGCAGCTGTTCGGTCAGATGCGGCTTAGCGGCGTGGATATTGACGGCAACTTTATGCCGTTTGACATGCAGCCCAGCCAGATCGCGATGAATTTCAACGGCATGAGCTCGACGCTGAGCGGCTCGGTACTGACGCAGCAAGGGCAAATCAACCTGAGCGGCGACGCGGACTGGAGCCAGCTCGATAACTGGCGCGCGCGTATTGCCGCGAAAGGCAGCAAGGTGCGCATCACCGTACCGCCGATGGTACGCCTGGACGTCTCGCCTGATGTGGTCTTTGAAGCCACGCCAAGCCTCTTCACGCTTGACGGACGCGTCGACGTGCCGTGGGCGCGCATCGTGGTTCACGACGTGCCGGAAAGCGCGGTCGGCGTCTCAAGTGATGAAGTTATGCTCAATGAAAATCTGAAACCTGTCGAACAGAAGAGCGCGGGCATACCGATTAATAGTAATCTTATCGTGCACGTGGGGAATAACGTGCGGTTGAATGCGTTTGGGCTGAAGGCGAGGCTCACGGGCGACCTGAAGGTGGCGCAGGATAAACAAGGGCTTGGCCTGAACGGGCAAATTAATATTCCTGAAGGGCGTTTCCATGCGTATGGTCAGGATCTGATCGTCCGTAAAGGCGAGCTGCTATTCTCCGGTCCACCGGATCAGCCTCTGTTGAACATCGAAGCGATTCGTAACCCTGAAGCGACGGAAAACGACGTTATTGCTGGCGTACGCGTTACCGGTTCCGCCGACGAACCGAAGGCGGAGATCTTCTCTGACCCGGCGATGTCGCAGCAGGAAGCCCTCTCTTATCTGCTGCGTGGACAAGGTCTGGACAGCGGTCAGAGCGACAGCGCGGCGATGACCTCGATGTTAGTGGGTCTGGGGGTTGCACAAAGTGGGCAGGTTGTGGGTAAAATCGGCGAGACGTTCGGCGTAAGCAATCTGGCGCTGGACACCCAGGGCGTGGGTGACTCCTCGCAGGTGGTGGTCAGCGGCTATGTACTGCCGGGTCTGCAGGTAAAATATGGTGTGGGGATCTTTGACTCACTGGCAACACTCACGTTACGCTATCGCCTGATGCCTAAGCTATATCTGGAAGCAGTGTCCGGCGTAGACCAGGCACTTGATCTGCTCTATCAGTTTGAGTTTTAGCAATGCGAATATTTGTCTACGGCAGTTTACGAACCAGGCAAGGCAACAGTCACTGGATGACCAATGCCCAGCTACTGGGGAATTACGATATCGAGAACTACCAGTTGTACAGCCTGGGCCACTATCCAGGCGCGGTTCCGGGCGAAGGAACAGTACAGGGTGAAGTTTATCGTATTGATAACGCGACACTTGCCGAACTTGATGCCTTGCGCACCAGGGGCGGTGAATACGCACGCCAGTTGATCCAGACGCCGTACGGAAGCGCGTGGATGTATGTCTACCAGCGTCCGGTCGAAGGGTTAACGCGGATTGTAAGCGGTAACTGGTTAGACAGAGACCAGTACTGAAAAAAACAGCGCCACCGTGAGGTGGCGTTGTTTTTTTACGCCTCTTGCCGGGTGGCGCTACGCTTACCCGGCCTACATGTTCACTGTAGGCCCAGCTGCGCGCCCGCCACAAAAAAAGCCCCGACGTGCGGGGCTTTCATCAATCGGCAGTAAGAATTACTTCTTAGCAGCGCGTTCGAAAGAGGAGATGATTTCCGCTTTCGCTGCTTCTGCGTTGTCCCAGCCGTCAACTTTAACCCACTTGCCTTTTTCGAGGTCTTTGTAGTGCTCGAAGAAGTGAGTGATCTGCGCTTTCAGCAGCTCTGGCAGGTCGTTCACATCTTTGATGTGATCGTACTCTTTGCTCAGCTTGGTGTGCGGTACCGCAACCAGCTTCGCATCTTCACCGGATTCGTCGGTCATTTTCAGCACGCCAACTGGACGGCAGCGAATGACGGAGCCTGGCTCCAGTGGGTATGGCGTTGGGACCAGCACGTCAACCGGGTCACCGTCCAGAGACAGGGTATGGTTGATGTAACCGTAGTTGCACGGATAGAACATCGCGGTAGACATGAAACGGTCTACGAACAGGGCGCCGCTCTCTTTGTCCACTTCGTATTTGATCGGATCTGCGTTAGCCGGGATTTCGATAACTACGTAGATGTCTTCTGGCAGTTCTTTACCCGCTGGGACGTTGAGTAAGCTCATGTCGGTGTCCTTTAAAATGGATGGTAAATAAGTGGCAGGTATTATAGCCAACTCGCGCTGAATGTCTCCGCCTGTTTTCGCCTTCTCTCCACGTTCTTCCCACTTTTCAGACCGATTCCATGACAGAAAAATCCATAAACTCAGCCGCATTTTTCATGGAGAAATGAAAGCGATTACAAACTTGTGATTAACGTTTTATTCACTTTTCTGAAGTGTGATGTAACGCAATTCGTTACATATTTCATGGGCTATAGTCATTCCGCAGAACATCTTTTAACCAACAATAACTCACCCTACGAGGACGTTCATATGTGGAAGCGCTTACTCCTGGTCACAGCAGTTTCGGCAGCCATGTCGTCTATGGCGATGGCCGCTCCCTTAACCGTAGGTTTTTCGCAGGTCGGCTCTGAATCTGGCTGGCGAGCGGCAGAAACCAACGTGGCGAAAAGCGAAGCTCAGAAACGCGGCATTACCCTGAAAATCGCCGATGGTCAGCAAAAACAAGAGAATCAGATCAAAGCCGTGCGCTCCTTTATCGCCCAGGGCGTGGATGCCATCTTTATTGCACCCGTCGTGGCAACCGGCTGGGAACCCGTCCTGAAGGAAGCGAAAGACGCTGAGATCCCGGTCTTCCTGCTCGACCGTTCCATCGACGTCAAAGACAAATCCCTTTATATGACAACCGTCACCGCTAACAACGTGCTTGAAGGGCAGTTGATTGGCGACTGGCTGGTGAAACAGGTCGACGGCAAGCCGTGTAACGTCGTTGAGCTGCAGGGCACCGTCGGCGCGAGCGTGGCCATCGACCGTAAAAAAGGCTTTGCTGAAGCCATCGCGAAAGCGCCAAACATCAAGATCATCCGCTCTCAGTCCGGCGACTTTACCCGTAGTAAAGGTAAAGAGGTCATGGAGAGCTTCATTAAGGCTGAAAACAACGGCAAGAATATCTGCATGGTTTACGCCCACAACGATGACATGGTAATCGGCGCGATTCAGGCAATTAAAGAAGCAGGCCTGAAGCCGGGCAAAGATATCCTCACCGGCTCTATCGACGGCGTGCCGGATATCTACAAAGCGATGATTGACGGCGAAGCCAACGCCAGCGTGGAGCTGACGCCAAACATGGCGGGCCCGGCATTCGACGCGCTGGAGAAATTCAAGAAAGACGGCACGATGCCGGAGAAAGTGACGGTTACCAAATCCACGCTCTACCTGCCTGACACGGCGAAAGAAGAGTTAGAGAAGAAGAAAAATATGGGCTACTAAGCCTGTCTGAACATGCCGGGTGGCGCTGCGCCATCCGGCTTGATGCAGGGGGAAACCATGACCACTGAACAACACCAGGAAATCCTCCGCACAGAGGGCTTGAGCAAATTCTTCCCCGGCGTAAAAGCGCTGGATAACGTTGATTTTAGCCTGCGGCGTGGGGAGATCATGGCGCTGCTGGGCGAGAACGGCGCGGGAAAATCGACGCTGATTAAATCCCTGACCGGCGTTTATCACGCCGACCGCGGCACCATCTGGCTGGAAGGCAACGCCATTTCGCCAAAAAATACCGCCCATGCCCAACAGCTGGGGATCGGGACGGTCTATCAGGAAGTGAACCTGCTGCCGAATATGTCGGTGGCGGATAATTTGTTTATTGGCCGTGAGCCGCGACGCTTTGGCCTGCTGCGCCGCAAAGAGATGGAGGCGCGGGCGACAAAGCTGATGGAATCCTACGGCTTCTCCCTCGACGTCCGCGAGCCGCTGAACCGCTTTTCCGTGGCGATGCAGCAGATCGTTGCCATCTGTCGCGCGATCGATCTCTCCGCGAAGGTACTCATCCTGGACGAACCCACCGCCAGCCTCGATACCCAGGAAGTGGAGATGCTCTTTACCCTGATGCGCCAGCTGCGCGATCAGGGCGTCAGCCTGATCTTCGTCACCCACTTCCTCGATCAGGTGTATGAGGTGAGCGATCGCATTACGGTGCTGCGCAACGGCAGCTTTGTCGGCTGCCGCAAAACCCGCGAGCTGCCGCAAATCGAGCTGGTAAAAATGATGCTTGGCCGCGAGCTGGAGACCAACGCCCTCCAGCGCGCAGGGCGCACGCTGCTGAGCGAGAAGCCGGTCGCCGCGTTCAGCGATTACGGCAAAAAAGGAGTGATCTCACCGTTTAACCTTGAGGTGCGGCCAGGCGAAATTGTCGGCCTGGCGGGCCTGCTGGGCTCCGGCCGGACCGAGACCGCCGAGGTGATCTTCGGGATCAAGCCCGCGGACAGCGGCTGCGCGCTGATCAAGGGCAAACCGCAAACCCTGCGATCGCCGCATCAGGCCTCCTGTCTGGGCGTCGGCTTCTGCCCGGAAGATCGGAAAACGGACGGTATCATTGCCGCGGCCTCGGTGCGGGAGAATATCATTCTGGCGCTGCAGGCCCAGCGCGGCTGGCTGCGCCCGATCCCCCGTAAAGAGCAAAACGCCATAGCCGAGCGCTTTATCCGCCAGCTCGGCATCCGCACCCCGAGCGCGGAACAGCCGATCGAGTTCCTCTCCGGCGGCAACCAGCAGAAGGTGCTGCTGTCGCGCTGGCTGCTGACCAAACCGCAGTTCCTGATCCTCGACGAACCGACCCGCGGCATTGACGTGGGGGCGCACGCCGAAATTATCCGGCTTATCGAAACCCTGTGTGCAGACGGTCTGGCCCTGCTCGTCATTTCGTCCGAGCTGGAGGAGCTGGTAGGTTATGCCGATCGCGTCATTATCATGCGCGATCGCAAGCAGGTGGCAGAGATCCCGCTGGATAAGCTGTCCGTTCCGGCGATCATGAATGCCATTGCGGCATAAGGAGTGAATCGTGATGTCCCGTTCGCTTTCGCAAACCGGTGAGTCAAAGCGCCGCTTCAGCTGGCCAACCGGCACGCCGCAAATCGCGGCGCTGCTGGTGGTACTGCTGGTTGACAGCCTTGTCGCACCGCATTTCTTCCAGATTATCGTGCAGGATGGTCGCCTGTTTGGCAGCCCGATAGACATTCTGAACCGTGCTGCGCCCGTGGCGCTGCTGGCCATCGGGATGACGCTGGTCATTGCCACCGGCGGGATTGATCTCTCCGTCGGCGCGGTGATGGCTATCGCCGGGGCCACTGCAGCCTCCATGACCGTGGCCGGGCATAGCCTGCCGGTGGTACTGCTGGCGGCCTTAGGCACCGGCGTGCTGGCCGGATTATGGAACGGCATTCTGGTGGCGGTGCTGAAAATCCAGCCCTTTGTCGCCACGCTTATCTTAATGGTGGCCGGGCGTGGGGTGGCGCAGCTGATTACCTCCGGCCAGATTGTTACCTTCAACTCACCGAGCCTGGCGTGGCTCGGTAGCGGCAACCTTCTGTTCTTCCCGACGCCGGTGATTATTGCCCTGGCCACGCTCGTTGTCTTTTGGCTTTTCACCCGCAAAACGGCACTGGGCATGTTCATTGAGGCCGTCGGGATCAACATCCGCGCCGCGCGCAACGCCGGGGTCAACACCCGGCTGATGGTGATGCTGACCTACGTGCTGAGCGGTATCTGCGCCGCCATCGCCGGAGTCATCGTCGCCGCTGATATTCGCGGGGCCGATGCCAACAACGCCGGGCTCTGGCTGGAGCTGGATGCGATCCTGGCGGTGGTCATCGGCGGCGGGTCGCTGATGGGCGGGCGCTTTAACCTGCTGCTCTCGGTGATCGGCGCGCTGATTATTCAGGGCATGAACACCGGGATCCTGCTCTCCGGTTTTCAGCCGGAACTCAATCAGGTGGTGAAAGCGGTGGTCGTGCTCTGCGTGCTGATCGTCCAGTCGCCGCGCTTTGTCAGCATCATTAAGGGGATCCGTGGCCATGATAAAACGTAATTTACCGCTAATGATCACGCTGGGCGTGTTTGTGCTGGGGTATCTCTACTGCCTCACCCAGTTTCCCGGTTTCGCCTCCACGCGTGTGATCTGCAATATACTGACCGATAACGCTTTTTTAGGCATTATCGCCGTCGGGATGACCTTTGTGATCCTCTCCGGCGGGATCGATCTCTCCGTCGGCTCGGTGATCGCGTTTACGGGCGTGTTCCTCGCGAAGGCGATCGGCTTCTGGGGGATCTCTCCGCTGGTGGCGTTTCCGCTGGTGCTGGCGATGGGCTGCGCGTTTGGTGCCTTTATGGGGCTGCTGATCGACGCGCTGAAAATCCCGGCGTTTATCATTACCCTCGCGGGGATGTTCTTCCTCCGTGGGGTCAGCTACCTGGTGTCGGAAGAGTCGATCCCGATTAACCATCCGGTGTACGACACGCTCTCCAGCCTGGCGTGGAAAATTCCCGGCGGCGGTCGTCTGAGCGCGATGGGGCTGCTGATGCTGGGCGTTGTGGTGATCGGCATCTTCCTCGCCCACCGTACCCGGTTTGGCAATCAGGTTTACGCCATCGGCGGTAACGCTACGTCGGCAAACCTGATGGGGATCTCGACCCGCAGCACTACCATCCGCATCTATATGCTCTCGACAGGCCTGGCGACGCTGGCGGGTATCGTCTTCTCGGTGTATACCCAGGCGGGCTATGCCCTTGCAGGCGTTGGCGTTGAGCTGGATGCGATTGCTTCTGTGGTCATCGGCGGTACGCTGCTTAGCGGCGGCGTGGGTACGGTGCTGGGGACGCTGTTCGGCGTGGCGATTCAGGGGCTGATACAAACCTATATCAACTTTGACGGCACGCTCAGCTCCTGGTGGACGAAGATCGCCATCGGCATTCTGCTGTTTATTTTTATTGCCCTGCAGCGTGGCCTGACGGTGCTCTGGGAGAACCGTCAAAGCTCACCTGTTACCCGCGTAAACACATCGGTAACAGAGCGATAACACGCTGAATTTGCTTAAAGTCTAAACATTTTCCGGTAGCGGCCGATACTCTTTTTTTATGCCCAGAAATATCTCGCTACCGGAAATAATATCATGCTTAAAACGCTATCGATTCGTACCGGCTTGCTCTCTTTACTGGCCGTTATGACCCTTCTGCTGCTGATTGTCAGCGGCATTGGCATTTATGCCCTCACACAGAGTTCTTCTTCGCTTCAGCGCATTAATCACCTTCAGGGTGAGCAGATGGTGCAGCTAAATTCAGGCTATACGCTGATCCTGCGCGCCCGCAATGAGGCGGGCCAGGCCGTCCGCATGATGGAAATCGGCATGCTGGACGATGCGGCCAAAGCGGTAAAAAACATCAATCAGGAAGTTGCCCTGGCCCAGAAAACGCTGAAAGGCGTGATCGACGGCGGCGTGGCTGACGAGCAGGGGCAACAGCTGCTCGATAAAGTGGCGGCCAGCCTGGCGATGTATAGCCAGCAGGGGATCAACCCGATGCTGAAAACCCTGAATGACCAGAGCGCGGACGGGTATTACGATCTGCTGGAGAAGACGCTGATCCCGGTGGCAAAACAGTTTGATAACGATATGCAGGCGTTTCAGAAATGGAGCGAAGCGCGTGGTCAGGCGGAAGTGAGTGCCGTGCAGGCGAGTAAAACCCGCGTGCTGATCCTGATTATCGTCGCAGCGCTGCTGACGGCGGGCATTATCGTGCTCGCGTGGCTGGTGCTGCGCCATATGCTGCTCCAGCCGCTCTCGGCCTCCATTGCTCAGCTGGAGAACGTGGCGGCGGGGGATTTAACCCATACGCTTGCCGCGCCCGCGAGTCAGGAGTTTAACCGCCTCAACGCGGTGATAGAGGAGATGCGACAGTCGCTGATGAACTCGGTAATGCGGGTACGCGATGCCAGCTCGCAAATTGACACCGGCAGCCGCGAACTGACCCTGGGAAACCGCGATCTTGCCGAGCGTACAGAATCCACCGCCACGTCGCTGGAGCAGACGGCGGCCAGCATGGAACAAATCACCGCGACGGTGAAACTCAACGCGGATAACGCCGAGCAGGCGCACCAGCTGGCGAAGTCGGTGTCCGATACGGCCGATCACGGCAGCGAAATGGTCTGCTACGTGATTGAAAAAATGCGCGATATCTCCGGCAGCTCGGCGCGCATCGCCGACATCCTGAGCGTGATCGACGGTATTGCCTTCCAGACCAATATTCTGGCGCTTAACGCCTCCGTGGAAGCGGCGCGTGCGGGCGAGCAAGGGCGTGGTTTTGCCGTCGTCGCGGGCGAGGTGCGAAACCTTGCCAGCCGTAGCGCCGACGCGGCGAAAGAGATCCGATCGCTTATCAGTGATTCGCAGACCCACGTTAACGAGGGCAGCGAGCTGGCTCAGCAGGCTGGCGAAACGATGGATGAGATCGCAACAGAAGTGCTGCGCATGACCAAACTGATGCGTGAGATTGCGACCGCGTCCCAGGAGCAAAGCCGCGGCATTGAGCAGGTGAATATTGCGGTGAATCAGATGGACGAAACCGCGCAGCAGAATGCTGCGCTGGTGCAGCAATCCTCCGCCGCGACCCGCTCCCTTGAGGAGCAGTCGCGTCAGCTGATGGAAGCGATGTCATCATTCAAAGTGACGACTCAGACCGCTGCATAATATTACTCAACCCCGGTACGTTCTGTGCCGGGGTTTTATTTTTCCCGGAATTAATTGCCGCAATATTATCGTGAATTTCACCCATTAATATTTCCAGCGAGCTGGTTAAGGCTAACGCTTTTTCCGTCGGTTCAAGATATAAACCTTTTCGGAAAAATAATGGTTCATCAAAGAGTTGATTAAAACGCTTTAAGGCCAGACTTACCGCGGGGCGTGACATCTCCAGACGCAAAGAGGCTTTTGCCATGCTGCCGCAGCGGACGATTTCAATAAATACAGGGATAAGATTTAAATCAATGCCGGTATTAGCACGGGAATAATTGTTCATTGCGATTCTGCTCCACGAAATATCTGTCAAACTGTTATGGAAATAATGCAGGAGCAGTGGTGAATATTAAAGCATGTTTTTTATAAACACTTATACGGTAAAATATATAAATGACAGGGGAGCCAGAACGGCTCCCCTGAAGAGAGATATTACGCGTCCGGGTACTCACGGATAAAACGTTCAACGTCTTCAACCATGTGGTTGTTGCCGACGAAGAATGAACGGCGCTGGTGAAGACTTTCCGGCACGATATCCAGAATACGCTCTTTACCGTCGCTCGCCTTGCCGCCCGCCTGTTCGGCGAGGAATGCCATCGGGTTGCACTCGTACAGCAGACGCAGTTTCCCGTCCGGATGGCTGGCGGTGCTTGGGTAGAGGTAGATACCGCCTTTCAGCAGGTTACGGTGGAAATCAGCGACCAGAGAGCCAATATAGCGGGACGTGTAAGGGCGCTGGGTCGCTTTATCTTCTTCCTGGCAGAATTTAATGTACTTCTTCACGCCGTTCGGGAATCGGATGTAGTTGCCTTCGTTGATGGAGTAGGTGTTGCCCTTTTCCGGGAAGCGCATGCGTTCCTGGCTCAGGCAGAAAACGCCCAGTGAAGGATCGTACGTAAAGGCGTGAACCCCACATCCGGTGGTATACACCAGCATGGTGGAGGAGCCATAAACGACGTAACCGGCAGCAACCTGATTAATGCCAGGCTGCAGGAAATCTTCTTCGGTCACCGGCGTGCCAACAGGCGTGACGCGGCGATAGATGGAGAAAATGGTACCGACAGAAACGTTAACGTCGATGTTTGAGGAACCGTCGAGCGGATCCATCAGAACAACGTATTTAGCGTGTTCACACCCTTCGAAAACAACAATTTCATCTTCTTCTTCAGAGGCGATACCCGCAACGATGTCGCGCGCGCGCAGTGCAGCTTTCAGTTTTTCATTTGCGAACAGATCGAGTTTCTGTTGAACCTCGCCCTGAACGTTCTCGGCACCGCTGGCACCCAGGATATCGACCAGACCGGCCTTGTTGATATCGCGGTGGATGATCTTAGCGCCCAGCTTTATTGCCGACAGCAAAGCAGTGAGTTCACCGGTAGCATGAGAGAACTCGTGCTGCTTTTCGACAATAAATTCACCTAACGTTTTCATAACACTTTCCCTGCATCTTTGTGAGTAGAGCGATTGTATGTTCACTAAAACGACTAAAGCCCAACAATCTTAACAAATATTCAAATAGTAGCGCAGAGGTGAATCGCGCCAGCAACATACGGATTTACCTGAAATGCGTTTCACAGCCGCTAACATGTGAGTAAAATGTGCGCCACATTGAAGAAGGATAGTGACGTATGCGCATTCATATATTGGGGATTTGTGGCACTTTCATGGGCGGACTGGCAATGCTGGCGCGCTCGCTGGGCCATGAAGTGACAGGTTCGGACGCCAATGTGTATCCGCCAATGAGCACACTTCTGGAAAAACAGGGCATCTCTTTAATTCAGGGCTACGATGCCAGCCAGCTGGATCCCGAGCCGGACCTGGTGATCGTTGGTAACGCGATGACCCGCGGCAATCCGTGCGTCGAGGCGGTACTGGAACGCAATATTCCGTTCATGTCCGGCCCGCAGTGGCTGCATGACTTCGTCCTGCGCGACCGCTGGGTGGTTGCCGTTGCCGGTACTCATGGCAAAACCACGACTGCGGGCATGGCAACCTGGATCCTCGAAGCCTGCGGCTACAAGCCGGGCTTCGTGATCGGCGGCGTACCGGGTAATTTCGACGTTTCTGCGCGTCTGGGTGACAGCCCGTTCTTCGTGATCGAAGCCGACGAATACGACTGCGCGTTCTTCGACAAGCGCTCCAAGTTCGTGCATTACTGCCCGCGCACCCTGATCCTCAACAACCTTGAGTTCGACCACGCGGATATCTTTGACGATCTGAAAGCGATTCAGAAACAGTTCCACCATCTGGTGCGCATTGTTCCGGGTCAGGGGCGCATCATCCTGCCGGAGAACGATATCAACCTGAAGCAGACTCTGGCGATGGGCTGCTGGAGCGAGCAGGAGCTGGTGGGCGAGCAGGGCCACTGGCAGGCGAAGAAACTCAACGCCGATGCCTCCGAGTGGGAAGTGCTGCTCGACGGTGAAAAAGTGGGTGAGGTGAAGTGGGGCCTGGTGGGCGAGCACAACATGCACAACGGCCTGATGGCCATTGCTGCGGCGCGTCACGTCGGCGTTCTGCCTGCGGATGCAGCCAACGCGCTGGGCTCGTTTATCAATGCCCGCCGCCGTCTGGAACTGCGCGGTGAAGCCCACGGCGTTACCGTGTATGACGATTTCGCGCACCACCCAACGGCCATTCTGGCAACGCTTGCCGCCCTGCGTGGCAAGGTCGGCGGTACCGCGCGCATTCTGGCGGTGCTGGAACCGCGTTCGAATACCATGAAGATGGGCATCTGCAAAGACGATCTGGCGCCGTCGTTAGGGCGTGCCGATGAAGTCTTCCTGCTGCAGCCGCAGCATATTCCGTGGCAGGTGGCTGAAGTAGCCGATGCCTGCATTCAGCCTGCGCACTGGAGTGCGGACGTGGATGCGCTCGCGGATATGGTGGTGAAAGCCGCTCAGCCCGGCGACCATATTCTGGTGATGAGCAACGGCGGGTTCGGTGGGATCCATCAGAAGCTGCTGGACGGTCTGGCGAAGAAAGCGGAAGCGGCAGCCGACGCGTAAAAAAAAAGCCCGGTGGCGCTCGCGCTTACCGGGCCTACGCTCTTTTCTCCCTCGCCCCACAGGGGTGAGGGGAACGAATTACTCTTCGTTCTCAGACAGCTCGCGCAGATACTGGAAAATCAGGCGCGCGGACTTCGGCGGCTTATTCCCTTCTTTCTCTTTCTTCGCGTTGCGGATCAAGGAACGCAGCTGCTGGCGGTCGGCATCCGGCCACAGGTTCAGCACTTCCGGCACGGCATCATCACCCTGTTCAATCAGACGATCGCGGATCTGCTCCAGCTTATGAAACAGCGCAACCTGCTGGTTGTGGCGGTTTTTCAGCTTGTCCAGCGCCTGGCGGATCGGATCGACGTCGCGCTGACGCAGCATTTTCCCGATAAGCTGAAGCTGGCGACGACGGCCTTCTTTTTTGATTTTCTGTGCCAGTTCAATGGCATCGCGCAGATCCTGGTCGAGCGGGATCTTGTCCAGCGCGTTTTTGCCCAGCTCTACCATTTCCGCGCCAAGCTGTTTTAACTCTTCGGCGTCACGTTTAATTTCACTTTTACTGACCCAGATGATCTCATCATCTTCGTCTTCGATGTCATCACCGGGAACGTCGTCGAGCCAGTCTTCGGGCTGCTTAGTCATGTCAGGCTCCTTAAAAAAAGAGGCTAATGTTACCAGTTAAGACGCGCACTGAAAAACGGTTCTCTGTTAGACTTCAGATAACTCTCTCTTACAGTATGGCATTTGCGATGAAAGTAACCTCACAAGTTGAAGCGCAGCGTAAGATTCTTGAAGAAGCCGTCTCCACCGCGCTGATGCTTGCTTCAGAAAAATCAGATGGCGCCGAAGTGGCGGTCAGCAAAACCACCGGCATCAGCGTGAGTACCCGCTATGGTGAAGTGGAGAATGTAGAATTCAACAGCGATGGCGCGCTTGGGATCACGGTGTATCACCAGAATCGCAAAGGCAGCGCGTCATCCACCGATCTCAGCCCGGATGCCATTGCCCGTACGGTGCAGGCGGCGCTGGATATTGCCCGCTACACCTCGCCGGATCCTTACGCCGGCGTGGCGGATAAAGATCTGCTGGCGTTTGACGCGCCGGATCTCGATCTGTTCCACCCTGCGGAAGTGAGCCCGGACGAAGCGATCGAGCTGGCCGCGCGCGCGGAGCAGGCTTCCCTGCAGGCGGATAAGCGCATCACCAATACCGAAGGCGGCAGCTTCAACAGCCACTACGGCATCAAAGTCTTCGGCAACAGCCACGGCATGCTGCAGGGCTACTGCTCTACCCGCCACTCGCTCTCCAGCTGCGTCATCGCCGAAGAAAACGGTGACATGGAGCGTGACTACGCCTACACCATTGGCCGCGCGCTGGGGGATTTGCAGTCTCCTGAGTGGGTGGGTAAAGAGTGTGCCGAACGTACGCTGTCTCGCCTGTCGCCGCGTAAACTCTCCACCATGAAAGCGCCGGTTATCTTTGCCAACGAAGTGGCGACCGGTCTGTTTGGCCATCTGGTAGGCGCGATTGCGGGCGGCTCCGTTTACCGTAAGTCGACCTTCCTGCTCGACTCGCTGGGCAAGCAGATCCTGCCGGAATGGCTGACCATCGAAGAGCATCCGCATCTGCTGAAGGGGCTTGCCTCCACGCCGTTCGACAGCGAAGGCGTGCGCACCGAACGTCGCGATATCGTTAAAGACGGCATTCTGACCCAGTGGCTGCTGACCAACTACTCCGCGCGCAAGCTGGGTCTGAAAAGCACCGGGCACGCGGGCGGCATTCACAACTGGCGTATTGCCGGACAGGGCCTGAACTTTGAGCAGATGCTGAAAGAGATGGGCACCGGTCTGGTGGTCACCGAGCTGATGGGCCAGGGCGTAAGCGGCATCACCGGAGACTACTCGCGCGGCGCGGCGGGCTTCTGGGTGGAAAACGGCGAAATCCAGTATCCGGTGAGCGAAATTACTATCGCCGGCAACCTGAAGGATATGTGGCGCAATATCGTTACGGTCGGTAACGATATTGAAACACGCAGCAATATACAGTGTGGTTCTGTATTACTCCCGGAAATGAAAATCGCCGGACAATAGAGATAGCGTTTTGTTAATAATAAAAAAGGAAGTGAGCAATGCGTAAACATCTGTTAGCGATCGTCGCGGCTTCAACGCTGGTTCTTGGCTCTTCTGCGTTTGCTGCCGATCTTGAAGACGACATGGGCATCCTCGGTCAAAACCTGAAGGTGGTGCAGAAAACCGACAATGCGGCGGAAATGAAAGACGCGCTGACCAAAATGCGTGAAGCGGCGCTGGACGCACAAAAAGCGACGCCTCCGAAGCTGGAAAGCAAAGCGGCAGACAGCGCAGAGATGAAAGACTACCGCCACGGCTTTGACGTGCTGGTCGGCCAGATCGACGGCGCGCTGAAGCTGGCTAACGAAGGCAAAGTGAAGGAAGCCCAGGCGGCAGCCGAGCAGTTTGTGACGACCCGTAATACGTATCACAAGAAATACCGTTAACCGATCGCGCATCTGACAAACAACCAGCGGGGGCCAGCGGCCCCCGTTTTTTTTACGCGGTAATAAGTAAACCCTATCGCCATCACATTTTTGCGTCACCACGCCTGAACGTTTCGTTTCCCCGGCGCGCGTTTTGCCGCTGGAATACGTGATATTCATCACGCAAATACCGTCATTAATTCAGATTCACCGCATTTATGTGGCACAGATCACTGCCGCGGCTCGCCTTTCCACTTCGAAGTGGAAAACAACTCGCTACAAACAATTCCCCCCCAACGTTAGTTTTATTCCAGAGCCATTAACGGGGTAAGACCAGTGATTAACGGAGCGGTAATGAACGACGTTGGGGAACAGGCGGAGCAAACAGAACAGCTCGCAAACACCATGCTGCAGCAGGTTTATGCCCTGCTGTCCCGGAACAACATCTACCCCAATGCGGTACAGGAGCAGATGCTCACCTCCCACGTGCGCGCCATGGCGCACCGGTCCGTGACCGGCGAGCCGCTGCCGGAGGTTGAAGCAGAGCTGTTTGACGAAATTTCACCGGATTCAATGCGGCTTGCCCGTGAAGTGGTCGCGCAGTTTGGCAACCTTCCTGATGAAGAGGCCTGGCTGCTCTCCGTTCACTTTGAAGTCGCGAAAGACAACCTTTAAGGAGCAACACATGGAACAGATTACAGTCGTGATTGGCGATCGCCTGGGTAAAGGTCAGAAAGTGGCTGCCGGTGTGGAAAAAGCAGGTGGACGCGCGGTTGTCGTACCGGGCGTGGCGGCAGACATGAAGCTCGGCGACATGATGAAAGCGGAAAACGCCACCTTCGGTATTTCCTTTTGCGGCAGCGGCGGCGCGGGTGCCATCACCGCCCAGACCAAATACGGCTACAAGGCCAAATACGGCATGCGTTCCGTGGAAGAGGGCGTGACCGCCATCAACGAAGGCTGCAACGTGCTGGGCTTTGGCTTTATGGATAAAGAAGAGCTGGGCGAGCGTCTGGTGCAGGCGTGGCAGAAAAAATACGGCGCATAAGCATGAAAGAACAGTTCACAACCACGGTAAGAGTGAAGGGCAAAGGCGACGCCAAAGCGCGCGCCTTTGCCGACGCGCTCAACCACGTTCAGGCCGCGGTGATGAAAGCCTCACCGCATATCTTACTGCGTATTGAGCCACAGGATGTGCAGGTCGTTCAGGCGCAAGAAGCGGTGCGTAAAGAAGCGTTTCTGTTCTTCTTTCTGCGCCGGGAAAGACGCACCTACAGCGTGGAGCTGGATGTGACCGTCAACGTGACCGCTATCAATCTTGACCAGGTGGATTTCGTCACGCAACGCTGATTATTCATAAAAGGGCAGACTGATGTTCTTAATTATATTAATAAAATCGCTCATCATTGGCGGCCTGGTTGGCGTCGGTGTCGGAGCCGGGGCTGCACGCATGTTTCATGCGCCTACCACTCAGGGTATGGGCGCGTTTCGTACGTTGGGGGAACTGAACTCCTGTGAAGGGGATCCGGCGTCCCACTTCTCCTTTGGGTTAGGTTTCTTCTTTAACGCCTGGGCCTCTTCCGTGGCCGCAGGTGCCTTCACACAGGACGTTGACCACCGCATCATCCCGAACTGGGGTGCTGCTGCACTGATGATCAAAAACCGTAACGTCGGCGAAACGCTGCACGACCCGCGCAAAATGGCGATTGCCTGCGGCCTGATCGGCATGATTGTCGTGACCTTCCTTAACCTTACCGCCTCCTCCGTGCCGGCTGCCCTTCAGGTCACCGCCGTGAAGGTGCTGGTGCCGGCGGCAAACCTGCTGGTGAACACCGTGATGCCGGTGATCTTCTGGCTGGCGGCTATCGATGCGGGTAAAAAATCGGGCTTCTGGGCCACCATTTTTGGCGGCGCGGCGCAGCTGATTATGGGGAACGCCGTACCGGGCCTGGTGCTGGGGATCCTGATCGGTAAAGGCGTAGAAGAGAGCGGCTGGAACCACGTCACCAAAGTGATGATGGCGGCTATCGTCCTGCTCTTCGTGCTGAGCGGCTTCTTCCGCGGCTTCGACATGAAGATGATTGAATCCTTCCATCTGACCGTGCCGAACTGGCTCGACATGATCCACAACTCGCTCAGCGGTAAATAACAGGAGCCTCTACATGGAACAGAATAAAGGTTTTTGGTATGCCGACTGGTCGTTCCCGATCTTCGTTGGCCTGCTCTCCTCCGGCGTGTTTGCCGGGACGCACATGTACTACCTCTACGGCATCGGCGCGTTTAACGAAGTGGCCTTCGTGGCGATGCTGAAAGCGGGCATTGATACCGGCGTTTACGGCGCGGTGGCGGCGTTTGGCGCGAGCTTCCTGTTCGCCCGTATTATCGAAGGGTCGCTGGTTGGTATTCTCGACATCGGCGGCGCGATCCAGACCGGCGTGGGCCTTGGCGTTCCGGCGCTGCTGCTGGGCGCGGGGATCATGTTCCCGGTGACCAACTTCATTGCTTCGCTGATCACCGGCCTGGTGATTGGCCTGGCGATTGGCTACGTCATCATCCTGGCGCGTAAGTTCACTATCAACCAGAGCAACTCCACCTACGGCGCAGACGTGATGATGGGCGCGGGCAACGCCTCCGGCCGCTTCCTCGGGCCGCTGATTATTCTCAGCGCCATGACCGCCTCCATTCCAATCGGCGTCGGTTCGCTGGTGGGTGCGCTGCTGTTCTACATCTGGCAGAAGCCGATTACCGGTGGCGCTATCCTCGGCGCGATGATTCTGGGCTGGCTGTTCCCGGTCGCCCTTTAATACCCGCGGGCGCTCCGGCGCCCGCCTTTTCAGGAGATCCTCATGTTTGATTTACTCCTGCGCCGCGCGCGCCTCGCCGACGATACCCTGACCGATATCGCGATTCAGGACGGGAAGATTGCCGCGACGGGCGACATTGACGCTCCCGCTCGCAAGACGGTTGATCTTAACGGTGACGTGTTCGTCAGCGCAGGCTGGATTGACTCCCACGTACACTGCTATCCGAATTCCCCGATTTACCACGACGAGCCGGACAGCGTGGGCATTGCCACCGGCGTCACCACCGTAGTGGACGCGGGCAGTACCGGTGCCGACGATGTGGACGATTTCTATGACATCACCCGCAGGGCCTCCACCGAGGTCTTTGCCCTGCTGAACATCTCCCGCGTGGGGCTGATTGCCCAGAACGAGCTGGCCAACATGGCCAATATTGACGCCGACGCGGTGAAGCAGGCGGTGACGCGCCACCCTGATTTTATCGTCGGCCTGAAGGCGCGCATGAGCAGCAGCGTGGTCGGTGACAACGGCATCACGCCGCTGGAGCGCGCCAAAGCCATTCAGAAAGAGAACGGCGACCTGCCGCTGATGGTTCATATTGGCAACAACCCGCCGAACCTTGACGAGATTGCCGAGCTGCTGAGTTCTGGCGACATTATCACCCACTGCTATAACGGCAAGCCTAACCGCATTCTTACGCCGTCCGGCGAGCTGCGCGCCTCCATCACCTCCGCCCTCAAGCGCGGCGTGCGCCTGGACGTCGGGCACGGTACGGCGAGCTTTAGCTTTGAGGTGGCGAAACGCGCCATTGCGATGGGCATTCTGCCGCACACCATCAGCTCGGATATCTACTGCCGCAACCGCATCAACGGCCCGGTGGGCTCGCTGGCAAGCGTGATGTCGAAGTTTCTCGCCATCGGCATGTCACTTCCGCAGGTGATTGACTGCGTCACCGCGAACGCCGCCGACTGCCTGCGCCTGACGCGCAAGGGCCGCATTCAGCCGGGTCTCGACGCCGATCTGACGCTATTTACCCTCAAGCGCCAGCCAACGGTGCTGACGGATGCCGAAAACGACAGCCTGCAGGCTGAACACATTCTGGTGCCGCTTGCCGCGATCCGCGCGGGCAAGGGCTACATGACCGAACAAGGGAGCACGGAACATGCCTTCGATTTATGAGAAGTACCGCTTAAAGCAGGTTATCAACACCTCTGGCCGCATGACGGCGCTGGGCGTCTCCACGCCGCGTCCGGAGGTGGTACAGGCGGCGATGGACGGCATGAATCACTATTTCGAGATGAAGGATCTGGTCAATAAAACCGGGGAATACATCGCGAAGCTGCTGGACGTGGAAGGGGCGACGGTGGTTTCCTGCGCGTCGGCGGGCATTGCCCAGTCCGTGGCCGCGGTGCTGGTAAAAGACAGCGACTGGCTGCTGGAAAACCTGCACGTCACCCCGATTGAGAACAACGAGATCGTCCTGCCGAAAGGCCACAACGTGAACTTCGGCGCGCCGGTGGGCACCATGGTGGCGCTGGGCGGCGGCAGGCTGGTGGAAGCGGGCTACGCCAACGAATGTTCCGCCGATCAGCTGGCGGCGGCGATTACCCCGCGCACGGCGGCGATCATGTACATCAAATCTCACCACTGCGTGCAGAAAAGCATGCTCAGCGTCGAGCAGGCGGCGGTTGTCGCACGTAAACACGACTTGCCGCTCATCGTGGATGCCGCGGCGGAAGAAGACCTGCACGCGTACTACCGTTCTGGCGCGGACCTGGTCATCTACAGCGGCGCGAAGGCGATCGAAGGCCCAACCAGCGGTCTGGTGATCGGCAAAACCCGGTACGTTGAGTGGGTTAAGCGCCAGACGGCGGGCATTGGCCGCGCGATGAAGGTCGGCAAAGAGGGCATTCTCGGCCTGACCTGCGCCATCGAACACTACCTGACGGCCACTAAAGAGAGCGGCGCCGAGATGGTGGCGAAAATGACGCCGTTTATCGAGGCGCTCAATACCCTGAACGGTGTGACCGCGCGCGTGGTCTGGGACAGCGCCGGTCGCGATATTGCCCGCACCGAGATTAAGTTCGACGAAGTCACGACCGGCGTCGGCACGGGCGATCTGGTGGCGAAGCTGAAGCAGGGCGAATACGCCATTTACTTCCGTGGCTACAAGGCCAACGAAGGGATAATCGAAGCGGACGTGCGCAGCGTGAATGCTGACCAACTGAACATCGTGTACCGCCGCATTAGCGAAGTGTTAGGACAGGAGAAAAACGCATGAAACTGACCCCCAACTTTTACCGTGACCGCGTCTGTCTGAACGTGCTGGCAGGGTCGAAGGCCAACGCCAGCGCCATCTACGAGGCGGCGGAAGGCCACGTGCTGGTGGGCGTGCTCTCCAAAAACTACCCGGACGTGGCGAGCGCTGTTGCCGATATGCGCGAATACGCGAAGCTGATTGATAACGCGCTGTCTGTTGGGCTGGGCGCGGGCGACCCGAACCAGTCGGCGATGGTGAGTGAAATCTCCCGTCAGGTACAGCCGCAGCACGTTAACCAGGTTTTCACCGGCGTGGCCACCAGCCGCGCGCTGCTGGGGCAGAATGAGTCCGTGGTCAACGGTCTGGTCTCTCCGACCGGCACCGTCGGCATGGTAAAAATCTCCACCGGCCCGCTGAGCAGCAAAGCGCCGGACGGTATCGTGCCGGTTGAAACCGCGATTGCCCTGCTGAAAGATTTCGGCGGCAGCTCCATCAAATACTTCCCGATGGGCGGCCTCAAGTGCCGTGACGAGTACAAGGCGGTAGCGGAAGCCTGCGCCCGCCACGACTTCTGGCTGGAGCCGACCGGAGGTATCGATCTGGAAAACTATGAGGAGATCCTGCAGATCGCCCTCGACGCGGGCGTGAGCAAGATCGTCCCGCATATCTACAGCTCGATTATCGATAAAGCCAGCGGCGATACGCGTCCGGAAGACGTGCGTACGCTGCTGGCGATGACGAAGAAGCTGGTTAAATAAAACTAAACCGCACACACCTGAAGGAGCCACCATGCACACCCGTACCCTGCTTGTCGCTTCACTCTCAATGTTCGCCACCGCCGCTGTCGCCCAGACGCAATACGCCTGGGTGGGCACCTATAATCCGAACGGTGAAGGGCTGTACCGTTTTACTGTTAACCCGCAAACCGGCGCGCTGAAAGATAAAACGCTGGTGAGCAAACTGCCGAATGCGGCGCAGTTGACCCTTTCACGGGACGGCAGAACGCTGTATCTGGCAAGCGAAGTGGAGCAGGGCGTGGTGCAGGCGCTGCGCGTCGGCGATAACGGTGAGCTGAGCGAGCTGAATCAGGTGGCCTCCGGCGGTGCGGGGCCGGTGTATCTCTCCCTGACGCCGAACGGCAAGCATCTTCTGGTGGCGAACTACGTCAGCGGATCGATTGCCATTTTACCCGTCAACGCAGACGGCAGCCTGGGTGACGCCACGGACAAACGTCAGGATCAAGGCGAACCGGGCGCGGCGAAGCCGGAAGCTGCCGTCGAGGGCAGTTTCGCGATCAGCGATCATAACGGCCCGCATGCGCACATGATCGCCGCCGATCCGAGCGGGAAATACGTGTTTTCGACCGATCTTGGGCTGGATCGCATCTATCAGTACCGCTTTGACGATCGGACAGGAAAGCTGACGCCGAACGATCCGCCGTTTATCAGCGCCTCCTCAAAAGGGGCCGGGCCGCGCCACTTTGTCTTTACGCCAAAGGGCGATGCCCTGTGGCTGATTAACGAAGAGGCGTCTACGCTCACCCGGTATACCGTGAACGCCAACGGCACCTTAAAAGAGGGCAAAACAATTTCAGCCCTGCCTGAAGGTTACAAAGGCACCAGCTTTGCTGCCGGTCTGGCGTTAAGCGCAGACGGCAAACAGCTGTATGTGGCTAACCGTTTGCATAACAGCATCGGGCACTTTACCGTAACGACGGAGGGCACGCTGACGCATCAGGATGACGTGTGGACGCGTGGTGATTATCCCCGCACCCTGACGCTCGATAAGCAGGGACGCTGGCTGTACGTCATGAACCAGCGCAGCGACAACATTACCCGTTTCCGCGTGGCGCAGGACGGGAAATTGAGCTTCGAACCGGACTATACCCCGGTCGGCAGCCCATCCCAGATGGTCATTTCACCTTAAGCCGTAAGAGGACAACGACGTGCGATTTCCGAACCAACGTTTAGCGCAACTTTTCGAACTGTTGCAAAACGAGACGCTGCCGCAGGACGAACTGGCGCAGCGGCTGTCGGTTTCCACGCGAACCGTCCGTGCCGATATCACCGCCCTGAACGCGCTGCTGGCAAGCCACGGCGCGCAGTTTATCTTGAGCAGGGGCAATGGCTACCAGCTCAAAATAGATGATGCCCAGCGCTACCAGCAGCTGCAGGCATCCCACCCGCGCGCGCTGCGTATCCCCCGCACCGGGCCGGAGCGGGTGCATTATCTGGTGGTACGTTTTTTGACCTCGGCATTTTCTCTTAAGCTGGAGGATCTGGCGGACGAGTGGTTTATCAGCCGCGCCACGCTGCAAAGTGACATGGCGGAGGTGCGCGAGTGGTTTCATCGTTACAACCTGACGCTGGAAACGCGTCCGCGCCACGGCATGAAGCTGTTTGGCAGCGAGATGTCGACCCGCGCGTGCCTGACCGATCTGCTCTGGGAGCTGGCGCAGCAGGACAGCCTGAACCCGCTGGTGACCGACGTGGCGCTAAATGCGGGCGTGGCGGAGAAGATGGTGCCGGTGCTGCACGACGCCCTGACGCGTCACCACATTCGCCTGACCGATGAAGGCGAGCTGTTCCTGCGCCTGTACTGCGCGGTGTCGGTACGGCGCATCAGCGAGGGCTATCCGCTGCCGGAATTCCACGCCGAAGACGTGGAAGAGAACGTGCGCGAGGCGGCTAAGGATATCGCCGTCACCATCCAGCAGCTGGCGGGCAAGGCGCTTTCGCCGTCGGAGGAGAGCTGGCTGTGCGTGCACATTGCGGCGCGGCAGATTCAGGAGATCGCGCCCAGCGCCATTAACGCCGACGACGACGAGGCGCTGGTCAACTACATCCTGCGCTATATCAACACTCACTATAACTACAACCTGCTCAGCGACGAACAGCTGCACGCGGATCTGCTCACGCACATCAAAACCATGATCACCCGCGTGCGGTATCAAATCATGATCCCCAATCCGCTGCTGGATAACATCAAGCAGCACTACCCGATGGCGTGGGACATGACGCTGGCGGCGGTGTCGAGCTGGGGCAAATACACGCCGTATGCGATCAGCGAAAACGAGATTGGCTTCCTGGTGCTGCACATTGGCGTCGGGCTGGAGCGCCACTACAACATCGGCTACCAGCGCCAGCCGCGCGTGCTGCTGGTATGCGACGCCGGTAACGCGATGGTCCGCATGATTGAGGCGGTGCTGCAGCGTAAATATCCGCAGATTGAGGTGACGCGCACGCTCACCCTGCGCGAGTACGAGGTTGCGGAAACCATTGGCGAAGACTTTGTGATAGCCACCGCACGCGTCAGCGAAAAGTCGAAACCGGTAGTAACGATCGCCCCGTTCCCGACCGACTATCAGTTAGAACAGATTGGCAAACTGGTGCTCGTGGACCGCACCCGGCCGTGGATGCTGGATAAATACTTCGACGCGGCCCATTTCCGCATTATCGACAAGCCAATCGATCAGCAGACGCTGTTCCGCGAGCTGTGTGAACAGCTTGAAGCAGAAGGCTTTGTCGGCGCGGAGTTTCTGGATTCGGTTGTTGAGCGTGAAGCCATCGTCAGCACCATGCTCGGCGACGGCATTGCGCTCCCGCACTCCCTCGGCCTGCTGGCGCAGAAAACGGTGGTCTACACCGTGCTCGCCCCGCACGGCGTTCAGTGGGGCGACGAAACCGCGCACGTCATCTTCCTGCTCGCCATCAGCAAAAGCGAGTACGAAGAGGCGATGGCGATTTACGATATCTTCGTCACCTTCCTGCGCGAGCGGGCGATGTCGAGGCTTTCTAGCTGCGGAGATTTTGCCGGGTTTAAGGCGGTGGCGATGGAGAGTTTGAGTCGGTTTTGAGGTAAGGGCGGATGGATAACATCCGCCTTTGATCAACGCAAATGATGTACAACCTGGTTACTGCTGCCGCGCCAGATCAAAGACGGGTCTTTTAAATCCTGCACGAACTTGCCGTCGACCAGCACGTTAATCAGATCCACCACTTCCATCTGCTGCGTATTCAGTTCATCCAGCCTGTAGCCTGTCCAGACCCAGATATCTTTTCCCGCACACTCTGCACGAATGCGCTTCACCAGCTTCAGGATATCCGGCACGTTTTGCGGGTGCAGCGGATCGCCGCCGGAGAGCGAAACCCCCTGGCGTTTGATGCGCGTGTCGTTCAGGTCGCTGATGATTTTATCTTCCATCTCCGCGGTGAACGGCATGCCGGAGTTCAGGCGCCAGGTGCTTTTGTTGTAGCAGCCGGGGCATTCGTGGACGCAGCCTGAAACGAACAGGGTGCAGCGGGTGCCGGGGCCGTTGACGATGTCGACAGGGTAGTACTGGTGATAGTTCATAGCGAATAACCACGCCGGGTGGCGCTGCGCTTACCCGGCCTACAAAAGAGAGCGGTCCGTAGGCCCGGTAATCGCAGCGCCACCGGGCATTAACGTGGCTGAGGATTAACCGATCTGCCCATTCCCCAAATGCTTGACGCGACGCTTCACCTCTTCCTGCTTGCCGGCGTTAAACGGACGCGCGTCCGGGCTACCGAGATAACCGCACACGCGACGGGTCACGGAGACGCGAGCAGCATCGTGGTTGCCGCATTTCGGGCAGGTGAAGCCTTTACTGGTACATTCAAACTCACCGGTAAAGCCGCATTCGTAGCATTCGTCGATGGGCGTGTTGGTCCCGTAATACGGCACGTGCTGGTAGCTGTAATCCCACACGTCCTCCAGCGCCTTCAGGTTGTGCTGAATGTTCGGGTACTCGCCGTAGCAGATGAAGCCGCCGCTGGCGATCGGCGGATACGCCGCTTCGAAGTCGATCTTGTCGTACGGGTTGACCTTCTTCTCGACGTCGAGGTGGAAGCTGTTGGTGTAGTACCCTTTGTCGGTCACGCCCTCCACAATGCCGAACTCGGCGGTGTCCAGACGGCAGAAGCGGTCGCACAGGTTCTCGCTCGGCGTGCTGTAGAGGCTAAACCCGTAGCCGGTTTCCTCTTTCCACTGGTCTACCGCGTCGCGCAGGCGCTGAACGATGGCGATCCCTTTTTCGCGCAGGGCTTCGCTGTCGTACATGTGCGTGTCGCCAAACAGCGCGTTGATGGTTTCGTGAATGCCGATGTAGCCCAGCGAAATGGACGCGCGACCGTTTTTGAAGATCTCGGATACGTCATCGTCCGCCTTCAGGCGCACGCCGCAGGCCCCTTCCATATAGAGGATCGGCGCGACGCGGGCTTTCACCCCTTCCAGACGGGCGATACGGGTCATCAGCGCCTTACGCGCCAGCTGCAGGCGCTCGTCCAGCAGCGCCCAGAAGGCGTCTTCGTTGCCTTTCGCTTCCAGCGCGATGCGCGGCAGGTTCAGGCTGATGACGCCCAGGTTATTGCGCCCGTCATGGATCTGCTCGCCGTTTTCATCTTCATACACGCCGAGGAAGCTGCGGCAGCCCATTGGCGTTTTAAACGAACCGGTAACTTTCACAACCTGGTCGTAGTTCAGGATGTCCGGATACATGCGCTTGCTCGCGCACTCCAGCGCCAGCTGTTTGATGTCGTAGTTCGGATCGCCAAACTTGTGGTTCAGGCCGTCGCGGATGGCGAACACCAGTTTCGGGAACACCGCCGTTTTGCGGTTCTTGCCGAGGCCGGAAATACGGTTGCGAAGGATCGACTGCTGGATCAGGCGTGATTCCCAGCTGGTGCCCAGGCCAAAGCCGAAGGTCACAAACGGCGTCTGGCCGTTGGCGGTGTGCAGCGTGTTCACCTCATATTCCAGCGACTGGAAGGCATCGTAGCACTCTTTCTCGGTACGGGAGTGCGCGTAGCCGTCAGCGTCCGGGATCTGCCACTCTTCGGCCGTTTTACGGTGCTTGTTGAAGCTTGCCGTCACGAACGGGGCCAGCACTTCATCAATGCGGTTAATGGTGGTGCCGCCATAAATATGGCTGGCGACCTGGGCGATGATCTGCGCCGTGACCGCGGTGGCGGTGGAGATGGATTTTGGCGGTTCAATCTCTGCGTTACCCATTTTAAAACCGTGGGTCAACATGCCTTTCAGGTCGATCAGCATGCAGTTGAACATCGGGAAGAACGGCGAATAGTCGAGATCGTGGTAGTGAATTTCGCCGCGCTCGTGCGCCGAGACTACGTCGCGCGGCAGCAGATGCTGACGGGCATAGTGTTTGGCGACGATGCCGGCCAGCAGGTCGCGCTGGGTCGGGATCACTTTACTGTCTTTGTTGGCGTTTTCATTGAGCAGGGCAGAGTTGGTCTGCTCTACCAGACCACGGATCTCCTGGTTCAGACGCCCGCGCTTCTCACGCTGCACGTCACGATCGTGGCGGTACTCAATGTAGGCGCGCGCCAGCTGCTTGTAAGGCCCCGCCATCAGCTGGTTTTCAACCGCGGTCTGGATCTCATTGATATCGACCTGGCTGCGTTCGTTCATCTGGCTGCTAACGACTTCTGCGACGGTGGCGCAGTAATCTGCGTCATCGACTCCCGCTGCTTTAGCTGCACGCAGAATGGCTTCCTGGATGCGCTCTGATTTAAACGGCACTTTACAGCCATCACGTTTCATCACATGCGGTGTCATGATCACTCCATTTTTGAAAACAGGTTATCCACAGAGGTGGAGAAGTCTTCTCCGGGCGTATTCCCCGCCAGGCCAAAGACTTCCCGCGTTCCCAGCTCGTGTTATCCACAATTCCGGCCAGCGTAAGCGCCGTCTTGTTGTTGGAATAGTAGACGATAAATACAAGATGTTGGGTCGGCGTGCATTTTAAGTGCTACATATAGTGATTTGCATCAAACAAGTTTGCGATTTATTTGATGCAGAACAAAGTAAAAAAACGAGAGTACAAACGACGGGCGCTTCAGCGATTGTAAAGGCGCGAGAGAAAAATCTGATTAATTACTCAACAAAAACAGTTAAGTAAGCCGGGTGCTGAGCCGCACCCGGCAGGGAATGCTACTGCTGTAACCACCAGACGGCTTCAAACGGACGCAGCGACGTCGTTTGCGGTGTCGGGTAGTTACTCATCAGCACCTGCAACTTACCGCTGAGAAGGTCTGTCTGCCATTCCTGAGGCGTATTACTCAGGTTTGCCGCAACAATCAGGGTCTGTCCCTGCCACTGGCGGCGATAGCACCACAGAGAAGGATGCTCCGGCAGGAGATCTTCATAATCTCCCCACGTCAGCACCGGCAGGGTTTTACGCAGGCCGATCAGCGACTGGTAGGTGTAGAACACCGAATCCGGGTCGTCGAGCGCCGAGCGGGCGTTCACGGTTTCGTAATTATCGCAGACGCCAATCCACGGTTCGCCCTCGGTAAAGCCCGCGTTGTGCGACGCGTCCCACTGCATTGGGGTTCGCCCGTTGTCGCGAGACTTACTCGCCAGAATCGCCAGTAATTCATCCGGCTCGCGGCCGCTGGCGCGCAGTTCCGCGAACATGTTCAGACTTTCCACGTCGCGGTAATCGGTGATGCGGCTGAAGTGCGGGTTGGTCATGCCAAGCTCTTCACCCTGATAGATATACGGCGTGCCCTGCATGCCGTGCAGCACCATGCCGAGCATCTTCGCGGCGTGAACGCGGTATTCCCCTTCGTCGCCAAAGCGCGACACAATGCGCGGCTGATCGTGGTTACACCAGAACAGCGCGTTCCAGGCTTTGTTGTGCATCCCCTGCTGCCAGTGGCGGAAGAGGGTTTTCAGCGCCACGAAGTCCGGCTTCGCCAGCGTCCATTTTTCGCCGCCCGGGTAGTCCACCTTCAGGTGGTGGAAGTTAAAGGTCATCGACAGCTCGCGCCCGTCGAGCGACGCGTACTGCTGGCAGTTCTCCAGCGAGGTTGACGACATCTCGCCCACCGTCATCAGGTTGCGCGGGGTGAAGACGTCGCGGCTCATCTCCTGGAGATATTCGTGGATGCGCGGCCCGTCAGTGTAGAAGCGGCGACCGTCGCCAATGGTGTCGTCCGGGAAATCCTGATCTTTCGAAATCAGGTTAATGACGTCGAGGCGCAAGCCGTCCACGCCTCGATCGGCCCAGAATTCGCACACCTTTTTCAGCTCGGCGCGCACCGCCGGGTTTTCCCAGTTGAGATCGGCCTGCTCCGGCGCGAAAAGGTGCAGGTAATACTGCTCGCTCTCCGCGTGCCAGCGCCAGGCGTTGCCGCCAAACTTGGAGCGCCAGTTATTGGGCAACAGCTCCGGCGTGCCGTCGCGCCAGATGTAGAACTGGCGGTACGGACTCGCTTTGTTCAGCGACTCGCGGAACCAGGCGTGCTGCGTGGAGGTATGGTTAAACACCATGTCCAGCACGATGCGAATGCCGCGCGCGTGCGCCTCAGCGACCAGCTCGTCGAAATCATCCAGCGTGCCGTAGGCCGGGTCGATGGCGGTGTAGTTTGCCACGTCGTAGCCGTTGTCCACCTGCGGGGAGATATAAAACGGCGTCAGCCAGATGGCGTCGATGCCGAGGGTTTTCAGGTAGTCCAGACGCTGCGTCACGCCGCGCAGATCGCCGGTGCCGCTGCCGGTGGTGTCCTGGAAACTCTTGGGGTAAATCTGGTAGATAACGCCGTTTTGCCACCAGTGAGGAAGGGTATTCATAGTGTGTTCCTGCAAATGCGAAGGGGCGCAACTGCGCCCCGAAAGAGAGAGATTAAACAATCTGCAGCGAGCCCTGACGGAACTTACGCTGGTAAACCACGGTGGTGAGCGCCATTGGGACGATAATCGCGATGGCCATCGCTAGGGCAAACACCTGCCAGTAAGCGGGCTGGATGGAGAGGATGCCCGGCAGGCCGCCGACGCCAATCCCGTTTGCCATTACGCCGTTCAGTCCGCACACCAGGCCCGCCAGACCGGAACCGATCATCGCGCAGAGCATCGGGAAGCGGTATTTCAGGTTGATACCGTACATCGCCGGTTCGGTGACGCCGAGGTAGGCGGAGATGGCCGCCGGAACGGAGATCTCGCGTTCGTTGTGCTTGCGGCTGACGATGATGATGCCGGTCACCGCGGACGCCTGAGCAATGTTAGACAGGGCGATAATCGGCCAGACCGGCGTGCCGCCGAGGCTCTGGATCATCTGCATATCAATGGCCAGCGTGGTCTGGTGCACGCCGGTGATCACCAGCGGGGCGTACAGGAAGCCAAACAGCGCGGCGCCAATCGGGGCGAAGCTGCCGGTCATCAGGTGACGCACCGCGAAGGCCACGCCGTCGCCAATCATGCGGCCAAACGGACCGATAAAGGCATGCGCCAGGAACACCGCCAGAATCAGCGAGCAGACCGGCACCACCACCAGATAAAGGTAATCCGGCACGATGCGCTTCAGTCGGGTTTCAATAAAGCCCAGCGCCAGCCCCGCCAGCAGGGCCGGAATGACCTGCGCCTGATAGCCCACTTTGGCGATGGTAAACAGGCCGAAGTTCCACACCTCAGGCACCTGCTGACCAAGTAAGTAAGCGTTCATTAACTGCGGAGAGACCAGCGTGACGCCCAGCACGATACCGAGGATCGGCGTACCGCCCATTTTACGCACCGCGGACCAGCAAATCCCGACCGGCAGATAGAAGAAGATCGCCTCGCCAATCAGCCACAGGAAATCGTAAACGGTTTTCAGCGCCGGATACATCTGCGCCAGGGTTTTGCCGTCGCTCATCGGCACGTCGCCGATGACGTTACGGAATCCTAAGATCAAGCCTCCGCTGATCAGCGCTGGCAGCAGCGGGAAGAAAATCTCCGCAAAGTGGGAAATCAGCTGCTCGTGCCACTTCATGTTCTGGCGCGCGGCCTTCTTCGCCTGCTCTTTATCGGCGGAGGAGTGCCCGGTAGTTGCCAGCAGAGCCTGATAGTAATCGCCCACTTCGGTACCAATCACGACCTGGAACTGACCGGCGTTGGTGAAGCAGCCTTTGACCATGGAAAGTTCTTCAATGGCCTTCGGGTTGGCTTTGGCCGGATCGTTCAGCACGAAGCGCAAGCGGGTAATGCAATGGCTGACGGTGGCGATGTTTTCGCGGCCGCCGACCAGGACGATCAGCCGATCGATATCTGCTTGTTTGACTTTACTCATCATGAAACCTCATGACAGATGGTGAGGGGGGGAATGACCTGAGCGCAAGCCTACTCCTTCAGCGTGACGGCGAAAATGGGAACGTTCCCGAAATCGGGCGAAGATCACAATAATCTGTTTTATGGCGATTACGAAAGGTGAGCGGGAATGACGATCTGACGCGGCTCAGCGCGCCCGTTTATCTGCTCGATCAGCTGCGCGGCGGCCTGTCTGCCGGATTCGGCGTAGCCCGGGTCGACGGTGATGATCTCCGGGTGCAGGAACTTCATCAGCGGCGTGCTGCCGACGCTCGCCACCTGCAGGTTATCGATACGCTGCTCCTGCAGATATTTGCTGGCACCCAGTGCAAGGGTATCCGTGGCGCACACCAGCGCGGTGGTCTGCGGCGTCAGTACGCTGGCGACCTGCTCGTAGCCCTGCTTCATGCCCAGACCCGGCAGGGAGGCCACGGCGGAAAGATTGTGCTTTTTGCAAAAGGCCAGGTAGGCCTCATGACGACGCTTGCCGGTCGTGACGTCCGCGTGCGGGACGCCGAGGAAGCTGATGTGGCGATGGCCTTCGTCAAACAGGCGCTGCATCAGGGTGATAATCGCGCCCTCGTCGTCATAGCAGACGGAGGCAAACCCGTGGGCATCGCGCGCCAGCAGCACCAGCGAAGGCTGCCAGGGTTTTAGCATCTCGTCTTTGATGCCGGTAAAGCCGAACAGCACCACGCCGTCAATGTTGCGCCGCTGGAGCATGCCCAGATGCTCTTCCACCAGCTGTGGCGAGAACTGGCTCTCCATCATGATCGGATCATATCCCTGCTCGTAGAAGGCGGGCAGCATCGTCTGCACGGCGAGGTTTTCAGACAGAGAGTCCAGACGCGAGACAATGATGGCGACGACTTTGTCACTCTGCCCGCGCATGGCGCGCGCGGAGCGGGAAGGGGAAAAACCGTGCTGATTCATAACCGCCTCGACGCGCTCGCGGGTGCGTTCGCTGACGCCGCTTTCGTTGTTCAGCACGCGTGAGACGGTCGATTTCCCCACGCCGCTTAAACGCGCGATGTCTTTAATCGTAAGGCGGTTCTGCATGCTGTATTCCCTGTAACAACGACGATGTAGTGAATTGAGCCTAATGCTATAGCGCGATTTCGCTATGGGCAAAGTCTGGTTTACGTTCGGTTTATTTGCAGGGGGGTATAATACCGCCCGAATCGTCATAAAGGGTATGCCTAAATCCCTGGACTACGCGGCGACACCCTGTTTTTTACTTACCGGAGGCTTCATGGATCCCGATCCCACACCTCTCCTGAACGGGAGAATGCGTTCTTTCCGGTAAGCCAGCTTTTGCTGTCTCACCGGCGTGAGGCAGCAACGTCATAAACGTTCCTGCTTGAAAAATTAAGTGCCTCTCAGGTACGGCTTTGCCACGCCTGAAGGAATTGCTGCATCCGCCCTGGCGGATGCGGAGGAATGACTATGTTTAAAAATATCACCCGGCAGCTGCAGGCCCTGCTGAGCCGCCACCTGCCACACCGTCTTGTTCAGCGCGACCCGCTGCCTAATGCCAAAAACATGGCGGGGGCGGCGATCCCCGCGTCCCTGACCGAACGCTGCCTGAACGTGGCGGCGATGGATGAAAACGAAGTCTGGCGCGCCTTTGGCGGACACCCGGAAGGGCTGAACGCGGCAGAAGTGGAAAAAATCCGCGCCGTGCATGGCGATAACCTCATTCCGGCGCAAAAGCCGTCTCCGTGGTGGGTGCACCTGTGGCTCTGCTACCGCAACCCGTTCAACCTGCTGCTGACCGTGCTCGGCCTCATCTCCTACGCGACGGAAGATCTGTTTGCTGCAGGCGTCATTGCCCTTATGGTCGGTATCTCCACGCTGCTGAACTTTATTCAGGAAGCCCGCTCTACCAAAGCGGCTGACGCCCTGAAGGCGATGGTCAGCAACACCGCGACCGTCTCGCGCGTGATTAACGATCTCGGCGAAAACGCCTGGGTGGAACTGCCTATCGACCAGCTGGTGCCGGGCGATCTGGTGAAGCTGGCCGCGGGGGACATGATCCCGGCGGATTTACGCATCATCCAGGCGCGCGATCTCTTCGTCGCGCAGGCCTCCCTGACCGGGGAATCCCTGCCCGTTGAAAAGGTGGCGCGCAGCCGCGACCCGCAGCAGATGAACCCGCTCGAGTGCGACACCCTGTGCTTTATGGGCACCACGGTCGTCAGCGGCACCGCGCAGGCGATTGTCACCGCCACCGGGGGCAACACCTGGTTTGGCCAGCTTGCCGGACGCGTCAGCGAGCAGGAGAGCGAGCCAAATGCCTTCCAGAAAGGAATTGGCCGCGTCAGCATGCTGCTGATCCGCTTTATGATGGTGATGACGCCGATCGTGCTGCTGATCAACGGCTACACCAAAGGCGACTGGTGGGAAGCGGCGCTGTTTGCGCTCTCCGTGGCCGTCGGCTTAACGCCGGAAATGCTGCCGATGATCGTCACCTCCACGCTGGCGCGCGGTGCGGTGAAGCTCTCTAAACAAAAAGTGATCGTTAAACACCTCGATGCCATTCAGAACTTTGGCGCGATGGACATTCTCTGCACCGATAAAACCGGCACCCTGACGCAGGACAAAATCGTGCTGGAGAACCACACCGATATCTCCGGTAAAACCAGCGAGCGCGTGCTGCACAGCGCGTGGCTGAACAGCCATTACCAGACCGGGCTGAAAAACCTGCTCGACGTCGCGGTGCTGGAAGGGGTGGATGAAGAGTCCGCCCGCACGCTCTCCGGCCGCTGGCAGAAGGTGGATGAGATCCCGTTCGACTTCGAGCGCCGCCGCATGTCGGTGGTGGTGAGCGAGCAGACGGATGTGCATCAGCTGATCTGCAAAGGGGCGCTGCAGGAGATCCTCAACGTGTCGACGCAGGTTCGCTATAACGGTGACATCGTGCCGCTGGACGACACCATGCTGCGCCGCATCAAGCGCGTCACCGACAACCTGAACCGTCAGGGGCTGCGCGTCGTGGCGGTGGCGAGCAAGTTCCTGCCCGCGCGCGAGGGTGATTACCAGCGTATTGACGAATCCGATCTGATCCTCGAGGGTTACATCGCCTTCCTCGACCCGCCGAAAGAGACCACCGCACCGGCGCTGAAGGCGCTGAAGGCGAGCGGTATTACCGTCAAAATTCTCACCGGCGACAGCGAGCTGGTGGCGGCTAAAGTGTGCCATGAAGTGGGGCTGGACGCGGGCGACGTGGTGGTGGGGAGCGATATTGAACATCTCTCTGATGACGAGCTGGCGAAGCTTGCCCAGCGTACCACGCTGTTTGCCCGCCTGACGCCGATGCACAAAGAGCGCATCGTCACCCTGCTCAAGCGCGAAGGGCACGTGGTGGGCTTTATGGGCGACGGCATTAACGACGCGCCCGCGCTGCGTGCGGCGGATATCGGTATTTCCGTCGACGGGGCGGTGGATATCGCCCGCGAAGCGGCGGATATCATTCTGCTGGAAAAAAGCCTGATGGTGCTGGAGGAGGGTGTCATTGAAGGGCGCCGTACCTTTGCCAATATGCTCAAGTACATCAAGATGACCGCCAGCTCCAACTTTGGTAACGTCTTCAGCGTGCTGGTGGCGAGCGCGTTTCTGCCGTTCCTGCCGATGCTGCCGCTGCACCTGCTGATCCAGAACCTGATGTACGACGTTTCTCAGGTGGCGATTCCGTTTGATAACGTGGACGACGAGCAGATCCAGAAGCCGCAGCACTGGAACCCGGCAGATCTCGGGCGCTTCATGCTGTTCTTTGGCCCGATCAGCTCCATCTTCGACATCCTGACCTTCTGCCTGATGTGGTTTGTGTTCCATGCCAACACCCCGGAACATCAGACGCTGTTCCAGTCCGGCTGGTTCGTGGTCGGGCTGCTGTCGCAGACGCTAATTGTGCATATGATCCGCACCCGCCGCATTCCGTTCATCCAGAGCCGTGCCGCGTGGCCGCTGATTGTGATGACGGGGATTGTGATGGCGCTCGGCATCGCGCTGCCGTTCTCACCGCTGGCGAGCTACCTGCAGCTGCAGGCGCTGCCGCTGAGCTACTTCCCGTGGCTGGTGGCGATCCTCGCCGGTTATATGGTGCTGACCCAGATGGTGAAAGGGTTCTATGCGCGTCGGTATGGGTGGCAGTAATTTTTTACCCTCACCCTAACCCTCTCCCTGGAAGGGAGAGGGGACCGCTCGGTGCCGCCTTTCCCCCTCGCCCCTTTGGGGAGAGGGGAATGGCTTTCCTCCCAAATTCAACAACCTGTGATCTCCGTCGGCGCATTCGCTTGACGACAAATTGAGCGCATGTTAACAGAATGTTTTGCCTTTATTTGACCCGTCAGATAAGGAACATTCATGTTACGGTACAGTCTCTTAACCGCCGGGCTGATGCTCGGCGCCTCTGCCTTTGCCGCCCCGGCAGGGGATCTCCCCTTAATGCCCTGGCCTGCGAAGGTCGAACGCCCGACGACTCAGGGCACGCTGGTGCTCAGCAACAACGTATCCATTAGCGTCAGCGGGGACGATCTCGGTGACGCCGTCAGCCGCCTGCGCCAGCGCATCGCCCTGCAAACCGGCTGGACGCTGCAGCCGCAGGCTGAAAAGCCAGACAAACCAACTATCCGCATCGCGATTGCCAAAAAGGTCAAGCCGCAGCCGCTGCCGGACAGCGATGATACCTATAAGCTCACGGTGGACGCCAACGGGGTGAATATCTCCGCCAACACCCGCTTCGGCGCGCTGCGCGCCATGGAAACCCTGCTCCAGCTGATGCAGAACGGGGCGGAAAACACCTCGATCCCGTGGGTTACCATTGAAGATTCGCCGCGCTTCCCGTGGCGCGGGCTGCTGCTCGATTCGGCACGTCACTTTATCCCGCTGCCGGATATCAAACGCCAGATCGACGGCATGGCTGCGGCGAAGCTCAACGTGCTGCACTGGCACTTAACCGACGACCAGGGCTGGCGCTTCAGCTCGAAGCGCTACCCTAAGCTGACGCAGCTTGCCAGCGACGGGCTGTTCTACACCCCAGATCAGATGCGCGAGGTGGTGCGTTACGCCGCCGAACGCGGTATCCGCGTGGTGCCGGAGATCGATATGCCGGGTCACGCCTCGGCGATTGCCGTGGCCTACCCGGAGCTGATGAGCGCCCCGGGGCCGTACGCCATGGAGCGCCACTGGGGCGTGCTGAAGCCGGTGCTGGATCCCACAAAAGACGCAACTTACGCTTTTGCCGACGCGATGGTCAGCGAACTGGCGGCGATCTTCCCCGATCCGTATCTGCACATCGGCGGTGATGAGGTGGACGATAGCCAGTGGAAAGCGAACCCGGCCATCCAGCAGTTTATGCGCGACAACAGGCTGGCGGACAGCCACGCGCTGCAGGCCTATTTTAACCGTAGGCTGGAAACGATCCTCGAGAAGCATCACCGCCAGATGGTCGGCTGGGATGAGATCTACCATCCCGATCTGCCGAAAAGCATTCTGATCCAGTCCTGGCAGGGGCAGGACGCGCTGGGGCAGGTGGCGCAGAACGGCTACAGGGGCATTCTGTCGACCGGCTTTTATCTCGACCAGCCCCAGTCCACCGCCTATCACTACCGCAACGAGATCGTCCCGCAGGGGCTGAACGGCGTGGACGTGATAGCCGACACCGACAGCGTCCAGAGCTGGGCCTTTTCCATGCCGCGCCTGAAGGGCAAGCCGGTGGAGGGGAGCTTCACCCTGGTGAAAGGGGATGCCGGCTGGCGCGGGTTTATTGATTTTGCCGGGAAATCGCGCCGTGCGGTGCAGAACATTGAGTGGCGCGATGACAGCCAGGTCACGTTTACCGTCGATACGTGGATGGGCGAAACGCGCCCGGTCGTCACCGTCGATAACGACAAACTCACCGGTTATTTCCTCGTCGGGAATACGCGCTACCCGATTAGCGGCACGCGTCTGGACGACGTGCCGAAAGGCGTTCCGCCGGTCGTGCCGGACGTGGCGAATCAGGCCAACCTGCTCGGCGGTGAAGCCGCTCTGTGGGCGGAAAACGTGGTGGCGCCGGTGCTGGATATCCGCCTGTGGCCGCGCACCTTCGCGGTGGCGGAGCGGCTGTGGTCCGCGCAGGATGTTAACGACGTCGATAACATGTACACCCGCCTGCAGGCGATGGACAGCTGGTCGACGGTGTCGGTCGGGCTGCAGCAGCATACCCAGCAGCAGGTGCAGTTCACGCGCCTTGCCGGTAATGCCGACACGCTGCCGCTGCAGATCCTCGCTCAGGCGGTAGAGCCCGCGCAGTATTACACCCGCCAGCACCTGAAGTTCCAGGCCGGAAACTATCATCAGTTTGAGCCGCTCAACCGCTTCGCCGATGCGCTGAACGCCGAAAGCGCCACCGTGCGCCAGATGCACAAATGGGCGGACCGTCTGGTGAGCGATGCGGAAGACACGGAAAGCGCTGACGCCCTGCGCCACGTCTTTAACCGCTGGCAGAGCAACACCAGCGACGCGCTGGCGCTAAGCGAAAACAGCTATCAGCTCAAGGCGATGAAGCCGGTGATCCAGGAGGTGGATAAGCTGGCCACGATTGGCCTGAGGCTGACGGATCTGGTGGCGCGCCAGGGCACGCTGGATGATAAAGAGATCGCGTCGATTCAGAGCGAGCTGGATAACGCGGCGAAGGTTCAGGACGAAGTGGTGATTGCGGCGGTCTATCCGCTGGAGACGCTGCTCAGGGCGACGCGGAATCAGTAGCAAGCAACAAAAAAGGCAGCCTGGGCTGCCTTTTTTATCGCCAAAGCGAATTAACGACGAACGGCAATCGCTTCGATTTCAATTTTCACATCTTTTGGCAGACGGGCCACTTCCACGCAGGAGCGCGCCGGGAAGGTGGCGTTGTGCTCGGTGAAGAACGCTTCGTAGGTGGCGTTAACGGTCGCGAAATCGTTCAGATCTTTCACGAACACGGTGGTTTTCACGATATCACCCACCTTCAGGCCGGCAGATTCAACGATAGCCTGCACGTTTTCCAGCGACTGACGCGCCTGCGCCGCGACGTCTTCCGGCACCGCGCCGGTTTTTGGGTTTACGGGGATCTGACCTGAAGTGATGATCATGCTGCCCAGATCAACGCCCTGAACGTAAGGGCCGATAGCGGCTGGTGCATTTTCCGTCGCGAGTACTTTGCTCATGTTTTCTCCAGAATTACAGCGTTAAGAATGTTCCCGGCCATTATAACAGCCGGGATTTCATTACCAACCTCAATTAGTTGGCCAGCACCACATAATGAGAAAACTCTTTTTCGCAGTATTTGCATTTGAGCGCGATGTCATCGGCGCGTTTTTTCACTGCAAAGCTGGAGGAAACCGGCTCAGCGTGACTGATGCAGTTGCTGTTCGGGCAGACCAGCACGCTTTCAATGCGATTCGGCAGGCTCGGGCGGGATTTACCGACCACTTCATACTCGTCGATGCGGTTGACGGTGGCGTCCGGCGCGTAAAGCGACAGCTGGTTAACCTGCTCGTCGGTCAGGAAGGTGTTCTCGATTTTGATCAGGTCTTTGCGGCCCATCTCGCCCGACGGCAGGTTCAGGCCGATGGTGATGCGCTGGTCGGTTTCGGTCAGTTTGAACAGCGTCAGCAGCTTAAAGCCCACCTGCGCAGGGATGTGGTCAATCACGGTGCCACGCTTGATGGCTTCAACCTGGAGTTTGTTATCGTGTGTCATGGTCGTCTCCCCTTACAGAGCTAATTCGCGATTCAGAACCAGTGCCAGTAACGCCTGGCGGGCGAAGATGCCGTTCCCGGCCTGCTGGAAGTACCAGGCGTGCGGCGTTTTATCCACGTCTGTGGTGATCTCATCGATGCGCGGCAGCGGATGCAGCACCTTCATGTTGTCGCGCGCGCCCTCGAGGTCGCTGGCGCGCAGCACGAACTGCGCCTTCACGTTGGCGTATTCGGACGGGTCCAGACGCTCTTTCTGCACGCGGGTCATGTAGAGAATATCCACGTGGCTCATCACCTCTTCGATGCTGGCATGCAGGCTCCACTGAATGCCTTTCTCGTCCAGCATGTCGAGAATGTACTGCGGCATCGCCAGCGCGTCCGGGGCGATGAAGAAGAAGCGGTTGCCGTTAAATTTCGCCAGCGCCTGGGTCAGGGAGTGAACGGTGCGGCCGTATTTAAGGTCGCCAACCATGGCGATGTTCAGGTTCTCAAGTTTGCCCTGCGTCTCCTGAATGGTGAACAGGTCCAGCAGCGTCTGCGTTGGGTGCTGGTTGGCACCGTCACCGGCGTTCAGCACCGGAATGCCGCCGGAGAACTCGGTCGCGAGGCGCGCCGCGCCCTCCTGTGGATGACGCATCACAATTGCGTCGACGTAGGTGCTAATCACTGAAATGGTATCCGCCAGGGTCTCGCCTTTTTTACCCAGCGACGTGTTGCTGCTGTCCGAGAAGCCCACCACGCTCGCGCCCAGGCGGTGCATGGAGGTCTCAAAGGAGAGGCGGGTGCGGGTTGAGGCTTCAAAGAAGCAGCTCGCAATCACCTTGTGCTTCAGCAGCTCCGGTTGCGGATTGGCCTTCAGTTTTGCCGCGGTTTCCAGAACCAGTTCCAGCTCTTCGCGGCTGAGGTCGTTTATGGAAATGATGTGTTTTTGATAAAGCGGATTCATGTTTATCTCCTGACGCCGGGCAAAAAAAAGCCCCTCAAATGAGGGGCTCTGGGAATAGGTTTAGCAACGGGAAGAAAAACGGCAGGCCAGCGTCTGATTTCAGACGCGGTAAGACGTTATGTCGTACACGCTTGACCATGCTTCCTCCCGGCAAATTGTCGGGCATTATACGCAGCTCGCTTTTCGGATCAAGCGATTTAATGCACGCTTTACTCAATGCAAACGGTTCTTTGTGAATATTAATGCGTTCTGAGTAAATAATTAATTTGCTTATGCACCAGCGCGGTGCGCTTCACCACCCGGGGGGCGACCCAGACAATACTGCTGCCGGCCACCACGCCTAATATTTCCGGAAGCTGGTGATAATCCAGAATACGCGCCACCGCGCGGCCATATCCGGCGACGGTATGAACAAGGATAAACTCGCTATTATGCTCGATGCTGACCACCATTTCGGACACGGTACGCGCGGCGTCGGGGGCAGGGCGCAGCTGGGGATTCAGCGAATAAATCTTTAGCCCTTTGGCATTTCGAATTTTTATGACACCGAGCAATTTAAGCAGACGTGAAACGGTGGACTGGCTGATGGTCTCAAAACCACACTCCTGTAAATCCCGGCGGATCTCCTCCTGAGAGAGGTAACTCTTTTCTGCGATCAGGCGCTGGCAGACCGTCAGCTGTAGTTGCTCTTTGGGAGAGTACTCTTCGTAATCCATCATAGTTCCCATATCAGTTCCCGAAATAACCGGTGGCACCGCACCGATCCGTAGGCCGGATAAGCGCAGCGCCATCCGGCAAATTACAACAACGCCCCCAGACTTAACGCCACCATAATCACCACCGTCAGGATCGCCAGCAGCGGCGCCACCCATTTCAGATAGCGCACGTAAGGCACCCGGGCGATAGCCAGCCCGCCCATCACGACGGCAGAAGTGGGCGTGACGAGGTTAACGATGCCGGAGGCCGACTGGTAAGCCGTCACCACCAGGTCGCGGTTGACGTTAGCGAAATCGGCAAGCGGCGCCATGATCGGCATCGTCAGAACGGCCAGGCCGGATGAAGATGGCACAAGAAACGACAGCACGACCTCCAGCCAGTACATCACGTTGATAAACGCTACCGTGGACAACCCGCTGACCAGCCCTTCCGCGCTGTGCAAAATGGTGTGGGTAATCATGCCCTTATCCATGATGACTACGATACCGCGCGCGATGCCGATAATCAGCGCGACGCCCAGCAAATCTCGCGCGCCGTTGATAAACGTCGACGTCAGTTCCTCTTCGCTCATGCGGGCAATCAGGCCGACAATAATCGCGCTGGCGAGAAACACCGCGGAGATCTCCGCCATCCACCAGCCCAGTACCGCCACGCCGTAAATCATCACCGCGAAGGCGAGGGCAAAAATCACCAGGATGATTTTGCGCACCGGGGTGAATTCCAGCGACTGTTCGCCCTTGTTGCCAAGGAAATGGGCGCGGTTCTCTTCCTGTTTATCCGCGACGATCGACAGCGACGGATCCTGGCGGACTTTGCGGGCATAGCGCATCACCCACGCCACGCAGATGATCCAGCCGATGACCAGCAGCGCCACGCGCAGGGCGATGCCGTTGGTAAAGGGGATCCCGGCGGCGTTGGCGGCGATGACCGTGGCAAACGGGTTAATGGTGGAACCCAGCGTGCCGATCCCCGCGCCGAGCAGCACGGTGGAGGCGGCGACAACCGGATCGAACCGGGCAGCCAGCATCACCGGCACCAGCAGGGTGTAGAACGGCAGCGACTCTTCGGCCATGCCGTAAATGGTGCCGCCCGCGGCAAACAGCGCCATCAGGATCGGGATCATCCACTCCTCGCGTCCGCGCAGCCGGGTGGTAACACGCTCGATCCCGGCGTCAATCGCCCCGGTTTTGGTGACGATCCCGAGAAATCCCCCGATGATCAGGATAAACAGCGCTACGTCGATCGCCCCGGCCTGGCCGGAAACCGGATCGTACAGCCCGGCGATGGGTGCCATCAGGACGGAAACCAGCCCCTGCGGATGTGCCGCCACGTGCGCGTACGTTCCGGCAATCGGGACTTCTTTACCGAGGGTGTCGTTCATCGCCATCTGGTACTGACCGGCGGGAACGACCCAGCTCAGCGCCGCCACAACGGCAATCAGAAAAAAGAGAATGGTGTAAGCGGAGGGAAACTTAAACTTGCCCATGATGTTCTCCTTAAACCCGGCGCACCCGCGGCGCGCCGGGCGGTGATTAGTCGCCGAGTGTCGCCACCATGACCGCTTTAATGGTGTGCATGCGGTTCTCTGCCTCGTCGAAGACGATGGAGTTTGGTGATTCGAAGACCTCTTCCGTTACCTCCAGCCCCTTCAGCCCGTACGCCATCTCGATCTCGCGGCCCACTTTGGTGTGCTCGTTGTGGAACGCCGGCAGGCAGTGCATGAACTTGACGTTCGGGTTGCCGGTGGCCTTCATCACCTGGGCGTTAATCTGATACGGCTTCATCAGGCTGACGCGCTCGGCCCAGGCTTCCTTCGGCTCGCCCATGGAGACCCACACGTCGGTGTAGAGGAAATCGGTCCCCTGCACGCCTTCTTCCACGTCGTCGGTGAGGGTGATGCGCGCGCCCGTCTCTTTCGCAATGGCGCGGCACTGCTCAACCAGCCCCGCTTCCGGCCAGAAGGATTTCGGCGCGACGAGGCGGATATCCATCCCCATCTTGGCCGCGCCCACCATCAGGGAGTTGCCCATGTTGTTGCGCGCGTCGCCGAGATAGGCAAAGCTCAGCTCCGGCAGGGTTTTGCCCGGAGAGTGCTCCAGCATGGTCATCAGGTCGGCGAGGATTTGCGTTGGGTGGAACTCGTCGGTCAGGCCGTTCCACACCGGCACGCCTGCGTACTCGCCCAGCTCTTCGACGATGGCCTGACCATAGCCGCGGTATTCGATGCCGTCGTACATCCGGCCCAGCACGCGGGCGGTGTCTTTCATCGACTCTTTATGGCCAATCTGCGATCCGCTTGGGCCGAGATAGGTCACCTGCGCGCCCTGATCGAACGCACCCACTTCGAAGGCGCAGCGGGTGCGGGTGGAGGTTTTTTCAAAGATCAGGGCGATGTTTTTTCCGACCAGGGTTTGCTTCTCGCGCCCGGCTTTTTTGGCGGCCTTGAGCTCAATGGCGAGGTCAATCAGGTACTGGATCTCCGCCGGGGTGTAGTCCAACAGTTTCAGGAAGTTGCGGTTTTTCAGGTTGATGGTCATGGCTAAATCCTTTTTAAAATGAGTGTTCAGTTACGAATCAACGTGCCTTTCTCGCCCGCGAGGATCTCCGCGCCGTCGGCCAGCGCGCCGATCCCGGCAATGCCGTTGCAGGCTTCTACGAACTCGCGGCAGGCGGCCACTTTCGGCCCCATCGATCCGGCGTCGAACTGCATGCCCCTGAGCAGCTCCGGCGTCACCTGCGCCAGCGGACGCTGGGTCTGTTTGCCCCAGTCGAGGTATACCGCGTCGGCATCGGTGAGGATCAGCAGGGCATCGGCTTCGATCTGGCGCGCCAGCAGGGCGGCGGAGAGGTCTTTGTCGATTACCGCCTCGATCCCGCGATAGCCGTTGGCGTGTTCCACCACCGGCACCCCGCCGCCGCCGTTGCAGATCACCAGGTGGTCGCGCTGGATCAGCGCCGTGATGGCATCGCTCTCGACGATGCGCTTCGGCTGCGGTGACGGCACCACGCGGCGGACGTAGCTGCCGTCGGCCTTAAACACCCAGCCTTTCTCCGCCGCCAGCGTTTTTGCCTGGGCTTCGCTGTAGACCGGGCCGATGTACTTGGTCGGGTTGCTGAAGGCCGGGTCGGCGGCGTCCACTTCTACCTGGGTGAGCAGAACGCTCACCTCGCGCTGCGGCAGATTGTTTTTCAGTGCCTGCTGGAGCATGTAGCCGATCATTCCCTGGCTTTCGGCGCCGAGAACGTCCAGCGGGTAGGGCGTGACTTTGTCGTAGGCGCTGTTCTGCAGCGCCAGAAGCCCGACCTGCGGCCCGTTGCCGTGCACCAGCACCGCGCGCCACTGTTCTGTTAATCCGGCGATGGTTCGGGCGGCCTGCTCAATGTTCTGGCGCTGGATCTCCGCTTCCAGCGGCTCGCCGCGCTTGAGCAGCGCGTTGCCGCCCAGGGCCACAACCAGAGTGGGTTTTCGTTCCATGATGGCTCCTTTAAATTCCGTCGCGTTCCAGAGGGCAGCTCATGCAGCGCGCGCCGCCGCGGCCGCGTCCGAGTTCGTCGCCCGGAATGGGCAGCACGGTGATACCCGCTTTGTCGTACTTCTCGTTGGTCCATACGTTGCGCTCGTAGCCGATCACCACGCCGGGGCGGATGGTCAGGACGTTATTGGCGTCGTTCCACTGCTCGCGTTCGGCCTCAAAGGCGTCGCCGCCGGTGGTGATCAGACGCACCTGGTTAATGCCGAGCGCTTTCTCGATGGCGTGCAGCAGGTCGGTTTCCTGGGTGCGCAGCAGGCCGCCGCGTCCGTCCGGGGTGAGCGTCCAGCACTGGGCGTCCTTGCGCACCACTTCCGGGTAGACGGAGAAGGTGTCCACGTCGATGTGGGTCATGACGGTGTCGAGGTGCATGCAGGAGCGGTGTTTTGGCAGCTCAACGGCGATCACGCGCTCGGCCTGGCGGTGTTTGAACAGGCTGTTGGCGAGGAACTCCACGCCCTGCGGGGTGGTGCGTTCAGACATGCCGATCAGGACCGCGCCGCGGCCAATGACTAATACGTCGCCGCCTTCTAAAGTGGCGTGGTCGTAATTAATATTCTCGTCGCCGAAATACTTAATAAAATCGCCGTCGGCGAACGCCGGGTGCCAGCGATATATTGCCCTCAGGTTATTGGTTTCGCGCTGACGGGCCGGTTTGGCCATCGGGTTAATAGAGACGCCGTTATAGATCCAGCAGGAGGTATCACGGGTAAATAAATGGTTTGGCAGCGGCTTCATAATAAAATCATTCGCCGTGTGGGTATCCACCACCATATTTTTAATGGCCGCCGGAATTTCACCGTAGGTTAATCCGCCGCTTAATCTGCGCGCCAGTTCGCGGTGCGGCATATCCGCCAGCCAGCCGCGGACATCGCCGGCAAAGGTGGGGCCGAGGCGGTAGTCGGAGATTTGCGTATCCAGCAGCCAAGCCTTCGCCTCTGCAATATCAAGGGTTTGTGTCAGAAGGTCGGTCAACAGCAGGACTTCCACACCCTGCTCGCGCAGCGTGTTTGCGAAAATGTCATGCTCTTCACCCGCACGCTCAACCGAGAGCACGTCATCGAAAAGCAGCTCCTGGCAATTCGATGGCGTTAAGCGTTTCAGACTTAAATTTGGGCGGTGCAGCATAACGCTACGCAATTGACCAATTTCAGAACCGACGTAATGCTTTTCCATAATTATTCCTTTAACTGTTTTTCAGAATAAAAAGGGCATGCGCCATGTGATGAATTTAATTTCATGGCGGCTAAGCTCAATTGATTTCGTGATTCATACTAGGCAGTTAAATAATCAGTATTGTGATGTTGCTCACGCGAAAATGGATATTATGCGGTTTGTTTTCATTAGCATGATTCGCATCAGATAATGATTAATTTCATATTGTTGAGGGGTGAATAGCTAAGCAGGATCCGGTGGCGTTATTTGAGGTTGTTATTGTTTTGTAGATTTTAATCTTTTGACATATATTTTTATGTGACTGATTTTAAACGATAAGATTAATGGGTAAGAATGGCTATGCAATTAACGTAATTAACTATTTTTGACTTAAGAAAAATCAATAAATAATTATGGTTTTTTAGAGCAAATTATCAAAACAGTAAAGTGTGAGGCGGCAACGGGTTTTGTTAATTAAAGAGCATGCTCAAGAGGTTAGAACAGCCGCGCGATAAGAGCCGATCGAGGTTATGCATAACCCCTGCATAATTGCCTGGGCAGGATTAACAGCGGGTTAACACCATTCCCGATAAACATGCGCTCGCGCAAACCTCTTCCAAAAAGGGCTGGTATGGCAGCCGGGATTCTCGTATAAAAGGTAAAAATGAAACGTTGTTTTATATCGAGGATTTTCTCATGATTATCGGCAACATCCACCATCTGCAGTCCTGGCTGCCTGACGATCTGCGCCAGGCGATTGAGCACGTTAAAGCCCACGTCACCGACGCGACGCCGCTCGGCAAGCACGACGTCAACGGCAACAGCCTGTTTTATCTGGTCTCTGAAGATACAACCCAGCCGTTCGCCGAACGTCGCGCCGAGTACCACGCGCGCTATCTGGATATCCAGATCGTGCTGAAGGGCCAGGAAGGGATGACGTTCAGCACCCTGCCGCCCGGCACGCCGGACACCGACTGGCTGGCGGATAAAGACATTGCGTTCCTGCCGGAAGGCGAGCAGGAGAAAACGGTGGTGCTGAGCGAAGGGGATTTTGTCGTGTTCTGGCCGGGCGAAGTGCACAAGCCGCTGTGCGCGGTGGGGGCACCGGCGAAGGTGCGAAAAGTTGTGGTGAAGATGCGAGTTGAGTAGTTTCCCCTCACCCCAGCCCTCTCCCAAGGGGAGAGGGTGTAAAAGTTCCCTCTCCATGTGGCAGAGGGTTAGGGTGAGGGCACCAGACCGCACCCTTAATATGTGATCCAGCTTAAATTTTCCGCACTCCCTCTTCATCTCTCATTTACCTGCGCTTTTCCTGCGTCATAGTATGATCGTTAATTTAATGAACGTTGTTCTATAATGTAGAACAAAATGATTCAGCAAGGAGATCTCATGCCGCAGTCCGCGTTGTTTACGGGAATCATTCCCCCTGTCTCCACCATTTTTTCCGCCGATGGCCAGCTCGATAAGCAGGGCACCGCCGCGCTGATCGACGATCTGATCGCGGCAGGCGTTGACGGCCTGTTCTTCCTGGGCAGCGGCGGCGAGTTCTCCCAGCTCAGCGCCGAAGAGCGTAAAACCATTGCCCAATTTGCTATCGATCGCGTCGATCGTCGCGTACCGGTGCTGATCGGCACCGGCGGCACCAACGCCCGGGAAACCATTGAGCTCAGCCAGCACGCGCAGCAGGCGGGGGCGGACGGCATCGTGGTGATCAACCCCTACTACTGGAAAGTGTCGGAAGCGAACCTGATCCGCTATTTCGAGCAGGTGGCCGACAGCGTCACGCTGCCGGTAATGCTCTATAACTTCCCGGCGCTGACCGGTCAGGATCTGACCCCGGCGCTGGTGAAAACCCTCGCCGACTCGCGCAGCAACATTATCGGCATCAAAGACACCATCGACTCCGTCGCCCATCTGCGCAGCATGATCCATACCGTCAAAGCCGCTCACCCTCACTTCACCGTGCTCTGCGGCTACGACGATCATCTGTTCAATACCCTGCTGCTCGGCGGCGACGGGGCGATTTCGGCGAGCGTCAACTTTGCCCCGCAGGTGTCGGTGAATCTTCTAAAAGCCTGGCGGGATAAAGACGTGGCGAAAGCGGCTGAGTATCATCAGACCCTGCTGCAAATCCCGCAGATGTATCAGCTGGATACGCCGTTTGTGAACGTCATTAAAGAGGCGATAGCGCTCTGCGGTCGCCCTGTCTCGACGCACGTGCTGCCGCCCGCCTCGCCGCTGGACGAGCCGCGCAAGGCGCAGCTGAAAACCCTGCTGCAACAGCTCAAGCTCTGCTGAGCCGGACGATAACCATGGCCATCGAGAAAATTTTCACCCCACAGGACGATGCGTTTTATGCGGTGATCACCCATGCCGCGGGGCCGCAGGGGGCGCTGCCGCTGACCCCGCAGATGCTGATGGAATCCCCCAGCGGCAACCTGTTCGGCATGACGCAGAACGCAGGAATGGGCTGGGACGCCAACAGGCTGACCGGCAAAGAGGTGCTGATTATCGGTACCCAGGGGGGCATTCGCGCCGGGGACGGACGCCCGGTTGCGCTGGGCTACCACACCGGGCACTGGGAAATCGGTATGCAGATGCAGGCGGCGGCGAAGGAGATCGCCCGCAACGGTGGGATCCCGTTTGCTGCCTTCGTCAGCGATCCGTGCGACGGACGTTCGCAGGGCACGCACGGCATGTTCGACTCCCTGCCGTACCGCAACGATGCGGCGATCGTATTTCGTCGTCTGATTCGCTCTCTGCCCACGCGGCGGGCGGTGATCGGCGTCGCCACCTGTGATAAAGGGCTGCCCGCCACCATGATTGCCCTGGCCTCGATGCACGACCTGCCGACCATTCTGGTGCCGGGCGGGGCGACGCTGCCGCCGACCGTGGGGGAAGACGCGGGCAAGGTGCAGACCATCGGCGCGCGCTTTGCCAACCACGAACTCTCCCTGCAGGAGGCCGCCGAGCTGGGCTGTCGCGCCTGCGCCTCGCCGGGCGGCGGATGTCAGTTCCTCGGCACGGCGGGCACCTCGCAGGTGGTCGCGGAAGCGCTGGGGCTGGCACTGCCGCACTCCGCGCTGGCCCCGTCCGGGCAGGCGGTGTGGCTGGAAATTGCCCGCCAGTCGGCGCGGGCGGTGAGCGAGCTGGATAACCGCGGCACCACCACGCGCGATATCCTTACCGACAAAGCCATCGAAAACGCGATGGTGATCCACGCGGCGTTCGGCGGCTCCACCAATTTACTGCTGCACATTCCGGCCATCGCCCACGCGGCGGGCTGCACGATCCCGGATGTTGAACACTGGACGCGCGTTAACCGCAGGGTGCCGCGCCTGGCCAGCGTGCTGCCCAACGGCCCGGACTATCACCCGACCGTGCGCGCCTTCCTCGCGGGCGGCGTGCCGGAGGTGATGCTTCACCTGCGCGATCTCGGCCTGCTGCATCTGGACGCCATGACCGTCACCGGCCAGACGGTCGGCGAGAACCTCGACTGGTGGCAGGCATCCGAGCGCCGGGCGCGCTTCCGCCAGTGCCTGCGCGAGCAGGACGGCGTGGAGCCGGATGACGTGATCCTGCCGCCGGAGAAGGCAAAGTCGAAAGGGCTGACCTCAACGGTTTGCTTCCCGACGGGCAACATCGCGCCGGAAGGTTCGGTGATCAAGGCCACGGCGATCGACCCGTCGGTCGTCGGTGAAGATGGTGTTTACCGCCACACCGGCCGGGCGAGGGTGTTTGTCTCGGAAGCGCAGGCAATCAAGGCCATCAAGCGGGAAGAGATCAAGCAGGGCGATATCATGGTGGTGATCGGCGGCGGGCCGTCCGGCACCGGCATGGAAGAGACCTACCAGCTTACCTCCGCGCTGAAGCATATCTCGTGGGGCAAGACGGTATCGTTAATCACCGATGCGCGCTTCTCGGGCGTGTCGACAGGCGCCTGCTTCGGCCACGTCTCGCCGGAGGCGCTGGCGGGCGGGCCGATTGGCAAGCTGCGCGATAATGACATTATCGAGATAGCCGTCGACCGACTGACATTAACGGGCAGCGTGAATTTTATCGGCACCGCGGACAACCCGCTGACGCCGGAGGAGGGCGCGCGCGAGCTGGCAATGCGGCAGACGCACCCGGACCTGCACGCCCACGACTTCTTGCCGGACGACACCCGCCTGTGGGCGGCACTGCAGTCGGTCAGCGGCGGCACCTGGAAAGGCTGTATTTATGACACCGATAAAATTATCGAGGTAATTAACGCCGGTAAAAAAGCGCTCGGTATTTAATTATTTTTCACGCGATTGTCGTCTACGGAATATATTCCGTGGACGGCTTTTGCTTATCTTTATTTTATCAATCTAAACAATAAGTTGAGATATATCGCTGGCGTCACAAAAGCAAAATAACGTAATTCAGAAATAAGATATGACCATTGCTGGTTAATTGAACAGCTCATTACACTCCATTAACACGATGTTGTAATTCAGCACACTACATAAGGGTGTAATTCTGATGACGCAATTAACCATGAAAGACAAAATTGGCTACGGGCTGGGTGACACCGCCTGCGGCTTCGTCTGGCAGGCCACGATGTTCCTGCTGGCCTACTTCTACACCGACGTCTTCGGCCTGTCGGCGGGCATTATGGGGACGCTGTTTTTAATCTCCCGCGTGCTCGACGCCGTGACCGACCCGCTGATGGGGCTGCTGGTGGACCGCACCCGCACGCGTCACGGCCAGTTCCGCCCGTTCCTGCTGTGGGGCGCCATCCCGTTTGGCATCGTCTGCGTGCTGACCTTCTACACGCCGGACTTTTCCGCGCAGGGCAAAATCATCTACGCCTGCGTGACCTACATTCTCCTTACCCTGGTCTACACCTTCGTTAACGTGCCGTACTGCGCCATGCCCGGCGTCATCACCGCCGACCCGAAAGAGCGTCACGCCCTGCAGTCCTGGCGCTTCTTCCTGGCAGCGGCGGGATCGCTCGCCATCAGCGGCATTGCCCTGCCGCTGGTGAGCATCATCGGCAAGGGGGACGAGCAGGTGGGCTATTTCGGCGCCATGTGCGTACTGGGCCTGAGCGGCGTGGTGCTGCTCTACGTCTGCTTCTTCACCACCAAAGAGCGCTACACCTTTGAGGTGCAGCCGGGCTCGTCGGTGGCGAAAGATCTCAAGCTGCTGCTCGGCAACGGCCAGTGGCGCATCATGTGCGCGTTCAAGATGATGGCGACCTGTTCCAACGTGGTGCGCGGCGGGGCGACGCTCTACTTTGTCAAATACGTGATGGATCACCCGGAGATGGCGACCCAGTTCTTACTCTACGGCAGCCTCGCCACCATGTTTGGCTCGCTCTGCTCCTCCCGACTGCTGGGGCGCTTCGACCGCGTCACCGCCTTCAAGTGGATCATCGTCGCCTACTCGCTCATCAGCCTGCTGATTTTCGTCACCCCGGCGGAGCACATCGCGCTGATTTTCGCCCTCAACATCCTGTTCCTGTTCGTCTTTAACACCACCACGCCGCTGCAGTGGCTGATGGCCTCTGACGTGGTGGATTACGAGGAGAGCCGCAGCGGGCGCCGCCTCGACGGGCTGGTGTTCTCCACCTACCTGTTCAGCCTGAAGATTGGCCTGGCGATTGGCGGGGCGGTGGTGGGCTGGATCCTGGCGTACGTGAACTACTCCGCCAGCAGCAGCGTGCAGCCGGCCGAGGTGCTGACCACCATCAAAATTCTGTTCTGCGTAGTGCCGGTGGTGCTCTACGCGGGCATGTTCATCATGCTGTCGTTCTACAAGCTCACTGACGCCCGCGTGGAGGCCATCAGCCAGCAGCTGATCAAGCAACGCGCGGCGCAGGGCGAGGCCGTTCCTGACGCTGCGACAGCCGCATCCCATTAACCGGAGGCACTATGCAAATCACTAACCCCATACTCACCGGCTTCAACCCGGACCCGTCCCTGTGCCGTCAGGGCGAGGACTACTACATCGCCACCTCGACCTTCGAGTGGTTCCCCGGCGTGCGCATCTACCACTCCCGCGACCTGAAAAACTGGTCGCTGGTCAGTACCCCGCTGGACCGCGTGTCGATGCTGGACATGAAGGGCAACCCGGACTCCGGCGGCATCTGGGCGCCGTGCCTGAGCTACGCCGACGGCAAATTCTGGCTGCTCTACACCGACGTGAAGATTGTCGACTCGCCGTGGAAAAACGGCCGCAACTTCCTCGTCACCGCGCCGTCCATTGAGGGGCCGTGGAGCGAGCCAATCCCGATGGGCAACGGCGGGTTCGATCCGTCCCTGTTCCACGACGACGATGGCCGCAAATATTACCTCTACCGCCCGTGGGGGCCGCGCCACCACAGCAACCCGCACAACACCATCGTAATGCAGGAGTTTGACCCGCAGACCGGCACGCTCTCGCCCGAGCGCAAAACCCTGTTTACCGGCACGCCGCTCTGCTACACCGAGGGCGCGCACCTGTATCGCCACGCGGGATGGTACTACCTGATGGTGGCCGAAGGCGGAACCAGCTACGAGCACGCCGTCGTGGTGCTGCGTTCCAAAAACATCGACGGGCCGTACGAGTTGCACCCGGACGTGACGATGATGACCAGCTGGCACCTGCCGGAGAACCCGCTGCAGAAGAGCGGCCACGGCTCGCTGCTACAGACCCACACCGGAGAATGGTATATGGCCTACCTCACCAGCCGCCCGCTGCGCCTGCCCGGCGTGCCGCTGCTGGCCTCCGGCGGGCGCGGCTACTGCCCGCTGGGCCGCGAGACCGGCATCGCCCGCATTGAATGGCGCGACGGCTGGCCGTACGTGGAAGGCGGCAAGCACGCGCAGCTGACTGTGAAAGGCCCGCAGATTGCCGAGCAGCCCGCTGCCGTTCAGAACGGCTGGCGGGACGATTTCGATGGCAGTACGCTGGACCCTGAACTGCAGACCCTGCGCGTTCCGTTCGATGATACCCTCGGCTCGCTCACCGCACGCCCCGGCTATTTACGGCTCTACGGCAACGACTCGCTCAACTCGACCTTTACCCAGTCGACCGTGGCGCGCCGCTGGCAGCACTTCGCTTTCCGCTCAGAAACGCGGATGCAGTTCTCGCCGGTCCACTTCCAGCAGAGCGCGGGGCTGACCTGCTACTACAACAGCAAAAACTGGAGCTACTGCTTTGTTGACTACGAGGAGGGGCAGGGAAGAACCATCAAGGTGATCCAGCTCGACCACAACGTGCCGTCATGGCCGCTGCACGAGCAGCCGATTCGGGTGCCGGAACATGCGGAGAGCGTCTGGCTACGCGTGGACGTGGATACGCTGGTCTACCGCTACAGCTACTCGTTTGACGGCGAGACGTGGCACGTCGTGCCGGTAACGTATGAGGCGTGGAAGCTGTCGGACGACTACATCGGCGGGCGCGGCTTCTTCACCGGCGCGTTTGTAGGGCTGCACTGCGAGGACATCAGCGGCGACGGCTGCCACGCGGACTTCGACTACTTCACCTACGAGCCGGCATAACGGCTCAGGCCGGGTAGCCCAGCGCGCGTGACAGCGCGAGCCCGGCCTGCTGAAGCTGCTCGCGGAAGCGGGCCAGCTCGGCATCGTCCACGCGTGAGGTGAGCGTCGACAGGCTCAGGGCGGCGATGACGCGGGACTCGTGGTTCCACACCGGCACCGCCACGCAGCGCACGCCCTGCTCGTTCTCTTCGCTGTCCAGGGCGTAGCCCTGCACGCGGGTCTGCGTCAGGGCGGCTATTAATGCTTCGCGGGAGGCGAGGGTAGCGGGCGTAAAGGTGGTGTACTGATAGCCCTCCAGCAGAGCGTTCAGCTCGGCCTCGCCCAGCCAGGCAATCAACACCTTGCCGATGGCGGTGGCGTGAACCGGCAGACGGCGGCCAATGCGCGAATAGGCGATGGCGGCGAGCTTGCCTTCAATCTTCTCGATATAAACCCCTTCACGCCCGTCCAGGATCCCCAGATGGGTGGTCTGCCCGGTACGTTGGGACAGCTCCGTCAGCCAGCCTTTCGCCTTCTGACGAATATCGATGGAGCCCACGACAAAATGGCCGCGCTCGACCAGCTTCATGCCGAGGCGATATTTGCCGTTCTCCGGGTTCTGATCGATATAGCCGTGAAGCTGCAGGGTTTTCAGCAGCGAGTGAAGGGTACTCTTGCTCAGCCCCATCAGTTTGCTGATGTCGGTGATCTTAAGCTCGGTGGCCTGCTCGTTGAACAGGTCGAGGATCTGCAACGCACGTTCAACAGACTGAATAATCGGCATAATGCTGGTATGTCCACGCTGGAATTAAGGCGAAAACGTACCTTTTTCGGGGTGAAAAATCAATGAAATGGAGCCGGTGTTCTCCCTCTCCCCGTGGGAGAGGGCCGGGGTGAGGGCATCAGGCCGCAGAGGAGTCAATTACTCCCCAAGCGTCGCCACCATCACCGCCTTAATCGTATGCATCCGGTTTTCCGCCTGGTCGAACACGATACTCGCCGTCGACTCAAACACCTCGTCCGTGACTTCCATCCCGCCGTGCAGATCGAACTCCTTCGCCATCTGCTTGCCGAGGGTGGTCTGGTCGTCATGGAACGCCGGCAGACAGTGCAGGAACTTCACGTTCGGGTTGCCGGTCAGCGCCATCATCTCGGCATTCACCTGATACCCACGCAGCAGCGCGATACGCTCCGCCCACTTCTCTTTGGCTTCGCCCATCGACACCCACACGTCGGTATAGATAAAGTCCGCGCCCTTCACGCCCGCCGCCACGTCTTCCGTCAGGGTGATCTTCCCGCCGTGCTTCTCAGCCAGCGCGCTGCACTCCGCCACCAGGCTCTCTTCCGGCCAGCAGGCCTTTGGAGCCACCAGGCGCAGATCCAGCCCGGTCAGCGCTGCCGCTTCCAGCATCGAGTTGCCCATGTTGTTGCGCGCGTCACCCGCGTACACCAGCGTCATCTCGTTAAACGCCTTGCCCGGCAGGTGCTCCTGCATGGTCAGCAGGTCCGCCAGCAGCTGCGTCGGGTGGAACTCGTTGGTCAGCCCGTTCCACACCGGCACGCCCGCATACTGCGCCAGCGTTTCAACCACTTCCTGGCCGTGGCCGCGATACTGAATGCCGTCATACATCCGCCCGAGCACGCGCGCGGTGTCCTTAATTGACTCTTTATGCCCAATCTGGCTGCCGCTCGGTCCTAAATAGGTGACGCGCGCGCCCTGGTCAAATGCGGCAACTTCGAAAGAGCAACGGGTACGGGTCGAGTCTTTTTCGAAGATGAGCGCGATGTTTTTACCGGTAAGCTTCTGTACTTCCTTGCCCTTTTTTTTATCGGCCTTGAGTTGTGCGGCAAGAGTCAGCAGAGAAGTGAACTGTGCAGGGGTAAAGTCGAGCAGTTTCAGAAAGTGTTTCTTGTATAAATCGGACATCTTATCCTCGCATGGCGAACGCCACTTATTGAATTAAAATTCACTTTATATGTGTAATTATTCATTTGCAACCCCGTTTCACAATTCTTTCTTACAAAGGTGGAGGCAAACCCGTCCGTGTGTGAAAATAGAAGTATCTGCCGCACTTTAAAGAGGATTCAGCCATGGCAAACCCGGAACACCTGGAAGAGCAACGCGAAGAGACGCGTCTGATTATTGAAGAACTGCTGGAAGACGGTAGCGATCCGGACGCGCTGTACACCATCGAGCACCATTTCTCTGCGGATGATTTCGACGCGCTGGAAAAAATGGCCGTGGAAGCCTTCAAGCTTGGTTACGAAGTGACCGAGCCGGAAGAGCTGGAAGTGGAAGAGGGCGACACCGTCATCTGCTGCGACATCCTGAGCGAAGGCGCGCTGAAGGCGGAGCTTATCGACGCGCAGGTAGAACAACTGATGAACCTGGCCGAGAAGTTTGATGTTGAATACGACGGCTGGGGAACCTACTTCGAAGATCCGAACGGTGAAGACGGCGAAGAAGGCGACGACGAAGATTACGTCGACGAAGACGACGACGGCGTGCGTCACTAAGCGTTTCAGGCGGTGGCGCACGCCACCGCTTTTTCAAGGCAGAACCATGGATTACCCGCAGATACTCGCCCCCGTACTCAACTTCCTCCAGTGCCCGACCCCGCAAGCATGGATTGATAAAGCCCGTGACCCGGCGAACCTGCCGCTGCTGCTCACCGACCACATGGTGTGCGAGCTCAAGGCCGCCCAGACCGCGCTGCTGCTGGTGCGTAAATACGTCGCCGACGAAAGCGGTGCCGACGCGCTGCTCGACTGGCTCAAACCCTATGAACAGTTCACCTTCCGCGACGGCCCGGAGCCGGACTTCATCGCCCTGCACAGGCAGATTGGCAAAAGCGTGATGCCCAAAACCGACGACCCGTGGGGCCAGGCGCTCATCGACAGCATGGTGCTGCTGATTAAAGAGGAGCTGCACCACTTCTGGCAGGTGCGCGAGGCGATGCTGGCCCGCGACATTCCGTACGTCAAAATCACCGCCAGCCGCTACGCCAAAGGGATGCTGAAGGAAGTGCGCACCCACGAACCGCTGACGCTGATCGACAAGCTCATCTGCGGCGCCTACATCGAAGCCCGCTCCTGCGAACGCTTCGCCGCGCTGGCCCCGTTCCTCGACGACGACCTGCAGAAGTTCTATCTCTCGCTGCTGCGCTCGGAAGCGCGCCACTATCAGGACTACCTGACGCTGGCCCGGCAGGTGAGCGACGACGATATCTCACCGCGTATAAAGCTTTTTGGTGAAATTGAAGCCACACTTATCTCGACACCGGACACCGAGTTTCGCTTCCACAGCGGCGTGCCGGTGTAAACCGGCATAGCGAAAGGATAAGGATGCGAGATGAATAAAACGTGGACCCGTATTGTGATTGTCGTCGTCGCGGCTGCCGCCGTGGCGTTCTGGGTATTCTTCGATAAGCAGCGTGCCCCCGAACACCAGATTGATACCACCCTCAACGCGATGCCCGCCTGGCAGGTGATTAAGGAGCAAGAGCCCGCGCTGCATCAGCGCATCCTCGACCAGATGGCCGCCCTGCAAAAAGCGGGCGAGCCGGAGCAGCAGATTATCGACACCATCCAGCCGCAGATCCTGCATCTGCAGATGTCGCGCCTGCAGAACGCCCCGGACGCCAACGTGGTGAACTACATGACCATCAACATGGAGCAGACCGCCGCCATCCAGAAGGTGAGCGACGACGCCTGCTTCCGCTTCCTCTACCCGATGGTGAAGGGCGGCGTGAACCCGATGCGCATGCTGGATAAAGACCTGATGACGCGGCGCATGCAGGCCGACGCCGACATGATGCGCGCGGCCTACGGCAAAAACCGCCACACCGTGACCCCGGCCGAACGCGAGGCGGCCGTCGAGGATGTGCGACCGATTATGAAGCAACTTGCCGATAAGTACGGCGAGGACATCCAGCTGCTGCAGATGCCGGAGAAGGCGGCGGGCAAAGAGAAGCTCTCCTGCGATATGGTGCAGGAGATGTGGGCCAAGGTGCTGGCGCTGCCGGAGCAGAAGGCGGCGAGGGTGATTCGGCTGGCGGTGTCTGAGCTGGAGTGACAAAGGGCGCTGGTTTTTTGGGCACTTAGCGCGGGTTTAGCGCGTCGTCGCTTGCATGGCGGCGCGCGACAGGTATAATCCACAACGTTTCCGCATTCCCTTCAGTGCCGAAGTGGCGAAATCGGTAGACGCAGTTGATTCAAAATCAACCGTAGAAATACGTGCCGGTTCGAGTCCGGCCTTCGGCACCAAAAGATGCAAATCAAAGTCGCTTAAGGGCGGCTTTTTTTGTGTCTGAAATTCAGTATTTACCCATCATCCCCGCTTTATTAACTCTCTCAAGGTCAACCGGCTTCAACGTACATCTACCAACAGATGTTGGTCCAGATGATGGTTTTTCCGGTTCGATAATGCTTGTACCAACAGGGAGGGGATAAGCATGGTGTTAACAGATATCAAGGTCAGAACAGCTAGGCCAACGGATAAGCAATACAAACTGACCGATGGCAGCGGTATGCACCTGCTTGTCCATCCAAATGGTTCTAAGTACTGGCGTTTGCAGTACCGTTATGACGGCAAGCAAAAGATGTTGGCACTTGGGGTTTACCCTGAAATCACACTGGCGGATGCCAGAGCACGTCTTGACGAAGCGCGTAAGCTACTAGCGAATGGCGTCGATCCGGGAGACTAAGAGAAAAATGATAAGGTTGAACAGAGTAAAGCACGAGCCTTTAAAGAGGTAGCGATCGAGTGGCATGGCACCAATAAAAAGTGGACTGAAGATCACGCCCATCGTGTGCTAAAAAGCCTGGAAGATAATCTCTTTGCAGCGCTTGGTGAACGTAATATCACTGAGTTAAAAACGCGCGATTTATTAGCGCCCATTAAAGCAGTGGAGATGCCTGGACGTCTTGAGGTTGCTGCTCGTCTTCAACAGCGCACTACGGCCATCATGCGTTATGCAGTGCAAAGTGGGTTAATTGATTATAACCCGGCACAAGAGATAGCTGGGGCGGTTGCTTCCGGTAATCGACAACATCGTCCGGCGCTGGAATTAAAGCGCCTCCCTGAGTTGCTTGAGAAAATAGACAGCTATACCGGCAGGCCGCTAACCCGCTGGGCGACAGAACTCACTCTGCTTATCTTCATTCGGTCCAGTGAACTGCGTTTTGCTCGCTGGTCAGAAATCGATTTTGAAACGTCATTGTGGACCATCCCGCCCGAGCGAGAGCCTGTTCCTGATGTGAAACATTCTCAGCGAGGTTCAAAGATGCGTACTCCGCATCTGGTGTCGCTTTCAAAGCATGAGCTGGCGATCCTGAGGCAGATAAAACAGTTTTGCGGGGAACACGAGCTGATTTTTATTGGCGATCACGACCCGCGTAAACCCATGAGTGAGAACACGGTGAACAGTGCACTACGGGTAATGGGTTATGACACTAAAGTCGAAGCCTGTGGTCATGGCTTTCGCACAATGACCTGTAGTTCTTTGATTGAGTCAGGTCTATGGTCCAAGGATGCTGTCGAACGCCAGATGAGCCATATGGAACGTAATTCGGTACGAGCAGCGTATATCCATAAGGCGGAATTTATCGACGAACGTAAGTTGATGCTGCAATGGTGGGCTGATTTTCTGGATGCTAACCGGGGCAGAGGGATTACGCCGTTTGACTATGCTAAGATCAATAGGGGGAATGGCGTGTGAGTTGTCTATAAGTGCACATTTGGCTCTAAATTAAAATCTGCTGACTAATTCAATTGAGGGGTTGGTTGGCAGTATCAAATAGTCAAATTATCACTGAGGCAACCTTTTCCATGGTGCTTTATTGACAGTAACGATCCATGCCAACCAATTAGCAACGAAAGCATCAACTAGGTCATTGAATTATTGTGATATAGAGGCAAGCTGAAAGGGCATGGTTTTCGCCACATGGTGAGTCTTATTCAGCGTAATCAGAGGCCTGGATTGAAACACAGCTTGCACATATCGTTAAGAGTGTGATACTCGTGGGACGTACAACTATGCGCAGTGCCTAGAGGGAAAAGGGCGATGATGCAGTGGTATGGGGATTATATTAGCGATTGGAAAGTTTAAACTGACCATTACCTTATGATTTTTCCTTTCAATTTTCTGCTTTATTGGTTAGATCGAGTAAAAACTAATGTAGCGCGCCACCAAACCGGCGGCGCTCTACACCGGAGAATCTGTTTTTTGCTGATTTTTTTGAGACCTTCTTCAGAAGAATGATATCTTCTTATACAGAGAGTTAATGTCTGCTTTGTGCTACAAGCAGATACAGCTAATATCAGTTTATATTGGTCATTGAGGGGCAGGTTAATGATTAAGATTTATTTAAATAATATAGATGTTGAAGATATAAAAAATATCCGGCAGGAACCTGATGCTGATATTGAGGTTTTTATTCCTTTAGATAGTGTAGGAATATCAAACTCATATATTGACTTATGCGATGATTATCTTGAAGCAATATGGGCAGGGGAACGACTGGCCGACAATTGTCAACACGCCCGGGCAGTTTCCTATTACGATCGTGAAAATCATAAATCATACATTAAGTTGTTTTTAACAAAGCCAAACAAAAAATTTCTCGAAGCATTGAGTGATTGTATAGTCCTTTATAAAAGATATGATGACAGTCTTTATAGCGAAGTTCCCTCGGTATATAGTGAGATAAGAGATGCTGTACTCTCTATAGAAAATAATTTAGATAATTTTGATGTAAAAGTACCTGCCTTGCATGATTATTATTATGCGAATTTAATAGGGGGTAAGTATTTTGAGATGATGTCTGATGCGCCCGATGAGCACCGGAGTGAAATAAATAAATATCCTGAAAGAGCTTTGGGTTTTTGGAAAAGTGCTTACAGTAGTGTGATAGGAGAGAGATGTTATGCATCTTCAGATAATTGGGTTTTCCCAAATACAGTTGACTTAGATAACTTTTTTAAAGTTACCGAGCAAAACTACAGTTTTGAAAGTTTCATACCCTCTGACATTTTAGTGTTAAAAGGAGTCTCTTACATTATATCGGATGTGATTATTTGTTATTTCCCAATGAAGCATTATTTCAAATCTAAAGTTTGTAGCAGTATTGAGTTATTAAGAGATGAAGATAGGTGGCCATTAGATCCATTTGATTGGTCTAATTCAACTTTTACTTATTCGCCCTATAATGATTTTCTTAGGGGGCAGATAGGTCACGAAAGTAGTTTGTTATCTCCAAAACCTAGCCAAGAACGATGTTATGTTGATCCAAATGGAACTCTAGTAGTTGTTGATGACGGTGATTTTTATCACCTTCTTTATGATACCGCAGAGCTGAATTTATCCCAGATGAAAAGCCTTAACGAAACATTAGGCGTTGCTCTTATTTCTACCGGTGTTAATATAGGTTTTTCCGAAGGTTTAACATATGATTGGTCTAGGATTGATGACGAGGAATTTGAAAAGCTTTGTTATGATATAATTTATAGTCATCCACGCTTTAATAATGAAACAATTAGAAAATTAGGTAAGTCTCGTTCTCGCGATGGGGGGAGAGATATACAAGTGTATGATATTCCTTTAAATTCATTAACACCATCAAAAAAATGGATTTTTCAATGTAAATTGGTTACAGGAGCAGGGTCACTTTCTGCCACGAAACTTGTAGATGTTGGTGATATGCTAGACTATTATGATGTCGAAGGGTTTGGCGTTTTTACTAACACTTTAATTGATGCAACCCTTTATGACAAACTTGATAAGTTATGTAAAAAAAGGGGGGTGGATCAGCTTAATTTTTCCGCCCTTGAAATTGAGAAGGAACTAATAAGAAAGCCATATATAAGGACGAGGTATTTTAAGTAGCTTTGTTTTTCCATACCATAGGCAATCGATTAGACCGCAACGTTTTGTTCGTGCGGGCTAATTGATCAATATTATTATATTGAATTGTCATGTGTTTAACAGATATCTCAAAGTCATTTATTATAGCTTTTCTATGTTCCAAATCGTTAATTGTGCATGAGCGTTCTGATTTATTTCACAGATTTTGGTAGGGCAAGGAGGCCTGTGTGTTAGACTACGGCTCCTCATTTTTTCCGCTAAGGTTACTTTACCGTTTAATATGCATTATGCGCCTGAAACACTCGCGTATAGACAATTACATCTCAATTTCCGCTCCTGACCCTTTGCAACTCTTTGGTATTTTTCTTCGACTCCAACAATTTACTTTCAGCATCTAAAGTAGCTAAAAGAAGTTTATATTAATCAGATGGGAAAGAAATGCTTTAGCCCTTCGTCTATATAGTTTTCATTGAGCGGTGTTAAACAGTGGGTGGTGATTGATATCCCACTGTCATCTCAGATGCTGAAGAAAACCTCAAGCGTCCCTTCCTTTCTTACTTTCATGGATTCAATCTTTAATTGGTCAATCCATGCTCCTGAGTTATGGTCGGTTACTGCTTTACATTCTATTCCTTTATTTATATGGTCTAATAGCCAATTTCTCAGTGTCATAGTCTTTTTGATTTCATGATCACCCTTGCCATAGTCCATTGAGGCGGGTGTGCGCGTATGGAAATAAAATTTCCACCATTTTGAACCTATTTGCTGCATGAGAAACTCCTTTCAAAGGTTTTTTTAAATTTCTATGTTTCAGATAGTATTTACACAGTGGTTTACTTTACTCTTCATTTGTCGCACTGCCCCCTACCAGATATTTGTATATGAAGTGGTATCTTGCTC
>NZ_JAWNDD010000010.1:0-92806 GCF_034106785.1 Enterobacter sp. 241F3
ATTTATTGTCCGAAGACATTAAGAATCCATGTCACTTTGAGTGCCCACACAGATTGTCTGATAAATTGTTAAAGAGCAGTGCAACGCGGCTTTCGCTCACCGTTGCGAGGTCCCGTATATTACGTTTTCCTCGTTCAGAGTCAAGTGATTATTTTCGCTTTTCTCTGCTGGCGCTCATCTCTGAACCCCGCTAACCCGGCGGCCTGTGAGCCGTTGTTCCGTGTCAGTGGAGGCGCATTATAGGGAGTTCTCAGACGTTGACAACCCCTCTTTTAAAAAAAACTTTCAACCGTCTCTTTTTTGCTCAAAACCGTGCTATAGCGCCAGTTTTTCGAGCGTTTCAAAGCCATAACGGCGTAAAACGGGTAAAAGTTGCTCAGTCTCTTTCGTGATAGCCATACAAAACGCGATATTCGCATCGGTAGATTTCGCATCCGGCGCTTCGTGTTCCAGCAGCCAGGCAGTACGACGAGCGATAGCCGCACCCGAATCCACCAGGCGCGTCCCCTCCGGTAACACCTCCAATAACTCTTCCTGTAATAGCGGGAAGTGGGTACAGCCCAGCACAACGGTATCCGGAGGTTCGGGCATCCGCAGCCACGGACGAAGAATACGACGCAGCTCGTCGAGTGATACCGCCTTTCCATGCAGCTTCGCTTCGGCCATCTCCACCAGCTCGGCCGAGCCCAGCATCGCAATCTGACATTCGTTAGCAAAACGGTCGATCAACTCGCGGGTATAAGGACGCTTTACCGTGCCTCGCGTTGCCAGCAAACCCACTATGCCGTTCGCCGTCAGACGCGCGGCAGGCTTTATTGCAGGGACAACGCCCACAACCGGGAACTGGAATTTTTCACGCAGGGCGGGAAGAGAAACGGTGCTCGCCGTATTACAGGCGATGACGGCCAGCGCAAGGGGATAGCGTTTTTGTACCGCAGTGACGATTTCAACCACACGCTCAACAATAAAATCTTCGCTCTTTTCCCCATACGGGAAAGCGACGTTATCGAAGGCGTAGATGTAATGGAGTTCCGGCAGGAGATGCCGAATCTCATCATAGACCGAAAGCCCACCGACGCCGGAATCAAACACCAGCACGGTGGGACGCGGATTAGAAGGTGTAGCTGCCAGACAAGGTGTATTCCCGTCCTGCAGTTTGGTAGCCATAAACTGTCTCGTAATCTTTATCGAACAGGTTGGCTATTTTACCACGAACTGTGAGATGTGAGGTGACAGGATACGAAACTGCGACATCCCAAAGGCTGACACCGCCCATTTTCACGCGTTCTGACGAATAGGTGTCAGGATCAATCGCGACATCATAGCGGGTGCCCAGATAACGGTAGGCAAGGTTCCAGTCGAGATCCCATACCTGCCAGTCAAGCTGGTACTTAACCTGCTGCTTAGAACGGCGGGCCAGTACTTCGTTGGTTTTGGCATTACGCGGGTCGACGTAATCATATGAAATCTGATGTCCGACCGGGCCAGTATCGAACTGTGCCGTCGCTTCCACACCTTTAATACGTGCTTCGTCAACGTTGTAGTAACGATACGTATGCGGATCGCTGTTAATAAGATTATCAATGTCATTTCGATAGCCGGTGATACGCCAGTTGACCGGTCCCGTCAGACCTTCAAAGCCCCCTTCCCACTGCTTACTCTCTTCCGGTTTGAGGTCCGGGTTACCATAAGAGGCGCTGTGGATCTGGCTCATGGTTGGTGCTTTAAATGCGGTACCGTAGGAAGCAATCACGCGATAGCCATCCACAAACTCCCACGCCGCACTGGTTTGCCATGTGCCATGGTTACCAAAGTTGGAGTTGTCGTCATTACGCGCCGCCGCTTCCAGCGTCACGCTGCTGAACTGCTGCATTGCCGAAACAAACACGCCGGTATTGCGTTGCTCGTACCCTTTATCCAGGTAGCCCGTTCCGGCCTGCGTCTTCTGCTTTTGCCAGTCCAGACCTGCGCCAATGTTGCCGTGACCGACTTCCACGGTGTTGAGCCATTGGGTGGTATACTGCTTCACGTCATCCATGGTGGCGGAATCAGCGTAACGCCCTTTCTTCGGATCATAGTTCTGATCTTTACTGCGACCGTAACCCGCGACCAGCTGTGACTGGAAAATCCCCTGGTTGTAACGCAGACCGGTATCCCAGTTCTGGCTATAGAGCTGGCGAGTATCAGGTCGTCCATCCACCATAAAGTTGTCGTCGTAGTGATCGTAACCGTCGTACGCGGTGCGGTTGTCATAACCAAAGCCACGGAAGAAGCCGCTCACGCTGTCGGTAATCTGCTGTTCCACGGAGCCGTACAGCGATTTACTCATAAAGCCATCGCGGTCCGGCTGGCGCGGAGCATCTTTGGCATCAATATCAAAACCACGGGTATAGGTGTAGTTACCCGCCATGGTGATTTTGGTTTTATCCAGCACCTGCTGGAAAGCGCCGTCATAGGTCTGATAACCCTTAGAGCCGACGCCCGCTGAGATTTCCGCACCCGGCTTGTCACGTCCGGTGATGATGTTGATCACGCCGCCAATCGCATCGGAGCCATACAGGGCCGAACGCGGACCACGGATGTACTCAATACGCTGAATCAGCGAGGTCGGGATTTGGCTCAGATCGGGAACGTTGCTGATCCCGGCGTTATTCAAAGGAATACCGTCAATCAGCACCAGCACATGGCGAGATTCCGTTCCGCGAATAAAAGTCGAAGAGTTCGAGCCCATTCCACCGCTTTGCGCGATATCCACGCCAGGCAGACGTGACATGATTTCCACCACGCTTCTGGCCTGCCAGCGTTCAATATCTTCGCGCGTCACCACGGACGTCGGTGCCAGAACAGTTTTTGCCGGTTGTTCAAAACGATTTGCCGTCACCACCAACGAGTCTGCGCTATCCTGCGCCCAGCCCGAAAATGCCGTGACGGACAACGCCGTCAACAGCGATACTTTTTTAATCATTGTTAAAGCATCCACAATATAAGAAGGATGCCGCAGGCCTCATCGATAGCACGCGATGATGAAACCAAATGCGACGTGATCCCGGCAGGTCTTCGGGCTAGGTGGCTATATAAGGATGAAGACTTCCCATTTTCACAGTGTCTACAACGCTCATCCCGCCAGTCTTTACCGCTGCGCGTCAGCTCCAGATTTACACTGGATTCCCTTTTCACTCTCAGGAGACCGGAAACAGAATGCTACAATTAGACACGTATGGATGTCCAGACAGCTATTGGCCATTAAATCTGGACATCCCCTGAACAATGCCTACAATCGCCGCGTAATTCTTTATCACTCAGGACGCATCATGACCCCAGAACACCTCCCGACAGAACAGTACGACGCGCAGCTGGCAGAAAAAGTTGTCCGCCTGCAAAGTATGATGACGCCTTTCAACGCGCCCGTTCCCGAGGTGTTCCGCTCTCCTGTCAGCCACTACCGCATGCGTGCCGAATTCCGCATCTGGCACGACGGTGACGACCTGTACCACATCATTTTCGATCAGCAGACGAAGTCCCGTATCCGCGTGGACAGCTTCCCGGCAGCGAGTGAGCTTATCAACCAGCTGATGACGCTGATAATGGACGGCGTGCGCAACAATCCGATGCTGCGTAACAAGCTGTTCCAGATTGACTACCTGACCACGCAAAGCAATCAGGCGATTGTCTCTCTGCTATATCACAAAGCGCTGAACGACGAGTGGCGCGAGCAGGCAGAAGCGCTGCGCGATGCGCTACGGGCGCAGAACATCAACGTTCACCTGATTGGCCGGGCGACAAAAACCAAAATCATGCTGGATCAGGACTACGTCGACGAGCGCCTGCCTGTGGCGGGTAAAGAGATGGTCTATCGTCAGGTGGAAAACAGCTTCACCCAGCCGAATGCCGCGATGAACGTGCAGATGCTGGAGTGGGCGCTGAAGGCGACGGAAGGGTCAACGGGCGATCTGCTTGAGCTCTACTGCGGTAACGGCAATTTCTCGCTGGCGCTGGCGCGTAATTTCGACCGCGTCCTCGCAACGGAAATCGCCAAGCCGTCGGTAGCCGCCGCGCAGTACAATATTGCCGCTAACCATATCGACAACGTGCAGATCATTCGTATGGCCGCGGAAGAATTCACGCAGGCGATGAACGGCGTACGCCAGTTTAACCGCCTGGAAGGGATCGATCTGAAGAGCTACCAGTGTGAGACGATTTTTGTAGACCCGCCGCGCAGTGGCCTGGACAGCGAAACCGAGAAGATGGTGCAGGCGTACCCGCGTATTTTGTACATCTCCTGTAATCCGGAGACCTTGTGCAAGAACCTGGAAACGTTAGGCCAGACGCACAAGGTTGAACGTCTGGCACTGTTCGATCAGTTCCCGTATACGCACCATATGGAGTGCGGCGTACTTCTGACGGCTAAGTAAATATCCGGCATTTTGGCAGGTGGCGCTTCGCTTACCTGCCCTACAAAATTCTCTACTCCGGTAACTGGCTCTTGCGGCTACGCATGCGCGAGCCAATCCAGAACACCAGCGCCACAGACAGTACCGCAGGAAAGAAGTTAGAGCCGATATCCGGATACTCCGCGCGCACCACGGTGCTATACAGCAATACGCCCAGAATAAAGCAGGCAGCGGCCAGCCCCGGTAACCCCACCGGCATGGTGCGGTTCAGGTAACGTTGATGCAGGCAGTAAACCGTCAGCACCAGCGCTATAAGCGGGAAAATCGAAAATGGAACGATTGAGCTAAAAATAGCGGCAAACGTACCATTAATGGATAAGCCAGCGATCAATGCCAGCAACAGCGTCCCTTTATCCTGACCTGACTGTTTCATTACTCACCTTCACTCTTCGGTTTGATGTGCCAGTTTCTCTTGTTCACGGCGATACCAGTAGTACGCGCCTTTGGAGATCATCCTGAGCTGCAATACCAGTCGCTCTTCGAGCTGCTTGCGTTGTTCAATGCTGACGTCCAGCGCTTCGGCACCCGCGCTGAAAACAATCGTCACCATCGCCTCAGCCTGTGCTTCAGTAAAGGCACGCGGCATATGGTTTTCGAGTTCAAGATAGTCGGCAAGTTCCGCGATGAAATGCTGAATTTCACGCGCGACGGCGGCACGAAACGCCGCCGATGTGCCCGAACGCTCGCGCAGAAGCAGACGAAACGCGTTGGGGTTATTGCCGATAAATTCCATAAAGGTCGATACGGAGGTGCGGATCACGCTGCCCCCTTTGGCGATACGCTGACGCGCCTGGCGCATCAGCTGGCGCAGCATCAGACCGCTCTCGTCGACCATAGTCAGGCCCAGTTCATCCACATCACGGAAATGACGATAGAAGGACGTTGGCGCAATCCCGGCCTCGCGTGCGACTTCGCGCAGGCTCAAACTGGCAAAACTCCGCTCAGCACTCAGTTGACTGAATGCGGCTTCCACCAGCGAACGCCGGGTTTTCTCTTTTTGTTGTGCTCTTACGCCCATCACGATAGTTGAATCCTTCCAAAGGCCTGATGGCACTATACCAGAGAATAAAATTAATCTGTTTGTCTGGCTTTGTGAATGATTGTTTACGTGCGGTTTGTGCTCCACTGCCGGAAAAAAGCACAACGATAATTGGGTTACTCCGGCAATGATGTTATGATTCTGTTGCTTTTATGTATAAGAACAGGTAAGCCTTACCATGCCACATTCCTACGATTACGACGCAATAGTTATTGGTTCCGGCCCCGGCGGCGAAGGTGCTGCTATGGGTCTGGTGAAACAGGGAGCCAGAGTAGCGGTCATCGAGCGCTACCATAATGTCGGCGGCGGTTGCACCCACTGGGGCACCATCCCTTCGAAAGCCCTCCGCCACGCCGTTAGCCGCATTATCGAATTTAACCAGAACCCTCTTTACAGCGACCACTCCCGACTTCTTCGTTCCTCTTTTGCTGACATCCTGAATCACGCGGATACCGTTATTAACCAGCAGACACGCATGCGTCAGGGATTTTATGAGCGTAACCACTGTGAAATTTTGCAGGGCAACGCGCATTTTGTGGATGAACACACCCTGGCACTCGAATGCCACGACGGTTCGGTTGAAACCATCACGGCTGAAAAATTTGTGATTGCCTGCGGTTCACGCCCGTACCATCCCGCCGACGTCGATTTCTCGCACCCACGCGTCTACGACAGCGATTCGATTCTGAGCCTGCACCATGAACCCCGCCACGTCATTATTTATGGCGCAGGGGTCATTGGTTGCGAATATGCGTCGATCTTCCGCGGGATGGACGTCAAAGTTGACCTGATCAACACCCGCGACCGCCTGCTGGCTTTCCTCGATCAGGAGATGTCTGACTCCCTCTCCTACCACTTCTGGAACAGCGGCGTGGTGATTCGTCACAACGAAGAGTACGAGAAAATTGAAGGCTGTGACGACGGGGTGATCATGCACCTGAAGTCCGGCAAGAAGCTGAAAGCAGACTGCCTGCTGTACGCCAACGGCCGTACCGGCAACACCGATTCCCTGCAGCTGGAAAATATCGGGCTTGAGACCGACAGCCGTGGTCAGCTCAAGGTCAACAGCATGTATCAGACCGCCCTGCCGCACGTCTACGCGGTTGGTGACGTGATTGGCTACCCGAGCCTGGCCTCTGCTGCCTACGATCAGGGCCGAATTGCCGCTCAGGCGCTGGTGAAGGGTGAAGCAACGGCGCACCTGATTGAAGATATTCCGACGGGCATCTATACCATCCCGGAAATCAGTTCAGTCGGGAAAACCGAGCAGCAGCTAACGTCAATGAAGGTGCCTTACGAGGTGGGTCGTGCGCAGTTTAAACATCTGGCGCGGGCGCAAATCGTGGGGATGAGCGTGGGAACGCTGAAAATTCTGTTCCATCGCGAGACGAAAGAGATCCTCGGGATTCACTGCTTCGGTGAACGCGCCGCGGAAATCATTCATATCGGCCAGGCAATCATGGAGCAGAAAGGCGGTGGTAACACCATTGAGTACTTCGTCAACACCACCTTTAACTACCCGACCATGGCGGAAGCCTATCGGGTAGCCGCGCTGAACGGTTTAAACCGCCTGTTTTAACGCGCTGTCGAAATGGCCATCCATCGAACCACGGATGGCCTCTGCCAGCTGCTCATAGCGGCTGCGCAGCGGTGAACCCGGACGATAAACCAGGCCAATCGTACGACGCGGTTCCGGCTTAATGCACGGCAGATAGACCACGCCATCACGTTTACGCTCGCGCGGCACCGCCAGCGCAGGCAGAAGCGTAATACCGCTTCCCGCCGCCACCATATTACGCAGCGTTTCCAGACTGGTTGCCCGGAAATGGGTATCTTCATCGGCACCCGCTTCGAAGCAGAAGCCCATAGCCTGGTCACGCAGGCAGTGGCCATCTTCCAGCATCAGCAGCTTTTCTCCGGCCAGATCGGCCATCGGCACGCGATCGCGGTTCGCCCACGGGTGATCTTCATAGATCGCCAGCATCATCGGCTCATCGAACAGCGGCACTTCAATAAAGGCTTCACTCTCTTTTACCAGTGCCAGAATGGCGCAGTCGAGCTTGCCGCTGTCCAGCTGCGCCAGCAGCTGATGGGTTTGCGCTTCGTGCAGGTACATTTCGAGTTTCGGGAACGTCTGGTGCAGCATCGGAATGATGTGCGGCAACAGGTACGGGCCAACGGTTGGGATCAGGCCAATATGCAGCGGGCCGGACATGGCCTCCCCCTGCTGGCTTGCCATTTCCTTGAGCACTTTGACCTCGCGCAGCACGGTGCGCGCCTGATCCACCAGCAGAAGACCTGCCTGTGTGAACAGAACCTTACGACTGGTGCGCTCCAGCAGCATCACGCCCAGCTCGTCTTCAAGCTTGCGGATCTGGCCGCTCAGCGTGGGCTGGCTGACGTGGCAGGAATCTGCCGCGCGGCGAAAGTGACGATGCTCGGCTAACGCTACCAGGTATTCAAGATCACGAATATTCATTATTCATCCTCAGTCGCCACGATAGTTCATGGCGATAGATAGCATAGCAACGAACGATTATCCCTATCAAGCATTCTGTTGAATAATACACCACATAGACGAGGCGGCACGTGTTTGACCCTTGACGTCCCCGCACCGTCAACGAGTTTCTCTCAAAACTCGAACAACTAAAGCCAACGTGAACTTTTGCGGACCCCGTGGTCCGCTTTTTTTTTGCGTAAAAAACCGGAGATAAAAGCAAAATGGCAATCGCAGTTGCCATTTTTAGTGATTAATCCCTTTCCCCTGAAGATTTTCATAAGCATCTCTTATCAGGCGCAATGCGAATTAAATTTCGTAAATTGCCCTCATTTATTCGTTTGCTGAACCGTTTTCGCAGCAATTGACGACGGGGGTTTTACGTGGCTTTATAAAGGGAGATGACAAAATAATGTCCAGAAAATTTTCGCCTGGGCATAAACAAAAATGATGGGGTGACTGGGTTTTTATGAACGAACAATATTCCGCGTTGCGTAGTAATGTCAGTATGCTCGGCAAAGTGCTTGGAGATACCATCAAAGACGCGTTGGGGGAGAACATCCTCGACCGCGTTGAAACCATCCGCAAGCTGTCTAAATCTTCCCGTGCCGGTAACGAGGCCAGTCGTCAGGAGCTGCTCACCACCTTGCAGAACCTCTCAAACGATGAGCTGCTGCCCGTTGCGCGCGCATTCAGCCAGTTCCTGAACCTGGCTAACACCGCTGAGCAATACCACAGCATTTCGCCAAATGGCGAAGCGGCAAGCAACCCGGAAGTCATTGCCCGCACCCTTCGTAAACTGAAAGACCAGCCAGACCTCAACGAAGCCACCATCAAAAAAGCGGTGGAGTCACTTTCGCTGGAGCTGGTGCTGACCGCACACCCCACTGAAATTACCCGTCGCACCCTGATCCACAAAATGGTGGAAGTGAACAACTGTCTGAAGCAGTTGGATAACAAAGACATTGCCGACTACGAACGCAACCAGCTGATGCGCCGTCTGCGCCAGCTGATTGCCCAGTCCTGGCACACCGATGAAATTCGTAAGCATCGCCCAAGCCCGGTGGACGAAGCTAAATGGGGCTTTGCGGTAGTAGAAAACAGCCTGTGGGAAGGGGTGCCGAACTACCTGCGCGAGCTGAACGAACAGCTGGAAGAGAACCTTGGCTACCGCCTGCCGGTCGATTTCGTTCCGGTCCGCTTCACCTCCTGGATGGGCGGCGACCGCGACGGCAACCCGAACGTGACCGCGGAAATTACCCGTCACGTCCTGCTGCTGAGCCGCTGGAAAGCGACCGACCTGTTCCTGAAAGACATTCAGGTGCTGATCTCCGAGCTGTCGATGGTTGAAGCGACGCCGGAACTACGCGCGCTGGCAGGTGAAGAGGGTGCCAGCGAACCGTACCGTTTCCTGATGAAAAAACTGCGCGGTCAGCTGATGGCCACTCAGGCGTGGCTGGAAGCGCGTCTGAAAGGTCAGCGCCTGCCAAAACCAGAAGGCCTGCTCAGCCAGAACGAACAGCTCTGGGAGCCGCTGTACGCCTGTTATAAATCACTCCAGGCCTGCGGGATGGGCATCATCGCTAACGGCGAACTGCTCGACACCCTGCGCCGCGTGAAGTGTTTCGGCGTGCCGCTGGTGCGTATCGACGTACGTCAGGAAAGTACCCGCCATACCGAAGCGCTGGGCGAGCTGACCCGCTACCTCGGCATCGGCGACTATGAAAGCTGGTCCGAAGCCGACAAACAGGCCTTCCTGATCCGCGAGCTGAACTCGAAGCGCCCTCTGCTGCCGCGCAACTGGGAGCCAAGCAACGAAACCCGCGAGGTGCTCAACACCTGTAAAGCGATCGTGGACGCACCGAAAGGATCGGTGGCCGCCTATGTGATCTCTATGGCGAAGACCCCTTCCGACGTGCTGGGCGTTCACCTTCTGCTGAAAGAAGCGGGAATCGACTACGCCCTGCCGGTCGCCCCGCTGTTTGAGACCCTCGACGACCTGAATAACGCCAACGACGTCATGACCCAGCTGCTGAATATCGACTGGTACCGCGGCTTTATCCAGGGCAAACAGATGGTGATGATCGGCTATTCCGACTCCGCGAAAGATGCGGGCGTGATGGCGGCATCCTGGGCGCAGTATCAGGCGCAGGATGCCCTGATCAAAACCTGCGAGAAAGCCGGTATTGAGCTGACCCTGTTCCACGGACGCGGTGGCTCGATTGGCCGTGGCGGCGCGCCTGCACACGCAGCCCTTCTGTCACAGCCGCCGGGAAGCCTGAAAGGCGGCCTGCGCGTCACCGAGCAGGGCGAGATGATCCGCTTCAAATACGGTCTGCCGGAAGTGACCATCAGCAGCCTGTCGCTTTATACCAGCGCTATCCTGGAAGCAAACCTGCTGCCGCCGCCGGAGCCGAAAGCATCCTGGTGCCATATCATGGACGAGCTGTCTGATATCTCCTGCGATCTGTACCGCGGCTACGTGCGTGAAAACAAAGATTTCGTTCCTTACTTCCGCTCGGCCACGCCTGAACAGGAGCTGGGTAAACTGCCGCTGGGCTCACGTCCTGCGAAGCGTCGCCCGACCGGTGGCGTAGAGTCTCTGCGCGCGATCCCGTGGATCTTCGCCTGGACGCAAAACCGTTTGATGCTGCCCGCCTGGCTGGGTGCTGGTGCCGCGCTGCAAAAAGTGGTGGAAGACGGTAAACAGAGCGAGCTGGAGACCATGTGTCGCGACTGGCCATTCTTCTCTACCCGTCTGGGCATGCTGGAGATGGTCTTCTCGAAAGCTGACCTGTGGCTGGCGGAATACTACGATCAGCGTCTGGTGAAACCTGAGCTGTGGGCGCTGGGCAAAGAGCTGCGCGAACTGCTGGAAGGCGACATCAAAGTGGTTCTGGACATCGCCAACGACTCACACCTGATGGCGGACCTGCCGTGGATTGCCGAGTCTATTCAACTACGTAACATCTACACCGACCCGCTGAACGTCCTGCAGGCAGAGCTGCTGCACCGTTCGCGTCTGGCGGAAGAAGAAGGGAAAGAGCCGGATCCACGTGTTGAACAGGCGCTGATGGTGACGATTGCGGGCGTTGCGGCGGGTATGCGTAACACCGGCTAATGCTTTACGCCCGGCGGCGCTGCGCTTGCACGGGCCTACGATAAGTAGGCCGGGTAAGCGTCGGCGCCACCCGGCAAAATTCGGTAGTCTCCTTATGCATTCCGATATCACCCAAATTTTGACTGACCTGGTGAACCGCACGTTACCGCTGGGTCAGATTCATTTCTCAGCGCTGGCTGAACAGCACCCCCGGACCTCTCCCTGCCTCGGCATTACCCTTGATACCCCCTGCGAGGCTATGTTTTCTTTTTTTGGACAAATCACGCCTCACGCCCTGAGCATACATTTCGGTAAGCAGCTGCTGACTATCGAGTTACAGCATGACAATACGCTTTTACAGCAGCTCCAGGTTGCCCGACGCGGCCCGCGAACGGGGGCTTTTCTTCTTCAAACGCTTACCGAATTACAGATGCAGCCTGAGGAGCAGGACACAGCAAGGCTGGTGGTTTTAAGCTTGCTCAGCCACTGCCGGGATCTGCTTGGCAGCGAAATTCATACCGACAGCCGTAGCCGGGCACTATTCGAAGCCGTTCGGAGCTATATCGAAGAAAATTATGCCTCTTTGTTAACTCGCGAATCCGTGGCACAGGCGTTCTACATCACACCAAACTACCTTTCCCATCTATTCCAGAAAGTCGGCAGCGTCGGATTCAATGAGTATTTAACAAAAACGCGCCTGGAACATGCGCGCCAGCTGCTGAAAGGCTACGATCTCAAAATTAAAGATATCGCCCCACGCTGCGGATTTACGGACAGCAACTACTTTTGCCGTCTCTTTCGCAAGCACACCGAACGTTCCCCTTCCGAATATCGACGTCAGTACCACAGTCAGCTGATCGCCAAAAAATAGCACTGTGATCGCTCTCGCACTTCGTTAAGGACATTACATTTGTCCAGTATTTAGCAAAATTGGCCTGTATCCGCTCTGCCTGCCCACGCCTTATCCTTTATTCAACCTTTCTGACTTAAGGAAAAATAATGGAACTGTACCTGGATACCGCCAACGTGGCGGAAGTTGAACGCCTGGCGCGCATTTTTCCCATAGCGGGCGTCACCACCAATCCGAGCATCATTGCCGCCAGCCGTGAATCCATTTGGGACGTGCTGCCGCGCCTGCAAAAAGCCATCGGGCCAGAAGGCACGCTGTTTGCTCAAACCATGAGCCGCGATGCAGAAGGCATGGTGGAGGAAGCCAAACGTTTAAGTAACGCCATCCCGGAAATTGTGGTGAAAATCCCGGTGACGGCTCAGGGGCTCATCGCGATTAAAGCATTGAAAAAAGAGGGGATAACCACGCTGGGAACCGCCGTTTACAGCGCGGCGCAGGGCTTGCTTGCCGCACTGGCAGGCGCGAAGTATGTCGCGCCGTACGTAAACCGCGTTGACGCTCAGGGCGGTGATGGCATTCGCATGGTCCAGGAGCTGCAATCCCTACTGGAACTGCACGCGCCGGAAAGCAAAGTGCTGGCCGCCAGCTTCAAAACGCCGCGTCAGGCGCTGGACTGCCTGTTGGCGGGATGCGAGGCAATCACGCTTCCCTTAGACGTAGCGCAACAAATGCTCGGCACGCCAGCGGTAGAGTCAGCCATAGAGAAGTTCGAGCAGGACTGGAAAAACGCGTTTGGTAACCTCAACCTCTAAGGGAGAACTGTTATGGACCGTATCATTCAATCGCCGGGAAAATATATCCAGGGCGCTGATGTGCTCACCCGTCTCGGCGACTATCTGAAACCCCTGGCCAATCGCTGGCTGGTTGTTGGCGATAAATTTGTGCTGGGTTTTGCCGAAGAAACCCTGCGTCAGAGTTTTAAAAAAGCCGAACTGCATGCCGAAATCGCGCCGTTTGGTGGCGAATGTTCACAAAATGAAATCGATAGACTGAAAAAACTGGCCGACAGCGCCGACTGTATGGCGGTGCTGGGCATTGGCGGCGGTAAAACGCTGGATACAGCCAAAGCGCTGGCCCATTTTATGGACGTTCCCGTCGCTATTGCCCCAACCATTGCCTCCACCGATGCGCCGTGCAGCGCCCTTTCCGTTATCTACACCGACAGCGGCGAGTTCGATCGCTACCTGATGCTGCCGCACAACCCGAACATGGTCATTGTGGATACCAAAGTGGTAGCAGGTGCGCCGGCACGTCTGCTGGCCGCCGGGATTGGCGATGCGCTGGCGACCTGGTTTGAAGCACGCGCCTGCTCGCGCAGCGGTGCGACCACCATGGCGGGCGGCAAATGTACGCAAGCTGCACTCGCGCTGGCCGAGCTGTGCTACAACACGCTGATTGAAGAGGGTGAAAAGGCCATGCTTGCAGCGGAACAGCATGTAGTAACACCGGCGCTGGAACGCATTATCGAAGCCAACACCTATCTTAGCGGCGTAGGATTTGAAAGCGGCGGACTGGCGGCGGCACACGCTGTTCATAACGGTATGACGGCGGTACCGGACGCGCACCACTTCTATCACGGCGAAAAAGTGGCGTTTGGTACGCTGACGCAGCTGGTGCTGGAAAACGCGCCGGTAGAAGAAATAGAGACCGTCGCGGCGCTTTGCCACAGCGTTGGGCTGCCGATTACGCTGGCACAGCTAAATATTAAACAAGATATTCCGGCCAAAATGCGGCTGATCGCAGAGGCGTCCTGTGCGGAAGGAGAAACCATCCACAATATGCCTGGCGGCGTGTCGCCGGATCAGGTTTACGCGGCGCTGCTGGTGGCTGACCAGTATGGGCAGCGGTTCCTGCAGGAGTGGGAGTAACTGGCATGAATAAAAATCCCCGCATCGGCGGGGATTTTTTTGCCCGTAGGCCGGGTAAGGCGTAGCCGCCACCCGGCACAAGGGTTACTTCACGTCAAACCGGTCCAGATCCATTACCCTCGCCCATGCTGCAACGAAGTCGCGGACAAACTTCTCGTGTGCATCATCACTGGCATAAACCTCGGCCAGCGCGCGCAGCACGGCGTTTGAACCGAAGACCAGATCGGCGCGGGTGGCGGTATATTTCACTTCACCGCTGGCGCGATCGCTTCCGGCAAACAGCTCATTTGATTCGTCGGTCGCCTTCCACTGGGTATTCATGTCCAGCAGGTTCACGAAGAAATCATTGCTCAGCACGCCTTCGCGGTTGGTGAACACGCCGTTCTTACTGCCATCAAAGTTGGCACCCAGCACGCGCAGACCGCCGATCAGCACCGTCAGCTCCGGTGCGGTCAGCGTCAGCTGTTGGGCTTTATCAATCAGCAGGGATTCCGTCGTGGACACATCCACCTGCGCACGGTAGTTGCGGAAGCCATCAGCAACCGGTTCGAGCAGGTTAAACATCTCGATATCCGTCTGATCCTGGCGCGCATCCACGCGGCCCGGCGTAAACGGAACGTTGACGTAAACGCCTGCCGCTTTTGCGGCCTGCTCAACGCCTACCACGCCCGCCAGCACGATAATATCGGCCAGAGAGGCTTTGTTGGTGGTGCGCTGGATAGCCTCCAGAGCCGGCAGCGCACGAACCGCTGCGGCGTTCACGTCCCAGTCACGCTGAGGAGCAAGCGCCAGACGCGCACCGTTGGCGCCGCCACGCTTATCGCCACCGCGGAAGGTCGATGCCGACGCCCAGGCCACAGAAACCAGCTCGCTCACGGAGAGGCCAGAGGCCGCAATTTCCGCCTTCAGACTTTCAATGTCCTCTTTGGTCGGATTGAATACCGCCTCCGGCAGCGGGTCCTGCCAGATCAGATCTTCTTTCGGCACTTCCGGGCCGAGGTAACGCGATTTTGGTCCCATATCGCGGTGGGTCAGTTTGAACCACGCGCGCGCGAAGGCTTCGTTAAAGGCCTGCGGGTCGTTCAGGAAACGGCGGGAAATCTTTTCGAATTCCGGGTCAAAACGCAGCGTCAGGTCGGTAACCAGCATCGTTGGCTTACGTTTTTTGGACGGGTCGAACGGGTCAGGCATGATTTCCGGCGCATCCACGGCTTCAAACTGAATCGCTCCCGCCGGGCTGCGGGTCTGCACCCATTCGAATTTAAACAGGTTCTCGAAGAAGTAGTTGCTCCACTGGGTCGGAGTTTGTGACCAGATGACTTCCAGACCGGAGGTAATGGCATCAGCGCCCACGCCCGTACCGTGCGTGCTCGCCCAGCCGAGGCCCTGCGCTTCAATCGGAGAGGCTTCCGGGTCAGTACCCACGTGGGTGGCTTCACCCGCGCCGTGGGTTTTGCCGAGGGTATGGCCGCCTGCAATCAGCGCCACGGTCTCTTCGTCGTTCATACCCATGTTGCCAAAGGTGGCGCGAATCGCTGCCGCCGCTGACAGCGGTTCGCCGCTGGCGTTTGGCCCTTCCGGATTGACGTAGATCAGGCCCATTTCGGTGGCAGCCAGCGGACGCTTCGCCAGCGCTTCCGGGTCACGGTGGGTCAGCCAGGCTTTCTCATCACCCCAGTTCACGTCCAGATCCGGTTCCCAGACGTCTTCACGTCCGGCACCAAAACCAAAGGTGCGGAAACCTGAGTTTTCCAGCGCCACGTTACCCGCGAGGATAAACAGGTCAGCCCAGGAAATTTTTTGACCGTATTTTTTCTTGATGGGCCACAGCAGACGGCGCGCCTTATCCAGGCTTACGTTATCCGGCCAGGAGTTCAGCGGCGCAAAGCGCTGTTGACCGCGTCCAGCCCCACCGCGTCCGTCAACGGAGCGATAGGTACCCGCGCCGTGCCAGGCCATACGGATAAACAGGCCCGCATAGCTGCCCCAGTCGGCAGGCCACCACGGTTGAGAGTCGGTTAAGAGTGCTTTGAGGTCGCCTTTAAGGGCGGAGTAATCAAGTTTGCTGAATTCTTTGCGGTAGTCGAAGTCTTCACCCAGCGGGTTCGAACGATTGGAATGTTGGTTAAGAAGATCGATGCGGAGTTGTTTTGGCCACCAGTCGCGGCTGCCTGTACCTGCGCCCGCGCTGTGATCGACGCCGCCCTGGTGGAACGGGCATTTGCCGACTGATGCCGCTTTATTGGTCTCGTCTGACGTGCTCATCGCTATGCTCCCTTTTACAGTGTTACCGTTACGATATACACCACTAGCAATAAGTTATAGTTGAATTAATCCACAGATTCGATAGCTGATACCTTTTAACTTTTTGCCCTATTAAAAAGCCCTCAATTTAAGAGGGCTTTTGGTGTTTTACGCGGGGCGAACGCCCAGAGTGTGGCAGATGGCGTAGCTCATTTCCGCACGGTTTAGCGTGTAGAAGTGGAAATCTTTCACTCCTTCACGGCTTAAAATTTTCACCATGTCCATCGCGATATTAGCCCCCACCAGCTTGCGGGTTTCCGGGTCATCGTCCAGCCCTTCGTACATTTTGGACATCCACAGCGGAATGCGGACATTGGTCATATCAGCGAATTTTTTCGCCTGCTTGAAGTTAGAGACCGGCAGAATACCTGGGATAATTTCAACGTCGATGCCCGCGGAGACGCAGCGGTCACGGAAGCGCAGATAGCTTTCGACATCGAAGAAGAACTGGGTAATGGCGCGATTCGCGCCGGCGTCCACTTTACGCTTGAGGTTAAGCAGATCGGCCTGGGCGCTTTTCGCTTCCGGATGCACCTCAGGATAAGCGGCAACGGAGATATCAAAATCAGCCACGTCTTTCAGCAGCGCGACCAGATCGGCGGCATACATGTCCGGCTTACCGCTGCCCGGCGGCAGATCACCGCGCAGTGCGACAATATGACGGATGCCGTTATTCCAGTAATCCTGGGCGATAGCCCGTAACTCGTCGCGGGTCGCGTCGATACAGGTGAGGTGCGGCGCCGCTTCCAGACCGGTACGATCTTTGATGCCTTTGATAATGCTGTGCGTACGATCGCGCTCGCCGGAGTTAGCGCCGTAAGTCACGGAAACGAACTTCGGCTTCAGGCTGCTGAGACGATCGATAGAGCTCCACAGGGTTTGCTCCATTTCACTGGTGCGCGGCGGGAAAAATTCAAAAGAGACGTTAATCTGACCGTTTACTTCGGCCAGGCTCTGATTCAGTGCTTCCCGCTGGTTGGCGTGAAAAAAGCTCATACCTTACCTCTATCAATCACATTTCGTTGTCTGTTGTCTTGTGAACTTCTATACGTTTAGACGTCCAGATGTAAAAATGACGGAAAAGCAGAGGGACGTCAACATAAATAATCAACAATAACGGTGAGGTTTGCTCAGACAAGATGAAGAAAGTTCATGACGGGGAGTGAGACATCCCCTGCCCAGGACCTTACTGCCCTTTGGGTAAAGGGGAAAAGACCGCACCAGGCAGTCTTCTCCCTATGGGGTGTACGGTGCGGTTTTAATGCCAGCAGAAGTGATGCACAACCTGAGTAATCAGTTCGCGGGTTGGCTTGATGAAGCGGGTTTCCAGATATTCATCCGGCTGGTGCGCCTGGTTGATGGAGCCGGGGCCAAGGACCAGCGTAGGGCAAAGCGTCTGAATAAACGGCGCTTCGGTGCAGTAGTTCACCACGTCGGTTTTCTCACCGAGCAGCTTTTCCACCACCTCAACCAGCTGATGGTCCGGCGGGCATTCGTAACCCGGGATCGGCGGATGCAGTTCGGAGACAGTCAGGCGGCCCGGCCAGCGCTCGCTCACCGGGGCCAGCGCCTCATTCAGCAGGCCGTCGAGATCGCTGAGGGTCATACCCGGCAGCGGGCGGATGTCCATATGCAGTTCGCAGCAGGCGCATATACGGTTCGAGGCATCGCCGCCGTGCAGGCTGCCGAGGTTCAGGGTCGGATACGGCACGGTGAACGCGTCATAGTGATAGCGCTCTTTCAGAGCGTCGCGCAGGGCCATGATGCGCCCGATGGCGTCATGCATCAGCTCAATGGCGTTCACGCCGCGCGCCGGGTCGCTGGAGTGGCCGGACTGGCCGAGCACGCGCACGGCCGTAGAGATATGGCCTTTGTGCGCGCGAATCGGTTGCAACGACGTCGGCTCGCCGATGATCGCGCAATCCGGGCGAATCGACGTGTTTTCAGAGAAGTAGCGCGCGCCAGCCATGCTGGTTTCTTCATCAGCGGTCGCCAGAATGTAGAGCGGTTTTTTCAGCTTCGTCACGTCCACGTCACGCAGCGCGTCGAGGATAAAGGCGAAGAAGCCTTTCATGTCGGCGGTGCCCAAACCGTAGAGCTTGTTGTCGTGCTCGGTCAGGGTGAACGGATCGCGCGTCCAGCGGCCATCGTCAAACGGCACGGTGTCGGTATGACCGGCCAGCAGCAGGCCGCCCGCACCGGTTCCGGTGCTGGCGAGCAGGTTAAATTTGTGGCGGGTTCCGGGAACGGGCTGAACCTCAACGTTAAAACCAAGATCGCTAAACCAACCCGCCAGCAGATTGATTAAAGACTCATTGCTCTGATCCAGCGCTTCTTCCGTTGCGCTGATGGACGGTGTGGCAATCAGGGCGCGGTAGATCTCGATAAATGGCGGTAAGTTCATTTTCATTGTTGACACACCTTAGGTCGTGATAGTATCAATATTCATGCAATAAATGTGAATAAAAATACATTAACGTTGAGCATAAAGGAACCCGATGTTGAATACGCTGATTGTAGGCGCTAGCGGTTATGCGGGCGCAGAGCTTGTAAGCTACGTGAATCGCCATCCACATATGACCATAACCGCTTTGACCGTGTCAGCGCAAAGCAATGATGCAGGAAAGTTAATTTCCGATTTGCATCCGCAGCTTAAGGGCCAGGTCGATCTGCCGCTGCAGCCCATGTCTGACATCAGCGAGTTTACCGACGGCGTCGACGTGGTGTTTTTAGCCACCGCGCACGAGGTCAGCCACGACCTGGCGCCGCAGTTTCTGGCGGCTGGCTGCGTGGTCTTCGACCTCTCCGGCGCGTTCCGCGTTAACGACGGCGCGTTCTACGAAAAATATTACGGTTTCACCCATCAGCATCCGGATCTGCTGGAAAAAGCGGTGTACGGCCTGGCGGAGTGGAGCGCTGACAAACTGAAAGAAGCTGACCTGATTGCCGTTCCGGGCTGCTACCCGACTGCGGCGCAGCTTTCCCTGAAGCCGCTGATCGACGCAGGCCTGCTGGATCTGAGCCAGTGGCCAGTGATCAACGCCACCAGCGGCGTGAGCGGTGCAGGCCGCAAGGCGGCGATCTCCAACAGCTTCTGCGAAGTGAGCCTTCAGCCGTATGGCGTGTTTAATCACCGTCATCACCCTGAAATCACGACGCATCTGGGCGCGGACGTCATTTTCACCCCGCACCTGGGCAGCTTCCCGCGTGGGATCCTCGAAACCATCACCTGCCGCCTGAAACCGGGCGTGACCAAAGAGCAGGTGAACGAGGCCTTCACGCAGGCGTATGCGGACAAACCGCTGGTGCGCCTGTACGACAAAGGCGTGCCGGCGCTGAAAAACGTGGTCGGTCTGCCGTTCTGCGATATCGGCTTTGCCGTTCAGGGTGAGCATCTCATCGTGGTGGCCGCAGAAGATAACTTACTGAAAGGCGCTGCCGCACAGGCAATGCAGTGTGCAAATATTCGTTTCGGTTTCCCGGAAACGCAGGCTCTTATTTAAGGTGTGATGATGAACCCATTAATTATCAAACTCGGTGGTGTACTGCTGGATAGCGAAGAAGCGCTGGAGCGTCTGTTTACCGCGCTGGTGAACTATCGCGAGTCACATCAACGCCCGCTGGTGATTGTACACGGCGGCGGCTGCGTGGTGGATGAGCTGATGAAAGGGCTCAACCTGCCGGTGAAAAAGAAAAACGGGCTGCGCGTAACGCCTGCTGACCAGATTGACATCATTACCGGCGCGCTGGCGGGTACGGCGAACAAAACGCTGCTGGCGTGGGCGAAGAAACACCACATCGCGTCCGTTGGCCTCTATCTGGGCGATGGCGACAGCGTAAAAGTGACCCAGCTCGACGAAGAGCTCGGCCACGTTGGACTGGCGCAGCCTGGTTCGCCTAAGCTGATTAATACGCTGCTGGAAGGGGGTTTCCTGCCGGTGGTGAGCTCAATCGGCGTGACCGAAGAGGGCGAGCTGATGAACGTCAACGCTGACCAGGCAGCAACCGCGCTCGCGGCAACGCTGGGCGCGGATCTGATCCTTCTCTCCGACGTGAGCGGCATTCTGGACGGAAAAGGCCAGCGCATCGCAGAAATGACGGCAGAGAAAGCCGAGCAGCTGATTGCGCAGGGCATCATCACCGACGGCATGATCGTCAAAGTGAACGCCGCGCTGGATGCCGCGCGCACGCTGGGCCGCCCGGTGGATATCGCCTCATGGCGTCACGCGGAACAACTGCCTGCGCTATTTAACGGCACGCCGATTGGCACGCGTATTCTGGCGTAATCGATTTAACGTTTTGTAGGCCCGGTAAGCGCAGCGCCACCGGGCAATGAAATTCAAAGATATTAAGGAAGCATGTTATGGCACTTTGGGGTGGGCGTTTTACACAGGCAGCGGATCAGCGGTTCAAACAGTTCAACGACTCTTTGCGCTTCGACTACCGCCTGGCCGAACAGGATATTGTCGGCTCTGTGGCCTGGTCCAAAGCGCTGGTGACGGTGGGCGTACTGACCGCAGACGAACAATTACAGCTGGAAGAAGCGCTGAATAATCTGCTGGAAGAGGTGCGTCTTAACCCGCAGCAGATCCTCGAAAGCGATGCTGAAGATATTCACAGCTGGGTGGAAGGCAAACTTATCGACAAGGTCGGCCAACTGGGCAAAAAGCTGCACACCGGACGCAGCCGTAACGACCAGGTCGCCACCGATCTGAAGCTATGGTGTAAAGATACCGTTGGCGAACTGCTGGCGGCTAATCGTCAGCTGCAGAGCGCACTTGTGGAGACCGCGCAGAACAACCAGGACGCGGTGATGCCGGGATATACCCACCTGCAGCGCGCGCAGCCGGTGACCTTTGCGCACTGGTGTCTGGCCTACGTCGAGATGCTGGCGCGTGATGAAAGCCGTCTGCAGGACACCCTAAAACGTCTGGACGTCAGCCCGCTGGGCAGCGGCGCGCTGGCCGGAACCGCTTACGAAATCGACCGTGAACAGCTGGCAGGCTGGCTGGGCTTTGCCTCCGCCACCCGTAACAGCCTGGACAGCGTGTCTGACCGCGACCACGTGCTGGAGCTGCTCTCCAATGCCTCGATCGGGATGGTGCACCTGTCGCGCTTTGCCGAGGACCTGATCTTCTTTAACTCTGGCGAAGCGGGCTTCGTCGAGCTGTCCGACCGCGTGACCTCAGGCTCATCCCTGATGCCGCAGAAGAAAAACCCGGACGCGCTGGAGCTAATTCGCGGTAAATGTGGCCGCGTGCAGGGCGCGCTGACCGGCATGATGATGACCCTGAAAGGGCTGCCTCTGGCGTATAACAAAGACATGCAGGAAGACAAAGAAGGACTGTTCGACGCGCTCGACACCTGGCTGGACTGTCTGCATATGGGCGCGCTGGTGCTGGACGGCATTCAGGTGAAACGTCCGCGCTGCCAGGAAGCGGCGCAGCAGGGCTATGCGAACTCTACCGAGCTGGCGGATTATCTGGTGGCGAAAGGCGTACCTTTCCGTGAAGCGCACCATATTGTGGGTGAAGCGGTAGTGGAAGCTATTCGTCAGGGTAAACCGCTGGAAGATCTGGCGCTGGCCGACCTGCAGAAGTTCAGCGCGGTTATCGGGGATGATGTGTATCCGATTCTTGCGCTGCAGTCTTGCCTGGATAAGCGTGCCGCGAAAGGCGGCGTGTCGCCTAAGCAGGTGGCGCAGGCGATAGCGGATGCGAAAAACCGTTTGGTTTAATCTGTCCTGACTGGAGCCCTCTCCCACTGTGCGGGGAGAGGGCCAGGGTGACGGGTTACAGCAGCTTAGCCAGACGGTTGATGTCGGACTGAATGGCTCCAGCGGTAACATCGCGGCCCGCGCCAGGACCGCGGATCACCAGCGGGTTATCGCGGTACCAGCGGCTTTCGATGGCGAAGACGTTATCGCACGGCAGCAGCGCCGCCAGTGGATGCTCAGGACGCACCGCCTCGACACCGACTCGCGCCTTTCCGTTGGCCTCAAAACGCGCCACATAGCGCAGTACCAGCCCCATCTCGTTCGCCGCTTCCAGACGCTGTACCATCTGCTCGTTAAGCTCTTCACCATTTTCAAAGAAATGGTCCACAGAACCTTCTTCACAGCCGGCTGGCACCAGTGATTCGACGCGTACGGAATCCGGTTCGATGTCATAACCAGCTTCACGCGCCAGGATTACCAGCTTACGCATCACGTCTTTACCGGAAAGGTCAACGCGCGGATCGGGTTCCGTTAAGCCCTGCTGCCACGCCTGATCCACCAGGTCGGTGAACGGTACGGTGCCGTCAAACTGCAGGAACAGCCAGGAGAGCGTGCCGGAGAAGATACCGCTCAGCGCCAGAATGCTGTCGCCGCTTTCAATCAGGTCACGCACGGTGTGGTTAACCGGCAGGCCCGCGCCCACGGTGGCGTTATACAGCCAGTGACGGCCAGTTTTTTCAAACGCGTCGTGGATCTGACGGTATTTATCGGTGCTGCTCGCCCCCGCCAGCTTGTTGGCGCTGATGACGTGGAAACCGTGGCTGGCGAAATCAAGGTACTGATCGGCAAGCTGTTCGCTGGCGGTAACGTCCAGCACCACCAGATCGTCATACGGGTGCGCGCGCATCCACAGGAACAGCGACTCTTCATCCTGCTCAACCGCTTCATCGTTAAAGAAGGCAAGCGCGCGGCTGGCGTCCAGCCCTTCGTAGTTCAGCAGGCTGCGGCGACTGTCTACCACGCCCGCAAGAATAAATTCAAACCCGGTACGCGCCGAGAGCGTCACCTGTTCGCGGGCAAACAGCTCAAGCCAGCGGGAACCGATATTACCTTTCCCGAACAGCACCAGGCCGATGCGTTTTTCCGCGCGGAACAGGGAGGTATGCAGACCCTGAATCAGGCTTTCGGTTGGCCCTTTGCGCAGAACGGCAACCAGGCTGATGCCCTCTTCCGACTGCCAGGTGAACTCCACCGGCTGGCCTTTCAGCTGCTGCCAGAAGCGGTGGCAGTGCAGCGGGTTACGGGTGACGCCCGCGCCCACCATCGCCACCAGAGCCAGCCCCTGACGCAGGCGAAGTTCGCCCGGCAGGCCTGCTTCATCCAGAATTTTCAGCGCGCTGTCCGCCACTTCTGCGGTATAGCAGAACTGCAGCAGCTGGCGGTCATTGTGAACACCCACGGCCAGCGGACGCACCTGAGCACGTTTCAGGATCGTGTCGATCTCTTTATGCGCCAGCTTGAAGTCCTGCCCCGCAGGCACCTGGAACTCAATCAGGCAGATGTCGTCATGACTGGTGACAATACGTGCCCCGGTACCGGACGCCAGCACGCGCTCAATGCGCGTGGAGCCTTGATCCGGGGTGTAACTGCAGCGCAGCTGGAGGTCGATATCGCTGCCGGAAACCGGCTGCAGCGTGCGCGCGTGCAGTACCGGCGCCGCCAGACGGGCCAGCTCACTGGCTTCATCCAGGCGCAGCAGCGGCAGCAGGCAGGCATCCTTAACTTTACGCGGGTCCGCGCTGTAAACACCGGCCACGTCGCTCCAGATGGTGACGCGGGACACGCCCGCCAGGGCACCAATCTGCGTTGCCGAGTAGTCCGATCCGTTACGGCCCAGCAGCACGGTTTCGCCCGCGTTGCTGCGGCTGATAAAGCCGGTGACGACAATACGTTTGCCCGGGTGCTGCACCAGCAGCTGTTGCAGCAGCGGGTAGGACAACCCTTCATCCACCTGCGGCTGCGCGGCGCGTTCGGCGCGCAGGAAATCACGCGCGTCGAGCCAGGCCGCTTCCACGCCCAGGTGTTGCAGCACGGCGGCCATCAGGCGTGCGGACCACACTTCACCGTGGCCCACCACTTCGGCATACACCGCATCGGTAATACCGCTGTCCAGCAGGGCAGCCAGACGCTCAAGGTCATGGGTGAAGGCGCCGATCAGCCCGTCCGCCACGTCCGCAGGCAGCAGGCCGGCAATCAGCTCGCTCTGGTAACGACGTAAGGACTGTTGCACCTGATGCGCAGAAAGGCGATCGGTCTGGCTCAGTTTCAGCCAGCTAATCAACTGGTTGGTGGTGCTGCCCGCTGCCGAGACAACCATCATGTCACCCGGCTGTGAATATTCCGTCATGATCCCTGCAACGCGCAGGTAACATTTCACATCAGCAAGACTACTACCACCAAACTTGTGCAGTTGACGACCCTTCGCCCCTGCCTGCGCTATCACACTCATGATTACCCCTTGGCTGCGATCCGGAAGCCATTTTCCAGATCGGCAATTAAATCTTCAGAATCTTCAATGCCGGTTGAGATACGCAGCAGCGTCTCAGAAATCCCGGCGGCGGCACGTGCTTCCGGTGCCATACCTGCGTGCGTCATGGTTGCTGCGTGGGAGATCAAGCTTTCAACCCCACCTAAGGATTCCGCCAGCGTAAACAATGACAGCCCGCTCAGGAAGCGACGCAGCGTTTGCTCGTCACCATCCAGTTCAAAACTTAACATCGCGCCAAACCCTTTCTGCTGGCGCGCGGCAATCTCGTGTCCCTGATTTTCCGGCAGCGACGGGTGATAAAGCTTTTTCACCAGCGGCTGGGTTTTCAGGAAATCGACAATCGCCTGGGCATTGCGCTGCGCCACGTCCATGCGCGGCGAAAGCGTGCGGATGCCGCGCAACAGCAGATAGCTGTCGAAGGCGCCCGCGGTGACGCCAATGTTATTGGCCCACCATGCCAGTTCGGTGACAACATCAGGGTCTTTGGCAATCACCACGCCTGCCACCACGTCAGAATGACCGTTCAGATATTTAGTGCATGAATGCAATACCAGATCGGCACCCAGTGCGAGTGGGTTCTGAAGGGCCGGACTGAGGAACGTATTATCCACTACACTTATCGCTCCCGCATCCCTTGCGAGCTGACAAATTTTCGCAATATCGACAACGCGCAACAATGGATTGCTTGGACTTTCCACCAGAACCAGCTTTGGTTTCTCTGCCAGAGCCTGTTTCAGCGCCTGTTCGTCGTTTTGATCGACAAACAGCACGCGATAGCAGCCGCGTTTTGCCAGGCTATCAAACAGGCGATAGCTGCCGCCGTAGCAATCGTGTGGGGCAACCAGCAGATCGCCCGGTTTCAGGAACACGGTGGTCACCAGGTGAATGGCGGACATCCCGGTATTGGTTAATACTGCCCCTGCGCCCCCTTCCAGTTCTGCAAGCGCGCGCTGGGTCACGTCACGCGTAGGGTTGCCACGACGCGAGTAATCATGCGCGCGGGGTTCATTAAATCCGGTGAAGTTGTAGGTACTGGAAAGATGAATCGGCGGGACAACGCAGCCGTACTGCTCGTCATCATTTAATCCGCTACGCACTGCAATAGTGGCCTGTTTACGCGTCATGGTGAGGGCTTCCTGGCGAATGAGGTGAAAAGTCAGGCACCAGAGTAAACATTGAAAGTATGGACGTCAATACATCTGGACATCTAAACTTCTTTGCGTATAGATTGAGCAATGCGCAAATAGCCGTTAAAATTATATGCTTTAGTGCACGCTGCAGCGGCAATATCCGTGCCACGGTATCGTCTCTACGGTAAACTAGGCAAGATTGCGGTTCAAAACGGGTGGTTACAGGTTTTGCACCTTTAGATAAATGACTGAGAGGATTAAAGGTATCTCATGGCTGAATGGAGCGGCGAATATATCAGCCCATACGCTGAGCACGGTAAGAAGAGTGAGCAAGTAAAGAAAATTACGGTTTCCATTCCTCTGAAGGTGTTGAAGATCCTCACCGATGAACGTACGCGTCGTCAGGTGAACAACCTGCGCCACGCGACCAACAGCGAACTGCTGTGCGAAGCGTTTCTGCATGCGTTTACCGGTCAACCGTTGCCGAACGATGAAGATCTGCGCAAAGAGCGTAGTGATGAAATCCCGGAAGAGGCGAAGGTGATCATGCGTGAACTGGGTATTGACCCGGAGACGTGGGAATACTGAGAAGCGGATACAAAAAAGGCACCTTGCGGTGCCTTTTTTTCGGGAAACTTATTTAGCGCCCGGGATGCTGAAACGCTTGTTGAAGCGGTCAACACGGCCACCGGTTGCAACGTCACGCTGCTTACCAGTGTAGAACGGGTGGCATTTGCCGCACACGTCCAGGTTCAGATCGTGACCCACGGTAGAGCGGATCTGGATAGAGTTACCGCAAGAACAGTTTGCAGTAATCATTTCGTATTTCGGGTGAATATCTTTTTTCATGGGAGAACCTCAGTTAAGGCCGCGTCGCTCTTCCAGCCCTAACGCCAGACACCACGCGATGTTGATTGTAAGTTCTTTGGCGTAAAGTACACCAAAGGCGGCGAATCATACAGAATTTGACCAACGTATGCAAACTGATCCGCACGCCGCTTTTACTAATGTGTATACTAACGCGCCACTTTTCAAGTCAGGAAGATTCGATGCCCGTCGCTCACGTTGCCCTGCCCGTTCCGCTTCCCCGCACCTTTGACTATCTGCTGCCCGACAGCATGAGCGCCAAAGCGGGCTGCCGCGTGACCGTGCCGTTTGGCAAACAGCAGCGCGTGGGGATCGTCGTATCCGTCAGCGATAAAAGCGAGCTACCGCTTAATGAGCTGAAATCAGTCGTTGAGGTGCTGGACAGCGAGCCGGTTTACTCCACCAGCATATGGCGACTGCTGCTGTGGGCGGCGGATTATTATCATCACCCGATCGGCGACGTCCTGTTCCACGCTCTGCCAATTATGCTGCGTCAGGGCAAGAGCGCCAGCCATGCGCCAATGTGGTACTGGTTTGCCACGGAGGAAGGCCAGGCCGTCGACATCAACAATCTGAAGCGCTCGCAGAAGCAGCAGCAGGCGCTGGCGGCGCTGCGTCAGGGAAAAATCTGGCGGCATCAGGTCGACGAGCTTGAGGTCAGCGAAACGGCGCTACAGGCATTAAGAAAGAAAGGGCTAAGCGAACTGGCCAGCGAAGCGCCTGCTCTGAACGACTGGCGGGAGAGTTTCTCCGTTTCAGGGGATCGCCTGCGTCTGAATACCGAACAGGCCACCGCGGTAGGCGCGATTCATAGCGCCTCCGATCGTTTCTCTGCCTGGCTGCTGGCGGGGGTCACCGGTTCCGGCAAGACCGAAGTCTACCTGAGCGTGCTGGAAAACGTGCTCGCTCAGGGGAAACAGGCGCTGGTGATGGTGCCGGAAATTGGCCTGACGCCGCAAACCATCGCCCGATTTCGCGAACGCTTTAACGCGCCGGTCGAGGTGCTGCACTCCGGCCTGAACGACAGCGAACGCCTTAGCGCCTGGCTGAAAGCGAAAAACGGCGAAGCGGCGATTGTGATCGGCACCCGTTCATCGCTGTTTACGCCGTTTAAAAATCTTGGCGTTATCGTGATCGACGAAGAGCACGACAGCTCCTATAAACAGCAGGAAGGCTGGCGCTACCATGCCCGCGATCTGGCGGTCTATCGCGCGCACAGCGAGCAAATTCCCATTATTCTGGGTTCCGCCACGCCGGCGCTCGAAACGCTGCACAACGTGCGCCAGCGTAAATACCACATGCTTCGCCTGACGCGTCGGGCGGGGAATGCTCGTCCGGCCATTCAGCACGTGCTGGATCTGAAAGGTCAGCAGGTTCAGGCCGGGCTTGCGCCTGCACTGATTACCCGCATGCGCCAGCACCTGCAGGCGGGGAATCAGGTCATTCTGTTTCTGAACCGCCGCGGATTCGCCCCCGCCCTCCTGTGCCACGACTGCGGCTGGATTGCCGAATGCCCGCGCTGCGACCACTACTATACCTTCCACCAGGCCCAGCGGCATTTGCGCTGCCACCACTGTGACAGCCAGCGTCCGGTGCCGCGCCAGTGCCCGTCATGTGGTTCAACGCATATCGTGCCGGTCGGTCTGGGAACGGAACAGCTGGAACAGGCGCTTGGGCCCTTCTTCCCGGACGTGCCGATTTCGCGTATCGACCGGGACACCACCAGCCGCAAAGGCGCGCTCGAACAGCAGCTGGCGGAAGTGCATCGCGGCGGCGAGCGCATCCTGATTGGTACCCAGATGCTGGCTAAAGGTCACCATTTTCCGGACGTCACGCTGGTCGCCCTGCTGGACGTGGACGGCGCGCTGTTCTCGGCAGATTTTCGTTCAGCCGAGCGCTTCGCCCAGCTTTATACCCAGGTAGCCGGACGTGCAGGACGCGCCGGTAAACAGGGCGAAGTGGTGTTGCAAACGCACCACCCGGAGCACCCGCTGCTGCAAACCTTGCTGCACAAAGGCTATGACGCCTTTGCCGAGCAGGCGCTGGCCGAGCGCCAGACTATGCAGCTACCGCCGTGGACCAGTCACGTCATCATCCGCGCGGAAGATCATAACAACCAGCAGGCGCCACTTTTCCTGCAGCAGCTGAGAAACCTTCTGCAGGCCAGCCCGCTGGTGGATAATCAGCTGTGGATTTTGGGCCCGGTGCCCGCCCTCGCGCCAAAACGCGGCGGCCGTTTCCGATGGCAGATTTTGCTCCAGCACCCTTCGCGTATTCGTCTTCAGCATATCGTCAGCGGCGCGCTGGTGCTGATTAACACCCTGCCCGAAGCGCGAAAAGTGAAGTGGGTGCTGGACGTCGACCCCATCGAAGGCTGAAGCTGGATCGAAAAATTTAACTCTCCTCACATTTTTTATGAAAATTCTGTAACCGATTCCATTAACAATCTGTAAAAATGGTGATGTCAGAAGTTCGGTGTTCAGGCGAGGAGAAGACGTTGAAGTCCAGGAAAGAGGTTGCACCGGCGACCATGAAAGACGTTGCCCAGAAAGCACAAGTCTCTACGGCAACGGTATCCCGCGCATTAATGAACCCGGATAAAGTCTCCCAGGCGACCCGTAACCGGGTGGAGCAGGCTGCGCTGGAAGTGGGCTATTTCCCACAGGCGATGGGGCGTAACGTTAAACGCAACGAGTCGCGCACCATTCTGGTGATTGTGCCGGACATCTGTGACCCCTTTTTCAGCGAGATTATCCGCGGTATTGAAGTCACCGCGGCGGAACAAGGTTACCTGGTGCTGATTGGTGACTGTGCTCATCAGAATCAGCAGGAAAAAACCTTCATCGACCTCATTATCACCAAGCAGATCGACGGCATGCTTTTGCTTGGCTCTCGTCTGCCGTTTGATGCCAGCATTGAAGAGCAGCGTAATTTACCGCCGATGGTCATGGCCAACGAGTTTGCGCCAGAGCTGGAGCTGCCGACGGTCCATATCGATAACCTCACCGCCGCGTTCAACGCCGTAAATTATCTCCAGGAGCTGGGGCATAAGCGTATCGGCTGCATCGCCGGACCGGAAGAGATGCCGCTGTGTCACTACCGTCTGCAGGGCTATGTTCAGGCGCTGCGCCGTACCGGCGTTACCGTCGATCCGCACTACATTGCGCGCGGCGATTTTACCTTCGCTGCAGGTGGACAGGCGCTGGAGAAACTTCTGGACCTGCCTGAGCCGCCAACCGCCGTATTTTGTCACAGCGACGTGATGGCGCTGGGCGCATTATCGTACGCCAAACGCCGAGGCCTGCGGATACCGAAAGATTTATCGATCATCGGATTCGACAATATTTCGCTTTCAGAATTTTGCGATCCGCCGCTCTCAACGGTCGCTCAGCCGCGCTACCAAATCGGCCGCGAAGCGATGCTTCTTCTGCTGGATCAGCTTCACGGTCAAACAGTTAGCAGCGGCTCGCGGTTGCTGGACTGCGAACTGATCGTCCGCGGCACTACCCAGGCATTGACTTAAAGTAAACGTCTTTCGGATACCCTTATCTGGTCAAAGCCCCGCCGCTTAAGTAACATGGCGGACTGACGAACGAATAAATACAGCGAAACGATAGTGGCACAACGAGATTATGTACGTCGCGGCCAGCCGGCACCTTCGCGACGCAAAAAGAGTAGCTCAAGGAAAAAGCAACGTAACCTGCCTGCTGTCTCGCCAGCAATGGTCGCTATTGCTGCGGCTGTAGTCGTCGCCTTTATTGGTGGCCTGTACTTTATCACGCACCATAAAAAAGAAGAGTCTGAGGCGCTTCAGGCAAGCAAAGTGGCCGGAAATGGCCTTCCTCCGAAGCCTGAAGAGCGCTGGCGCTATATCAAAGAGCTGGAAAGCCGTCAGCCTGGGGTACGTGCACCAACTGAACCTTCTGCGGGTGGTGAAGTGCAGAATGCGAATCAGCTAACGGATGAACAGCGTCAGCTGCTGGCACAAATGCAGGCCGATATGCGCCAGCAGCCTACGCAGCTGAACGAAGTGCCGTGGAATGAGCAGACCCCGGCACAGCGCCAGCAAACGCTGCAGCGACGTCAGGCGCAACAGCAGATCCAGCAGCAGCAACAGCAGCAGCAGTGGGCACAAACCCAGCCGGTGCAGCAGCCTAAGGCACAGCCGCGGGTAACGGAACAGCCGTATCAGCAGCCGACGCGTACGGTGCAGTCTCAGCCTGTCCAGCAGCAGCCGAAAACTCAGCCGCAGAAACAGGCGGCTCAGCCTTATCAGGATCTGCTTCAGACGCCAGCGCATACCACCGCGCAGCAGCCGAAAACTCAGCAGGCTGCGCCGGTGACCAAAGAGACCGAAGCGCCGAAGCAGACGGCTGAGAAAAAAGACGAACGCCGCTGGATGGTGCAGTGCGGTTCGTTCAAAGGCGCGGAGCAGGCGGAAACGGTGCGTGCGCAGCTGGCCTTCGAAGGGTTTGATTCGCGTATTACCACCAATAACGGCTGGAATCGCGTGGTGATTGGGCCGGTGAAAGGCAAGGAAAATGCCGATGGCACCATTTCGCGTTTGAAAATCGCCGGTCACACAAACTGCATTCGACTCGCCTCCGGGGGTTGAAACCCCCAAAATCCCCCCCATCTATCATTTAATTCAGCCCTGAGCACAGGCTCAGGGCTTCTGTTTCCCGATTCTGTAACCAGGGGGTCTGCTCGTGACAACAATAGTAAGTGTACGCCGTAACGGCCATGTGGTAATCGCCGGTGATGGCCAGGCCACGCTGGGTAATACCGTCATGAAAGGCAACGTGAAGAAAGTGCGCCGTCTCTACAACGACAAAGTGATCGCCGGTTTTGCAGGCGGCACGGCGGATGCCTTCACGCTGTTTGAACTTTTTGAACGCAAACTGGAAATGCACCAGGGGCATCTGGTGAAAGCAGCCGTTGAGCTGGCAAAAGACTGGCGTACCGACCGCATGCTGCGCAAGCTCGAAGCGCTGCTGGCCGTGGCCGATGAAACCGCTTCGCTTATCATCACCGGTAACGGTGACGTGATTCAGCCGGAAAATGACCTGATTGCCATCGGCTCTGGCGGCCCGTATGCCCAGGCTGCAGCCCGCGCGCTGTTGGAAAATACCGACATGAACGCGCGTGATATCGCGGTAAAGGCGTTGGATATTGCAGGTGATATCTGCATCTATACCAACCACAATCACACCATCGAAGAATTGACCTCCAAAGCGTAAGGATCTCCCATGTCTGAAATGACCCCACGCGAAATTGTCAGCGAACTGAACAAACACATTATCGGCCAGGATAACGCCAAGCGCTCCGTGGCTATCGCTCTGCGTAACCGCTGGCGTCGTATGCAGCTTGACGAAGAGCTGCGCCACGAAGTCACACCGAAAAATATTCTGATGATCGGCCCGACCGGGGTCGGTAAAACCGAAATCGCCCGTCGACTGGCGAAGCTGGCCAACGCGCCGTTCATCAAAGTTGAAGCCACCAAGTTCACCGAAGTGGGCTACGTGGGTAAAGAAGTGGACTCCATCATCCGCGATCTGACCGACTCGGCGATCAAGATGGTGCGCGTCCAGGCGATCGAGAAAAACCGCTATCGCGCGGAAGAGATGGCCGAAGAGCGCATTCTCGACGTGCTGATCCCACCGGCAAAAAACAACTGGGGCCAGGCAGAACAGCAGGCAGAACCGTCTGCTGCACGTCAGGCGTTCCGCAAAAAACTGCGCGAAGGCCAGCTGGATGACAAAGAGATTGAGATCGATCTCGCTGCCGCGCCAATGGGTGTGGAAATCATGGCACCTCCGGGCATGGAAGAGATGACCAGTCAGCTCCAGTCCATGTTCCAGAACCTGGGCGGACAGAAGCAGAAAGCGCGTAAGCTGAAAATTAAAGACGCGATGAAGCTGCTGATTGAAGAAGAAGCGGCGAAGCTGGTGAACCCGGAAGAGCTGAAGCAGGATGCTATCGACGCGGTTGAGCAGCACGGTATCGTGTTTATCGACGAAATCGACAAAATTTGTAAGCGCGGCGGCAACAGCTCCGGCCCGGATGTGTCCCGCGAAGGCGTTCAGCGCGACCTGCTGCCGCTGGTAGAAGGTTGCACCGTCTCCACCAAGCACGGCATGGTGAAAACGGACCACATCCTGTTTATCGCATCAGGTGCCTTCCAGGTTGCCAGCCCGTCGGATCTGATCCCGGAGCTGCAGGGCCGTCTGCCTATCCGCGTTGAGCTGCAGGCGCTGACCACCGAAGATTTCGAACGTATCCTGACCGAGCCAAACGCCTCTGCTACAGTACAGTACAAAGCGCTGATGGCGACCGAAGGCGTGAACCTCGAGTTCACCGAAGACGGTATCAAACGTATTGCCCAGGCCGCATGGCAGGTGAACGAAACCACCGAAAACATCGGTGCGCGTCGTCTGCATACCGTGCTGGAACGCCTGGTCGAAGATATCTCTTATGACGCGAGCGACCTGAACGGCCAAACCGTTACCATTGACGCAGAATATGTGAGTAAACATCTGGATGCGTTAGTGGCAGATGAAGATCTGAGCCGTTTTATCCTATAATCGCGGTTACTGGATTCTCATCACGTTTAATGGGGGCTAATGCCCCCATTTTTATTGGCTAAATACTTATGACTGACATCAGCCGTACGCAGGCGTGGCTCGAAAGTCTGCGCCCTAAAACACTTCCTCTGGCCTTTGCCGCGATTATCGTCGGCACCGCCCTTGCCTGGTGGCAGGGTTATTTCGATCCGCTGGTTGCCGCGCTGGCACTGATTACCGCCGGCCTGCTGCAAATCCTCTCCAATCTCGCCAACGACTACGGCGACGCGGTAAAGGGCAGCGACAAGCCTGACCGCATAGGGCCACTGCGCGGAATGCAGAAAGGGGTGATTACCCAGGTGCAGATGAAACGCGCGCTGATTATCACCGTGGTGCTGATCTGCGTTTCCGGACTGGCGCTGGTAACGGTGGCGTCTAAAACCGCCAGCGATTTTATTGGTTTCCTGGTGCTGGGTTTATTAGCCATTATCGCGGCCATCACCTACACCGTCGGCACGCGTCCTTACGGCTATATTGGACTCGGGGATATCTCCGTACTGGTGTTCTTCGGCTGGCTGAGCGTGATGGGAAGCTGGTACCTGCAGGCGCATACGGTGATCCCTGCCCTGTTCCTGCCTGCGACCGCTTGCGGTCTGCTGGCGACAGCTGTGCTCAACATCAACAACCTGCGCGACATCGACAGCGATCGCGAGAACGGCAAAAATACCCTGGCGGTTCGTCTGGGGCCGGTTAATGCCCGCCGCTATCACGCCTGTCTGCTCATTGGCGCGCTGGTTTGCCTGGCGCTGTTTAACCTGATTTCCTTGCAAAGCCTGTGGGGCTGGCTGTTTGTGCTTGCCGCGCCGCTGCTGATTAAGCAGGCCCGCTTTGTGATGCGTGAACTCAGCCCGTCCGCCATGCCGCCGATGCTGGAGCGCACGGTAAAAGGTGCGCTGCTGACTAACCTGTTGTTCGTCATCGGGATTGTGTTAAGCCAGACGCTGCGTTAGCTGACAAATATCAATTAACAATTGATGATTTTGCCAACAACGCATTTCGCACGATATACTGAACACATTCGCAGCAACTGAGCGTTAAACCTATGAAATACGATACCTCCGAGCTTTGTGACATCTACCAGGAAGATGTCAACGTCGTTGAACCGCTGTTTTCCAACTTTGGTGGGCGGTCATCATTTGGCGGTCAAATCGTCACGGTGAAATGTTTCGAGGACAACGGGTTGCTGTACGATCTGCTCGAACAGAACGGCCGCGGCCGCGTTCTTGTGGTCGACGGCGGCGGTTCCGTGCGCCGGGCATTAATTGATGCTGAACTGGCCGGCATTGCCGTCCAGAACGAGTGGGAAGGCCTTGTGGTATACGGTTCCGTGCGCCAGGTGGACGATCTGGAAGACCTGGATATCGGGATTCAGGCCATCGCGGCCATACCGGTAGGGGCGGCGGGTGACGGCATCGGCGAAAGCGACGTGCGCGTTAATTTCGGGGGCGTGACCTTCTTCTCCGGGGATCATCTCTACGCCGATAATACCGGCATTATCCTTTCCGAAGATCCTCTGGATATCGAGTAATTAAACCGTCAGCGTGAACCATAAAAAAACCGCCAACAGCAATGTGGCGGTTTTTTTGTCCCTCGGGATTCGCGGTCCGTTGGGGAGTTTTGCAACCTTTAACCAGGATTTTTATCTTACCCTGGTTCAAATCTCAGGTAACCCCATCGACCCTTTATAAATTCCTAATTTCCTTTGAAAACCTTAACTACGCTACTGTTGCTCATTATGATGCATCGTCCCTTTCCGCCATCTCGCACATGGGCATCGGTCCAGGGAAAGGTGTATTAACAACCGTAAAGCAACCTTTAACCGGGCTTGTGTCCACCGACTTATCACCGGTGGTGAACGGTGGAGCGGTTAGCTGCAGGGACCGCATAATGAAACGCTATTTATGTATCGCGTTCATTGTCGCCAGCGTACTCGTTGTAAAGAGTGATGAACCGAATGTGTTCGTTACTTTTGCTATGACAGCGCAGGACAAGTAGCGTTAAGGCCGCCTCTGGCGGCCTTTTTTATGGTTGGATGTCAGTTAGCAAGAACCATAAAAAAGCCGGGTGGCGGCATCGCCTTACCCGGCCTGTTCAGTTCATCCCGGTGGGGATCAGACTTCTTCCATACGTCCCAGCAGCGCCTGCAGGCGATCCTGCCAGCCGTTCTGCTGTTCGCGCAGCTGGTTGTTTTCGCGCTCCAGTTCTTCGCGGCCGTGCTGCGCGTTCTGAACTTCCTGCGCCAGGCTGTTGTTCTTCTCTTTCAGCTCTTCAATTTCCATCTGCAGCAGGGTGATGGTGTCAATCGCCTGCTGTACTTTCGATTCCAGTTTCTCAAACACTTCTAAAGACATGATGCTACCTCTCCTGAATTGCAAGGCGACGCTTTAACATAAACGCGCACGACATATACCGTCGATTGTATGGAGCGCGGCGCTCTGTGTCCAGCGACACACCGCGCAGATCGCGGTTTGCAACACTTTTAGGTCTGGTCCTGGTGTGTTCGCGTCATATACCCCTAAATTGTTAGCTGATTCGTTAATGAAATGATTCAGCTCACATTCCGGCACTGATCCTGTACTGCTGCAAAGATGTGCTTTATGGCGCGAAAACGCTCATTTTATTGACGCAGACCACACATTTCGATTTCGATATTTCTCGTTTTTGCTCGTTAACGATAAATTAACACTATGTCTACAGGGCATCGTGGCTGTCACGGGCGGTCATGCTAACAATAAACATCAATTTCTTCAGGATTCCGATTATGAGTCAGACATCAACCTTAAAAGGCCAGTGCATTGCCGAGTTCCTTGGTACCGGGTTGTTGATATTCTTCGGAGTGGGCTGTGTCGCTGCACTGAAAGTGGCGGGTGCCAGTTTTGGTCAGTGGGAAATCAGTATCATCTGGGGTCTGGGCGTGGCGATGGCCATCTACCTGACAGCAGGGGTTTCTGGTGCACATCTTAACCCGGCGGTGACAATCGCACTGTGGCTGTTCGCGTGCTTCGACGGACGCAAAGTAGTTCCTTTCATTCTTTCTCAGTTTGCCGGCGCGTTTTGCGCAGCGGCGTTAGTTTACGGGCTTTATTACAATCTTTTCATCGACTTCGAACAGACGCATCATATGGTACGCGGCAGCGTCGAAAGTCTGGATCTGGCAGGCATCTTCTCAACCTACCCTAACCCGCACATCAATTTTGTGCAGGCGTTCGCAGTTGAAATGGTGATTACCGCTATTCTGATGGGCGTTATCCTGGCGCTGACCGACGACGGAAACGGCATTCCGCGCGGCCCGCTGGCACCCCTGCTGATTGGTTTGCTGATTGCGGTAATTGGCGCATCCATGGGCCCGCTGACCGGCTTCGCGATGAACCCGGCACGTGATATCGGACCAAAAGCGTTCGCCTTTATCGCAGGCTGGGGCGACGTCGCCTTCACAGGTGGCAAAGACATTCCTTACTTCCTGGTACCGCTGTTTGCGCCGGTTGTCGGGGCTGCGCTGGGTGCGTTTAGCTACCGCAAATTAATTGGTCGCCACTTACCGTGCGACACCTGTGTGGAAGAGGAGAAGGAAACGACTTCTACCGCACAACAAAAAGCTTCGCTGTAATCTGACTACGGGACACATACCATGACCGAAAAAAAATATATCGTTGCGCTCGACCAGGGCACTACCAGCTCCCGCGCTGTCGTAATGGATCATGACGCGAACATCGTCAGCGTGTCACAGCGCGAATTTGAGCAAATTTATCCTCGTCCAGGCTGGGTAGAACACGACCCGATGGAGATTTGGGCGTCACAAAGCTCCACGCTGGTCGAAGTGCTGGCGAAAGCCGATATCAGTTCCGACGAGATTGCCGCGATTGGTATCACTAACCAGCGTGAAACGACGATCGTCTGGGAACGCGAAACCGGTAAGCCGATTTACAACGCCATCGTCTGGCAGTGCCGCCGTACCTCTGAAATCTGCGAACAGCTGAAGCGCGACGGTATGGAAGAGTACGTGCGCAGCGCCACCGGCCTGGTGGTTGACCCGTACTTCTCCGGCACCAAAGTGAAATGGATCCTCGACCACGTGGAAGGTTCACGCGAGCGTGCTAAACGCGGCGAGCTGCTGTTCGGTACCGTTGACACCTGGCTTATCTGGAAGATGACCCAGGGACGCGTCCACGTCACCGATTACACCAACGCCTCGCGTACCATGCTGTTCAACATCAACACCCTGGAGTGGGATGACAAGATGCTGGACGCGCTGGATATCCCACGCGCGATGCTGCCTGAAGTGCGCAAGTCTTCTGAGGTTTACGGCCAGACCAACATCGGCGGTAAAGGTGGCACCCGTATTCCTATCGCCGGTATCGCCGGTGACCAGCAGGCGGCGCTGTTCGGTCAGCTGTGCGTCAAGGAAGGGATGGCGAAGAATACCTACGGCACCGGCTGCTTTATGCTGATGAACACCGGTGAGAAAGCGGTGAAATCAGAAAACGGTCTGCTGACCACCATCGCCTGCGGCCCGCGCGGCGAAGTGAACTATGCCCTGGAAGGTGCGGTGTTCATGGCCGGTGCGTCTATCCAGTGGCTGCGTGACGAGATGAAGCTGATCAGCGATGCATTCGACTCCGAGTACTTCGCCACCAAAGTGAAAGACACCAACGGCGTGTACGTGGTGCCTGCATTCACCGGTCTGGGCGCACCCTACTGGGATCCGTATGCACGCGGCGCGATTTTCGGACTGACGCGTGGCGTGAACTCTAACCACATTATTCGCGCCACTCTGGAATCCATCGCCTACCAGACCCGAGACGTGCTGGAAGCGATGCAGGCGGACTCCGGCATTCGTCTGCACGCCCTGCGCGTGGACGGCGGTGCGGTAGCGAATAACTTCCTGATGCAGTTCCAGTCCGACATTCTGGGCACCCGCGTTGAGCGCCCTGAAGTGCGTGAAGTGACGGCGCTGGGTGCGGCGTACCTTGCAGGTCTGGCGGTAGGCTTCTGGCAGAACCTGGACGAGCTGCAGGAAAAAGCGGTTATCGAACGCGAGTTCCGCCCGGGCATCGAAACCACCGAGCGTAACTTCCGCTACAGCGGCTGGAAGAAAGCGGTGAAACGCGCCCTGGCGTGGGAAGAACACGAGGAGTAAGACAAACTTACTCCTCACCCTAACCCTCTCCCCTTTGGGGAGAGGGGACTTAAAACACCCCTCCCCACACTGTGATAAACTTCGTGCAATTCCTTTTAATTGCACGAGTACCTCATGAAACGTGAACTTGCTATCGAGTTTTCCCGCGTCACCGAAGCAGCCGCCCTTGCAGGCTATAAGTGGCTGGGTCGCGGCGATAAAAATACCGCAGACGGTGCAGCCGTCCATGCCATGCGCATTGTGCTTAACCAGGTCAATATCGACGGCACCATCGTGATCGGCGAAGGCGAGATCGACGAAGCGCCGATGCTCTATATCGGTGAAAAAGTCGGTACCGGTAAAGGCGATGCCGTGGATATCGCGGTTGACCCGATCGAAGGCACCCGCATGACGGCAATGGGTCAGGCCAACGCCCTGGCGGTGCTGGCCGTGGGCGATAAGGGCTGCTTCCTTAACGCGCCGGATATGTACATGGAAAAGCTGATTGTCGGTCCTGGCGCGAAAGGCGCAATCGACCTCAGCCTGCCGCTGGAAGAGAACCTGCACAACATCGCCAAAGCCCTGGGCAAACCCCTTAGCGAACTCACCGTGACGATTCTGGCAAAACCGCGCCACGACGCCACCATCGCGCAGATGCAAAAGCTCGGCGTGCGCGTGTTTGCCATTCCGGACGGTGACGTTGCCGCCTCGATCCTGACCTGCATGCCGGACAGCGAAGTGGACGTGCTGTACGGCATCGGCGGCGCACCGGAAGGCGTAGTCTCTGCGGCCGTGATCCGCGCGCTGGACGGCGATATGCAGGCCCGTCTGCTGCCCCGCCACGAGGTGAAAGGCGACAGCGAAGAGAACCGCCGCATCGGGGAAAACGAGCTGGCGCGCTGCGAAGCGATGGGCATCGAGGCCAATAAAGTGCTCGCGCTGGACGAGATGGCCCGTAGCGATAACGTGGTCTTCTCGGCGACCGGCATCACCAAAGGCGATCTGCTGGACGGCATCACCCGCAAGGGCAATATGGCGACCACCGAAACGCTGCTGATCCGCGGTAAATCACGCACCATTCGTCGCATCCAGTCTATCCACTATCTCGACCGCAAAGACCCGGACGTGCAGACGCACATTCTGTAAAACCGTTTGATCGATAGAGCTTTCCGGCCCTGACGGGCTGGAAATTGTCACCACAAGTACGGAAGATAGAACAGAGAAACAGCACAGGAGAAGATCATGGCGGACTGGGTAACAGGTAAAGTCACAAAGGTACAGTTCTGGACCGATGCGCTATTTAGTCTCACCGTACATGCTCCCGTTCACCCGTTTAAAGCCGGGCAATTTGCGAAGCTGGGACTGGATGTCGACGGCGAGCGCGTGCAGCGCGCCTACTCTTACGTTAACGCGCCTGATAACCCGGATCTCGAATTCTATCTGGTTACCGTTCCTGACGGTAAGCTCAGCCCGCGCCTTGCCGCCCTTAAGCCCGGCGACGACGTGCAAATTGTGAGTGAAGCGGCAGGCTTCTTTGTGCTCGAAGAGATCCCGGATTGTGACACGCTCTGGATGCTGGCAACCGGCACGGCCATCGGTCCTTATCTCTCTATTTTGCAGTACGGCAAAGACCTCGAGCGCTTTAAAAACATCGTGCTGGTGCACGCCGCGCGCTACGCTGCAGATCTGAGCTACCTGCCGCAGATGCAGGCGCTGGAGCAACAGTACGGCGGAAAGTTAAAGATTCAGACGGTGGTCAGCCGTGAAACCATAGCAGGAACGCTGACCGGCCGCGTGCCGGCGCTTATTGAAAGTGGTGCCCTGGAAGAGGCGGTGGGTTTGCCGCTGAACGCTGAAACCAGCCACGTCATGCTGTGCGGCAACCCGCAGATGGTACGGGACACGCAGCAGCTTCTGAAGGATACCCGGCAGATGACGAAACATCTTCGCCGCCGGCCGGGCCATATGACCGCCGAACACTACTGGTGATCAGCGGTATTTCACCTCAACGGTGTCTTTACCGTATTTGTTTTCGCTCTGGGTGCCAATAAACGCACCCAGATCGACAATCATCATCACGAAGATGACCGAAGGCAGCAGCCTGCCCACAACCCACGGCAGGATGGACGGAAGCATCGCCCAGTTCCCCGCCACCAGCATCCACGCCAGAATAATCAGAAATGCCCACGCGCCGGAACGACCGCGATCGTGCAGGCGTTTAACAACAACAGCCGCCGTTGGCCATAGCAGGCAGACCAGCGCGAAGGCCGCCGTTTGCGTGCTCAGCCATGCGTTGTAAGCAACGAAAAACAGAAGCAGCATGGCGACAACCCACGTCACCATCCAGATCCAGAAATCACGGCGTCCAATACGCCCTTTGAATGAAAACAGCCACTGCTGTATGGTCATGTAAGGTTCCTTATTATCGTATAGCGCGCATTTTACCCTGGAGTTGTGACCTTTTGACAAGCCGACCAGATATCGTTTTAATCATGAGCACTTACGGCCAGGGGCAATGTTGATGAAAAGTTCGGCACGTTCTCTTTTCCTGTGTTTAGCGCTGATCAGCGCGGGTTATCCCCTGCACGCCGCCGAAACCACAGCCCCGACCACAGCACCGTATCTGCTGGCGGGCGCGCCGTCGTTCGATCAGTCCATCAGCCAGTTTCGTGAAACCTTCAATCAGACCAACCCCACGCTGCCGCTGGATGAATTTCGCGCCATTGATGGCTCACGCGATACCCCCACACTGACCCGTGCGGCAAGCAAGATAAATGAGAATTTGTATGCTTCCACGGCGCTGGAGCGCGGTACTTTAAAAATCAAAAGCATGCAAATCACCTGGCTGCCGATACAGGGGCCAGAGCAGAAAGCCGCTAAGGCGAAAGCGCTGGAGTACATGAGCGCGGTCCTGCAGGCGTTTACCCCGGCACTGACGAAAAAGCAAAGCCAGCAAAAGCTGCAAAAACTCCTCGCTGCCGGTAAAAACAAGCGTTACTACGCCGATACCGAGGGCGCAATCCGCTATGTTGTGGCGGACAACGGCGAAAAAGGACTGACCTTCGCTGTTGAACCGATTAAGCTGGCACTATCTGACACTCTCGGCGGGGCGAATTAATGACAAAAAGCAAAGCCTTTCGAGGGAAAATCTCTATACTGATTCACAGACCATGCTGCCCGACAGGGTGGCCATATTCCTTAATTCGCTTATTTAGCGTGGAGAATTGAAATGCGACATCCTTTAGTGATGGGTAACTGGAAGCTGAACGGCAGCCGCCACATGGTAAACGAACTGGTTGCGAACCTGCGTAAAGAGCTGGCTGGCGTGACCGGCTGCGCGGTTGCGATCGCTCCGCCGGATATGTATCTGGATCTGGCTAAACACGCCGCTGACGGCAGCCACATCATTCTGGGCGCGCAGAACGTTGACGTTAACCTGTCTGGCGCTTTCACCGGTGAAACCTCCGCTGAAATGCTGAAAGATATCGGCGCGAAATACATCATCATCGGCCACTCCGAGCGTCGCACCTATCACAAAGAATCCGATGAGTTCATCGCGAAGAAATTCGCCGTGCTGAAAGAGCAGGGCCTGATCCCTGTTCTGTGCATCGGTGAAACCGAAGCGGAAAACGAAGCGGGCAAAACCGAAGAAGTGTGCGCACGTCAGATCGACGCAGTGCTGAAAACCCAGGGCGCGGCAGCGTTCGAAGGCGCGGTTATCGCTTACGAGCCAGTCTGGGCGATCGGTACCGGCAAATCAGCAACCCCTGCACAGGCTCAGGCTGTTCACAAATTCATTCGTGACCACATTGCGAAAGCTGACGCCAAAGTCGCTGAGCAAGTGATTATCCAGTACGGCGGTTCCGTTAACGCTTCCAACGCTGCTGAGCTGTTCACCCAGCCAGACATCGATGGCGCGCTGGTTGGCGGTGCATCCCTGAAAGCTGACGCTTTCGCGGTGATCGTTAAAGCGGCAGAAGCGGCTAAACAGGCGTAATTGCCTTTGTGGCGGGTGGCGCTTCGCTAACCCGCCCTACGGTTTTGTAGGCCCGGTAAGCGTCAGCGCCACCGGGCTTTTTTACAGCCGTCCCAGCAGGCTAAACCACAGATAATCCAGCGGCAGCAGCACCAGATACGTTGCAATAGCCAGCGCCAGACAAAGCATCATCCCCGCCCTGGCAGGCACCTTTCCTAACCCCATCGCCACCACAATCGGCGACGCCTGATAGGGCAGCAGCGGCGTGGAATAGCCCAGCACCTGAATCATAATCACCGACAGCAGCGGGAAACCGGTCGCGTCCGAAAAACTCTGCGCCAGAGTGGTATACAGCGCCGGAACGCCGTTGGCGGTCATAATGAAGTTGAGTGCGGTGGTAATACCGGTCAGCGCCAGGAAACTGGTGAACGGTCGGCCTGCATCCAGCGGCATAATGCGGAGCAACGCCTCGCCCACCGCCGTTCCGATACCGGTTTGCGTCACGACGATCGCCAGCCCCAGAATACCGGCAACGTAGATACAGGTGCGCATATTCACCCCCGCAGAAAACTCTTCCCCGGTAATGAAACCAATGCGCGGCAGCATAACGATGATCGACGCCGCCAGCCCCGTCCACGCGGGCCCCACGCCGTGCCAGCTCTCCGTAACCCACATCCCCAGCACCACCGCCAGCAGCCAGGCAAGACGCTTTTCGTCCCGCCCCATAGGCTCAGACGGCGCCTGTTCTTTCGGCGGTTTTGGGCTGCCGGGAAATAGCCAGCAGATGAGGCCAATCAGAATCAGGCCTTTGAGAATGCCCAGCACCGGCGTGTGCAGCAGCAGATAAGGGACATAGTTCAGATGGATGCCGTACGAGCCTTCCGCCGCACCGCTCATCACCAGGTTAGGGACGTTAGCGGGCAGAATCGTCGCCGAAAGCTGGAAAGTCCCAAACCCTACCGCCAGCGCCAGACCAAACCACGCTCGGGAGCCGTCTGCGATACCGGCGCGTTTCGCCATCGCGGCGACAATCGGCATCAGTAGCGCAATACGTCCCATATTCGACGGCATCACAAACGCCAGCGTGTAGCTCAGCAGCACCACGCTCGCCACCATCAACACCCAGGAGTCGGTGAGCCTTGCCGACAGCGCCCTGGCGGCCCTGTCTGCCAGTCCGGTTTTACGGATCGCCACGCCGAGCACGAATCCGCTGAAGACCAGCCAGAAGGCCGATGAAGCAAAACCGCCGAAAATCACCTCCGGCGGGGCGATCTTCGCGGTCATTGCCGCCGTAAAGAACAGCAGCGCGGTGATGAATTCCGGCAATAGCGACGTCGCCCACAGCACGATGGTGACGCCAACGATCAGTGAGGGCAGCAGCAGAGGATACGTTGACCAGAGCGACATACCTGTCTCCTGTAGAATTTTTCAGCAAGTCTACGGTGACAGGCAGCCCGAGTAAACGCGATTTATGGTGGGGTTACTTCAGGATAGCGCATTGATGATCCTGCAGTTCCTCCGCAGACGCGCGGTTAAGCGTGAGCAGGTTACGCTCGGTCGCCAGCAACACAAACGAACCATCAGACTGCTGCGCCATCGCCAGTGCGAAACGCCCCATATGGTCGCGCGCTTCCGGCAGCTCTTCTGCCAGCATCATAAACGGGCTGCGCTGGACCAGCTCATTCTCCGTCACCCGACGAGCAAGATACTCATGCCCTTCCAGCCCGCCGGGAAGAGGCAGCCACTGGGTGCTGATTTCTCCCTGTGCCGCGTTGAGCTTCTCGCGCACGTCCGGGCGAAGGCAGGAGATATGAATATGAAAGTGGTTCTGCGTGCGCCCTGTCGGGGAGTTAATCGTCAGCGAAATGGCGCTGTCAGGCACCTCGGCTCCACGCTTCAGGGTCATAAAGCTGCGCGACTGCCACGCCAGCCAGAAAAAGTTCGGCGTATGCCCTTCGGTCAACAGCGGGCTCTCGGTGCCGTTGATGCGATAGGTCGGCATCAGCAGGTATTGCAGCGGCCCGTTGCGGTCTTTAAATATCACATAGCCTGCATCCGTTTTCACCTGCGCACACGGCGCCGGGTTACGATTCTGGATCTGATTCGGCACACACTGGTCGAGAACGATATGTCTTAACGCATTCGGATTACCCGCCTTCATCCAGTACACGCCGCCAGCGGCAAGGGCGATGACAATGAGGATCAATAAGATAATTTTTTTCACAACGCGTTCCCTGTTTTCGATTGAGGCAAAAGAGTAACGCAAAATGATGACCAAATAAAAAACCCGGCGGATTTCTCACGCCGGGTCACCGTGTCACAGGCTAATGGTTAGCGCTGGCTGATTTGGTCGAAGGTACCGCCATTAGAGAAGTGCTCTTTCTGCGCTTTCGTCCAGCCGCCGAACTCGTCATCGATGGTGAAGAGTTTCAGTTTAGGGAATACGCTTTCGTATTTCTTCGCAACAGCCGGATCGCGTGGACGATAGAAGTTTTTCGCCGCAATTTCCTGGCCTTCTGGCGAATAGAGATACTTCAGGTAAGCTTCCGCCACCGCTTTGGTATCTTTCTTCTCAACCACTTTATCGACCACGGAAACGGTCGGCTCAGCCAGAATCGATTCGCTCGGGGTCACGATCTCGAATTTGTCTTTACCCAGTTCGTTGGTCGCCAGCAGTGCTTCGTTTTCCCATGCAATCAGCACGTCGCCAATCCCGCGCTCGACGAAGGTGTTGGTGGCACCACGCGCGCCGGAGTCCAGCACCTCAACGTTTTTATACAGCGCCTTCACGAACTCCTGCGCTTTGGCCTGGTCGCCGTTGTTGTGATGCAGCGCGTAACCCCATGCGCCGAGGTAGTTCCAGCGAGCGCCGCCGGAGCTTTTCGGGTTCGGGGTAATCACAGAAACGCCCGGTTTGATCAGGTCGTTCCAGTCTTTAATTTGTTTCGGGTTGCCTTTACGCACCAGGAAGACGATGGTCGAGGTGTAGGGTGCGGAGTTATCCGGCAGGCGTTTGATCCAGTTTTTGTCAATGCGACCGCGCTCGGCGATCGCGTCGACATCGTAGGCCAGCGCCAGGGTCACCACGTCGGCTTCAATGCCGTTGATGACGGAGGTCGCCTGCTTGCCAGAACCTCCGTGAGACTGGCGAACCACGACATTGTCGCCGGTTTCCTGCTTCCAGTGTGCCGCAAACGCTTTGTTGTATTGCTCGTACAGTTCACGCGTCGGGTCGTATGACACGTTTAATAACTGAATGTCCTTAGCCAGAACGCTGGTCGATGCCAGCAATAATGTTAAACCCACGCCCCATTTATTCATCGCCCAGCTCTCTTGTGTAGTGTTTTGATGAATGCAGCGTGCCAGAAAGCGAATCGAGGATTAAAGAATAAAAAAAGATTGGCTATAACGTAGTGGAATAAAAAAGCGTCCACGCATAAAAAAGCCGGGTGGCGGCTACGCCTTACCCGGCCTACGAGTCGTGCCTTTGTAGGCCCGGTAAGCGCAGCCGCCACCGGGCAACAGAGCCGATCAGTACAGTTTTTTCGCGCAGTCCAGCCAGTCACCTTTGAACGGACGCTTCATGTTTTCAATCGCGTCGATGATGTCGTGGTGAACCAGTTTTTCGTTCTGAATACCGACGCAGCGGCCGCCGTGGCCCTGCAGCAGCAGATCGATCGCGTACGCGCCCATACGGGACGCCAGAATACGGTCGTAAGGGCCTGGGGAACCGCCACGCTGGATGTGACCCAGTACGGTCGCGCGGGTTTCGCGTTTGGTTTCGGCTTCGATGTACTTCGCCAGCTCGTCAACGTCACAGATGTGCTCGGTGATAGCGACGATCGCGTGTTTTTTACCCTTCGCGATGCCCGCTTTGATTTCAGCCACCAGATCTTCACGGCTAAATTCGACTTCTGGCACGACGATAAATTCGCAACCGCCCGCAATGGCAGCCGCCAGCGTCAGGTCGCCACAGTAACGGCCCATCACTTCAACGATAGAGATACGCTGGTGAGAAGACGAGGTGTCACGCAGGCGGTCAATCGCTTCAACAACGGTACCGAGCGCAGTAAAGAAGCCGATAGTGTAGTCAGTGCCTTTGATGTCGTTGTCGATGGTTCCAGGCAGACCGATGCACGGGAAACCCATTTCGGTCAGACGTTTTGCACCCATGTAGGAACCGTCACCGCCGATAACCACCAGGGCGTCCAGACCACGTTTCTTCATGTTTTCGATAGCCACTTCACGAACGTGTTCGTCGCGGAATTCCGGGAAGCGCGCAGAACCGAGGAAAGTACCGCCACGGTTGATCATGTCAGACACGCTGTAGCGGTCGAGCTGAACCATACGATCTTCATACAGGCCCAGATAACCGTCATAAACGCCAAAAACTTCCAGGCCTTCCGTCAGCGCTGCACGGACAACACCACGAATTGCCGCGTTCATGCCCGGCGCATCACCGCCGCTTGTCAACACACCGATTTTCTTAATCATGACTACCTCTGAACTTAGGAATGCAAAATTGAAATCTGTTGCCGGAAGAAACTTATCGACCAACGAATACTGCAAATAGTATATCAATCCCTTCCAGCTGAATTGATTCAGGTCAGACCAAACGGCGGTAATTTATACACAAAATGCTGGCCTGGCTCACTTTTTTACAACGAATTACGAAAGCCCAACATGACCGGGTACAACCGAGCAGGGATCCTGGTGAATGATGACGTCTGAACCAGGAAAACGCTGCAAAATCGCCTGCTCGACCTGCTCAGCAATAACGTGAGCCTGTACCAGTGGCAGGTTGTCTTCCATTTCAATATGAATCTGTATAAAGCGGGTCGGCCCTGACTGCCGCGTTCGAAGATCGTGTGCACCGCTGACGCCGGGCCAGGAGGTCACGATAGAAAAAATTTCATTACGTTCTGAGTCCGGGAGGGCGCGGTCAAGCAGTGATTGCACCGCTTCATACCCCATCCGCAGAGCGCTATATAAAATATAGATACCAATCCCTAACGCAAACAACGCATCGGCGCGATGCCAGCCATACCAGGCCAGACCGAGCGCAATAAGAATAGCCCCATTCATCATAACATCAGATTGATAATGAAGCATATCCGCCCGTACAGCCTGACTTTGCGTTTTGCGAACAACCCAGCGCTGGAACGTTACCAGAACGAGTGTGCATATAAGCGCGACTATCGTCACAACGACTCCCACGCCGGGATCGTTCATCGGTGTTGGCGAGACGAGATGCTGAATGCCGGTTAAAAACAGGAACAGCGCAGAGCCGGAAATGAACATACTTTGCGCCAGCGCGGCCAGCGACTCCGCTTTGCCGTGCCCAAACGTGTGCTCTTCGTCCGCTGGCTGCAGCGAGTAACGCACCACCAGCAGGTTGGTCAACGAGGCGGCAATATCCATCAGCGAGTCCACCAGCGCCGCCAGAATACTGACCGAGCCGGTATACCACCACGCAAAGATTTTAATCAGTAACAGGCTGGAGGCCATGACGGTCGCCGCAATGGCGGCCCGGCTGACCAGTCTTCCATAGGATTGATTCATAAACGCTCCTGTCATGTTATGCCGCTAGTATAACGGAAGCATTGGGAGTCAAAGGATGAATAAACGGTTAACAAAAGAAATGACGAGCAAAAGACCTGTCGCAGATGAAGAGAAATAGATTATGCAGGATTACAATCATACTATTGATATAAATGGTTTTTATAACGAGATATTCGCCCGTGACGTTCATCAATAAGAAAGCCCCGTTTAAAAGGGGCTTTCCTGATTTGAAACCTGAAAATGCTAAGTCAGCACTTAACCATATTTTCTGGCAAAGTCATCTTCAGAGGTGCACAGATAGATAATAAACTCAATGAAGGCAATGACTGACGGTATGAAGGTCCAGCAAAAGATGAGGTAAAGGAATCCCTGGCCAATCTTACCTAAGTAAAATTTATGTGCGCCCAGGCCTCCTAAGAAGAAAGCGAGCAATGCTGCGGTAAGCTTATTTTTACTTCCTGCTGCAACCTGGCTTGCGCCACAATGCGGACAGGCCTTAGCGGTACTGTGCAACTCCTTGCCACATCCTCGGCAAAAAACCATTCCTGACATGATATCCCCTTTTGTTTCTTATCAGTAGCTTGCATATTTTACAAACAATTCAGAAAAATACTATTTTAAAAAGAATATATCGTCGGAATGAAAATAATGAGCCCTTGATTTAGGGGGGTAGAAGAAGGAATAAAAAAAACCCCCACATCATGTGGGGGAAGACAGGGATGGTGTCTATGGCAAGGAAAACAGGGTTTACTGGTTACTACGGGTACTGCTATTGCTACTGAAAAACGTCGTTTCTGAGCTTCGCTGCATCCGTGCAACCTCTCGCAGCTGGTCCATTCTCTGCTGATGTCTGGTGTTCAAAACCGCTTGCTGCTCGGGCGTTAGCAGATGGAACATCTGGTTGCGGACCTTCGCCATCTCTACCTGGCGGGCAACCTGTTCCTGTGCCATTTTTTCGGCCTGAGCGCGTACAGCGCTTTCGTCAAAATTTTCTGCGGTGACAAGGCGATGCATTGTCTCCATTTCGCTAACATTAACAGGGGGCTGGTCGTGTCTTGCCCTCTGCATCAGATCTCGCATCTGTTGACGCTGATGTTCGGTTAAACTTATGCCGTCAAACATATGGCTTTGGCTGCTGTTCTGCGTTGCGCCCTCTTGTAAGGGACTGTTATCGCTGATGATAGCTTCAGCAGCCTGGCTAAACGCACTGAACGCCAGCGTTGAGGCCATGACGGCAGCGGTAACTTTGCGCATCACTTGCTCCCAAAAATCTTTCGTGTCGCGATTCAACGAGAGACAGTCTACGATTCAGGCTGCAAACATGCGTCAGGGGGTGTAAAACAACGTAAAGTCATGGATTAGACAGCCTTGATGTCGTAATTTCTGCCTCGGAGGTATTTAAACAATGAATAAAATCCTGTTAGTTGATGATGACCGAGAGCTCACATCCCTTTTAAAGGAGTTGCTCGACATGGAAGGTTTCAACGTCCTGGTTGCCCATGATGGCGAGCAGGCGCTGAGTCTCCTTGACGACAGCATCGATTTACTTTTGCTCGACGTGATGATGCCGAAGAAAAACGGTATTGATACGTTGAAAGAACTTCGCCAGACACACCAGACTCCCGTAATCATGCTGACCGCACGCGGCAGCGAACTTGATCGCGTACTCGGCCTTGAGCTTGGCGCGGATGACTATTTACCAAAGCCGTTTAACGACCGTGAACTGGTTGCCCGTATTCGCGCTATCCTGCGTCGTTCCCACTGGAGCGAACAGCAGCAAAATACCGACAACAGCTCACCTACACTAGAAGTCGACTCCCTGAGCCTCAACCCGGGCCGTCAGGAAGCGAGCTTTGATGGCCAGACGCTGGAACTGACCGGCACGGAGTTCACCCTGCTATATCTGCTGGCGCAGCACCTCGGCCAGGTGGTTTCGCGTGAACATCTAAGCCAGGAGGTTCTGGGCAAACGCCTCACCCCGTTTGACCGCGCCATCGACATGCACATCTCTAACCTGCGCCGTAAGCTGCCGGAGCGTAAAGACGGTCACCCATGGTTTAAAACCCTGCGTGGTCGCGGTTATCTGATGGTTTCCGCTTCATGATAGGAAGCTTAACCGCCCGCATCTTCGCCATCTTCTGGCTGACGCTGGCACTGGTTTTAATGCTCGTACTGATGTTGCCAAAACTTGACTCACGCCAGATGACGGAGCTTCTCGACAGCGAGCAACGTCAGGGCGTGATGATCGAGCAGCACGTGGAAGCCGAGCTGGCAAACGATCCGCCAAACGATTTAATGTGGTGGCGCAGGCTGTTTCGCGCTATCGACAAGTGGGCGCCGCCCGGACAACGCCTGCTGCTGGTGACCAGCGAAGGCCGCGTGATTGGGGCCGATCGCAATGAAATGCAGATTATCCGCAACTTCATTGGCCAGGCGGATAACGCCGATCATCCCCAGAAGAAGAAATATGGGCGCGTAGAGATGGTGGGGCCTTTCTCCGTCAGGGACGGAGAGGATAATTATCAGCTCTACCTGATTCGCCCCGCGAGCAGCTCCCAGTCCGACTTCATCAACCTGCTGTTTGACCGCCCTCTCCTGCTGCTGATTGTTACTATGCTGGTCAGCTCGCCGCTGCTGTTATGGCTGGCGTGGAGCCTGGCAAAACCGGCGCGTAAGCTGAAGAATGCCGCCGATGAGGTGGCACAGGGTAACCTGCGACAACACCCTGAACTGGAAGCCGGACCGCAGGAGTTCCTTGCCGCCGGGACCAGTTTTAACCAGATGGTGAGCGCTCTCGATCGCATGATGACCGCACAGCAGCGCCTGCTGTCGGATATCTCGCACGAGCTGCGCACCCCGCTTACGCGCTTACAGCTTGGCACCGCGCTGCTGCGTCGCCGCAGCGGGGAAAGCAAAGAGCTGGAACGTATCGAAACCGAAGCTCACCGCCTGGACAGCATGATCAACGATCTGCTGGTCATGTCCCGCAATCAACAGAAAAACGCGCTGGTTAGCGAAACGGTGAAAGCGAATCACCTCTGGCACGAGGTGCTGGACAACGCGGCATTCGAAGCAGAGCAGATGGGCAAATCCTTCACCGTCAACTTCCCGCCGGGCCCGTGGCCGCTCTACGGTAACCCCAACGCGCTGGAAAGCGCGCTGGAGAATATCGTGCGTAACGCCCTGCGCTACTCGCATACGAAGATTGAGGTGGCGTTCTCGGTGGATAAAGACGGGATCACCGTCATTGTCGACGACGACGGTCCTGGCGTCAGCCCGGAAGATCGCGAGCAGATTTTCCGTCCGTTCTATCGTACCGATGAGGCGCGCGACCGGGAATCCGGCGGCACGGGGCTGGGTCTGGCGATTGTTGAAACCGCCATGCAGCAGCACCGCGGCTGGGTGAAAGCCGACGACAGCCCGCTGGGTGGACTACGGTTAACGCTGTGGCTACCATTGTACAAGCGTTCGTAACCCCCTCACCCTAACCCTCTCCCCGAAGGGGAGAGGGCCGGGATGAAGGGCACTACTTACCCCACAATCTCCGGGAATTATCCTCGATCCTGCTGCTTAAACGTCGCTTCTGCATCGTTCTTGTCCAGCTGGTCGATAGCCCCGCCGCCGAAAGCAGGCGATGATACTGCTCGTCATCAAACGGCATATGCCACGCAATGGCGCAGGCGTCATAAACAGACACCTCACTCAGGCGTGATACCAGCTCGAGCGGCGCATCTGCTGCGACCTGCCCGGCCAGCACCACCCGGTACAGCCAGCCGGTTTTACCCGCGCTTTGCATCTGAGCCGACATGTCATGAATACCGAAATGGAAGTTGAGCTTGAAGCACGGCGAGCGTGGCTGCGTCACCTGAATCAGGGCATCGCCCCAGCGGTAGATATCACCGATAAAAACGTTCTTTTCGGTGAGCCCTTCGGTGGAGAGATTCTCGCCAAACGCGGGGGCGACGAAGAGATCCGCCTGCTCGGGGAACTCGGTTTTCCAGTACTGATAGTGTTCGCGCGGATAGTGGCACAGCGCGCGCTCCGGCCCGCCGTGGATCTTCTTTTCGGCCTGCTCGTCGCCAGCAAGCCCGAGGTCGGTCAACGTCAGCTCACCGTCGACCTGAATTTTGGCGATGGCGCTCGGGCGGCTGCCGTCGTACTCCCTTACCTTGCCTGTAAATACATTCACCGGATAATGCATCGCTGCTCCTTTCTGCAGATACAAAAAAAGCGAGCCATCAGACTCGCTTCTCACAGGCGTCAATGCAACCTTATTTTTTAGCGGCGAAACGCGCTGCTGCTTCGTCCCAGTTCACCACGTCCCAGAACGCTTTAATGTAGTCCGGGCGACGGTTCTGGAATTTCAGGTAGTAAGCGTGTTCCCACACGTCCAGACCCAGGATTGGGAAGCCGGATGCGCCAGAGATCGCTTCACCCATCAGCGGGGAATCCTGGTTAGCAGTAGAAACAACCGCCAGTTTGTCACCTTTCAGTACCAACCACGCCCAGCCGGAGCCGAAGCGGGTTGCAGCGGCTTTCTCGAACTCCGCTTTGAAGTTGTCAACGGAACCGAAGTCGCGCTCGATAGCCGCTTTCAGGTCGCCCTGCAGGGTGGTACCGGTTTTCAGGCCTTTCCAGAACAGGCTGTGGTTTGCGTGGCCGCCCGCGTTGTTACGCAGCACGGTTTTCTTGTCCGCTGGCAGCTGGTCCAGCTTGGTGATCAGCTCTTCAACAGGCAGGTTAGCGAACTCTGGCAGGCTTTCCAGCGCGGCGTTCGCGTTGTTCACGTAGGTCTGGTGATGTTTAGTGTGATGGATTTCCATCGTCTGCTTGTCGAAATGCGGTTCCAGTGCGTCGTAGGCATACGGCAGGGATGGCAGTGTATAACTCATAATCCTCTCCATTATTGTCGGGCGGCACAGCTGTTAATGCCGCGTAAGCAGTTGGTTCATTATAGTTAATTAAATGATATTGAAAATGATTATCAATGCCGTAGTTTTTATAAGGTTATTCATTTTTTGACCAACGCAGGAATAGTGAATGTGTTCAGGGCGTTAATGGACTTCCAGCGCCTTATTGCCTGCCGCAATCTCCTCCCTGCTGCTGAGCGTAAACGCCGACACCACCGTAATCGCCAGCACGAAACAGCCCAGCATCAGGTATGTCTCCTGGAAACCGATCCGGTCATACATATTTCCGGCAAACGCGGAAAGGAAGATCGCTGCCGACTGTTTGGCAAACTGGAAGCCAATCAGGTAGATAGTCGCCGAAAGACGCGTATCAAACACCCCGGTGATGTACTTGAAGGCCCCCACCAGCAGGAACGGCACCTCCAGCGCATGCAGCATCTTCAGGGCAATAACTTCTACAGCGGTGGTGGCAAACGACGAGCCGATAATGCGCGTCGCCATAATCACCCCGGCGATGAGCAGCGTGTTTTTCGCGCCGATGCGGTTAATGATCCACGGTGAACAAAACATGATGATCGCGTTGCAGATTTCCCCGGCAGTGGTCGCAAAACCAAAGGCGCGAGTGCCCTCCTGCGGCGTGGCGAAGAACGTTTTGAAGAAGGTAGCAAACTGCTGGTCAAAGACGTCATAGACGCAGGCCACGCCAATCACGTACAGAATAAACATCCACATCCTGCGCTGACGGAACAGGCTAAAGACCGTTTTCGCGGTGATCTGCGGCTGGTTGGCACCCAGCGCATTCATCACCTGCGCCGTCTGGTTGGGTTTTGGCTTCGCGACCACCAGCAATAGCATCAACAGCAGCGCCGCCGCCGAACCCATCCAGAAAACATACGACGGATCGATGCCGAACAGGATCCCGCCCGTGGAGGCGCATAGCCCCCAGCCGAGGCAGCCAAACATGCGCGCCTTACCGTACTCAAAAAAACTGTTACGGCTCACGCGTTCAATGTAGGCCTCAATGGCCCCTGAGCCCGCCGAAAAGACAAAGCCGATATACATGCCGCCGCTCAGCGCGCCCAGCCAGATGTTGGCTTTTAGTAACGGCGCGAAGACGTAGAGGAAGAAAGGGGCAAACAGGAACAGCAGCACGGAGATGATCCACAGCAGGTGTTTTTTTAGACCCAGTTTATCCGAGATCACCCCAAGCACCGGCTGGAAGGCAATGGCCGAGAGTGAGATGCAGGAAAAGACGATGCCGGTATGGGTTTTGTTCAGGCCGATGATATCCGACAGCCAGATCGGCAGGAACGGAAAGCAGGTGGCCATGATGAAGAAGTAGAGAAAGAAGAACAGCCCGAAAATCCAGAAGTTAGGGTTGTCTTTGTGGGTACAGGGTGTTGTGTTCATTATTTTTATCCTCAACGGAGGGCCGGCAGCGCGGCCCGTCACCTTTACACGCGTTCAACGCCAATCAGAACGGCGGTTTCCGGATCCAGAATCGGCAGCGCAATGCCCGCCTGCATCAGCCACTCGCCGCTCGCCGTTTGCGGTGTTTCCATCCATGCCGGCAGCTTGCGCATGGTATGGCCTCCTTCACCGGTAATGTGAATATCAGGGTGATCGAGCAGCGAAATACGATACTGCGCGCTGGGCTCAAGCCCCGGCATGCGCAGCGGCATCATCAACGTGTAGTCCGGCATGGCGAGCTGGCTGACGATAAACAGCCCCTGCGTTTTATCTTCGCTCACAATACCCTGTGCCAGCGTAGTGGCATCAGGCATATCCACGCGCCATTGTGTGCCCTGATGAATAACCTCGCGCCACTGCCTGTACAGCGCGGCGTAACGGCGATAGCCTTCGCGCTCCTTCTCATCGACGGTGAGGGGATCAAGTTCCAGCCCCATATGGCCAAACAGCGCCGTTAGACCGCGAAATTCAATGCTGTGCTGGCGGAAGGTGGCGTGACATTTATGATGACCGATATGCGCCCCCATCACCTCCGGCGGAAAGAAATAGCTCATGCCGCGCTGGATGGTGTTGCGCTCCAGCGCATCGTTGTTGTCCGAGGCCCAGAAGCGGTGGCAGCGCGTCAGCACCTCATAGTCAATTCGCCCCCCGCCGGATGAGCAGGATTCAAATTCGATGTGCGGAAAACGTTCACCCAGCACGTCCAGCAGGCGATAAAACTGGCGGGTTTGCGCGTCAGCAGCGGCCTTCCCGTCGTGACCCGGCTGTACCAGCTCACGGTTCATGTCCCACTTCACGTAGTCGACTTCATGTTCACCCAGAAGCCAGCTCATGCGTTCCACAAGATAATCAAATGCTTCCGGGATACTCAGATTGAGCACCAGCTGGTGCCGCCCGGTGTGTTGTTTGTAGCCCGGCAGTGCCAGCACCCAGTCAGGGTGCGTGCGGTACAGATCGGAATCCGGGTTGATCATCTCCGGCTCAACCCAGATGCCAAACTCCATACCGAGCCGTTTGACGTGGTCGATCACCGGCGTCAGGCCGTTCGGGTATTTTTTCTCATCCAGATACCAGTCGCCCAGCGCGGCATGGTCGTCATTACGGCCTTTGAACCAGCCGTCGTCAATGATGAAGCGCTCCACGCCCAGGGCGGCAGCCTCGTCGGCCATGCGCATGATGTAGTCCGGATCGTGGTTGAAGTAGATCCCTTCCCAGGTATTGAGGTGCACCGGGCGCGGTTTGTTTTCCGGGAAGCGGATAACGTTGTTGCGCAGGTAGCGATGAAACGGCTGGCTCATGCCGTTCAGGCCATGCGTGGAATAGCTGGCATACAGGCGCGGCGTCCAGAGCGTATCGCCCTCCTCAACCGCCATTTCGCCCGGCAGGTAGAGGGCTTCAGCCTGCAGATAGCGGCGGCCGTCGGTTTTGGCTTCCGCACGCAGGCGGTGGTTGCCGCTCCAGCCCAGATGCACGCCCCAGACGTCGCCGTGCATTTCGCTGAACGACGGCGTCCCGGCAATCAGCGCCGGGAAGTGTTCATGGGAGGTTTTACCCCGGCGGTTTTCAATCACAAAGCTGTCGTGTTCAAGCGTCACGCGGTGCGGCTGAAATTCCCGGATCCAGCGACCGTGGAAGGCCATCACCTCCTGAGCGCGTTCGGCCACCGGCAGCGTGACGGCGAAACGGTCCACCTGCCACGCCTGCGCTTTCAGGTTCGTTAAACCGTGACGAACCACCAGCACGCCGCTGGCATCCAGCGCCAGCTCGCTGGTCAGACGCAGGCCCGCATGTTCATCTTCCGCCGTCACCGTCAGGGTTTGTCCTGACTGCTGTACGTCTGTGGTGGTGAACATGGGTGAACCGTCCAGCCCCTGCCGATGCCCCTCAATGCCGGGAGCACCAAACAGACCGTGCCCCAGCTCGGCCATCAGCGTGACCGGGGAGTCGACGTCAAGCCTGCCGTTGGCAACAGGGCGCGCGATCATAGCAACATCCTGTGGCGAAAAGTGCTGAAGGTGCGGCCCCCAGTAGAGAATTTCGGCGAACGGGTACGTTTTGATCACCACATCTACCGTGTTGCTTTCAAGTCGTAAAACGGAATCTTGCATCAGACATCTCCTGTCATCGGGATGATCTGAGTGTTGATCCGAAACGTTTCGGATACAAACCAAAACGTTTCGGTTTTGTGATCGGGTTTAGAAAATGGAGAGATTCAGGCCGTTTGGCCGGGAGAAAATTCGGGCTGCCAGAGCACCTGAAGCCGTTCAATATCGTCGCCGTTAATCAGCTGACGCACCATATCGGCAATCTGTTTCCCGACGCCCTGGCGGGTGGACTGGATCACTGCCGCCACGTCGGCATCGACGATACTGTCCTGCGGGAGCCCGTCATAAACAACCAGCGCAACGGCGCTCTCGCCGGTCAGACGGCCCAGCTCTGCCAGCGCCATCGCCGCGCCGTCACCGTGAGTGTTGCAGTCGGTAATGATGGCCGTGGGCGGCTGCGACAGCGAGAGAAGCTCTTTCGTGGTGGCATAACCCACGCGGCGCGAAGGGGGCATGGCGCGCAGCCATTCGCTGGAAAGCCCGGCTTCCCGCAACGCGTCCAGATAGCCCTGACGACGCTGGGTGATGAATGCCTGATTGTTGCTTTCGCCCAGTAGGGCAATGCGCTGATGGCCTTTCCCGATTAGCCAGCGTGTAGCATTGTACGTACCGGCATAGTTGTCGAAGTCGAACCACGCGTACGGCTGCGGTAGCTGGCTGCGACCAAGCGCCAGAAAGGGAAATCCGGCGGCCTGCAGCTGCTCAAGTCGCGGATCGCGATCCAACGTGTGGGCCACAATCAGCGCATCCACGCGGCGGCTTTGCACCATGCGCATATAGCTGTGCTTATCCGCCAGATCGTCGTCGGCGATAAGCAATAAGTCGATCTCATGTCGCGCCAGTTCGTGGCTAATTTCGCCGACCATGTCCATAAATACGCTGTTATTGAGCGGAACAGGATGGACCGGGAACACCAGCCCAACGGCATCAATTTTGCCCATCTTCAGGCGGCGGGCGAAAGTGTTAGGCCGATAGCCGCGTCGCTGGGCTTCCGCTTCTACGCGAGCGCGCGTCTCGGCGGAGACGTCGTCATATCCGTTGAGGGCGCGGCTGACGGTGGTGACTGACAGCCCCAGTTCTTTGGCAATGGCTTTAAGCGACATGAGTTTCCGTATCTCTGTTAGTTTTGTTCCGCCACCAGCAGCGCGTAAGTGTCTGGCTCCAGGGCCTTGAAGATGTGCGGCTGGTCGGCGGGATAACAAATGTAATCCCCTGCGCCGAGCTCTTCCGCCGCGTCGAGCAGGCCGACCAGCGCCCGGCCCTGCGTCACAATAATATGTTCAACAGAGCCCGGCGGATGCGGCTGAGAAATACGATCTGCGCCCGGTTGGGTCATCAGAAGATAGACATCGCGGCGCGCGCCGGGAGGGCATGCCGCCAGTAAAATGGCTTCATAATTAGCCTGTCCGGCGACCACTTTTGTCCCTTCACCACGGCGGATCACCTGCGTGGTCGGCAACTGCGGCTCAAGCAGGCGGGCGAAAGGAATATCCAGCGCCACGCACAGCGACCACAGCGTTTCCAGGCTAGGGTTACCGTTGCCGGACTCCAGCTGGGAAAGAGTGGATTTAGCGATCCCGGCACGGCGGGCAATTTCCGCCAGCGAAAGCCCGGTGCGCAGACGTTCCCGCACCAGACTTTTAGCGATCAGGCTGATTGGCTGCGTCATATAACGGCCTCTTGTTCTATAAAACGAACGAATCGTTCGCCTTGAAAATCAGTTTCGTTGCGTTCATTATAATGGATACACGTTCGATATGGCTAAAAATGTATGAAGCATCATCTCTCTTGTCTGAAAGGCGACACCATAAAAGCAATCATCCTGGTCTGCCTCGCGGTGGGCGTGGTGGGAATGTCCTACGGCTCGCTGGCGATGGCCTACGGTTTCCCGGTCTGGGTGCCGTTTGTGCTCTCCATCACCGTACTCGCGGGCGCGTCAGAGTTTATGTTTATCGGCATTGTAGCAAGCGGCGGTAACCCGCTGGCGGCTGCAGCCGCGGGTTTGCTGGTCAACGCGCGCCACGTGCCGTTTGGCGTGACGGTGCGAGAACTGGTCGGTAAGCGCGGTCTGAGCCTGTTGGGCTGCCACATCATGAACGACGAAAGCGTGGTGTTTGGCCTGTCGCAAAAAACCGCCGAGCAGCGTAAAGCCGCCTACTGGCTGTGCGGTTTAGGCGTCGCCATCGTCTGGCCGCTTGGCGCGCTACTGGGTGCCATGGTCGGCAAACTGCTGCCGGACCCGGAAACCATAGGCCTGGATGCGGTATTCCCGGCGATACTGCTGGCATTAGTGGTTCCCGCATTTAAAAACCGCACCACGCTGATACGCGCCTGCAGCGGTGCCGTTCTGTCGCTGGCCGCCGTGCCGTTTGCCCCGGTAGGTCTGCCGGTACTGCTCTCTTTGCTCGGTCTTGCCGCGAGGAAAAAATAATGGAAAACATGACGTTCTTTATTCTCGGCATCGCCATTTTGTCTGCGGGAACCTATTTGATGCGTCTTGGCGGAGCGAAACTGGGCAGCAGGCTGGCATTGTCAGAGCGTTCACAGGCGCTGCTGTCAGATGCGGCAACGGTATTGCTGTTTTCCGTGGCGCTGGCGACCACGTTTTATGAAGGTGACCACTTTGCCGGCATGGCGCGCGTGCTGGGCGTGGCGTTTGCAGTGTTTTTGGCCTGGCGGAAGATGCCGTTAATTGTGGTGATCGTAGCGGCGGCAGTGGTAACCGCGCTGCTGCGCGTGGCGGGCATAAACTAAAAAAGCGCCCCGGGGGCGCTCTTTCGACGGTGTGACAGCTTATTTAGTCAGTTCAGCGGTCATGTGTACGCGGTTACCTGAGAACGCCTGGGTAATTTTGTACGATGACGCGCCGGCTTCCTGAGCCTGAGCCGCGATTTTAGCTTCTGCGCCATCAATGGTAGAGGCGGTTGCGGTTACGGTCTGTGCAGCGAAAGAACCGAAAGAAGTAGCCAGAGCGATTACAGCGACAAAAGTTTTGATGCTTTTCATGATATAAACCCTTTCATTAAGTTGTTTTGGTAAGGCACCGTGCCTTGATGAGATAAATACTAGACCTCATCATGATCAACTAAAAGCGGAAGGATTTGCTATTATCATTCAAAATTACTGATCAACTATCAATCGTTGTGGATGGGTATAAATCGTCGCCCTTCCCGGCTTGCAGAAGCCCACCAGCGTCAGGTTGCAGCGCTCCGCCACCTCCACCGCCAGCGTTGTTGCGGCTGAGACCGCAAACAGAATTTCCACACCGCACATGGCGGACTTTTGCACCATCTCGTAGCTGGCCCGGCTGGAAACGAGTGCTGCCCCCTGCTTCCAGACCTCACTTTCACGTGCCCGGCGACCGAGCAGCTTGTCCAACGCCACGTGGCGGCCAACGTCCTCATGTCCCCCGGCAATATCCCCCGACGGCAACACCCATGCCGCCGCGTGCGTGCAGCCGCTCAGCTGGCCGATGGGCTGTACATCATTCAGGTGCTTAAGCGCATGGTCGAGGTGCGCCAGATTAAAGGTCTGAGTAAACGGCAATGGCGCAACGGGTTTACCAATATCATTGAGCTGCTCAACGCCACACACGCCGCAGCCGGTACGCCCGGCCAGCGCGCGACGGCGCTCTTTCAGCCCCATAAAGCGGCGGCTGGAGAGTTCGATCTGCACTTCAAGACCGTTGCAGGCCTGCACCACGTCCATACCGTAGATCTCCTGCGGATTCTCGATGATGCCTTCCGAGAGGGAAAAACCGATGGCGAACAGCTCAAGATCTTTCGGAGACGCCATCATCACCACATGCGAGATGCCGTTGTAAACGAGCGCAACGGGTACTTCTTCCGCCAGAAAATCCGGCGTGGTATGGGTGATGTGGGGCGGTCGGTGTACCGACAGTTCCACAATACCTGCAGGTAGTGGTGACGAGTGGGGAGCACGGTTTTGTTTAGACACAGCGGTATTCCTGAACAACCACGGAGGTGAGTGTGCTATTGCAGCATAAACCACAGGCTGTACGCATAGTATGGATCAACTTTTCGATAACCATTCTCCTACTCATTTTTCAGGGGTGCAACCTGCCACCGGCTACACCGCATTAACATGCCGAGCCGTTAATGTGATCAATGTCACACTTTATAATCAACATGGTGATAATACGTTCACTTTGTATTAACGCCATTAGAACAGCGGTACCGACAATGTGGTATTCTGATGATATCCCTCGTGGAATTGAGGGATTAACGCAAATTTTTCTCCTTTGCGGTCAATTCTCAACCGCGAAGTCAAAACTACATATGTAAGCAATGTCGAAACAAGGAGTGACCCATGCAGGTCAGCAGAAGGCAGTTCTTTAAGATCTGCGCTGGCGGTATGGCAGGCACCACGGCAGCGGCACTGGGCTTTGCGCCCGGCGTAGCGCTGGCGGAAACGCGGCAGTATAAACTGCTGCGCACCCGTGAAACCCGTAATACCTGTACGTACTGCTCTGTCGGTTGCGGGCTGTTAATGTATAGCCTCGGCGACGGTGCTAAAAACGCCAAAGCGTCTATTTTCCATATCGAAGGCGACCCGGATCATCCGGTTAACCGCGGCGCATTGTGCCCGAAAGGGGCCGGTCTGGTGGACTTTATCCACTCCGAAAGCCGTCTCAAATTCCCTGAATATCGTGCGCCTGGATCCGACAAATGGCAGCAAATCAGCTGGGAAGAGGCGTTTGACCGCATCGCAAAACACATTAAAGAAGACCGCGATGCCAACTTTGTTGAGAAGAATGCCGACGGCGTCACGGTCAACCGCTGGCTCTCCACCGGGATGCTGTGTGCCTCCGCTTCAAGCAACGAAACCGGTTATTTAACCCAGAAATTTACGCGCGCACTCGGTATGCTCGCGGTCGACAACCAGGCGCGTGTCTGACACGGACCAACGGTAGCAAGTCTTGCTCCAACATTTGGTCGCGGTGCGATGACCAACCACTGGGTCGACATCAAGAACGCCAACCTCATTGTGGTGATGGGCGGTAACGCCGCTGAAGCGCACCCTGTCGGGTTCCGCTGGGCGATGGAAGCCAAAATCCACAACGGTGCGAAACTGATTGTGATCGATCCCCGCTTTACGCGTACTGCGTCAGTGGCGGATTTCTACACCCCTATTCGTTCAGGTACTGACATCACTTTCCTGTCAGGCGTATTGCTGTACCTGATGACCAACGAAAAATATAACCGCGAATACACCGAAGCCTATACCAACGCCAGCCTGATCGTGCGTGAGGATTACCACTTCGAAGATGGCCTGTTCAGCGGTTACGACGCCGAAAAACGCAAATACGACAAAACCAGCTGGAACTACGAGCTGGATGAAAAAGGCTTTGCGAAGCGCGACACCACCCTGCAGCACCCGCGCTGCGTGTGGAACCTGCTGAAAGAGCACGTTTCCCGCTACACGCCTGAGGTTGTCGAAAACATCTGCGGTACGCCGAAGGCGGACTTCCTGAAGGTGTGTGAGCTTATCGCCGAAACCAGCGCGAAGGACAAAACCGCGTCGTTCCTGTACGCCCTCGGCTGGACGCAACACTCCATCGGTGCGCAGAACATCCGTACCATGGCGATGGTTCAGCTCCTGCTCGGCAACATGGGTATGGCTGGCGGCGGCGTGAACGCCCTGCGCGGTCACTCCAACATTCAGGGTCTGACTGACCTCGGCCTGCTGTCCCAAAGCCTGCCGGGTTACATGAGCCTGCCAAGCGAGAAACAGACCGACCTGCAAACCTACCTGACGGCCAGCACGCCTAAACCGCTGCTTGAAGGCCAGGTGAACTACTGGGGCAACTATCCGAAGTTCTTCGTCTCGATGATGAAAGCGTTCTTCGGTGATAAAGCGACGGCTGAAAACAGCTGGGGCTTTGACTGGCTGCCGAAGTGGGACAAAGGTTATGACGTTCTGCAGTATTTCGAGATGATGCACCAGGGCAAAGTGAACGGCTATTTGTGCCAGGGCTTTAACCCGGTGGCCTCGTTCCCTAACAAGAACAAGGTTGTTGAGTCGCTGTCGAAACTGAAGTTCCTGGTGACGATTGACCCGCTCAATACCGAGACCTCGACCTTCTGGCAGAATCACGGCGAATCGAACGACGTCGATCCGTCGAAGATTCAGACCGAAGTGTTCCGTCTGCCATCGACCTGCTTCGCGGAAGAGAACGGCTCTATCGTCAACTCCGGACGCTGGCTGCAGTGGCACTGGAAAGGTGCGGACGCCCCGGGCATCGCCATGAACGACGGCGAGATCCTGGCCGGCATCTTCTTACGCCTGCGTAAGATGTATGCGGAAGAAGGCGGCGCGAACCCGGAACCCGTGCTGAACATGACCTGGAACTACTCGACGCCGGAAAATCCTGCGCCAGAAGAAGTGGCGATGGAGAGCAACGGTAAGGCGCTGGCGGACGTTATTGACCCGGCCACCGGCACCGTACTGGCGAAGAAAGGCGATCAGCTCAGCACCTTCGCGCACCTGCGCGATGACGGTACTACCTCCAGCGGCTGCTGGATCTTTGCCGGTAGCTGGACGCCGAAGGGCAACCAGATGGCCAACCGCGATAACGCTGACCCGTCGGGCCTTGGCAATACGCTGGGCTGGGCATGGGCGTGGCCGCTCAACCGCCGTATCCTCTATAACCGCGCATCCGCTGACCCGCAGGGTAACCCGTGGGATCCGAAGCGTCAGCTTCTGAAGTGGGACGGTGCGAAATGGGGCGGCGTGGATATTCCGGACTACAGCACTGCCGCACCGGGCAGCGACGTTGGGCCGTTTATCATGCAGCCTGAAGGGATGGGGCGTCTGTTTGCTATCGATAAGATGGCGGAAGGTCCGTTCCCGGAACACTACGAGCCGTTTGAGACGCCGCTGGGCACCAACCCGCTGCACCCGAACGTGGTCTCAAACCCGGCAGCCCGTATCTTCAAAGGCGACTTTGAAGCGCTGGGTAAAAAGGACAAGTTCCCGTACGTGGGCACCACCTACCGTCTGACCGAGCACTTCCACTACTGGACCAAGCACGCGCTGCTTAACGCGATCGCGCAGCCGGAACAGTTTGTGGAGATCGGTGAGAAGCTGGCGAACAAGCTCGGCATTGCCCATGGCGATACCGTGAAGGTCTCCTCTAACCGTGGCTACATTAAAGCCAAGGCGGTGGTGACTAAGCGTATTCGCACGCTGAACGTTCACGGTCAGCAGGTGGATACCATCGGTATTCCGATTCACTGGGGCTATGAGGGCGTGGCGAAGAAAGGGTTCATTGCGAACACCCTGACGCCGTTCGTCGGTGATGCGAACACGCAGACGCCGGAGTTTAAGGCCTTCCTCGTGAACGTGGAAAAGGTGTAACGGAGACGACTTATGGCTTATCAATCTCAAGACATTATCCGTCGTTCCGCGACTAATGGTTTCACGCCCGCGCCTCAGGCGCGGGACCACCAGCAGGAAGTGGCGAAGCTTATCGACGTGACCACCTGTATCGGCTGTAAAGCCTGTCAGGTGGCCTGCTCTGAGTGGAACGATCTGCGTGACGAAGTGGGTCACAACGTCGGGGTGTACGACAACCCGGCGGACCTGACCGCCAAGTCCTGGACGGTGATGCGTTTCTCGGAAGTTGAGCAGAACGACAAACTGGAATGGCTTATTCGCAAAGACGGCTGTATGCACTGTGCGGATCCGGGCTGCCTGAAGGCATGTCCGTCAGAAGGGGCTATCATTCAGTATGCCAACGGCATCGTCGACTTCCAGTCCGAACAGTGCATCGGCTGCGGCTACTGCATCGCGGGCTGTCCGTTCGACGTACCGCGCCTGAACCCGGAAGACAACCGCGTCTACAAATGCACCCTGTGCGTTGACCGCGTAACCGTCGGCCAGGAGCCTGCGTGCGTGAAGACCTGCCCAACCGGCGCTATCCACTTTGGCTCCAAAGAGGATATGAAAACGCTGGCGGCAGAGCGCGTGGGAGAGCTGAAAACCCGTGGTTACGACAACGCGGGCCTGTACGATCCGGCCGGGGTTGGCGGTACGCACGTGATGTACGTGCTGCACCACGCCGACAAGCCGAATCTGTATCACGGTCTGCCGGAGAACCCGGAAATCAGCGCCACCGTGAAGTTCTGGAAAGGCATCTGGAAACCGCTGGCAGCGGTCGGTTTTGCTGCCACCTTCGCAGCGAGCATCTTCCACTACGTCGGCGTCGGTCCGAACCGCGCGGAAGAGGAAGACGACAACCTGCATGAAGAGAAAGACGAGGTGCGCAAATGAGAAAACGTGACACCATCGTGCGCTACACCGCGCCGGAACGCATCAACCACTGGGTCACCGCCTTCTGCTTCATGCTGGCGGCGATAAGCGGGCTGGGGTTCTTCTTCCCGTCCTTCAACTGGCTGATGCAGATCATGGGGACACCACAGCTGGCGCGCATCCTGCACCCGTTTGTAGGCGTCATCATGTTCGCGTCGTTCATCATCATGTTTTTCCGCTACTGGCACCATAACCTAATCAATCGGGATGATATCTTTTGGGCGAAGAATATTCGTAAGATCGTCGTCAACGAGGAAGTGGGTGACACCGGGCGTTATAACTTCGGCCAGAAATGCGTATTCTGGGCGGCGATTATCTTCCTGGTCCTGTTGCTGGTGAGCGGCGTGATCATCTGGCGTCCGTACTTTGCGCCTGCTTTCTCAATCCCGGTGATCCGATTCGCGCTGATGCTGCATTCATTTGCCGCAGTGGCGTTAATTGTGGTTATCATGGTGCATATCTACGCCGCCCTTTGGGTGAAAGGCACCATTACCGCGATGGTGGAAGGCTGGGTAACCAGTACGTGGGCGAAGAAACATCACCCGCGCTGGTACCGTGAAGTCCGCCAGAAACAGGAAAAGTCATCTGAATGAGTATTCGCATAATCCCGCAAGATGAGCTGGGGTCGAGCGAGAAACGCACGGCGGATTATATTCCGCCGTTGTTATTCCCCAGACTCAAGAACCTCTACAACCGCCGCGCAGAGCGTCTGCGCGAGCTGGCAGAGAACAACCCGCTGGGCGATTTTCTGCGTTTTGCCGCGCTGGTCGCCCATGCGCAGGAAGTGGTGCTGTACGACCACCCGCTGCAAATGGATCTGACCGCGCGTATCAAAGAAGCCAACGCGCAGGGCAAGCCGCCGCTGGACATTCACGTCCTGCCGCGCGACAAGCACTGGCAAAAGCTGCTGCATTCGCTGATTGCCGAGCTGAAGCCGGAGATGAGCGGTACCGCGCTGGCGGTCATTGAGAATCTGGAAAAAGCCTCTGACCTGGAGCTGGAAGAGATGGCGAGCGCGCTGTTTGCCTCCGACTTCGCTCTGGTGAGCAGCGATAAAGCGCCGTTTATCTGGGCTGCGCTGTCGCTTTACTGGGCGCAAATGGCGAGCCTGATCCCCGGCAAAGCTCGCGCCGAATACGGCGAGGCGCGCCAGTTCTGCCCGGTCTGCGGCTCAATGCCGGTTTCCAGCATGGTGCAAATCGGCACCACTCAGGGGCTGCGCTACCTGCACTGCAACCTGTGTGAAACCGAGTGGCACGTGGTTCGCATCAAGTGCAGCAACTGCGAGCAGACCCGCGATCTGAATTACTGGTCGCTGGAAAATGAAGAAGCAGCAGTGAAAGCCGAAAGCTGCGGCGACTGTGGCACTTACCTGAAGATTCTGTATCAGGAAAAAGACCCGAAAGTCGAAGCGGTGGCCGACGATCTTGCCTCGCTGATTCTGGACGCGAAGATGGAGCAGGAGGGATTCGCCCGCAGCTCGATCAACCCGTTCCTGTTCCCGGGTGAAGGGGAATAACTCCCTGTTACAGTGCCGGGCGGCGCGTGCTTGCCCGGCCTGCAGTTCGACAGCATTACCCGCCGTCTTTCATGTCAGATGCTCTCCATTCTCGTTGAGAGACGCGTTATCGCCTTTGCGAGCCGCTTTCCAGATTGTTGCCCTCAACAATATTCTTGTTTTCTTTTGAATCAAACCAGGCTATAAAACTGTTTATCCATACAGTAAAAGGGAATTTTCATGGCGCTGGAACAGGGTATTGCACAGCTGGTTCAGGGATTTATCGCTGCAGGGCGACCCTCGTCACGTCGCCAGAGCGTTGAGGTGCGACGAGCAGGTTATATTGCCAGCACGGGGCTTGCCGGGGAGACCGAAACGCGCGTACAGGTGGAGACGCTCGTTCTTGACGGTCTTACCATTCGGGTGTTTTCACCTCTCAATGCACCTGAAATATTGCCTGCTGCCATTTACTATCATGGCGGATGTTTCATCAGCGGCGGCTTTGATACCCATGACAACCAACTCCGCCAGTTAGCCTGCTACGGCAATTGCCGGGTGATCGCGATTCAGTACAGGCTGGCCCCGGAGCATATTTTCCCCGCAGCACATGACGATGCGGAAAAAGGTGCAGATCTGGTCTGGCAATATGCGGACAAACTGGGCGTGGATAAAAACCGGATCACACTTTGCGGAGACAGCGCAGGAGGCCATCTTGCGCTGGTAACGTCATTGCGGCTCAACGCGAAAGGACGATGGAAACCCGCGCAGCTCATTCTTATCTATCCCATGCTCGACGCCACCGCCAGTTTTGAAAGCTATGCCCTCAATGGCACGGATTACATTATCACCCGCGATACCCTGCTCAGCGGGTATGAAATGTACCTCGCCGACATCGACCGCCAGCATCCCGAAGCGAGCCCGCTGTGGCGCGATGATTTTTACGGACTTCCGCCAGTGCACATCATTACCGCAGAGTACGATCCGCTGTGCGATGAGGGAGAAATGTTATATCAGCATTTGACTGAGCAGGGTGTGAAGTGTACCGCTCAGCGCTGGCTGGGCGTCATCCATGGCTTCTTTCAGCTTGGCGGCGTTAGCCAGTCTGCGCGAGACGTTATGCGGGATATCGCCGGGCGGATTCAGCACGCCCGGATAACGTGAACAGAAGATTACTCCTCCTCGTTCCCGCCCTCTTCATACGCGCCAAAAGGCTTCGCCGGAAGAACAATGTAGGTGCCTTCAAACACCGCGCCCGGTGTTTTATCGCCAAAAAGTTCAACCTGCATTTGTACGCGAGCCTTGCGGCCGCGTGCCAGGCGATCCAGATCGCCGCCCAGCGATCCCAGATCGGCCACCGCGCTCGGTTTACCGCTGATCGGTGCGCTATAGCGGATATGAGCATCAGCAAGAATGATGGTGCCACCCAGATGGCGCTCGCGCAGCATCAGCCAGATAAGTCCCCAGCCGGTAAGCGTGGCCAGTGAGAACAGACTTCCAGCAAAGAGGGTGTGGTGGGGGTTCTGATTGCCAGTTTCCGGCATGGTGGTAATAAATTTTTGTCCGGTGTACTGCTGAATGCGCACGCCCATTTTTTCGCTGAGCGGAATGTGCTGATACCAGGCCTGCTGCAGCTGTCCGCACCAGTCGGCGCGATGCAGAATATCGTCCAGCGTGGCGATGGGTTTGATCATCAAAAAATGACGAATCGGGGTGGTTTGCGGGGTCGTGATCTCCCCCTGATTCACAAAACCGAGTTTAGCGAAGAATTCCACGGCATCTTCGCGGGCGCTACAGGTAACGCGCTTAACGCCTTCCTGACGGGCGACGGATTCCAGGGTCATCGCCATTAGCGTCCCCAGACCTTTGTCCTGCACGGAGGGATGAACCGCCATAAAGCGAATAGACGCTTCGTTATCGGCGTTGATATACAAACGCCCGACGGCCACAAGGTTGCCCTCTTCGTCCATCACCATCTGATGGTGGGCCATCGCGTCCCAGGCGTCGCGCTCAGAGCCTTTTGGCTGATGTAATGGCTTGCGTAGCATTTCCCAGCGGAACTGGTAATAGGCTTCTAACTCTTCTTCCGTTTGCGGTACTCGAAGGTGATACATAGCTGTACTCTCTCTTGTTACCCGCGGCCATGCCGTAAGTATGCTCATACCTGGAGCCAGAATGTGACGGGGCCATCGTTCACCAGCGATACCTGCATATCTGCAGCGAATCGTCCGGTTTGCGTATTCATTTCCTGCTGGCGACAACGCTCTACAAAGTACTCGTAAAGTGCTTCAGCACGATCTGGCGCGGCACCTTTCGAGAAACTCGGGCGCATGCCGCGCTCGGTATCCGCTGCCAGCGTAAACTGGGAAACCACCAGCACGCTGCCGCCCGCCTGCTGGACGTTCAGGTTCATCTTGCCTTCCGCATCGCTGAAAATACGGTAGCCCAGCACGCGCTCACACAAGCGGTTGGCTTTTTGTTCGTCATCATCCTTTTCGACACCTAACAACACCAAAAGTCCTGGGCCAATTTCACCCGTCACCTCTCCCTCCACGGTGACGCTGGCACGGGTTACGCGCTGTATCAATGCAATCATGGTTGGTCTGCTTCTTGTTGTTTTTCAGCTTCTGCTGCTTTTTTAAGTTCGCGGTATACACCGAGAGTGACAGTTATTTCAGCACCAAGCAAGACGATACACCAGGTCCAGTAGACCCAGACAAACAAAATGGGGATCACCGCCAGCACGCCGTAAATCAGCTGATAGGACGGAAACATGGTGATGTAGAGGGCAAACCCTTTCTTACCGAGCTCAAAAAGCAATGCCGCCACCAGCGCCCCCACGACCGCATCGCGGTTGGGCACGCGCGTGGTCGGCACCACGCTATAGAGCAGCCAGAACGAGAGCCACGACAGGATCAACGGAAAGATGCGAAGCACATTATCAATAGCGCCGTTTAAATCACTCGCCCAGCGCAGGGAGAGCAGATAAGAACTGATTGCCAGGCTCGCCCCGGCCAGCAGCGGCCCCAACGTGAGGATCATCCAGTACACGGCAAAGGAATAGACCTTTGGCCGCGCTTTTTTACTCCGCCAGATCGTGTTTAGCGCGTTATCGATGGCGTACATCAACAGCAGCGCGGTGACGATAAGACCGCACGCCCCCACTGCCGTCATCTTGCTGGAATTGGCAACAAACTGCTCAATGTAGTTCTGGATAACATCCCCGGTTGCCGGAATGAAATTCGCGAAGACAAAATGACGAAGCTGCACGCTGACGTCCGCAAACATCGGAAAGGCGGAAAACAGGGCAAAGATAACCGCCACCAGCGGCACTAACGAGAGCAATGACACGTAGGCGAGGTTACCCGCCAGCGTGGTCATATTGTCCTCATCAATCCGGTGCCAGAGCAGTTTCAGCCAGGCCCGCAGCGGGCGAGTATGGTGCGTGGCTTTTTGATGAACGGTTTTTAGCATAGCTGCTTCGCAAAGTAGTCAGGTATCGTCTCTTTTCCGGTCACCAGAATTGACGTAATACCCAACTGGTTAGCTCCCTCTATATTATCGGCGTTGTCGTCGAAAAAGACCGCATCGGCCGCGGTGAATCCTTCTGACTGCAGAACAGCCTGATAAATTCGCGCTTCAGGCTTACGCATGCCCATCTCCTGCGAGAGATAGATTTTATCAGCCGCCGCCTTAACTTCAGGGTACTCTTCAGGCCAGAACGTGGTATGCAGGCGGTTGGTATTTGATAGCACAACGACACGATGCCCCTGATCGCGCAGTTTGTGCATGATGTCGATCACTTCAGGCCGGATGGCGACAAATACCGCCTGCCAACCGTGGGAAAACTGTTCATAGCTTAACGAAAGCCCCATCTCCTGACAGAAACGTTCAGCGAACTCTTCATCGCTGATTTCGCCGCGTTCATGCTGGTGGAAAGTCTCGCCCATCGCGAAATTCTGCTTTAAGGTCGCCAGCGGCACGCGGCTAAAATCGCTCCATGCGCCCAACACGCGATTAAAATCGATATCGACGATGACGTTTCCTAAATCAAAGATATAAAGCATGTTTATCTCCTGCTCGCCGTGGAGAGGTAACTGTAGCGGGAAAGATAAAGTTTGGCTATGCACGAGATTCAGCTTAGAGGGAGCAGTATGAAGAACAAAAATTTAGCCAGGAAGATGATATTGGCTTACTGGCGATAGGCAGGGATGAGTTTTATTTAAGTTCGATTTTGCGAAGATATACGTTTTAGTTCATTCTGCAAAAAATTATAGAAAAACGCTTCCGTAATATTTTTTCTCATCACCATATTCCCCCATTTTTGCCATGGCAATCCCATTTCGCGCGGCTTTGCTCGAAATCGCAACAAGTTCACTTTACTTAAATTTACATTTAGATACAAATACTCTATTTATCTTCTTTTTTATAATGATAAGTTTACATTACTTTACACATGGAGCTGCACTTTCGTGAAGATTAAAAAGGGATACGTCCTCAGTGCCGTTTTAATAGCTTTACTCTGCGCTTTCGCTATTTATTCATACAATGCCTACCGATTTAAAAAAGCCAGCAGAGATATTTTATATCAACTCTCTAGCCAACTGATTGTGAAGCAAGGGCTTGAACCAAAACTTTCAACCCACCTCGTTTTTGATACGTTATATATCGACGGAAACATATCCAAAGATGATGACAAAATCATTGTGGGGCTTATCAGAAAAAACCTTATCCCTGTCAGAACGATATCCATAAACAGTGGTGGCGGCGATGTCGAAACTGCAATAAAAATAGCACAAGTTATTCATGATAAAGAAATTAACATTGAGGTCAGGCGATTATGCCTTTCTTCCTGTGCTAACTATCTTTTCCCAGCGGCAAAAAACAAAATCATCAACTATGGTTCCATTATTGGTTTCCATGGGTCGCCTAATTCTGATGACAATAAGTTAACAACTACGGTTAACGGAGAAATCAATACAGACACAACGATAACAGATCGCATTTTCTCAGAAATAAGAAAAACGGATAAAGCATTCTACAAAGATATAAATGTGTCATGGATGATGCCACTTTGCGGGCAAAAAGAAAATATTGGTGATCCAGACACAGGTCTGTCGACGTACAGCGAAAAGGATTTTACGCGTTTTGGCGTAAAAAACATTTCATTCACGGATGGTGAAATGGTATGGAAAAAGTCTATGGATATTATGGGTATACCTTTTGCTCACTATTGCAAGGAAAATTAATAATGCGTGAACTCAATGAAAGTGAATTAAGTAACGTCAGCGGTGCAGGAATGTGGGGTTCTATCGGTAGTGCGATTGGTGGGATGTTCGGTGGTGGTAGCGCTGGTTGTAATGGCAGCTATTCTCACACCAGCACCACTAACAAAGATGGTTCTCACTCTGAAAGCACATCCTTTAGCGGTGGTTGCTCGGTTAACGTTGGTGGTAAAAGCGGTGGTTCATCAAAAGGTAATGGTGGTTCGAAAAGTGGCGGTGGCCGCCAGGGTAATGATCACGGTAGACATTAATTCCTGAACCATTATAACTCATAGCCGCTGATATTTGGCGGCTATTTCCACCCCGCAAGAGGCCAGAAATGTTTCGCAAGGAAGCTATTGAATATCAGAGTACACGGTGGGAAGGGAAAGCTGTTCTTCTGCCGGGCATCCCTTTTGCTCTTATCATATTGCTCAGCATTTTTTTTATTGCTTCCATTTCTATTTTTATTACCAAAGGTTCCTACACCCGTCGCGTCATCGTTCACGGTGAAATAACCACTTTCCCTGGCTCAGTGAATATCTCTGCATCAATGCAGGGTACAGTCGTGCAGAGTTTTGTTAATGAAGGCGATCGCGTAAAAAAAGGTGATGCTCTCTTTCTCATTCATTCGGGTGTATCGACGCAATCAGGCCTGGTTGATGAGAATAAAAAAAAGGAGATCGCGCTACAGATAAAGAGTATCAGCGTAATGATGGCAAATTTGAACTCTTCGAAAAACCGTACGCTCAACGCGCTGACGACTCAAAAAGATCATTATCAGTCCAGTTTTAATACCTCATCTGGGCTACTGGTGCAGGCTGAGCGGGAACTGCATCAGATTGAGAAGAACGTTAACGATTACCGTGGTTATCAGGAAAAAGGTCTGGTCACCAAAGACCAGATGAGTAGCCAAAACGCACTACTCTACCAACAGCAGAGCAATGTTTCTGACCTGGTCGCCAGAAAATCACAGGACCAGGTTCAGATCGATGCGCTCAATCAGCAAATCCAATCCCAGAGCGCTGATTATGACCAACAGGTTTACCAGCTTGAGCAACAAATATACGAACTGCAAAAAGAAAAGTTAAATACAGAAGCGGAAGGTAATTATGTCATCGTGGCAACAGCCGATGGCTTAATCGACTCCATCAATACGGCGCAAGGTAAGATGATCGGCGCAGGCGATGTACTGGCGCGAGTTCAGCAGAATATCCATTCACCATGCTATCTCGAAACCTGGGTTCCGGATGAAGTTCTTCCTTATCTGGCGATTGGCCAGCGCGTTAATGTTAGTTACGACGCCTTTCCTTATGAAAAATTTGGTCAGTTCAGGGCATCAATATCAGCAATATCCAGGCTTCCGGCATCGAAGCCAGAACTCCTGTCAAAGCAGACCATCGCACATGAATTCTATGACGATAAAAAGTCCTGGTACAAAATCATGATCAAACCTGACCTACAGTCTGTGCAAGTCCATGGAAAACAACTCTCACTGAGCCAGGGAGCCAAAGCGCAGATTTCTCTTTTCCTTGAAAAGAGACATATCTATGAGTGGTTATTATCGCCATTTTACGAAATGAAAATGAGCGTAACGGACGCAGGTAATGAATAATCTTTATACACTTGAGACGCTGCTGCGCAAGTTGGATCTGAAAATATTTAAACGCATCCCAGTTGTCTTTCAAACCGAAGCGTCCGAATGTGGCCTGGCCTGTCTTTCAATGATATGCAGTTTTTATGGTAAGCAGGTGGATCTACTGCAACTCCGGCAACAATTCAATTTGTCATCACGTGGGGTCAACCTCAATGCGATAAAAGCAATTGCCAGTGAACTGGAGATGTCGTCACGCGCATTGTCCGTGGACCTTCAGGAATTACATGACGTGCGTAAGCCCTGCATATTGCATTGGGATTTTAACCATTTTGTCGTACTGATTAAGGTCGATAAGAACAGCGCGGTGATCCACGACCCTGCGTTTGGACGACGGGTGATTAGCATGCCCGAATTGTCCCAACATTTTACTGGTGTTGTGCTTGAGGTATGGCCGGGAACTACTTTCTCAGTTCAAAAGAAGCAAAACAGGTTAAAAGCCACCACGTTATTAAAGAATATCAATGGACTGATGACATCACTGACGAAGATATTTTTCTTATCGCTGGTGATTGAGTTGATCAGCCTGCTATTGCCAGTGGGGACACAATTAGTCACGGATAATGTGATTGCATCCGGAGATTACGGTTTACTTAATATCATCTGTCTTGGGTTGTTTATTCTGATTCTGTTACGTTTGACGGTCAGTGTCATACGCTCCTGGACCACGCTGATACTGGGAACACTCATCGACGTCCAGTGGAGTTTTAGCCTCTTTTCTCACCTTATTAAGCTACCGACCACCTATTTTGAAAGACGCAAACTGGGGGACATTCAGTCTCGCTTCCACTCGCTTGATGTTATACGGGCCACTTTTACCACAGGTTTAACTGGTAGCATTATTGATACGCTAATGCTCATGGGTTTGCTGGTAATGATGTTTTTATACAACCTGCAGCTCAGCATGATAGTGGTCTCTTTTACCGCAATATACACCTTCATTCGGTTTGCTACCTATCGATACTATCGCCAGCTATCAGAAGAAGAGTTAATCAAGGAAGCACGCCTTAACTCTTATTTTATGGAAACCCTGTACGGTATCGCGACGATTAAGATTCAGGGGATGACTGACCTGAGAATCAATAACTGGTTTAATCTTTTTTCAGATAAGGTCAATACAGGCATTCGTTTGACGCGAATGGATCTTTTCTTTGGTGGCGTCGTCTCTTTTATCGCCGCCTGCGACCAAATTGTTATCCTGTGGGTTAGCGGCAGGCTGATGATGGATAGTCATTTAACCATCGGTATGTTTATCGCATTTAACACCTTCAGGAGTCAGTTCTATGACCGAATAAATGCCCTGATCAACTTTATCATTCAGCTGAAGATCATCAACTTACACAATGAACGCGTTGCCGATATTGCGCTGCAGGAAGCATCTTCTTCAACGGCCACCAGCCCGCTGCGTTTACCACACGGAGCCTTAACGCTCGAAACTCAGGATCTGACTTACCGTTATGATAACCATGCGGACCCTATCTTCAGCAAACTGAATCTGACCATTCATGCCGGAGAGAGTATTGCTATTACGGGCGTATCGGGTTCAGGTAAAAGCACCTTGATGAAAGTGTTGTGCGGTTTATTCGAACCGTCGAACGGCTGCGTCCGAATTAATGGCATTGATATTAAGCAACTTGGTTTCGAGCATTATGCTGAACGCATTGCCTGTATCATGCAGGAAGATAAGCTGTTTTCAGGCTCAATCAAAGAGAATATCGCCGGTTTTCGGCCTGACATTGACGAGCAGTGGATGGTGCAATGCGCTATCGCAAGCCATATTCATAATGACATTTTAAAGCTACCAATGGGTTACGAGACACTGATTGGTGAACTTGGGGAAGGGTTGTCCGGCGGTCAAAAACAGCGGATTTATATTGCCCGGGCATTATACCGTAAACCGGGTATTTTATTCATGGACGAGGCGACCAGCCACCTTGATAAAACCAGTGAAAGTCAGGTCAATCAGTCTATACAGGCGATGAACATTACGAGGATTATTATCGCGCATCGCGAAACCACGATTTCATCGGCAGATCGGGTGTTCGTGATAAATGGAGCAGAGTTACCCTAATCCGTGAATTTCGCAGGAAAAAGATAGCGTTGGGACATAACTCCCCCGGCTAATGAAGAATTCTGGCGATCATCCAATAAAAAAGCCGCTGAGGGATCAGCGGCTTTTTACCGGCCGGGTGGTACATGCGCTTACCCGACCTATAGATTGACCGTATTACTCTTCTTTCGCACCGCGCATTGCACGTTTACGATCGTTCTCGGTCAGGTGACGTTTACGGATACGGATAGACAGCGGAGTCACTTCTACCAGTTCGTCGTCATCGATGAATTCCAGAGCCTGCTCCAGGGTCATCTTGATCGGTGGAACCAGAACCGTTGCTTCGTCAGTACCGGACGCACGCATGTTGGTCAGTTTCTTACCGGTCAGGCAGTTTACGGTCAGGTCGTTAGAACGGCTGTGAATACCGATGATCTGGCCTTCGTAAACTTCAGCACCGTGACCCAGGAACAGCTTACCGCGATCCTGCAGACCGAACAGCGCAAACGCAACCGCTTTACCCTGACCGTTGGAGATCAGCACGCCGTTGTTACGCTGGCCCACTTCGCCCGGACGCACGTCGTCGTAGTGGCTGAAGGTGGAGTACAGCAGACCGGTACCGGAGGTCATGGTCATGAACTCAGAACGGAAGCCGATCAGGCCACGGCTTGGGATCACGTAGTCGAGACGTACGCGGCCTTTGCCATCTGGATTCATGTTTTTCAGGTCGCCTTTACGCTCACCCAGCGCCTGCATCACAGAACCCTGGTGCTGCTCTTCAACGTCCAGCGTCACGTTTTCGAACGGCTCTTGTTTACGGCCGTCGATTTCGCGGAAGATAACTTTCGGACGGGAAACCGCCATTTCGAAACCTTCACGACGCATGTTTTCGATCAGAACAGACAGGTGCAGCTCACCACGACCAGAAACGCGGAATGCATCAGCATCTTCGGTTTCTTCAACGCGCAGCGCAACGTTGTGCACCAGCTCTTTGTTCAGGCGGTCAAGGATCTGACGAGAGGTAACGAACTTACCTTCTTTACCACAGAACGGAGAGGTGTTGACGTTGAAGAACATGGTAACGGTTGGTTCATCAACAGACAGGGCTGGCAGCGCTTCCACGTTCTGCGGGTCGCAGATGGTGTCAGAGATGTTCAGCTCGCCCAGACCGGTGATAGCGATGATGTCGCCCGCTTCAGCCAGATCGCTGTCGATACGCTCCAGACCCAGGTGAGTCAGCACTTTGCCAACTTTACCGTTACGGGTTTTGCCTTCGCTATCGATGATAGTAACCTGCTGGTTTGGCTTCACTTTACCGCGTTTGATACGGCCGATACCGATGACGCCAACGTAGTTGTTGTAGTCCAGCTGGGAGATCTGCATCTGCAGTGGACCATCCAGATCAACATCCGGTGCCGGTACGTGATCGACAATCGCCTGATACAGCGGGGTCATGTCTTCCGCCATATCTTCGTGGTCCAGACCCGCGATACCATTCAGCGCCGAAGCGTAAATGATAGGGAAGTCCAGCTGTTCGTCGGTCGCGTCGAGGTTAACGAACAGGTCGAATACCTGATCAACAACCCAGTCAGGACGTGCACCAGGACGGTCAACCTTGTTGATAACAACAATTGGTTTCAGGCCATGGGCAAATGCTTTTTTGGTCACGAAGCGCGTTTGCGGCATTGGGCCGTCAAATGCGTCAACCACCAGCAGCACGGAATCCACCATGGACATCACGCGCTCAACTTCACCACCGAAGTCGGCGTGCCCTGGGGTATCAACGATGTTGATACGGTAGTCATTCCATTTAATCGCGGTGTTTTTCGCGAGGATGGTAATCCCACGCTCTTTCTCCAAATCGTTGGAGTCCATCACACGCTCTTGAGTTTCGGCACGCGCATCAAACGTACCGGATTGCTGCAGCAGCTTATCAACCAGGGTAGTTTTACCATGGTCAACGTGCGCGATGATGGCGATGTTACGCAAATTTTCGATCACAACTTTGCCTCAGGCATTAGAAATAGCGCGTTATTGTACACGGATTAATCGCACTACAAAACAGGATCACAAACATCCTCCGCAAACAAGTATTGCAGAGATGCTTTGTGATCGCTTTCACGGAGCGAAAAAGGGCACTTTAACGTAAATTGCACCAATATGGTGCTCAATGTTCACATTGAAGCACTATACTGGTGCAACAAATCCATCGTGGTGCAGCCCTTTTGCACTATGGTGCGCATGATAACGCCTTTTTGGGGTGATTTAAAAGTTGGCACAGATTTCGCTTTATAAAAATTACATGGCAACAGCCAGTACAAACAGAAACTGAAGACGTCGTTACCACGACGACAATGACCAATCTGGAGAGTTAAGTATGTCCGCTGAACACGTTTTGACGATGCTGAACGAACATGAAGTGAAGTTTGTTGATCTCCGCTTCACCGACACCAAAGGTAAAGAACAGCACGTCACAATCCCTGCTCATCAGGTGAACGCCGAATTCTTTGAAGAAGGCAAAATGTTTGACGGCTCCTCCATTGGTGGCTGGAAAGGCATTAACGAATCCGACATGGTTCTGATGCCAGATGCAACCACTGCGGTCATTGATCCGTTCTTCGAAGAACCAACCCTGATCATCCGTTGCGACATCCTCGAGCCAGGCACGCTGCAGGGCTACGACCGCGACCCACGTTCTATCGCGAAACGCGCTGAAGAGTACCTGCGTTCTACCGGCATCGCAGACACCGTTCTGTTCGGGCCAGAGCCAGAATTCTTCCTGTTCGATGACATCCGTTTCGGTGCTTCTATCTCTGGCTCCCACGTTGCTATCGACGACATCGAAGGTGCATGGAACTCCTCCACAAAATATGAAGGTGGTAACAAAGGTCACCGTCCTGGCGTTAAAGGTGGTTACTTCCCGGTTCCTCCGGTCGATTCTGCACAGGACATTCGTTCCACCATGTGTCTGGTGATGGAAGAGATGGGCCTGGTTGTTGAAGCTCACCACCACGAAGTGGCGACTGCTGGTCAGAACGAAGTGGCAACCCGCTTCAACACCATGACCAAAAAAGCGGACGAAATTCAGATCTACAAATACGTTGTGCACAACGTTGCGCACCGTTTCGGTAAAACCGCGACCTTCATGCCAAAACCAATGTTTGGCGACAACGGTTCCGGTATGCACTGCCACATGTCTCTGTCCAAGAACGGTACCAACCTGTTCTCTGGCGACAAATATGCTGGCCTGTCCGAGCAGGCGCTGTACTACATCGGCGGCGTAATCAAACACGCTAAAGCGATCAACGCCCTGGCGAACCCAACCACCAACTCCTACAAGCGTCTGGTCCCGGGCTACGAAGCGCCAGTGATGCTGGCCTACTCTGCACGTAACCGTTCTGCTTCTATCCGTATCCCGGTAGTAGCGTCTCCTAAAGCGCGTCGTATCGAAGTACGCTTCCCGGATCCAGCGGCTAACCCATACCTGTGCTTCGCAGCACTGCTGATGGCCGGTCTGGACGGTATCAAGAACAAGATCCACCCGGGCGAAGCGATGGACAAAAACCTGTACGACCTGCCGCCAGAAGAAGCGAAAGAGATCCCACAGGTTGCTGGCTCTCTGGAAGAAGCCCTGCAGGCGCTGGACGCAGACCGCGAGTTCCTGACTGCAGGTGGCGTATTCACTGACGACGCTATCGATGCCTACATCGCCCTGCGTACTGAAGAGAACGACCGCGTGCGTATGACTCCGCACCCGGTTGAGTTCGAACTGTACTACAGCGTTTAATTAAGTTGTTTTACCCGGCGTGACAAGCGCCGGGAGTAGTTGCCGTGGAAACTTTTAGCCCATCTCCGGATGGGCTTTTTTCTCCACCAACAATCTGATCTCACGCGCTTTTTACGCCGAAAACGCTATACTGCACTAAATTAGTGCAAACGACTCCAGGAGACTGCTGAATGGCAACTGGCACGCTGCCCGATGCTGGGCAGATCCTCAATTCTTTGATTAACAGCATCTTGCTGGTCGATGACGAGCTGGCCGTTCATTACGCCAACCCGGCGGCACAGCAGCTGCTTGCCCAAAGCGCACGTAAACTATTCGGTACCCCGCTTCCGGAACTCCTGAGCTATTTTTCGCTGAATATTGGCCTGATGCAGGAAAGCTTACAGGCAGGCCAGGGTTTCACCGATAACGAAGTGACGCTGGTGATCGACGGGCGCTCGCACATTCTGTCGCTAACCGCGCAACGTCTTCCCGAAGGCCTGATCCTGCTGGAAATGGCGCCGATGGATAATCAGCGTCGACTGAGCCAGGAGCAGCTTCAGCATGCGCAGCAGATTGCAGCCCGTGACCTCGTGCGCGGTCTGGCGCATGAAATCAAAAACCCGCTGGGTGGGTTACGCGGCGCGGCGCAGCTTCTGACCAAGGCGCTGCCTGACCCTGCGCTGGCGGAATATACCAACGTCATCATTGAGCAGGCGGACCGTCTGCGGAATCTGGTAGACCGTCTTCTCGGTCCGCAGCAGCCGGGAATGCACGTCACTGAAAGCATCCATAAAGTGGCTGAGCGGGTGGTGAAGCTCGTCTCAATGGAGCTGCCGGAGAACGTCACGCTGGTACGTGATTACGACCCAAGCCTGCCGGAACTGGCCCATGACCCGGACCAGATTGAGCAGGTCCTGTTGAATATTGTGCGTAATGCTCTGCAGGCGCTGGGACCTGAAGGCGGCGAGATTATTTTACGCACCCGCACCGCCTTCCAGCTCACGTTACACGGCGTGCGCTACCGGCTGGCCGCCCGAATCGACGTTGAGGATAACGGGCCCGGCATTCCATCGCATCTGCAGGATACCCTGTTCTACCCGATGGTCAGCGGCCGTGAAGGCGGAACCGGCCTGGGCTTATCCATTGCCCGCAGTTTGATCGACCAACACTCTGGAAAAATTGAATTTACCAGTTGGCCGGGACATACCGAGTTTTCGGTTTTCCTGCCGATTAAAAAATAAAGGTGACGTTTATGCAACGAGGGATAGTCTGGGTAGTCGATGACGATAGCTCCATCCGTTGGGTGCTTGAACGCGCGCTCACAGGGGCGGGATTAAGCTGCACGACGTTTGAGAGCGGCAGCGAAGTGCTCGACGCACTCACCACTAAAACGCCCGATGTTCTGCTGTCGGATATCCGTATGCCGGGCATGGACGGGCTGGCGCTGTTAAAGCAGATCAAACAACGCCACCCTATGCTACCGGTCATCATAATGACGGCTCATTCCGATCTGGATGCCGCGGTGAGCGCCTATCAGCAAGGGGCGTTCGATTACCTGCCCAAACCGTTTGATATCGACGAAGCGGTGGCGCTGGTTGAACGCGCGATTAGCCATTATCAGGAGCAGCAACAGCCGCGCCACGCGCCCGATTTTGGGCCAACCACCGACATCATTGGCGAAGCGCCGGCGATGCAGGACGTGTTTCGCATTATTGGCCGTCTGTCCCGCTCGTCCATCAGCGTCTTGATTAACGGCGAATCGGGCACCGGTAAAGAGCTTGTAGCGCATGCACTGCATCGCCATAGCCCGCGGGCAAAAGCCCCGTTCATCGCCCTGAATATGGCGGCGATCCCGAAGGATTTAATTGAGTCCGAACTGTTCGGCCATGAAAAAGGGGCATTTACCGGCGCAAATACCATTCGCCAGGGCCGCTTCGAACAGGCTGACGGCGGCACGCTGTTCCTGGATGAAATCGGTGATATGCCGCTGGATGTCCAGACCCGCCTGCTGCGCGTGCTGGCCGACGGGCAGTTTTATCGCGTGGGCGGCTATGCGCCGGTGAAAGTGGACGTGCGTATTATCGCAGCGACCCACCAGAACCTGGAGCAACGCGTGCAGGAAGGAAAATTCCGTGAGGATTTATTCCACCGTCTGAACGTCATCCGCGTTCATCTGCCGCCGCTGCGTGAACGTCGGGAAGATATTCCCCGCCTGGCGCGTCATTTTCTGCAGGTGGCTGCCCGCGAGCTGGGCGTGGAAGCCAAGCAGCTTCACCCGGAAACCGATGCCGCTCTAACGCGTCTGGCGTGGCCGGGCAACGTGCGTCAGCTGGAAAACACCTGCCGCTGGTTAACCGTGATGGCTGCCGGTCAGGAAGTGCTGATTCAGGATTTACCGGCCGAACTGTTTGAGGCGACCGCACCGGAAAGCAGTAGCGGACACGCGCTGCCGGACAGCTGGGCGACGCTGCTGGCGCAGTGGGCCGACCGCGCGCTGCGTTCCGGTCATCAAAACCTGCTGTCTGAGGCTCAGCCTGAGATGGAGCGTACGCTGTTGACCACCGCGCTTCGTCATACGCAGGGTCACAAGCAGGAAGCCGCTCGCCTGTTGGGATGGGGTCGCAATACCCTGACGCGCAAGCTGAAAGAGCTGGGAATGGAATGATATCACGCCGCTGTGTAAAGGTTATTAATTGAACGCAAATCGTCGTTATTTTGCGCTTTACTGTTCCGATGAGTTTTGTATGATCGTGCCCGGAAATTGGGGGTGAACATCATGCTGGAAACATTCGTGAATATGCTCTCTAGCGGAGCCGCTGAAAGCCACACGCCACAAACAGCCGTTGCGGCTATGTTGTGCGCGGCGCTGGTTGGGCTGTTTAGCTAGCGAGTTGGCGATGAAAAGCCGGGTGACGCTTCGCTTACCCGGCCTACATTTCGCACTTTTGTAGGCCGGGTAAGGCGAAGCCGCCACCCGGCATTACAGTTTAAATCACCCGCGAGAACTGCTGCATTCGCGCTTTCTGACGCAGATACGCGTCAAAGCACATGCAGATATTACGGATCAACAGACGCCCTTTCGGTGTGACCTCTATCGCTCTCTCCGACACATCCACCAGCCCGTCTTTCGCCAGCGGCGCCAGAAGCTTCAGATCTTCCGCGAAATAATCGCTGAAGTTCAGTTCCCACTGCGCTTCCACATCGCTGAAATCGAGACGGAAGTTGCAGATAAGCGCCTTAATCACATCGCGACGGATACAGTCATCACGCGTTAACGCAATGCCGCGCCACAGCGCGTTGCCAGTCTCATCAACCTGCTGGTAATACAGCTTCAGCTCTTTCTGGTTCTGCGCGTAGCAGTCGCCAATCATGCTAATGGCGGAGACACCCATTCCCAGTAAATCGGTATCGCCCTGGGTCGTATATCCCTGGAAGTTACGGTGCAGGACCCCTTCGCGCTGAGCAACGGCCAGCTCGTCATCCGGGCGGGCAAAGTGATCCATGCCGATAAACTGATAGCCGGTTTCGGTCAGCGAGGTGATGGTTTCCTGCAGGATATCCAGCTTCTGCTGGGCAGAAGGAAGATCGGCATCTTTGATTTTGCGCTGGGCGGCAAAGAGCGTTGGCAGATGCGCATAGTTAAAGACGCTCAGGCGGTCCGGGTTAAGTTCAGCCACGCGCTTCAGCGTGAAGGCGAAGCTTTCCGGCGTTTGCTTTGGCAGGCCGTAAATCAGGTCAATATTGGTCGAGGTGAAACCAATCTCACGCGCGTGATTGAGTAAGGCAAAGATAAATTCTTCGTCCTGCTCGCGGTTCACCAGACGCTGAACCTCTTTATTGAAATCCTGTACGCCCATGCTCAGTCGGTTGAATCCTTCTGCGCGTAAATGATCCAGGACATCCAGCTGAATTTCACGCGGATCGACTTCGATCGAGATCTCAGCGTCAGCATTAAAACTGAAATTGCCGCGCAGAAGCGCCATCAGGCGGCTTATTTGCGCTTTGTTCAGATAGGTTGGCGTACCGCCGCCCCAGTGAAGCTGGCTCACGTGACGGCCTTTAAACAGCGGCGCGCGATGCACAATTTCCTGTTCGAGCGCATCAAGATACTGGTCGGCTTTATGCTGCTGGCGGGTCACGATTTTATTGCAGCCGCAGAAGTAGCAAAGCTTGTGGCAGAACGGAATATGGACGTAGAGCGACAGCGGACGCTCAGGATAGCGCGCGACAGCCTGCTGGAAATCACGCTCTCCGAAGGCATCGGAGAACTCCAGCGCGGTGGGGTATGACGTATAACGCGGCCCGGAATAGTTATATTTCTGGATTAGGGCTAAATCCCAGTCGATAGTTGATGCTGACATGCTCACTCCTTCCGTTGGTGTCGCGTTCGTATACGGCGGCCCGTTCTGACCCCATTGCGGGCCATCATTCGGGTGCGCAGCCACTTCTGTCGCCGCGACAACCGCCGTAGTTTAACGAATAACCACACCAGATAACATATAACCGGAAGGGTTATAAGCAGGACTATCGTGCCTGCCGGGTGCAAATGTTAGTTTCCACCCTTCAGAAGACGCATCATATCTTCCTGCTTCTCGTCTTCTTCTTCATCTTCGTCATCGTCGTATGACAGGCCCAGCTTCTGCATCAGTTCATCAATACGATCCAGTTTGGCATCCACCCATGACTGCTCTTCAGCGGTCAGGGTTTCACCCTCTTCAAGACGTTCCAGCAGCGCGTCCAGGCGCTCATCGTTCTCCAGCAAATCCAGCTCAGCCTGCGGTGAAAGCATAGGTTTCTCGCTCTTTGGTTTGTGCTGCTTAGTGACCGGGGTGTCTGTCACGCCCAGTGGAATGGGAGTTTTACTGCCGATACGAGGATCTTTCTGCTGCTTGCCTTTTGCAGAAGCGCCCGCTGCACCACCACCGTTGGCACGGCTACCCGCAGCATGACCGCGATGTTTTTTGTCGCGTTTGCGGTCGCGCGCTTCCTGGTTCAGTTCTTCGCGCGTTTTGCGGCGTGCTTTTGCAGGGCGTTTCGCGCCCGCAGCGGAGGTTGGTTTTTTCATGATGTTTTATCTTTAAGTCGTTTTCTTCAGTATAGAATTGCGGCGAAATCTAGCAGAAAGCAAGCAAAGAAAAAAGGCGACAGAGCAATCTGTCGCCTTTTTTCCTGACTCACAACCCTTAGCGGGTCAGACATTCCATGTTTGCCAACAACAAACCCTGTTTATCCCTTGGCTAATACCGTCCGTGATACGGTTCCATTTCCTTTTAAAACGCCTCCAGGCGCTGGTCGTCCTGACAATCCTGCGTCTTCGCCTCCTGGCGCTCCTGACCCTAATCCTTAAGTCGATTTCCTGTTGGCTTCCTCGCCCTGACGCACACTTTACCTTGTTCCGTTAAACTAACAAGCAACGAAACGGCATAAAAAGAGATTTTCAGACAATTACCCGAAAATAAGCTTATGATTTAAAACAGTTTGCATTTTTTAACGCCTGCGAATTCTCTGAAATCTCCCATAGTCTCACTGGGCGATCTCTCACACCGGTGGGGGCATTCGCCTACACGGCATAGTAATCAGAAAAGCCTTTTGCCTGCATTCGGGTATAATCCCCCTCAGATTACGATTTTGGAGACGACCACGTGACTACCTGGAACTACCAACAGACGCATTTTGTCACCAGTGCGCCCGATATTCGCCACCTGCCTTCTGATACCGGTATTGAAGTGGCCTTTGCTGGCCGCTCCAATGCGGGGAAATCCAGCGCCCTGAATACGCTGACCAATCAGAAGAGCCTGGCGCGTACCTCAAAAACACCTGGCCGTACCCAGCTGATCAACCTGTTTGAAGTCGCAGAGGGCAAACGCCTGGTCGACTTACCGGGCTACGGTTACGCGCAGGTACCAGAAGAGATGAAAATCAAGTGGCAGCGTGCGCTGGGTGAATACCTGGAAAAACGTCTGTGCCTGAAAGGTCTGGTGGTGCTGATGGATATTCGTCACCCGCTAAAAGATCTCGATCAGCAGATGATCGACTGGGCTGTAGCAAGCGATATCGCCGTGCTGGTGCTGCTGACGAAAGCCGATAAGCTGGCGAGCGGCGCGCGTAAAGCGCAGGTGAATATGGTTCGCGAAGCGGTGCTGGCGTTCAACGGCGATGTGCAGGTTGAGCCGTTCTCCTCGCTGAAAAAGCAGGGCGTGGACAAGCTGCGTCAGAAACTCGATACCTGGTTTAGCGAGCTGGAACCCGCGAAGGAAGCGGAACAAGAGTAATACCGGGCGCGGCAATGGCCGCGCTTTTTTTGCCTGAACATTTCTTTGCCGCAATAAAAAACGCCCCAGTCATTACTGACTGGGGCGGCTAAAATATTCAGCCAAATCCGATTACGTGAAGTAAAAGGTCTGAAAGATAGAACATCTTACCTCTGTACCCTACGCCAATAACTCTACCCCTTTTTGTGCTGCAGAAAAAGCACTTTTTGTAGTTTTTTTTCATTCTTTACATAGGGAATTCTAATGATCGTCACAAAACGCGCGTTCTAATGTTGCAAACTTACATAAATAGCGCGTTATGCGAAGAATCGTTAGTGAGCCTGATCCCAGTTTTCACCACTTCCCACTTCCACCAGCAACGGCACATCAAGCGTCATGCTGCTTTCCATCAGTTCGTGGATCTTCTTCGACACGGCGTCGAGGTCGTCCTTGTGCACTTCAAATACCAGTTCATCGTGTACCTGCATGATCATTTTCACGCGAGGTTTCTCTTCTTGCAGCCAGGCATCAACAGCGATCATTGCACGCTTAATAATGTCCGCCGCGGTACCCTGCATCGGGGCGTTGATCGCCGCACGCTCTGCGCCAGCGCGGCGCGCCGCGTTGCTGGATTTGATGTCCGGTAGGTAGAGACGGCGGCCATCCAGGGTTTCGACGTACCCTTTTTCCTTCGCCTGCGCGCGTGTGCGTTCCATATATTCCAGCACGCCCGGATAACGCTCGAAGTAGAGATCCATATACTTCTGCGACCCTTTACGCGGAATGTTGAGCTGGCGTGAAAGGCCGAACGCGCTCATGCCGTAGATCAGACCGAAGTTGATCGCCTTAGCGCTGCGGCGCTGTTCGTTGGTCACGCTGTCCAGCGGCAAGCCGAAGACTTCCGCCGCGGTTGCCCGGTGGATATCCTTCCCTTCGGCAAACGCGGTAAGCAGGCCTTTGTCACGGGACAGATGCGCCATAATGCGCAGTTCGATTTGCGAGTAGTCAGCAGAGACAATCAGATAATCCTCTGGTGCGATGAAAGCCTGGCGAATACGACGGCCCTCTTCGTTACGTACCGGGATGTTCTGCAGGTTGGGATCGGTTGACGAGAGACGACCGGTCGCCGCAACAGCCTGATGATACGACGTGTGCACGCGACCCGTTTTCGGGTTGATCATAAGCGGAAGCTTGTCGGTGTAGGTCGACTTCAGCTTCGCGAGACCACGGTACTGCAGAATCACTTTTGGCAGCGGGTAATCCAGCGCCAGCTCTTCCAGCACCTCTTCAGAGGTTGACGGTGCGCCGCCAGGGGTTTTCTTCAGCGGCTTGATACCCTGCTTTTCAAACAGAATGGTTTGCAACTGCTTCGGTGAAGAGAGGTTAAACGGCTCGCCTGCAAGCTCATGCGCTTTTTGCTCAAGCTCGGTCAGGCGCTGCGCCAGCTCCCCGGAGTGGTTATGCAGCACCGTTGGGTCGATTTTCACGCCGTTGCGTTCAATGCGGGATAGCACGGGCACTAGCGGCATCTCGATATGCTGGAACACGTTCAGCGGACCTTCGTGCTTCTGCAGTTTTGGCCACATCTTCAGATGCAGCTGCAGCGTGACGTCAGCATCTTCCGCCGCGTAGCGACCCGCCTCTTCAAGAGCAATCTGGTTAAAGGTGAGCTGATTTTTCCCTTTTCCGGCAATCTCTTCGAAGGTAATCGTTTTGTGCTTAAGCCAGCGGTCAGATAAGGAATCCATATCATGGCGGCCCGCGACGCTGTCCAGAATGTAGGATTCGAGCATGGTGTCGAAGGCGATCCCACGCAGTTCAATGCCGTAGTTTTGCAGAATGCCGCGGTCGTACTTGAGGTTTTGCCCAACCTTGAGCGCCTTTTCGTCTTCCAGGATCGGCTTCAGCAGCTCAAGCACGCGTTCACGGGAGAGCTGCTCCGGCGCATCCAGGTAATCGTGCGCCACAGGAACGTAGGCTGCAATACCCGGCTCTGTCGCAAATGACAGGCCAACCATATTGGCTGAGATGTTATCGAGACTGTCAGTTTCGGTATCAAAGGCAAAGACCGGCGCCTTTTTCAGTTTCTCGATCCAGGCGATCAGCTGTGACTCTTCAAGAATGGTTTCGTAGTTGTCGAATGAAAGCACCACGGCTTCTTCTTCAGCCTGATCTTCTGCTTCAACAACAATCGTCTCCTTCGGCTTTGCAGCAGGTTTGGCCCCTTTTGCCTGTAGCCATTTACCGGCTTCCACGTCGGTGATCCAGCGCTTGAATTCGTATTTCTTAAACAGGCTCAGCAGATCGTCAGCAGAAGGCTGTTGCACCTCAAGCTGCTCACAGCCCAGCTCCAGTTCGACATCGGTTTTGATTGTAGCCAGCTTATAGGAGAGATAAGCCACCTCTTTGTTCTCTTCCAGTTTTCCGGCCATGGTTTTTGCGCCACGGAAGGAGAGCCCGGCGATTTTGTCTGATTCCGCGTAGAGCGTATCCAGCCCGCCCAGCCCCTGAAGCAGAGCCTGCGCGGTTTTCTCACCAACGCCAGGGACACCCGGGATGTTATCCGAGGAGTCGCCCATCAACGCAAGGAAGTCGATAATCAGCTCAGGCGGCACGCCATACTTAGTGACAACCTCTTCAGGCCCCAGAATGGTATTGGTCATGGTATTAATCAGGGTGATACCTGGCGTCACCAGCTGCGCCATATCTTTATCACCGGTGCTGATCAGTACAGGACGACCCATCTTTTCTGCTTCACGCGCCAGCGTACCGATGACGTCATCGGCTTCAACGCCAGAGACGGCCAGCAGCGGCAGCCCCATCGCTCTTACCATGGTGTGCAGCGGTTCAATCTGCGCACGCAGATCGTCAGGCATTGGCGGACGGTGAGATTTGTAATGCTCAAACAGCTCATCGCGGAACGTTTTGCCTTTCGCATCAAAGACCACAGCCGCATGGGTTGGCTGGTACTGAAGGATCAGGCTGCGCAGCATGTTCAGCACGCCGTACATTGCGCCGGTGGGTTCCCCTGCGCTATTGGTCAGAGGAGGAAACGCATGGTATGCCCGATACAGGTAAGAAGAGCCATCGACGAGAATAAGAGGGTTTTCTGGGATCTGAACCATAATGTCCGTGCCTTTAATCAATTTATGGGTAAAGGATGCCACAGAAGGATGAAAACATCAGTTATTAGCGCCTGATACAGGAAAAGATTTTGCGATCGTGAGGATCGCTCGCAAAATTCAAACTGTGGATAAGTTTGTGCATATTTTCAGTTCATATGAATAACAGACACAAAATACACATATGAGTTATATTTTAGATCTTAATTATCATGCTGTTATGGCATTAGATCTTATCTATATGGCCAACTGATGGCAATTTAGTCTATGTGGATATAAGCCTTGATAAGCGCGGAATCACAGTGAAATCGTCTACGACAGGGTAAAAGCGGTCAAATCATCACATGAAAGCGCCATTAATTTGTCCGTTTTCTGGTAAAATCAGCGCCCAGCGTCGAATAGCTGGCCGCTAACTTAAAGCTAACTACCTGAAAAAGCTCATCATGTCGAGATTGCTCGCTGCAATAACATTACTGTTAAGCATCATTTTAACTATTCTGGTGACTGTCGCATGTTCTGTGCCGATCATCGTAGCCGGGATCATTAAACTGCTGCTGCCTGTCCCCATGGTGTGGCGAGCCGTGTCCGCATTTTGTAATTTCATGATGTACTGCTGGTGCGAAGGGCTGGCGATCCTGCTGTGCCTGAACCCGCATCTGAAGTGGGATATCAAAGGGCTGGAGAGTCTTAACAAGAAAAACTGGTATCTGCTGATCTGCAATCATCACAGCTGGGCGGACATCGTGGTGTTATGCGTGCTTTTTCGCAAACACATCCCGATGAACAAATATTTTCTGAAACAGCAGCTCGCCTGGGTACCTTTTATTGGGCTGGCCTGCTGGGCGCTAGATATGCCGTTTATGAAACGCTATTCGCGCAGCTATTTGATTCGTCATCCCGAGCGTCGCGGCAAAGATGTGGAGACCACGCGCCGTTCCTGCGAAAAGTTTCGCGCGCATCCAACGACTATCGTGAACTTTGTTGAAGGTTCCCGGTTTACGGAAGAGAAGCGCCAGCAAACTCGCTCTCCTTATCAGCATCTGTTGCCGCCAAAGGCAGCGGGGATTGCGATGGCGCTTAACGTGCTGGGAGCACAGTTCGATAAACTTCTTAACGTCACGCTCTGCTATCCGGAAAACGACAGGACGCCATTCTTCGACATGCTCAGCGGCAAACTGACGCGCATTGTCGTGCATGTCGACCTGGTTCCGATTGACGCTGAACTGCACGGTGATTACGTTAACGACAAGAACTTCAAACGTCGTTTCCAGCAGTGGCTTAATACGCTTTGGAAAGAGAAAGACGAACAGATAGGCAAGATTAAATCTTCATACAAAAACGCCGGTCAATGACCGGCGTTTTTACATCAGTGAAATTACTTCTTCTCAACCAAGTATTTCACGGTATCAGCATACTGTTGTACGAAGATATCCATGCTGCTGGTGTCCATGCCCTGCATGTTCAGCTGATATTTGCCGTTAACAAACATCGCCGGAACGCCCTGAAGCTGGAGGTCAGCAGCCGCTTTTTCCTGCTGGGCAACCAGTGATTTCACCACGAAGCTGTTCCACGCGGCATCATACTCTTCACCTTTCACGCCGGCATCAACGAACACTTTACGGATATCCGCAGTGGTCTGAACGGTCTGTGTTTTCTGTACGGCTTCAAACATTGGCGAAGTGATCTTATCTTCCACGCCCAGTGCCATCGCCACCGCCCATGCCTGAGTCAGGTCTTTACCCAATGGGCCCAGGAACTCGACGTGGTACTTGGTCATTTTTGTGCCTTCCGGCAGCTTTTTCTTCACGTTGTCAGAAACATGCAGCACCTGCTCGAACTGATAGCAGTGTGGGCAATAGAACGAGAAGAACTCCAGAACCTGTGGCTCGCCAGCGACCGGCTTGTCCAGCGTGATGTACTGTTTACCGTCGGTAAACTGCGCAGCAGAAGCGCTAAATGCCAGAATCATACCTGCCAGCGCCAGCCAAATTTTTTTCATGATTAACTCTCTCCTGGGTGTGTCCATTAATACATCGGCGTTAATTGCAGAGGGGGCTCCTGAAGAACCTTAACCTGCTCAGTAAATGTAGATATCTGGCTACGCCAGTAATCCTCTCCGGTAAGCCACGGGAAATTGCGAGGAAATGCCGGATCGTCCCAACGCCTGATTAACCATGCGAGATAATAAACAAAACGCATCGCACGTAAAGGCTCAATCAGGGCAATTTCGTCTGAATTAAACGGGCTAAATTCTTCATAAGCTTCAATAATGGTTTCAAGCTGCATGCGCTGCTCGGCTTTATCGCCATTGAGCAGCATCCACAGGTCCTGAACCGCTGCCCCCATGCGCGCATCGTCGAGATCGACAAAGAGCGGGCCGTCACGCCAGAGAATATTCCCGGCGTGACAATCGCCATGCAGGCGCAGGACGGAAATATCATCGCGCCAGCAGGTTTTCACTGCAGCAATAAGCTTATCGGTGGCGTTGAGGAAATCATCCTTTAGCGCTGCGGGGATCATTGCAGACGTTTCGAATACTTGGCGCGGTTCAAGAAGGTATTCCTGAATCCCGATAGTCGGGCGGGCAATAAAGGCTTTTTTGCGTCCCGTCTGGTGTATACGCCCAAGATAGCGGGCAACCCACTCCATCTGATCGATATTATCCGCTTCAAACTGGCGACCACCCAGGCTCGGGAATACAGCGTAGTAAAACCCTTCGTGCGTGAGGAGCGTTTGGTTATTGAATTTCAGCGGTGCGGCAACGGGAACATCGTCATCCAGCAGATCGTGAGCAAACTGATGCTCTTCCTGAATTTGTTCTGCGGACCAGCGTTCAGGACGATAGAACTTTACAACGAATCGCTGACGATCCTCGTCCTGAAATTGATAGACGCGGTTTTCGTAGCTGTTTAACGGTGTTAGCCCGGAATCCACCCGAATACCCTGTTCAAACAGGGCATCCATAATGGTGTCCGGGTGTAATGTCTGGAAAGTAAAAGCCTGGTCGTTCATCCGATCATCCGGAAATTATACGAATGATTCAGGATATCATCTTGTGGCGATTTCGGTGCCGCCGCTTACAAGCTTTTACTCTTTAATTACGCCTCGTGCGCGCAATAATGCGGTCTTAAAATCTTCCTCATAATCTTTCTGAATACCAGGAATAACAGCATCTTTGGCAGAGTCGCGCATTTTAAGGTGGTAGATCAGGATGTCGTCAGAAAGGTCAGCCAGATCGCCGTCAAAACCTGACTCTTTCGCCAGTTTCTGTAAAAATTGCATCAGATTTAGCTCTGGCTCTTTTTGCCAGGCGGGCTGTAGGAGTTCAATAACTTCATTCAGACGTTTACATTTCATGGTGGTGCTCCTTTCATTTAGAGTGACACGTTAGCAGGGTCAATCCCACAATAAAAGAGGCGATATTCGTGAATCTTAGCCAGGAAATCATCGGGGTCGTTCTGGCAGGCGGCAGAGCAACGCGAATGGGCGGAAAAGATAAGGGGCTTCAGCTTCTTAATGGAAAACCCTTATGGCAGCATGTCGCCGATACGCTCTCAGGCCAGGTGTCGACAATGGCCATCAGCGCTAACCGGCATATCGACACTTACCGAAGCAGCGGGTACGCCGTCTACCAGGATATCGTTGAGGATTACCCAGGACCGCTGGCCGGTATGCTTTCGGTCATACAACAGTCTCAAGGAGAGTGGTTTATCTTCTGCCCCTGCGATACCCCGTTTATTCCGTCCTGTCTTGCCGAGCGTTTATTACAGCTTCGCAGTACAGCTCCAGTGGTTTGGGTACATGACGGCGAGCGTGACCATCCTGCTATCGCATTAATGCACAGATCGCTAGCGCCTGCTCTGCAGAGCTATCTGGCTGGGGGAGAGCGCAGGGTAATGGTCTTCATGCGTGAGTCTGGCGGCCATTCCGTTGATTTTAGCGATGTGAAATCAGCGTTTGTGAATGTGAATACGCATGAAGATTTGCAGATGATGCAGGAGAAAAAATGATACCTGTTGTAGCCATATCCGCCTGGAGTGGAACCGGGAAAACCACGCTGCTGAAAAAGCTCATTCCTGCGCTGTGTACCAGAGGTATTCGTCCAGGATTGATTAAGCATACCCACCATAATATGGATGTCGATAAACCGGGAAAAGACAGCTTTGAGCTGCGTAAAGCGGGTGCAGCGCAAACGATGGTGGCAAGTTCTCAACGCTGGGCGTTAATGACAGAAACGCCGGACGAGGCGCCGCAGGATCTCGCTTATCTTGTCAGTCGGATGGATCACTCCACCCTGGATCTGGTGCTGATTGAGGGATTTAAGCATGAGGCCGTGCCTAAGATCCTGCTATTCAGAAGCGATGCCGGGCATGATTTTAGTGAGTTAACGCTGGATGAGCATGTGATTGCGGTGGCAAGTGATGTTGTATTGCCACTTGAAGTTCCGGTACTGGATTTAAATGATGTGGATGGGATTGCGGAGTTTATTATGGAGTGGAGTGCGATCTGACGTCTTGCCGGGTAGCGGCTTCGCCTTATCCGGCCTACCATTTTTTGACTCATAAACGCAAAAAGGCCATCCTTTCGGATGGCCTCTTCACTTGTTTGATGCCTGGCAGTTCCCTACTCTCACATGGGGAGACCCCACACTACCATCGGCGCTACGGCGTTTCACTTC
>NZ_JAWNDD010000011.1:0-81602 GCF_034106785.1 Enterobacter sp. 241F3
GCTTCAGAGTCAAGCGTTTATTTACGCTATTCTCTGCTGACCCGGCGGCGTGTGTGCCGTTGTTCCGTGTCAGTGGAGGCGCATTATAGGGAGTTATTCCGACGTGACAAGCACAAAATACAAAAAACTTATCGTTCGCTCATTTTTCAAGCTTAACGCTTATTTAAGTCGCGAATCGCCCGTTAAATGTGCGATTTCCCGGGCAAAACTAGCCACCTGCGACCAGTCGGTATAAACCACTTCTTTACGCGTATCGGTTTCACCTCCGGTCATCTTCATAATAAGACGGATCATAAAGCGGTCATACCAACGATAACGAGGGTAGCGCAGCGCGCCGGCAAAGACAGCGCAAAGGTCTGGCTGCCACGGCGAGCTGAGTAAAAACTTGCGCGTGTAGCTGTTAGTCTGCGGCGTACGCTTCTCTGCTTTACGTGCGACCAGATTTACCGAGTAAAACGCTCCGGGCAATTTATTGAGCACCGCGGTGTGCTTTTTCACAAAGCGATCCAGCGCCGGATGGAAATGCCCGTAACGAATTGACGCGCCAATTACCACGCGATCGTAATCCTGCCAGGCTATCTGATCCGCACGGTTCAGGTTTACCACATCCGAATATATCCCCAGTTCTTTGAGTTCAGATGCCAGATACGCGGCAATCTCACGCGTTTGCCCGTCTCGCGTAGAGAAAAGAATGAGTGTTTTCATCAACGGCTCCTTACTCGCGCCAGAATGTAGGGGTGAAGAGCACCAGCAGCGTAAAGACCTCAAGGCGACCAAACAGCATATTGGCGATGAGGATCCATTTCGCGACGGGGTTCATACTCGCAAAGTTATCCGCCACAACCCCCAGGCCAGGCCCGAGGTTATTCAATGTTGCCACCACGGACGCAAAGGCGGAGAAATCATCCACACCCGTCGCGATAATCGCCAGCATACTGACGATAAAGACCAGCGCATACGCCGAGAAGAATCCCCACACCGCTTCGAGGATACGTTCCGGCAGCGCGCGGTTCCCCAGCTTAATGCTGTAGACCGCGTTCGGGTGGACCAGGCGCTTCAGCTCACGGTTGCCCTGCTTAAACAGCAGCAGAATACGAATTACCTTCAGGCCACCGCCCGTGGACCCCGCACAACCCCCAATAAATGCAGAGCATAAAAGCAGCACCGGCAGGAACAGCGGCCAACGGGCGATACTGTCCGTGGTAAACCCGGCTGTCGTCGCCATCGATACCACCTGGAAGAACGCCTGATTTAGCGTGGTCAGCGCGGAGTTGTAGACATCATGGAACCACAGCACCAGGGTACAGATGATCACCAGCGTAAGCTGGACGCCAATGAACATGCGGAACTCAGGATCGCGCCAGTACACCTTCAGGCTGCGTCCGCTCAGTAAAGAGAAGTGCAGGCCGTAGTTACAGCCAGAGATCAGCAGGAAAATGGCAATGATAGTGTTAATCGTTGGGCTGTCGAAGTAGCCCACGCTGGCATCGTGGGTAGAGAACCCGCCAATGGCAATCGTCGCGAAACTGTGTCCGATGGCGTCGAAAGCAGGCATCCCGGCAAACCATAGCGCCAGCGCACAGGCTACCGTCAGCAAGACATAAATCAGCCACAGGGTTTTCGCCGTCTCGGCAATACGCGGGCGCATCTTGTTATCTTTCAGCGGCCCGGGCATTTCGGCGCGATAGAGCTGCATGCCACCAACGCCCAGAATAGGGAGAATAGCCACCGCCAGGACGATGATCCCCATACCGCCGAACCACTGCAGCATCTGGCGATAAAAGAGAATCGCGTGCGGAAGCGAATCCAGCCCGACCAGCGTCGTCGCCCCAGTGGTTGTTAAACCTGAGAACGATTCAAAAAAGGCATCCGTGATGCTCAGATTAGGCTGTTCAGAGAAGATAAAGGGCAGCGAACCGACGCTCCCCAGCACCGTCCAGAACAGGACCACAATCAAAAATCCTTCGCGGGATTTCAGTTCACCTTTCTGACGACGGTTTGGCCACCACAGCAGCGAGCCAATCGCCAGCGCGACAAAGAAGGTCTGGGTGAATGCCCGCCCCGCACCGTCCCGGTAGATAAGCGCCACCAGTCCTGGGAGAATCATCGTCCCGGAAAAGAGTATGACCAGCAGTCCAACGATTCGGGTTATGGCACGAAAATGCATCTCTGCCGCTTCCTTTGGTATTCAAAAGTGAGGTGGGGATTATTCTTCAATCGGCAGCAATTGCAACGAACCACGACTAAAATCAGCCAGTTTTGCTGAAAAAGCAGCCAGCTCCGCCTGAGGAAGCGCCACGCGTAATTGCACCATTGCCTGATATTCGCTGTGTGCGATGACACCGTTAAACTGCCGCAGCAGCGCTTCAATACCCGATAGCTGGGCGTAATCGCATAATAAAGTATATTCGGTAAGCGGCGTTTTGCGGGTAGTGACCAGCATATTAAGCGCCTGCTGCACGCCCCCGCCATAGGCTTTTACCAGCCCACCGGTGCCTAACAAAATGCCGCCGTAGTAGCGCACCACCACGGCGGTTATTTCGCCCACGCCGCTGCCCATCAGCTGCGAAAGCATAGGCTTACCGGCCGTGCCCGCCGGTTCACCGTCGTCGGAAAACCCCAGCTGTTGTGAATCGTCCGGCGGCCCTGCTACCCACGCCACGCAGTGGTGGCGGGCGTCAGGATGCTCAGCCCGAACGGACTCGACAAACGCCTTTGCCGCCTCTACGCCGTCGGTATGCGCCAGCAGCGTAATAAAGCGGCTTTTCTTGATTTCCTCAACAAAGGTGACCGGTTCAGCCGGTATCAGCCAGCTTTCCATCAGGCCAGCTTCAGGTCTCGCGTCATGTTCTCGATACCGTTTTCATGAACCACAACGTTATCTTCGATGCGAATACCGCCAAACGGCTTCAGCGCGTCAATTTTTTCCCAGTTGAAGTGCTTGCTGAACTGGCCTTCACGCCACGGCGCCAGCAGGGATTCAATAAAGTAGATCCCCGGCTCAATCGTCAGCACCATACGCGGCTCCAGAATACGGGTGCAGCGCAGGTAAGGATATTTAGACGGTGCCGCCAGGTGCGTGCCGGTATCATCCTGCATAAAGCCCGCAACGTCGTGAACCTGCAGGCCCAGCGGGTGGCCGATACCGTGCGGCATGAATGGCCCGGTCAGATCGTTCTCGACCATCGCCTCTTCGCTCATGTCTTTCACAATCTGATGCTTACGCAGCAGTTTAGCAATGCGCTGATGGAACTGAATGTGGTAATCCACATAGCTGGTTCCCGCCTTCATGGTGCCAATAAGCGCCAGCTGTTCATCGTTTACGTCTTTAATAAGCTGCGCGAAATCGGTATCCGCATTCGCCGCCCAGGTACGGGTCAGGTCAGCCGCGTAGCCGTTATATTCTGCCCCTGCGTCCAGCAGGAAGCTGCGCATTTCCGACGGAACATGGTGATCCAGTTTGGTGTAGTGAAGCACAGACGCGTGCTCATTCAGCGCGACGATGTTGCTGTACGGCACGTCGGTATCGCGATGACCGGTGGCGGTCAGGTACGCCTGGTTGATATCGAACTCGCTCATGCCGGACTGGAAGGCTTCATGCGCCGCACGGTGACCGTTCACCGCGGTCTTTTGCGCTTCACGCATGCAGTAAAGTTCGTAGTCGGTTTTATACGCGCGGTAATAGTGGAGGTAATCCAGCACCCCTTTCGGGTTGAGTTTGTCTGCCGCAATATCCAGGCCTAATGCACGCTCCGGAACAGGGCCAATATAAGCGATGTTGCCACGCGCGGCAGGCAGCTGGCTGCCAATGCCGTCCGCTTTTGGCAGCGCAATCACCTCAATTTCTTCCGTCCAGAAAGAGGTCGGCAGCGGCTCAACGTTGTGCCAGTAATCGACCGGCAGGTAGAACCACAGTTTCGGCTTGTTCACACCATCTACCAGCAGCCAGCAGTTGGGAACCTGCGTCACCGGCACCCAGGCCTTAAACTGTGGGTTCACCTTAAACGGATAAGCGTGGTCATCCAGAAAGGTATTCATTAGCTCGCCGGAGTGGATCAGCAGCGCATCCAGCTTAAAACGGGCCAGTACATCGCGGGTACGTTCCTGTAGGGTAACGATATGATTTTTATAAAGCGAAGCCAGTGAGTCCATCATTATTCCTTTCGTTTTTTGACCTCAAGTCATCGCATCTTAGCACACCTCACTCCGGCTGCGTGATTTCCACCGACCGTGATCAATGCAGCATTTTCTTAATGAGTAATTTGCATTTTATTAACATAAATCCCACACTCCGATTCATCTGGTATGACCAGATCCAATTGCTGGATTCAGGAGACTGACATGCTCTACAAAGGCGACACCCTGTACCTCAACTGGCTGGAAGATGGCATTGCCGAACTGGTGTTCGATGCCCCCGGCTCAGTGAACAAACTTGATACCGCGACGGTGGCCAGTCTTGGCCAGGCGCTGGATGTTCTTGAAAAACAACCTGAATTAAAAGGGCTGCTGCTGCGTTCGAACAAAGCGGCCTTTATCGTCGGTGCCGATATCACCGAGTTCCTTTCGCTATTCCTGGTTCCGGAAGAACAGTTGAGCCAGTGGCTGCACTTTGCCAACAGCGTCTTTAATCGTCTGGAAGATCTGCCTGTCCCGACCATTTCCGCCGTTAACGGTTATGCGCTGGGCGGTGGCTGCGAATGCGTGCTGGCGACCGACTACCGCCTGGCGACGCCGGACCTGCGCATCGGCCTGCCGGAAACCAAGCTGGGCATCATGCCGGGCTTTGGCGGCTCCGTGCGTATGCCGCGCATGCTGGGTGCCGACAGCGCCCTGGAGATCATTGCCGCAGGTAAAGATGTCGGCGCCGAACAGGCGCAGAAAATTGGCCTGGTCGACGGCGTTGTAAAACCTGAGAAGCTGGTTGAAGGCGCACTCGCCATTCTGCGTCAGGCAATCAACGGCGATCTCGACTGGAGAGCCAAACGTCAGCCGAAGCTGGAACCGTTAAAACTCAGCAAGATTGAAGCCACCATGAGCTTCACTATCGCCAAAGGCATGGTGATGCAGACGGCGGGTAAACACTACCCGGCGCCGATCACGGCGGTGAAAACCATTGAAGCTGCTGCCCGCCTTGGTCGCGATGAAGCGCTGAAGCTCGAAAATCAGAGCTTTGTCCCGCTGGCGCACACCAATGAAGCTCGCGCGCTGGTCGGTATCTTCCTCAACGATCAGTTCGTGAAAGGGAAAGCCAAACAGCTGACCAAAAACGTTGAAACGCCAAAACATGCGGCGGTACTCGGCGCAGGCATTATGGGTGGCGGCATCGCTTACCAGTCCGCCTGGAAAGGCGTGCCGGTGGTGATGAAAGACATCAGCGAGAAATCCCTGACGCTGGGCATGACCGAAGCGGCCAAGCTGCTGAATAAACAGCTGGAACGCGGAAAAATTGACGGGCTGAAGCTCGCAGGCGTGATCTCCACCATCCAGCCCGTGCTGGAATACAGCGGTTTTGATCGTGTCGACGTGGTGGTCGAAGCCGTCGTCGAGAACCCGAAGGTCAAAAAAGCGGTGCTGGTGGAAACGGAAGACAAGGTTCGCCCGGATACCGTGCTGGCCTCTAACACCTCCACCATTCCAATCAGCGAACTGGCGAGCGTGCTGAAGCGTCCGGAAAACTTCTGCGGTATGCACTTCTTCAACCCGGTACATCGTATGCCGCTGGTCGAAGTGATCCGCGGGGAAAAGACCTCTGACGACACCATCGCCAAGGTGGTGGCGTGGGCCAGCAAGATGGGCAAAACCCCGATCGTTGTTAACGACTGCCCGGGCTTCTTCGTCAACCGCGTGCTGTTCCCTTACTTCGCCGGATTCAGCCAGCTGCTGCGCGACGGCGCGGACTTCCGCAAAATCGACAAAGTGATGGAAAAGCAGTTCGGCTGGCCGATGGGCCCGGCGTATCTGCTGGACGTTGTAGGCATTGATACCGCCCACCACGCCCAGGCGGTGATGGCGGCAGGCTTCCCGCAGCGCATGCAGAAAGACTATCGCGACGCCATTGACGCGCTGTTCGACGCTAACCGCTTCGGCCAGAAAAACGGTCTGGGCTTCTGGCGCTATAAAGAAGACAGCAAAGGCAAACCGAAGAAAGAAGAAGATGCCGCGGTGGATAGTCTGCTGGCCGACGTTAGCCAGCCAAAACGCGACTTCACCGACGATGAGATCATCGCCCGCATGATGATCCCGATGATCAACGAAGTGGTGCGCTGCCTCGAAGAAGGCATCATCGCCAGCCCGGCAGAAGCCGACATGGCGCTGGTTTACGGCCTGGGCTTCCCTCCGTTCCACGGCGGCGCGTTCCGCTGGCTGGACACGCTCGGCAGCGCCCGCTATCTCGATATGGCTCAGCAGTATCAGCACCTCGGCCCGCTTTATGAGGTGCCGGAAGGGCTGCGTAACAAAGCGCGCCATAACGAACCCTACTATCCCGCAGTTGAGCCAGCCCGTCCGGTTGGCGAGCTGAAAACGGCTTAAGGAGTCACAATGGAAAAGGTTGTCATTGTTGATGCGATTCGCACCCCGATGGGCCGTTCAAAAGGCGGCGCGTTCCGTAACGTGCGTGCGGAAGACCTCTCCGCGCACCTGATGCGTAGCCTGCTGGCGCGTAACCCGGTGCTGGATCCGGCTGCGCTGGACGATATCTACTGGGGCTGCGTGCAGCAGACCCTGGAGCAGGGCTTCAACATCGCCCGCAACGCGTCGCTGCTGGCGGAGATCCCGCATTCGGTTCCGGCCGTCACCGTCAACCGCCTGTGCGGTTCATCAATGCAGGCGCTGCACGACGCGGCCCGCATGATCATGACCGGTGATGCGCAGGCCTGCCTGGTGGGCGGCGTCGAGCATATGGGGCACGTGCCGATGAGCCACGGGGTCGATTTCCACCCGGGGATGAGCCGCAACGTGGCGAAAGCCGCGGGGATGATGGGTCTGACCGCCGAGATGCTCTCCCGCCTGCACGGCATCAGCCGCGAAATGCAGGATGCCTTTGCCGCGCGCTCTCACGCTCGCGCCTGGGCCGCCACGCAGTCCGGCGCCTTTAAGAATGAGATCATCCCGACCGGCGGCCACGATGCAGACGGCGTTCTGAAGCAGTTCAGCTACGACGAAGTCATCCGCCCGGAAACCACCGTCGAAGCGCTTTCCACGCTGCGTCCGGCGTTTGACCCCGTCACCGGTACGGTCACAGCAGGGACCTCGTCGGCGCTGTCAGACGGCGCCGCCGCGATGCTGGTGATGAGCGAAAGCCGCGCCCGCGAGCTGGGATTAACGCCTCGCGCTCGGGTACGCTCGATGGCGGTCGTGGGCTGCGATCCGTCGATCATGGGTTACGGCCCGGTTCCGGCTTCTAAGCTAGCGCTGAAAAAAGCGGGATTAACCGCCAGCGACATCGACCTGTTTGAGATGAACGAAGCGTTCGCCGCGCAGATCCTGCCGTGCATTAAGGATCTGGGGCTGATGGAGCAGATCGACGAGAAGATTAACCTCAACGGCGGCGCGATCGCCCTCGGTCACCCGCTGGGCTGCTCCGGGGCGCGTATCAGCACGACGCTGATCAACCTGATGGAACGCAAAGATGCCCAGTTTGGTCTGGCAACGATGTGTATTGGGCTGGGTCAGGGTATCGCGACGGTGTTTGAGAGAGTGTGATAAAAAACCGGGTCGCAAATGCGACCCGGCAGAAGTTTAGTTGCCGTTCTTCCCGCCTGTCAGGGGCGGGTTTTTTACTTAAATGAAGGCAAACGCATCGCCAAACAGGCGGTCTTCACGCGCGTCACGTTCGTTACAGAACAGGTCACGGGCAATTTTCGCCATCTCAAAACGGCCAGCGATATAGATATCGTGTCCTGCCAGCGTGCCGTGATCCTGCAGCACCGCCGTCAGCACCGTCCCGCTACGCCCGCGCCAGCCCTCTTCCGGCTGCTCAACCACCGGCTCAATGCGCAGGTTAGGATGGGTTACGCTCAGCGCTTCCAGTTCAGACAGGTCATACAGGTGTTTCTCTTCACGGCCACCCCAGTAAATGGTGATGTCACGGTCCGGGTTACGCGCCAGGGCGGTTAACAGAATGGATCGCACGTAGGAGAAGCCTGTACCACCGGCAATCAGGATCAGCGGACGGTCTTCGTCATCGCGCAGCCACGCATCGCCGTGCGGAATATCCACCACGATTTCACGTTCCTTCAGGATCCGATCCATCACCGCCATTGCATACAGGTTAAGCTCTGACGCACCAATATGAAGCTCAATAAATTCCTGCTCCGCTGGCGTGGAGGCCATGGAGAAAGGACGCTTATCACGCTCATCCATCACAACCATCAGGTACTGACCCGCGCGGAAAGAGAATGGCGCTTCTGGCACTAAACGGACGCGATATACGGTGTCGGTGATGGCATCTACCGAGGTCACTTTACAGCTTAAGGTTGTCATTCGCTCTCTCTGTCGGGAAGTCTATAGGGCTTAACGGTCAGCTCAGGGTTTACCGTTATTCATTATGGCCAGCTCGTCCCAGATCGCGTCAATGCGCGCGGTCACAGCAGGATCTTTTTTGATCGGGCGACCCCATTCACGGTCGGTTTCGCCAGGCCATTTATTTGTGGCATCCAGTCCCATCTTTGAGCCAAGACCGGAAACCGGCGAGGCAAAATCCAGATAATCAATCGGCGTGTTTTCGACTAACACGGTATCGCGCGCCGGGTCCATTCGCGTGGTAATGGCCCAGATTACGTCATTCCAGTCGCGGGCGTTAACGTCATCATCGCAGACAATAACAAATTTGGTATACATAAACTGGCGCAGGAAAGACCACACGCCCATCATCACGCGTTTCGCGTGACCAGGATACTGCTTCTTCATCGTGACCACCGCCATGCGATACGAGCATCCTTCAGGCGGCAGATAAAAATCAACAATTTCCGGGAACTGCTTTTGCAGAATCGGCACAAACACTTCGTTCAGCGCCACGCCCAGTACCGCGGGTTCATCCGGTGGACGCCCGGTATACGTGGAGTGATAAATCGCATCTTCACGCTGCGTAATGTGCGTTACGGTGAACACCGGGAAGTTATCCACTTCGTTGTAATAGCCGGTGTGGTCGCCGTAAGGGCCTTCTGGCGCCATTTCACCCGGTTCAATGTAACCTTCCAGCACAATTTCTGCACTGGCCGGGACTTCGAGATCGTTAGAGATACACTTCACAACTTCCGTTTTCGTCCCGCGCAGCAGGCCTGCAAAGGCATATTCCGAGAGCGTATCCGGTACGGGTGTGACGGCCCCCAGAATGGTGGCCGGATCGGCGCCCAGGGCGACAGATACCGGGAAACGTTCACCCGGGTGTGCAGCACACCACTCCTGAAAATCCAGCGCGCCGCCGCGATGCGACAGCCAGCGCATGATGAGCTTATTCTTGCCAATCAACTGCTGGCGGTAAATACCGAGATTCTGGCGTTCTTTGTGCGGGCCGCGCGTGACGGTCAGTCCCCAGGTGATCAGCGGCGCAGCATCTTCCGGCCAGCACTGCATGATAGGGATTTTAGTCAAATCAACCGCATCGCCTTCCAGCACCTTCTGCTGGCACGGCGCGCCGCGCAGGCGTTTGGTGGGCATGTTCAGCACCTGCTTAAACTGCGGCAGTTTGTCGAACAGATCGCGGAAGCCTTTCGGCGGCTCCGGCTCTTTCAGGAAGGCCAGCAGCTTACCGACTTCACGCAGCGCCGTGACGTCTTCCTGCCCCATCCCCAGTGCGACGCGACGCGGTGTACCAAACAGGTTGCACAGAACCGGCATTGAGTAACCTTTTGGATTTTCAAACAGTAATGCGGGGCCACCGGCACGCAGGGTGCGGTCAGCAATTTCTGTCATCTCCAGATAAGGATCAACAGGAAGTGTAATACGCTTGAGTTCACCCTGCTTTTCCAGCAGCGTCAGGAAGTCGCGGAGATCGTGGTATTTCATGCAGTTAATCATGGCCTCTCTGTAAGCGCTTCATTATACGGCGTAAGCCTGCTTGATGCTGTAATTTTGTTAAATAAGCGTGAACTTATGCGTTCTGTTCCATTTTCCCCCATTATAATCAACTTAGCGATCCCGCCAGGGTTTTGATATGCTTGCGCCCCGAACTAAGGGAAAGAGTGATTATGCAGGCCTGGTATTTACTGTATTGCAAACGCGGGCAACTTCAGCGCGCGCAGGAACATCTTGAACGTCAGTCTGTAAATTGCCTGACGCCCGTGATCACGCTTGAAAAAATGCAGCGCGGGAAGCGCACAACCGTCAGCGAGCCGTTGTTCCCGAACTACCTCTTCGTGGAATTCGACCCGGAAGTCATCCACACCACCACCATCAGTGCAACGCGCGGCGTCAGCCACTTCGTTCGTTTTGGTGCCCACCCGGCAACAGTTCCGTCGACGGTTATTCATCAGCTGTCGATATATCAACAGCCCGAAGGTCTCACCGACCCGGAAACACCCTATACGGGCGATAGCGTCGTGATTACCGAAGGGGCTTTCGAAGGCCTGCAGGCGATTTTTGCCGAGCCGGACGGGGAAGCGCGCTCTATGCTGTTGCTTAATCTGCTGAACAAGCAGGTGCTGCAGAGCGTTAAAAACACCGACTTCCGTAAACTTTAAACATTTATCCCGAACAGCTTACGCACGTTGTCATCCGTCTGTGCCGAAAGCCAGTGCGGATCGTCTCCGCGCCACTTCGCGACGCTCTCAATAATGTGCCCCAGATAAGCGGGCTCATTTCGTCGCGATGCCGGTTTGGGTTTCATATCGCGCGGCAGGAGATAAGGTGCGTCCGTTTCAAGGAGCAACCGGTCAGCCGGGATCGCTGGCAACAGCTCCCGAAGCTCAAGCCCGCGGCGCTCATCGCAAACCCAGCCGGTAATCCCCAGATAAAGCCCACGCTCCAGGCATTCCAGCGCCTCCTGCCGTGAGCCGGTGAAGCAGTGCAGCACCGCGCCGGGCAGTTTCTCGAGCCACGGATCAAGCAGAGTCAGAAAACGCTCATGCGCGTCGCGGCAGTGCATAAATACGGGCATTTCAAGCTCTGCCGCTAGCGCAAGCTGGGCAGTGAATGCCTTTTCCTGCTCTTCAGGCGTGGAAAAGTTACGGTTGAAATCGAGGCCGCACTCGCCAATCGCCACCACTTCTGGTGTCTTTGCCAGCCTGCGTAGGGTGTCGCCACTTTCCGCGGTCCACTGGCTGCTGTCGTGAGGATGCACGCCAGCAGTAGACCAACAGCGATCGTATCGTTGCGCCAGCTGCTGCGCCTGCTCGCTCTCATGCAGGTTGGTGCCCGTCAGCAGCAGTCCTTTCACCCCGGCGGCAAACGCACGCGCAACCACCTCATCACGATCTTTCGCAAACTGCGAGCTGGTCAGGTTGAGTCCGATATCAAACATGCAAATCCCCATATAACAACCGCCCTCACGGGCGGCTGGTTTTACTCTTCAGTGGTCTTGTCGGACGTATCGTCTTCGTCATCCGCTCGACGTCCTTTACCCACGTAGAAACGCGAGAAGAAAACGCCGACCTCAAACAGACAGTACATCGGTATGGCCAGCAGCGTCTGCGAGAACACATCCGGCGGCGTTAGCAGCATGCCGACCACGAAGGCGCCCACCAGAATATACGGACGCTTCTTACGCAGGTCATCCGGAGTCGTAACCCCTACCCAGCAAAGCAGCACAATGGCCACCGGCACTTCGAATGCCACGCCAAACGCCATAAACAGCGCCATCACAAAGCTGAGGTAGCTGGCAATATCCGTCGACACCTGGACCCCTTCCGGCGCGGTATGCGTCAGGAAGCCGAAGGCCAGCGGGAAGACAACGAAATAGGCAAACGCCATGCCGATATAGAACAGCAGCGAGCTGGACACCAGCAGCGGGATAACCAGCTTGCGTTCGTGTTTATACAGCGCGGGCGCCACAAACGCCCATACCTGGTAAAGAATGACGGGCGCAGAGGCTATCAACGACACCCAGAAGGTCAGCTTGATGGGGGTAAAGAACGGAGAAGCCACATCCGTCGCAATCATCGTTGCGCCCAGCGGCATCTGCTTAATTAATGGTGCAGAGACAACCTGGTAGATATCGTTGGCGAAATAAACCAGGCATAGAAAAATAACAAAAACTGCAATAATGCAGTTTAACAGGCGCTTACGCAGCTCTATGAGGTGCGTAATCAGCGGTTGAGTATCATCTACTGCCATGTTTACGCTTTATCACTCGACGAGGGGGATGATTCGGAAACGGACGCAGCGGGCTTTACTTCCGCCGTTTTAGTTACCGGTTCTTCCGGCTGCGTCTGTTTTTTCACTTCGGTTTCCTGCGGCGTCTGTTCTGGCGCAGCAGCCTGATGTTCAGCGCTGGCAGGCGTTACGCCCTCGCGCTGCTCCTCGCTGCCCTTCACCACCGGGTTATGGATGGTGTTCGCTTCATCGCTCGCTTTTTCAGGATCGTTGACGCTGTAAGAGCGCTTCATGGATTCCGCCGCTTCACGCAGTTCATCCATTGAGGCTTTCAGTTCCGGCGTCAGATTATCCATGCTCGCCTTCTCGACCTTTTTGAGGCTTTCCTGAAATTCCTGCAGCTTAAGCTCCTGCGCCAGCTCATTCTGAACGGTCGATGCCAGCGATCTCAGCGCACGCACCCAGCCCGCAACGGTTTTCACCGCCACCGGCAGACGCTGCGGCCCCAGCACGATCAGGCCAATCACAAAGACCAGCAGCAGCTCACCAAAACCAATGTCAAACACGACTTATACCTGCTCTTTATCGTGGCGTTTGGCGTCTTCCTTTTTGGCTTCTTCTTGCTTGTCGGAGATGGATTTAGCAGTAAAGTCAGCGTCCTGGCTGGTTTTATCCTGCTTGCTCTCATCATCGCTCATCGCTTTCTTAAAGCCTTTGATAGACGCGCCCAGATCGGAACCAATAGAACCGAGCTTTTTGGTGCCAAACAGCAGCACGACGATGACGGCAATGATCAACAATTGCCAGATACTGATACCACCCATACATGTTCCTCAGGGATAGATGATTAATGAGTCAGGTCGCATTATACGTATGCGACCCATCGATGGCGACGCAAACTCAGCGCGTTTTTCGCCATCCGGCAAGCCAGACTACCACCCCGCCAGCCATCAGCCAGGCTGGCATCATCTGCCAGTCCGGACGGTTGATCAGCAGCAGCGTACCGCTCAACAGCAGCGTTGCGCCAATCCCAAAGAGATAGCGGGACTGCCCCTGGCGAACGCGGCTGGACTGAAGCTCGCGGGCGATTTTATCCATGCTGTGCTGAAGGTTCTTGCTCTGACGCAAACTGTCATAAACCAGTTCGGGAATTTCAGGCATTTTTTCTATCCAGAACGGGCCCTTCTCTTTCAGCGAGCGCACCAGCGCCGGAATGCCAACCTGATCCTTAATCCAGGATTCAAGGAAAGGTTTCGCAGTCTTCCACAAGTCTAACTGAGGATAGAGCTGTCGGCCTACACCCTCAACGTAAAGTAATGTTTTCTGAAGTAAAACTAGCTGTGGCTGAACTTCCATATTAAACCGGCGAGCCGTGTTGAACAGGTTCAACAGTACGTGCCCAAAGGAGATTTCCGCCAGTGGTTTTTCAAAAATCGGTTCACAAACGGTCCGGATCGCAAACTCGAACTCTTCGACGTTAGTGTCCGGCGGAACCCAGCCGGAATCGACGTGCAGCTCGGCCACCTTACGGTAGTCGCGGTTGAAGAACGCGATGAAGTTCTCAGCCAGATACCGTTTATCTTCTTTGTTCAGCGACCCCACAATCCCGCAGTCGATACCGATATATTTCGGGTCCTCAGGGTGTTCGTAGCTCACAAAGATATTGCCCGGATGCATGTCCGCATGGAAAAAGCTGTCGCGGAATACCTGGGTAAAGAAGACCTGTACGCCACGTTCGGCCAGGAGCTTCATGTTTGTTCCCTGCTTCTCCAGGGCTACGACATCCGAAACCGGAATACCGTAGATACGCTCCATCACCATCATGTTCTGGCTGCAGTAGTCAGAATAGACTTCAGGTACATAGAGCATCGGGCTGTTTTCAAAGTTGCGGCGCAGCTGAATGGCGTTTGCCGATTCGCGCAGCAGGTTAAGCTCATCAATCAGCGTTTTTTCATATTCCCGCACCACTTCCAGTGGACGAAGGCGGCGCCCGTCCGGCAGCAAGCGTGGCACCCAGCGCGCCAGACGATAAATCAGCTTCATGTCCGCTTTGATGACTGGCAGGATGTCCGGACGAATAACTTTGATAACGACTTCTTTGCCGTTTTCTTTCAAACGCGCGGTGTGCACCTGCGCGATAGAGGCCGACGCCAGCGGCTGAATATCGAAATCGTCAAACCAGGTTTCGACGGGTACATTTCCCATCGCCTCTTCAATTTGCTTTTTCGCGCGCGCGCCGTCAAAGGGTGCGACGCGGTCCTGAAGCATTGCGAGCTCATCGGCAATGAGAGGCGGGAAGAGGTCGCGGCGGGTCGAGAGCATCTGCCCGAATTTAATCCATACCGGACCGAGTTCCTGCAGCGCCAGGCGCAGACGCTCACCCAGCGGTTGACCTTTGTGGCGATTAGGCATCCAGAACAGCATTCGCCGCCATATGCGAAGCGGCAGCGTGATGCGCATTTTGGGAATAAGCTCGTCGAGCCCGTAGCTCAAAAAGGTGCGAATAATAAAATAGAGGCGCCGAATTTCACCAGGCGTCATTTGCCCTCCAGTTTTTCCAGCCGTTTGGTAAACGCATCAACCGCGCGTTCAACAGCAGCGGTTTCTTCCGCAAACCATGCAACTTCCAGTGGCCCGGGCGCCATTCGCCACTCCTCAGTCATCACTTCCGCCACATAGCGTTGTTGGCGCTGGAGGCTTTTACGCGCAAAGGAGGCGCCACCATGAAGGACTTTCCCGATGCCTTCGGCAGCAATGTCGCCGATAAAAGGCGCGAGCAGCTCTGCCGGATCGAACTCCGCCAGATCGGTGAGGGCAACGAAGTTCTGCACGACCTGAATGTCGCCTTCCACCTCCAGCTCACCGCTGCGGATAAGCGCCGTTAATTGCTGGCGATCGCGCAGTTTTGGCAGCACGCTCATGTGCGTGATGACCGAGCAGTCAGCTTCACCTTTCCACGCCCCCAGAACGTCAAGCTGGCGTTCGCTGAATACCAGCACAAGCGGCGTCGAGAACTCTTTTAAAACAATACGTAATATCTTCCCGTTTAGCCGCTGACGCGCTGCTTTCAGCGCCGGAGCACGATAGAGAAAGGCATTCAGTACGTTTTCGATACCTGCGGTGACTAAGGGCTTAAAGGGCACGGGACACCTCCACTCAGAACTTGTAACCGCGATGCAGCGCGACGACGCCCGCCGTCAGGTTGAAATATTCAACGTTCTCAAATTCTGCATCCTGCATCATGGCTTTTAATGTGTCCTGATCCGGGTGCATACGGATAGATTCCGCCAGATAACGGTAGCTTTCAGCGTCGTTAGCCACAAGCTCACCGATGCGCGGCAGCACGTGGAAGGAATAGGCGTCGTAAGCTTTGCTCAGCGGCTCAATAATCGGTTTGGAGAATTCAAGCACCAGCAGGCGTCCACCCGGCTTCAGCACGCGGTACATGGAGCGCAGCGCTTTTTCTTTATCGGTCACGTTACGCAGACCGAAGGAGATAGTGATGCAGTCAAAGGTATTGTCCGGGAACGGCAGCGCTTCGGCGTTTGCCTGCACATATTCAACATTCCCCACCACACCGATGTTACGCAGCTTTTCGCGTCCCATTTTCAGCATGGAGTCATTAATATCGGCGAGAACAACGCGACCGGTTTCACCCACCAGACGAGAGAATTTCGCGGTTAAATCGCCCGTACCGCCAGCTAAATCCAGCACCGTTTGTCCGCGACGCACGCCGCTACAGTCAATGGTGAAGCGCTTCCACAAGCGATGAATGCCGAACGACATCAGGTCATTCATCACATCGTACTTCGCCGCCACGGAATGAAATACGTGGGCCACCATGTCAGCTTTCTGCGCTTTGGCGACAGTCTGAAAGCCAAAGTGCGTTGTGTCTTGTGAATCGTCAGCCATCTTAGAGCCTGCTTATCAGTAAAATGTTCGTGAAGTGTATCAGATTGGGCGCGTTTGCCCTACGTTTCAACCACCGCGAAAAAAACGCGCTGGAATCTCGTCTGGTGATGAATCCGCCGCTAACGTATTGTCTTCACTGTTTGTCTTTTGTTCGTTCGCCCCTTCTCGCAGGCGAAACTCGTCGTCCTGGGCGGTGGCCTGCTCGACCAATTCCGGATTAATCTCGCGTTTAACTTCTACTCCCAGACTGCGGAATGATTCAGCCTGCGCCAGCAGATTGCCACGTCCGGAGGCGAGTTTTTTCATCGCCTGGCGATAGTTATCCTGCGCACGATCCAGGCTTTGCCCGACTGAAGACATGTCGTCCACAAAGAGGCGCATTTTGTCGTACAGCTTGCTGGCACGATCGGCAATCTGCTGCGCGTTGCGGCTCTGGTGCTCATAGCGCCACAGGTTCGCAATGGTGCGTAACGCCACCAGCAGCGTGGTGGGGCTGACCAACATAATATTATTTTTGAGCGCTTCGGTTATAAGCTCAGGCTGTCTGTCGATTGCCAGCAGAAATGCGGGCTCTACCGGAATAAACATCAGGACATAGTCCAGTGAGCGCAAACCCGGCAGCTGCTGGTAGTCTTTTCTGCCGAGCAGGCGAATGTGATTACGCACCGAGGCAATGTGCTCCTGCAGCGCCGATTCGCGGGTGTATTCATCCTCCGCGTTGAAGTAACGCTCATACGCTACCAGCGTCATCTTGGCGTCAATCACCACATCTTTGCCCTGCGGCAGCCGCACGATCACATCTGGCTGCATGCGCGAGCGGGCATCGTTTTCGATACTCACCTGCGTTTCGTATTCATATCCTTCCCGCAGGCCGGAAGCTTCCAGTACGCGGGTCAGCACCACCTCACCCCAGTTGCCCTGGGTTTTGTTGTCCCCTTTGAGCGCTCGGGTGAGGTTGACCGCTTCCTGCGCCATCTGTGCATTTAGCTGCTGAAGATTGCGAATCTCATGAGCCAGGGTGTGCCGCTCACGAGCTTCCTGACCAAAACTGTCCTGCACCTGACGACGAAAACCGTCCAGCTGTTCACGCAGGGGCGTCAGCAGACTGTTCAGGCTCTGGCGGTTTTGTTCGTCAACGCGGCGGTTGCTGTGCTCAAAAATGCGGTTCGCGAGATTCTCAAACTGTTCGCTGAGACGCTGCTCGCTGTTGATCATCTGGCGGATTTTGTCTTCCGCATGCAGTTGGGTGGATTCAAGGCGGGTGGTCACTTCGCGGAGATCGGCCTCCAGTGACGTGTTGATATCACGCAGGTTGCGCAGCTCGTTGTTGAGCAACTCACACTCATCGCGCCAGTGTTCGCTCAGCACAAGCTGCTGTTTTATAGCGCTTAAATCTGCGACCATCTCTTCTCGCTCAGCCAGCTGGTCGGCCTTCTGCTGCGCATGCTGGTAGCTGGAAATCAGCCAGCCAATCCCTAAGCTCACCAACGCAATCACCGCGTAAATCAGGATTGAGATATCCACAATGCCCCCTGCATCAACGTATTACCCGCACAAAATAGAATTGTGCTGTATAAACGTCCAGTTTGAAAGGGTTTTCCTGCGAGGCGCTACGCAAAAAATAAAGGCCGAACGTGTCGGCCTTTGATTTAAGAAGAGAGGACTAGATCAGGCGACGCGCTGCTTCCACCACGATTTTCACTGCATGACTTTCGGTCTGCTTCATGGTTTCGGCGTTCGGGATCTCCTGCTGGGTACGGTTGACGATAACGCCCGCCACCATACCGGCACGCAGACCCTGGCTTGCGCACATGGTCAGCAGCGTTGCGGATTCCATTTCGTAGTTCATCACACCCATGGACTGCCACTCTTCCATTGAGCCTTTGAAACGGCTAACCACGCGGCCTGAGAAGGTATCGTAACGCTCCTGGCCCGGGTAGAAGGTGTCGGAAGACGCGGTTACGCCCACGTGAGTGGTTGCGCCTACGGATTTCGCAGCTTCAACCAGCGCGGTGGTACATTCGAAATCAGCCACTGCCGGGAATTCCATTGGTGCAAAATGCAGGCTTGCGCCGTCCAGACGGACGGACGCGGTCGTGACCAGAACGTCGCCGACGTTGATATGCGGCTGAATAGCGCCGGTCGTACCGATACGCAGGAAAGTGCGGATACCCAGCTGCGCCAGCTCTTCAACAGCAATAGACGTAGACGGACCACCGATACCGGTAGAGCACACGATCACCGCTTTGCCATCCAGCTCTGCGCGCCAGGTGGTGAACTCACGATGGGCAGCCAGCTTGACCGGCTTATCCATCAGCGCGGCGATCTTTTCCACACGCTCCGGATCGCCAGGGACGATGGCGAGCGTAGCCCCTTGTAAATCGTTTTTAGTGAGGCCGAGATGAAAAACATCAGACTTAGACATAGGTGACTCCTCTGTGGGTCGGTTAGTCAGAAGAAGTAAAACGGTACTTTACAGAAGCAGTAAGCATATTTTCGTGACGAACCTCACCATGAATGAAAATGGTTACATTGAATTTCCATAAAAAAGTGATTTACATCACATTAACAAGTTATATCGCCAGGTGCTGCACAAAAGATAGACCGTTTAAGGCACTGTGAGTTGTTAACCTGGTGTCTATATTTACCTTTGCGCTAACTCATTGGTACGGAGAATGCCATGACTGAAAAAACCGGTTTTGCACCTGCTGCGGCCCCACATGCTTCAACCATCGTGTCGACTCCAGAAGCGGCAATTACCGCGGGCGAGACCTCTATTCCCTCGCAGGGGGAGAATATGCCTGCTTATCACGCCCGACCAAAATCGGCAGAGGGTCCGCTACCCATCGTGATTGTGATTCAGGAGATATTTGGTGTTCACGAACACATTCGCGACCTCTGCCGCCGGCTGGCGCTGGAAGGGTATCTGGCCGTTGCGCCAGAGCTCTACTTCCGTCAGGGCGATCCGAACGACTACAGTGATATTCCAACATTGCTCAGCAACCTGGTCAGCAAAGTCCCGGACGCGCAGGTGCTGGCCGATCTCGATCATGTCGCCAGCTGGGCGGCGCGCAACGGCGGCGATCCGCATCGTCTGCTGGTCACCGGTTTCTGCTGGGGCGGTCGCATTAGCTGGCTGTATGCCGCGCATAACCCGCAGCTCAAAGCTGCTGTCGCCTGGTACGGCAAACTGGTGGGTGAAAAAACGCTGAATTCGCCTAAACATCCCGTCGATATCGCCACCGAGTTAAATGCCCCCGTGTTAGGGCTTTATGGCGGTCAGGACACCGGTATTTCGCTGGATTCGGTAGAAACCATGCGCCATGCGCTGCGTGCGGCCAATGCGAAGGCGGAGATTGTGGTGTACCCGGATGCCGGGCATGCGTTTAACGCCGATTATCGTCCGAGCTATCACGCGGAATCAGCCAAAGATGGCTGGCAGAGAATGCTGGCGTGGTTTAGCCAGTACGGCGGTAAGAAAGCGTAATAACAATAAGCCCGGAGGCAGTTACGCCTTACCGGGCCATCCAATACCCCTACGCCTGACGCAAATTCTGCGCTGCCTTCACCATGTTCGCCAGCGCTGCGCGGGTTTCAGGCCAACCGCGGGTTTTCAGTCCGCAGTCCGGGTTTACCCAAAGACGCTCTGCCGGAATACGCTGGGCCGCTTTTTTCAGCAGGGCTTCAATCCACTCCACGCTCGGCACGTTCGGGGAGTGGATGTCGTACACGCCCGGCCCGATTTCGTTCGGGTAGTCGAATTCTTCAAACGACTCCAGCAGCTCCATATCTGAACGCGAGGTCTCAATAGTGATCACGTCGGCGTCCAGCGCGGCAATCGAATCCATGATGTCGTTAAATTCGCAGTAACACATGTGGGTGTGGATCTGAGTGTCGTCCTTCGCCACCGCGGCGTTGATGCGGAACGCCTCCACGCCCCACTGCAGGTAGGCGTCCCAGTCGCTGCGACGCAGCGGCAGACCTTCGCGCAGGGCCGGTTCGTCAATCTGAATAATGCCAATGCCTGCGGCTTCCAGATCCGCCACTTCATCACGCAGCGCCAGGGCGATCTGTTTGGCGATGGTTTCACGGGTCACGTCTTCACGCGGGAAGGACCAGCAAAGAATGGTCACAGGACCGGTGAGCATGCCTTTCACCGGCTTGTCGGTCAGGGACTGGGCGTACTTCGCCCACTCCACGGTGATCGCTTCCGGACGGCTGACGTCACCGATGACCACCGGCGGCTTCACGCATCGGGAGCCATAGCTCTGCACCCAGCCGTTCTGGGTAAAGACGAAGCCGTCCAGGTGCTCCCCAAAATATTCCACCATGTCGTTACGCTCGGCCTCACCGTGCACCAGCACGTCCAGCCCCAGGCGTTCCTGCTCGATAATCGCCTGCTTGATGTGTTCCGCGATCCCGGTGCGGTAGTGATTCGCATCCAGATTGCCCTTTTTAAAGTCCAGACGCAGGCCTCGGATCTCGGTGGTCTGCGGGAAGGAACCAATCGTCGTGGTCGGCCACGCAGGTAGATTGAAGCGGGCGCGCTGGGCTTCGGCGCGCACCTCATACGGGCTCTGGCGCTGGCTGTCCTGGGCGGTGATGGCCGCCAGACGTTTTTCCACCGCCGGGTTATGCACGCGCGCGGAGTGGCGGCGCGCCCGGATCGGGGCGCTCCATTCGGTAATTGCCGCCGTGTAGCCGCTGTTCAGCGCGTCGCGCAGCAGGGCCAGCTCTTCACATTTTTGCAGCGCGAAGGCAAACCAGCTCTTTACTTCAGGGTCGAGACGGGTTTCCACGCTCAGGTCGATCGGGCTGTGCAGCAGCGAGCAGGACGAGGCCACCCACAGCTCACGTTTACCGACGATGTCTTTGATTTGTGCGTATTTCTCGGTCAGGTCGGCGCGCCAGACGTTACGGCCATTCACCAGACCGGCGGAGAGCAGCCAGTCTGCGGGCAGGCGCTTGTGCAGCTCCGTCACATCATCTTTACCGTGTACAAGGTCTACGTGCAGGCCCTGCACCGGCAGCGCGGTAATCGTGTTCAGGTTCGGCGTCACGCCTTCGAAATAGGTTGTCAGTAGCAGCTTCACCTCCCCGGTGAGCGCGTCATACGCCGGTTTGAAGGCATCGAGCCATTCCTGAGGCAACTCGAGCACCAGCGCCGGTTCGTCGATTTGCACCCACTGAATGCCGCGTTTGCCCAGCTCAATCAGCACCTGTTTGTAGACCGGCAGAATGTCCTTCAGCAGGCTCAGACGATCGAACTGCTCGCCTTTGACTTTCCCCAGCCACAGATAGGTCACTGGCCCCAGCAGCACGGGTTTAACCTGGTGGCCCAGCGCCAGCGCTTCGTCCACTTCATCCAGAAGCTGCGTCCAGGTCAGTTTAAACTGCTGACCTTTTACGAACTCCGGCACCATATAGTGATAGTTAGTGTTAAACCACTTAGTCATTTCCGCCGCTGCCGCTGGCTCACCCGTTGGCGCACGGCCACGGCCGATGCGGAACAGGGTATCGATATCTACCGATCCATCTTTGTTCTGATGACGAGCCGGCACGTTGCCAAGCAGCAGGCTGGTCGTCAGAACATGGTCGTACCAGGCGAAATCGCCCACCGGCAGCAGGTCAATGCCCGCCTGCTTCTGCTGATCCCAGTGGCGGGCGCGCAGCTCGCGTCCCACTGCCAGCAGCTCTTCACGCGTGGCGTTCCCCGCCCAGTAGCTTTCTTGCGCTTTTTTCAGCTCGCGACGCAGGCCAACGCGAGGGAAACCGAGAGTGTGATTGCGGATTGTCATGGTGTACCCCTTGTGAAATTCGTTATTTAGACGTCCAGATGTTTACACTTCTATAATTGGCAGGTACTGTATATTCCTCAAGCGCAAAATGTTCATGGCGAAGTGAAGGACTTTCATGATCGAGATTAAACACCTGAAAACGCTACAAGCGTTGCGAAACTGCGGTTCGCTCGCGGCTGCTGCGGCCACGCTGCACCAGACACAGTCCGCCCTTTCTCACCAGTTCAGCGATCTGGAACAACGCCTCGGCTTCCGTCTTTTTGTGCGTAAAAGCCAGCCGCTACGCTTTACGCCGCAGGGTGAAATTCTCCTTCAGCTGGCGAATCAGGTTCTGCCACAGATCGCGAGCGCGCTGCAGGCGTGTAACGAACCGCAGCAGACCAAACTGCGTATCGCTATTGAGTGCCACAGCTGTATTCAGTGGCTGACCCCCGCGCTTGAGAACTTCCGCCAGAAGTGGCCGCAGGTGGAGATGGACTTTAAATCCGGCGTGACGTTCGACCCGCAGCCCTCGCTGCAGCAGGGCGAGCTGGATCTGGTCATGACCTCTGACATTCTGCCGCGCAGCGGCCTGCACTATTCGCCGATGTTTGATTATGAGGTGCGCCTGGTGCTGGCGCCGGACCACCCGCTGGCGGCCAAAACGCGCATCACGCCGGAAGACCTGGCGACGGAAACGCTGCTGATTTACCCGGTTCAGCGCAGTCGTCTGGATATCTGGCGTCACTTCCTGCAGCCCGCGGGCATTAGCCCGCAGCTAAAAAGCGTGGATAACACCCTGCTGCTGATTCAGATGGTGGCGGCCAGAATGGGTATCGCGGCGCTGCCGCACTGGGTGGTGGAGAGCTTTGAACGCCAGGGTCTGGTGGTGACCAAAACCCTGGGAGAAGGACTGTGGAGCCGGCTGTACGCTGCCGTGCGCGATGGGGAGCAGCGTCAGCCGATTACGGAGGCGTTTATTCGCTCAGCGCGGAACCACGCGTGCGACCATCTTCCGTTTGTGCGGAGCGCGGAGCGACCCAGCGTCGATGGACCCACAGCGAAGCCAGGATCACCGCTCCCCCAATAAGGAAGCTTGGCCAGTGCGGCTGTTGCTGCCAGATGGCAAGGTTGACCAGCAGCCCTGCCGGGACATGCACGTTGTTCATAATCCCCAGCGTACCGGCGTCGACCTGCGTCGCGCCGTAGTTCCACATGAAGTACCCCAACCCGGAAGCCACGACGCCCAGCCAGACCAGAACACCCCACTGTACGATGGTGGTAGGCAACTTTTGCGGGTTACCGAGCATAAACCACGCCGCTACCGCGACAATCGCGGCGCCCATATAAAACCATGCGAACGCGTTATGCTGCGGCATCGGACGGGTTTCCATCAGGCGTTTGTAGCCCACCATGCCGATAGCGAAACTGATGTTGGCGAGCTGGACGAACATCAGCCCGGTCCAGAAGTGATCGCTTACTTTGTCGTAGCGAATAATCGCCGCGCCAATCACCGCCAGCGCCGCGCTCAGCAGGTATCCCCAGCGCAGACGGCGTTTACTCAGCAGATCGTAAATCAGCGTGATGTAGAGCGGCGTCAGCACGGTAAAGAGCAGGAATTCCGAGACGGACAGATAGACGTAAGCCCGGAAGCTGAACAAATACATGATGCCGAGCTGCATCGCCCCCACCAGCATATACAGCACAATCGTTTTCAGCGACTGTCCGCGCGTGCGCAGAAACGGCAGGAACACCAGTGCCGCCAGCCCCACGCGCATCAGCACCGAGAAGTAGCTGTCGACCGAACCGGCAAGGTATTCGCCAATCAGGCTAAAGGAGAAGGCCCACAGGATAGTGGTGATAATGAGTAGCGCCACAATGCTTGTCTCTCAGAAAGAAGGAGAGGCATTGTAGCGAACTCTTTAGTTGACAACTGAGCAATAAACAATCAAGTGAAGATTATTCAAGGAACAGCTTGCGCAGATACTTCGGTACCGCGTTGTCAGCGTTAGAACCAATGACTTCCAGTTCAGGGTGGAGATCCTTCAGACGCTGGTGCGCGTTCTGCATGATGCAGCCCTTGCCTGCCATTGAAAGCATCTCGGCGTCGTTCATGCCGTCACCGAAGGCGATACAGTCTTTGAGCCCGAAGCCCAGGCGTTTCGCAACCGCTTCCAGCGCGTGACCTTTGGAGACGCCACCCGCCATCACTTCAAGACAGGTCAGGGTTGAGAAGCTTACGTTGACGCGATCGCCCCAGCGAGCGTTGATCGCCTGTTCCAGCGGGAGCAGCTCTTCGTGGCTGTCGCAGGTGAAGAACACCTTGCTGATCCCTTCCGGCTCCAGCAGGCCCGGTTCGTAAAGGGAGTAGTTGAATACCGCTTCCTTGAAGAAACGCATTTCATCCGGGCGGTGGCGGTTCATAAACCAGTCGTCGTCGCGGTAAACGTTAGTGACGATAGCCGGGTTGTTATGCACCACGCCAAACAGATCGGCGGCAATATCGCGATCCAGGTTGTGGGTAAAGATCAGGTTGCCGTCGGTATCATGCACGCGCGCACCGTTGGAGGTGATCATGTACGATTTGATCTCGAGATTATCGCGGATCTGCCCCACGTCGACGTGGTGGCGGCCGGTGGCGAACACAAAGTTCACGCCACGGGCAGTCAGGAGTTTTAAGGTCTCTTTCGCGTAAGGCGACAGGGTGTGGTCGGGGGAAAGCAGCGTGCCATCTAAATCAGATGCAACAACCTGGTACATAGGGATTTCAACCTCTGGTGGAAAACAAAAATCAATTATGCCTGTTGAAAAATTCAACAATGGCGTTGAGCGCGACTGAGCGCATAGCGTCCTTTTCAAAAAGGATCTCATGGAACGCGCCGTTAATGACCAGCGGTTTACCCCCTTCACAAGGGTGACCGGCAGCAGCGCGCAGTTCACAATAGCGGTCATGCATGCGGTTATCCACCACACGCTCTTCTTCCGCCTGAATCAGAAGCGTCGGCGTGTCATCATCGCCTACGCCCGCCAGCACCTGCTCACCGGCCATAATACCCTCCCGCACCCAGTGCCAGGTCGGGCCGCCGACGCGTAAGCGTGGTTCATCGGCATAAAAGCGCAGGTTGCGGCGATAACGCTGCCGACTGTGGGTTAAGACGTTGATGGCGAACGGCAGCGCGCGCCAGCGTCCTGTACCTATGGCGTAACCTTCACGAATGCGCTGATGGCCCTCAGCCCAGTCAAGAAGATGGCGCACCATCCAGTCAGGAAAACGGATAACGATACCGTACATCGGCGCGGTCAGCGCAATGGCATCGCACTGGTGTTCATAACGCTGCAAAAACAGCGTCGATATCGCGCCCCCCATGGAGTGCGCAAGGATGTATCGCTTACGCCAGGGACCGGGCTGAACGTCCTGCTGCCAGAACGCGGCAAAATCGTCGACGTAATCGCTGAAGCGATCGACGTGCCCACGGTGCGTGTCCGGTAGCAGTCTTCCGGACAGCCCCTGTCCACGATGGTCGATAATCAGGACATCGAACCCCATATGGACCAGGTCGTAGGCCAGCTCAGCGTATTTAACGTAGCTTTCAATACGCCCAGGGCAGACCACAATCACCCGGTCATTTTTTTCATTTCGGAAACGAACGAAACGCACCGGGATGCCCCCGACGCCCGTAAACTCATCTTCCTCACGCTGCCGCCAGAAATCGGTCAGCGGCCCCATAGAGAAAGCAGCAAAAGCGTTTTCTCGTGTTTCCCAGTCCTTTTTCTGCTGAAACATTGGGTTTCCACTCACGTAATCCAGGGAATATCGTTTTTTTCGTCACCGGTCACAAAATGACTCAATAATAGCGTATTGTGGCATAAAAATAGACGGTTCGGGAGTTTCAAATGACCTTCGAGTGGTGGTTCGCCTACCTGCTGACATCCATTATCCTCAGCCTTTCTCCGGGTTCAGGTGCTATTAACACCATGACTACCTCAATCAACCACGGTTACCGCGGTGCGGTGGCATCCATTGCCGGACTGCAGGCCGGGCTGGGCATTCATATCGTGCTGGTCGGGATTGGTCTGGGGACACTTTTCTCCCGCTCGGTGCTGGCGTTTGAAGTGCTGAAATGGGCCGGGGCAGCCTATCTGATTTGGCTCGGCATCCAGCAGTGGCGCGCGGCAGGTTCCATCAACCTGAATACTCTCGCGCAGACGCAAAACCGCGGCCATCTGTTTAAGCGAGCGGTGTTCGTCAACCTGACCAACCCGAAGAGCATCGTTTTCCTCGCCGCGCTGTTCCCGCAGTTTATCGTTCCGCATCAGCCGCAGGTGATGCAGTACGTGGTGCTGGGCGCGACCACCATTATCGTCGATATCATCGTGATGATTGGATACGCGACGCTGGCGCAGCGAATTGCGGCGTGGATTAAAGGGCCTAAGCAGATGAAGGCCCTGAATAAAGTCTTTGGCTCGCTGTTTATGCTGGTTGGCGCGCTGCTTGCGTCAGCGCGTCATGCTTAGCGAGAAATGATGAGATGAATGCCGAAGCCGGCGAACAGCGCGCCGGCGCAGCCGTCAATCCACTTCGCGATACGCTGGTAGCCGCGGCGCATCGCCGGTAAGGCGAACAGGCTGGCCACGATAGTAAACCAGGCAAAGGTTTCAACGACGATCAGCAGGAAGATGCCCCAGCGTGCGCCCGCACCGACGCTATCGCCGACAAACAGCGAGAACACGGAGCCGAAATAGATAATCGCTTTTGGGTTCGCCAGATTAGTCAGCAACCCTTTTACAAAGCTGCGACCGCCCGTTGCCAGCTCCACCTTTGGCTCTTCCGGTTTTTTCTCTTCTTTCTTCAGCGCCCCGCGCAGCATTTGGTAGCCCATCCAGCACAGGTACAGCCCGCCGCCGACCATAATGATGTTATGCAGCCAGGCCATCTTCGCCAGGATCAGGTTCAGACCGAGCAGCGCAACGGCCGCCCAGACCATAACGCCCATGGTGATACCGAGCACGCCCATCATCGCCTCTTTTCGGGAGCGGCTGACGGCCGTTTGTGACACGAAGAAAAAGTCTGGGCCGGGGCTCATCAGCGCAACGATGTGCACTAATGCCACGGTGAGAAATAGCATTAACATAATTAGCTCGCGGGGAAATAATTTAGTGAGTCATCATCCTGGCACTTTTTCGCCCGGCTGACTACTCCTCATCGTCACCGTCGGCGTGAGAGCGGATGAGCGCCATAAACTCTTTACCGAAGCGCTCCAGCTTGCGCGTGCCGACGCCGTTGACGCTGAGCATTTCGCTGGCGCTGAGCGGCATCTGCTCGGCCATCTCAATCAGCGTCGCGTCGTTGAACACCACGTAAGGCGGGATGTTTTCCTCGTCGGCGATGGCCTTACGCAGCTTGCGCAGTTTGGCGAACAGCTTGCGGTCGTAATTGCCGCCGTAGGACTTCTGCATCACGCGCGGCTTCAGGGCGATGACGCGCGGCACGGCGAGCTTCAGTTCAACGTCACCGCGCAGCACCGGACGCGCCGCTTCTGTCAGCTGCAGGGCGGAGTGCTGGGCAATGTTCTGCGTGGCGAAGCCGAGGTGGATTAGCTGGCGAATGATACTCACCCAGTGCTCGTGGCTCTGGTCCTTGCCAATACCGTAGACAGGCAGCTTGTCGTGGCCCATGTCGCGGATACGCTGGTTGTTGGCGCCACGCAGCACTTCCACCACGTAGCCCATCCCGAAGCGCTGGTTCACGCGGTAAATGGTCGAGAGCGCCTTACGCGCGTCCATCAGGCCATCATACTGCTTCGGCGGATCGAGGCAGATATCGCAGTTGCCGCACGGCTCCTGTCGCCCTTCACCAAAGTAGTTGAGCAGAACCAGACGACGGCAGGTTTGCGCTTCGGCAAACGCGCCCATCGCGTTGAGCTTGTGGCGCTCGATATCCTGCAGCTGTCCCTGCGGCTTCTCTTCCAGACAGCGGCGCAGCCACGCCATATCGGCCGGATCGTAAAACAGCATCGCTTCCGCAGGCAGGCCGTCGCGCCCGGCGCGGCCGGTTTCCTGATAGTAGGATTCGATATTGCGCGGAATGTCGAAATGCACCACAAAGCGCACGTTGGGCTTGTTGATCCCCATCCCAAACGCTACCGTCGCGACCACGATCTGCAGGTCATCGCGCTGGAATTTTTCCTGCACGTCGGCGCGGATGTGGTTCTCTAATCCGGCGTGATAGGCGGCGGCGCTAAAGCCGCGGTTTTGCAGACGCGCGGCGGTGTCTTCCACCTTCGCACGGCTGTTGCAGTAGATGATGCCGGACTTGCCGCGCTGCTCCTGGACGTAGCGCAGGAGCTGATCCAGCGGCTTGAACTTTTCCATCAGCATATAGCGGATGTTTGGGCGATCGAAGCTGCTGACCTGGATATAGGGGTCGTTCAGCCCGAGCAGGCGAACGATATCCAGCCGCGTGGTATCATCCGCCGTGGCGGTAAGCGCCATAAACGGCAGCTCGGGGAAGCGCTGACGCAGCTGGCCGAGGGCGGCGTATTCCGGGCGGAAATCGTGTCCCCACTGGGAAATACAGTGCGCTTCATCCACCGCCAGCAGGACCGGGTTCCAGTGCGCCAGGTGATCGAGGAAGTTATCCAGCATCAGGCGCTCCGGCGCGATATACAGCAGGCGGATCTGCCCGGTGCGGCACCCTGCCATGACCTCTTGCTGCTGCTCCCGGGTTTGGGTCGAGTTGAGACAGGCCGCCGCCACGCCGTTGGCGAGTAGCTGGTCAACCTGGTCTTTCATCAGAGAAATGAGGGGGGATACCACGACCGTCAGGCCGTTAAGCACCAGCGCGGGAACCTGATAACAGAGGGACTTGCCGCCACCGGTAGGCATCACCACCAGGCAATCACGACCTTCCAGCACCGTTTCAATGATGGTTTCCTGGCCAGGGCGGAACTGCTGGTAGCCAAAGGTTTCATGCAAAACCTGTTTAGCCAGCGACTCCTGATTCAATACTTCCGCCTGCGCCACGTTAACCCCATATGCCTGAAATGAAACAGGCGCTATTTTCAGCGCCTGAGAGAGAAACTTCAACGTTTAACGCAAAAACATTCGAACAGCCTAGAGAATATCGTTCAGCATCACGCCCACGCCGACGCGGGTCTGGTTGAAGTTGTAATCGATAAGCGACTCGCCGTAACCGCTGTAGACTTGTGTATAAAGGCGGACATGCTTGCTTACCGGATAGCTTAAGCCCACTTCCGCGCCGCCGTAGCCGGTGTTCCAGTTGTACTGACCTTTCGCACTCAGCACGGCATCACCTAACTGGTAGCCGACTTTAAGCTGGTAGTAGCCCATATATTTGGTGATGTCCGGGTTGTCATCAGTGCTGCCGACCACATACCACGGCTTCACTTCCACCATCCAGTTACCGTTCTGCGCCATCAGGCGCGTATAGGCACGGTTCCAGCTACGGGATGTCGGATCGGAACGTCCGTTAGAATCATGGTTAAAGCCCACTTCCACATCGCGTAACGTCCAGCCCGCAAATTCATAATCCGTTGCGAAGCCGAGGAACAGCTGGGGCTCATAGTTGGTTTCGCGGAACGGCGAGGATTCCCCGCTGTTAGAGAGCTGCCACCAGGACTTCTGCGTATAGGAGGCACCAAACACCGAGTTCGGTCCCAGAATGCCGCGCCAGAACGGGAAAGCGAGGCTGAGCTGGAACTTCACCTCATCTTTACGCGCATTATCAGACCAGTTATAGGAGCTTATCGCCTCTTTGTTGAGATCGCTGGTCTGGGTGTAAATCACGTAGTTGGTGTCATACGGATAGAGCGTGAACGGATTGTCATGCTCCTGAAGAAGGTTCGCGATAATGCTACCGTGAACGGCAGGCTTATCATGCACCTCTTTGATTGTCGCTTCCTGCGCATAGGCTGTGAGGGGCAGCGAAATCGCCGCCAGTAACCAGGCCAGATACGTCCGCATCGGTGGTGTTCTCCTGCAAAAGAGTAAAATTAGCTAAATAGTTATGTGGCGGACATTCTACAGACTTCTGCGACAACTGCTGCATCCTCGTTTCTGAAAGTGGAATTCCTTGTTGCTGAGGCATAAAATCAACATTTCGTTAACAATAAGGATGTGATGCCTCATGTCAGCCATGCTTACCGCCGAAGAAGTGTTAAAACTCGTGGGCGAGATTTTTGTTTACCATATGCCGTTTAACCGCGCGCTGGGACTGGAGCTGGAGCGTTACGAGAAAGACTTTGCCCAGCTGAGCTTCAACAACCAGCCGATGATGGTAGGTAACTGGGCGCAAAGTATTTTGCACGGCGGCGTGATTGCCTCCGCGCTTGACGTGGCGGCAGGTCTGGTCTGCGTGGGCAGTACGCTGACCCGCCATGACACCATCAACGAAGACGAACTCCGCCAGCGTCTGGCGCGCATGGGCACCATCGATCTGCGCGTCGACTATCTTCGGCCGGGACGTGGAAATCGCTTCACCTGCACGAGCAGCCTGCTGCGCGCGGGGAATAAAGTCGCCGTGGCGCGCGTTGAATTACACAACGAAGAACAGGTGTATATCGCCAGCGCAACCGCCACTTATATGGTGGGTTGAGGCGGCAAAATCGGGTAAAATTAATTCACTTTTTTGTAACGGATTTTCCCGATGGATGCTAAACAGACGCGGCAGGGCGTTTTACTCGCCCTTGCCGCTTATTTTATTTGGGGTATCGCCCCGGCGTATTTCAAGCTTATCGCCTACGTTCCGGCCGATGAGATCCTGACTCACCGCGTCATCTGGTCGTTCTTCTTTATGATTGCGCTGATGAGCCTCAGCCGTCAGTGGTCGGGCGTCAAAACGCTGCTGCAAACCCCGAAGAAGATCTTCCTGCTGGCACTTTCTGCCGTGCTGATTGGCGGCAACTGGTTGCTGTTTATCTGGGCGGTGAATAACCATCACATGCTCGAAGCGAGCCTGGGGTACTTCATTAACCCGCTGGTGAATATCGTGCTGGGGATGATTTTCCTCGGTGAGCGCTTCCGCCGGATGCAGTGGGTGGCGGTGATTCTGGCCTTCTGCGGCGTACTGGTGCAGCTCTGGACCTTCGGCTCGCTGCCGATTATTGCCCTCGGCCTGGCGTTCAGCTTTGCGTTCTACGGCCTGGTGCGTAAGAAGATTGCGGTAGAAGCGCAGACGGGGATGCTGTTTGAAACCTTGTGGCTGCTGCCCGTGGCGGCGATTTATCTTTTCGGCATCGCCGACAGCCCAACCAGCCACATGGGCAGCAACCCGTGGTCGCTAAACCTGATGCTGATGGCGGCGGGCGTGGTGACCACTATTCCACTGCTGTGCTTCACCGGTGCGGCGACGCGCCTGCGTCTCTCCACGCTGGGTTTCTTCCAGTACATTGGCCCGACGCTAATGTTCCTGCTGGCGGTGGTGTTTTACGGCGAGGTGCCGGGGGCGGATAAGATGGTGACGTTCGCCTTTATCTGGGTGGCGCTGGCGATTTTCGTCGCCGATGCGATTTATACCCAGCGCAGGGGGCGCAAAGGGCTGTGAAGTTGCCCTAACTCTAACCCTCTCCCACAGGGAGAGGGAATTCGATCGTAGGGCGGGTAAGCGCAGCGCCACCCGCCAGATTTTTACAGCCAGTTCCGGCGCTTAAAGTACAGATACGGTGCCAGCCCCGCGAGGATCATAAAGATAATCGCCCCCGGGTAACCAAAGCTCCACTTCAGCTCCGGCATAAACTCGAAGTTCATCCCATAGCTGGATGCCACCAGCGTTGGCGGCAGGAACACTACGGACACCACCGAGAAGATCTTGATGATGCGGTTCTGCTCGATGTTGATAAAGCCCATCGCCGCCTGCATCAGGAAGTTAACCTTCTGGAACAGGGATTCGTTGTGCGGCAGCAGGGATTCGATATCGCGCAGGATCTCACGCGCCTGCTCCAGCTGACCGCCCGGCAGACGCGCCTTGCGCACCAGGAAGTTCAGCGCGCGCTGGGTATCCATCAGACACAAACGCACCTTCCAGCCGATATCTTCCAGCTCAGCCAGCGTGGAGAGTGCCTCGTCGTACTCATCGCCCTGATGGCCTTCCATGATCACGCGGCTCAGCTTTTCCAGATCGCTATAGATGTTTTCAATTTCGTCCGCCAGCTGTTCAATTTTGGTCTCGAACAGATCGAGCAGCAGCTCGTAGGCGTTGCCGTCCACCATCGCCTGGCTGCGGGCGCGCATGCGGTAGAGACGGAATGCCGGCAGCTCGCGCTCGCGCAGCGTAAACAGGCGGCCGTCGCGAATGGTAAACGCCACGGTGGAGTTACCCGCGTGGTCTTCCGCATCTTCAAAGAAGAAGAAGGAGTGAATATGCAGGCCGTCTTCGTCTTCAAAAAAACGCGCGGATGCTTCGATGTCTTCCAGTTCCGGGCGGGTTGCCAGGCTTTGCCCCAGCTCAGATTGTACGCGAAGGCGCTCATCGTCGTCCGGCTCGACCAGATCCACCCATACGGCATCAATGAGGGGCTGTGACTCTTCGGCTTCAAGCCGAGTCAGTCGGTTATTTTCGAGTTGAAATGCGCTCAACATGACCGGGACTCCCAATGCAAAAAATATCGGACAGTTCGGTGGGCACACAGAAACAAATTGGGTTTCAGACCATTAAACAGCCTGACTCAGCGCGACGGGAATAATGCAGTCGCTGACAACCACTAAGGCCATCAGCAAGAGGAGATAGCCTTAGGAGTTGTTCCTGGATGACAGGGAATTGAGCCAGTATCTACTGGGTGTGTCCAAGGCGAATGTCCTCTTAGCGTAATCGTGCGCGCATGTTACGCCAGCTATAACTGTGGCGTCAACACGCAACGAAACGCTGAAGGGCATTAATTGACCTTCAACGTATAAGGCTAGCAGATTATTACAAAATAATGATATTTTTCTGAATGTTAGACTGTTTCCAGCTTCGCGTAGGCCGCCACCAGCCATTTGATCCCCTGCCCCTGGAACGCCACCTGCAGGCGGCTGTGCTCGCCGCTGCCTTCCAGATTCACAATGGTGCCCTCGCCAAACTTCGAATGGCGCACGCGCTGGCCCAGCTTGTAGCCAGTGTCGGTTTCCGCAATCGGCGATCCCATGCGCTGATGGCTGACAGGACGACTGATGCTTGCCCGCAGACGCACCTCCTCCACGCACTCTTCCGGCAGTTCACCGATAAAGCGCGACGGACGGTGATAGACCTCTTTACCGTACAGACGGCGGGTTTCCGCATAGGTCAGCGTCAGCTTTTGCATCGCGCGCGTCACGCCCACGTAGGCCAGACGACGCTCCTCTTCCAGACGGCCGCCTTCATCCAACGACATCTGGCTCGGGAACATCCCCTCTTCCATCCCGACGATGAATACCTGCGGGAACTCCAGCCCTTTGGCGGAGTGCAGGGTCATGAGCTGAACCGCATCCTGCCAGGTATCGGCCTGTCCTTCCCCCGCTTCCAGCGCGGCGTGGGAGAGGAACGCCTGCAGCGGCATCAGGTCTTCGTCTTCTTCGTTGTAGCTGAACTGGCGCGTTGCCGTGACCAGTTCCTCTAAGTTCTCAATACGGGTCTGGCCCTTCTCACCTTTTTCCTGCTCATACATGGTGCGCAGGCCGGAATCTTTAATCACCCGGTCGGTCTGCACGTGCAGCGGCATGTCGGCCGTTTCCTGCGCGAGGGCGTCAATCAGCTCAAGGAAGCGCTGCAATGCGCTGGCGGCACGTCCGGCGAGCGCTTTTTCCTGCAGCAGCTCGCGGCACGCCTGCCACAGAGTCAGCTGGCGGTCGCGCGAGGCCTGACGCACCACGTCCAGCGTGCGGTCGCCAATCCCGCGGGTCGGAGTGTTGACCACGCGTTCAAACGCCGCGTCGTCGTTACGGTTGGCAATCAGACGCAGATACGACAGCGCATCTTTGATTTCCTGACGTTCGAAGAAGCGCATGCCGCCATAAATGCGGTACGGCATGCTCACCTGCAGCAGCGCCTCTTCCAGCACGCGCGACTGGGCGTTGCTGCGATAGAGAATGGCGCACTGCTCCAGCGCGCCGCCGTTGTCCTGCCAGGTTTTAATGCGGTTCACCACGAAGCGCGCTTCGTCGAGCTCGTTGAAGGCGCAGTAAATCGAAATCGGTTCGCCATCGACGCCGTCGGTCCACAGCTTTTTGCCCAGACGCCCGTTGTTGTTCTCAATCAGGGCGTTGGCCGCGCTCAGGATGTTGCTGGTTGAGCGGTAGTTCTGCTCCAGACGGATGGTTTCCGCGCCGGGGAAATCGTTGAGGAAGCGCTGGATGTTCTCCACCTGCGCCCCGCGCCAGCCGTAGATCGACTGGTCATCATCGCCCACGATCATCACCTTGCCGGTATCGCCGGCCAGCAGGCGGATCCACGCGTACTGGATGTTGTTGGTATCCTGGAATTCGTCCACCAGGATATTGGTGAAGCGTTCACGGTAGTGCTGCAGGATGTGCGGTTTGTTCAGCCACAGCTCGTGGGCGCGCAGCAGCAGCTCGGCAAAATCCACCAGACCGGCGCGATCGCACGCTTCCTGATAGGCCTTGTAGACGTTCTGCCAGGTCTGCTCGACCGGGTTGCCGAAGCTCTGAATGTGGTGCGGGCGCAGCCCCTCGTCTTTCTGGCCGTTGATGTACCACATCGCCTGACGCGGCGGCCACTGCTTCTCGTCGAGGTTCATCGCCTTGATCAGGCGTTTCAGCAGACGGAGCTGGTCTTCGCTGTCGAGGATCTGGAAATCCTGCGGCAGGTTGGCGTCCATGTGGTGTGCGCGCAGCAGGCGGTGCGCCAGGCCGTGGAAGGTGCCGACCCACATGCCGCCCTGGCTGGTGCCCATCAGTTGGGCGATGCGGTGGCGCATCTCCGCCGCCGCCTTGTTGGTGAACGTGACCGCCATGATGGAGTACGGCGAGCAGTTTTCCACGCTCTGCAGCCAGGCGATACGGTGAACCAGCACGCGCGTCTTACCACTGCCCGCTCCAGCCAGCACCAGCAGGTTGGTGCGCGAGGCGGCAACCGCGTCACGCTGTTTGTCATTAAGGCTGTCGAGCAGGTAAGAAACGTCCATTGGCACCGTCACGTCATGTCGGGCTGGCGAATAGCATTCGTCAAAACCCTGTTAATTTATACAGAACAATTGATGATTATATCAGCGTCGTGAGGGATGCCAACCGTGAAATTTCCACGTGCGGCAGAAGACGGCTATCGGAGGCGATCATCAGGTCAGCATTTTCCGGCTTGATCCAGCAGGCCTGCATCCCGCAGCGGATGGCGCCGGCCACGTCTGTGGTCAGGTCATCCCCCACGTGCAGGATCTCACCCAGCGGCAGGTTAAGCTTATCTGCCGCCAGATGGTACATGTCACTGAACGGCTTCGCGCGCCCGTGAGGACCCGCACGCAGCACGAATTCAAAATAATCGCTGAGGCCAAACAGCTCCGGCTGGGCATTGCCGTTGGTGATGGCCACCAGCGGCCACTTTTCGGCAAGCTTCGCCAGCGTGTCGTGGGTTTCCTGCGGCACGTCGATGCGGCTGCGCCATTTAGCAAAGTTTTCCATGGCCGCTTCCGCCCCAATGGCGGCATCCTGCGTGCTCAGACCCACGTTGAGCATCGCCTGCTCAACCGCGCGACGACGCCATTCGGTCACGTCGTGGTAAATGTCCGGCTCGGTCTCACGCAGGGACTGGCGCAGCTTCTGGAAGTCCTTGTTCTGTATCGCCTTCAGCGCGGGATGGTAGTTCTGCACAAACGCCAGGGACTCCTGCTCGGTGCGCAGGATCACCTCGCGGTTGTCATAAAGAGTGTCATCAAGGTCAAACGTCAGGGCTGAGATCTGACCGAGTGGGCGGTAAAAACGCATTATTTCCCCCGTTTGGCGCGTGGATGCGCCGCGTCATACACCGAGGCAAGGTGCTGGAAGTCTAAGTGGGTATAGATTTGAGTGGTCGACAGATTTGCGTGGCCAAGCAGTTCCTGCACGCCGCGCAGATCGCCGCTCGACTCAAGCATGTGTGTCGCAAAGGAGTGGCGCAGCTTGTGCGGGTGAACGTGGCTGTTCAGCCCCTGCTTAATGCCCCACTCCGCAAAGCGCTTCTGAACGTTACGCGCCGAGATCCGCTTGCCGAGCTTCGACAGGAACAGCGCATCTTCGTCGGTGCCAAACAGCCCGCGCAGGTCAAGCCAGTGCTCAATCCAGGAGACCGCATTGCGCCCAATCGGCAGGCGGCGCTCTTTGCTGCCCTTACCCATTACCCACACTTCGCCAGATTCCAGATCGAGATGCTTGAGGTCGAGGTTAACGAGCTCAGACAGACGTAATCCGGCACCGTACATCACCTCCAGCATCGCGCGGTCGCGCACGGCCAGCGGATCGTTAAGGTCGATATCCAGCAGGCGGTTTACGTCGTCAACGTCAATATTTTTAGGCAGATGGCGCGGCGCCTTCGGCGTGGCTATCCCCTTTGCCGGGTTGGCTTTTAAGCCCCCCTGGCTGACCAGCCAGTCGAAGAAGCTGCGCAGCGCTGAGAGCCTGAGCGCCAGGCTCGCCGGGCTGAGATTTTTTTTACGGCTACGCACAACAAACCCGCGTACCGTCGCAGCGTCACATTGTTGCCAGCTTTTCAGGCCGATTTCGTCGGCGATCTGCATGATGGCATCAAGCTGACGCTGATAGTTAAGCAGCGTAATGGGGCTAAGCTGACGTTCCACGCCGAGATAGCGCAGAAAGCGCGAGACGTCAGTGGCGAGCAGTCCGTCCGTCATACGCGCTCAATCCAGCGCTCCAGCAGCTCAGGCAGCATCAGGGCGATCTCCTGCAGCAGGTGCGTGGCTTGCCCCTGCTCGTAGTGATGCGCGTCGCGGCTGGTAAATAATATGACGCCCAGATCGCCATCGCGCCCCATCAGCGACATCGCCACCGAGCCAATCGCTTTGGCTTCCGGTAATACCACCAGCAGCTCAGGCCCGTTCAGCGGCCCCAGATAGTGGTGATCATGGCCCAGACGCTGAATGCGCAGCGGTTCAAATGCCTGACGGCTGAGTGCCAGATGGGTAAATCCCGACGGCGCGCCGATGCGCCAGCGGTCAGGGAAAAGACGAATCGTTGCGCCCGCCAGCCCCAGCTCGCGCGCCCAGCGGTGGAAACGGCTGAGGAACTCGTCGAGACTGTGCGCCGACGCCAGACGCGCCTGCAGATGCAGCAGTCGATAGAACAGGCTTTCGTTGGTGCTGGCCTGCTCCATCAGCAGCGTCATGTTCTCTTCAAGCTGGTTGATGTGGTTGCGCGAGCGCGCCATGTGCCATTCGACCAGCGACACGGTCCCGCGAACCGGATGCGGCACACGCATCTCTTCGACGACGCGTGCATTGCGAATAAAAAACTCAGGATTGCGCAGCAGATAATCAACAACAGCCCTGTCGTCCAGTTCCGTCACTGTTTCCTGCAGTTCTTCCCCTGGTTGTTTCATAGATGGATAAACCCGTCATAGACATGTGCCGCCGGGCCAGTCATATACAGTGGATGACCCGGTCCTTTCCAGGCGATATCAAGCCGACCGCCCGGTAATTCCACGCGAACCTCTTCAGCCAGTAACCCCTGGGAGATGCCCACGGCCACCGCAGCACAGGCACCGCTTCCGCAGGCCTGAGTCTCACCCGCGCCGCGCTCGTAAACCCGCAGGCGAATGTGCTCGCGCTTCACCACCTGCATAAAACCGATGTTCGCGCGCTCCGGGAAACGTTCGTGGCTTTCCAGTACCGGGCCGAGCGTTTCGACCGCGGCAGTTTCCACATCATCAACCTGAATCACGCAGTGTGGGTTACCCATTGAGACGACGCCGCACAATACTGTCTGCTCGGCCGCACGCATAATATAGGTCTTTTCCGCTTTGTTTGCGCGAAACGGCACGACGGAGGGCTCGAAGTTAGGCTCGCCCATGTTCACGCGCACCAGCTCATCATCGGTGACGCTGAGCACCATGCGACCATTGGCCGTGCTGACGCGAATATCACGCTTGTTGGTCAGCCCTTTCAGGCGGACAAAGCGGGCGAAACAGCGCGCGCCGTTGCCGCACTGGTTAACTTCGCTGCCGTCCGCGTTAAAAATACGGTAGTGGAAATCAAGATCGGGATCGTACGGTGGCTCGACCACCAGCAGCTGATCGAACCCCACGCCCAGATGCCGATCCGCCAGGCGACGGATCAGTTCAGGCGAGAAAAACACATTCTGCGTTACCGCGTCGACGACCATAAAATCGTTGCCAAGGCCATGCATTTTAGAGAACTGCATCATTTGCTCCATTGCGCGGGTACAGAACGTTGTCGTCAGAGATTAACCTGAGTCGGGCCACCGTTGTCGCCACGGTCGTTAGTATTTGGCGTGGTAGACTCAATGCCGCTGTTAACCGGTTTCGTCGGCGGCGGCGCGGTTTTATCCGCAGGCGGAAAGTACAGTGGTCCCTTCAGTCCGCAGCCAGTCAGGCTAAACAGCGTGATGAGAACGGCAAGCGTTCGGAAAGCGTTTTTCATTATAAAGTTGCCCGTAAGTTCAAATCTGTTTCTATCATCGCAGGAGAAGACACAAAAGCAAGAGTTTGCCGCTTTCCTGCAACGGGAATTATTTAGGGTTATACTGCCGGCATCACGAAAAACAGGAACAAAACCATGAACGACAGTGAATTCCATCGCCTTGCCGACAACCTGTGGATGACCATCGAAGAGCGTCTTGACGACTGGGACGGTGACAGCGATATCGATTGTGAAATCAACGGCGGCATTCTGACCCTGAGCTTCGAAAATGGCAGCAAAATTATTATTAACCGCCAGGAGCCGCTTCACCAGGTGTGGCTGGCCGCTAAACAGGGCGGCTATCATTTCGATCTGAAAGACGGGGAATGGGTTTGCGACCGTAGCGGCGTACCGTTCTGGGATCTGCTGGAGCAGGCGGCGACCGCGCAGGCGGGTGAGAACGTGAGTTTCAGGTAGTTTTCTTGCCCGGTGGCGGCTGCGCCTTACCGGGCCTACAACGGCTAGAACCGTAGGCCGGGTAAACGTAAGCGCCACCCGGCGAAAAGGCTCAGGAGAAATACTGCTGCAACAGCGGGGCGGTGTCCTGATTGGCAGGCGCTGCAGGCGTGACGGATTGGGTGCGGAACGGAATCACCTGCGTACGGCCGTCGACGTTCACAATCTGGTAGAACTGCGGCAGGTTAAAGTTGATAAAGCTTGAGCCGTAGGTAAAGCGGTCATGCGAAGAGGAGTAGAAGCGGCTGACGTCGCGCACCAGCTCCTCTTTACTGCCTTCACAATGGTGATACACCTCGGCGCGGTTAGTCTCATCCAGAATGTAGATGTTGAATCCGGCATCGTCGCCCGACTCTTCAAAGAAGAACTGAATAATCCCTTCACTGGCGAATCCGTCCACCACCTGCGGGAGCTTAACGTGGTTGGTTTCCACCTGCACCGACAGGCCATGCAGCTTGTTGTGTGAAATCGCGCCGTAAAACTCGATGGCGTTTTCCAGCTTCTGTACCGACACGTTCAGGCGCTCGAAGAACAGTCCCCAGGTCTGACCGGAGACGCGCAGCGCTTTAAATCGGCCTGTTTCCTGACGGGTACTGGAGAGACGCAGTTCGATACACTCAGAAACCAGCTGCTGCACGCGGGTGCGAATTAAACCGCGCAGGTGCTGGCTGTAGCAGAACACTTCCACGCTGTCCGGCGGCGCGGCATCCTGGTGCATCTTGCCAAGAATGGTTTTCAGCGCTTCGATCATTGCCTGCTCGCCGTTGAAGTGCAGGGTACGCACTTCGTTCCACGAGTTGCGGTACAACAGATCGACACTGCCTACCAGGCAGTTTTGCTGCTCGCCAAAGCTAAAGACGTCCAGCTTGCGGAAGTCAAAGTGAACCACCTGATTGCGGAAGGCCGCCGTCGGGTCGTATTCCAGGTTGACGATAATCGCCAGATGGCGAATCTCACACGGGCTGTAGAGCGCTTTCGGCGTAGGGGCAGGCAGACGCAGCGGGAAGTGGTGCGATACATCCGTGACCATCTCCTGCAGCTTAGCAAGATCAACCACCTCGTTGCCTTTGATAAACAGGCGCGTGCGCGAGGTCAGCAGACCGTTAAACCAGGCCCAGGCCACCAGCTTGTTCAGGTAGCGGTTATACTCCAGCGGCTGATGGCTGATAATTGAATCCATGCTTGGCGCACGGTTGTAAAGATACCACCCGGTGCGGTTTGCACGGCCCGGCGGCACAAAGATAAAGGTCAGATTCGGTTCAGACAGGTCTGGCGAAATCTGCGGGTTAACCAGGGTAACTTTACCCGGCAGCGCTTCAAACGCGGCGTAAAGCTTACGGGTCAATACCCCGATGTCCTGCGGGCTGGCAGAAACGCTGAGGTTGTTACGGCGCGCAAAGCGGATCAGGTTACGGTAGCTTTGCATCATCGCATCGAGCAGTTCGTTGTGCGCTTCACGCACCTGATCGATTTTCCAGTTGGCCCGGTTATCGAGCATGGACAGACGCGCTTCGTCCCATCCCCACTCTTTCACTAACTGGCTGACCACTTCACGACGCCAGCCCACGCAGGCGCGTTCGCGGCTCAATTTCTCACAGACTTTGAGATAGAAACATCGACGCACCAGGTCAAGACGCGTGGTGTCATCGATGGCTTTCAGGTACTCGGTTACGCGCTCCAGCATCATGCAGTAGGCGTCCAGCCCGAAGGAGACGATTTCCCCGTCGTGCAGACGCTGCTTGATATCTTTCGCCAGCAGGCGCGGCGTAGGGTATTCCCAGGAATAGGCTTCCAGCAGCAGCGTTTTCAGCACCGCTTTATACGGTGAGTCGATACTCTTATAGAGCTGCCAGAGGCTTGCGCCAAAATACTCTTCTGCTGACAGAGAGCTGAGGCCGCCGAGATCCAGCCATTCGTTTGGCGTCAGTACGCCCTGCGCGTAAAGCGACATGACGTAGTCATCGTAATGCTCTTCTTCTTCGCACGGGACCATATTCCACAGAATACGCTTCCCGGCCAGACGCACAGCAGTACGGTAGAATTCATCCAGCAATAAGATGTGCTGAGTCGAGCCGCAGTCCTCACCACCCAGACTGCCGCTTTCGTTATGGCGGAAACGGTTTTCATCAATCAGGAAGAAGCTCACTTCCACGCCGAGCGAGGCCGCCCAGCTCTCCAGCAGGCTGCATTTACGCTGCAGTAGCTGACGCTCGTCGTTATCGAGCCAGGACTGATGACAGACCCAGATGTCCAGGTCCGAAGAACAGCTTTGCCCTACCGATGAGGTGCTCCCCATTGAGTAAACGCCGGTAATAGGCAGTTCACCTTTTGGAGATTCCTGTGGCGGCATGCCGCGGTAAAGTTCCAGCTCGTTCAGATAATGCTGTTGGGTTTCATCAGGCGTGAAAAGGCAAATGCCCTGGGGAACGTTACCGTCAAGGTAGCCAGGCATCAGCGGATGGTGATAGTGCAATAATGTCGGCAGCAGACTGTATACCTGCTGGAAAGCAGGGCCCATGGCAGCAAGCGCGCGATCCACACGCAGTTGATTTATGGCATCCAGTCTCTGTTTCAGAGTCTCAATATAGAGGTACAAGACGTATCGCCTGATGTTTCCGGGTGTCGCAAGCTATTCAAAACACGAGTAACAGCGGACCCGCAGTATTTCAAAAAGATAACCGTTACCCTTTTTCGCCCTTATCATTTTTGGTGGTACCGACGAAAAAATGGTCTAAAACGTGATCAATTTAACACCTTGCCGGTTGACCGTAAAGAAAGATGCGCTACATACAAGTGTAGCACCGTTCTGTACGTGTAAATTCCTGAATACGGCTCTGGCTGACGAATACGCCGCCTTGTCCCTCTCACGCTCATCAACCGTAAAACTGCCATCCCAGAGTCAACAATGTTAGGATGGTTAGCGATTGATAATGACGGTAACAAGCATGTTAGACAATGTTTTGAGAATTGCCACACGCCAAAGCCCTCTCGCGCTCTGGCAGGCACATTATGTGAAGCAGCGCCTGGAAGCCTGCCACAGTGGATTGCGCGTCGAGCTGGTGCCGATGGTCACACGCGGTGACGTGATCCTCGATACGCCCCTGGCGAAAGTGGGCGGCAAAGGCCTGTTTGTCAAAGAACTGGAACTGGCATTGCTTGAGAACCGCGCCGATATCGCCGTACATTCGATGAAAGACGTGCCCGTCGAGTTCCCGGAAGGGCTGGGACTGGTGACCATCTGCGAGCGCGAAGATCCGCGCGATGCGTTTGTCTCCAACCACTACGACTCGCTCGACGCGCTGCCGGAGGGTAGCGTGGTTGGCACGTCCAGTTTACGCCGTCAGTGTCAGCTGGCGGAGCGTCGTCCTGACCTGATCATCCGCTCACTGCGCGGTAACGTCGGCACGCGTCTGGGCAAGCTGGATAACGGCGATTACGATGCCATTATCCTCGCCGTTGCCGGTCTGAAGCGTCTGGGGCTGGAGTCGCGCATTCGCGTGGCGTTGCCGCCAGAGCTGTCGCTGCCGGCCGTGGGCCAGGGTGCAGTCGGCATCGAGTGCCGCCTGAACGATGCGCGTACCCGCGAACTGCTCGCACCGCTGAACCATGACGAGACCGCTACCCGCGTAAAAGCGGAACGGGCGATGAATACCCGCCTCGAAGGCGGGTGCCAGGTTCCAATTGGCAGCTATGCTGAATTGACGAATGGCGAACTGTGGCTGCGCGCGCTGGTGGGCGCCCCGGACGGTTCGCAGATGGTACGCGGCGAACGTCGCGGTAAAGCGCAAGATGCCGAGCAGCTTGGCGTGTCGCTGGCGGAAGAGCTACTGGATAACGGCGCCCGCGAGATTCTGGCTGACGTTTACAACGGAGAACCCCCTGCATGAGTATTCTCGTCACCCGCCCTTCTCCCGCAGGAGAGCAGTTAGTGAGCCGTCTGCGCGCACTGGGGCAGGTGGCCTGGAGTTTTCCTCTCATTGAATTCTCCCCCGGTCGGGAGCTCTCTGCGCTCGCCGACCAGATGAATACCCTTCAGGAAGGTGACCTGCTGTTTGCGCTGTCGCAACATGCCGTGGAATTTGCCCACGCTCAGCTGCAGCAGCAGGACCTGGCCTGGCCAGCCGCCCCCCGCTATTTCGCGATTGGCCGAACAACGGCACTGGCGCTGCATACAGTAAGCAGCGCGGACGTTCGTTACCCGTTAGATCGGGAAATCAGTGAAGTCTTGCTACAATTACCTGAATTACAAACTATTGCCGGAAAGCGTGCGCTCATTTTGCGCGGCAACGGTGGCCGCGAGCTGCTGGGTGAAACGCTGCGTGAACGTGGTGCCGACGTAACGTTCGTTGAGTGCTATCAGCGCTGTGCAAAACACTACGATGGCGCGGAAGAGGCGATGCGCTGGCACGCGCGCGGCATTAATACGCTGGTGGTCACCAGCGGTGAAATGTTACAACAGCTTTGGTCGCTGATACCGCTTTGGTATCGCGAAAACTGGTTACTCCGCTGTCGGCTTCTGGTCGTCAGTGAGCGTCTGGCGAACCAGGCCCGGGAACTGGGCTGGCAGGATATTCGGATCGCTGATAACGCCGACAACGATGCGCTGCTGCGCGCATTACAATAACTCTCAAATGGGAAGCCATAATGACGGAACACGACAAATCCTCCGCCGTGGTTGAAGAGACCAGGGAGACTGTGGAGACGACGCCACAGCCAGAGACGACTGAGAAAACCGCTGAGAAGAAAAACAGCAGCAACAAAACGAGCCTCGCGCTGAGCGCGATTGCCATCGCCATTGCGCTGGCAGCGGGGGGTGGCCTGTACGGGCTGGTGAAACAACAGAGCGCTAACCAGACGTCCACCAGCGACGCGCTGGTGAATCAGCTCACTGCCCTGCAAAAAGAGCAGGAGACGCAGAAAACCGAGCTGGAAGCCGTGATTAAGCAGCAGGCCGCCGCGCTTGCCGAAGCGAACGGTAAACAGGAAGAGCTGACTAAACAGCTGGGTGAAGTACAGCAGAAAGTCGCCACGATTTCCGGCACCGATGCCAAAACCTGGCTGCTCTCGCAGGCCGACTTCCTGGTGAAGCTCGCCGGACGTAAGCTCTGGAGCGACCAGGACGTGACCACCGCCGCCGCACTGCTGAAAAGCGCCGATGCAAGCCTGGCCGACATGAACGATCCAAGCCTTATCACCGCCCGTCGCGCGATAACCGAAGATATCGCCAGCCTCTCTGCCGTTTCGCAGGTGGATTACGACGGCATTATCCTCAAGGTGAACCAGCTTTCGAATCAGATTGATAACCTGCAGCTGGCGGATAATAACGACGACGACTCCCCGATGGATTCCGACGGTACCGAGCTTTCCAGCTCCCTGAGCGAATGGCGCATAAACCTGCAAAAAAGCTGGCAGAACTTTATGGACAGCTTTATCACGATCCGCCGTCGCGACGAAACTGCCGTACCGCTGCTCGCGCCTAACCAGGACATCTATCTGCGCGAGAACATTCGTTCCCGCCTGCTGGTGGCGGCCCAGGCCGTGCCGCGTCATCAGGAAGAGACCTATAAACAGGCGCTTGATAACGTCTCAACGTGGGTACGCGCCTACTACAACACCGATGATGCGACGACCACCGCCTTCCTCGAAGACATTGATAAGTTAAGCCAGCAGAACATCACCATGAACGTGCCGGACAAGCTGGCCAGCCAGCCGATTCTGGAGAAACTGATGCAGACGCGCGTACGCAATCTTCTGGCGCAGCCGGGCGTACCTGCAGAGCAGACGAGCGGAGCGGCACCTGCTCCGGCTGCTGCGCCTGAAAGCGCACCGCAAGGAGAGTAATGATGCTAAAAGTTCTCTTACTCTTCATCCTGCTGATCGCCGGGATCGTCCTCGGGCCTATGCTTGCGGGTCATCAGGGTTACGTCCTGATCCAGACCGATAACTACAACATTGAAACCAGCGTAACGGGTCTGACGATCATTCTGATCCTCGGCGTGGTGGTGCTATTTGCGATCGAGTGGATCCTGCGCCGTATTTTCCGTACCGGTGCCCATACGCGCGGCTGGTTCGTTGGCCGTAAGCGCCGCCGCGCCCGTAAACAGACCGAGCAGGCGCTGCTTAAGCTCGCCGAGGGTGACTATCAGCAGGTTGAAAAGCTGATGTCGAAAAACGCCGACCACGCCGAACAGCCGGTAGTGAACTATCTGCTGGCGGCCGAAGCGGCGCAGCAGCGCGGTGATGAAGCCCGCGCTAATCAGCACCTGGAGCGGGCGGCTGAGCTGGCTCACGGCGACCCGATTCCGGTGGAAATCACGCGCGTTCGTCTGCAGCTGGCACGCAATGAGAATCACGCTGCTCGCCACGGTATCGACCGTCTCCTGGAAGTCGCGCCACGTCATCCGGAAGTGCTGCGTCTTGCCGAGCAGGCCTATATTCGTACCGGCGCCTGGGGTTCACTGCTGGACATCATTCCGTCGATGGCGAAGGCCGAGGTAGGCGACGATGAACATCGTGACGAGCTTCAGCGTCTGGCGTGGATTGGCCTGATGGATCAGGCGCGCGCTGACCTGGGCAGCGACGGTCTGAAAACGTGGTGGAAGAATCAGAGCCGTAAAACGCGCCAGCAGGTTCCTCTGCAGGTGGCAATGGCGGAACACCTCATTGAGTGTGACGATCACGACACGGCTCAGGAGATCCTCCTCGACGGTCTGAAGCGCCAGTACGACGATCGCCTGGTGATGGTAATCCCGCGCCTGAAAACCAACAATCCTGAGCAAATAGAAAAAGTGCTGCGCCAGCAGATTAAAACCGTTGGTGACCGCCCGCTGCTGTGGAGCACGCTTGGCCAGTCGTTGATGAAGCACGGCGAATGGCAGGAGGCAAGCCTCGCCTTTCGCGCGGCGCTGAAGCAGCGTCCGGATGCCTTCGACTACGCGTGGCTTGCCGATACGCTGGACAAGCAGCATAAGCCGGAAGAGGCGGCCGCCATGCGCCGTGATGGGCTGTTGCTGACGCTGCAAAATAACGGTACGCAGCAGTAATTCATCAGGAGGCCAGATGGCCTCCTTTTTTTATCGCATTTCTCCTGCTACATTCTTTACACCCGCATCCGCAAACGAACCCGCCAATGTAACGATGTCTTTTCATTAACTTTTTTTCACACACGCGCACTTTCTGCAGCGTGGACTAAATCGTTTTTGAAAGGAAATCGTCATGAACTCGCTTTTATATGCGCTTATTGAAGCGCTGCGCTGCCACCGCTGGCTGCGCCTGCTTGCCTGTGCTTTTATCTTTTCTTCGCTGGGGAATGGCTTAACCCAGGTCGTGGTCTTCGGCTTGCTGTTAGCGTGGTCAGCTCCGCCCGGTCTGCTCACACTCGCTTTTCTTTTCGCTACGATACCGGGATTTATCGGCAGTACGATCGGCGAAAAGCTGTGCTCACGCTGTTCTCCGATATCCCTGCTGATACTGACCGAAGGGCTGGGCCTGCTCGCCCTGCTCTTTCCCCTGCTTGGCGTGGGTTACCACAGCGTTGCCGCATTGCTCGCTGTGCAATCCACCGAGGCGATGCTCAGCGGGATGAGCTGGCCCGCGCTGACGTTGCTCTTTAAGCGCGGTCTCAGCGAAGCAGAGCTGCCTGCTGCAACCTGTCTGGAAAATGTGATTTTTGCTTCGCAGGTATTATTAGGGACAGGCCTGGGCGTGGTGCTGTTCCAGAAGACGTCCGTGTTTACCCTGCTGGCCATTGATGCCGCCAGCTTTCTCGGATCACTGCTCATGCTATGGCTGGCTGGACGCCGGTTTTCTGCGCCTTCACTCCAGCCTCTCGAGGAAGAGGAAGCCCCTGCGGCATTATGCTGGAGGACGTTGACCGTTCGGCAGAAACGCAGTCTGCTCATCCTGCCGTCGCTGGCGGCCGTTGGCTCACCGGCCATGGCGCTGCTTCCGGCCCTGGCACAGCAAATCCATCCTCAGGATGCGGCGGGTCTTGCCCTGCCTCTGCTTTTTGCAAGGAGCATGGGACAGCTTTGCGGCCCCATGCTGCTAAAAAAAGAGAGTCTGACGCGCTTCGCCGCTCGCACACCGCGCATCATCTTTTGTCTGGGCATCTTTCTGGCCGCTTATGGAACGCTACCGTTGTTGTCCGGGTGGATGGCATGTGCGCTGGGGGCGATCTTTATCGCGCATCTGGCTTCGAATATTCTGTTCGCGGCCGGGACGTTTGGCGTTCTCAGTAGTTTTCATATTACGCAAACCGCGTCAGCCAGTGGGAAAGCCTGGCGCTGGCAAACGCTCAGCGCCTCTCTCTTCACCGGCATTGCAGCGGCAGTGGCTGCCGGGTTTGGCTCAGTAGCGGCACTCTATGCTGTCTCCGCAACGGCTCTGGTGATGGTTGCCCTGATCGTGCGCCGGTATCGGGAATAAGGCATAAAAAAACGCCTGCTATAAAAGCAGGCGTTAAAACAGGTCTGTAAGACAACATATTTGGTGCTTCACTCAACGTTGTGTCCATGGTGTCTGATGAGGCCGAAGCGACATCTGTCAGTGGACGATAAGCACCGTAAATGGCTCTGCGTCATTCCTGAGTTTATGAGGCACTAAGGCGAACATAAGAGATGGAATGAGCATCTACACGCATATTATTGCACGTAACGTGCCAACATGACAGCCAGAACTTTTACATAACGCAACATTTTAAGATAAAAGGAAATTATGCTGCTAAGCGCCGTTTTAAGCTCTAAAACGTATCGGGAAAAGGCGGGCATATGTCGCCAGGAGGAGACAGCAAAACCCATAAATGGTTTTTTATCTAACTTTCAATGAGTTGCATGTCGCTGGATTGCGACAACGAAAAGGACATTGTTGGGGAATGACTACAGGGATGAAGAATCTCAGAAAACAAAAAACCCCGCCGAAGCGGGGTTCAAAATTGGTCGGCGAGAGAGGATTCGAACCTCCGACCCACTGGTCCCAAACCAGTTGCGCTACCAAGCTGCGCTACTCGCCGATGTACTGCTTTTTGAATTTTTAGTTCAATTCATTTAAAAAGTCGTGGTGCGAGGGGGGGGACTCGAACCCCCACATCCAAAGGACACTAACACCTGAAGCTAGCGCGTCTACCAATTCCGCCACCTTCGCAATTCACAACTCTTTCAAATAATGGGGTGGCTAATGGGATTCGAACCCACGACAACTGGAATCACAATCCAGGGCTCTACCAACTGAGCTATAGCCACCACTGTATTCTTTCACGCGGTACTGACTACTTCTCAGACCACCGCAGCTCTAGCGCCGGGACTAAAATGGCGCGCCCGACAGGATTCGAACCTGAGACCTCTGCCTCCGGAGGGCAGCGCTCTATCCAGCTGAGCTACGGGCGCTTAGCGCCGTTGCGGGGCTGGATATTACGTACCTCCGTCCCCGCTGTCTAGTGCTTTTTTGAAAAAAATGCGCGTTTGGTTATGGTTTGCACATTTTGCCGTTTATTCCTCCACTTTCTGCGTGGTGGCACGGCGACCCAGGCCAAAAAGCTTATATGCGGCCGTCACAGCCGCCAGGAAGATCACCCCGACAAACAGCGACATGCGGGTATCTTCATTAAAGTACATCCCGATTAATACGCAAATCAGGAACGCCATCGTCAAATAGTTCGCATACGGGAACAGAATTGAGCGGAACGGATGGCTTTCAATCGCTTTTTTATGCGCATGACGGAAACGCAGCTGGCTGATGAGGATAACAAACCACGGCACCATGCCCGGCAGCACGCTGGCGCTGTAAACGTAAACGAACACGCGCTGCGGGTTAGGAATAATGTAATTCAGGCAAGAGCCAATCAGCAGTATTGCAATGGAAACCGCCACACCCGCCACCGGCACGCCGGCACGTGAAACTTTACTCATCACCGCAGGCAGCTGGTTATTCTTCGAAAGCGCATAGAGCATACGCCCACAGCTGTACATCCCACTGTTACAGCCTGACAACGCTGCCGTCAGGACCACAAAGTTGATGATACCCGCCGCTGCCGTGATGCCAATTTTGGCAAAGGTTAAAACAAACGGGCTACCCGTCGTGCCAATTTCGTTCCACGGGAAGATGGTCACGATAACGAAGATCGCGCCCACATAGAAAATCAGGATACGCCACAGCACTTTGCCCACCGCGCTACGCAGCGTGACCTGCGGGTTTTTCGCTTCACCGGCGGTAATACCGATCAGCTCCACGCCCTGATACGAGGCCACAACGATACACAGCGCCGTCAGGAAGCCCTTCCAGCCGCCGGCAAAGAAGCCGCCGTTTTCGGTCAGATTGCCAAAGCCGATAGCGTGTCCACCGTTGCCAAAGCCGAAGAAAATCACGCCCAGGCCGACGACAATCATTACGATAATCGTGGTGACTTTAATCATTGCGAACCAGAACTCAATCTCACCGTAAAGGCGCACGGCAGCCAGGTTTGCCAGCGCCACCAGCCCCACGGCGATGAGCGCGGGAATCCACTGGACCATGTCAGGGAACCAGAACTGGACGTAAACCCCTATCGCAGTGATCTCTGAGATCCCCACCGCCATCCACATAAACCAGTATGACCAGGCCGTCAGGTAGCCGAAGAACGGGCTCATATAACGATGCGCGTAAACGGCGAAGGAGCCGGTTACCGGCTCCAGGAAGAGCATTTCGCCCATGGAACGCATGATGAAGAAAACAAACAGCCCGGCAATTATGTAAGCCAGTAATACGGAAGGGCCTGCCCATTTGAGCGTGCTTGCGGAGCCCATAAACAGGCCCACGCCGATAGTGCCGCCCAGCGCTATCAGTTCAATATGACGAGCTTCCAGCCCACGCTGTAGCTCCGGTTTTTTCTCTGCCATAGATCCTCGATTGTGTTTGCTGTTTCCCGGCTTAATACCGGGTATTGTTTTTTAGGGGTACTAAAATACGGAGCGAATGGTTTCTTAAAATCTGCCAAATGGCAAACGATGCATTAAAAAAATGAATGCATTGCACAGATTATCAGCAGTTTTGCAGGCGAGTTGCAGCGCGAATAGCATATCGCGCTACATTTTGATTACATTTTCCCGGTGTAATGCCAGGCGAGGTAGCGAAGCAGACGGATCTGTCGTTTAATGCGCGTCGGTTGCGATAGCAGACGGTACAGCCACTCCAGCCCCAGATTTTGCCATACCTTGGGCGCACGCTTAACGTGGCCGGTAAAGACGTCGTACGTACCGCCGACGCCCATGTAGAGGGCATCCGGACAGACCAGACGGCAGTCGCGCATCAGGATCTCCTGGCGCGGGGAGCCCATCGCCACGGTGACAATCTTCGCCCCGCTGTCACGAACGCGCTCAAACAGAGCCTGCCGATCTTCCGGTTTGAAGTAACCATCCTGACTGCCGACAATATTAACATTCCATTGACGACGCAGTTTCTCCTCCGTCTGGGCCAGTATCTCCGGCTTCCCGCCAATCAGGAACACGGGCGTGCCCTGTTCACCTGCGCGGGCCATAAGCTGCTCCCAGAGATCGGCCCCCGCCACGCGAGATACATTAGCGTCAGGATACTTTTTACGGATAGAGCGGACCACGCTGATCCCGTCCGCGTATTTAAATTCCGCCGCTTCAATCAGGCTTTTGACTTCCGCGTTATCCTCAACCGCCAGCATTTTTTCCGCGTTGATCGCCACCAGCGTACCGGATTTCATCTGGCCGTCGGCGAAAAGAAAGTCCAGCGCGTGCTGCATGTCGCGCCAGCCAATAAGCTGCAGGCCACGTAGCGCATAGCGCGGTGCAGAAATTTTATCAGTCATTACTATCCTTACTCAGACTTGCGACAGCGTTGTGCTGCCCTGCCGCTCGCGCCTGTGCACAAGCCCTGCGCTGTCAAACAGCCAGTACAGCAGTTTGGCCAGTAACAGGCAGAGGCCGAAAACAACCATGAAGAACACCACGCGCGAAACGAACGAGTCCAGCCCTTCGCGCGCCAGAACGATCATATTGAAAATGGCACCAAAGCAGAAACTGTGCAAAATGGCGGCCTTATAGCGGTTGGTCTCTTCGTTGCCACGCACGTAAAGCCAGTCGAACCACTTGATAATCAGCCCCACGGCAACCGCCCCGGGGAGAATGAACCACGCTCCTCCCATCACCACCAGGGAACCAATCAGCGTTGGCGAGATTGCCAGACCAGAATGGTTGTTCAGCACTTCCCAGGTAAAGTAATTTGCCGTGTTAAGCACCACGCCAGGCCGGTCCGGCCATAGCCAGGAAGGGATAAATACGTAGAAGTCGCGAACAATCGGCGCCAGCCCCTGGAAATCAATCTTGTCGTAGTTTTGCAGCAGCAACGCCAGGTTTTCCCACGGCGAGAAGGTATCGCGCGTCAGGTAAAGGAACGTGTAAAACGCCTCATCTCCCGCCACGTTCATTCCATAGCGCTTTAGCGCCAGCCAGAACATACCCACAATGCCAAACGCGCCTGCCGCAACCAGCATCCACAATGAGATCCAGCCGCGGATGATGCCGATAAACAGGAAGATCGCGAAGGCGATGATGATGTTCGCGCGCGTGCCGCCCACGATCATGTAGGTCAGGATGCCAAACGCGACGGTGCTAACCAGGAAGAACAGCCACGCTTTGCTGTCCTGGCGCAGGAAGAAGATCACCAGCATCGCCGGGATGAAGAAGTAGAAGAAACGCTTAAGCGCCACGCCCGAAACCTCGGCCGAAAAAATCTGGCTGTAGGAGTGGAGCTTAAACAGCAGGAAGCCGTTATGCATGAAGAAGATGCCGACGCTGACCAGGGCGATGGTCATCAGCATCACCCACGTCAGGTGGGTCTCCACCCTATTCATGGTAAAGAGCGCCCGACGCGGGGCAGCTGTCTGCGCTGAACGCAGACGCGTTTTATAGGTGACGTAATAGACGGCATAGAAGCAGGTTGCCGCCAGAAGCGCCTGGAGCAGGATTTCCGGCGGCGCGACGCTCACGTCAAAACGGAATACCAGAATGCTGGTTAGCGGGAAGCCGAAAAAGAAGGTCAGCAGAAACAGTAACGAGAAGAACACGTTAAAGTTGAAGCGCACCCGGCGGAATTCAAACCAGGTAAGCGTGGCGATAAACAGGGTGCTCAGAAGCCAGACAATCAGTAAGCCGCTGAATTGCAACTGACTCATACTTTGTCTCCTGAAGCGATACGCAGCGCGCGGTGCCACGGCGTGAGGTAATTCGGGCTGAAAAAATCAATGCTATTTTTATCCACCAGCGTGAGCTGGCGTTGGGCTTCCCGTACCACCTCGACGTTCAGCGTGTCTGAGGTAAACAGCACGGGAATATGCTGCTCGGCCATGTCCTGCCAGAACGGGTTCTCGCGGTTTAGCACGCACGGTACCCCCGCCTGAATCAGCAGACATAGGGTGCCAATCCCCTGCTGTCGGGCAAAGATGAAATAGCCGAGATCGCATTTTCTCAGCAGCGCGAGATATTCCTCAAATTCCAGCTTATCGCTGAGAATGTGCAGATTTTCTGCGCTAAACAGCGCAAGCCCCTGTCGGCGAACCTCATCTATGTAAGCGTCGTTATTGGCGGGATAACCCATCGGCACCACCACGTTCACCGTGTCGCCGAACTGCTGATGCACCGCCCTGAGCGCCGCGACGTGTTCGTTACTACGATCGCCGGAATTCCCCACCAGGATCGTTAGTTTGCCTTCACGCACCGTGTCATTCGCCATGGCGTTAAGCGCCGGATCCATGCGGGTGGGGAAATAAAGCAACTCGCCGCGCACGTTGGGGTGCTGTTTAGCAAAATAGTTGAGATCGCCGCGGGTAGCAAAAACGCAGCCCACGCGCCCCTGCGCCATGCGGCGCAACGGATAGAAAAGACGGAATTTCCAGCCTCGGGAGACTTCGTAGAGATCGGCTCCCCAGATATGCCAGCTGCACTGGGAGGGTTTAATTCCCCCGCTGAGAAGCGCCAGCCACAGGCCGGTATTAAACTGTCCGTGGAAGAAGAATCGTTGCTCGCGGTCGGCTTTCGCTTTGGCGACAACCGCCTTCGCCAGCGTGGCCTTATCCGGCCAAAAGCGAATCGTCAGCGCCTGAAACGCCTCGCTCAGGCCCTTATCCTGACCTGCAACCATAAACTCACGCGCATCTGGATTACCCGATGCCAGCTCGTCGTTGAAAAACCGCAAAACGGTCTGGTTATGGTGTGGGATGTCCGATCCCAGGATGTGAATCAGTGCAGTCATGCGCGTTTACGCCACAATAAAAATACGCCGCAACAGGCAGCGAAATAAACGATATAGGTTGCCATGTAGGCCTGAGCCGCCCCCAGCGCGCCGTGCATGGGTATCAGCCAGTGCGAAAATGCTGTCAGTAACGCAAACTGGCTAATTTCCGCCAGGATATACAGCCGCAGGGACGCTTTTGCAATCACCAGGTAGCCGAAAACGTATGCACCCACTTTCAGCACATCCCCCACCAGCTGCCAGGCAAAGAGATCGCGCATGGCGATGAATTTCGCCGAGAACAGCAGCCAGATGGCGACATCGCGCAGTAGCCAGACGGTAAAGCTGGCAGCCGCGACGGCCGGTAACACAAAGCGCAGCGATCGGAAAATCTCGCGCGTTATTTCCTGTCTGGACGTCAGTCGCGATAAGGTTGGCAGCAGGTAAACGCTAAAGGAAGCCGTAATAAACTGGAGATAGGCGTCGGAAATACTGCTTACGCCCTGCCAGATCCCGACCTCATCCCAGCTATAATGCGCTGCCAGCAGGTTTCGCATCATCACGTAGGCCACCGGCAGCGTGACGGAGGTAATGAGCGCCATCAGGGTAAATTTACCCAGCTGGCTGGCAAGGACCTTGTCCCATTGCGGTTTCAGGTAGCTAAGAGGGATGACGCCCCGGCGCATCAGCATAAATGCCGCAGGCACAACCACCAGCGCCGGGACCAGCGCAAGCCCCAGCAGTGCGCCTTCATAGCCGCCCAGGCGATAGCAAAAGTAATAGGCAATCACGCCGATGACGCTGCCCAGGATTAACGCAAGCGCGTTTCCGGCAGCATCACGAAACCCTTTCATCAGCGCCAGCAGCAGGTTAGCCCAGGCAATCCCCATCTGAACCAATGCGACCAGACGCACCAGCCCCTGGTAATGGGTGTGCCCGAACAATCCCTGGCTGATGGGTGCCGCCGCCAGCAGAAAGACAATCGCCATCAGGGTTGAAAAACCCGTGACCATAGCCGAAGAGGTGCCCACCACTCTGCGCAGCTGAGCCGCATCATCGTGATACTGCGCAACGTATTTGGTCACGCCGTTGAAGATACCGGCACCGGCCAGCACACCAAGGACGGTGATAAGCTGACGGAAATTACCCGCCAGCCCCACACCAGAGGGGCCAAATGAGACGGCCAGCAGCTTGACGACCAACAGCCCGGCGCCAATTTTTACAAGCGTGGACGCGGCGGTCCACACCGATGCTTTTGCCAGAGACATATCAGCCGAAATAACTCAGAAGGGTATTAATCACCGTACGCTGGTTAACGGGCGCGAGGTTGTAGAACAGTGGCAGGCGAAGCAAACGCTCACTTTCTTTAGTGGTGTAGCGGTCTTCACCCGCAAACGTGCCAAACGCTTCGCCGGCCGGACTGGAGTGCAGCGGGATATAGTGGAACACCGCCATAATTTCGGCCTCTTTCAGCCAGGCGATGAGCTCGCTGCGGTCGTCGTTATCGCGCAGCTTGATGTAGAACATATGCGCGTTGTGGACGCAATCTGCCGGGATGGTTGGCAGTTCAATACGCCCGGCTTTTGCCAGAGGCTCAAGCGCATCGTAATAGGTTTGCCACAGGGAAAGACGCTGAAGGTTGATTCGCTCCGCCGCTTCCAGCTGCGCCCACAGGTACGCAGCCTGCAGATCCGCCATCAAATAGCTGGAGCCGATATCGCGCCAGGTGTATTTGTCTACCTGCCCCCGGAAGAACTGGCTGCGGTTAGTGCCTTTTTCGCGGATCACTTCTGCACGCTCCACGAGAGCCCGGTCGTTAATCAGCGTCGCGCCACCTTCTCCGCCCGCCGTGTAGTTTTTGGTTTCGTGGAAGCTAAAGCAGCCAATGTGGCCGATAGTGCCCAGCGCGCGTCCCTTGTAGGTGGACATCACGCCCTGCGCGGCATCTTCCACCACGAACAGATTATGTTTTTTGGCGATGGCCATGATGGTGTCCATTTCACAGGCCACGCCCGCGTAGTGAACCGGCACGATCGCGCGCGTTTTGTCAGTGATCGCTGCTTCAATCAGCGTCTCATCAATGTTCATGGTATCCGGGCGGATATCCACAAAAACAATTTTCGCCCCGCGCAGGACAAAAGCATTCGCCGTGGAAACGAAGGTATAGCTCGGCATAATCACTTCATCACCGGGCTGGATATCCAGCAGCAGTGCCGCCATTTCCAGCGATGCCGTACAGGACGGGGTCAGCAGCACTTTGGCGCTGCGAAAACGCTGTTCCATCCACTGCTGACAGCGCCGGGTGAAACCGCCGTCACCACAGAGTTTGCCGCTGCCCATAGCAGACTGCATATAGTCGAGTTCAGTTCCGACAACGGGTGGTGCGTTAAATGGAATCATCTTGTCACCTGTATAACCAGTAGGCGGTGGCGTCGATGTTGGCACCACTCGCAATATAACGTTTAAGCGCCGCGGTGTTGCCCAGTTGGGTCGCTACCCGCAGCGTCACTAGCTGTTGCTGTTGCGACCAGTGCAGCGCCGCCTGCATGAGTTTTTCACCCATGCCGCGCCCGGCTAATAAGCCAATACGCGCCTCGCGCTCGTTGAGCTTACGCAGCGAGACGAACCCCTTGATTTGACCGTCTCCTGCACGGAAAACCAGGCAGACGTGGTCAAAGGTGCCTTTAACCGCATTCTCTACCCACTGGGCATAGAAACGCCCGCTATCGTCAGGTGCATACCAGGGCGCACGAAAGCGGCTCTGCGCAAACGCCTGGGTCGCCATCTGACGCAGCACGGGGATGTCCTGATCGGTTGCAATTTCCGCGCCTGACGCATCGTGCCGGGTGAGGGTTATGGAAAAGTCTACCTCACCTTCAACCAGCTGAAAGCCGTGTTGCTGGAGCGCGTCAAGCAGATCGGCTCGCTCCGCCGGGATCTTAGCCTGCACCCGTTGCCAGGCGGTAAAATCTGGTTCAGTCAGTACCGGCGCGTCATTGCTCAGACGCACGATGGCCGACGGCAGACTGAAAAAGGTACTCTCCCACTGCAGGGGCTCGAGTACCCCGTTCAGGCTGTTCAACGCCAGACACCTTTGGTATCAACTACATACTGCTGACGCACCGCATCAGCGGATGTCGCTTTAAACTCTTTGTGATCCACCAGCAGCACCAGCACGTCCGCCGTCGCGAGCGCTTCATCCAGCGCCGTCAGCGTGCAGTGCCCCGCCAGTTTTGTCGGCAATTCATGGATATTCGGCTCAACCACCAGCGTTTCCCCCTTGTGCCATCCGGCAATCATCTCAGCAATTTCCATCGCCGGGCTTTCACGCAGATCGTCAATGTTGGGTTTGAATGCCAGACCGAAACAGGCAATTTTCAGCTCGCTGGCGCGCTTGCCGCTCTCTGCCAGACAATCCGCTACCGTGGTTTTGACCTGATTGAGCACCCAGTGAGGTTTGCTGTCGTTCACTTCACGCGCGGTGCGAATCAGGCGCGCCTGCGCTGGATTCTGCGCCACGATAAACCACGGGTCGACGGCAATACAGTGTCCGCCCACCCCCGGGCCTGGCTGGAGAATATTCACACGCGGATGGCGATTAGCCAGGCTAATCAGCTCCCAGACGTTAATTCCCTGATCGGCGCAGATGAGTGAAAGTTCGTTCGCAAAGGCAATATTCACGTCACGGAAGCTGTTTTCCGTCAGCTTGCACATCTCGGCGGTGCGGGAGTTTGTCACCACGCACTCGCCTTCCAGGAAAATCTTATACAGCGCGCTGGCACGTTCGGAACAGACTGGCGTCATACCGCCAATGACGCGGTCGTTTTTAATCAGTTCGACCATGACCTGGCCCGGGAGTACGCGCTCCGGGCAGTAGGCGATGTTGATATCCGCCTGCTCGCCAACCTGCTGTGGGAAGCTCAGGTCTGGACGGGCCTCTGCCAGCCACTGCGACATCTGTTCAGTCGCCCCCACCGGAGACGTGGACTCGAGGATTACCAACGCCCCTTTTTTCAGCACAGGCGCGATTGATTTTGCCGCCGCCTCGACGAACGCCATGTCGGGCTCGTGGTCGCCTTTAAAGGGGGTTGGGACTGCAATTAGATAGGCATCCGCTTCAACGGGCGTCGTGCTGGCATGCAGGAAGCCTCCTTCCACCGCCTCTTTCACCACACGATCCAGATCGGGTTCCACAATATGAATTTCGCCACGGTTAATGGTTTCTACCGCGCGGGCGTTAATATCCACACCGACAACCTGTTTTTGACGAGAGGCAAACGCGGCCGCAGTAGGCAAGCCGATGTAGCCAAGACCAATGACAGAGATGGTAGTAAAACTCATAGCGATACCCGATTGTGTTTAAGTGCATGCAAAATACGGCCACAAGCCTGCCCGTCTCCATACGGATTATGGGCCCGGCTCATCGCCTGATACGCTTCATCGTCATGCAGCAGGCGCGTGACCTCTTCGACGATGAGCTGCGCGTTGGTGCCGACCAGACGCACCGTACCGGCTTTGACGGCTTCCGGACGTTCGGTCGTTTCACGCATCACCAGTACCGGCTTGCCGAGAGAGGGCGCTTCTTCCTGAATGCCGCCGGAATCGGTGAGGATCAGCCAGGCGTGATTCATTAGCCAGACAAACGGCATGTAGTCCTGCGGTTCAATCAGTAGAACATTGTCGACATGGCCCAGAATGCGATTAACCGGCTCGCTGACGTTAGGATTGAGATGGACCGGATAGACAATTTGCACATCGTCATTTTCCGCAGCGATTTCAGCCAGCGCGTGACAGATTTGCTCAAAACCCCGGCCAAAGCTTTCGCGACGGTGGCCGGTGACCAGGATGGTTTTTTTGCCGTTGTGCAGGAATGGATAGCGGGCAGCGAGGTCTTTCTGAAGATCGCTATTTGCCAGAACGCGGTCACGCACCCAAATTAACGCATCAATGACCGTATTGCCTGTCACAAAGATTTTGTTATCGGCGATATTTTCACGCAGCAGGTTCTGACGAGAATTTTCCGTTGGCGCAAAGTGGTACATCGCCAGATGGCCCGTTAACGTGCGGTTGGCCTCCTCCGGCCACGGCGAATAAAGATTGCCGGTACGCAAACCCGCCTCAACATGCCCCACAGGAATTCGCTGGTAAAACGCGGCCAGGCTTGTCGCCACGGTAGTGGTGGTGTCACCGTGTACCAGCACCACGTCAGGCTTGAATGACTCCAGGATCGGCTTAAGCTCTTGCAGAATGCGACAGGTTATCTCCGTTAAACCTTGCCCCGGTTTCATAATATTGAGGTCGTAATCCGGGACGATGGAAAAGAGCGTTAAGACCTGGTCGAGCATCTCACGGTGCTGGGCCGTGACGCAGACTTTTGCTTCAATATCCGGATCGCTGGCCAGCGCATGAACCAGAGGTGCCATCTTAATGGCCTCCGGCCTGGTGCCAAATACGGTTAGTACTTTCACATCGATTCTCTTCGATTAGGCGATGAAGGCCGCAGCCTTCATCGTAGACGGCGTTCTTAGTTTTTGCGACGACGCGTTAACGCCACGCCAGCGCCCGTCAGTGCGCCTACAATCCCCCACATAATCATCAGGAATGCACGACGCGGACTATCGCGTTTTACAGGTTCTTCAGGCGTTCGCAAATAACGATAGGTCTGAAAACGCGGGTCCAGAGAAGGACCTACATTAAGCGTGTTGAGCATCGCGCGATTTTGATCGTAATCGAGGTCAAAATCAGGACCGACGGCCTGGAGGTTTTCCAGGCGCGCCTGCAGCATGGGGCGGCCAAGGAGGAACATCTCTGAATCAGGCAGCTCATCAGCCGGCACGTCCGTCTCAGTGCGGGAAATATTGTGCTGTTCCGCAATTTTCAGCGCCTGCTCAATATTATGAACACGACGAGCGAAAATGGCTTTAGCCACCTCTTCCTGACGTTTCACCTGTGCTTTCATCTGGATTGTACGAGCCGCCCAGGCGCCTTTAAGCTCTTCGTTAAGATGGCTTGCGGCACGCTGGCTGGCAAACGCGACATACTGACGCAACAGGTTGTTAGCATCCGGCGCGGTTTCTGCAATCAGTTTGACGCTGTCGTTCACGTTACGCAGCGCATCGCCCGGCATAAACTGAATATTGTTAATCAGATCGTCCAGCAGAGCGGCATCGGCTTTAGTGTTATCAACCCGACGCTGCTTGTAATAATCCGTCTGAGACCAGAAGTCGCGGCGCGTATCCCACGAAGCCAGTTGCATCACAAACTCTTTATAAGCCTCATCCATAACGGAGACCTGATCTGGCGTGGCGAGGTTGGCTTTGATATCCAGGTTTCGCAGGAATTGCTGCTGGGAATAGTATCCCCCAAGCATGTTAACCGTTGGTTTGTCCGTGATTGCCGTGGAGCTCCATTCTTGTTTTGCAAAGAACGTATAGGCCAGCGCTAACAGTGCAAAACCCAGCGCGATCCCCGCAATCCAAAGTTTGCCTGCCCATAACACGCGAAACAAACCCCGAATATCCAGTTCATTCTCAGTTACCACTGATTTCGCTCCCGCCAACGGTTGAGTCATCATAGTCCCGGTTTTACTTAGTTAATGTTGTGTTTTTGCCACTGTTACGACGCATCCGGCGTTTAATACGTTTTATGAACCGCGCTACTTTCCATGCGCGCTTGATGCAGTAGCCGTACAGGAAAAATGCTAGCAAGAATAATGCCAACATAACCCACTCAGGAATGATATGAGAATATTCTGCAGCTACGCCAATTGCGGCCAAAATAGCAGCGGCCAGAGTAATCAGCACAAACGCCTGACGAGAAGTAAAACCCGCACGCATGATGAGATGATGAATGTGTTGGCGGTCTGGAGAGAAAGGACTCATCCCTTTGCGCAGGCGGCGATACATAATCGCCACCATATCCATCAATGGAATGGCAATAATCCAAAGCGCGGTTACCGGACTTATCGGGTGGGTTTGACCCTGCGTGGTTTCAAGCAGGATCCAGATAACCGTAAAACCAATCAGCGTACTGCCCGCGTCCCCCATAAAGACTTTATAGCGACGGCCCAGCACGCCGAGGTTTAAGAGGATATAAGGCAGAATGGCGGCAATCATGGCAAAACACCACATTGCCAGGCTGTACTGGCCATCAAACCATAAGATAATGCCAATAGCGGCGAAAGAAACGGATGACAGTCCACCGAGCAGGCCGTCAATGCCGTCCACCATGTTGAAAGCATTGATTGCCGCCCAGACGGCAAAGAGCGTCAGGAAGAAGCCAAATGGACCCAGAACTAACTCCCACGGGCCAAACACATAGCCGAGGCTACGCAGATACAGTCCGCCGACAACCATCATCACCACGCCAATGGCCGCCTGAACGGTGGCGCGTATTTTCACCGCGATATCGAAGCGGTCATCAAGAGCCCCGACTAACACCAGGACACCGGCGCAGGCAATATAGAGGGCGGCATGCGGGATATAATAGTCAGCAATACCAAACGTGAAGCAAATCCCTGCGTAAACAGAAATCCCGCCGACTAAAGGAATAAGTCCCTGATGGCGTTTACGAAAATTAGGCTTATCCACCAACCCTATTCGTTTTGCCACCTTGCGCGCAATGAACAAAAAACAGGTTGTGAATAAAAAAATACTGATCAGTTCAGTAACGGCGGTGAATAGATTCACAATGGATTGCTCTCAACAAATGTTAGTCCCGGAAGTATAACCATGAAGCCACAGCCTCAGAAGTAATAAAGATGGCTTCTTACAACTCCCTTTGTATATTTTTCAATCAATTATTTCTTTGGCTGCAGAAACGGCCCTATTGTCGCACCGACCGGTCAAAATTGGGAGTAGATGGTACTAGCGTATAGTCCATAAAAGAAAAACGCCACGTAAAAACGTGGCGTTTGCTGGCTTTATTTGCGTTACGAGCGTTTCATCATGTCAAAGAAATCGTCGTTGGTTTTGGTCATCGCCAGTTTGTTAATGAGGAACTCCATAGCGTCGATTTCACCCATTGGATGGATGATTTTACGCAGGATCCACATTTTCTGCAGCTCTTCCTGGGTGGTGAGCAGCTCTTCTTTACGAGTACCGGAACGGTTGTAGTCGATAGCCGGGAAGACGCGTTTTTCAGCGATTTTACGAGAAAGATGCAGTTCCATGTTGCCTGTACCTTTAAATTCTTCGTAAATCACTTCGTCCATTTTAGAACCGGTATCGATCAGCGCCGTCGCAATGATGGTCAGGCTGCCGCCCTCTTCCACGTTACGTGCTGCACCGAAGAAGCGTTTTGGGCGATGCAGGGCGTTAGCATCCACACCACCGGTCAGGACTTTACCGGACGCCGGCACCACGGTGTTGTAGGCACGCGCCAGACGAGTGATGGAGTCGAGCAGGATGATCACGTCTTTCTTGTGCTCAACCAGGCGTTTCGCCTTCTCGATAACCATTTCGGCTACCTGAACATGGCGAGATGCCGGTTCGTCGAAGGTAGAAGCAACCACTTCACCTTTAACCAGACGCTGCATCTCGGTCACTTCTTCCGGACGTTCGTCAATCAGCAGCACCATCAGCACGCAGTCTGGGTGGTTATAGGCGATGCTCTGAGCGATGTTCTGCAGCAGCATGGTTTTACCCGCTTTTGGCGGCGCCACAATCAGACCACGCTGGCCACGACCAATTGGTGATGCCAGATCCAGTACACGCGCGGTTAAGTCTTCAGTAGAACCGTTACCACGCTCCATGCGCAGGCGAGAGTTCGCGTGCAGCGGCGTTAAGTTCTCAAAGAGGATCTTATTACGCGAGTTTTCCGGTTTGTCGAAGTTAACTTCATTGACTTTCAACAGCGCAAAGTAGCGTTCACCCTCTTTAGGAGGACGAATCTTACCTGAAATGGTGTCACCAGTGCGGAGGTTGAAACGGCGGATTTGGCTGGGGGATACGTAGATGTCGTCAGGGCCGGCGAGGTAGGAGCTGTCTGCAGAGCGGAGGAAACCAAATCCGTCTTGCAATATCTCCAGCACACCGTCGCCAAAGATATCTTCGCCACTCTTAGCGTGCTGCTTCAGGATGGCGAAAATGATGTCCTGCTTGCGCATACGAGCCTGGTTTTCCAGCCCCATATTTTCGCCGAGAGTGATCAGCTCAGAAACCGGCGTATTCTTTAATTCGGTAAGATTCATAATGGTGTGGGTTCTTAAACTCGGGGTGATTCTCGAACTTAATGTTGTGAATGGTATGGCAGGGTCATCCATGCCTGTTTAGCGGCCATCAACTCATGTCTGTTCGCTGTCTGGTCACAGGGAAAGAACGCAGAACTGAAACGACAAGACGGATTGAGCGACAAGCCCGGAATTTAGCCACTTCACGCACTGTTCATGTCAACAACGGGAAGTATCGGGTAAAACAAGATTCAAACAACAAGATATGTTTAAAACGAAGTCATAGCTAACTTAGCACGACTTCAGCCGGGCGTCCAGAGTTCCACATCATTTAGCCGGGAGCTCTGAACGCACAGCGGAGAAACCTTACGCCAGGTTAGCGTCCAGGAACTCTTTCAGTTGACCTTTGGACAGCGCACCCACTTTGGTCGCTGCCACTTCGCCGTTTTTGAACAGCAGAAGGGTTGGGATTCCACGGATACCGTATTTTGGTGCGGTGCCCGGGTTCTGGTCGATGTTCAGCTTGGCAACGGTCAGTTTGCCCTGATATTCGTCGGCGATCTCATCCAGAATCGGGGCGATCATTTTGCAAGGACCACACCATTCAGCCCAGAAATCGACGAGGATCAGCCCGTCAGCCTTAAGTACGTCCGTGTCAAAACTGTCGTCAGTCAGGTGAATAATTTTATCGCTCATATATAACTCCACAGGAATAAGCCTGGTACGTTGGTTTTGTCTCCACCAACGACGTGTTGATGTCGCATTAACCAACTAAAGGTTGACTTTATTTCACCGGATACGCTTTCGTAAAGCAATAGTAAGCTGATATTCTACCACACTATGAGCAAAACACATTTAACAGAACAGAAGTTTTCCGACTTCGCGCTGCACCCGAAGGTGATTGAAGCCCTTGAAAATAAAGGGTTTCATAACTGCACGCCCATTCAGGCCCTCGCGCTGCCGCTGACGCTGGCCGGTCGCGATGTTGCCGGGCAGGCGCAAACCGGTACCGGCAAAACGATGGCGTTTTTAACGTCAACGTTTCATTATTTACTTTCTCACCCAGCGATTGCAGACCGCAAAGTTAACCAGCCGCGCGCGCTAATTATGGCCCCGACGCGAGAACTGGCGGTACAGATCCACGCAGACGCTGAACCCCTGGCGCAGGCTACGGGCCTGAAGATTGGCCTGGCCTACGGCGGCGACGGCTACGATAAACAGCTGAAAGTGCTCGAAAGCGGTGTGGATATCCTGATCGGTACCACCGGCCGTCTTATCGACTACGCTAAACAGAACCACATTAACCTCGGTGCCATCCAGGTTGTGGTGCTCGATGAAGCAGACCGCATGTACGATCTCGGCTTCATTAAAGACATTCGCTGGCTGTTCCGCCGTATGCCTCCGGCCAATCAGCGTCTGAATATGCTGTTCTCTGCAACCCTCTCATACCGCGTACGCGAACTGGCGTTCGAACAGATGAACAACGCCGAATATGTTGAAGTGGAACCTGAGCAGAAAACGGGTCACCGCATTAAAGAAGAGCTCTTCTATCCTTCCAATGAAGAGAAAATGCGTCTGCTGCAAACGCTGATTGAAGAAGAGTGGCCAGATCGCGCCATCATCTTTGCGAACACCAAACATCGTTGTGAAGACATCTGGGGCCATCTGGCTGCAGACGGTCACCGTGTTGGCCTGTTGACCGGCGACGTCGCACAGAAAAAACGCCTGCGTATTTTGGAAGAGTTCACCCGAGGCGATCTTGATATTCTGGTCGCAACCGACGTGGCGGCACGTGGTTTACACATTCCAGCCGTGACGCATGTCTTTAACTACGATCTGCCAGACGACTGCGAAGACTACGTACACCGTATCGGTCGTACCGGTCGCGCGGGCGCAAGCGGACACTCTATTAGCCTTGCATGTGAAGAGTATGCGCTGAATCTCCCAGCCATTGAGACTTATATCGGTCACTCTATCCCGCAGAGCAAATACAATCCGGAAGCGCTGTTAAGCGAACTGCCGCCGCCTAAGCGTCTAACCCGCCCACGCTCCGGCAATGGTCCGCGTCGTTCAGGCGGCGCACCGCGTAATCGTCGTCGTTCAGGTTAAGAAAATATGCTCAGCTCCACCTCGCTTTATGCGGCAATTGATCTCGGTTCGAATAGTTTTCATATGCTGGTTGTGCGCGAGGTGGCGGGAAGCATACAAACGCTGACGCGCATCAAGCGCAAGGTCCGCCTCGCGGCGGGCCTGAGCAGCGATAACCACCTCTCACCTGAAGCCATGGAACGTGGCTGGCAGTGTCTGCGACTCTTTGCCGAGCGTCTGCAGGATATCCCGCATGCCCAAATCACCGTCGTCGCCACTGCGACACTTCGCCTGGCGGTTAACGCCGTTGATTTTATTGCCAGAGCGCAGGAAATCCTCGGTTGCCCGGTTCAGGTTATCAGCGGTGAAGAAGAAGCTCGTCTGATTTATCAGGGAGTTGCACACACCACGGGGGGTGACGATCGCCGCCTGGTGGTGGATATCGGCGGTGCCAGTACCGAGCTTGTGACCGGCACCGGCGCGCAGGCAACGTCGCTGTTCAGCCTCTCGATGGGCTGCGTGACCTGGCTTGAGCGCTACTTTACCGATCGTAATCTGGGTAAAGAGAACTTCGACGAGGCGGAAAACGCCGCGCGCGAGGTATTACGCCCGGTCATGGATGAACTGCGCTATCACGGCTGGAAAGTCTGCGTGGGTGCGTCCGGGACCGTGCAGGCCCTGCAGGAAATCATGATGGCGCAGGGAATGGACGAGCGGATTACGCTTGCTAAGCTTCAGCAGTTGAAACAGCGCGCCATTCAGTGCGGACGCCTGGAAGAGCTGGAAATTGAAGGCCTGACGCTCGAACGCGCGCTGGTCTTCCCGAGCGGGCTGGCCATTCTTATCGCTATTTTCACCGAGCTGAACATCCAGTGTATGACCCTGGCCGGCGGTGCGCTGCGTGAAGGCCTGGTCTACGGGATGCTGCATCTGTCGGTCGATCAGGATATCCGTAGCCGTACCCTGCGCAACGTGCAGCGTCGTTTTCTGGTTGATATCGATCAGGCAGGACGCGTATCGCAGCTGGCGTCACGCTTCGCCGATCAGGTCGCTAACGTCTGGGATCTTGATCACCTGAGCCGGGATTTACTCCTGAGCGCGTGCGCGCTACATGAAGTAGGGCTGAGCATTGATTTTAAGCAGGCACCGGCTCACGCAGCGTATCTGGTCCGCAACCTTGATTTACCGGGCTACACGCCCGCGCAGAAAAAATTGCTGGCAACGCTGCTGCTGAACCAAACCAATGCAGTCGATCTCTCCTCTCTGCATCAGCAAAACGCCGTACCGCCGCGCGTGGCCGAGCATCTCTGCCGCCTGCTGCGTCTGGCGATCCTGTTTGCCAGCCGCCGCCGCGATGATTTGCTGCCAGCCATTAATCTTGTGGCCGATGACGAGAAGCTTTCGCTGACGCTGCCGGAAAACTGGATTGAACGTCACCCGTTAGGGGCCGAGATGATCGAGCAGGAGTGCCAGTGGCAGAGCTATGTGCACTGGGTGCTGAAAGTAAAGTAATACGCTGAACATTGCCGGGTGGCGGCTTCGCCTTGCCCGGCTACTCATCATTATCCTTTCTCTTTGGCTTTAGCCAGCATGGCGCGAATGTTCGCCACGTTAGCCTGCCCCTTGTGCATCCGCTCTTCCGCGGTAATCACTTTGCGCTCCTGCTCCCAGATCAGGTCATCCTGCGGCAGTTCCAGCAGGAAACGACTCGGCTCCGGGCGGACGAGTTCGCCATACTGGCGGCGCTCTTTACACAGCGTGAACGTCAGCTCTTTCTGCGCGCGGGTGATCCCCACGTAGGCCAGGCGGCGCTCCTCATCGACGTTATCTTCATCAATGCTGCTCTGGTGCGGCAACAATCCCTCTTCCATACCAACCAGATAGACATACGGAAACTCCAGCCCTTTTGACGCATGCAGCGTCATGAGCTGAACCTGATCGGCCTCTTCTTCGCTCTCACCGCGCTCCATCATGTCGCGCAGGGTAAAGCGGGTGACGACCTGCGTCAGGGTCATAGGCTCGTCGATTTCAGAGCCCTCCAGCATTTCGGTCATCCAGCTGAAAAGCTGGTTAACGTTCTTCATGCGCATCTCAGCCGCCTTCGGGCTGGCTGAGGTTTCATACAGCCAGGACTCATAGTCGATGCCGTGAATGAGATCGCGCACTGCAGCCACCGGCTCGCGCTCCGCGAGACGCTGTACTTCGCCGAGCCAGTGGGTGAAGCGGGTTAACGAGTCATAGCCACGCCCGGTTAACGTCTGGCTCAGCCCCATGTCAAAGCTGGCAGTAAACATACTTTTGTTGCGGGTCATCGCCCACTCGCCGAGCTTTTGCAGCGTCGCCGGGCCTATCTCGCGTTTTGGCGTATTCACAATACGCAGAAACGCGCTGTCGTCATCCGGGTTAGTGAGCACGCGCAGATAAGCCAGCAGGTCTTTGATTTCTGGTCGTGAGAAGAACGACGTGCCGCCCGAAATTTTGTACGGAATGCGGTTCTGCATCAGCATCTTTTCAAAGACGCGCGACTGGTGGTTACCGCGATAGAGGATCGCGTAATCCTTATATTCGGTTTTGTTGACGAAGTGGTGAGCGATGAGTTCTCCCGTGACTCGCTCCGCTTCATGATCCTCATTGTTGGCGCTGAGCACTTTCAGCTCCGTTCCGTAGCCCAGTTCGGAGAAGAGACGCTTCTCGAATACGTGCGGGTTATTGGCAATCAGGATGTTTGCTGCCTTCAGGATACGCCCGGAGGAGCGGTAGTTCTGCTCGAGCTTAATCACCTGCAGCGCCGGGAAATCTTTGCTCAGCAGCACCAGGTTTTGTGGACGCGCGCCGCGCCAGGAGTAAATTGACTGATCGTCGTCGCCTACCACGGTGAAACGCGCCCGATTCCCCACCAGCAGCTTCACCAGCTCGTACTGACTGGTGTTGGTGTCCTGATATTCATCCACCAGCAGGTAGCGGATTTTATTCTGCCAGCGCTCGCGCACCTCTTCATTGCGCTGCAGCAGCAGCGTGGGCAGCAGGATCAGGTCGTCAAAGTCCAGCACGTTGCACGCTTTCATATGCGCATCGTACAGACCGTAGCAGTGGGCGAAGATCCGATCCCGTTCGCCTTTGGCGATCGCCGCGGCCTGAGCCGGGGTCATCAGATCGTTTTTCCAGTTCGAGATCGTCGAGATCAGCTGCTGCAACAGCACTTTGTCATCTTCGATCAGCCCCTCGGTGAGCTCTTTGAGCAACGCCACCTGGTCAGTGTCATCGAAGAGGGAGAAGTTGGACTTCATTCCCAGCGCCGCATACTCGCGTTTGATGATATCCAGCCCCAGCGTGTGGAAGGTGGAGATCATCAGGCCACGCGCTTCTTTACGGCCAAGCGTCTGACCGACGCGCTCTTTCATCTCACGCGCCGCTTTATTGGTAAAGGTGACCGCCGCAATGTGTCGCGCCTGATACCCGCAGTTGCGGATCAGATGGGCGATCTTGTTGGTGATCACACGGGTTTTACCCGAACCGGCCCCTGCCAGCACCAGGCATGGTCCAGTAACGAATTCGACCGCTTGTTGTTGTCCAGGGTTTAAACGCATGGGAGTGTTGCTCAATCTTCGAACGGGGTGTGGATTGTAGCAGAAAGCCGGGCGCAGATTTACCGGCTAATGATAAAGTGGAGAAATCGCGTTTAACCCGTAGAGCAGAACCATGAAAAAGACCGCAGCAGCCCTGCATATTCTGGTAAAAGAAGAGAAACTGGCCCAGGAGATCCTGGCCAAGCTGGAGCGCGGCATCAGCTTTGATCATCTGGCGAAGCGCTACTCTAAATGCCCTTCCGGGCGCAATGGTGGGGATCTCGGCGAGTTTCAACAAGGTGCGATGGTCGGCCCGTTCGATCAGGCGGTCTTTAGCTGCCCGCTTCTGAAGCCCTACGGCCCGGTAAAAACTAAATTTGGCTACCATATCATTAAGGTGCTTTATCGCCGCTGACGCGTGGTATATTGCGCCCCGATTTATTTCAACCTATTCAAGGCACGATCATGGCAAAAACAGCAGCAGCAGTGCACATCCTCGTTAAAGAAGAGAAACTGGCTTTGGATCTTCTGGAGCAGATTAAAAACGGTGCCGACTTCGGGAAGCTGGCGAAGAAGCACTCCATCTGCCCGTCAGGCAAACGCGGCGGCGATCTGGGTGAGTTCCGCCAGGGTCAGATGGTTCCGGCGTTCGATAAAGTGGTCTTCTCCTGCCCGGTGCTGGAGCCAACCGGCCCGCTGCATACCCAGTTCGGGTATCACATTATCAAAGTGCTGTACCGGAAATAAACAGCAAGGCCTTCTCTTAGAGAAGGCCTTTAATGTTTGCACCCTCTCCCCGTGGGAGAGGGTCGGGGTGAGGGCATCAGCCCGCCCCTGTTGTTAACCCGCTACCGCGATACGCTTCATATCGGTCATGTAGCCACGCAGTTTGTGACCCACTTTCTCGATCTGGTGGCTGCGAATGGCTTCGTTCACATCGCGCAGCTGCGCGTTGTCCACGGCACCTTCTGCAATCGCTTTACCCAGATCGCCAGTCTGCAGAGTAGTCATAAACTCTTTCAGCAGCGGTACGCAGGCGTAAGAGAACAGGTAGTTACCATATTCCGCGGTATCAGAGATCACCACGTTCATTTCGTACAGACGCTTACGGGCGATGGTGTTCGCAATCAGCGGCAGCTCGTGCAGTGATTCGTAGTACGCAGACTCTTCGATGATGCCGGAATCCACCATGGTTTCGAACGCCAGCTCAACGCCTGCTTTCACCATCGCGATCATCAGCACGCCTTTATCGAAGTACTCCTGCTCGCCGATTTTACCTTCGTACTGTGGCGCGGTTTCGAACGCGGTTTTACCGGTCTCTTCACGCCAGGTCAGCAGTTTCTTATCGTCGTTCGCCCAGTCCGCCATCATGCCGGAAGAGAATTCGCCGGAGATAATGTCGTCCATGTGTTTCTGGAACAGCGGTGCCATGATGGTTTTCAGCTGTTCAGACAGCGCGTAAGCACGCAGTTTTGCCGGGTTGGACAGACGGTCCATCATCAGCGTAATACCGCCCTGCTTCAGCGCTTCGGTGATGGTTTCCCAGCCGAACTGAATCAGTTTTTCCGCATATGCCGGGTCGGTACCCTCTTCCACCAGCTTATCGAAGCACAGCAGAGAACCGGCCTGCAGCATGCCGCACAGAATGGTCTGCTCGCCCATCAGGTCAGATTTCACTTCGGCAACGAAGGACGATTCCAGCACGCCCGCACGGTGACCGCCGGTCGCCGCTGCCCATGCTTTGGCAATCGCCATGCCTTCGCCTTTCGGATCGTTTTCCGGGTGAACCGCGATCAGGGTCGGCACGCCGAAGCCACGCTTGTACTCTTCACGAACTTCGGTACCCGGGCACTTCGGTGCAACCATCACCACGGTGATGTCTTTACGGATCTGCTCGCCCACTTCAACGATGTTGAAGCCGTGGGAGTAACCCAGCGCCGCGCCGTCTTTCATCAGCGGCTGTACGGAACGCACAACGTCTGAGTGCTGCTTGTCCGGGGTCAGGTTAACTACCAGATCCGCCTGCGGGATCAGCTCTTCGTAGGTACCCACTTTGAAGCCGTTTTCGGTCGCTTTGCGCCAGGAAGCACGCTTCTCGGCAATCGCTTCTTTGCGCAGGGCGTAGGAGATATCCAGACCGGAGTCACGCATATTCAGGCCCTGGTTCAGACCCTGTGCGCCACAGCCGACGATGACCACTTTTTTACCCTGAAGGTAGCTCGCGCCATCGGCAAATTCGTCGCGCGCCATGAAGCGGCATTTGCCCAGCTGCGCCAGCTGCTGGCGCAAGTTCAGTGTATTAAAGTAGTTAGCCATGGGTGATACCTCGTGATGTTGTGTGTCTTATTGTTCGGTTCGCGTTTCAGCGAGAATGTACCCACATTACAACAGGAAATTTATTGCGGAAATTGATATATTCACAACGTCATGTTGCAATTTTTGCAATGTAAAAAGAGGGAGTGGAATCGGTGGATTTACGCGATCTGAAAATGTTCCTGCACCTGACGGAAAGCCGTCATTTTGGCCGCAGCGCCCGGGCGATGCACGTTAGCCCCTCCACGCTTTCACGCCAGATCCAGCGCCTTGAGGAAGACCTCGGCCAGCCCCTGTTCGTGCGCGACAACCGCACCGTCACCCTCACGGAAGCGGGCGAAGAGCTACGCATTTTTGCCCAGCAGACGCTGCTGCAGTACCAGCAGCTGCGGCACTCGATTGACCAGCAGGGGCCGTCACTTTCCGGCGAGCTGCATATTTTTTGCTCCGTGACCGCCGCCTACAGCCATCTGCCACCCATCCTTGACCGCTTCCGCGCGGCGCATCCGTCGGTTGAAATTAAGCTCACCACCGGCGATGCCTCCGACGCAATGGAAAAAGTGGTGACGGGCGAAGCGGATCTCGCCATTGCCGGGAAACCTGAAACCCTGCCGGGCGCGGTGGCATTCTCCATGCTGGAGAATCTGGCGGTGGTACTCATTGCCCCGGCCCTGCCCTGCCCGGTGCGTAACCAGGTGTCGGTGGAAAAACCGGACTGGTCCACGGTACCGTTTATCATGGCCGATCAAGGGCCGGTGCGCCGTCGTATTGAGCTGTGGTTCCGCCGCCAGAAAATCAGCAACCCGTCGATTTACGCCACGGTCAGCGGCCATGAGGCGATGGTGTCGATGGTGGCGCTCGGCTGCGGCGTGGCGCTGCTGCCGGAGGTGGTGCTGGAAAATAGCCCGGAACCGGTGCGCAATCGCGTGATGATTCTGGAGCGCAGCGATGAGAAAACGCCGTTTGAGCTTGGCGTGTGCGCACAAAAAAAGCGGCTGCATGAGCCGCTTATTGATGCGTTCTGGACGATATTGCCAAACCACTAACCTGCCAGGAAGAACCTGAACGCCGGGTTATGGGTTTCGTCGTGACACTCATAGCCCAGCTCGTTCAGCCGCGTTTCGAAATCCGGCTCGTGCTCGCCCAGTTCAAACGCCGCCAGCACGCGGCCGTAGTCGGTACCGTGGCTGCGGTAGTGGAAAAGGGAGATGTTCCAGTGCGTGCCCAGCGTGTGCAGGAACTTGAGCAGCGCGCCCGGCGATTCCGGGAACTCAAAGCTGAACAGGCGTTCCCTGAGCGGCTTCGATGGACGCCCGCCGACCATGTAGCGCACGTGCAGCTTCGCCATCTCATCGTCGGAGAGATCGACTACGCTATAGCCGCCTTCATGCAGCAGGTTGAGGATCTCTTTACGCTCCTCCACGCCACGGCTCAGACGCACGCCGACAAAAATGCAGGCGTCTTTGGCATCGGCAAAACGGTAGTTAAACTCCGTCACCGAACGGCCGCCCAGCAGCTGACAAAATTTCAGGAAGCTGCCCTTCTCTTCCGGAATGGTCACCGCCAGCAGCGCTTCACGCTGTTCCCCCAGCTCGCAGCGCTCGGACACGTAGCGCAGACCGTGGAAGTTCACGTTGGCACCAGAAAGCACGTGCGCCAGACGCTCGCCGCGAATGTTGTGCTGCGCGATGTATTTTTTCATGCCCGCCAGCGCCAGAGCGCCGGACGGTTCCGCCACCGCACGAACGTCTTCGAAGAGATCCTTCATCGCCGCGCAGATCGCATCACTATCCACCGTGACGATATCGTCGAGATATTCCCGGCACAGGCGGAAGGTTTCGTCGCCAATACGCTTCACCGCCACGCCCTCGGCAAACAGCCCGACGCGCGGCAGGTCTACCGGATGCCCGGCATCCAGCGCCGCTTTCAGGCAGGCAGAATCTTCCGCTTCCACGGCAATGACTTTGATCTGCGGCATCAGCTGTTTGATCAGCACCGCCACGCCTGCGGCTAAGCCACCGCCGCCCACCGGAACAAAGACGCGGTCGAGATGGGCATCCTGCTGCAGGAGCTCCAGCGCCAGCGTGCCCTGCCCGGCAATCACCATCGGGTGGTCGAACGGCGGCACCCAGGTGAAACCCTGCTGCTGCGCCAGCTCAATCGCTTTGGCTTTTGCTTCGTCAAAGTTAGCCCCGTGGAGTAATACTTCACCGCCGAAACCGCGCACCGCGTCGACCTTGATGTCTGCGGTAGCAACCGGCATCACGATCAGCGCTTTCAGCCCCAGACGAGCAGACGAGAACGCCACGCCCTGCGCGTGGTTGCCCGCCGACGCGGTAATCACGCCGCGCGCTTTTTGCTCATCGGTCAGTCCGGCCATCATCGCGTAGGCACCGCGCAGCTTGAAGCTGTGCACCGGCTGGCGGTCTTCGCGCTTCACCAGAATGACGTTGTCGAGGCGCGAAGAGAGCTTTTCCATTTTCTGCAGGGGCGTGACCTGCACGGCTTCATAGACCGGTGCGCGCAGCACCGCCCTGAGATATTCCGCCCCCTCAGGGGCGGCGGATAAGGGTTGTGACTCGGCCATCGTTAGCCCCCGAGTTTCGATTTATCGCGCACCGCGCCTTTATCTGCACTGGTGGCAAGGCTCGCGTAGGCGCGCAGGGCAAAGGAGACTTCGCGCTGGCGATCTTTGGGCGTCCAGGCTTTGTCGCCGCGCGCTTCCTGCGCTTCACGACGGGCTGCGATCTCCTGGTCACTCAGCTTGAGCTGAATGCCGCGATTCGGAATGTCGATTTCGATCAGATCGCCGTCTTCGATGATGGCAATGTTGCCGCCGCTTGCCGCTTCCGGGGAAACGTGGCCGATAGAGAGGCCGGAAGTACCGCCGGAGAAACGCCCGTCGGTGATCAGCGCGCAGGCTTTACCGAGGCCCATCGATTTCAGGAAGGTGGTTGGGTAGAGCATCTCCTGCATGCCCGGACCGCCTTTCGGCCCTTCGTAGCGAATAACAACCACGTCGCCTTCAACCACTTTACCGCCAAGGATGGCGTCTACCGCTTCATCCTGGCTTTCGTACACCTTCGCCGGACCGGTGAATTTCAGGATGCTGTCGTCCACGCCTGCGGTTTTCACGATGCAGCCGTTTTCCGCAAAGTTTCCGTACAGCACGGCCAGGCCGCCGTCTTTGCTGTAGGCGTGTTCCAGCGAGCGGATGCAGCCTTCGGCGCGGTCATCGTCCAGCGTGTCCCAGCGGCAATCCTGGGAGAAGGCCTGCGTGGTACGAATACCGGCAGGACCGGCGCGGAACATTTTTTTCACCGCGTCGTCTTTGGTCAGCATCACGTCGAACTGGTCCAGCGATTCCGGCAGCGTCAGCCCGAGCACGTTTTTCACGTCACGGTTTAGCAGACCGGCGCGATCCAGCTCGCCCAAAATACCGATTACACCACCGGCACGGTGCACGTCTTCCATGTGGTACTTCTGGGTACTTGGTGCGACCTTACACAGCTGCGGCACTTTGCGGGACAGCTTGTCGATATCGCTCATGGTGAAGTCGATTTCGGCTTCCTGTGCGGCAGCCAGCAGGTGCAGAACGGTATTGGTGGAACCGCCCATGGCGATATCCAGCGTCATGGCGTTTTCGAACGCGGCTTTACTGGCAATGCTGCGCGGCAGCGCGCTGGCGTCATCCTGCTCGTAGTAGCGCTTGGTCAGCTCAACGATGCGCTTACCGGCGTTGAGGAACAGCTGCTTACGGTCGGCGTGGGTCGCCAGCAGCGAGCCGTTGCCCGGCTGAGACAGGCCCAGCGCTTCGGTCAGGCAGTTCATGGAGTTCGCCGTGAACATACCGGAACAGGAGCCGCAGGTCGGACACGCGGAGCGTTCCACCTGATCGCTCTGCTCGTCAGAGACTTTCGGGTCCGCGCCCTGGATCATCGCATCGACCAGGTCGAGCTTGATGATTTTGTCGGAGAGCTTGGTTTTCCCCGCTTCCATTGGGCCACCGGAGACGAAGATCACCGGAATATTCAGGCGCAAGGAAGCCATCAGCATCCCCGGGGTGATTTTGTCGCAGTTGGAGATACAGACCATGGCATCGGCGCAGTGGGCGTTAACCATATACTCTACGGAGTCGGCGATCAGCTCGCGCGACGGCAGTGAATAGAGCATGCCCCCGTGACCCATCGCGATACCGTCATCGACCGCAATGGTGTTGAACTCTTTCGCCACGCCGCCGGAGGCTTCGATTTGCTCGGCTACCAGTTTACCCAGATCGCGCAGGTGCACGTGGCCCGGTACGAACTGGGTGAAGGAGTTCACCACGGCGATAATCGGCTTACCGAAATCGGCGTCGGTCATTCCAGTGGCGCGCCACAGCGCGCGGGCACCCGCCATGTTGCGGCCGTGGGTGGTGGTGGCTGAACGATACTTAGGCATGCTTTATTGACTCCCGTCTGACTATGTAATGGGACGGTGCGTGCCGTCCCAAATTTATGCTTAGTGATTAACCTGATCCAACCAGCCGTATTTATCTTCTGTTTCGCCGGTGAAGAGGCCAAAGAACGCTTTCTGAATGCGTTTGGTGACCGGGCCACAGCGGCCTTCGCCCACCTGAATACCGTCTACGCTGCGCACCGGGGTGATTTCAGCCGCGGTACCGGACATAAACACTTCATCGGCCAGGTACAGGGATTCGCGGGACAGCACCTGCTCGCGCACTTCGATACCCAGGTCTTTCGCCAGCTTGATGATGGCGTCACGGGTTATGCCCGGCAGCGCGGAGGAGGTGAATGGTGGCGTAAACAGAATGCCGTCTTTCACTTCAAACAGGTTTTCACCTGCGCCTTCGGAGATGTAGCCATTCACATCGAGCGCGATACCTTCCTGGTAGCCGTGACGGCGCGCTTCGCTGCCGACCAGCAATGAAGAGAGGTAGTTACCGCCCGCTTTCGCGGCGGTCGGGATGGTGTTTGGCGCAACGCGGTTCCAGGAAGAGACCATTGCGTCGATCCCCTGCTCCAGGGCTTCAGCACCCAGGTAAGCACCCCACGGGAACGCGGCAATGATCACATCAGTGGTATAGCCGGCCGGCGGGTTCACGCCCATACCGACGTCACCCACGAAGACCAGCGGACGAATATAGGCGCTGGTGAGGTTGTTCTTACGGATCACGTCGCGGCAGGCTTCCATCAGCTCATCAACGCTCTGAGATACCGGGAAACGATAAATTTTGGCTGAGTCATGCAGACGCTGCATGTGTTCGCGATGGCGGAACACCACTGGCCCTTTGTGAGAATCGTAGCAGCGGATGCCTTCAAACACGGAGGTACCGTAATGCAGCGCGTGGGACATCACGTGGACCTTCGCGTCCTCCCAGCGAACCATCTCACCGTTGAACCAAATGTAATCAGCTTTTTTTGTCGTCATTTTTTCGTCCTGTCACGCTTAAGCGCGGATTTGTTGTGATGTGGTTGTGCTCTGGCAGATGGCAACATGGGCAACGTCTACCAGCTTTGATAACTGACTAAACAGTAAGTCGACCGACCGCGGGCTGGCAACGGTTAATTCGATACTGATATTCCGGGCGTCAGTGGCTGTCTCCATATTCATAGAGCAAATCTGAAAACCACGATGACGCACCACACGCAAAACGCGTTCTAAAGTTTCCGGGTTGAAGCGAGCCTGTACGGCGACCTGATGCTGCATCATGATAATTTCTCCATCATTTGTGAGTTACTGGCACCAGGCGGTACCAGCGGCCAGACGTTCTCGAGTTCGTCGATTGAGACATGAAGCAGGTAAGGCCCATCGCTGTTCAGCATGGTGTCGAGCGCCGCTTCAACCTGATCTTTACGGGTGATGTGCTGGCCAGGGATGCCAAAGGCGCTGGCCAGGGTGAGGAAATCGGGGTTATCGGTGAGAGTCGTTTCGCTGTAGCGCTCCTGGAAGAACAGCTGTTGCCACTGGCGAACCATCCCTAAACGCTGGTTGTCGAGCAAGACGATTTTCAGCGGCAACTGCTTGCGTTTAACGGTGCCGAGCTCCTGGACGTTCATCATGAAGGAGCCGTCACCGGAGATACAGATAACGGTATCGTTCGGGCGGGCGACCTGCGCGCCAACGGCTGCTGGCAGACCGAAGCCCATCGTCCCTAACCCACTGGAGGTGATGAAATTTTCCGGGCTGGTGTAGGTCATATGCTGCGCGGACCACATCTGGTGCTGGCCGACGTCGGTGGTGACGACGCTATCAGCAGGTTTGCGATCCGACAACTGCTTCAACAGCAGCGGCGCGTAGATGGCCTCGCCGGGGTGATCGTAACGCCATGCGTGCTCGGCGCGCATATCGGCGGTGTGCTGACGCCATGCGTTGATATCCAGCGGCTTCTGCAATGCCGGTAACAGCGCGTTGAGATCGCCCTGCAGCGCAACGTGCGCCTGACGCAGCTTGTTCATCTCCGCCGGGTCGATATCCATATGGATGACTTTAGCGTTCGGCGCAAAGGTATTCAGCTTGCCGGTGACGCGGTCGTCAAAACGGGCACCTACGGCGATGAGCAGATCGCACTCCTGCACCGCCAGGTTTGCCGCTTTGGTGCCGTGCATCCCCAGCATGCCCAGATAGTACGGGTAGTCTGCATCTACCGCACCCAACCCTTTCAGCGTGCAGGTGGCAGGTATTTGCGTTACCGCGATAAATTCACGCAGGGCGGGAACGGCCTGCGCCATCCCGACGCCACCGCCGACGTACAGCATCGGCTGTTTCGCCTGCGCCATCATCTGACGGGCCTCTTCAACTTCCGCATGCGGAAACGCGTCGTCGCTTTCAACGGTGGAGAAGTGGGGTTCCAGATCGCCAGGTTCCACCTGGATATCTTTCGGGATATCGACCAGAACCGGACCAGGACGGCCTGAGCTGGCCACTTCGAAAGCTTCTGCCATTACGCGCGGCAGCTCTTCCAGAGACTGAACGAGGAAACTGTGTTTGGTGCAGGCCAGCGATAAACCCAGTACATCGACTTCCTGAAAAGCGTCGGTACCGATGAACGGAGACGCCACCTGCCCGGTGATGGCGACAACGGGAACGGAATCCAGCAGCGCGTCAGCCAGGCCGGTGATGAGGTTAGTTGCGCCCGGGCCTGACGTCGCCATACACACGCCGGTTTTGCCGGTCGCGCGGGCGTAGCCAATGGCCGCCATCACTGCGCCCTGCTCGTGTCGGCACAAGAGATGTTCCACGCCGCCGTCATACAGTGCATCGTAAATCGGCATAATTGCGCCACCTGGATAACCGAATACTGTCTCGACTCCCTGCGCGCGCAACGCATGTACTACCCACTGTGCCCCATTCATAGTTAGTTCCCCGTCATAAATCGGGAGAAACAGAATTTTGTGCTAGTCGTCATTCTCTGCTCCTCATTTACGTTTTTTAGTCATAAAAAAACCCCCGGACCTTTCGGTGCGGGGGTCTTAGTTCGTTAAGGCTTGATTTCTAAGCCTTTCCTCGTCCAAGTGCAGCCCCGCACGGTGGGATAATAATCACCACCACGCTAATCACGACCAGGCTAATCACTCGTAGAAGGGCTGTCATTTTCAGTTCTTTTTGCATCTTGTTCGAAGGAATACCTAAAGAGTTATCACAGTTTTTAAATCAAACACAAGATTTATTTATGACGGATTTGATTAGGCAGCGAATCATATTTCTTAAAATCTTTGTTTTATATAAAGAAATTAGAAAATGAATATTTTTCATTTTTTTACTGCAGTTCTTAACGTCAAAACGGGGCTTTTTACATTCTGCGAGGAAGCTTCCACGGTTATGCAATTGTTTCAGCGTGCGCTTAAAATCTCTGAACAGGCGGCGTAAATCAGCAAAATGACGCTAAAAAGACAAAAAAGGCGCTGGCATAGTCACACCAGGAGGTAGTGCAAATGTCACTGTCAGTTGTTTATACGCGTGCGGCTCTCGGGGTAAAGGCACCGCTTGTTTCCGTTGAGGTTCATTTGAGTAATGGGCTACCCGGACTCACGCTTGTCGGTTTACCTGAAACGACGGTTAAAGAGGCCAGGGATCGCGTTCGCAGCGCAATAATAAATAGCGGTTATACCTTCCCTGCGAAGAAGATCACCATCAACCTTGCTCCCGCCGATCTGCCTAAAGAGGGGGGACGATACGATTTACCTATCGCAATTGCCCTTCTCGCGGCTTCTGAGCAGCTTAATACGACAAGGCTAGGCTCGTATGAGTTCGTGGGTGAACTCGCGCTCACAGGCGCGTTAAGAGGCGTTCCCGGTGCGATATCAGGAGCGCTGGAGGCCATACGTGCCGGGCGGCAAATCATTGTCGCAAATGAAAACGCATCAGAAGTGAGTCTTATCGCCGAGAAAGGATGCCTCATCGCGGGACATTTACAGGAAGTTTGTGCCTGGCTGGAAGGACGACATGAACTGTCCGAGCCGGAGGAGTGTGACGATGTTATAACCGACGTCCCGGAGGATCTCAGCGAGATTATGGGGCAGGAGCAAGGGAAACGGGCGCTGGAGATTACGGCCGCAGGTGGGCACAATCTTCTGTTGATTGGTCCACCAGGTACGGGGAAAACGATGCTGGCGAGCAGGTTGAGTGGATTGCTTCCACCGCTCAATAATCATGAAGCGCTGGAAAGCGCAGCCATATATAGCCTCATCAGTTCTGCATCGTTGCAAAAACAGTGGCGCCGTCGCCCTTTTCGTTCCCCGCATCATAGCGCTTCACTGACGGCAATGGTCGGCGGCGGGTCTATCCCCGGGCCGGGAGAGATCTCACTGGCCCATAATGGAATTCTATTTCTCGATGAGCTGCCCGAGTTTGAGCGCCGCGTGCTGGATGCACTGAGAGAACCTATTGAATCTGGCGAAATACATATCTCGCGCACGCGGGCCAAAATAAGCTATCCCGCGCAGTTTCAGCTGGTCGCGGCGATGAATCCCAGCCCGACGGGCCACTACCAGGGAAACCATAACCGCTGTACGCCGGAGCAGACGTTGCGCTATCTGGGTAAGTTATCCGGCCCGTTCCTCGACCGTTTCGATTTATCCCTCGAAATCCCCCTTCCTCCGCCGGGTCTGCTCAGGCAGACGGGTATCACGGGTGAAAGCTCAGCGGATGTACGCGAGCGGGTGATTGCGGCCCAGACGCGACAGTATGCTCGTCAGAACAGGCTAAATGCGCGGCTGGATAATGCCGGGATCCGGCAGTTTTGTTCCCTTAACAGTGAGGATGCGGGATGGCTGGAGGAAACGTTGACCCGCTTTGGGCTGTCTATACGTGCGTGGCAGCGTTTGCTAAAAGTGGCCAGAACCATTGCTGACGTGGAGGGGTGCACTGACATTGAGAGAAAGCATTTGCAGGAGGCGCTGAGCTACCGCGCTATCGATCGTTTGCTGCTGCATCTGCAGAAGTTGCTGGCATAAAAAAAGGGGCCGTAGCCCCTTCTCTTCATTTTAATCATCAGACTCGGTGTAGTCTTCTGCACCTTCCATCTGCGGCTTGCCGCCAGACAGCGTATGGAAGCGCTTTGGACGCTTAATGCGTGCCATATACTTGATCCACACACGTTCCGCTTCAGACTGAGGCTCACGCTCACCACGGCAAACGGAAACAAACTGTTTTTCGTCTTCGGTCGCAGGTTCACGCTTACCCAGATCCAGCTCGTTAAAGGCATAACCATGGCGCTCAAGCAGTTGAGCTTCTTTGATGGTGAAATCGCCGTGACGAGAGAACCCGCGCGGATAATGTTTATTGTCGAAAAAACGATTAGTCGTCGTAAAGCTTTCCGCCATCCTACACGCTCCTAATTCTTTGGCCGAGCTATTTATGGCGCGGAGTATTAGTTACGCTTGACAGAGTGTAAAACAAAACATTTAAATCATAACGACAAATAATTTTGCGGAGAAAGATGTGGATACGGAATTGCTTAAAACTTTCCTTGAAGTGAGCAGAACACGCCACTTTGGGCGAGCAGCTGAAGCCCTTTACCTGACGCAGTCAGCAGTCAGTTTTCGTATTCGACAGCTGGAAAATCAACTGGGTGTGAATCTTTTTACTCGCCATCGCAACAATATTCGCTTAACGCCTGCCGGTGAGAAACTGCTGCCGTACGCAGAAACGCTCATGAATACCTGGCAGGCAGCACGTAAAGAGGTGGCGCATACTTCGAGGCATAATGAGTTCTCGATTGGGGCCAGCGCTTCTCTGTGGGAATGTATGCTAAGTCAGTGGCTTACCCGGCTGTATCATTCACACGGCCACCTGCAATTTGAAGCGAGAATTGCGCAACGGCAGTCGCTGGTTAAGCAGCTTCATGAGCGTCAGCTTGATCTTCTGATCACAACTGAAGCCCCCAAGATGGACGAATTTAGCAGCCAGATTGTAGGCCAGTTTGGTCTGGCGCTTTATGCCTCTGAACCTTCGATGATGAAGGCAGATCTGACCTATTTGCGCCTGGAATGGGGGCCAGATTTTCAGCAGCATGAGACTGGATTGATTGCACCTGATGATGTTCCACAGTTAACGACCAGCTCTGCGGAGATCGCCTGTCAGCAACTGCCCTTGCTGAGAGGATGTACCTGGTTACCTGTTCGCTGGGCAGACGCTAAAGCGGGGCTGCATACGGTGATGGATTCCACCACGCTTACCAGACCGCTGTATGCAATTTGGCTGCAAAATAGTGATAAGCAAGCACAGATAAAAGATCTGTTAAAAATCAATGTAATGGATTGATACATCAGCCAGCAGAAATGCTGGCTGAATATTAAGAAGAGGCCTTTTGCTGGATTTCAGGCAAAAAAAATCCTTTGCCGAAGCAAAGGATTATATATGGCAGGGGCGGAGAGACTCGAACTCGCGACACCCGGTTTTGGAGACCGGTGCTCTACCAACTGAGCTACGCCCCTAAAGTTTTTTGCCATTAAGCCTGCCAAAAAGGCAGGCTTAATGTCTTAATAAGTGGCGGAACGGACGGGACTCGAACCCGCGACCCCCTGCGTGACAGGCAGGTATTCTAACCGACTGAACTACCGCTCCACCGAAGACTGCTGTAACCACCGGATTTATGCACCGGCTTACTACTTAATTTGATGCCTGGCAGTTCCCTACTCTCACATGGGGAGACCCCACACTACCATCGGCGCTACGGCGTTTCACTTCTGAGTTCGGCATGGGGTCAGGTGGGACCACCGCGCTA
>NZ_JAWNDD010000012.1:0-67889 GCF_034106785.1 Enterobacter sp. 241F3
AGATTAGCGAGTGTCTCGTGGGCTCGGAGATGTGTATAAAGAGACAGCTAATACTGTGCAAGTGTTATTTTCTGTCGATTAAAAAATAGTTTGCTCTAACCCGTTACGCGTAAAGTTTAAAGTACCGATTTTTCTTCTATGAAATTATTACCTACTACTACAATACTTGGAGTAATCGAATGAAACTCGCAAAATATTTCTGCTGTTTTATGGTAATGTTTAATACTACTGTATTTGCTGCTGAGGAAATTGATGCGGAAAATGCAAGTAAATATACCAAAATTGGAACGTTATCAGTGACTGAAGATGGTTTTACAATGTCTGACGATGATCTTTCGCAAAAGGTTGATGAAAAGGGAGGAAAGTACTACGTTATTACTTCGAAGGAAGGAAAAGAAGAGCATAAGACTATTAACGCTGACATCTACAAGTGATGCCTTAGAAGGTGGCGATTGTTTTTGCCACCTTCATTGATAGTCTTAAAAAATGAATTAACCAATTCCAATTTTATATTTTTTTTCGTGGCGTGCGGCATTGTGTGAATGTTTGTATTTTATTTGTGCTTTCTATTTGTTTGTCAAATGATTAGATGATTCTTGTTGTTTTTGTTATTTTTTTTTAGTTCTTAAATTGTTGCTTCCAATCAAACTGTTTTTCCTGAGTATGCTGAAAATACTAAGAATGTGGTACATGGTTGTATGAAGTTTATGTTGTTTTGGAATTTAAGATTCAAACGGTGTTGATGTTCGATTAGGTTGACTTTATATATTTCGATAAATTAGTAAGTTACAGCCGAATAAAGGCTGGGAAACATATAATACGATCAACTTAGCGTGGCATAGAATAGATTAATTAAACCAGATATGAACTGCAGCAATGTTAATCATAAACTATGAATAATGGTTCATTAGGCAAGCCTGCCAATACTCGCTGCGTTCAGCTCTCTGAAAATAATCTTTGCAAGATCTTTGGCTCACCGCTGCGTCCGAAGGTCTGCTCCGGGCTTCAGCCCACGGCCGAAATGTGCGGCAGCACGCGCGAGCAGGCGATGACGTACCTTCTTGAGCTTGAATCGCTCACCGCACCTTAAACGTCTTTAATCTTCGCCAGACAGCCCATCGTCAGCGTACACATCACCAGCGCAATCCAGAACACCGTGTGATAGTCCCAGATTTCGGCCACAACACCGGCCATTGAGCCGGCAATAATCCAGCCCACGCGGGTGGTATTAGTATAAAGGGTGGTGGCAGAGCCTGCCTGGCCCGGCATCAGATCTTGGAAATAGAGCATGCCTATCCCCGCGAGAATGCCAATATAGATGGCGTTCAGCAGCTGTAAAGCCAGCAACAGCCCCGGCGTATGTACCGTCAGCATGCCGAGATAGAACAGCAGACCGGCGACGGCGGCGATACGCATTAAAAAACGTTTCCCGAAGCGCTTTGCGTAATAGCCCGCAATGAGCATCGTCGGGATCTCAAGCCCGGCCGCGGTGCCCATCATGATTCCCGCCAGCTTCTCCGACAGGTGCAGTTCATTAATAATAAACAGCGGCATATTGATGATATACAGGCTATTGGTGCCCCACATCAGCGTGCAGACAACAAACAGGAGCAGGGCATCGCGGCGGTTGCGGCGCGGTGCTTCCAGCACGCCCGTTGTCACTTTCGGCTCTTTGCGCATGGACGGCAGGAAGAACCACACCAGCGCGCCGCATACCACAAACGCGACGGCGGCACTCAGGTACATCACCGTAAAGCCAAAACCCATCGCCAGCGCGTAGGCCAGCGGCGGGCCAATCACCCATGCCAGAGACACCTGAGCACGCAGGACAGAGCTGAACATCACCGCTTCACGTCCGGTATGGTCCGCGTGTTCGCGGGCAAGGGCGAACAGCTGGGGGTTAGCCGTTGAGCCAAAGCTGCTCAGGAATACCCCGACGAAGAGCAGAATGAAATAGTTGCGGTTCCAGGCAAACAGAACGCAGGCCATGACCCCCAGCAGGCAGCAGAAAACGATCAGGCTTTTACGATCGCCTTTTCTGTCGGAGCGTCCCGCCAGAAACTGGCTGACCAGGATGCCGATGATGGCGCTTCCGGTAAAAAAGAAGCCAACCAGCGCCGGACGAACATGAACCTCATTTGTCAGAAATAGGCTGAGCGTCGGCGTCTGTAACGCACCGGCAATGCCCGTGAAGAAGGCAACAATCAGGAAGGCCGCTGAGGTTAAATCAAAGGGCTTCGGCGAGGCAGCCGCAGGGGTGTTATGCATGTTTTATAATTAGCGAGTAGCAGAGAGGGGCGGAGTGTACGCCGTCAGCTAAAAAATAAACAGTGGGTGCGGTCAATGATGCCACGAAAAATCAAAATGGCATTTCATCTTACAACCACATCGGCTGACCTTAGCTGAAACTGACTTGCTGAACTTCAGCAAAATTCAGCTGAACGAAGAAGAAATGTGCTGTATCTCTAAATTCTGACATCAGAAAGACGAGTTTACTTGCAAGGTATTGCAGAAAGCGCAAGACTTTTTGAAACGTTTCAGCGCTATCTTGTTTAAACAAACGGAGCAGGCTAGCGCATTTTTTCTCATTAAAGCTGAAACGATTCAATTTCAGCAGGAGTGGAGAACCATGTTCCAGTTATCTGTTCAGGATATCCACCCGGGCGCTCAGGCCGGGGATAAAGAAGAGGCTATTCGCCAGGTTGCCGCTGCGCTTGTGCAGGCGGGTAACGTCGCGGACGGCTATGTCAACGGCATGCTGGCCCGCGAGCAGCAGACCTCAACCTTCCTCGGCAATGGCATTGCCATTCCGCACGGCACAACCGACACCCGCGATCAGGTGTTGAAAACCGGCGTTAAGGTTTATCAATTCCCGCAGGGCGTGCTTTGGGGCGACGGTCAGGTGGCCTATGTGGCTATCGGTATCGCGGCCAGCAGCGATGAACACTTAGGTCTGCTGCGTCAGCTGACGCATGTCCTGAGTGATGACGCGGTGGCTGAACAGCTTAAGTCCGCCACCACAGCGGAAGAGCTGCGCGCCTTGCTGATGGGCGAAAAACAGAGCGAAGCGCTGAAACTGGATAATGAAACGCTGACGCTGGACGTGGTTGCTTCCGATCTGGTGACGCTGCAGGCGCTGAACGCCGGTCGTCTGAAAGAAGCCGGCGCGGCGGATGCCACCTTTGTGACGCGCGTGATTAACGATAAGCCGTTGAATCTGGGTCAGGGTATCTGGCTGAACGACAGTGCTGAAGGCAACCTGCGCAGCGCTATCGCAGTGAGCCGCGCGGCCAATGCATTTGACGTAGAAGGCGAACGCGCGGCCATGCTGGTGACCGTAGCGATGGCTGATGAACAGCCGGTTTCCGTGCTGAAGCGTCTGGGCGACCTGTTGCTGAACAACAAAGCTGAAAAACTGCTGAACGCTGATGCCTCCACCGTGCTGGCACTGCTGACCAGTGATGATGTGCTGACGGATGACGTGCAAACTGCGGAGTTCGTGGTGCGTAACGAACACGGCCTGCATGCCCGCCCGGGTACCATGCTGGTGAATACCATTAAACAATTCGAGAGTGAGATCACCGTGGCGAATCTTGACGGCACGGGCAAACCGGCCAACGGCCGTAGTCTGATGAAAGTTGTCGCGCTGGGCGTGAAGAAAGGTCACCGTCTGCGTTTCACCGCGCAGGGTGCTGATGCTGAACAGGCGCTGAAAGCGATTGGCGACGCCATCGCGGCGGGTCTGGGGGAGGGCGCATAATGAGCAGACGTGTTGCGACTATTACGCTGAACCCGGCTTATGACCTGGTAGGATTTTGCCCGGAAATTGAGCGCGGCGAAGTCAACCTCGTGCGTACCACTGGCCTGCATGCTGCGGGCAAAGGGATTAACGTCGCGAAAGTGCTCAAGGATCTCGGTATCGACGTCACCGTGGGGGGATTCCTCGGTAAAGATAACCAGGATGGTTTCCAGCAGCTGTTCAGCGAGCTGGGCATTGCCAACCGTTTTCAGGTTGTTCAGGGCCGTACCCGAATCAACGTTAAGCTGACTGAGAAAGACGGTGAAGTGACCGATCTGAACTTTTCTGGCTTCGAAGTGACGCCGTCAGACTGGGAGCGTTTTGTTAACGATTCTCTGACCTGGCTGGGTCAGTTTGACATGGTGTGCGTCAGCGGCAGCCTGCCGTCCGGCGTGAGCCCGGAAGCGTTTACCGACTGGATGACGCGCCTTCGCAGCCAGTGCCCGTGCATTATTTTTGACAGCAGCCGCGACGCGCTGGTGGCCGGTCTGAAAGCCTCGCCGTGGCTGGTGAAGCCGAATCGCCGCGAGCTGGAAATCTGGGCGGGCCGTAAGCTGCCAGAATTAAAAGATGTGATTGACGCTGCCCATGCGCTGCGCGAGCAGGGTATCGCTCACGTGGTTATCTCGCTTGGTGCAGAAGGCGCGTTGTGGGTTAACGCGTCTGGCGAATGGATCGCCAAACCGCCGTCAATGGAAGTTGTGAGTACCGTTGGCGCAGGGGATTCAATGGTTGGCGGCCTGATTTACGGCCTGCTGATGCGTGAATCCAGTGAACATACTTTACGTCTTGCCACTGCCGTTGCTGCCCTGGCCGTAAGCCAGAGCAATGTCGGTATTACCGATCGTACCCAGTTAGCCGCGATGATGGCGCGCGTTGACTTAAAACCTTTTAACTAACAGCAGGAGAGGAATAATGAAAACGCTGCTGATCATTGACTCCGGTCTCGGACAGGCTCGCGCCTATATGGCGAAGACCTTGCTGGGAGCGGCGGCGAACAAAGCACATCTCGAGATGACTGATAACCCTGGCGATGCCGAACTGGCCATTGTACTGGGCGACAAAATCCCGGCTGACAGTGCGCTGAACGGCAAAAAAGTGTGGCTGGGCGATATTAATCGCGCGGTGGCTCATCCGGAACTGTTCCTGAGCGAAGCGAAAGGTCACGCGTCTGTTTACAGCGCGCCCGTCGCGACGGCACCGGCTGCGGCTGCGGGCCCGAAACGCATTGTTGCGGTGACGGCCTGTCCGACGGGTGTGGCTCACACCTTTATGGCGGCTGAAGCCATTGAAACCGAAGCGAAAAAACGCGGCTGGTGGGTTAAAGTTGAAACGCGCGGCTCCGTCGGTGCCGGCAACGCTATCACCCCTGAAGAAGTGGCTGAGGCCGATCTGGTGATTGTGGCGGCGGATATCGAAGTGGACCTGGCGAAATTTGCCGGTAAGCCAATGTACCGCACGTCTACCGGCCTGGCGCTGAAAAAGACCGCGCAGGAGTTTGATAAAGCGCTGGTGGAAGCGAAGCCGTATCAGGCAACTGGCGCGCGTCAAACCGCGACGGAAGGTAAGAAAGAGTCCGCAGGCGCCTATCGTCACCTGCTGACCGGCGTGTCTTACATGCTGCCGATGGTGGTTGCGGGTGGTCTGTGTATCGCGCTCTCGTTCGCATTTGGTATTACCGCGTTTAAAGAGCAAGGCACGCTGGCCGCTGCGTTAATGCAGATTGGTGGCGGTTCCGCATTCGCATTGATGGTACCCGTTCTGGCAGGCTTTATTGCTTTCTCCATCGCCGATCGTCCTGGCCTCACGCCGGGTCTTATCGGCGGTATGCTGGCCGTAAGCACCGGTTCCGGCTTTATCGGCGGTATCATCGCGGGCTTCCTCGCCGGTTACGTCGCGAAGCTCATCAGCTCGAAGCTCAAGCTGCCGCAGAGTATGGAAGCGCTGAAGCCGATTCTGATCATCCCGCTGATTTCCAGCCTGGTGGTCGGTCTGGCGATGATTTACCTGATTGGTAAGCCGGTTGCAGGCATCCTGGCGGGTCTGACCCACTGGCTGCAAACCATGGGTACCGCGAACGCGGTTCTGCTGGGGGCAATTCTCGGCGGCATGATGTGTACCGACATGGGTGGTCCGGTAAACAAAGCGGCGTACGCCTTTGGTGTTGGCCTGCTGAGTACCCAGACCTACGCGCCAATGGCAGCGATCATGGCGGCAGGTATGGTGCCACCTCTGGCGCTCGGCCTGGCGACGATTATTGCCCGTCGTAAGTTCGATAAAGCGCAGCAGGAAGGCGGTAAAGCCGCGCTGGTGCTGGGTCTGTGCTTCATCACCGAAGGCGCGATTCCGTTCGCGGCCCGTGACCCAATGCGTGTACTGCCGTGCTGTATTGCAGGTGGTGCAGTGACCGGGGCGATCTCCATGGCGATTGGCGCGAAGCTGATGGCACCACACGGCGGTCTGTTTGTTCTGCTGATCCCTGGCGCCATCACGCCGGTACTGGGCTACCTGCTGGCCATCGTCGCCGGTACGCTGGTGGCGGGTCTCTCTTACGCGGTGCTGAAACGTCCGGAAGCGGAAGTTGTGGCAAAAGCAGCGTAAGCGATAAATAATAAAAAAGCCGGGTCGCATTACGCACCCGGCTTTTTTTATGCCGCCTGTTCAGCAGTTTGCTGAGCCTTCAGCCAGGCAATCTCTTCTGCCCAGATGTCCGGATTAATGGTTTCAAGCACCATCGGAATACCGTCGAAGCGGGCGTCCTGCATGATAAAGCGAAACGCATCGTGGCCAATGTTGCCTTCGCCCAGGCTGTGGTGGCGGTCAACGCGGCTGCCAAAGGCGCTTTTCGCATCGTTTAAGTGCATTCCGCGCAGGTACTTAAAGCCAACTACGCGCTCGAACTCATCAAACGTGTTTTTCGTTGTCTCGGTGGTGCGAAGGTCATAACCGGCGGCAAACGCGTGGCAGGTATCAATGCACACGCCGACGCGGGATTTATCCTCCACGCCGTCGATAATCGCCGCCAGATGTTCGAACTTAAAGCCGAGGTTGCTGCCCTGACCGGCGGTATTCTCAATCACCGCGGTGACGCCTTTGGTCTTGTCCAGCGTGATGTTGATGGATTCGGCAATGCGCGCGAGACAGGCATCTTCATCGATCTGCATCAGATGGCTGCCAGGATGGAAGTTCAGCAGCGTCAGCCCAAGCTGCTCACAGCGCTGAACTTCATCAAGAAACGCCTCGCGGGATTTTTCCAGCGCCTCTTCAACCGGGTGCCCGAGGTTAATGAGATAGCTGTCGTGGGGAAGGATCTGGCCTGGCCCGTAGTGGTACTTCTCACAGGCAGCTTTGAAATCGTCAATCACCTCGGCGGTGAGCGGTGCGGCGCGCCACTGGCGCTGATTTTTGGTGAACAGGGCGAAAGCGGTCGCCTCAATTTCGGCGGCGCGAATGGCGGCATTCGCAAGGCCACCTGCAGCGCTGACGTGCGCTCCAACATATTTCATAAAGGGACTCCTGTTAACCCGAAATGCCTATGATAGCGGGTTAACAGGAGAAGGATGTAGTGGTTTATGCCATCAGGCTATGGACCGCGAGGTTAATCGCGCCGCCGCCGACAATCAGCCAGATGAAGAGTACCAGCGCCATCAGCAGCGGTTTCGCACCAGCTTTTTTCAGTGCGCTGACGTGTGTAGTCACCCCCAGGGCCGCCATGGCCATCGCCAGCAGTACGGTATCCAGCGTCACCAGCATATCCACTACCGATTTGGGCAGCAGGTGGAAGGAGTTAAAGATAGCGACCACGATAAACAGGATCGCAAACCATGGAATGGTGATTTTACTTTTCTGATTACTGTCCGCCGGTGCCAGCTGTTTAACCCGTGCAGCAAGGAAAATCAGGAACGGCGCCAGCATCATCACGCGCAGCATTTTGGCAATCACCGCCGCGTTTTCGGCTTCAGGGTTAATAGCATGTCCTGCCGCCACCACTTGGGCCACTTCGTGCATGGTCGAACCGATATAGATGCCGTAGGTTTTCGGGCTAAACCAGTGGGCAACCAGCGGATACATGGCCGGGTAGAGGAAAATCGCCAGCGTACCGAAGATCACCACCGTCGCTACCGCCACCGTCACCTTACTGGCTTCGGCTTTAACAACGGGTTCCGTTGCCAGCACCGCCGCGGCCCCACAGATACTGCTCCCGGCACCGATCAGCCAGCTGGTTTGCCTGTCCAGGCCAAAGACTTTCTGGCCGATAAAACAGGCCAGCAAAAAGGTGCTGGTCAGGGTCAGGACGTCGATGGCGATCCCGCTCACGCCCACATCCGCAATCTGCGAAAAGGTGAGACGGAAGCCGTAAAGAATGATCCCAAGACGCAGCAGATGCTGCTTGGCAAAGATCACGCCGCCGTCGCAGGATTTCCAGATATGTGGATAAACGGTGTTACCCACGACCATGCCGAGCAAAATGGCCAGCGTCAGCGCGCTGAAGCCTGCGCCTGCGATGGCCGGGATGCTGCCGCCCCATAGCGCGACGGCGGTCACTGCGGCGCTGAGCGCAAGACCCGGCACGAAGTGCCACACTGTACGATGATGTTGTAAGGTGATTTCTGACATAACCTTCTCCTTTGTCTGGCTAAAGGTTACGGCGCTCTGGCTTAAAAATAAAATTGATTATATACTTATAATCAATCTATATAAGTGGTAAGTAACCATGCACATTACTCTGCGTCAGCTGGAAGTGTTTGTCGAGGTGCTGAAAAGCGGCTCGACGACCCAGGCGTCACAAATGCTGGCGCTCTCGCAGTCTGCGGTCAGCGCGGCGTTAACCGATCTTGAAGGACAGCTGGGCGTTCAGCTTTTTGACAGGGTAGGGAAGCGTCTGGTGGTCAACGAGCACGGTCGTCTTCTTTATCCGCGCGCGCTGGCGCTGCTGGAGCAGGCTATCGAAATCGAGCAGCTGTTCCGCGAAGACAACGGTGCGATCCGCGTCTACGCCAGCAGCACCATCGGGAACTACATCCTGCCGGAAGTGATTGCCCGCTACCGCCGGGATTTCCCGACCCTGCCGCTGGAGATGAGCGTGGGGAACAGCCAGGACGTCATCAACGCGGTGATCGACTTCCGGGTGGATATCGGCCTCATCGAAGGACCCTGCCATAACGTCGATATTATTGCCGAGCCCTGGCTGGAAGATGAGCTGGTGGTGTTTGCCTCCCCGGCCTCGTCTTTACTACAGGGAGAGGTGACGCTGGAACGCCTGGCGCAGGCGCAGTGGATCCTGCGCGAGCAGGGCTCCGGCACGCGTGAAATTGTCGATTATCTGCTGCTTTCTCATCTGCCGCATTTCCAGTTAGGGATGGAGCTTGGGAACTCTGAGGCCATCAAGCACGCGGTGCGCCACGGGCTCGGCATCAGCTGTCTTTCACGGCGCGTTATTGCCGAACAGCTGGAAACCGGATCGCTGGTTGAAATCCCCATCCCGCTGCCGAAGCTGGTGCGCACGCTGTGGTGCATTCATCATCGTCAGAAACACCTTTCCAGCTCGCTGCAGCGTTTTCTGCGCTATTGCGAAATCTGACATCGTCCCTCTCCCCAAAGAGGAGAGGGAAAAATTATGCTTTACTTATAATCCTGGCCCAGTCATGAAGCTCTCTTATAACTGAGTATTTCTGCCGGAAGGAACGCGGATCGTCTGCTACAATCGCGCCTCATTTATTAAATGGACAGCATTTTCATATGGTTTCAGAAATTAAAACCACAGAAGCGCCCACGCTACGTCGTGAACTCAAGGCGCGTCACCTGACGATGATCGCCATTGGCGGCTCCATCGGTACAGGTCTTTTCGTTGCCTCTGGCGCAACGATTTCGGCAGCAGGCCCGGGTGGGGCACTTTTCTCTTATATCCTGATTGGCCTGATGGTGTACTTCCTGATGACCAGTCTTGGCGAACTGGCCGCGTACATGCCGGTATCCGGTTCGTTCTCGACCTACGGTCAAAAATACGTTGAAGAAGGCTTTGGCTTCGCGCTGGGCTGGAACTACTGGTACAACTGGGCGGTCACTATCGCCGTTGACCTCGTTGCCGCACAGCTGGTGATGAACTGGTGGTTCCCGGATACGCCGGGCTGGATCTGGAGCGCCCTGTTCCTGGCCGTTATTTTCCTGCTGAACTACATCTCCGTGCGCGGTTTCGGCGAAGCGGAATACTGGTTCTCTTTGATCAAAGTGGCAACTGTCATCATCTTTATCGTCGTCGGTGTGGCGATGATCGTTGGTATTTTCAAAGGCGCAGAACCTGCGGGCTGGAGTAACTGGACAACAGGCGATGCGCCGTTTGCCGGTGGACTGTCGGCAATGATTGGCGTGGCGATGATTGTCGGCTTCTCCTTCCAGGGGACCGAGCTGATTGGTATCGCTGCCGGTGAGTCAGAGAACCCGGAGAAGAATATTCCGCGCGCGGTTCGTCAGGTCTTCTGGCGTATCCTGCTGTTCTATGTGTTCGCGATCCTGATTATCAGCCTGATCATTCCGTACACCGATCCAAGCCTGCTGCGTAATGACGTTAAAGACATTAGCGTCAGTCCGTTCACGCTGGTCTTCCAGCACGCCGGTCTGCTTTCAGCCGCGGCAGTGATGAACGCCGTTATCCTGACCGCTGTGCTTTCAGCCGGTAACTCCGGGATGTACGCGTCCACCCGTATGCTCTACACGCTGGCATGCGACGGTAAAGCACCGCGTATTTTCGCGAAGCTGTCCCGTGGCGGCGTACCGCGTAACGCGCTGTACGCCACTACGGTGATCGCCGGTCTGTGCTTCCTGACCTCTATGTTTGGCAACCAGACGGTGTACCTGTGGCTGCTTAACACGTCCGGGATGACGGGCTTTATTGCCTGGCTGGGGATTGCCATTAGCCACTACCGTTTCCGCCGTGGCTTCGTCAAACAGGGTCACGATATTAACTCGCTGCCGTATCGCTCAGGGTTCTTCCCGCTGGGTCCCATTTTCGCGTTCATTCTGTGCCTGATCATTACGCTGGGACAGAACTATGAAGCGTTCCTGGCGGACACCATTGACTGGGGCGCCGTCACGGCGACCTACATTGGTATTCCGCTGTTCCTCGTTATCTGGTTTGGCTACAAGCTGACGAAAGGAACAAAATTCGTTCGCTACAGTGAAATGGAATTCCCGGAACGATTTAAACAATAACCGCACTTCCTCTCTTTTAACCCGCTCATTCGAGCGGGTTTTTTTATTCCCGTATCCTGAAACAAAGATATATTTCTTAACAATTTAATTGATAATAATTATCGTTTGCTTTATCGTTATCAAAAATAAGCGTGTCACCGACCCACCCCAGATGTGGGCGGCAGGGAAGACGCTGTGAGCAATAATGATTTGATTTAGTTGTATTTACCTCATGGAGATATGGAATGTTTAGGTTGAATCCCTTCGTCAGGGGAGGACTGTGCGCGTCCGCAATGTCCTTGGCCCTGCCTGTTATCGCAGCGGAATCCGGCGACACAATGGTTGTAACGGCCTCCGCGACCGAGCAAAACCTGAAAGACGCACCGGCAAGCATCAGCGTGATTACCCAGGAAGATTTGCAGCGCAAACCCGTTCAGAACCTGAAAGATGTGTTACGGGATGTGCCGGGCGTTCAGCTCACGAGCGAAGGGGACAACCGTAAAGGGGTAAGTATCCGTGGACTGGACAGCAGCTACACGCTGATCCTGATCGACGGCAAGCGCGTCAATTCCCGTAACGCGGTGTTCCGCCATAATGATTTCGACCTCAACTGGGTGCCGGTTGACGCCATCGAACGAATCGAAGTGGTGCGCGGACCGATGTCTTCTCTTTACGGCTCCGATGCGCTGGGCGGCGTGGTAAACATTATCACCAAAAAAATCGGCCAGAAATGGACGGGCACTCTGAGCGCCGATTCCACAATTCAGGAACATCGCGACCGTGGCGACACGTATAACGGTCAGTTCTATACCAGCGGTCCGCTGGTGGACGGTCTGCTGGGGCTGAAAGCCTACGGTAGCCTCGCGAAGCGTGAGAAAGACGGTCAGCAGAAGTCCTCTACCACGGCGAGCGGTGAAACGCCGCGCATTGAAGGCTTTACCAGCCGCGATGCGAATGTTGAATTCGCCTGGACGCCGTCTGAAAATCATGACTTTACGGCGGGCTACGGTTTCGACCGTCAGGATCGTGACTCTGATTCCCTCGACAAAAACCGCCTTGAGCGGCAGAACTACTCGCTCAGCCACAACGGCCGCTGGGGCGTCGGCAACAGCGAGCTGAAGGTTTACGGCGAAAAGGTAGATAACAAGAACCCGGGCAACAGCAATCCGATCACCTCCGAGAGCAACGCGGTGGACGGGAAATACGTGCTGCCGCTGGGCGAAATCAACCAGCTACTGACCTTCGGCGGCGAATGGCGTCACGATAAGCTGAAGGATCCTGTCAACCTGACGGGCGGTTCCAGCAGCAGTACGTCGACAAGCCAGTATGCCCTGTTCCTGGAGGACGAGTGGCGTATTTTTGAACCTCTGGCACTGACCACCGGCATCCGTATGGACGACCATGATACCTACGGCGACCACTGGAGCCCGCGCGCCTATCTGGTCTACAACGCGACCGATACCGTAACGGTGAAAGGGGGCTGGGCGACCGCGTTTAAAGCGCCGTCACTGCTGCAGCTGAGCCCGGACTGGGTCACCGGCTCGTGCCGCGGTGCCTGTGAGATTGTTGGTAACCCCGACCTGAAACCGGAAACCAGCGAGAGCTTCGAATTCGGTCTCTACTACAGCGGGGAAGAGGGCTGGTTAGAGGGCGTGCAGGCCAGCGTCACCACCTTCCAGAATAACGTCGATGACCGCATCAGCATCAGCCGTACGGCCAATGCGAAACAGGCCCAGGGCTACACTAACTACGTTGGCCTGAATGCGGACGGTGAACCGATTTTCCGCTACTACAACGTTAACAAGGCGCGCATCCGCGGGGTGGAAACAGAGGTAAAGTTCCCGGTTGCTGAAGACTGGAAGGTGACGCTGAACTACACCTACAACGACGGTCGTGATATCAGCAACGGCGGCAACAAGCCGCTGTCCGATCTGCCGTTCCACACCGCCAACGGGACCGTTGACTGGAAGGCAACGCAGGACTGGTCGTTCTATGTTCAGGGTAACTACACCGGTGAGAAACGCGCGCTGACCAGCAGTGCTCCAACGCCGGGTGGCTATGTCATCTGGAATACCGGCGCCGCGTGGCAGGTAACGAAAGCCGTTAAGCTACGCGCGGGCGTGCAGAACCTGCTGGACAAAGATCTGAGCCGTGACGATTACAGCTACACGGAAGATGGCCGTCGCTACTTTGTGGGCGTGGATTATAAGTTCTGATGTAGCCTGGATGCCCGGTGGCGCTTCGCTTGCCGGGCCTACAAAACCCACGAATGTAGGCCGGGTAAGGCGAAGCCGCCACCCGGCAATCGGCTGCACTTAGCCAAACAAATGCTCCGCATGGAAGCGAAGATGATCCTCAATAAAGGACGCGATGAAGTAATAGCTGTGATCGTATCCCGGCTGAATGCGCAGCGTCAGCGGCCAGTCTTTCTGGCGTGCCGCTTCTGCCAGCACCGCAGGCTGCAGCTGTCCGGCGAGAAACTGGTCCGCATCACCCTGATCGATAAGGGTGGGAATGGCCTCTTCAGCTTTGCTGGCCAGCATCAGCGCGCAGCTGTCCCATGCCTGCCATTTTTCCGCATCCTCACCCAAATAGTGTGTGAAGGCTTTCTGCCCCCACGGCACCTGCGTTGGGTTCACAATCGGCGCAAAGGCCGACGCGCTGACGTATTTCCCCGGATTTTTCAGCGCCATGATGAGCGCCCCGTGTCCGCCCATCGAGTGGCCGCTGATCGCGCAGCGCTCGCCAACCGCAAACTGCGACTGCACCAGCGCAGGAAGTTCATCGCGAAGGTAATCATACATGCGATAGTGGCGCGCCCAGGGCTGCTCGGTGGCATTGAGATAAAATCCGGCGCCTTTGCCCAGATCGTATCCCGCATCGTCGGCCACATCATCGCCGCGCGGGCTGGTATCAGGCATCACCAGCGCAATACCGAGCTCGGCGGCAATACGCTGCGCCCCCGCTTTGGTGGTGAAGTTTTCGTCGTTGCAGGTCAGGCCGGAAAGCCAGAACAGAACCGGCGGATTTTCCGTCGGCGGCAGGAAAATGCTGAACGTCATCGCACAGTTCAGGACGGTGGAGTCATGCCGCCAGCGCTGCTGTCGACCTTCAAAACAACGGTGCTCTTCGAGCAGTTCCATGCAGGGCTCCTTAATGAGAATGCGTATTCATAAAAACCATAATACAGCCTTTTCATTGACCTGTGAGCAACTTTCACTTTCGCCTGACGGCCAGATGCTGCATCATAAATTTACTTTTCTTTAACAATTGGAGCGGTCATGGCGCTGCGTATTGCGCTCAGTGGGTTTGTCGTCCTGGTGGTGGCGATGGGGATAGGGCGCTTTGCCTTTACGCCTCAGGTGCCGCTGATGATTGCTTCCGGGCAGCTTACGCTGACCAGCGCGGGTCTGGTCGCGGCGATGAACTATCTGGGCTATCTGGTGGGCGCATGGGATGCCATGCGCGCGCACCGCTTTGTGGAAACGCGCCTCTGGCTTGGCATCACCGGCGCGGTGGCGCTGACGCTGCTCTCCGCGGCGGCGGATAACGCCGTCGTACACGGCCTGCTGCGTTTTGTGATTGGCTGCATGAGCGGCTGGTCGATGGTACTGATTGCCGCCTGGACTAACGAACGGCTTGGGCAGTTGGGTAAACCGGGCCTGAGCGCTGCCGTATTTGCCGGACCGGGGGCGGGCATTGCCCTGAGCGGGCTGCTCGCCGTCTACATCCAGGCGAAATCCCTTTCGGCCGGGGCGGCATGGCAAATCTACGGCGTGCTGGCGCTGGTGCTGATTGCGCTGGTGGCGCGCTACCTGCCGCGATCCGGGCAGCTCCATCGACCGGGCACCGCACCAGAGCCGCTGGTGCTGACGGCGGATTTAAAACGCCTGGTCTGGAGCTACAGTCTGGCTGGCTTTGGATATATCCTCCCGGCGACATTCCTGTCGCAAATGGCGGCGGTGCGTTTTCCCGGCAGCCTGTTTGCGCAGTTCGTCTGGCCGATTTTTGGTATCGCCGCCGTGGTGGGGATAGCGCTCAGTATTCTTTTACGCCATACCTCAACGGCTAACCGCAGGCTGGCTATAGTCCTGTGGTTACAGGGGGCGGGCGTGCTGGCGGCCTGGCTGCTGCCGGGGATTGGCGGATTGCTGACGGGTGGGCTGCTGGTGGGCGGCGGCTTTTTGTGTGCCGTGCAGCTCTCTCTTTTATACGGTCGCGAGCTGGCGCCAAACCACACGCGCTATATGGCAGGCCTGCTCACCACCGGGTATGCGATTGGTCAGTTGATTGGGCCGGTCACCTCGGCGTTATCAACCTGGCTTACCCACCGGCTGGAGCCCGCGCTTGGCCTGGCGGGCATTGCGCTGTTCGTTGGAGGAGCGTTGGTCTGGAATCGTCACGCTGAAAGGCAACAGCAATTGCAATAATTATCGTCGTGAATACTGGATTATGTGCGTCGCCTCACGCACAATGAGCGCATACTTTTGCCACAACGAGGGCAAAAGACGCCACACCTGCAGGAGAACAAAATGTCATCACTCAGTAAAGAAGCTGCCCTGGTCCACGAAGCCCTGGTTGCGCGCGGTCTTGAAACGCCACTGCGTCCGCCCGTACAGGATTTGGACAATGAAACCCGCAAGCGTCTGATTGCCGGTCATATGACCGAAATCATGGAGCTGCTGAATCTCGATCTGAGTGACGACAGTCTGATGGAGACGCCGCACCGCATCGCGAAAATGTACGTCGACGAAATTTTCTCCGGCCTGGATTACGCCAACTTCCCGAAAATCACCGTCATTGAAAACAAGATGAAAGTGGATGAGATGGTGACGGTGCGCGATATCACGCTGACCAGCACCTGCGAACACCATTTCGTGACCATCGACGGTAAAGCGACCGTGGCGTATATCCCCAAAGATACGGTGATTGGCCTGTCGAAGATCAACCGCATCGTGCAGTTCTTTGCCCAGCGTCCGCAGGTGCAGGAGCGTCTGACGCAGCAGATCCTGACCGCGCTGCAAACGCTGTTGGGCACCAATAACGTGGCCGTCTCTATCGACGCGGTTCACTACTGCGTGAAGGCGCGCGGCGTGCGTGATGCGACCAGTGCAACGACCACCACCTCGCTGGGCGGCCTGTTTAAGTCAAGCCAGAATACCCGCCAGGAGTTCCTGCGCGCCGTACGTCATCACAACTAAGTCTTACAGGGCAGGGACCATGGAGCGAAACGTCACGCTCGATTTTGTTCGCGGCGTCGCCATTCTCGGTATCCTGCTGCTTAATATCGCCGCCTTCGGTTTGCCGAAGGCGGCTTATCTCAATCCTGCGTGGTATGGCGACATCACGCGCAGTGATGCCTGGACGTGGGCGATCCTCGACCTCTTTGCGCAGGTCAAATTCCTCACGCTCTTTGCCCTGCTGTTTGGCGCAGGCCTGCAGCTTCTCCTAAAACGCGGTACGCGCTGGATCCAGTCGCGCCTGACGCTGCTGGTTCTCCTCGGCTTTATCCACGGCCTGTTCTTCTGGGACGGCGATATTCTTCTCGCGTATGGGTTAGTCGGGCTCATCTGCTGGCGTCTCATTCGCGATGCGCACAGCGTAAAAAGCCTGTTTAACACCGGCGTGATGCTGTATGTGATGGGGCTTGGCGTCCTGCTATTGCTGGGGATGATCTCCGGCGAGGCGACAAACCGTTCATGGATCCCGGATGCCGCTAACCTGCAGTACGAACAGTTCTGGAAGCTGAAAGGCGGTACGGAAGCGATAAGCAACCGTGCGGATATGCTGGGGGACAACCTCCTTGCGCTGGGCGCGCAATACGGCTGGCAGCTGGCGGGCATGATGCTGATGGGCGCGTCATTGATGCGCACCGGCTGGCTGAAAGGAGAATTCAGCCTGCGTCACTATCGTCGTACCGGCGCCGGTCTGGTGCTGCTCGGCGTGCTGATTAACCTCCCGGCGGTGATTGTGCAGTGGCATATTCACTGGGATTACCGCTGGTGCGCGTTTCTGCTCCAGGTGCCGCGTGAACTGAGCGCGCCGTTCCAGACCATCGGCTACGCGGCGCTGATCTATGGCTTCTGGCCAACGCTTTCCCGCCTGTGGATTGTCAGCGCTATCGCCTGCGTGGGCCGAATGGCGTTGAGCAATTACCTCCTGCAAACGCTCATATGTACCACGCTTTTCTATCGTTTTGGCCTGTTTATGAAATTCGACCGCCTTACGCTGCTGGCGTTTGTTATTCCGGTCTGGGTGGTAAACCTGGCGTTTTCTGTTCTCTGGCTACGCTATTTCCGCCAGGGGCCGCTGGAGTGGGTGTGGCGTCAGTTAACCGCATATGCGTCAGGGGTATCATTGAAAAACACATCCAGATAACGATCTGGATCACAATCATTAACAAAACGGATGTAAGCGTTTTCATGACTGTGAGCTTCTTCACGTAGTCCCCTTTCTCTCGCTGCCAAAATAGCCACCTTGCTAAACACAGGGGGTGTCTGTGAGTTGCTGCAATCCTTTGAAGGATGGTGAATATGATCACCATTCGTGACGTCGCCCGTCAGGCGGGCGTTTCTGTGGCTACCGTCTCACGCGTGCTGAACAATAGCGCGCTGGTCAGCCCTGAAACCCGAGAAACCGTAATGAAAGCCGTGACCCAGCTCGGGTACCGGCCAAATGCCAATGCCCAGGCGCTTGCGACGCAGGTCAGTGACACCATCGGCGTGGTGGTGATGGATGTCTCGGATGCCTTTTTCGGCGCGCTGGTGAAAGCGGTCGACATGGTGGCACAGCAGCATCAGAAATATGTCCTGATCGGCAACAGCTATCATGAGGCGGAAAAAGAGCGCCATGCCATTGAAGTGCTGATCCGCCAGCGCTGTAACGCCCTGATTGTCCATTCAAAAGCCTTGAGCGATGAAGAGCTAACCGGATTGATGGAGCAGATCCCGGGCATGGTGCTGATCAACCGCATTGTCCCCGGCTATGCCCACCGCTGCGTCGGGCTGGATAACGTCAGCGGCGCCATGATGGCCACGAAAATGCTCATCAACAACGGGCATCAGCGGATCGGTTATCTGGCCTCCAGCCATCAGATTGAAGATGACGAACTGCGGCGCGAGGGGTGGCAAAATGCCCTGAAAGAGCACGGCATTACGCCATCCGAAAGCTGGGTGGGGACCGGCACGCCGGACATGCAGGGCGGTGAGGCGGCAATGGTGGAGCTGCTGGGTCGCAATCTGCAGCTTTCTGCGGTGTTTGCCTATAACGACAGCATGGCGGCTGGCGCCCTAACGGCACTGAAGGATAACGGCATTGCGGTGCCACAGCATTTATCACTCATTGGTTTTGATGATATCCCGATTGCCCGTTACACCGACCCGCAGCTGACAACGGTGCGCTACCCCATTGCCTCTATGGCGAAACTGGCGACTGAGTTGGCATTACAGGGAGCGGCAGGGCTGCTGGATCCGGGCGCAACGCACTGTTTCATGCCGACTTTAGTACGTCGCCACTCCGTCGCGGCCCGGCAAATTGTGGTTCCGATCACTAACTGATTAGATCAGGTGATGTAACCGTTTTCAATCTGTGAGTAAATTCACAGTATCTTAACAAGGCGCTGACTATGATGTCAGCGTTTTAGGGGCTGAAACGCTATGTAACAGTGATTATTCACTTTCACTATAGCCAATGTGCCGCAAACAACGAATAAAACGCATTTCTGGAGCGTTACCGAACACGGAAGAGAGAAATTTTATAAGTGAACTTCGGCTGTCAGTAACGTTTTATTAACACCTGCCCGCCGATCGTTATTCACAAGAACTACCCTGCATAAAAAAACCGGAGATACCATGAATAAGAAGGTGTTGACCCTGTCTGCTGTAATGGCAAGCATGCTTTTTGGTGCAGCAGCGCACGCTGCGGATACCCGTATTGGTGTGACCATCTATAAATACGACGACAACTTCATGTCTGTTGTGCGTAAAGCGATTGAGAAAGATGCGAAAGCAGCGCCAGACGTTCAGCTGCTGATGAACGACTCCCAGAATGACCAGTCCAAACAGAACGACCAGATCGACGTTCTGCTGGCGAAAGGCGTGAAAGCCCTGGCCATCAACCTGGTTGACCCGGCTGCAGCAGGCACGGTCATTGAAAAAGCGCGCGGTCAGAACGTGCCGATCGTCTTCTTCAACAAAGAACCTTCCCGTAAGGCGCTGGATAGCTACGACAAAGCGTATTACGTCGGTACTGACTCCAAAGAGTCCGGTATTATTCAGGGCGATTTGATCGCGAAACACTGGGCGGCGAACCCGAACTGGGACCTGAATAAAGACGGTCAGATTCAGTTCGTGCTGCTGAAAGGCGAGCCAGGCCACCCGGATGCTGAAGCGCGTACTACCTACGTTATCAAAGAGCTGAACGACAAGGGCCTGAAAACCCAGCAGCTGGCGTTAGATACCGCGATGTGGGATACCGCTCAGGCGAAAGATAAGATGGACGCATGGCTGTCCGGCCCTAATGCCAACAAAATCGAAGTCGTTATCGCCAACAACGATGCGATGGCAATGGGTGCGGTAGAAGCGCTGAAAGCACACAACAAATCCTCAATCCCGGTATTCGGCGTGGATGCACTGCCAGAAGCGCTGGCGCTGGTTAAATCCGGTGCGATGGCCGGTACCGTGCTGAACGATGCCAACAACCAGGCGAAAGCCACCTTCGATCTGGCGAAAAACCTCGCCGATGGCAAAGGCGCGGCAGATGGCACCAACTGGAAAATTGACAACAAAATCGTTCGCGTACCTTACGTGGGCGTAGACCAGTCCAACCTGGCTGAGTTTATCGGTAAATAAGTTAGCGGTACTGTCTCCACTGGGCGCAATTCGTTGCGCCCTTTTATAACGCGATATGCGAGGCCAACAAGGTATAATTATGGTCAGCACAACAACTCAGTCATCCGGTGAATACCTGTTGGAAATGAGCGGTATCAACAAGTCATTTCCCGGCGTTAAGGCACTCGATAATGTTAATTTAAAAGTTCGTCCTCACTCTATTCATGCCTTAATGGGGGAGAACGGTGCGGGTAAATCAACATTATTAAAATGTCTTTTTGGGATCTATCAAAAAGATTCTGGCAGCATTCTTTTTCAGGGGAAAGAGATCGATTTCCATTCAGCGAAAGAAGCACTGGAAAACGGTATCTCGATGGTTCACCAGGAATTAAACCTGGTGCTGCAGCGTTCAGTTATGGATAACATGTGGTTGGGACGTTATCCAACCAAAGGTGTCTTTGTCGATCAGGACAAAATGTATCGCGACACCAAAGCGATTTTCGACGAGCTGGATATTGATATCGATCCGCGCGCCCGCGTGGGAACATTATCCGTCTCCCAGATGCAGATGATCGAAATCGCCAAAGCGTTCTCCTATGATGCGAAAATCGTCATCATGGACGAACCGACATCGTCATTAACGGAAAAAGAGGTTAACCACCTTTTTACCATTATTCGTAAGCTAAAAGATCGCGGCTGCGGCATTGTGTACATCTCACACAAAATGGAAGAGATCTTCCAGCTGTGCGATGAGATCACCATCCTGCGCGACGGTCAGTGGATTGCCACGCAGCCGCTGGAAGGGCTGGACATGGACAAGATCATCGCCATGATGGTCGGCCGTTCCCTGAACCAGCGCTTCCCTGACAAAGAAAACAAGCCGGGTGAAGTGATTCTGGAAGTGCGCAACCTGACCTCGTTACGTCAGCCGTCTATACGCGATGTCTCCTTCGACCTGCATAAAGGTGAAATCCTGGGGATTGCCGGCCTGGTCGGGGCAAAACGTACCGATATCGTCGAAACCCTGTTTGGTATCCGTGAGAAGGCTCAAGGCACCATTACGCTGCACGGTAAGAAAATTAACAACCACAACGCCAACGAAGCTATTAATAATGGTTTCGCGCTGGTGACGGAAGAGCGTCGGTCGACCGGTATTTATGCTTATCTGGATATTAACTTTAACTCGTTAATTTCTAACATTCGCAATTACAAAAACAAAGTCGGGCTGCTGGATAACTCCCGCATGAAGAGCGATACCCAATGGGTGATTGACTCCATGCGCGTGAAAACGCCAGGCCATCGCACCCAAATTGGTTCGCTGTCAGGCGGTAACCAGCAGAAAGTGATTATCGGCCGTTGGTTATTAACCCAGCCAGAAATTCTGATGCTGGATGAACCTACCCGCGGTATTGACGTCGGCGCGAAGTTTGAAATTTATCAGCTGATTGCCGAGCTGGCGAAAAAGAATAAAGGGATCATTATTATTTCTTCCGAAATGCCGGAATTGTTAGGGATCACGGACCGTATTCTGGTTATGAGCAATGGTCTCGTCGCCGGTATTGTTGACACCAAAACGACAACGCAAAACGAAATTTTGCGTCTTGCGTCTTTGCACCTTTAAGATCAGGGGCTCCTCATGAGTGCGTTAAATAAAAAAAGTTTTCTCACTTACCTGAAAGAAGGCGGTATTTACGTTGTTCTTTTAGTCTTGCTGGCAATCATCATTTTCCAGGACCCTACGTTCTTAAGCCTGCTGAACCTGAGTAACATTCTGACCCAGTCCTCCGTGCGTATTATCATTGCGCTGGGCGTGGCGGGCCTGATCGTGACCCAGGGGACGGACCTTTCTGCCGGTCGCCAGGTGGGTCTGGCGGCGGTTATCGCGGCAACTCTGCTGCAGTCGATGGAAAACGCTAACAAGGTCTTCCCGGAAATGGCCACCATGCCGATTTTCGTGGTGATCCTGATTGTCTGCGCCATCGGTGCGGTGATTGGTCTGATCAACGGAATTATCATCGCCTACCTGAACGTGACGCCGTTTATCACCACCTTGGGTACGATGATCATCGTTTACGGTATCAACTCCCTGTACTACGACTTCGTCGGCGCTTCGCCAATCTCGGGCTTTGACAGCGGCTTCTCGACCTTTACGCAAGGGTTTATTGCGCTTGGCAGCTTCCGCCTGTCGTACATCACCTTCTATGCGCTGATTGCGGTGGCCTTCGTCTGGATCCTGTGGAACAAAACGCGCTTCGGCAAAAACATCTTCGCCATCGGCGGTAACCCGGAAGCGGCGAAAGTCTCCGGCGTTAACGTAGCTCTGAACCTGCTCATCATCTATGCCCTGTCCGGCGTGTTCTACGCCTTCGGTGGGATGCTGGAAGCGGGCCGTATCGGCTCTGCAACCAACAACCTCGGCTTCATGTATGAGCTGGATGCGATCGCAGCCTGCGTGGTGGGCGGCGTCTCCTTCAGCGGCGGTGTGGGTACGGTACTGGGCGTGGTGACCGGTGTGATCATTTTCACCGTCATCAACTACGGGTTGACCTATATCGGCGTGAACCCGTACTGGCAGTACATCATCAAGGGCGCCATCATTATCTTCGCGGTTGCGCTGGATTCACTGAAGTACGCCCGTAAGAAGTAATCGTCTCTCTCCATACCCGGCCCGCTCACCGAGCGGGCTTTTTTTATGCTCTATGCCAGATGGGACTCCTCTCGGGTCACAATGCGCTCAAACCAGTCGAGTTCAGAGAGCTTGCAGGCGACCCACTGTTCGGAAAAGGCATCGCCCAGGCTGTCGGTGAGATACTGACAGCGGGCAAAGGCCTCAATCGCCTCCTGCTGGAACAGCGGCAGTTCCGGTTGGTCGTGCTGCGGTTCAGGGAGATCCCCCTCGTCGATATGTTCCAGCCCGTACAGCATGCCGGTCAGGATAGTGGCCGCCACCAGATACGGATTCGCATCGGCCCCGGCCAGCCGGTACTCGATACGACGGTTACTCTCATCCGAGCAGGGAATACGCAGGGCGGCGGAGCGGGTGTTATAGCCCCAGGAGTTAAAGACGGGTTCCGTCAGGCTTTTACGCAGGCGACGAAACGCGTTGACGCCTGGCGCAAGAATGGCGACGGAGGCGGGCATCAGCGCCATCTGGCCCGCGACGCACAAACGTATCATGCTGTTAAGCGCGTTCACCGGGGAAGCAAAGACGTTTTCGCCGTGACGATTGTTCAGGCTGAAATGGAAGTGCAGGCCGCTGCCGGCAAGCTGGCTGAAAGGCTTAGCCATAAAGTTGGCCTGCAGACCGTGCTTTTCAGCAACGTAACGGGTCAGGCGACGAAGCGCCAGCACGTTATCGCAGACCTCAACGACGCGATGGCTGTGCTTCAGGTTTAATTCGTACTGTCCGGACTCGGCTTCCGCCACGACCCCTGACAGCGGGATGCGCTGCAGGTGGGCCAGCTGTTCCAGCTCGTCAAACAGCGCCGCATGCACCGACGAGGTATCCATATGAAAACAGCCCTGATTTTGCGGATCGCGATCGTTATGTCCCGTCAGATAGAACTCAATTTCAGGTGCAATAACCGGGAAGAGGTCGTGCTGGTGGAAGCGGGCCAGTACGTTCTGCAGTATCACGCGCGGCTCAAGCGGGCAGGGGTTACCGTCGCTGTCTTTCATCGTCAGCAGGATCTGCGCCGTGTGCTCTGGATCCTGCGGACAGGGGCGCAAAGAGCCGGCGACCGGGACGCACAGCCGGTCGGGTTCATCATAAAGCGGGGCGGCGATTTTTCCCTTCTGGTCCATTGAGTAGACGGAAAGCGGAAAATAACAGCCTTTTTCCAGATTCAGCATGCTCTCTACCGAGAGGCGCTTGCCGCGCATCGTGCCGTTGATATCGTTCAGATAAACGTCAACATGTTTCGTTTGCGGGTAACGTTCCAGATAATCGGCCACTTCCACGGCAACGTTGTGCTGCAGGGCGTCTATTTTTTCATCCAGCCAGAGACCAGAAGTAAGTGCGCCAGGGAGTGATAAACCGGGAAAGTTAAAGTACGGGCGGAGACTTTTGAGGAAAAACGCATTCATTATCGAGTTCATAGTCATTCTTCAATGAAGCCGTAGCGGCAGTGAACTCAGCTTAAAAGAGCAGACGTAAAGGGGAGATAAAAAGCGTCAGGCCGGCCGTAAAGAAAGTATAAAGGCGGTCCCGCTATTTCTCTTTTTTCTGCATATCCAGCAGCTGCTCAGGCGTGACGGCCGGATAACCCTGCGCGTCTTCCGGCACTTCGTGCATCGCCGGAATCGGCACCAGAGGGCCTAAAAAGCGCGGTTCGCGTTTGAAGATATACAGATCGGCCAGGGCACCAAAGCGGGCGCCGAACTCGCGCACGCGCACGCTCAGCATATCTTTTGGCGACGGCACCGCGTAGCACTGCGCCTGAATGCCCATATGCAGGGCGATAAACAGCGCGCGCTCGCAGTGGAAGCGCTGGGTGATGATGATGAAGTCGTTGGTGTCGAAGACTTTGCGCGTGCGCACGATGGAGTCCAGGGTGCGGAACCCGGCGTAGTCGAGCACGATATCGGCCGGATCCACGCCCGCAGCAATCAGGTCCTTACGCATCGTCACCGGTTCATTGTAGCTTTGCAGGGCGTTATCGCCGCTCAGCAGCAGGTAGTTCACCTTGCCGCTGTTGTAGGCGTTCAGCGCGCCCTGAATGCGGTAACGGTAATACTGATTGATGACGCCGGTGCGGTAATACTTGGCGGTGCCAAGCACCACCCCAACCTGACGATAGGGCAGGTCCTGCAGGTCATCAAAGATGTAGGGGGCGGTTTTCCAGCTCATCCAGCGGTCGAGACCCAGCACGATCAACAGCAGTATGCCGACCAGGACAGACAGGCTGTAAAAAACGCGCTTTAACATGCAGATGGCTCGTACCGAAGGTGAAATTTAACTCAGGCTACTTTACCCGCCTGGTTAGCGCAAGAAACAGCGACTCAACTGAGGGGTTTTTCAGCAAACTGGCGGGCATTTCTGCCCGCCGGAAGGATTACGCCAGCAGTACGCGGTCAATCGTCGTACAGCCCAGCGCTTTGAGCGTTGCGGCGGTGGCATCCCACTGGATCAGCGGTGCATCGGCAATCTCAGCCAGAATGGCGCGCTGAATGTCCGGATAATCATAGCCGTTCAGGCTCAGCAGGTTGAGTGCGCCCTGCAGCGGCGGCAGCGTTGGGTTAAACGCGGCGTTTTCCGCATAGCTGCCGGTGAAGATTCGGCCATCGCGGCACTGCAGCGCCACGCCGCTCGGGGACTTGCTGTACGGCGTGTGGCTCTTGTTGGCGGCGGTAATCGCCGCCTGGCTCAGGTCATCGCCGGACAGGCCGAAACCGTGGTCCTGATCGTCCATCAGCAGCGTTTTGATCTCCAGATCTTTCGGACCAAATGCGTCAGGCAGATAATCGCCCAGCGTGTGCGGCGCGCGGCCCGGCAGGTTGATGCGCAGCTGCAGCCCGCTGTTCAGCTCGTTCATAAACTGACGGCAGTGGCCGCACGGAGTGTAGTTAACGGTAATGGCGCTCAGGGCTTTTTCACCGCGCAGCCAGGCGTGGCTGATGGCGCTCTGCTCGGCGTGAACCGTTTGCTGCATGGTCGCGCCCAGGAACTCCATATTGCCGCCGAAGTACCAGGTTCCGCTGACGCCGCGCGCAATGGCCCCGACGTTAAAATGGGAGAGATCGGCCCGCGCGCAGGCGGCAGCCAGGGGGAGCAGTGCGAAAGCCAGCGCGTCTTCGTCCAGTCCCGTTGCTTGTTTCAGCATCGTGACCTGCTCCGCGGTCAGCAGGGCGGGGAAGTGTGCATCTGCCAGAACGGGAGCCAGGGCTGACTGCAAATTCTCTGCAAGCTGGGCGAAAGAAGCTTGAAAACGTGGGTGCATGGCGTTTGCCTCATAAAGGTTAATGGATCGGTAGTTTACGGAGCCGTCAGGGCTTTATATGTGATCCACTTCTCATTATGTATGCAACTTATGAAAACAAAATGAAATTTGCGCGACGCATCGCAAATTTTAGCCCATCACCGCCAGAATAAGCGGGAAAATGAACGGGGCCAGCAGGGAGGTGATAATCCCGCAGATCACCAGCGCCAGCGAGCTAAACGCCCCTTCCTGATAATCCAGCTCCGCGCAGCGGGCAGTGCCCAGGGCGTGGGAAGCTGTCCCCATCGACAGACCTCGTGCCGCTTTAGTATGAATGCGCATACCGTTCAGCAGGCTGTGGCCAAACACCGCGCCGAGAATACCGACGAAAATAACGCACATCGCGCTGATTGCCGGAATACCGCCGAGGCTACCCCCAACCGCCATCGCAATAGGCGTGGTCACCGATTTAGGCAGAATAGAGGCGGCAATCTGCGGCGAGGCCCCCATCAACAGCGCCACCGACGTGCCGGTGATCATCGCCACCAGGCTGCCGACAAAGCAGATGGTAATGATGGATTTCCAGCGGGCGCGGATCTGGTGTAGCTGCTCGTATAAAGGAAAGGCGAGCGCCACAACGGCGGGCTGCAGCAGGTCGTTTAAAATTTTGCTGCCGGCAAAGTAGCGTTCGTAAGGAATGCCGGTGAGCAGCAGGAACGGAATAATCACCACCATTGCCACCAGCAGCGGGTTCAGCAACGGCATTTTGAAACGCGCGGCAAGCTTACGTGCGGCGAAGAATACTGCGAGGGTGAGCGGCAGCGACCACCAGATATTGGCCATCATTTTTTTGTTTTCTCCCCAATCACGTTACGTTCGCCATGCACCAGATGCGAACTCCAGCTCACGACCAGGAAAACCACCAGCGTACTCACCGCGCAGGAGACAACAATCGGGCCGAACTGGGCCTTGAGCAAATCAAAATACTGCATGACCCCGACGCCGATAGGCACGAAAAGCAGCGCCATATAGCGAATGAGGACGAAGCAGCCGGGATTGACCCATTTTGCGGGCAGGATTTGCAGCGCCAGCAACACGAAGAGGATCAGCATGCCGATAATGCTGCCGGGAATGGTGATGGGCAGCAGCGACGCGATGAAAATCCCGGCATACAGGCAGGCGTAAATCAGGACGAATGCGCGCAGATATTGCCAGATAATGTTCAATGTTTTGCTCATGGTGATAGTCCTTGCTGAAACGCATTCATCATACAATTAAACCTAAAAATGTGCCACGGATCACATCATGAATTTTGAGCATACCAGACATTCCGGAATGGAACGTCCGGTATCATCTTACTGGTGCAGGCAATAGTTTAGAGGAAAGGAATTGCACTGGCGTAGTAACGCGCCAGAGAAGGCATCAGCGTCAGGCGGTCAGTTTATCGAGAAAAGAAAACAGCACCTGGTTCATTTCGCGATAATCATGCGAGCGGAGTTTTTCCGCCGTTTCGACAAAACGGAATTCATCCGCGCGGCTGAGGTCATTCTGCGAATGCTCAATCAGCAACTCTACAACCTCCGGCGTCAGCTCCATATGGCACTGAAAACCGTAAACCCGTTCGCCATATTCCACGATCTGACGGGGGCAGCCCTCGCTGTAAGCCAGCACTTTAGCCTGCGGCGTCAACCCTGGCATGTCGTTATGCCAGTGACCGACGTTCAATTCGTGGCCAAAATCCGCAAACAGCGGGTTCGCCTTGCCTGCATCGGTGAGCCTGACGGGAAATTTGCCGATCTCTTTTTCCGGGCTATGGCTAAACGCTGCCCCCAGCGCTTCGCCGATAAGCTGCGAGCCAAGACAGACGCCTATCACCGTTTTACCTGCCTCTATCGCGCGGCTGATGAGTGCCTTTTCCGCCTGTGCATCGAACCAGGGGCATTCCTCAGGCGTGGTAGCGGGGGACTGCGGGCCTCCCATGATGATAAGCAGGTCCGTGCTCCCCAGCTCCTCGGGTAAAGGATCGCTCTGATAAACTCTGGTGTAGCTCAGAGTATGGCCGCGGCTTTTCCCCCAGATTTCATAGGCGCCCGGCGCTTCGAAATGTTCATGAATGATAAATTGAATGTGCATTGCGTCTCTCTCCGGTTACGTGTACAAGCAGCATCATAAGTGGAAGGGAGGAATGTGAGATGCCAACCGTTATCGATAAAACGCCAATTCATGACGATGACATCGGATGGTCCAGAGGGGCTATTAGCTATACGCGCGGCGAAGTGGATCCGCCTCACCAGCATTCACAGGGACAGCTTTTGTTTGCCATCAAAGGGGTGATGCTGGTCGAAACCGGCAATAAGCGTTGGGTCATACCGCCGCAGCGCGCGCTGTGGATCCCTCCCTTTCAGGAGCATACCTACAGCGTGTTATCCGCAACGGAGCTGCGCGCAGTCTGGTTTAGCCCTGCGCTGATATCGCAATGCGGGTCTTTTAAACGGAAAGAAGAGGTTCACGTCATTATGGCGACAGCGTTGTTCAAAGAGCTGATAGCCGGGCTGTTCAGTGCGGAATACCGGCCAGCCACTCAGCGCAGCATGGCCGTTTTGCTGCTCGATATTCTCAGTGAAGCTCAGCAAATCTCGGCCGAATTACCGATGCCCGTGGATGAGCGCTTACATCGCGTTGCCTGTGACATCATTGCCAATAATCTCTGGGATCTTTCTCTGGAAAGGCTGGCGGAACGGGCCGCGATGTCTGAACGCACGTTTTCACGCGCGTTTATCAAAGATACTGGCTTTAGCTTCCGGGCCTGGCGACAGCGCGCAAGGATTTGTGCCTCGCTGGACCTGCTCGCCAACGGATACCCGGTTAAGCAGGTGGCCTGGATGCTGGGTTTTTCAGGGCAGGCGGCATTTGCGGCGGCGTTTCGCGCGATTGTCGGGGCAACGCCGGCTGACTTTCTCCCCGAACAGAAGCGCTTCCCAGCGATATAGAGAGCGGCTACTATAGCGCGTCTTTTTTCACAGGTACTGCTATGCGTGTTTTACTGGCCCCAATGGAAGGCGTGCTCGACTCCCTCGTGCGCGAGCTTCTGACCGAGGTGAACGACTACGATCTCTGCGTGACGGAATTTCTGCGCGTGGTCGATATGCTGTTGCCGGTAAAATCCTTCTACCGTCTGTGCCCCGAGCTGCACAACCAGAGCCGGACCTCTTCCGGCACGCTGGTGCGTATTCAGCTGCTCGGCCAGTATCCTGAATGGCTGGCGGAAAACGCCGCCCGGGCGGTTGAGCTGGGCTCTTACGGGGTGGATCTCAACTGCGGCTGTCCGTCGAAGCTGGTGAACGGCAGCGGCGGCGGAGCGACCTTGCTGAAAGATCCTGAGCTGATTTATCGCGGCGCGAAAGCCATGCGCGAGGCCGTGCCCGCGCATTTGCCGGTGACGGTTAAGGTGCGCCTGGGATGGGACAGCGACGCGCGGCAGTTTGAAATCGCCGATGCGGTGCAGCAGGCCGGAGCCACCGAGCTGGTGGTGCATGGCCGCACCAAAGAAGACGGCTACAAAGCCGAGCGCATAAACTGGCAGGCGATCGGCGAGATCCGCAAGCGCCTCACCATTCCGGTGATCGCTAACGGCGAAATCTGGGACTACGAGAGCGCGCAGGCCTGTCTGCAGGCCACCGGCTGCGATGCGGTAATGATCGGTCGCGGCGCCCTGAATGTGCCCAACCTCAGCCGGGTGGTGAAATATAACGAGCCGCGAATGCCGTGGGCAGACGTCGTCACGCTGCTGCAAAAATACAGCCGTCTGGAAAAGCAGGGCGATACCGGTTTGTATCACGTCGCGCGTATTAAACAGTGGCTGAGTTATTTACGCAAAGAGTACGATGAAGCGCTGGGGTTATTTCAGGATATTCGTACTTTACAGACGTCGGCTGATATTGCCCGGGTAATTCAGTCGAAATAATAAGCGTTAAATTGCTCACACTTTTTTAAAACAGAAAACAGTTCAGGTTTTCAACGTGGCGCGACGGTGTTAAGGTGCCACTGTTTTCAACGCAGGATTGTTACTGGTTAACAGGCAAAACCTAAGCGTTTCGCAGCATTTTCGCTGTGAAGCGCTTAGGTTTTTTTTTGCCTGTCGTTTACGCAGGAGAGACATTTGGCTTAGCGCTTTTTAATGATTTTAAAAAATGAATTATCGACAGGAAATAGAAAAACTTCCTGCGGCCGGTTACGCACTCAATACTCAATCACAGGTTGTTATTATGGCATATAAAAATCAACTCTATGCGCTCGCCTTATTGGCGATATCCCCGCTGTCGATGGCGCAAGACTGGAACGGTACGGTACTAGGTTTTGAGGCTCCACCGGCGCCGCTTCTCGGCAATATGCTCGGTGTGCGTAAAATTCTCAACGATAACGGCTTTACGTACAATCTCGGCTATTTGAATGAGATCGGCTGGAACGGCGGCGGTGGCTATAACCACGACTCCCACGTGGCCTATATTGACCAGTTCGCGCTGACCTTCAACCAGGACCTGGAGCGCTGGACCGGTATCCCGGACGCGCGTATCGAGGGAAACATCGTTAACCGCAACCACAATGACGATCTCACCACCAAACGCGTGCAGGATCCGCGCGTCAACTTCAACGATCTGACCCAGGAGAGCTGGGGCGGGCAGTCGATTACCCGTCTGGGCTGGCTGACCTTTGCCCGCAGCTTTGACGACCGGCGTCTGACCTGGCGCATAGGGATGATGAACAAGGTGCAAACCTTCGATCAAATTATCCCCTGTGATTTCCAGCTGCTGTCCCAGTGCGGCGGAAAGTCCGCCAACTCGCTGACCTGGAACAACTGGAACGTGCACACCTGGGGCACCACGCTTGCCTATAAACTCACGCCGACGCTGACCTTAAAAGGCGGCGTGATGGAGCAGAATCCGCAGGCCGCCAGCCGCAGCCATGCGTGGAGCTGGTCGACGAAGGGCAGCAAAGGGATCTTACTGCCGGTTGAAATCGAAGCGCGTCCGCTGATTAACGGCCTGCCGGGCGCGTACAACCTGGGCGTGGTATTTACCAACGCGCCGCAAACCGATCTCTATCGCGGCAAATCGGGTGGGGCGGGGGCGACGGACCCGGACGGATTCGATACGCACAGCCGGACCTGGTTTATGTACGCCGGACTGAACCAGCAGCTAACGCAGCATCAGGACGATCCGAATCGCGGGTTGAGTACCTCGTTCAGCATGAGCCTTGCGGAACAGAGCAGTAACTACATGCACCAGGTATACGCCGCCTCGCTGCGCTACCGCGGGCTGTTTGATGCGCGACCGGAAGACTGGATTGGCTTTGGCTTAACCTGGATTGATATGAGCAGCCAGTACGCCCGCAACCAGCGTTACCTGAACAACCTGAGCGGCGTAAGCGATTATGACAATCCGGCGTATCACCCGGTGCCGGGCCATTCCCTGAACGGCGAGTTTTACTACCGTTTTCGTCCGGCGTCATGGCTCGAGCTGCAGCCGGGCATTCAGTACTGGCATCATCCCGGCGGGGTCAGCCGCACCCAGGATGCCTGGGTCACCGAGCTGAAAACGGTGGTGACCTTCTGATATCACCGTAGCAAGTTCGATCCGCGTCACGTTTCTGACGCGTGACGCATTGAGGCTACGAATGAAACTGATAGAGTGCCAGAACTGGATTGTTACTGCTTATGCAGGCAAAACCTGATTTTCTGGCATCTGCCGGAGGTCAGGTTTTTTTGTTTCTGGGGTTCCGATGAAAATCGCCAAGATACTCAATAATAACGTGGTGGTTGTTCAGGATGAGCGCGGGCGCGAACAGGTGGTGATGGGCCGTGGGCTGGCCTTTCAGAAGCGCGTCGGTGAAGCGCTGGATACCGCGTTGGTTGAAAAGGTGTTTGCATTACAAAGCGATGAACTGGTGCGTCGGCTCGGAGAGCTGCTGAGTCAAATTCCGCTGGAGGTGATGACCACCTGCGATCGCATCATCGGGCTGGCGACGCAGCGGCTGGGCAAGCTTCAGGAGAGCTTGTATATCACCCTCACCGATCACTGCTACTTTGCTATTGAGCGGCAGAAGAACGGGCTGGCCATCAAAAACGTGCTGCTGTGGGATATCAAACGGCTGTATCCGAAGGAGTTCGAGTTAGGGCAGGAGGCGCGGGCCATTATCGCCAGACGCCTGAACGTCGAACTGGAGGAGGATGAGGCCGGTTTTATCGCGCTGCATCTGGTCACCGCGCAGCTGAACAGCGAAATGCCGGAGGTGATGCACGTGACGCGGGTGATGCAGGAGATCCTCCAGCTGGTGAAGTATCAGCTGCAGCTTGAGTATGACGAAGAGTCGCTCAGCTATCAGCGTTTTGTCACCCACCTGAAGTTTTTTGCCCAGCGGATGCTCACCCGCACCGTGGTGGAAGATGACGATGTCTCGCTGCATACGGCAGTAAAAGACAACTACGCGAAAGCGTGGAAATGCGCCGAGAAAATCGCCCAGCACCTGAACAAAAGCTATCAGCGTGAGCTGACGACCGAAGAAATTATGTTCCTCGCCATTCATATCGAGCGGGTGAGAAAAGAGGGGCGTTAAGCCTCAAACAGGATTGTTACTGCACTACGCAGGCAAAACCTGAGAACGGCCTTCGTCAGAAGGCCGTTCTCGGGTTTTTTTATTTTTTGTACTCAGTCAACAGGTGCCTGCGGGCATCGGATGTAAGGAAATCGAGATGGAATACCAGGCTTTAGCGAAGGATATTCTCGGCCACGTTGGCGGAAAAGAGAACATCGTCAGTCTTGTGCACTGCGCGACCCGGCTTCGCTTCAAACTGAAAGAGAATCAACGGGCGGATGCGGAAGGGCTCAAGAAAAATCCGGGCGTAATCATGGTGGTCGAAAGCGGCGGCCAGTTTCAGGTGGTGATTGGCAACCACGTTCACGACGTCTGGCAGGCTGTCCGTAATGAAGCAGGCCTTACGGATGACGCCCCTGTTGTGGAAGAGAAGGGTGAAAAGGGGAACCTGCTGGGCCGCCTGATCGACATCGTCTCCGGGATCTTCACCCCGTTTATCGGCATTCTGGCCGCGTCCGGTATTCTGAAAGGGCTGCTGGCGCTGGCCGTGGTATGCGGCTGGCTCACGACCGGGAGCGGCACGTATAAAATCTGGTTTGCCGCCAGCGACGCGCTGTTCTTCTTCTTCCCGATGGTGCTGGGCTATACCGCCGGGAAAAAGTTCGGCGGCAACCCGTTTATTACCATGGTGATCGGTGGGGCGCTCACCCATCCGGTAATGATTGCGGCGTTTAACGCCAGCCAGCAGCCGGGCGCGGTGTCGGACGCCTTTTTGGGCATCCCTGTCACCTGGTTCAACTATAGCTCGTCGGTGATCCCGATTATTCTCGCCGCGTGGGTGAGCTGCTGGCTTGAAAAACAGAGCACCAGGCTGCTGCCTTCCTCGATGAAAAACTTCTTCGCGCCGCTGATCTGTCTGGGCGTAACCGTGCCGCTGACTTTCCTCGTTATCGGGCCGCTGGCGACCTGGCTGAGCCAGCTGCTGGCGAACGGCTATCAGAGTATTTACGTTCTGGCGCCGTGGCTGGCGGGTGCGGCGATGGGCGCGCTATGGCAGGTCTGCGTTATTTTTGGCCTGCACTGGGGGCTGGTGCCGCTGATGATTAACAACCTGGCGGTGCTGGGGCATGACTCCATGCTGCCCATGCTCTTGCCCGCGGTGTTTGGTCAGGTGGGGGCGGCGCTGGGCATTTTCCTGCGCACCCGCGATGCGCGTCAGAAAATGCTGGCCGGTTCATCCGTGACGGCAGGTATTTTCGGTATCACCGAACCCGCAGTGTATGGCGTAAACCTGCCGCTGCGCCGTCCGTTTATTTTCGGCTGCGTGGCGGGGGCTATCGGCGGGGCGATTGTCGGCTTTAGTGACACCCACGTTTACTCTTTCGGCTTCGCCAATATCTTTACTGTCGCCCAGATGATCCCGCCGGGCGGCGTGGACGCCACGCTGTGGGGCGGCATTATCGGTACGGTGGTGGCGCTGGTACTGAGCTGCGGCCTGACGCTGGTCGCCGGTATGCCAGGAAACACCGCGACAGAAGGGGCGGTCTCCGCGGGTGAAAACGATGTGCTGGCACCGATGACCGGCACCGTTCTGGCGCTCGACCAGGTGCCGGATACCACCTTTGCCAGCGGCCTGCTGGGCAGCGGTGCCGCGATTATTCCCTCCGATAACAAAGTGGTTGCCCCGTTTGCCGGCGTGGTGGCCTCTCTTTTCCAGACCAAACACGCCATCGGCCTGCTTAGCGACAGCGGGATTGAAGTGTTAATCCACGTGGGTATCGACACCGTGAAGCTCGACGGCAGGCCGTTTACCGCCCACGTGAAGGTGGGCGACAAGGTACAGCCCGGCGATCTGCTGCTGGAGTTTGACCGACAGGCGATTATCGATGCCGGATTCGACCTGGCGACCCCGATTATTATCAGTAACAGCGATGAGTATCGCGACGTGGTGACCGTGGCGGCAACGTCCGTCAGTGCCGGTGCGCCGTTACTCAGCGTAAGCCATCAATAACAGGAGAACGTGATGAAAACTTTCCCGGACGATTTTTTATGGGGCGGCGCGGTTGCCGCGAATCAGGTAGAGGGCGCGTATCTGGAAGAGGGAAAAGGGCTGTCCACCTCAGACGTTCAGCCGCGCGGTGTCTTTGGCCCGGTGGTTGAGCGCGTGGCGGGTGACAGCGGCATCAAGGATGTTGCCATCGACTTCTATCATCGCTATCCCGAAGACATCAAACTGTTCGCTGAGATGGGCTTTAGCTGCCTGCGCGTCTCCATTGCCTGGACCCGCATTTTTCCGAACGGCGATGAGCAGCAGCCTAACGAGGCGGGGCTGGCGTTTTACGACCGGCTGTTTGACGAGCTTGCTGTGCACAACATTACCCCGCTGGTGACGCTGTCGCATTACGAAATGCCGTGGGGGCTGGTGAAGCAGTACGGCGGGTGGGGCAGCCGCCAGACTATCGGCTTCTTTGAACGCTATGCCCGTACCGTGTTCGTGCGCTACAAAGAGAAGGTGAAGCTCTGGCTGACCTTCAACGAGATCAATATGTCTCTGCACGCGCCGATGACCGGCGTGGGCCTGCCGGAAACCAGCAGCAAAGGTGAAGTGTATCAGGCAATCCACCATCAGCTGGTTGCCAGCGCGCTGGCGGTGAAGGCCTGCCACGAGATCGTTCCTGATGCCAGAATTGGCAACATGCTGCTGGGCGGCCTGATGTATCCGCTGACCTGCAAGCCGGAAGATGTTCTGAAGACGCTGCAGGAAAACCGCACCTGGCAGTTCTTTGGCGACGTGCAGTGCCGCGGCGCTTACCCGGGGTATATGCAGCGCTTCTTCCGCGACCGCGGTATTCAGCTTGAGGTCACGGACGCCGACCGCGAGGCGCTGAAATCGACCGTCGATTTTATCTCCTTCAGCTACTACATGACGGGCTGCGTTACCGCGGATGAAGCTCTCAACCAGCAGGCGCGCGGCAACATCCTGAGCATGGTGCCAAACCCGCATCTGGCAAGTTCCGAATGGGGCTGGCAGATTGACCCCATCGGCCTGCGTACCCTGTTAAACGTGCTCTGGGATCGCTATCAGAAGCCGTTGTTTATCGTGGAAAATGGCCTCGGGGCGAAGGATAAACCGGATGCGGACGGTGTGGTGCAGGATGACTATCGCATCAGCTACCTTAACGACCATCTGGTACAGGTGCGTGAGGCAATTGATGACGGCGTTGAGGTGATGGGATATACCAGCTGGGGGCCAATCGATCTGGTGAGCGCGTCTAAAGCTGAACTCTCTAAGCGCTACGGCTTTATTTACGTCGATCGCGATGACAGCGGAAAAGGCACGCTGGCGCGCAGCCGCAAAAAGAGCTTCTACTGGTATAAAGAGGTTATTGCTACGAAAGGTGCTTCGCTGAAAGCCTGATATCGAGGACGTTGCCCGGCGATGCGCCGGGCAAAGGAATCAGAAAATCATCTTGAATACACCGGTAACCACTAAGAGACCTATCAGAAATATAATCAAAATAACCCACAGTAATATTTTCATTCCCTTCTCCCGCTCATGTATGTCCTGAATAAGTGTAGCAGCGTATTTATGGTTGGCATGAATGTATTAAATTTAATCATTATTTTTAGGAATAAATTTCCGTGTATTAAGATGTATGACAATTTGCGGATTGCCACGCGTTACTAAAAAAATGAACGACACTGAGCGTAACGTGCGCCTTTATTTTTTGAGTTTATGGCGTCATGAAACGTTCTCTTATTTTTTTCTCTGAGTGCTCCCTTCGTTTTTATTCTGGCTGCCTGTGCGCCTGAACATGCCACGGTATCTCCCATTAAAACGCAAACCGCTGCGGCGTCGGTGAATACGCAGCTTCGTCATACCGACTGGCCGAAAAATGAGTGGTGGAAAGAGTATAACAATCCCGAACTTAACGGGCTTATTGCGAAAGCATTAAGCGATGCGCCGGATATGCAGATTGCCCGTCAGCGCATTACGCTTGCCGAAGCCCAGGCCAAATCCGTAATGGCAGCCGACGGTCCGCAGATTAATTTTTCCGCCGATGCGGAACGTCAGAAAATGTCCGCCGAAGGGCTGATGGGACCGTTTGCCTTTACCGACCCGGCTGCAGGCACCACCGGGCCGTGGTACACCAACGGCACCTTTGGCCTGACCGCAGGCTGGGATCTCGATCTTTGGGGAAAAAATCGCGCCCGGGTCGAGTCCCGGATTGGCAAAGTGAATGCGCAAAAAGCGGAGCTGGAGCAGACGCGTCAGCTGCTGGCCAGCAGCGTGGCGCGGCTCTACTGGGAGTGGCAAACGCAGGCCGCCGTGGGGGAGGTTCTCGCCCAGATCAAACATGAGCAGGACAATATTATCGGTGCCGATCGCGAGCTGTATCAACACGGCATCACCTCCTCCGTGGAGGGCGTCGAAACGGATATCAACGCCAACAAAACCGAAGCGCAGCTGGCAGAAGTCAACGGGAAGATGAAAGCCGTTGAGGCGCGCCTGGTCGCGCTGACGAACGCCTCTTCCGTGACGCTGACGCGGCACGCCTTGCCGACGGTGGAAGCCTCGTTACCGTCGACGCTCGGCTATGAACTGCTGGCACGTCGTCCGGATCTTCAGGAGGCGCACTGGTTTATCGAAGCCTCTATGAGCGAAGTGGAGGCTGCCCGAGCGGCTTTCTACCCTGACGTGAACCTGATGGCATTCTTACAGCAGGATGCCCTGCACCTGAGCGATCTGTTCCGCTCTTCCGCGCAGCAGATGGGCATGACCGCCGGGCTGACGCTGCCGATTTTCGACAGCGGCAGGCTGAACGCCAGCCTGGATATCGCTCAGGCGCAGAATAATCTCTCGGTGGCGAACTACAACAAAGCGGTGGTCGAAGCCGTCAATCAGGTGGCACGTACGGCCAGTGAAGTCGAAACGCTGACGGCGAAGAACAGCCACCAGCAGCAGGTTGAAAAAGATGCGGCACGCGTTGTGGCGCTTGCCCAGGCGCGTTTCAGCGCGGGGATCGTTGCGGGCTCTCGGGTCAGTGAAGCCAGAATACCGGCCCTCAAAGAACACCTCGAAGGATTACTGTTAAAGGGGCAGTATGTCGACGCCACGCTGCAGCTGACCTCGGCGCTGGGCGGTGGCTATCATCATGGCTAAAAAAGGTCATTATCTATACTTACCTCTTTGCAGTTTTTCAGGAGGTGAGTATGACCAGAGTAGCGATTGTAACCGCATCGGATTCCGGGATCGGTAAAACCACGGTGCTGATGCTTGCAGAGCGCGGGTTTGATATTGGCGTCACCTGGCATTCGGATGAAAAAGGGGCGCTGGAAACCTGCCGCGAAGTTGAAGCGCAGGGGCAGCGCGCAGAGGCTATCCATCTTGACTTAAGCACACTACCGGAAGGCGCAGAGGCTATTGAAACGCTGATTGCGCGTTTTGGCCGGCTGGACGTGCTGGTCAATAATGCGGGTGCGATGACCAAAGCGCCGTTCCTTGAAATGCCGTTTGACGACTGGCGGAATATTTTCACCGTCGACGTGGACGGCGCGTTTCTCTGTTCACAAATTGCCGCCCGGCAGATGGTGAAGCAGGGGGAAGGGGGGCGAATTGTGAACATTACCTCGGTGCATGAGCACACGCCGCTGCCGGAGGCGAGCGCCTACACGGCGGCAAAACATGCGCTCGGCGGGTTAACCAAATCCATGGCGATGGAACTGGTTAAGCACAATATTCTGGTGAATGCCGTCGCGCCGGGTGCCATTGCCACGCCGATGAATGACATGGACGACGGCGAAGTGAAGGAAGGCTCAATGCCGGAAATACCGCTGGCAAGGCCGGGCCACACTAAAGAGATTGCCAGCCTGGTGGCGTGGCTTTGCGACAGCGACGCCAGCTATACCACAGGGCAATCGTTTATCGTCGACGGGGGCTTTATGCTGGCGAACCCGCAGTTTAAGCCGGAGGGGTAGTAACCTTTCTCCCTCTCCCTTGAGGGAGAGGGCTGGGGTGAGGGGAGGAGACCGCACTCACTCCTCATCCCGCGTCTTTTCCCGGTGCTTCAGCCACAGTCGAACCCCAATCACCGCCACAACCACCAGAATCAACCACGCCCAGTGCTTCAGGTGCTGGTCGAGATTATGCAGCCATGGCGCAATCACTTCGCCCCCTGCGTAACCGAGCGTCGTAAAGATCAGCGCCCAGGCAACCGCGCCCAAAATATTGAGCGGCAGAAAAATTTTTGGCGGCAGATGGCTGGCGCCAATCAGTATCGGCCCGATAATGCGAAAGCCATACATAAAGCGCGTGCCAATGACGAACAGATAGGGATGACGTTGAATGAGCCGCTGAGCGCGGCGGATTTTCTTTTGATGCTTTGCGAAGCGTTTAAGCAGCGTTGGCCCAAATCGCAGCCCCAGAAAGTAGAGCAGCTGATCGCCAATCATTCCACCCAGCGCGACCGCGGCAACGACCAGCGGGAACTTCAGTAACCCCTGATGCGCGGCGACGCCCCCTAACAGCGTGATGGTTTCACCTTCTGCCACGCTGCCGATGACCAGCGCGGCATAGCCATATTGCTCAATGAGTGCGTTAATATCCATTACGTAAATGTTATCTCCCTCAGCGTACCTCGTTTAATCATATACCCCGTGAATCAACAGCGGGGAAATCAACGGAAATTTCCCACTGTACATAAAATAATCTAAAGCCTGCATTATACTTAAGGTATCGCTGACGGGCCGACAACAAGGGGGCGCTATGAACCATGTCTGGGGACTTTTCTCCCATCCCGATCGTGAAATGCATGTCATTAAAAGTGAGAACGAAACGGTCTCGCATCATTACACGCACCATGTGCTGCTGATGGCTGCGGTGCCGGTAATATGCGCCTTTATCGGAACAACACAAATCGGCTGGAACTTCGGTGACGGCACCGTGGTTCAGCTTTCCTGGTTTACCGGGCTTTATCTGGCCATCGTTTTTTATGGCCTGATGCTGGCGGGTGTGGCGGTTATGGGGCGCGTCATACACTGGATGGCGCGTAACTATCCGCAGCGTCCATCGCTGGCGCACTGTATGGTCTTTGCCGGATATGTCGCGACCCCGCTGTTCTTAAGCGGTATTGTTGCGCTCTATCCACTGGTCTGGCTGTGCGCGCTGATCGGTACCATTGCCCTCTTTTACACCGGGTATCTGCTGTATCTGGGGGTTCCAACCTTCCTGAATATCAATAAAGAAGAAGGCCTGAGTTTTTCCAGTTCAACACTCGCCATTGGGGTGCTGGTGCTGGAGGCGCTACTGGCGCTGACGGTTATTCTTTGGGGTTATGGATACCGTCTCTTCTGAGTTCACTGCATTGCTGGCGTAAATGCCAGCAATGCAGCATCTGTTCACGATTATCCGCTAGCGACAACGCTCTGTGACCGCTATGATGCCGAAGCCAGCCTGTGTTTATCCGTTGATACAGGCGGTGTACGTCATGACGTGCGTGAATAATTATCAGAAGTCTCACCATGCAGAAATTCCGAGTCTCTTTACTTAGCCTGGCGCTGCTGCTGGGCGCGTCCGCTGCCGTGCCGGCCGTCGCCAAAACGCCCGCGGTGAGCGCCGCCGCTGCTCAACCGCAAATTGCGTCCGGCAGCGCGATGATTGTCGATCTCAACACCAATAAGGTGATTTACGCCAGCCATCCGGACCTGGTGCGCCCGATCGCCTCGATTACCAAATTAATGACCGCGATGGTGGTGCTTGATGCACATCTGCCGCTGGACGAAAAGCTAAAAGTAGATATCAGCCACACGCCGGAGATGAAAGGGATCTACTCCCGCGTGCGGCTGAACAGTGAAATCAGCCGTAAAAATATGCTGCTGCTGGCGCTGATGTCGTCTGAAAACCGCGCGGCGGCGAGCCTGGCGCACCACTATCCGGGCGGCTACGACGCCTTTATCCGCGCGATGAACGCAAAAGCCAAAGCGCTGGGGATGAATAATACGCACTACGTTGAACCGACGGGGCTGTCGATCAACAACGTCTCCACGGCGCGCGATCTGACGAAACTGCTGATTGCCAGCAAACAGTATCCGCTGATTGGTCAGCTCAGTACCACCCGTGAAGAGATGGCGACCTTTGCGAACCCGGCCTATACGCTGCCGTTCCGCAACACTAACCATCTGGTTTATCGCGATAACTGGAATATTCAGCTAACGAAAACCGGCTTTACCAACGCGGCAGGACACTGTCTGGTGATGCGCACCGTGTTTAACGGTAAGCCAGTGGCGCTGGTGGTGATGGATGCCTTCGGCAAATATACCCACTTCGCGGACGCGAGCCGCCTGCGCACCTGGATTGAAACCGGAAAAGTGCAGCCTGTACCGGCCGCGGCATTGACGTATAAAAAGCAGAAAGCCGAGCAGATGGCGACGGCGCAGAACGATTAATTTCCCTCTGCCCGCAGATGCCCTCACCCCGACCCTCTCCCTGTCGGAGAGGGAGAAAACACTAAAAACGGTAACCCAGGTTACCGTTTTGCGTTTATTCCGGCAGCGTCCAGTCACCATCGTTGAGCGGGCGCTGCATAATCACCGTATCCCGCCAGTCGCCTTTCTTATACCCCACGCTGCGCAGCTGACCGACAATCTCGAAGCCGTGCTTTTTATGCAGCCGCAACGAGCCGGCATTATTATTGCCATCTCCCACCACGGCAATCATCTGCCGCCACGGCCCTTGCTCGCAGCGTTCAATCAACGCATCCATCAGTGCCGAGCCAAAACCGCGCCCGGTGATGCTGGCATCAACGTAAATCGACTCTTCCAGGGTATAGCGGTAGGCGTGTCGCGGACGGTAAGGCGTGGCGTAGCAGTAGCCCACCACGATGCCGCGATACAGCGCGATAAGCCACGGTAAACCGTGCTCAGCCACGCTTTTCATACGATGTCGCATTTCGTCGATGGTGGGGGGGACTTCTTCAAACGACGCGCGCCCGTGAAGCACATGCCAGGCATAGATGGCGGCAATAGCATGCACATCATCGGGAAGGGCGTCGCGCACTTCCAGTTCGGTCTCGGATAAAACATCAACAGCCGACATGATGTGCCTGCTCCTCGTTATAGAAAGCCGGAGAAACGTTTCTCCGGCGATAAGCAGTTACTCTATTACGATTAAGGAGCGCTTAACAATCTCTCAAATTTGGCTGTAGGAATTAATCAGACGTTTGCGTTATGCGCTGCTCCGCGTCTGCGCTCTCTTTCCAGTATTTCTTCCGCGTTGTTTTACCAATGCCGGGATTCATGCTGTTTGTAGGGTCATTCTCGCGATAAAACTGCTTAAGTGCGTCAGGGGCTTCATAAAGATGTCCGACGTTATGTTCCGCAGGATATTGTGCGCCGCGTTCACGCAGAAGGGCGAGCATCTGCTCCTTCAGTTCGTGTGCGTCGACCCCTTTTTTGACAATATAATCCTGATGGAAGACATAACACATAAAGTGGCCGTAATAGAGCTTGTGCACCAGCTTGCTGTCGATTTCCGGCGGGAGATGCTCGAACCAGTCGGTGTCGTTACGTCGCAGGGCGATATCCAGCGCCAGAATATCTTCCACTTCTTCGGAATGCACCGCCTGGTAACGGATGGCTGCGCCTGCGGCGGCAAAACGGTGCAGGAAGGCTTTGCTGCCCTCTTCAGGCGTACAGGCAAAGAAATCCCCTTCGGCGGTTTTGAAGTATTCGGTCAGCCAGGACTGCGCTTCGGCAATCCCGTCCCCGGCCATTTTCAGCAGCAGGTGATGTTCGTACTTGTCGCGCCAGGTTTTCATTCTCTCCGGTAAATGCGCCGGGAAAACGTTGCCCAGCTTCTGCATAAAGCGGTCGGTGAAGTGGGGTTTAAACAGCGACACTTTCTCCAGCATCGCATCGGTGCGGCCCTTCATGGTGAAGAAGAACGGCATTTTGTCGGTGCCGAGCTTGTCGATCATCAGGAAGGTATCTTTGCCGTAACGTTCGGCGATGTCGTAAATGTCCCGGTGCATGTACTCGCCCGCCACCGGAAGATTGCTGAATTCGCCCAGAATATGACGGCGGATTTCCGTCAGAACCTCAGGCTGATTGGTACCGATGTAAAATACCTGCTGCTTTTTCTCTGCCGGGAAGGTATCCAGACGCACAGCAAAAACGGCAAGCTTCCCGGCGCAGCCGGAGGATTCAAACAGGCGGTCCGGGTCGGCGTTGTAGCGCGCCGGCGTATCGGCGTCGATATCCCGGACGCGGGTCACGTAGTCGTGATCGTGCGCATGACGGCCGTCGTGCTGCACGTCTTCGTCCTTCACGCGATCGTCGTCAAGCTTGCTGAGGATCTGTTCTGGCGTCACGCCGAGATCGATTCCCAGATGGTTCACCAGCGTCAGCTTGCCGTTTTCGTCAATACGGGCAAACAGCGACATCTCGGTATACGCCGGGCCGCGCTGCACCAGCGAGCCGCCGGAGTTATTGCAGATCCCGCCGACCACCGAGGCGCCAATGCAGGAGGAGCCAATCACCGAGTGCGGTTCGCGGCCCAGCGGCTTAAGCGCTTTTTCGAGGGAGTAAAGCGTGGTGCCGGGAAACGCGAGCACCTGCTCGCCCTTGTCCAGCAGGTGCAGCTTGTCGAGACGCAGGGTACTGATAATCACGATGTCACGATCGTAATCGTTGCCGTTCGGCGTGGAGCCTTCGGTCAGGCCGGTGTTGGCCGCCTGCATTAAAATAATCTTGTCGGCCGCGACGCAGGCGCTCAGCACGCGCCACAGTTCCAGCAGCGTGCCGGGGAAAACCACCGCCAGCGCCTCGCCCTGACCGGAGCGGAAGCCCTTGCGGTAGCGGGCGGTTTTAGCCGGGTCGGTAAGCAGGTGAGAGGAGCCAACCAGGCGCGACAGTTCGTTAATAAATGCTTTGTTATCGTCAGTTCGAACAGAAGACATCTTCCACTCCTTGTGGTGGGGCAAATTTCTCGCTGTAAAGCATAGCGCGATTAACTGTTAAGCGGTCGAGTATTCACGAGAAAAATCAGAGAATAACCCTGCAACGTTCAGAGGGTTTGTGGCACACTGCGCTTTTCGCACGGTATGGCCGAGATCGTCCGGCGGTTATTGATGAGAGAGTAAAACGACATGAAATGGCTATGTTCTGTAGGTGTCGCCGTCAGCCTGGCGCTGCAACCTGCGCTGGCAGAGGATTTGTTTGGCAATCACCCGCTCACGCCTGAAGCGCGGGATGCGTTTGTCACGGAATTGCTCAAGAAAATGACGGTCGATGAGAAAATCGGCCAGCTGCGTCTGATCAGCGTCGGCCCGGATAACCCGAAAGAGGCCATCCGCGAGATGATCAAAGACGGGCAGGTAGGGGCCATCTTTAATACCGTCACCCGCCAGGATATCCGCAAGATGCAGGATCAGGTGATGGATCTCAGCCGCCTGAAGATTCCGCTGTTCTTCGCCTATGACGTGGTGCACGGCCAGCGTACCGTCTTCCCGATTAGCCTCGGCTTAGCGTCTTCCTTTAACCTCGATGCGGTGAAAACCGTCGGGCGCGTGTCTGCTTATGAAGCGGCGGACGACGGCCTGAACATGACCTGGGCGCCCATGGTGGACGTCTCGCGCGATCCGCGCTGGGGCCGCGGCTCGGAAGGCTTTGGTGAAGATACGTACTTAACCTCCACGATGGGTAAAACCATGGTGGAAGCGATGCAGGGTAAAAGCCCGGCGGACCGCTACTCGGTGATGACCAGTGTCAAACACTTTGCGGCCTATGGCGCGGTTGAAGGTGGGAAAGAGTACAACACCGTCGACATGAGCCCGCAGCGCCTGTTCAACGACTACATGCCGCCGTACAAGGCAGGGCTTGATGCGGGCAGCGGCGCGGTGATGGTAGCGTTGAACTCGCTGAACGGCACGCCTGCGACGTCCGATTCCTGGCTGCTGAAAGACGTGCTGCGCGACCAGTGGGGCTTTAAGGGCATCACCGTATCCGACCACGGCGCGATTAAAGAGCTGATCAAACACGGCACCGCCTCCGATCCGGAAGACGCGGTGCGCGTCGCGCTCAAGTCCGGCATCAACATGAGCATGAGCGACGAGTACTACAGCAAATACCTGCCGGGGCTGGTGAAGAGCGGGAAGGTGACGATGGCGGAGCTGGACGATGCCACGCGCCACGTGCTGAACGTGAAATACGACATGGGGCTGTTTAACGATCCGTACAGCCATCTGGGCCCGAAAGACTCTGATCCGGCAGATACCAATGCCGAAAGCCGCCTGCACCGCAAAGAAGCGCGTGACGTGGCGCGCGAAAGCCTGGTGCTGCTGAAAAACCGCCTCGACACGCTGCCGCTGAAAAAATCCGGCACCATTGCCGTGGTGGGCCCGCTGGCCGACAGCAAGCGCGACGTGATGGGCAGCTGGTCTGCCGCGGGCGTGGCTGACCAGTCCGTGACCGTGCTGACCGGTATCAAGAGTGCCGTCGGTGAAAATGCCAAAGTGGTCTATGCCAAAGGGGCGAACGTCACCAACGATAAAGACATCGTGACCTTCCTCAACCAGTACGAGGAAGCGGTGAAGGTCGATCCGCGCACGCCGAAGGAGATGATTGACGAGGCGGTGAACGCCGCGAAGCAGTCTGACGTCGTGGTCGCGGTCGTGGGGGAAGCGCAGGGTATGGCGCACGAAGCCTCCAGCCGTACCGATATCACGATTCCACAGAGCCAGCGCGATCTGATCGCTGCTCTGAAAGCGACCGGCAAGCCGCTGGTGCTGGTGCTGATGAACGGTCGCCCGCTGGCGCTGGTGAAAGAAGACCAGCAGGCTGACGCCATTCTGGAAACGTGGTTCGCCGGTACCGAAGGCGGTAACGCCATCGCCGACGTGCTGTTTGGTGATTACAACCCGTCGGGCAAGCTGCCGATGTCCTTCCCGCGCTCCGTCGGGCAGATCCCGGTTTACTACAGCCACCTGAACACCGGTCGTCCGTACAATGCCGACAAGCCGAACAAGTACACGTCTCGTTACTTCGACGAAGCTAACGGCCCGCTGTATCCGTTTGGTTACGGCCTGAGCTACACCACCTTTAAGGTCTCTGACGTGAAAATGTCGGCGCCGACCCTGAAGCGTGACGGCAACGTTACCGCCAGCGTCGAGGTAACCAACACCGGCAAGCGCGAAGGGGCTACGGTGATTCAGATGTACGTTCAGGATGTTACCGCGTCGATGAGCCGTCCGGTGAAGCAGCTGCGCGGCTTCGAGAAGGTCAACCTCAAGCCAGGGGAAACCAAAACCATCAGCTTCCCGATCGACGTGGATGCGCTGAAGTTCTGGAACCAGCAGATGAAATATGATGCGGAACCAGGCAAATTTAACGTCTTTATCGGCGTGGACTCCGCCCGCGTGAATAAAGGCGAGTTCGAGCTGCTGTAACCTTTCCCTCCTTTGCCTCCCCCCGTCCTGCGGGGGAGGCGTCTTACCTTATGCTAAAAAGGCATTTTGACGGTTAATTCCGCCGTTTTAAGCTACGCTTTTCTCTCAAGCCTCTGAAAAAGGCAGCAAAAAAATGAGGATAGCGGAATGACGATTGCAAAGGGGATGTTGGGATCTGCGGTGTTACTGGCGGCGCTGAGCCTGCCGTTACAGGCGGCGGAGCCGGTAAAAGTGGGCTCAAAGATCGATACCGAAGGCGCGCTGCTCGGCAATATTATTTTGCAGGTGCTGGAAAGTCACGGCGTGAAAACGGTCAATAAAGTCCAGCTCGGCACCACGCCCGTCGTGCGCGGCGCGATTACCTCCGGCGAGCTGGATATCTACCCGGAATACACCGGCAACGGCGCATTCTTCTTCAAAGATGAAAACGATCCTGCCTGGAAAAACGCCAAGGCCGGGTATGAGAAAGTCAAAAAACTCGACGCGGAACAGAACAAGCTGGTCTGGCTGACCCCGGCACCGGCCAACAACACCTGGACTATCGCCGTGCGCAAGGACGTGGCGGAGAAAGGGAAGCTGACTTCTCTGGCGGATCTCAGCCGCTACCTGAAAGAGAAGGGCGACTTTAAGCTGGCTGCGTCCGCGGAGTTTATCGAGCGTCCCGACGCGCTTCCTGCGTTCGAAAAAGCCTACGACTTCAAGCTCGACCAGGCTCAGCTGCTCTCGCTGGCGGGCGGGGACACGGCGGTAACCATCAAAGCGGCGGCGCAGCAAACCTCCGGCGTTAACGCGGCAATGGCCTACGGCACCGACGGCCCGGTGGCGGCGCTCGGCCTGCAAACCCTGACCGATCCTAAAGGCGTACAGCCGATTTACGCTCCGACCCCGGTCGTGCGTGAGGCGGTACTGAAAGCCTATCCGGAGATTGCCGAATGGCTCAAACCGGTTTTCGAAAAGCTTGATGAAAAAACGCTGCAGCAGCTGAATGCCAGCATTGCCGTCGAGGGGCTGGATGCCAAAAAAGTGGCCGCCGACTTCCTGAAACAACAAGGGCTTGTGAAGTAACGGGAAAGGGCTGTGCCAATAAAATGTCATAACCGCGTCCTGCTGCTGCTGGCCTGCGTGGCCATCGCGGCGGTCGCGTTACCGTTTGTCAACGTTGCCCCAAACCGCCTGATGTCGGGGGAGGGCAAAGCGCTCTGGCAGGTCTGGTCGTTTACGCCGGCGTGGCTTGTGGCGTCGTTGAGCGCGTGGGTGATCCTGTCGCTCTGGCAGGGACGCCCGGCGCAGTGGCTGACGCTGCTCCTCTCTGAAGGGCTGTTTATCCTCCTGTTCTGGAGCGCCGGACTGGCGGCGACGCATATGGCATCGGCGGAAAGTCCGCTGGCGAGAACCACTATCGGCAGCGGCCTGTGGCTGTGGCTGGCGCTGTGTCTGCTGGCCTGCAGCGATGCCATTCGTCGACTCATCGCCAGCGCGGTCTGGCGCTGGGTGCTCCATGCGCAGATATGGTGTATTCCTTTACTCCTGCTGTTCAGCGGTGAGCTGAACAACCTCTCGCTGCTAAAAGAGTACGCCAACCGTCAGGAGGTGTTTGATGATGCCCTCGCGCAGCACCTGACGATCCTCCTCGGTACGCTCGTTCCGGCGCTTCTGGTTGGGATCCCCCTTGGCATGTGGTGCTATCGCCATCCTTCACGCCAGGGCGGGGTTTTTACAGTGCTCAATGTTATCCAGACCATTCCTTCCGTTGCGCTGTTTGGCCTGCTGATTGCGCCGCTGGCCGGGTTGGTGAAGTCATTTCCTGTGCTGGGAACGCTCGGTATTGCCGGAACGGGGTTAACGCCCGCCCTAATCGCGCTGGTGCTGTATGCGCTGCTGCCGCTGGTGCGCGGCGTGGTCGCGGGCTTAGGTCAGGTCGCACCTGACGTGCTGGAAAGCGCCCATGCGATGGGAATGAGCGCCCGGCAGTGTTTCTGGAAGATTCAGCTCCCGCTGGCGCTGCCCCTGCTGCTGCGCAGCCTGCGTGTGGTGGCGGTTCAAACCGTCGGCATGGCGGTGATTGCGGCGCTGATTGGCGCGGGTGGCTTTGGCGCGCTGGTGTTCCAGGGGCTGCTGAGCAGCGCTCTGGATCTGGTGCTATTGGGCGTGGTGCCCACGATTGCGCTGGCGGTGGTCGTCGACGCATTGTTTGCCTTATGGCTCGCGCTGCTCGGGAGAAGAGCCAATGATTGAATTTCATGATGTCAGTAAAACCTTTGCCGGTCGCCCGGCGGCGAGCCATCTGAACCTGAACTTTGCCGAGGGGGCGTTCTCCGTGCTGATTGGCACCTCGGGCTCGGGAAAATCCACCACGCTGAAGATGATCAACCGTCTGGTTGAGCATGACAGCGGGCTGATTCGCTTTGCCGGAGAAGAGATCCGCAGCCTGCCGGTGCTGGAGCTGCGCCGTCGGATGGGCTATGCCATTCAGTCTATCGGCCTGTTTCCGCACTGGACGGTGGCGCAGAACATCGCCACCGTGCTGCAGCTGGAAAAATGGTCGCGGGCAAAAATCGCTGACCGGGTGGATGAACTGATGTCCCTGCTGGGGTTAGAGCCCGCGCTGCGCGATCGCTATCCGCACCAGCTTTCCGGCGGGCAGCAGCAGCGCGTGGGCGTGGCGCGCGCGCTGGCGGCCAACCCGCAGGTACTGCTGATGGATGAACCCTTCGGCGCGCTGGACCCGGTCACGCGCGGGGCGCTGCAGGCGGAGATGACCCGCATCCACCGCATTCTCGGACGCACGATCGTTCTCGTGACGCACGATATTGATGAAGCCCTGCGCCTGGCCGACCATCTGGTGCTGATGGATCATGGCGAAGTGGTGCAGCAGGGCTCGCCGCTTGAGCTGTTAACCTGGCCGAAGAACGACTTTGTGCGCGAGTTTTTTGGCCGCAGCGAGCTGGGCGTCAGGCTTCTCTCCCTGCGGACGGTCAGCGACTATATGCGCCGGGAAGAGGTGCCGGTGAGCGGCGAACCGCTGCAGGCGCAGATGAGCCTGCGGGATGCCCTCTCCGCGTTTGTCGCGCGACAGTGCGAGGTATTGCCCGTCTCGGACTCCGGCGGGACGCCGTGCGGAACCTTACATTTTCGCGATCTGCTGGCCGGGGAGGTGACGCGTGAAGGCTCTGCGTGATCCGCTCCTCTGGCTGGTAGCGCTCTTTGTCGCCTTGCTGTTTCTGATGCCCCACAGCGCGGCGCTGTTTAACAGCCTCTTTCCCGGGCTGCCGCGGCCGGTGTATCAGCAGGAGAGCTTTATTAATCTCGCCCTGGCGCATCTCTGGCTGGTGGCGCTCTCAAGCGCTGTCGCGATCGTGCTGGGCGTGGGGGCGGGCATCGCGGTCACGCGGCCTGCGGGCCGGGAGTTTCGCCCGCTGGTGGAGACGATTGCGGCCATTGGTCAGACGTTTCCCCCGGTGGCGGTGCTGGCGATAGCGGTTCCGGTGATGGGCTTTGGTCAGCAGCCCGCCATCATTGCGCTGATTTTATACGGCGTATTGCCGGTGCTGCAGGGCACGCTGGCGGGCCTCGCGGCGGTACCGGCGTCAGTGCTGAGCGTGGCAGAAGGGATGGGGATGAGTCGCGGCCAGCGGCTGCGCAAGGTTGAACTGCCGCTTGCGGCGCCGGTTATTATTGCCGGGATCCGCACGTCGGTCATCATTAACATCGGGACGGCGACCATTGCGTCGACGGTCGGTGCCAATACGCTGGGGACGCCGATCATTATCGGCTTAAGCGGGTTTAATACGGCTTATATTGTGCAGGGGGCGGTGCTGGTCGCGCTGGCGGCCATCGTCGTCGATCGCCTTTTTGAGCGGCTGACGCTGTACCTCAGCCGACACCGCCGCGAACAATAAACGAGTACCCTGCCAGCATCACGCCGCCGATACCGCTCACGGCCATCAGGACAAAAAGGGTAATAATGGCCAGTTTGGTTGCCTTCATCATGTGCTCCTGTTGTTAACGGAACAATTATACGGTGAAGCGCAGCTGTTAATGAACCATTAAATGCCGTTATGGCTCATCCGGCCCAAGGGAATAAACCGGGTAACCATTTTCTCGCCATTCCATCAGAAGCTGCTGCTGCGTGGCGGACGGCACTTCGCCACACCAGACCAGCAGGGTCTGGCCGTCGAAAAACTCAGGCTTAAGCTGAGCCAGCGAGTGCGCCAGAACATCCACGCGCCAGCCCTTCTGGGTAGCAATCCACGCTTCCAGCCACAGGCGGGTGGTATCGTGCACGTTCCAGCCCACTACCAGCGCATCTTTTCCGGCTTTGTTCTTCGCTGAGGCAAGGCAGACGGCAATATAGTTGATCAGCACCCCGTCGAGCATGCTGAGCAGCGCCTGCAGGGTGGACTGCTGGCACTGCAGGCGTCGACGGAGCGGGATGAAAAGATGGGAGATCAGCGTCTGTGCCGGATAGTCGCGGCCCTGCTCTTTTATCCATGCGCGCAGGCGCTGAAGATTGCCCGCCTGCAGGAGCCGCAGCAGGGTTTCCTGCTGTTCGCGCCAGAGGTGCTGCGTGTCCGGGTCGTCGTGGCTCAGCAGAGACTTCACTTTGCCGACCTGCACCCCGTTGTCGATCCAGCTCTTAATCTCGCGGATGCGGTCAATATCGGCCTCATTGAAAAGGCGATGCCCGCCGTCGGTCCTTTGCGGTTTGAGCAATCCATACCGTCGCTGCCACGCCCGTAGGGTAACGGGATTGATATCACAAAGGAGTGCCACTTCACCTATCGTGTAAAACGCCATATTCGCCCCCTGGCTTACGCGTTCCCAGCTTAACTGTAGACCCACTTTTGCGAACCAGGAAGGGTTGATTGATTTTTGAACAAACAATGCGAAGCATGCACGATATTCAGAAAAAGGTGTGATAACGGACACGATTTTGTGCTTTTTTGGAATGCTTCAAAGAAAGTAACCCCGCATCAGTGTATGTTACGCGTTTTTAGCGTGTGCGGTTTTGAGTATGTACGAGTTTAATCTGGTGCTGCTGTTGCTTCAGCAGATGTGCGTGTTTCTTGTCATTGCCTGGCTGATGAGCAAAACGCGCCTGTTTATCCCGCTGATGCAGGTCACCGTTCGTCTGCCGCATAAGTTGCTCTGCTACGTCACCTTCTCTATTTTCTGCATCATGGGGACTTATTTTGGTCTCCATATCGAAGACTCTATTGCCAACACGCGCGCGATTGGCGCGGTGATGGGGGGGCTGCTGGGCGGTCCCGTCGTCGGTGGCCTTGTCGGTTTAACCGGGGGGCTGCATCGCTATTCCATGGGCGGGATGACGGCCCTGAGCTGCATGATCTCCACGATCGTGGAAGGGCTGCTCGGCGGCCTGGTGCACAGCTATATGATTAAGCGCGGCCGTCCGGATAAAGTCTTCAGCCCGCTCACCGCCGGAGCCATTACCTTTGTGGCCGAAATGGCGCAGATGGCGATCATTCTGCTCATTGCCCGTCCGTTTGAAGATGCGCTGCACCTGGTAAGCAGCATTGCCGCCCCGATGATGGTGACTAACACCGTGGGGGCGGCGCTGTTTATGCGCATTCTGCTCGACAAGCGCGCTATGTTTGAGAAGTACACCTCGGCGTTTTCCGCCACGGCGCTGAAGGTCGCCGCCTCGACCGAAGGGATCTTGCGCCAGGGGTTTAACGAAGAGAACAGCATGAAAGTGGCGCAGGTGCTCTACAAGGAGCTGGATATCGGCGCGGTGGCCATCACCGACCGCGAGCGGCTGCTGGCCTTTACCGGCACCGGGGACGATCACCATCTGCCGGGCAAACCGATCTCTTCAGCCTACACGCTGCGCGCCATTGAAACCGGCGAGGTGGTGTATGCCGACGGCAACGAAGTGCCTTACCGCTGTTCGCTGCATCCGCAGTGCAAGCTGGGCTCCACGCTGGTGATTCCGCTGCGCGGCGAGAATCAGCGGGTGATGGGGACCATCAAGCTGTATGAGGCGAAAAACCGTCTTTTCAGCTCGATCAACCGCACGCTGGGGGAGGGGATAGCCCAGCTGCTGTCCGCACAAATCCTCGCCGGACAGTATGAGCGGCAGAAAGCCCTGCTGACGCAGTCTGAGATCAAACTGCTGCATGCCCAGGTCAATCCGCATTTCCTGTTCAACGCCCTCAATACGCTTAAAGCGGTGATCCGCCGCGACAGCGATCAGGCCGCGCAGCTGGTGCAGTTTCTGTCGACCTTTTTCCGCAAGAACCTGAAGCGGCCGTCTGAGATCGTGACCCTCGCCGACGAGATTGAGCACGTGAACGCCTATCTGCAGATTGAGCAGGCGCGTTTCCAGTCGCGCCTGCAGGTGACGCTCTCCGTGCCGGACGAGCTGGCGTATCAGCACCTCCCGGCTTTTACCCTGCAGCCTATTGTCGAAAACGCCATTAAGCACGGCACGTCACAGCTTCTGGGTACAGGGGAGATAACCATTGCCGCCAGCCGTTTTAACCACCATCTGGTGCTGGATATTGAAGATAATGCCGGGCTTTACCAGCCTTCCGCCTCCGGCGGTTTAGGGATGAGCCTGGTGGATAAACGCCTGCGTGCCCATTTTGGCGATGACTGTGGCATAACCGTCGCCTGCGAGCCCGACCGATTTACCCGTATTACCGTACGACTGCCGCTGGAGGAAAACGCATGTTAAGAGTGCTGATTGTGGATGATGAGCCGCTGGCACGGGAAAACCTGCGCGTTCTGCTGCAGGAGCAGCCGGATATTGAAATTGTGGGTGAGTGCGCCAACGCCATTGAGGCCATCGGCGCGGTGCACAAGCTGCGCCCGGACGTGCTGTTCCTTGATATTCAGATGCCCCGCATCAGCGGTCTGGAGATGGTCGGCATGCTCGACCCGGAACATCGTCCCTACATCGTGTTTCTGACGGCGTTCGACGAATATGCCGTTAAGGCCTTTGAGGAGCACGCGTTTGACTATCTGCTCAAGCCGATCGAAGAGAAGCGCCTTGAAAAAACGCTCACCCGTTTACGCCAGGAAAGAACCGTACAGGACGTCACGCTGCTGCCGGAGAACCAGCAGCCGCTGAAGTTTATCCCCTGCACCGGGCACAGCCGGATCTATCTTCTGCAGATGGATGATGTGGCGTTCGTCAGCAGCCGCCTGAGCGGGGTGTTTGTCACCAGCGCGGAAGGGAACGAAGGATTTACCGAGCTGACCCTGCGCACGCTCGAGAGCCGCACGCCGCTGATCCGCTGCCACCGCCAGTATCTGGTGAACATGGCGCACCTGAAGGAGATCCGTCTGGAAGATAACGGCCAGGCCGAGCTGGTGCTGCGTGCCGGGCAAACGGTACCCGTCAGCCGCCGCTACCTGAAGAGTTTGAAAGAGGCGATTGGGCTGTAAAGCTGGTACACTGCGCGCCATTGCATCATCGACATTCGAAGGCTCTATGCTAAGTAACGATATTCTCCGTAGCCTGCGCTACACCCTGAAAGCGAACAATAACGACATGGTGCGCATTCTTGCGCTGTCCGATATGGAATCCACGTCTGCGGGTTTTGACACGTGGATGACCAAAGAAGACGAAGAGGGCTTTGTCCGCTGCCCTGATATCATTCTGTCGGGTTTCCTGAACGGCCTGATTTACGATAAGCGTGGCAAAGATCCTGCCGCGCCAGAGCTGGCGCTGGAGCGTCGCGTGAACAATAACACGGTGCTGAAAAAGCTGCGTATCGCGTTCTCGCTGAAAACGGACGATATCGTGGCGATCATGACCGAGCAAAAATTCCGCGTATCCGTGCCGGAAGTCACCGCCATGATGCGCGCGCCGGATCATAAAAACTACCGCGAGTGCGGCGACCAGTTCCTGCGTAATTTCCTGCGCGGGCTGACCCATCGGGTGCATCACCCTAAACCATAAAAAAAGCCGGAGATAATCTCCGGCTTTTTTGTTATTTCACCTGCTGACCCGGCTTCGCGCCTTCGTCAGGGCTTAACAGGAAGATATCTTTCCCGCCAGGGCCTGCGGCCATCACCATCCCTTCAGAGATGCCGAAGCGCATTTTGCGCGGCGCCAGGTTCGCCACCATCACGGTTTGACGGCCAATCAGCACTTGCGGGTCCGGATACGCAGAACGGATGCCGGAGAAGACGTTACGCTTCTCGCCGCCCAGATCCAGCGTCAGGCGCAGCAGCTTGTCAGAGCCTTCCACGAACTCCGCGTTCTCAATCAGCGCCACGCGCAGGTCGACTTTAGCGAAATCGTCGAAGGTAATGGTTTCCTGAATCGGATCGTCTGCCAGCGGGCCGGTAACCGGTGCCGCAGCCGCTTTAACCTCTTCTTTAGACGCTTCCACCAGGGCTTCAACCTGCTTCATCTCGATGCGGTTGTACAGCGCTTTAAAGGTGTTGACCTTGTGGCCGAGCAGCGGCTGCTGGATGGCATCCCAGGTCAGTTCGGTGTTCAGGAACGCTTCGGCACGGGCCGCCAGCTGTGGCAGAACCGGCTTCAGGTACGTCATCAGCACGCGGAACAGGTTGATGCCCATAGAGCAGATCGCCTGCAGATCGGCATCGCGACCTTCCTGTTTAGCGACAACCCACGGTGCCTGCTCGTCCACATAGCGGTTTGCCAGGTCGGCCAACGCCATGATTTCGCGCACGGCTTTACCGAACTCACGAGTTTCCCACGCGTCGCCAATGGTAGCTGCCGCGTCGGTAAAGGTTTTGTACAGGGCAGGGTCAGCCAGTTCAGCCGCCATCACGCCGTCAAAGCGTTTGGCGATAAAGCCCGCGTTACGGGAGGCCAGGTTCACCACCTTGTTGACGATGTCCGCGTTCACGCGCTGCACGAAATCTTCCAGGTTCAGGTCGATATCGTCGATGCGGGAAGAGAGCTTCGCGGTGTAGTAGTAGCGCAGGCTGTCCGCATCGAAGTGGTTCAGCCAGGTGCTGGCTTTGATGAACGTACCGCGGGACTTGGACATCTTCGCGCCGTTCACCGTCACGTAGCCGTGTACGAACAGGTTGGTTGGCTTGCGGAAGTTGCTGCCTTCAAGCATCGCCGGCCAGAACAGGCTGTGGAAGTAAACGATGTCTTTACCGATGAAGTGGTACAGCTCTGCCGTGGAATCTTTCTTCCAGTATTCGTCGAAGCTCACGGTGTCGCCACGCTTGTCACACAGGTTCTTGAAGGAGCCCATGTAGCCGATTGGCGCGTCCAGCCAGACGTAGAAGTATTTGCCCGGCGCGTTCGGGATTTCAAAGCCGAAGTACGGCGCATCGCGGGAGATATCCCACTGCTGCAGGCCGGATTCGAACCACTCCTGCATTTTGTTCGCCACCTGCTCCTGCAGCGCGCCGCTGCGGGTCCACGCCTGCAGCATTTCGCTGAAGGACGGCAGGTCGAAGAAGAAATGCTCGGAGTCACGCATGACAGGCGTGGCGCCAGAAACCACGGATTTCGGCTCGATAAGCTCGGTCGGGCTGTAGGTTGCGCCGCACACTTCGCAGTTATCGCCGTACTGGTCCGGGGATTTACATTTCGGACAGGTGCCTTTGACGAAACGGTCCGGCAGGAACATGCCTTTTTCCGGATCGTACAGCTGAGAGATGGTGCGGTTTTTGATAAAACCATTCTCTTTCAGACGGGTGTAGATCAGCTCCGACAGCTCGCGGTTTTCGTCGCTGTGCGTGGAGTGATAGTTGTCATAGCTGATGTCAAAGCCAGCAAAATCAGTCTGATGCTCCTGACTCATTTCGGCAATCATCTGCTCCGGGGAGATCCCCAGCTGCTGCGCTTTAAGCATGATCGGCGTGCCGTGGGCATCGTCCGCACAGATGAAATTAACCTCGTGGCCGCGCATTCGCTGGTAACGGACCCAGACATCAGCCTGGATATGCTCCAGCATGTGGCCGAGGTGGATTGAGCCGTTGGCGTACGGCAGTGCGCACGTTACCAGAATTTTCTTCGCGACTTGAGTCATAGTAGGCATTACTTCTTTTAACTGTGAAAAGGGTTTTCGATATTACCAAAAGGGGCATTATTAAGTAAGCACAAACCACGGCCTTTCAGGTAAACTTGTTCATCTAAGGTCTTATTCACAAGAACAAAGGAGTCGGGATGAGTTCTCAATCCCAGGCCAAATCACCGGAAGCCTTACGAGCAATGGTCGCCGGGACGCTGGCTAACTTTCAGCATCCAACCCTGAAGCACAATCTCACTACGCTGAAAGCGTTACACCACGTTGCCTGGCTGGACGATACCCTGCACATTGAGCTGCAGATGCCGTTCGTCTGGACCAGCGCCTTTGACGCACTGAAAGAGCAGACCAGCTCTGAGCTGCTGCGCATTACCGGCGCGAAGGCGATTGACTGGAAGCTGAGCCACAGCATCGCCACGCTGAAGCGCGTGAAAAACCAGCCTGGCGTGAACGGCGTGAAAAATATCATTGCCGTCAGCTCGGGTAAGGGTGGGGTAGGGAAATCCTCTACCGCCGTTAACCTGGCGCTCGCGCTGGCGGCGGAAGGGGCAAAGGTCGGCATTCTGGATGCGGATATCTACGGTCCGTCTATTCCGAACATGCTGGGTGCGGAAAACCAGCGTCCAACCTCGCCGGACGGCACCCACATGGCGCCAATCATGGCTCACGGTCTGGCGACCAACTCCATCGGTTATCTGGTGACTGACGATAACGCCATGGTCTGGCGCGGCCCGATGGCCAGCAAAGCGCTGCTGCAGATGCTGCAGGAGACGATGTGGCCGGATCTGGATTATCTGGTACTGGATATGCCGCCGGGCACCGGTGACATTCAGCTGACGCTGGCGCAAAACATTCCGGTCACGGGGGCCGTTGTGGTGACGACGCCGCAGGATATCGCGCTGATCGACGCCAAAAAAGGCATCGTAATGTTCGAGAAGGTGGAAGTGCCGGTGCTCGGTATCGTTGAGAACATGAGCATGCACATCTGCAGCAACTGCGGTCACCACGAACCTATCTTCGGTACCGGTGGCGCAGAAAAACTGGCCGCGAAGTATCACACCCAACTGCTTGGGCAGATGCCGCTGCACATTACCCTGCGTGAAGATTTGGACAGAGGAAAACCGACGGTCGTCAGCCGTCCGGACAGCGAATTTGCAGATATGTATCGCCAGCTGGCGGGACGCGTTGCGGCGCAGCTTTACTGGCAGGGCGAAGTGATCCCGGGCGAAATCGCGTTCCGCGCTGTGTAATACCTCTTCGCTTAGTGCCGGGTGGCGGCTTCGCCTTACCCGGCCTACGAAATACGGTTTTGTAGGTCAGGTAAGCGAAGCGCCACCTGACTTACTCTAGCCGATAATGCATCAGATAGTACTCTCCGTCCGGAGAATCACCCGTCGCCTCAATGTGCCAGCCGTGCCGCTGGTAAAACGCAATAGCCCGCGCATTCTTCACCAGGCACTTAAGCGAACCCGTACTGGTAAACGTTTTCTGCACGTGTTCAAGCAACTCATGCCCGACGCCCATGCTCTGATACTGCGGATCTACAAACAGATTGTGCAGGAAATTATCGTTCGTCCAGACAGAAGCAAAACCCAGGCGATGGCCGTTCTGCGTGGCAACCCAAATCACTTCGTCACGCGTTACCGCGTCAAAGTCTTCAAGCTGCCAGTCTGAACCGTCCAGCCATGGCCAGGCTTCACGCCGGGCGTGGAGGAAAAGCGTGCGCAGGAAAGGGCGATCGCTTTCCTGCCAGGGGCGAATCAGGATGGTATTAGCGGTGATAGAAAATATCTCCATTGTAGGCTTTGTAGATTTTGCCATCCGCATCGCCGATCAGCACATAGTTCTCGCCCATGTAGGTCCAGTGGGTTCCGGCATCCGGAGCCGGCAGGTTACGCAGCTGGTACTGTTTGATGGTGTACTCCGGCGTTTGATACTGCGCCGGCGCCGTGTCGCCAATTTTGAATTTCGTGAAGTCAGCGATGAACTCTTGTTCTTCATAGGCCTTGATGCCGGATGCCGCTTGTGGTGCTGCATTCGCCGCGCTTGCCAGAGACATCACGACACCCAGAAGCAGCCATTTACACTTAGCCATTTTTTCTCCAGTTGAACGGTTTTTAAGTTTGATTTTGCCTGTCAACAATACGGCAACCTGCCTATTTTAAATATCAGACTATGGCTTGTTCGAAAAAAAATGTAACAAAAATGAACCTACCTGATAACCGTTTTCCGTTTGGTAAGCCTCATCGATGAAATGATCTTCACCAGCAAACAGACGCGACACTTCTTTACAGCATAGTGGTGTAATGCCCGCTAAGATGACCTCCGTTAAAACACGAGGTCACAATGGATAACCGCAAAATCAATCGACTGCGCCGCTGGGCGCGGGAAGGGATAATACTCGTTCTGCTGACGCTGGCCGTAGTGTGGGGTGTGGATCAATATCGAAAACCGATGCTCCCCGCCAGTTTTAGCGCAACACCGATGCAGAGCATCGACGGCAACATTCATGATATCGCGGCGCTCAGCCAGGAGCGCCCGCTGCTGATTTACGTCTGGGCGACCTGGTGCAGCATATGCCGTTATACGACGCCCTCGGTTAATCAACTGGCAGAAGAGGGAGGGAACGTGGTGAGTATCGCCATGCGCTCTGGTGACAATGCAAAGCTTGCGCGCTGGGTTGAAAAGAAACAGCTGAAAATGCCGGTGATTAACGATGCAAACGGTGCTTTGTCGCAGCAATGGCAGGTGAGCGTCACGCCAACGCTGGTGGTTGTGTCGAAGGGGAACGTGGTGAGTACCACAACGGGCTGGACGAGCTACTGGGGATTAAAATTAAGGATGTGGTGGGCAGGGCTGTAAAAATAACCCCTCTCCCGGCGGAAGAGGGGTGTTGTATTACTTAGCCAGAACTTCCTGCGCGGTGCGCTCAACCAGAGACAGCAGGATTTTGATATCTTCCAGCGTCACGGTTGGGTTCAGCAGCGTAAGCTTCAGGCAGGTCACGCCGTTATGCTCGGTCACACCGACGTTTGCACGGCCGGATTCCAGCAGCGCGTCACCAATTTTCTGGTTCAGCAGGGCGATGCCCGCGTCATCCGTCTGCACCTGACCGCGGAAGCGGAACAGAACGCTTGCCAGCTGCGGCTGCATAACCAGTTCCAGCGCAGGCTGCGCTTTCACGTAGGCCGCAACCTGCTGCGCCAGGGTCACGCCGTGATCGATGATCGCCGCGTATTGCTCCTGACCCAGCGCTTCCAGGCTCATCCACAGCTTCAGCGCGTCAAAACGACGGGTGGTCTGCAGAGATTTGGACACCAGGTTAGGCACGCCCGCTTCTTCATCGAACTCAGAGTTCAGGTAAGCCGCCTGATAGCGCATCAGCTCATAGTGACGCGCTTCTTTCAGCAGGAACGCGCCGCAGCTGATGGTCTGGAAGAACTGTTTGTGGAAGTCCAGGGTCACTGAATCCACCAGCTCAATGCCGTCAAGGTAGTGACGATACTGCTCAGACATCAGCAGCGCGCCGCCCCAGGCTGCATCAACGTGTACCCAGATGTTCTGCTTCGCGGCCAGTTCTGCAATCGCGCGCAGCGGGTCGATAGCACCGGCATCGGTGGTACCTGCCGTCGCGACGATCGCCAGAATCTGCTCGCCGTTCGCATTGCACTGTTCAATTTTCGCCGCCAGATCGGTCAGATCCATGCGGGAGAATTCGTCCGTTTTCACCTGCACCACGGACTGGTAGCCCAGGCCCATCAGCGCCATGTTTTTCTGCACGGAGAAGTGCGCGTTCTCGGAGCACAGTACGCGGATCTTACGCAGATCGCCTACGAGGCCGTCCTGCTGAACGGAATGACCCTGACGCGCAAAGAACGCATCGCGCGCCAGCATCAGGCCCATCAGGTTGCTCTGGGTACCGCCGCTGGTGAAGACACCCGCGTCGCCAGCCTGATAACCCACGCGGGTACGCAGCCACTCGATCAGTTTGATCTCAATGATGGTTGCGGACGGGCTTTGATCCCAGGAGTCCATACTCTGGTTAGTGGCGTTGATCAGCACTTCCGCCGCCTGGCTTACGACCAGGCTTGGGCAGTGCAGGTGCGCCACACACTGCGGGTGATGAACGGACAGGCTGTCTTTCAGGAAGAACTCCACGGCGCGTTCAATCGCCGCTTCGTTGCCCAGCCCTTTCGGGTTGAAATCCAGCTTAATACGGTCGCGCAGTTCCGCGACCGTTTTGCCCTGGTACATCTCAGGCTGTTTCAGCCACTGCATCACAGCCTGAGTGCTTTGTTCAATCGCCTGCTGGTAAGCTTCAATGCTCTGCGCAGAGGAGAACAAAATTGGGTTTGAATCAGACATCGTAATCAACAACTCCGGTTACGCCGGGCGAACGCCCGCAGCAAGCAGTGCCTGCTCAAATTTATCCAGGAAGATCTTCAGCTCTTCATCGCTGATCAGCAGAGACGGCAGCAGACGCAGAACGATACCGTTACGACCACCGCGCTCCAGAATCAGACCGGCTTCGAAGCACTTCTTCTGAATCAGTGCAGACAGCTCGCCGTCGCCCGGGAAGCAGCCCATGTGGTCTGCGGCTTCGTGTGGCTTAACGATCTCGATACCGATCATCATGCCCAGACCGCGAACGTGGCCGATAACCGGGTAACGTTTCGCCATCTCTTTCAGCTGGCTTTTCAGCCATTCGCCTTGCGCAGCCACTTTGCCTGCGATGTTCTGGTCTTTCAGGATTTTCAGCGTCGTCAGACCGGTGGCCATCGCCAGCTGGTTGCCGCGGAAGGTACCGGTGTGGTGACCCGGTGCCCAGGCGTCGAACTGCTTTTTGATGCCGAGCACGGCCAGCGGCAGACCGCCACCGACGGCTTTAGACATCACGATGATGTCTGGCTCGATGCCCGCGTGTTCGAAGGCGAAGAATTTACCGGTACGGGCAAAGCCAGCCTGAACTTCGTCGAGGATCAGCAGAATGCCGTGTTCCTGAGTCACTTTACGGATGCGCTGCAGCCACTCAGCCGGAGCCGGGTTCACGCCGCCTTCGCCCTGAACCGCTTCCAGGATCACAGCTGCAGGCTTACGCACGCCGCTTTCAACGTCGTTGATCAGGTTATCGAAGTAGTAAGTCAGCGCTTTCACGCCCGCTTCACCACCGATACCCAGCGGGCAACGGTATTCGTGCGGGTAAGGCATGAACTGGACTTCTGGCATCATACCGTCAACCGCTTCTTTCGGAGACAGGTTGCCGGTCACGGACAGTGCGCCGTGAGTCATGCCGTGGTAACCACCAGAGAAGCTGATGATACCGCTACGACCGGTCACTTTTTTCGCCAGCTTCAGCGCCGCTTCAACGGCGTCAGCACCGGATGGACCGGTGAACTGCAGGCAGTACTCTTTGCCCTGACCAGGCAGCAGAGAGAGCAGGTATTCAGAAAACGCGTCTTTCAGAGGCGTAGTCAGATCCAGGGTATGTAACGGCAAGCCGCTGGTAATGACATTTTGGATGCTTTTCAGCACATCAGGATGGTTATGGCCAAGCGCAAGGGTCCCCGCGCCTGCTAAACAGTCAAGGTATTCTTTATTATCTGCATCGGTGATCCACACGCCTTCTGCTTTAGTGATGGCTAAAGGCAGTTTGCGCGGATAACTCCTGACGTTAGATTCAAACTCGGCCTGACGGGCCAGATAGGTTTCGTTGCTTTTGTGGGCATCTACGGTGTCAATACGGACTTTATCCGTCATCATATCACTCCTACAACCGCCGCTTCGTTATGAGCCACGATTGAATAAAAAGTTAAAAAACAGATGGGGGCCTGAAAAAAACGCCGCCAATATAGAGCCTTTTGCCACGGGGCTCAATGGTTAATTTGTTTACTGTTTTGTGACACGCGGCTGTAGCGAGGAAATATCCCCATTTTTAAAAAGAAAATTGCATTTTATGCCAAATAAAAACAGCGGGTTATGGCCCGTTTACCCGGTGTGTAAAGACACGGAAAAGAGTGTGACAAAACGTGCCATCGAACGGCAAAAAAGAGGGGAACGCTCCCTGTTTTTGGGTCATGGGCAAAAAAGCAGGCTTACGTTACATGCGCAACGGAATCACGCAGTAAAAATGGACTTTCTACGCGCGTGGTTTCCAGATGCTCTTCACCGTTAATAATATGCAAGGCGCTCAGGCGACCAATTTCATAGTGCGGCAGTTGAACCGTCGTGAGTGGCGGCAGGAACAACTCTCCAATGCCCACCATATTGTCATAGCCGATAACGGCGACATCTTCTGGTATGCGAAGCCCTTGCCCCAGCAGCGTCTGATACACCATAAACGCGATACGATCGTTGCCGCAGATAACCGCGTCGAATCGGGGAATGCCATTCAGGATGTGAGCCAGCAATACTGACGGAATGTCGCGATAGTGCTCATCGCCGGGTGCCATATAGCTGTGCGCCAGGCCGTCCGGATCGAGCCCCGCTTCACGGCATGCACGCTCCAGCCCCTGACGACGACGGGTTGTGGCCAGATGCCCCGCAGGCAAATGCAGGCAGAGAGGGCGTCGATAACCCTGCGCGAGTAACGCCCGCACGGCGGTATATTGCCCCTGTTCATCATCGGGAATATAGCTGGCAACCTTTTCGCCGTCACTTTCGCAGTTGGCCAGCACGCAGGGAAGGGTGAGGAGTTTAGCCGGGAGAGGAACCTGACGTAGCCCCATGGTGGTGTAGATAATTCCGTCAGGCCGATGAGAGAGAAGAAGGTCGACAATGGCGTCCGGGTTGTCATCGGTAAACATATTCATCACGAAGCTGTTCCAGCCGTGCATTCTGGCCGTCTCTTCAATTGACAGCGTGATCTCCACCGAAAAAGGCGTCGTCACCGTATCGAGCGCCAGTACGCCTATGGTTTTAGGCGAGGCATGCGCGCCGCGTATTTTCTTGGCGGACAGGTCAGGAACGTAGCTGGTCTGCTCGATAGCCAGCTGAACGCGCGCCAGCGTTTCAGGTTTAAGGCGCTCCGGGCTATTCAGCGCGCGGGAGACCGTCATCAGCGATACGTTAGCCAGCTTTGCGACGTCCTTCAGGGAAACCATTTTCTTACTCCGTTAATGCTCTGCGGGAAAGGGTATACAACTAAGTCGCTGATGTAAAAGGAAGGCTGATGCACAGGCCAGGCCATATTTAATTCAGTGATGAATATTTGATCGCGATCTCATTCTATCAATGTTAACGTTAACTTTCGTGATTAACATCTTAAATTTCCGCCAAACCGTATGAGAAAGCATAAATGTTAACGTTACCATAATGTCATTACTCCAATATGAGAATGTCATGATGAAAACGCATCACTCTCACAGCTACCCTTTATTAAGCGCATTACTGTTTTTCTTTTTTGTCACATGGTCATCTTCCGGCTCGTTGCTCTCTATCTGGCTCCATCAGGAGGTGGGGTTAAAGGCAGGGGATACGGGAGTCATCTATGCCGTGCTGTCCGTCTCCGCGCTGTGCGCGCAAATCTGCTACGGCTTCATTCAGGACAAGCTCGGCCTGCGCAAAAACCTGCTCTGGTTTCTGACCAGCCTGCTCATTCTTTCTGGCCCGGCCTTCCTGATGTTTGGTTATCTGCTGCAAATTAACGTGTTACTCGGCAGTATTTTCGGTGGGATTTATATCGGGCTGACGTTTAACGGCGGAATAGGGGTACTGGAGTCCTATACCGAGCGCGTGGCCCGCCAGAGCCAGTTTGAGTTCGGCAAGGCGAGGATGTGGGGATCGCTGGGCTGGGCGGCGGCAACCTTTTTTGCGGGGCTCCTGTTTAACATTAACCCGAAGCTGAACTTTGCGGTGGCGAGCTGCGCCGGGCTGGTGTTTTTTGTTTTGCTGGCGCGCCTAAGAGTCTCTTCGGCCCCGCACGCCATGCAGGAGGCGGTGTCCGGCGGTAAGGTCACGCTGGAAGATGCCTTGCGCCTGCTGACGCTACCGCGGTTCTGGGCGCTGGTGTTTTTTGTTATCGGCACCTGTATTTATGGCGTCTACGACCAGCAGTTCCCGGTCTATTTCTCCTCACAGTTCCCGACGCTGCAGGAAGGAAACGCCATGTACGGCTATCTCAACTCCTTCCAGGTTTTCCTTGAGGCGGCGGGCATGTTTTGCGCCCCGTGGCTGGTGAATCGCCTCGGTGCGAAAAACGGCCTGATTTTCGCCGGAATGGTGATGGCGATGCGTATGGTGGCATCGGGTCTGGTTGAGGGACCGGTGTTGATCTCCATTACCAAGCTATTGCACGCGGTTGAGCTGCCCGTTTTGCTGGTCTCCATCTTTAAATACAACAGCCTGCATTTTGATAAGCGACTCTCTTCCACCCTCTATCTGGTGGGCTTTGCCTGTACAAGCTCGGTGATTGCCTCGGTGCTGTCGCCGCTGGCAGGTTACAGCTATGAGAAATACGGCTTTGCCCAGTCCTATCTCATCATGGGGCTACTGGTCTTCAGCACCACGTTTATCTCCATCTTCCTGTTGCGCTCGGGTAAGTCCTCTTCTGACCCGCTCATGCCGGAACCTTCCACCATCTGATCAAAGAGTAGAGAAATGACGTATTCCATTACGAAAGCAGAACAGGAACTTCAGTCCAGACGCGAAGGGCTTAACCTGCGCTGGTATCCCCGTTACCACCTCGCTGCGCGAGCTGGCTGGATGAACGACCCTAATGGCCTGGTGTGGTTTGACGGCTGGTATCACGCGTTTTACCAGCATCATCCGTATTCGACCCAGTGGGGGCCGATGCACTGGGGCCATGCGCGCAGCAAGGATTTAGTTCACTGGGAGCACCTCCCTGTTGCGCTGGCACCGGAAGGACCTGACGACAAGGACGGCTGTTTTTCTGGCTCGGCGGTGGTGGATGGCGACACTCTGGCGCTGATCTACACCGGCCACAAATTCCACGGCGATCCTGGCGATGAGGCTAATCTCTACCAGGTTCAGTGCCTGGCAACCAGCCGTGACGGCATCCAGTTTGTGCGGCACGGGACAGTCATTAATACACCGCCCGGGCTGCATCACTTCCGCGATCCGAAGGTATGGCGTGAAGGGGCGTGGTGGTACATGGTCGTTGGTGCGCGGGAAGGTGATATGGGCCAGGTACGTGTTTATCGCTCTGCCGATCTGCGCGAGTGGCAGGACAGGGGCGTGCTCGCGGTGGCTGAAAAAGAGATGGGTTATATGTGGGAATGTCCGGACTTTTTTACCCTCAACGGTAAACGCGTGCTGATGTTCTCACCTCAGGGACTCACCGCAGACGGATTTAATCATCGCAATCTTTTCCAGAGCGGCTACCTGGTAGGTGAATGGCAGCCTGGTCAGCCCTTTGTGCCTGAAGGTGAGTTTGTGGAGATGGATCGCGGGCATGATTTCTATGCGCCGCAAAGTTTCCTGACTCCTGACGGCCGCCGCATTGTTATCGGCTGGCTGGACATGTGGGAATCGCCCCTGCCGGAACAGCAGGATGGCTGGGCGGGTATGCTTTCTTTACCGCGCGAGCTGACGCTGAGTGCGGATAACCATCTGCAAATGCGGCCAGCCAGAGAAGTTGAAGCCCTGCGCGGGGCGTGGTTCCCCTGGCCGATAAGTACACTTAATAACCAGCAGATGACGCTGGTGGAACACTGCGATGCGATGGAGGTCATTCTGCAATGGGATTGCACGAATAGCAGCGCGGAGCAATACGGCATTCGTCTCGGCGACGGCCTACGCCTCTATGTTGATGCCCAGATGCAGCGCCTGGTGCTGGAGCGACACTATCCACAGTATGGCCTGTGCGGTACCCGAAGCGTCGCGCTTAACCTGAACGACGCGCTCAGCCTGCGCCTGTTCTTTGACTGCTCTTCGGTGGAAGTGTTTGTTAACGAAGGTGAGGCGTGCCTCAGCAGCCGTATTTATCCTGATGCCGAATGCCGCGAGCTGGCGTTATTTGCCTGGACGGGAGGAGCATCGCTTATTCATGGCGGGGCGTGGCAGTTAGAGTAAATCTGTATTTAGTCATGAGCTTAAATAAAGCCCCATACAAATGGGGCTATGTAAATCTTATCAGGAGGGAGCGTAGTGCTAAGATCACATTTTTGATAATTGTGCGTTTACAACTCTCTCTTTCTCGACAACCAGCTGCATAATATAGCTACCCTTGTGCCATAAACCCTTATTTGGCTTCCAGCCTTTCGAAAGCAGATATTCAGCAGCATCAGAGATTGGCTTATTCATAACGCGATCCGCTTCACCTGAAAACTGTTTAACATCGCCGCTTGCTTTGGCAGGCTTGCTGTCACAACGACCCGCAGCATCCATAACCTGAGTGCAGCCTTCAGGAAAAGGCTTATGTGCTGATTGTGCAAGTTGAGCAGCATTCTCCAAAGCCTGTTTTTCTGCAGCAGCGTTAATGGCTGTAGTGCGGTTTTGCTCTGCAATATAACAAGCATCTTTACTCACCCCCTTGCTTTGACAATCCGCCATCCGTTGCGCTGGTGAGGAACACGCAGCAAGAGATAATACTGCCGCTATCATCATTAACTTTTTCATTATTGCCTCAGTAATTGCAATTATAAATATAGGTGCCTAACATCAAGCCGATCCATATCCCTAATAAAATAAAAGTGAGATACAAAACAACGGAGATAAAAATGTACTTTGTCATTTTCTTTGCGAGCAGCAATGTATTGAGTTATAGCCAGCTGATTAAAACTCATGGGCGATTTTTTTAGCTCACTGGCATTTTATTTTAATACTGTAACATTACCATCCGTAAGATGCGGACGCCGCAACAATTTCATTGCCGTTGGATGTACCTGATGTAGAGAGGGTAGCAGCTACATTCTCAGCGAACTTATGACGGTAGCCGATTGCATAACCTTGCGCATCTTTGAAGTTGGCAGCACCGACGGCAACCGCGTTATCTGTATCAACGTAATGCAAACCAGCAAGAGAAGCAGCGCCAGCGATACCAGCACGATATTCCTTGCGATCCTCATTCTGCTGATTCTCCAGAGAAGAGAACTTAGCGTTATTTTGACTCTCTAACGCAGTAATACGTGATTCATGATTCGCTAATTGTGCGCTGTGATTCTGAATCGTCGCTTCCTGTGTTTGCTGGCGTGACTGAACGGTAGCAACAGCAGCTTTATTCGCTGCGGCTACCGTTTGTGCATCGACAGCTAAAGATTGCGCATAAGCGCCCGTATTAAATGCCTGAGTCGCTTTGCCAGAGGCATCCTGAAGTGCTTGATCTTGTCTATCCTGATCGGCGTTGAAAATGCTTTTATCGACCTTACTTGCTAGCGCTTGAGTGTTGGCGTCTGCTTTGTTGTTCGCATTGGTCGCGGTGATGTCAGTTTTATCTACTCTCGTGTTTGTATCAATGATTGCTTGACCGTTAGTAATAACGCCTTGTAAAGCCGCGTCTGCTTTATTATTAGTGTTATCAATCAATATATTCTGTTTGTTATCAGTGATTGTCTGATCTGCTTTGTAATCGTTGACTTTCTGATTAAGGATAGCGTTAGCTTGAGTGTTAGCATTTACGCCATCTTGAGCGGTGTTAGCTGTATCTTGTGCTTTATTAATAGCTGTATTTGCTCTGTCAATATCGCCCTGAAGGTTATAGATTTGCCCGTCTTGCTTAATGTTACTCCCCTCGATGTTATCAAGGTTATAGGCGGATTTATCGGTACCCTGAATTTGAATGTGAGCACCTGGATTATTGACGTTATCGTCAAGGTTTATGTTTACTTCCGCAGCATTTGCAGTATTCATTGAACCAGCAAACACAAAACCAAAAACAGCGATAGCTGTTGTATTTAAATATTTCATTTTAAAGCTCTCATCATCACTACAAGAAAAAATAAAGTAAGGGCGCTATCCTGGCGGGAAGATACAACGTCTTGTTATATCTGAAATAATTCACTATTAACGTTGAAAATTTTGGTTTGATAACTTATTTCGTAACGTGCAGTAACTATCTATGAATGTGTAATTTTGATTATTGATCTAAATCATAAATAGCAGGAATAGCTAAACGAGTCATTCCAGAAAAGCTCGGCTTAATAATCTTATAATACAATAAGATAGCGATTCATAAT
>NZ_JAWNDD010000013.1:0-65716 GCF_034106785.1 Enterobacter sp. 241F3
ATCTTAGGGTTATTCATATTTATAGCTTTCCCATGTGTTACTCTTTAAATTCAATGATTTTATAATTCGTGCAGGATTACCGGCCACTACGCAATTATCCGGTATATCTTTTGTAACAACCGATCGTGCCCCGACTACACAATTTTTACCTATTTTAACGCCAGGGTTGATATGTGAGCCAAAACCGATGAAACTATTATCACCGATTGAGACCGGCAATACTTTATTAGAAATACGATTACCAATTTTTTCTATTTCGTATTGCTCATCGAAAGGATGGATAATATCAACAATAGAGCAACAACCTGTGATAGAAACATTATTTCCAATTTTTATATGGTCTTTTGCTACAATATGCACATACTGTTCGATATTAACATTATCACCGATATCAATAACAACTCCCTTGCCACTATTCAAAACCTCAATTCTGGCACCATTGCGAATAAGAACATTTCGACCTATCGCAACACGCGAAGTATTCACCATAAGTAATGGTTTAATTATACGACTCCCATTGCCAAATTTAGCCATGATAATCCGATATCGTATAAGATCGATAAAATACATAATCTTATTACAGATTTTTTTTAATATCATGGCGCAACCCATTCACCGGTATTTTTATTGTAGTGTTTAATTATACGTGCCGGATTACCAGCAATCATAACAAAACCATCGGGAAAAGATTTTGTCACAACAGCGCCTGTCCCAACGATAGTCCAACTACCCAAGACTACCCCAGGTAGAACTTTTGCACCAAACCCAAGGAATACATTATCCTTAAGCACTATTTCCCCTTTATCAATATCTTTCTGGGAAAGAATTGGACCAGCAGAAGGCGCCATTCCATGCGCCAATGTGCTTAAAAAAACATAATCGCTTAGTACCGAGTTCTCACCAATGACAATTTTTGAATTTGTATGAATATTAGCATATCGACCGATATAAACGCCGGACGCAATCTCTATTGAAGCTTGCGAATTATCACGGATGATGAACGTTGCGCCATGATGAATAAATGCTGATTTATCGATATTAACTCTGCGATCCGTAAAGTATAAATATTTTATTTTGTAATATACGTTTAATATTCTGCTTAGCACATTACCTCCCTAATATATGTTTTATTTTTATTGTGTTTTTTAAAATAAATATTGCAGTCAACACTAAAAGTACAAACATAGACGTGGAAAAAAGTATATATTCTGTTCCATCTGTTATGTTCATTTTTACCTTCATAACCGAAAGGATTACCGTAAACAAAACTAATGGTCCACCTGCCAGCAGTAACCTATAGCGAAGCCTACTTCCTTCCTGAGCAGAGATTCCTATTAGTTTGAATGAATATATAAGCATGATAAGGGCTGTTGATATTGCCAAGGATATTGCAGAAGCATATATACCGTACTTGCTAACAAACACATATGTAAGAACCACACTTACTACTCCTTCGAGTAATGGTAAATACATAATCTCATTTTGTTTGCCCTTTGCCAGGTAAACGAGTCCCAGCGGGGAACCAATCAATCGAGTTAAGTTAGTCAACAGTAAGAATGAAAAAATGGGGTATGTCCGTATCGCCACATCATACCCTACCCATAATTCCATTACATATTTACCAATACAGAAATTAGCGATTAGGATAAAGAAAGAAAGATATAAAAGTGTTTGTGATAACAAAAACACAAAGCGATCAAGCGAATTTTTATCGTCCCGATGAACCATTTTAATCAAAGGCTGCAATACTGGAGTAATTGCTGCATTCAAAAAACCAACCACAGCAGTTACTAATGTAATCGACAATGCATAATATGCATATTCTTTGAATGCAAACTTGCCAATCAAAACACTATTTAGGTTTACAATTAAGAATGTGGATAGATTAAAAATGAAGACACCCAAACAATAATTAACAAACTCACTGAATTTAAAATTACTTATTGAATTTTTAGCTTGCGTATTCCCAATAGTTTTTAAAACGCTAGCTTTCCTATATAAAAGGTAAGTTATTATATAGGAAAAAATATTTATCAATAAAAATACACATGCCATCGTAAGCATACTGTTTCTTGCTGATAAATATATCCCCACCCCAAGAATTATGCGTGAAGTTAAGTTTATATATGCTGGTATTTCGTTTTTCTCAACCCCGGTAAAATAACCATTATATGAACTGGTAATTAATCCTAAAATAAAAGAGAGAGAAACAATAAAAAAAACAACAGGAGCAAAAGGAGAATCTTCCTGCTTTATAGCATTAAAGATTTCATAAAAATTATAATAGCTAAAACAAAGAACAGTAACTGATACCAGCACACCAAGCAAGGATATGATTAATCCGAAATTTATTACACGACGAACTTGTAGTTCATTCTGCTGTGCTTTCGCCAATGTTACGTAACGTGCAACTGATAATTGTCCAGTAAAACCAATTAATGAAAAAAATGCACCAACTTGCAAAGCCAAAGACCAAATGGCAAAATCATTTATTGATAGTATTTTAATCAATAAAGGGGATATAATTATCCCCAAGATTACATTTGAAAACCCATTTATTACATTTGATATGGCATTTTTTATGAGTCGATTAAACCCACTCATTGGTAGTTTACCATCTCAGCTCGGAAACGAGTCACCATATTTTCGATATCATCAAGTACGTTTCTTGGATTATATTCTGGCATAACAGATTTAAGAATACTGATGTCGTTAACGGGAAATACTTCTCTTGGGAAGTTACGCTCGTGCCAGGTTACTGTACAATTTGTTGTTTGAATCAGTACATCAGCAATCTGCTCTGCAGAAATATTATATCCAGCAGCTATATTATAAATATTCCCAGATGTATTCTTATTCTGTGATAAGTTGATGCAAGCTTCCGCCACATCCTCGACCGACACATAATCTTTTTCATAATGTCGATCAATGAACATGTCGATATGACCATTATTAATTGCATTACGTGTAATTGATGGTAAAAATAGCGGGCTATTCAAAGCTACCCCATAAACATTACTTGGTCTGACAATAACAATATCTTTTCCGCTTTTAAGGCATAGCTCTTCTGATACAAGTTTTGTCAGATTAAATAACCGACGAGCATCATCCTCACTAACAACCAAATCGGCATTTTCTCCTGTATCACTGCCATTCATGTAAACACGAGTAGAAGACATAAACACCAAGCGATTAAATTTCGAACGCTGCAAAACTTCAGACAGAAGTGCGCAGTTAGCCTGGAAGACATTAAATGGTGTGTTTTGACAATCACCATTGCCGGCACAATAAATGACGGTGCCCAAGTCTTTTGTAAAGAGGGTTTGCTCGTCTCGTTGTGGAACCCAAACATCGTGTTTTAGTTCTTTTAACTGTTCGACGATCTCGTTACCAATGAATCCCCGTCCTCCAATTACTGTATACTGGGCCATTTTACCATCCCTCCTTAATATTTTTAGTTATTTGTTCTAATGAAGGAAGAATTTTGTCTTTCTCAGATAGAATTGGATCTTTAATTGGCCAATCAATATTCACAATTGAGTCGCTCCAGATTAATCCGCCTTCATCAGATGGATCGTAGAAATCTGTGCATTTATATTGAAAATCAGCACTATCACTTAACACACAAAAGCCATGAGCAAACCCCGGGGGAATGTAAAACTGAATTTTATTCTCTCCGGTTAACACAATAGATTCATACTGGCCAAATGTCGCAGAACCAAATCGGAGATCAACCGCGACATCGAAAACTTCGCCCTGAGTGACTGTTACCAATTTTCCTTGGGGTTTCGTTTTCTGGAAATGGAGTCCTCGTAATACGCCTCCTGTTGAACGAGAGCGGTTATCCTGAACAAATTCCTCCTTAATACCCGCGTCTTTGTAGCGTTTTGCATGAAATGTCTCATAAAAGAACCCACGTTCATCGCCGAAAACTCGAGGCTCAATAACCAGTACACCTTCCAACTTTGTTTTAATAACGTTCATGATGAAATGGACTCTTATTTTACGAGATTTAACAAGTAGTTACCGTAACCAGTTTTAGATAAAGTGTTGCCAATAGACTTGACCATTTCTTTATCTAACCACCCTTGGTTGTATGCAATTTCTTCGAGGCACGCAATTTTAAAACCTTGCCGTTTCTCGACAGTTTGCACAAATTGTGATGCCTCAAGTAACGAATCATGCGTACCGGTATCCAGCCATGCGAAACCACGACCTAGTTGCTCAACTTTCAGCTCACCCATTTCGAGATATTTTTGGTTAACACTAGTTATTTCAAGCTCGCCCCGCTCCGAAGGCTGTACTTTCTTAGCAATATCAACAACACGATTATCATAAAAATAAAGGCCCGTAACGGCCCAATTTGATTTTGGCGCTTTTGGTTTCTCTTCTATGGATATTGCATTAAAATCTTTATCAAATTCAACGACCCCAAAACGTTCAGGATCCATAACTTTGTAACCAAACACTGTCGCACCATTAAGATTTTCGACTGCATGTTTAAGTTGTTTTCCAAAAGACTGACCAAAGAAAATGTTGTCACCTAGCACCAGGCAAACACTATCATCACCGATGAAATCTTCACCCAAAATAAATGCCTGAGCGAGCCCATCTGGAGTAGGTTGAACCTGATACTGTAAATTGATACCAAACTGATTACCATTGCCAAGAATACGTTTAAAGCTTGCCTGATCTTCCGGTGTCGTAATCAATAAAATGTCGCGAATCCCGGCCAGCATCAGCACCGACAGAGGATAATAAATCATAGGTTTGTCATAAATAGGTAATAACTGCTTAGACGTACCCAATGTAATCGGATGCAAACGCGAACCAGAACCGCCCGCAAGAATAATGCCTTTCATTAATTATTATCCCCATATTGTTTTGAAAGCCATGAAGCATATGCTCCACTTTTTACATTATTTACCCACGATTCATTAGATAAATACCACATAACTGTTTTACGAATACCACTCTCGAAAGTTTCTTGAGGATGCCAACCAAGCGCATTGCCAATTTTAGTTGCATCGATTGCATAACGACGATCGTGCCCAGGCCGATCCTTAACATAAGTAATCTGATCGCGATAAGATCCTTCTTTAGGCACAATTTCATCCAGCAGGTCGCAAATCGTATGCACCACCTCGAGGTTCTGCTTCTCGTTATGACCGCCGATATTGTACGTTTCACCCGGTTTCCCCTGAGTGACAACGGTGTACAGTGCGCGCGCATGATCTTCGACATACAACCAGTCACGGATCTGATCGCCTTTACCGTAAATTGGCAGAGCTTTACCTTCCAGCGCATTCAGAATAACCAACGGGATCAGCTTTTCAGGGAAGTGGTACGGACCGTAGTTATTCGAACAGTTGGTGACAATAGTTGGGAAACCATAGGTACGCAACCAGGCACGAACAAGATGGTCGCTTGAGGCTTTCGACGCTGAATACGGGCTGCTAGGTGCATAAGCCGTGGTTTCGGTGAAGAGCGGCAGCTTAGTTGATGCCGGATGCTCATCAGGATGTGGCAAATCACCATACACTTCGTCGGTAGAGATATGATGGAAACGAAACGCTTTCTTCGCCTGTTCCTCCAGCGTTGACCAATACGCACGAGCGGCTTCCAGCAGCACATACGTGCCGACGATATTGGTTTCGATAAACGCAGCCGGGCCGGTAATAGAACGATCGACGTGACTTTCAGCGGCCAGGTGCATCACCGCATCAGGCTTATGCTTTGCGAAGATGCGATCTATAGCGTCTTTATCACAAATGTCCGCATGTTCAAAGGCATAGCGGTCGCTTTCGCTGACTTCACTAAGCGACTCAAGATTACCGGCATAGGTCAGCTTATCCACATTGACGACATCGTCTTGGGTATTTTTAATAATATGTCGTACAACTGCTGAGCCGATAAAGCCGGCCCCCCCCGTCACAAGAATTTTCACGTTATCTGTTCCGTCTAGTGTATATGTCTGGATACTGGCGTTCTGAAACCTGAGCTTGTATAAGCGGTTTCAGAAATTGAGCACGCTACCGCCCCTGGCTTAACAGCTACCAGTGCACTGAGCGATGTTTGATTAAATGATTTTTCTCGTCTGTTTACAGACAAAAAACTGCCGTTAATTGTCGTCCTAAACGACCTCAGAAACAAGCACAAATCGCTACAAAGCGGTCCAGGAGCGGTCTGGATAACTCTATGTAAATATTGAATTTATAACAAAAAACGGCAGTCATCATTTTGGTTGGATATTAACACACCAAAATAATGACTGCCGCTTGCTCAGGTCGGAGACAGAAATATCAGTCGTTAGCCAGCAGCTTCTCAATGCGGCTTCTGAACTTCGCCCCTTCCTTCAGGTTACGCAGGCCATAGTTCACGAACGCCTGCATATACCCCATTTTCTTACCGCAGTCGTAGCTGTCGCCGGTCATTAACATCGCGTCGACAGACTGCTTCTTCGCCAGTTCGGCAATCGCGTCGGTCAACTGAATACGATCCCAGGCGCCTGGCTCAGTTTTTTCCAGTTCTGCCCAGATATCTGCGTTCAGAACGTAACGGCCTACGGCCATCAGATCTGAATCCAGCGTCTGTGGTTGATCCGGTTTTTCGATAAACTCAACGATGCGGCTCACCTGCCCTTCCGTCTCCAGCGGTTCTTTGGTCTGGATGACGGAGTACTCAGAAAGATCGCCTTTCATGCGTTTCGCCAGGACCTGGCTACGGCCGGTTTCATTGAAACGTGCTACCATTGCCGCCAGGTTGTAACGCAGCGGATCGGCAGAAGCGGTATCGATGATGATGTCCGGAAGAACAACAATGAATGGGTTATCACCCACAACCGGACGGGCACACAGAATAGAGTGCCCCAGACCCAGCGGCTGCGCCTGACGGACGTTCATAATGGTCACGCCCGGTGGACAAATAGACTGTACTTCCGCCAGCAGTTGGCGCTTAACGCGCTGCTCAAGCAGCGCCTCAAGTTCGTAAGAGGTGTCGAAGTGGTTTTCTACCGCGTTCTTGGACGAGTGAGTAACCAGGACGATTTCTTTGATCCCTGCAGCAACAATCTCGTCGACAATGTACTGAATCATTGGCTTGTCGACGATCGGCAGCATCTCTTTTGGAATGGCTTTTGTGGCCGGCAGCATATGCATGCCCAGGCCTGCTACCGGAATGACTGCTTTCAAATTGATCATTATCTCTTCCACCTTAATATGGTTGACGAAGTATAAACTGTGTCAGGAAAAATGCCTGTAGAAGAAAGTCTACTTCGTCGAATGCAAATCACGTTTGGCTCATAACTCTGATTACTAAAGCTCATTACGCTATAAGTGTGACCCAGAATCGTCGGAAACCCTACCAATAAAGAAGAAGAAAAACGTGTTTCCGACAAATCCCAGATTCTAAGTCATTACTCCGAAACGAACGTGATGTCATCTTTCTTCTCATGTACGAACTCATACTTCAACGTACGGTCCAGCCCTTGAGATAAGGTATAAGGCGCTTTAAAACCTGAGGCGTGCACTTTCGTCGCATCAAATTGAGTGGTGGCACAGAATTTTTTGACACGCACGGAACTGATCGCATACTTCTTTCCGGTGACTTTGCTAAGAATATCAAAGCAATAACCGCCAAGCATCCCTAAAGGATAAGGGAGATGAACTGATGGGATTTTTTTGCTAAGGCTCTTTTCTACCTCGGCAACGAGCTGATTCATATTCAGATCGGGTTTATCTACATAGTTGTATACGTCGTAACCAGGTTTGACGTTGCTCAATCGGAATTTGATAAACTCAACAATATTACCGACATAAGCCATAGACTTATAGTTAGTTCCGGCACCTACCATTGCGAATTTTCCACCCGCAATTTGCTTAAGAAGATTGAAGACATTGCCTCGATTGCGTTCACCAAAAATGACCGTTGGACGAACAATTGTCAGAGATCGCTCTTCTGGAGCTTTGTTGAACCATTCGCGCAGTACCTCTTCCGCCTGCCACTTACTTTTACCATAGTGGTTAAAAGGATCGTGCGGGTGAGATTCATCAGGATTGACTTTATTTAGACCATAAACGGCAACTGAGCTGGTAAAAATAATGTTCTTAACATTATTTTTTTCCATAGCTGCCAGTACGTTACGCGTTCCCTGAACGTTTACATCGTAGTAAAGCGAGGTTGGGCTAACATCATCACGATGTTCGGCAGCGAGTAATACTACCGTGTCGAAACCGGCAAGAGCATGATCGAGTTGCTCCTGATTGCGTACATCTCCGGAGACAGTAATCTCAGGGTAGAAATGGCTTTGCTGCTTGTCGAAGTTGGTAACATCAAACTCAGCCTTAGAAATCTCGATCAAACGAGTCCCAACGAAACCGGACGCGCCAATAAACAAAACTTTATCGTTCATAAACCACTCAGTGCGTTATGTGTGTTTGGCAAACCTCCGGTAATCACTGTATTCCCTGAGGTATCGCTAAAGATAAGACAGAACTGACGAAAATGTGGCACGGATTATAAACCCTAAAATCGCTGAGTTCAGTAACAAATTTTAGGGGTTACCGCGCACTCAATGAGATGTGACGTCAATACTTACTTTCTGAAGGAAGGAAGCGCAAAGTTCAGCCTTTCCACATTCACTACCTGCTGGTCGACCCGGTCAATATCCACCGAACTCTGCCCCTTCTCATTCACAGCTTTTATGTTCGCCAGTGACAGCAACGTCTCGTCTTTCGCCATAAACTTGCCCCGCACATCCTTGCGCAGGTCGAAGTTGATCTTCAGGGCAGGACCCACGGCGGCTTCCTGCATCACATTGATATTGCGTAAGAAAAGATGCTGCGGTTTGTTGTGCAGTTCCAGCGTTGCACGCTGCATTTCCACATTGGTTATCGCCACAAACGACGTGGCGTTGCCGGATGAAATCTGTATTCCGCGCAATTTATACGCAAGCTGGCGGTTATCGAGGTGAATATTATTGAGCTTGAAGTTCTGCGGGATGGACAAATAATCGCCTTTTATAACCCCATAGCCGATTAACATTCCGGCACTGTTAACCATGTCGACATTATCAATAATGAAATTATCACAGCCATAAATGGCCACGGTGGCGTTGTCTATTCCCGCTTTTTTACTGAAGTCGGGAGTAATATTTTTGGCTTTGATATTACGAATAACAAAATGCTTACCGTTTTCAACATGCACCAGCTGGCGACAGTTGCTGCCGGTGATGTTTGCCACCACGAAGTTCTTAACGGTTTGTTTTTCCGGGTAGTCGTTGTCGTAGGTGCTGCCGGCGAGGCCAATACCGATGCCCCAGTTGATTTTGCCGTTGGTGCAGTTGATGTTGTCGATAACATGGTCGGAGATCAGGATATTGCGATCGTTGATGGCGACGTTCCACTCGATTGCATCGCCCTGCAGATGGCTAAATTTGCTGTTGGTGATGCGGGCGCCATCCACCTGGTTATGGAAACCCTGGCGCAGAATGGCGTAGTTGGCCTGGCTCACGCTAATGTTGTCAATCAGCAGATTGCGCATCACGCTGGGTTTCTTGCCGCCGATGTAGATCTGCGTCACCGGGCCAAAACCGCTCATGGCCAGCCCTTTGATAACGCAGTCAGAGCCGCGAACGTCGAGCGTAATGTTCTCCGTGCGACCAGCACCTTCGCCTATCACTTTGCTGCCTTCCTGCAGAACAAAGCGGCCGCGCCCGTTGCCGGTTAACGCCCCGCGGATCAGCAAGGTTTTACCGTCGGGAATGAAAATACCCGTATTGATGTTTTCGCAGGTGAGCCCGGCCGGGACCACGACGGTGTCACCGTCATTAAACGCCTGCTTAAAAGCGGCGATCCAGTCGTTGTTATTGTACTGATTGACAGAGACCGTTCTGCCGCTTGCCGCCCGCGCAATGCGGGACGACAGCAGGGGCGTGGCCGCCAGAACGGACAGAGAAGAGACAAAGGTGCGTCGGGTAATCTTTTTCAGCATACATCCTCGGCGTTACAGCGTTTGCAGCAGGCTCGCTAGCTGGCGGTTAATCACCTGCTGGTTAAAATCGGCTTCAACTTTTTGTCGGGCGTTGTGGAGCACGGGCTCCAGCGCCTGCTGGTCGATGTCGCTGAAGGCAGCTAATCGGTCCGCCAGGGCCATCGCGTTATTCTCCGGCACCAGCCAGCCGGAATGGTCAGACTTGATCAGCTCCGGGATCCCGCTGTGCAGAGTCGATACCACCGGAATACCTACGGCCATCGCCTCCATCAGCGCCACCGGAATGCCTTCCATATCGCCATCGGCGCCCGTCACAGAGGGCAGCAGAAACACATCCGCCTCGTCGAGCATGGTCTTGACCTCGTGGCTCGGCTTAAAGCCCGGCATCTCTACGACATCTTCCAGCTGATACTGTTCGATAAGCGTGCGCAGGCGGCGCTCCCACGGCCCAATGCCGAGAATGCGGTAGTGGAAATCCACCCCGCGCGCTTTCAGCTGGCGGCAGGCTTCAATCGCCACATGCAGGCCTTTCTTCTCGGTCAGACGGGCTACGGAGATGATCTGCAGCGGTTTGCCCGGCACCTTCACCGGACGGCGGGTAAAGCGCGTTAAATCGACGCCCATGCGCGAAACGGCAATTTTCTCTCCCGGGCAGCCCATGTTTTTCAGGCGTCCGGCCCACAGGTCGCTGATGGGCAGCATCATGTCACCGCGTCTGAACAGCTGCTGATACTCCGGCGTGTAGTGGTTCAGCACTTCTCGACTGGAGATATCGATACCGTGGAAGATGGTCGCAATTTTACCGTCAATCACGCCCAGTTCGCGCAGCTTCGCGGCGGTGACGCCCGCTGGGCCAAAGTGGGCGATAAACACGTCGGCACGATACGGCTGCGCCGTTTGCCCGCAGATGGCCGACAGGATCAAATTGCGGGATTCGGACCCATAGCGGGAAATATTCAGCGCCCGCCACGTCGACGCGCGGTGGATCCCGCGCAACGTCTGGCTGGCCCGGTGGCGTAGCTTGCTCAGCTTCCCGGACGGCTCATCCTGCAGCCAGCGGGTTTTAGCCTCCAGCCCATACTGGGTATATGCCGCATGGGTATTTTGGGTATCGCCCTTTTGCAGGGCGATAATCTCCACGTCATATCCCATATCGATAAACGCGGTGATTTGGTTCAGGACAAACGTTTCAGACGACAGCGGAAATTTCAGTAAGAAGAAACCAACCTTCATTTCCCCTCCCGCACGCGGTCAAGTACCGATTTCACCATTCCAATGCCTTTTTCGCGCTCTGCTTTCACCGCAACGGCCAGACGCTCATTGATCGCAGGCAGCTGGCCGAGCGTATCCCCCACCATCGCGCCAAGGGAACCATCCAGGAGATGACGAATATCCACGGCCATTTCCGGCATACCGAGCTGCTGCATGATCCCGGCGGACTTGTGTTCGTAGTTGATGGCTATGGCAGGCGTGCCAAAGTTCATGGAGATAATCGCCGAGTGCAGACGCGTGCCCACCGTCAGATCGCAGGCGGAGAGCAGCTTGCCCATCTCCAGGTCGTTCAACTCGTCCATCACCACATGATAGCGGGACGGATCGTTCACCTGGTTGCGCAGGTTCAGCGCCACCATACGATCGTCTTTGTTGTAGCTGTCGATACCGGTGCAGGTAGAAAGCGCCAGCACCTGATAACCGCTGTCCAGCACGCGGTTCACCACGTCGGCGAACGCTTGCTCATACGCCGCCTGCGTCGTGCCTAAACGTTTATCGAAGGGCGCCAGCTCGCGCAGGGTAATCGCGACGGTTTTCTGTTTCGCCGCCACGTCGAGCCAGTGCTTCACCGCGTAGCTCGGCTGGAAGCTGTCGTCCTGGTGATCCACCAGCCAGGCGGTGTCCACGCCGTGCTCAACTTTTGAGGTGTCTATTTCGCTGCGCTTCATCATGTCGAGGCTGACCGACTCGCGCAGGATCAGCGCGTCGCAGTGGCCGAAGACATAGTTTGCCAGCTGGTTAAACTGCGGATCCTGGAATGGCCCCACGCTGTGGCCAATCATAAACAGCGGCTTTTTCGCCATAAAGGTGCAAAGCGCATGCTCAAACTGCGGCACGCCGTAGAGATCGACGAAGAACGAACCGCCAACCTGGATAATAGCGTCATAGCCGGACAGCAGACGAACAAAGTCGGTGAAGCCCTGCGCGATCGCGATGTTGCGCAGCTTGCCGGTATCGGTCACGCGGGAAAGCAGCACCTGGTGCTGGTAGCGACGACGCAACACTTTCTTCACGCGGCCCATCACGCCCGCGGCGTTATTGTGCTGTTTCATCTGGCTGTAGAGCGGGTCGCCCATCACCGGGCGGTTCAGTAACCAGGATGAGCTAACCGGATAACGGCTCATCACGTCCACTTCGGTCTCAGGCTTAAGGGTGTTGATTGCATCCAGTAAACCGCGCAGAATGGCGCTGTCGCCACGGTTGCCGCAGGTATGGTTGCCAAGAATTAATAATTTCATAATGGCCTCTTAAATAACTAGCCTGCGCGAAGCAGCGTTTTCATTTTTTCGTTACGGCAAAACTGGCGCTTCATCTCCACCACCAGCGCATTGCGTGACAGCACAATCATCACGCCAAATGCCAGCGCGCCCGCGGCAACCTGCACCGCCAGCAGCGCGGCCAGCGGCAGGTGACCGCTGAGGATGATGCCCAGGCCGTAGCTCACCGCCAGGGTCGGCAACGAGAGATAGAACGGCAGCCACAGGCTCAGGATGTACTGACGGTAGCTGGAGCCCAGCACCGGCTTGATCATGATGAAGTAGCTCAGAACGGTATTGACGATCTGCACCAGCAGGAAGCCCAGCGTGACGCCGATGGCGCCCGCCATATGCCCGCCGACGATAATCGCCGGAATAAACAGGAAGGTTTTGAACACGTTGAACTTAAAGCTGATATCCACGCGCGCTTTTGCCATCAGCAGGGAACCAATCGGATTCCCCACGGAGCGCAGGAGCCCCACCACGCACAGCAGCTGCAGGATCGGGATGATGCCGTTCCACTTCTCGCCAAACACCAGCGGCACGAAGTTGCTGGAAACCACCATCAGCCCCAGCAGCACCGGGAAGTTAATAATCCCCACCACGGAAAGCAGTTTGTAGAAGTTGACGCGCAGCTTCTCGGTGTCGTCCTGAATCTTGGCAAACGCCGGGAACAGGACGCGGGTGATTATCGGGTTCAGCTTCATCGGCGGCACCACCGCGACGTTGTAGGCCAGGTTATAGCCCCCCGCCACGCTCGCGCCAAGAATACGCGCCAGCACCAGCGTCGACAGGTTGGTATTCACATAGTTGATGATGCTGTCCGCCGTCAGCCACGCGCCAAAGCGCAGGTTGGACGAGACGGACGCAAGAGAGAAATGAAGCCCGGGACGGTAAATTTTGCGGCCAAAGTAGCCGAACAGCAGCGTACGCACGGCAGAGTTAACCAGGTATCCCAGGATTGCGGTCATCGCCAGCGGCCAGAAATGGGCGCTCACGACGGTAAAGGTAAAGCCCGCCAGCACGGCGCTGGTCTCGATCATGCCGATCTTGTTGAACTCCAGCTCTTTCTGCATCAGCGCGCGGAACTGCTGCCCGTGCGGGATCACCACGAAAGCAAAGGACAGCGTGCGCATCAGCGGAGCGAGATCCGGGTTGTGCAACACGCTGGCGATGGTGTCGCTCAGCAGGAATACCAGCACGAACACGAAAATCCCCAGCCCCACGTTCAGCCAGTAGAGCGTGGTCAGCTCAAGATGGCTGATCTCTTTGCGCTGGATAATCGAGTTGGCGATACCAAAATCAGACAGCGTATCGGCCAGCGCGATAATCACCAGCGAGACGGTCAGCAGGCCGAACTGGTGGTTATCAATGATGCGCGCCAGTACGGTCATCTGCACCAGGCCGAGGCCAATGATGACGATGGTCGCCATCGCTGACCACTTCGCCCCGCTGATGGTTTTTTCACGTAAGCTCATCTTAGTACGCCGCTTTGTTCACGAAACCTTTGAAGATGGTCAGAAAAACAATCTTGATATCGAACCAGATACTCCATTCACGGATGTACTCCAGATCGAATTCGATGCGTTTTTCCATTTTTTCCAGCGTGTCGGTTTCGCCGCGCCAGCCGTTGATCTGCGCCCAACCGGTAATGCCCGGCTTCACCTTATGGCGCAGCATGTAGCCTTCAATCAGCGAGCGGTACTGCTCGTTATGCGCCACCGCGTGCGGACGCGGGCCAACAATCGACATTCCGCCGGTAAAGACGTTGATAAACTGCGGCAGTTCATCCAGCGAGGTACGGCGCAGGAAGTTCCCCACGCGGGTGACGCGCGGATCGTTCTGCGTCGCCTGGGTCACCACCTTGTCATTTTCCATCACCTTCATGGAGCGGAATTTCCACACCATAATCGGCTTACCGTCCATACCGTAGCGGGTCTGGCGGAAAATAACCGGGCCGGGAGAGCTCAGCTTCACCGCCAGGGCAATGCAGCACAGCACCGGGGAGATGAGCAGTAAAATCAGCGAGGAGAGCACGATATCTTCCACGCGCTTGAGCACGCGGTTAATGCCCGACAGCGGGGTGTCGTACAGCGGTACCACCGGCACGCCGTTCACCTCTTCAATGCGTGAATGAAGGATGTTGAAGGTAAAGACGTCCGGGATGAGGATCACCGAACAGGTAGTGTCCGCCAGCTCGCGCATCAGCTGCTTAATGCGGGATTCGTCTCTCATCTGCATGGCGATGTAGACGTTGTGAATTTTACCGGCTTTCGCGTCTTCAATAAGCTGTTCGTAATTGCCCGCCCAGTCCGACGGCACGCCGCCCGGCTTCGCATCGTGGTAAATCCCGACCACTTCAAACCCTAACCACGGCTCTTTGCGGAAGCTGTCGAGCAGAACCTTACCAACCGGCAGATCGCCTGCTACGGCAACGAAGCGACGGTTATAGCCGCGGTTACGCAGCCAGCCCGCACCGAAGCGGATTAGAGAACGGCACACCACCATGCCGACGCTGCTTATTAAATACCAGCAGAGATAGGTGACGAGGCGATTATCAAAATCATGGCTGAACGCCACCAGGCCTGCGCTAAAGATCAGGCTGAGGGTCCAGTTCTGCAGCAGCAGCATCAGTTCGGTGGTCATTTTCACGCCGCGCCACGAGCGGTAGAAATCGGTCATTCCGCCGATCATCTGAAACACGACCAGCGCAATCAGGGCCATCAGTAGATGCATGTATAAGAACGGCAGCCCGCCGATCCGACACACCGCCCACAATCCACCGACCATGATGGTGATATCAGAAAAACGCTGCACCATAGAGATTAACGATGCATTCGTTCTCGCTCGTTCGCGTTTTTTTAGATTCGTCATCGTTGTTCCTGTATTCGGTTCCCCCTCCCACCGGGAGGGGCAAGTATTACTGATTCAACAGCGCCAGAATGTCCTTCGTTCGGGCTTCCATCAGCGCCGTGTCAGCACGGGACTCCACGTTCAGGCGCACCACCGGCTCGGTATTGGACGAGCGCAGGTTAAAGCGCCACTGCGGGAACGCCATGCTGATGCCGTCCGTACGGTCAATTTCCAGCGCGTGAATCGCAAAGTGCTGCTCCACGCGGGCAATCGCCTCGGCCGGCTCCGCCAGCTTGCTGTTGATCTCCCCGCTCGCCGGGAACGCCGCCATACGGTCGCGCACCAGCTCGCCCAGCGTCTGCCCCTTCAGGCACAGCAGCTCGGTCACCAGCAGCCACGGGATCATCCCGCTGTCGCAGTAGGCAAAGTCACGGAAGTAGTGGTGGGCGCTCATCTCGCCGCCGTAGATGGCGTCCTCTTCGCGCATGCGCTCTTTGATGAAGGCGTGGCCGGTTTTGGACATCACCGGCGTGCCACCTGCCGCTGACACCACGTCGACGGTGTTCCAGGAAAGGCGCGGGTCATGAATGATTTTCGCGCCCGGGTTTTTCTCAAGGAACGCTTCCGCCAGCAGGCCGACAATGTAGTAGCCCTCGATGAACTGCCCTTTCTCGTCAAACAGGAAGCAGCGGTCGAAGTCACCGTCAAAGGCGATGCCCATGTCCGCACCGTGCTCAATCACCGCGTTGCGGGTGTCGTCGCGGCACTCCGGCAGCAGCGGGTTAGGAATACCGTTCGGGAAGTTGCCGTCCGGGGTGTTGTGCACTTTCACGAAGGTCACCGGCACGTTCAGGGCCTTAAAGCGCGCTTCCAGGGCATCGACAACCGGGCCGGCCGCGCCGTTGCCGGAGTTAATCACCAGCTTCAGCGGCTTCAGGTTTGCCACGTTGATGTAGCCCAGCAGGTGGTCGATGTACTCTTTCTGCAGGTTGATTTTTTTGTAGCTGCCGCGCTTCGCCTCATTCACCGGCGGGAAATCGTTGGCTTCCGCCAGGCGCTGTACGTCGCGCAGGCCGGTGTCGCCGCTGATAGGACGGGCGCCCTTGCGCACCAGCTTCATCCCGTTGTAGTCCATCGGGTTGTGGCTGGCCGTCACTTCGATACCGCCGTCCACGCCCAGGTGGAAGGTGGCAAAGTAAATCTCTTCGGTTCCGGAAAGACCGATGTCCAGCACGTCCACGCCCGCGTCCTGCAGCCCTTTCGCCAGCGCCAGCTTGAGGGATTCACTGGTCAGACGCACGTCGCCGCCCAGCACGATGGTCTGCGGTTTTAAATATTCGCCGTACGCGCGGCCAATGCGCCACGCAATGTCTTCATTCAGCTCTTCGCCCAGCTTGCCGCGAATATCGTAGGCTTTAAAACAGGTTAATTTATCCATGATGACCCCTTTTTCAGGCAACAGTCGGTCCTGACCACTAAATGGCCAAATTAATTTTTTTGTCATTCGTAGGCCCGGTAAGCGCAGCGCCACCGGGCATGATGCAGAGAGCTACACTCGCCCGTAGCGGTCCTGGAAGCGCACGATATCGTCTTCTTCCAGATACGAGCCGGAGCGCACCTCAATTAAGTCGAGAGGAATTTTCCCCGGGTTCTCCAGACAGTGCGTCGCCCCCAGCGGAATATAGATGGACTCGTTTTCGCCCAGCAGTTTCACTTCACCGTCGATGGTGACTTTGGCGGTACCCGCGACCACCACCCAGTGCTCGGCGCGGTGATGGTGCATCTGCACCGACAGCCCCTCGCCCGGCTTCACGGTGATGCGTTTCACCTGATAGCGGTCACCGGCGTCAATGGAGTCATATTTACCCCAAGGACGGTAGACTTCACGGTGAATGTGGTGCTCGTGGCGTCCATCCGCCTTGATCTTCTCCACCACTTTTTTAACGTCCTGCACGGCGTTACGGTCAGCAATCAGCACCGCGTCTTTGGTCTGGACCACCACCAGATCCTTCACCCCAACCGTGGTGACCAGGCCGGACTCGGCGTAGACGTAGCTGTTTTCCGTTTTGTGGCTAATGACATCGCCGTGGTGGACGTTACCCTCCGGGGTATGGGCGCTGATCTCCCACAGGGAGGACCAGGAGCCCACGTCGCTCCAGCCCGCATCCATCGGCACCACAACGGCGTCCGCCGTGCGTTCCATCACCGCGTAGTCAATCGACTCTTCCGGGCAGGCGAGGAACGCCTCTTCATCCACGCGGATAAAGTCGAGATCCGGGTCCACCACCGCCATCGCTTTCTCGCAGGCGTGCAGAATATCCGGGCGATATTTGCTCAGCTCTTCCAGATAGCGTCCGGCACGGAACAGGAACATCCCGCTGTTCCAGTAATACTCACCGCTGGCGACATACGCCTGCGCGGTTTCCAGATTCGGTTTTTCAACGAACTGCGCCACGTCAAACGCCACGCTGTCGTCTTCACCCGGCGTCACGTTGCCGCGACGGATGTATCCGTAGCCGGTTTCCGGCAGATCCGGCACGATACCGAAGGTCACCAGCTTGCCGTTTTCAGCGTAAGGAATGGCTGCACGCACCGCGTCGCGGAAGGCCTCTTCCTGCTGGATGACATGGTCTGCCGCCAGCACCAGCATCAGGGGGTCACAGTTCGGGCTGCTGCGTTTTGCCGCCAGCGCCGCCAGGGCGATCGCTGGCGCAGTGTTGCGTCCGGCAGGCTCCAGAATGATGTTTTCTGTAAGTTTGTTCAGCTGACGCAGCTGCTCGGCAACGATAAAACGGTGCTGTTCGTTACAGATCACCACCGGGCTTTCACACTCCACGCCGTGGAGACGGTTCACCGTCGTCTGCAGCATGGTGAGATCCCCTTTCAGGCAGAGGAACTGTTTTGGATAGAGCACGCGGGACAGCGGCCACAACCGGCTACCAGAGCCACCAGCCATCACAACCGGATACAAAGTGGTTTGACTCATGATTTATCCCCGTATATCTGCAATAAATTGGCTCAGCACGTTCTCTTTCTCGAGCGTGCGTTCGGCATATTCACGTGCCACCGTGTTCACTTTTGGCATGGCAAGTGCCTGCTCAATTCCGGTGACCAGCGCCGGAACCGATTCCGGCTCTACGCACACGGCAATCCCCGGATAGCTGTCACACAGCTGGCCTAATTCAGTTTCGGCTTCGGCCGTAATCACCGCGTTGCCGCCCACTGCCAGAATGTTGGTCAGCTTGGACGGCAGCACCGCATCCGCCGCGCCGCGTTTTTGCACTACCAGATGGCAGTCGCCCATCTTCAGCAGCGCAGGCAATGCCTCGTAAGACTGAAGCGGGAAGAATTTCACGTTGGTCAGGCCGCGTTCGCTGACCATTTTTTCCAGACGCGCTTTCCCACCGCCCTGCCCGACAATCACAAACGTCCATGGATGTTCGTTCAGCAGTTGAGCCGCCTCGATCACGCTCTCCAGCCCCTGCTTTTCGCCGATGTTGCCTGAGTAAAGAATGATTTTTTGATCTTCAGGCAAACCGAGCTGCGCGCGCAGCGCCTGAGCGTCTTGCTCAGTCACGTCGCGAAAACGCGCCACTTCAGACCAGTTCGGGAAGAAGATCACCTTCTCCGCCGGGACGCCTTTCTCCTGCGCCTTGTTCATCATCGAGCGCGAGATAGTTGAGACGTAATCCACGTTGTGTAAGCCACTGCGCTCAAAGGCGCTGGCGAGCTTCGCCACCTTTCCACCTTTGCTTTTGCCTGCCATCCCCAGGCCCAGCATGGCGTCCACTTCATAATCCTGAATGTGCAGCAGGGTGCGCGCGCCGGAGAGTTTGCCCAGCAGGCGCATGCCCGGCGTGCAAAACAGCGTCGGCACCACGCCGATAATGCGATCCGGCTTCCAGCGCCGCTGCGCCATCAGCGGGAAGAAGCTGCTCAGAGCAAAGCTGCCGAGATGAATCAACCGCTTCAGCGTCGAGGGCTGCTTAGGCACATACAGGGGGCAGCGCCAGACGGTCGCTGCGCCCTCTTCGCGACGGTAGCGCCAGCTTGAGTAGCGCTCCCCCACTTTCCATTCCGGGTAGTACGGCGGCGCGGTAATGACCCGCACGTCATGTCCCTGGCTCGCCATCCACTCGACCATCTCGCCGGTGTATTTCCCGATGCCGGTTAATTCCGGCGAGTAGTTGATTCCGTATACGAGGATCTTCATAAGCCCGGCACCCCGGACTGACGTTCAGCGAGGAAATAGGCGCGACTGTTGTCGTGCACATTATCGCTGGCCAGCAGCGCCTCTGGCGTCTGCCAGCGGTAGTCGTCATGCTGAGAATCAGGCAGACGCAGGTCTGCCTCACTCACCTTCAGGCGGAACCCCAGCACGATGTAGTGCGTGGTGAACCCGGTGCCTGAAAAGTTATCGTCATAGAAGTGCTGCCAGACCCCGTAAAACTGGCCCGCTGCCATCGGCAGCTGCAGACCCAGTTCCGCCAGAGTGAGACGCTCAAACGCATCGGCAAGCGTCTCATCCTTTTGCACGCGCCCACCGGGCACGAACCAGAAGCCCTGCGCAGGACGGTTGGTTCGTTTCCCCAGCAAGAACTCGCCGCGTTCGTTCTCCACGATCAGATCAATTGAGATGAGCGGAGTGGAACGCACTACCGTGGCAAAATCTTCCTGACTTAAAAACATCGTTACCCCCGGAAGCGGTGCTGGTTTTCCAGGAACCACTGGTAGGTACTGGCCAGACCCTGCTCCAGTGACACCTCGTGATACCAGCCCAGCTGATGCAGACGGGTCACGTCCAGCAGCTTGCGCGGCGTGCCGTCCGGTTTCGTGGCGTCAAACACCACGCGGCCTTTATAGCCCACCACCTGCGCGATGGTCTGCGCCAGCTCGCGAATGGTGCAGTCCACGCCGGTACCGACGTTGATGTGCGACAGCATCGGCTCGGTGTTCTCCTGCCACACCTCGCGATCCAGCTCCATCACGTGAATGCTGGCCGCAGCCATGTCGTCCACGTGCAGGAATTCACGCATCGGCGTACCGCTGCCCCACACCACCACGTCCGGGGCGTTCTCGGCAGTCGCCTCGTGGAAGCGACGCAGCAGCGCCGGGATCACGTGCGAGTTGCTCGGGTGGAAGTTGTCGTGCGGTCCGTACAGGTTGGTCGGCATCACCGAACGATAGTCGCGGTTGTACTGACGGTTGTAGGACTCGCACAGCTTGATCCCGGCAATCTTGGCAATCGCGTACGGCTCGTTGGTGGCTTCCAGCGTGCCCTGCAGCAGCTCGCTTTCGGCGATCGGCTGTTTCGCCATTTTCGGGTAAATACAGGATGAGCCGAGGAACAGCAGCTTGTTCACGTTGTGCAGATGCGCCGCGTGAATAATGTTGCTCTCAATCATCATGTTTTCGTAGATGAAATCCGCCGGGTAGGTGTTGTTGGCAACAATGCCACCCACCTTAGCCGCCGCCAGATACACCTGGTCAATGCGTTCGTTCGCAAAGAAGTCCTGTACCGCACGGCTGTCGAGCAGGTTCAGCTCGTCGCGCGTGCGTACAACCACTTCGACGTCACCGCGCTGTTCGAGCAGGCGTTCAATCGCGGAACCCACCATTCCGCGATGACCGGCGACAAAAATACGTTGTTTTGTCATTCTCAGGACTCCAGCGCGATGGCAACCTCGTAGCCATGAGACTTGAGCAGGGAGTGTTTTTTCGCTGCTTCAAGATCTTTGGCTACCATCTCGGAAACCATCTCCTGCAGAGTGGTTTCTGGTTTCCAGCCCAGCTTCTCGTGCGCTTTGGTTGGGTCGCCCAGCAGGGTTTCTACTTCAGCAGGACGGAAGTAGCGCGGGTCAACCTGCACAATCACGTCGCCAGGCTTCACGCCCGGTGCGTCATGGCCGGTCACGGAAACCACGATGCCCTTCTCTTCCACGCCGGTGCCTTCGAAGCGCAGCTTGATGCCCAGCTGTGCGGCAGCCATTTCAACGAACTGACGAACGGAGTACTGCACGCCGGTCGCGATCACGAAGTCTTCTGGCTGTTCCTGCTGCAGCATCATCCACTGCATTTTCACGTAGTCTTTGGCATGGCCCCAGTCACGCAGGGAATCCATGTTGCCGAGGTGCAGGCAAGACTCCAGACCCTGCGCGATGTTGGCGATAGCGCGGGTGATTTTGCGGGTCACAAAGGTTTCGCCGCGACGTGGGGATTCGTGGTTGAACAGAATGCCGTTACACGCGTACATGCCGTAGGATTCACGGTAGTTCACGGTGATCCAGTAAGCGTACAGTTTTGCCACCGCGTACGGAGAGCGCGGGTAGAATGGCGTGGTCTCTTTCTGCGGGATTTCCTGCACCAGACCGTACAGCTCAGAGGTGGATGCCTGATAGAAACGGGTTTTCTTCTCGAGGCCCAGGAAGCGAATCGCTTCCAGCAGACGCAGCGTGCCCATGGCGTCAACGTCAGCGGTGTACTCCGGGGATTCGAAGGAGACCGCAACGTGGCTCATCGCGCCCAGGTTGTAGACTTCATCCGGCTGCACTTCCTGCAGGATACGGGTCAGGTTGGAGGTATCGGTCAGGTCGCCGTAGTGCAGGTGGAATTTCGGGTTCGCCGCGTGCGGATCCTGATAGATGTGATCCACACGTTCGGTGTTGAAAGAAGACGCACGACGCTTAATACCGTGTACTTCATAACCTTTTTCCAGCAGTAATTCTGCCAGGTAAGAACCATCCTGCCCGGTAACGCCGGTGATGAGAGCGACTTTAGACATGTTTATATTCCTCTACTTATGAATTTAATCAGTTTCAACGCGTTCGCGTATCACCACTGCGGGGTTGCCACGGCAAACTTTATTTGCCGGTAGCGATTTAAAAACGCTGCTGCGGGCACCGACTACCGTGCCATCGCCAACAGAAACACCCGGTGCAACAAAAACATCCGTTGCCAGCCAGCATTTTTCGCCAATCACAATAGGCGAGGCGGTAATATCAAAATGCTGACTCATAAAGTCATGGCTTCCGGTACACAAATAACATTTCTGTGAAACCACCGAATTTGCGCCAATCGTAATCTCGCCAAGGGTATATAACACCGCGTCATCCCCTACCCAGGCATAATCCCCGAGCGTTAATTTCCACGGATAGGTAATTTTCACCGAAGGCCGAATGACTACGTTTTTTCCTATTTTTGCGCCAAACAGGCGCAATAAAAATGCTCGCCAGCGGTACAGTATTTGCGGTGACCAGGCAAATAAGGTGGCCTGAACGGCCCACCATAGCTGCACTTTAATACCGCCCGCCCCCCGAAAACCTTTCGGTACGGAGAAACCGTTCAGATCCTGCATTACGTTTCCTTATATTCAGGCTTTGTTATATAAGGCTTTCGTTTTACTCGTGGTGCGCACGCGTAAAAAATAAGATAATTCCGCCCAGAACCCCGGCACGCGTAATATTTTACGCTGTACATTTTTGGCATCCTGGCACAACTCCAGATTATTCGAGGTTGACACACCACCCATTGAAAATTCAGATACTAGCCCTTTAATTCGGCGGAACGGGTAACCTGACTTATACAGACTGGCTGCCAGCGCATAATCGGATGACACTTTATACTGCAAATCGTAAGGCTGTTTTTTCAGACCTTTTACCGGAAAGAAAATGGCCTGATGGCTGGCGGGCAAACTATGGTAGATATACCAGCCCGGCTTCGCGCTGCGGCACACTTTATGTCCGTCGCCAAAATCAAGCAGCGCATCGCCAATATACATGGCGTCCTCTTTCTGGCGCGCCAGCTGACGGGCAAACAGCGCCACGTCGTCATGGAAAATATCACCCGAATTCAGGAAGATGGCATAACGGCCTTGCGCCATATTGATGCCTTTGTTCATCGCATCGTAGATGCCTTTATCTTTCTCGCTGATGTAGCGTAAGTTGAACTCACCGTTGAGTTTTTCCAGAAACTCCGCCGTGCCATCGTTCGAGCCGCCGTCGACCACAATCCACTCAAAGGTGAGGCTTGGATCGCGCGCCAGGTTGCGCAGCGAGCGCCAGGTTTTTACCACCCCTTCGTAATTACGAAAAGCGACAGTAATGACGCTAAGAAACATAAATCACCTCATTTCGTCATACGTGCGTAATATTAAGCGCTTTGCGCAGAATAAACGGACAGACAATCAAGAAAGCATATTCCGGGCTAAATATTGACCCGGTAAAAAACAGCGACACCGGCGTAAACAGATAAAGCTGAACGCGAAAGTTCTGGTTATCACCAAACGCGTTAATCATCATTTTGAAAACTTTAAACAGATACCACAGCGTCAACAGTACGGCGAACCACGAAAAATAAATAATTAACAGATACAGACCATTGTCTATGGTTTTACCGACATCCGCACCGTTAAAGATTCCGAATGATGCAACATATTCGTAAAGTGAGCCGAATCTTACTACACCATCAATATGGGTTAAGGAATAACCCACCATCACCAGCGGTCCAATGATGCGATAATAGGACGAAGACCCTTCCGTTCCCAAATCACCCAGACGTTCTGAGATGTACGGGAAGGCAAATATCACGCCCACCATAAATACCGTCAGGGAGATAATCGCCAGCGGCAGTTTTTTCTTAATCGCATCTTTGTTCAGGTACTGAAACGCCCATTCCAGCAGGTAAAACAGGATAAATGTCATTACCCCTGAGAACGATCCAGACAGAACAATTCCTGCAAGAATCATAGCATCGGTCTTAGGCGTTTTGATACCAAACTGTTTGATGCTGAGCCAAATTGAGATTAACGCCAGAGCGAAAAACGCCGGTTCAAAATAGAGGGCCGTGGTACGCTTCCCGCCGAACTTGATGAAGTTCAATACATAGCTGTTGCTGTAAATGAGATATTTCGAAATTATCTCCATCAGGCTGCTGCCGCCGGTAAGAATAATTTGCGCCATCTCCATGGCAGCAAGCATAACAATTAACGCAACGGCAATATAAAAGAACCTGAGGATTTTCCGATAATTGTGTGGAGAAATCGTTTTGAAGCGAATACTCCAGACCATTCCGATAATAATAACGATATAAACAAACAGCATGGTCGAGGTGACGTATTTACTGGCATCCAGCGACTGGCCAAAGATGTAGTTAAACAGCGTCAGGCCCGTGCCCAACCCTAAGGCAATCATCAGCTTCTTAAGGTTGATTTTATCGACATACAGCAAAAGCAGAACGGGCAAGAAGGTGACGATGGTTATCGGAAAGCTTTCGCCGAGCTGGGCAATTTTGACGTTGACCAGCAGGTAGATCAGCGGCAGCAGCAGATAACTACAGATTCTGATAGAACGAGACATATTCCTCCAGCATCTGTTGTCCACTGTAGGCCTTGCGGCTGCGGTTGCGGAACGATTCCAGGTCAGTGCCAAAAACGGCCTGAGCGATCTGCGCCTTCGGCAGCTGAACCAGCGGCAGAACCTCCTGCTCGGCAAAAGTTTTGCCGCCGGATTTTTCCAGCACTTCACGTGCCGCATCGCTGTGGGTGGCAATCACCGGCACGCCGATGGAGAGCGCTTCACAAAGGATCAGCGGGTAGTTATCCACGCGTGAACTGAATACCAGCGCATCCATTTCATTAAGCGCGCTCATCAGCTTGCGCTTATCGGTTTCAAACCCGTGGTTCACCACGTTAGCCCCTTCGAACGGGGAAAATTTGCCGAAGGTATGAAGCTCAATTTTGTCACCCAGCGCCATCATATCGCGCACCAGCTGCTGGTTGGTTTTCCCGTCGTAGCGCAGGTCATGCGCAACGATAGCGATTTTCGGTTTGCCCGCGGTTTCTGCCACCGGCGTCAGCTCGGCGAGAATGGCTTCCGTCGCCACGTCGATGCCGTTGTTGATAATCTGACAGCGCCCTGCCCCGTACAGGCTGTTGAAGGCATCGGCCACGTGCTGGCTCGGGGAGATAAACGTACAGCCGAGCGACAGCATGTCGCGGAAAAGCTGGCGCTTTCCGGCCACCAGCTGATGCGCGCGATCCACCTTCACCGGCGGATAGTTGCTCAGCGTCGGGCATTTCTGGCAGTTGTTTTTCCAGCCTTCGCAGCCGTCGGTAAACGCGCAGCGTCCGGTTACGCTCCAGTGATCGTGCAGCGTCCAGACGAAGCGGGTGTCGGGCTTGTGGGCCTGCACCTTCTGACAGAACGCCACCACCTCTTCCAGATTCAGCCAGTAGCTGTGCAGCACGTGAAAATGCAGCACAACCGGGCCGGTGGTACGGGTTACCGTGCGGTACAGCGTGTTCAGGTTGCCAAACAGATCGCGGTTAAACAGACGGAACAGCGCAATGTTAGCAATCGAGGTCAGGCGCGGCGTGTGCTTATGCACCTGCGGGAAATTATCGTGGCTAACGCTTTTCTTGCCGCCTTTGCCATAGCCGTAAATAAAACGAGACTGGAGTCCTTTTTGCAGCGCGCGCTGGTGCAGATCCAGCGCCACGCCTGCCGCCCCGCCTTCTGCGAGGCGTACGTTAAATTGCAGAATGTTCATTTAATCACCTTCACGCGGGCTTTTTCTCCCACCACCAGCGCGTTATCCGGAATGCTGTCCAGCACCACGCTGCCAGCACCAATCGTGACGTTATTACCAATCGTAATGTCACCGATGATCACCACGTTCGCGCCCAGCTCGACGTTATTGCCGATAACCGGGCAGGCCAGGCTGTCCGGCCCGCGGTTGCCAATCGTCACCCCATGGCGGATGGTGAAATCATCCCCGGCGACCACGAACTTGTTGATCACCACCGCATAGCCGTGATGGATGGTAAAGCGGCGGCCAATGGTGGCAGCGGCCTGAATTTCATAGCCAAAAAAGCATTCGGTAATGATGCGGTACAGCACCAGCACGGGTGCCGCCCAGATATTGTTCAGCACATTTTTCTTGCGCCACACCGAGCAAAAGTGCGCGATGCGGTACGCCAGAACCATGCAGCACGGACGCAGGCTCCAGCTGTTAGCGCGGCAATCTTCCAGAAACATTATTTCCCCCGAAGTCCATCAGCCAGACGCTTGCCGTTACGCACGGACAGCAGCGTCAGCAGCGTGCGCCAGTTCATGCGCTTATTGCGGATCTGATAGAGGGTAAAGAGCTGATATTTACGGCTGGCACGGTCAAACTTGTCCTTGTGCTTGCGGTAAAAATGGAAGTAGCCGGAGAACTTCTTCGGCGAGGAGGTGATTTGCATCTCCCCGTGGTTGATGTGCAGGATTTGCGTAGCCTCTTCCACTTTCCACGGCTCGCCGTATTCCACCACCATGCGCAGGAAGATATCGTAATCCTGCGCGGCCTTGAGTTCGGTATCGAACAGGCACTCTTTGAAGCGCCAGGCCCAGGTGAATACCTGGTTACCAATAATGTTGCGCTTGTAGAACAGGCGGCGTGAGTACGGTGATTTCGGGTACAGCGGCAGGCTGGCGGGCTGCGAGTAGACCTCGCCCTGGCAGACATAGTCGTTGGCGTACAGGAAAGCGTGCGTAACCAGCTGTTCTTTATGCGACAGGAAAATAGACAGGCGGTTAGGCGTCCATTCGTCGTCGTCGTCAATTCCGGTGAGATACTGCCCTTTGGCCTGCATAATCGCCTGATTACGCACCGCACAAGCGCCGGAGTTGATGGCGTTGTGGGTATAGACCACCCGCGGGTCGTTGAGGTCAGTCACAAACTTTTGCAGCTGTTCATACGAGGAAGAGCAGTCATCAACGATGATCAGCTCCCAGTTATCGTAATCCTGACGTAACACCGACTTGATTGCGCGGATCGCCAGCTGCTGACGATTCCATGTCGGCATATAGATTGAAACTAAAGGGCGTTGTGTGGTCATGATCTTCCCCTGATCCCTCACCCCGCCCCTCTCCCCTCGGGAGAGGGTTAGGGTGAGGGGGATTGTTATTTGCTGTCAGACTTATATTCGTACTCGTAATACCCGTAATCCTGGTACCCGGTCGCGCGGCGGAAGATGGAGTTCAGGATCACCCCTTTCACCTCAATCCCGTTCTGCTCGAAGCGGCTCAGGCTGGTTTCCACCTCTTTGAGGGTATTCACCGCGTAACGCGCCACCATTAGCGTCGTACCCGCATGGCGACCCACAACGGCAGCGTCGGTCACGGCCAGAATCGGCGGCGTATCGATCAGCACCAGGTCGTAGTTTTTGCTCGCCCACTCCACCAGTTCGGTGAAGCGTTCGCTCATCAGCAGTTCGGACGGGTTAGGCGGCACCTGACCGCGTGGGATCAGATCGAATTTCGGCACCGTTGTAGGTTTCGCGCTCTGGCTGATGTCACCTTTACCGAGCAGGATTTCCGACAGACCGTTAACGTTGTTGGTGCCCAGCAGTTCGTGGGTGTAGCCCTTACGCATATCGCAGTCGATCAGCAGCACGCGCTTGTTGGTCTGGCTGACAACGGCCGCCAGGTTGGCGCAGACGAAGGTTTTACCGATTGACGGGCTAACGCCGGTTAACATCAGGACGTTGTTTTTGGCCTGCATCATCGCGAAGTGCAGGCTGGTGCGCAGGCTGCGGATCGCTTCGATAGCAAGGTCGGTTGGGTTACCCACCGCCAGAAGCTGGCTCTGTTTGTAACGCTTAACGCCCTTGATGGTTTTCACGCTGTCACGGGATTTTTGCCACTCAGACAGCGGAATGCTGGCATAGACGTTGATACCGCTCTCTTCCAGCACCTGCGGGCTTTCGATTCCGCGGTTGAACAGCGAACGCAGCAGTACACCGACGATGGAGAGCATCAGGCCGAGAATAATACTGCCGAGAATAATCAGCGCTTTCTTCGGCTTCAGCACCCCTGGCTGGGTAATCGCCGGATCGACGATACGCACGTCACCGACGGTACTGGCTTCGGTGATTTTCAGCTCCTGCTGCTTGTTCAGCAGCTGCATGTAAACCTGCTGTCCGGACTCCACGTCGCGGGTCAGACGCACGATCTCCTGCTGCGTTTTCGGCATCGCGGTCACGCGGTCATTGAGCTTCGCCTTCTCCTCTTCCAGCGTACGGCGTTTCTCCAGCAGCGTGCGGTAGGCCGGGTGGCGTTTGGTATAAAGCTTGGAAATTTCCGCCTCTTTGAAGGTCAGCTCGTTGAGCTGCGCATCAATGTTGACCATCGAATCAAGGACTGATTTTGCCTCCAGCGGCAGGTCAACGGAGTCTTTATCCTGACGATAAGCGTTCAGCTTGTTCTCGGCTTCATCCAGATGGGCGCGCACTTCCGGAAGCTGTTTTGACAGGAACGCCAGGCTTTTCGCCGCTTCCGCCGACTTACGCTCGACGTTCTGCTCAAGGTAGTTGCGGGTAATGCTGTTCAGGATGTCGCGGATTTGATCCTTATCTTCACCGGTAAAGGTCATGCTCAGCACGCCGGTGTCCTTACCGTTTTCGGTGACGGTCAGGTTGTTTTGCAGATTGTTGATCATCCCCAGCGTGGAGAATTTGGTGACGGTGAATTCACCGCCCTCCTGGGCGTTAATCGCGCTGACCATCATGCTGACGCCGTCTTTGGTCAGCATCTGCCCCACTTCACCGCGGGCGCTAAAACCTGCGTCGCTGGTTAGCTGATACTGTTTCGGGCCAAGCACCGTCAGGGTAAACGTCTGATCGGCAGCCCCTTTCGGCAGCACGAAGTCAGTGACTTTCACCGTGTCATTGCTTCGCCCCATCAGACGGTCCCAGCCGGCACCAAAGACTGGGAAGGTATTTTTGGTAACGGAGATATCGAGCCCGAGATCGTGAACCGTTTTACCCAGCACCAGACGTGACTGGATGAGCTGAATTTCAGCGTCGGATGCCGGCGGCTTGTTCGCCAGCGCGGAGCCGATATCCTGCACCAGCGAGTTACCGGTATTCTGCTCGATCTGCACCAGCGCGTCGGCGCTGTAGATAGGGGTGGCGAACAGCGTATAAACGACGGCCGCCGCGGCGAATACGGCGGTAATGCCAAGCACCCACCACTTTGCCTCTACAACAGTGCCGACCAGGCGCCCAATATCAATTTCATCACTGCCCGAAGTCGGGGCGGCAGAAGGTCTTGTTTTTTCTGTCATTGTTATCCCTGCTGAACTTTCAGTGCCTGCGCCCACTGTTGGGCAGACTGGTCAAGTAAGGTGTAAACCGCCTCAAAGGCCTCATGGCTTTTGCGATACGGATCGGGGATTTCACGTTCATTGTCCCAGTGACCAAACAGCATCACCTTGCCGCGCATCTCCGGAGCGATATCGCACAGCGCATGAATATGGCGTTTTTCCATCGTCAGGATCAGGTCATACTCCCGGCACATGCGGCCAGTGACCTGGCGGGCCACGTGACCGTCAAGAGAGAGGTGATGATCCCGCGCTACGCTCGTTGCGCGCTCATCGGCACCTTTACCGACCAGTGCACCCAGCCCTGCCGAATCAACGGTCAGTTCGGGCTGGTAGTGTTTCAACAACCGCTCAGCCGTAGGGGAACGGCAAATGTTCCCCACGCATACCACCAGAATTTTGTTAAACATCGCGGATTACCAGGTATGAATGTCGCGCGCCGTATCCGTCATGTAGCGAACGCCACTGATGGTTGGCAGCAACTGGTTGATCAGACGGTTCCAGCGGGCAACCGGCGCGGTGGTGACGTACACCACATCGTATGGCTGGAGACGGAACTCCGTCGCCATCACCAGAGAGGTCGCATCGGACATATCCAGCTGGTAGATGTTGGCAATCTTGCCTTTCGCGCTGCCCTCACCTTTCAGCGGACGGATCACGAAGATACCGGTCGCGTTAGAGGTCGTCAGATCGATACCCTCAGCATTGCCCAGCGCTTCGGTCAGCGTCATACCGCTGAAGTCCATCTTGAGGGTGCTCTGTTTCTTCACTTCACCCATCACGAAGACTTTCAGATCGTCATTGCGCGGCACGTAGAGAATGTCGCCCGGATAAAGCAGGCGGTTCTGGGTCAGATCGCCGTTTTGCATCAGCGCCTGCAGCGAAATGCGCTGCTCCTTCCCGTTGTGGGTGAGCACGACGTTGCGCCAGTCGGCGCCGTCGGTTAACCCGCCCGCGGCGTTGATGGCATCCAGTACGGTCAGAGGAACGTTGGTGATGGCCTGCTGGCCGGATTTGTTCACCTGGCCGGAGATATAGGCTTTTTGCGAGCGGAATGCGGCGATATTAACGTCCACCTGCGGATCGGCGATGTACTGCGCTAAGCGGCCGGTAATATCACTACGGATCTCGGCAAGCGTTTTCCCCGCAACATGGACTTTACCAATGTAGGGATAGAACATGGTGCCATCTGACTGCACCCAGTTACCGGTGTCGCTTGAGCTGCGGTACTGGCCCGCAGGCGTGGTCAGTTCGGGGTGGTCCCAGACGGTCACGTTGATCACGTCACCCGGCCCCACGCGATACTGGTAGGACGCAATTTCCTGGTCCAGCGACATATTCGGCTGGGCAACATTCGGACGTGGACGTAATTGTTCGACCAGACGAGGCGTAAGTGGATAAACATTCACCATTTTGTCGAGATCAAAATCGGCATCCTGTTGCTTGATCACATCCTTACCCATTGTTGACATATTGCTGCCGGGAAAGACCGTGCAACCACTCATCAAGGTCACAGACACCAATAATGGCATCAATTTCATTTTGGATTTCATCATTGATTATTTATCACTTTGGCAGAGTAATTATCCTGTGCAATTTAAATAAGCTCGAGTCGTATTGGGTTTCAGCATGCAGTTAATCAAATAGAAATATAACTGGCATCAGTCCTAAAAAAAGCTTATTCATCCATTGGCTCTTGACAGAATAATCGAGGCTGATTCACACGCTTTCAGGCACGCTACCGCCCTTGGCTTTCAGTTACCAATCCACTGACTAAACAATGTGTTATGGATAGACACCCTCTTGAGCAAGGTCTTCTGGAAATATATCAGTCGCTTGAGAAACCCGACGAATAATGAATAACCATCCCTGAAGACCGAACATTAATAGCAACACCGAGATTTAACATTTGATGCTGGGAGAATTGTTGCAGCTAACCTAATAGCAGGCAAGGAGACAACTGTCCTAATATCGGTTTTTAAGATTAATATTAAGAGCAAATTTTTGACCTTTTAGGATTTTCTTTATATTGACAAAATGAAAGCAAAAATCATCACCTGCGATATATCCTAAAATGCTTTCCCTGTAATTAAATATACGTATTTCGCTTATTTACAGATTATTGAGAATGCTCTCTTTTTTACCCGTCGTATTAAGAGAAATCTCAGCCCGGCATTGCAATTTCCCCCAGCTTTATCCATGATCGAAGTGTGACATTTGTCATATTACAGAAGGTATTGCTATTACTATGGAATGGATTGCCGATCCCTCAATCTGGGCCGGGCTGGTTACGCTGGTCGTCATCGAGCTGGTGCTCGGGATTGATAATCTGGTCTTTATCGCCATCCTCGCTGAAAAACTGCCTCCTTCCCAGCGCGACCGCGCGCGCGTAACGGGTCTGCTGCTGGCAATGGTGATGCGGCTACTGCTGCTGGCCTCTATCTCCTGGTTGGTGACACTCACTCAGCCTCTGTTCTCCATTCACGGTCTGAGCTTTAGCGCCCGCGATTTGATCATGCTCTTCGGCGGGTTGTTCCTGCTGTTTAAAGCCACGGTGGAGCTCAACGAGCGGCTGGAGGGCAAAGACAGCGAGAACCCGACCCAGCGCCGCGGGGCGAAATTCTGGCCGGTGGTGGCTCAAATCGTGGTGCTGGATGCGGTATTCTCCCTTGACTCGGTGATCACCGCCGTCGGGATGGTGGACCACCTTGCGGTGATGATGGCCGCAGTCATTATTGCCATCACGCTGATGGTAATGGCCAGCAAGGCGCTGACCCGCTTCGTGAACAGTCATCCGACCATCGTGATCCTCTGTCTGAGCTTCCTGCTGATGATTGGCTTTAGCCTGGTGGCCGACGGCTTTGGCTTCCATATTCCGAAAGGCTACCTGTATGCCGCCATCGGATTCTCCGTCATGATTGAAGCGCTTAACCAGCTGGCGATATTTAACCGCCGCCGCTTCCTTTCCGCGAATCAGACCCTGCGTCAGCGCACGGCCGACACGGTTATGCGCCTGTTAAGCGGTAAGAAAGAGGATGCCGAGCTGGACGCCGAATCCTCCGCCATGCTGGCCGATCACAGCGACGGGCAGATCTTTAACCCGCAGGAACGGCTGATGATTGAGCGGGTGCTCAATCTCAATCAGCGGACGGTTAGCAGCATCATGACATCGCGACATGACATTGAACATATCGACCTGACGGCCCCGGAAGCGCACGTTCGCGCCCTGCTGGATAAAAACCAGCACACCCGCGTGGTGGTGACCGGCGGTGAAGAGGAAGATGAGCTGCTGGGCGTGGTGCACGTTATTGACCTGCTCCAGCAGCAGCTTCACGGCGAGCCGCTCAATCTCCGCGTCCTGGTTCGCCAGCCGCTGGTATTCCCGGAAGGGCTACCGCTGCTTTCCGCCCTGGAGCAATTCCGTAACGCGCGCACGCACTTTGCCTTTGTAGTAGATGAGTTTGGTTCAGTGGAAGGGCTGGTCACGCTCAGCGACGTGATGGAAACGATCGCCGGTAATCTGCCTAACGAGGTGGATGAGATTGACGCGCGCCACGACATTCAGAAAAACGCAGACGGCTCCTGGACGGCTAACGGCCACATGCCGCTGGAAGACCTGGTGCAATACGTGCCGCTGCCGCTGGATGAAAAACGAGAATATCACACCATTGCCGGCCTGCTGATGGAGTACTTGCAGCGTATCCCGCAGCCGGGAGAAGAGGTTCAGGTGGGAGACTATCTGCTCAAAACGCTGCAGATTGAAAACCATCGAGTGCAGAAGGTTCAGCTCATTCCGCTGCGGGATGAAGAAGAACTGGATTTTGAGGTATAAAAAAGCCGGGTGGCGCTTCGCTTACCCGGCCTACGATGTTCGGTTTTTGTAGGCCGGGTAAGGCGAAGCCGCCACCCGGCGCAACGGACATCACAGCTTATCCAGCAGCTTTTTCACATCCTTGCCGTCCTGTGAATCTTTATTACGATCCGCCCAGCCGCTAAGCCGACGTTTCGCTTCATCCTGCAGATGCTTGCGCAGGATCTGATCCACCTGCAGGCTGTAATTCAGTGCCTGCCATTTGCCGTATACGGTCAGCGGGACCGGCGTCTCTTTCAGGAAGTCGATGAGCTTGCTTTCACCCTGCCAGCCGGAAAGTACCCGAACGTTAAAGCGCGTATCCGCCGTCTCTTTCACCAGATCCAGCTTGCCTTCACCGGTCACTGATAAGAGTGAAGAGGCGCCCTGCATTCCGTCGAGAGTAAGCTGGCCGTTGTCCAGCGTCAGGTCCGCGGTGAAGCTCTCGAGGCGGGTGGCGCTGTCGTAGTTATCCTGGGCTTTTACATCGCTGCTGCGCTCAACCGCCTGCTGCACCAGCTGCTGGAAGTTAAGCCCTTCCATACGGGAATTTTTCAGATCGAGATGCGCCTGCCCCTGCCACTCGCGGCGGAAAGCATCGGCATCAATTTGCGAACCTGAGAAGTCACCCGCGAGCGTCAACTGCCCCGTCAGGGATATCGGGTAGTTAAAAGCCTTCAGGATGGTGCCTATCTCAACATTGTCGAGACGCGGCTGGAATTCGGCGCTGGCAACGTCTTTACGGACATCCAGCGTACCGGGCAGCGAGAGGTTCCCTGCGCCCATCTTACCGCTCAGTTCGGAGATCACCAGCAAACCGTTATGGTTAAACATCTGGCTGCTCACGTCGGTAAAGTCCATGCCTCGCCAGCGCAGGCTATTGGCTTTCAGCAGAATATCCGCCGTGAATCCACGCAGGGCGTTATAGTCGGGCTGATCGAGATTAGACGAGATAACCGGACGTGATACCGGAGCCTGGCTTTGCCCCGTCTGCGTGGCATCGCTGTCCGTGGCGCTGGCTGGCAGAGGCGGCAACAGGTTTTCAAGGTTGAACCTGTCAAACTGCAGATTCAGCACCCACTTCGGCTTTTCTTCGAGCGTGACGCTCGCCTGCCCCTTCAGGCTACTGTCATTAGCCTGCAGATTGAGATTATCCAGCTCCAGCTGTTTTTGTTCTTCGCGCCATACGGCCTGCAGCGTTCCCTGCCCGGCGATGCCCTGGGCGGGAAGATCGGCCCCCGTCAGCTGCCAGTTAAGCTGCTGGATATCAGCCGTGAGCTGATGCGGGTAGTCTGACGCATTCACATTCGCATTCAGCGACAGGGTCAAATCACGCTGATCGCGATTCACGCGCCCGCTAAACTCTACCGTCGCAAGGTGGTGAGCATCCTGTTCCATCTGTAGGTTAATGTCGCGAACGGTCACCTGCTCCTGGTGTTCATGCTGGAAAACCAACACGCTATCGGCAACTTTCAGCTTGCCGATATCAAAAGACCAGCCAGTATCGGACGGCTCATCAGGCAGGGTATTCTCGCGCGGCGCGACCGGCGCATTTGCATCACGCACGGCTTCGGTTTGTGGGGTGAGCTGAATCACCGCGCCTTTCAGCATCACCTGCTTAACCTGCAGCTGATGGGAAATGAGCGGGATCAGCGCCACATCAAGGCGCATGTTGTCTGCGGACACCAGCGGCTGGGACGCTCCCGGCGCGGTGAGCGACATGCGGCCAGAGAGAATGCTGAGCTGCGGCCAGACGTGCCAGCGCAGCGGCCCGTCAAGATTCAGTTGATAACCACTGCGTGCCTCGACCTGCCGCACCATGTAAGTGCGGAAATCGTTGGGGTTAACCAGCAGAACCAACGCCGAAAGGCCAGCCACCAGCACCACCAGCAAAATCATCAGCGTTGTCAGAACTCTTCTCATGGCATCCTCAATGGGCTAACGATCAGTCTTTATCAATGCGGCTGGCAACCGCGCCCTGCTGGTCGCGATATTTTGCGTCCTGCCGACGGTTATAAGGACGATCTGCCGGGCCTGACAGCGGTTCAAAACTTAACGCGCCGATCATCATTCCCGGCCGCAGCGCCAGCGGCAATTTACCGGCATTGAAGAATTCCAGAACGATACGCCCCGACCAGCCGGGATCTATACGGTGCGCGGTCACGTGAACCATCAGCCCCAGTCTCGCCAGCGAAGAACGGCCATCAAGCCAGCCGACCAGGTCCGCAGGCAGGGTTACAGATTCAAACGTCACCGCCAGGGCCAGTTCACCCGGATGCAGATAAAAAGCTTCGCCCTCGTCGATAACGATTTCGTCACTCATCACACGATCGAGCGCAGCGCTGACTTCGTCCTTCGGCCCGCTGAGGTCAATGAACGGTGCGGTATGGCCGCTAAAGGTGCGGAATTTATTCCCCAACCGTACATCAACGGTCACACCATTGATACGCTCAATGGGTGGACGTGGGGTAATAGACAAACGGCCTTCATCCAGCCAGGCTTCTATATCGCGATCACAAAGACGCATGGCACTTTCTCCTTTCATGCATCGTACCCTGAGGCGGTAAGCGCTCAGGGTAAAACCAGGTTATCTCTGAACGGTACACAATTCACGCGGCTTATTCAAAAAACTGGCTGATTTTCGCTTTTAAGATATCTATAGCAATGCGGTTTTTACCCCCGCGCGGCACAATGATATCGGCGTATTGTTTGGATGGCTCAATAAACTGCAGGAACATCGGGCGAACCGTTTTCTGGTATTGCGCCATGACGGAGTCCATCGAACGGCCGCGCTCATTCACGTCACGCTTGATGCGGCGCATCAGGCAGATATCCAGCGGAGTATCAACGAAAATCGAGAAGTTCATGGATTCACGCAGGCGGGCGTCGGTCAGAAGCAGGATGCCTTCGAGGATAATGACCTTTTTCGGCTCGATGCGGATGGTTTCCTGGGTGCGGGTGTGTTCTACGTAACTGTAAACGGGCAGTTCAATCGCCTGGCCGCTTTTGAGCGCTTCTAAATGCTGGAACAGCAGGCTGTGATCCATTGCATTTGGGTGGTCATAGTTCGTTTTAACGCGCTCTTCCATCGACAGATGGGATTGATCTTTGTAATAGCTGTCTTCGGGAATGACGCCGATATGCTCATCACCTACTTGTTCACGCAGTTCGCGATAAAGCGTACTGGCAATTAGACTTTTACCTGAAGCCGATGCGCCGGCGATGCCTATAATGACGCACTGATGAGACTTATCAGTCATAAATTTAGCGACCTGATTAACCTGGATGTTAAGGAAGGACGACGCCGGAGCGTCAAACGCGGCAATTATAGGGATTTCGCGGGCGTGATACCAGTCGAATGCACAGGTTCTGCGAGACTGGCTTAAAAGTGACGTCTTATTCCCTGAGTGAAATTTAAATGAGCGTTTTTTCAGCGTTTAACCGTTTTTTTTCACGGAGCTTCTATTTAATAAGTCTGTGGTGTCAAATTCTGAGCGGTCACCATATGAATTGTAAATTGTTTGTACTAGCATAAACCAAATTATCAAATTCACGCGTTCGGACATCTTCCCTGACGGCATGGCGTCTCTGGATAAAGCGGTAATGAATAAACAATACCAGCGGGTTTTGGTTACCACCCCACATCCTTTAATACGACTTGTCTGTCTGGGCCTGGTCACCTTTATCTTTACCTTATTTTCGCTGGAGCTCACCCGGTTCGGCACCCTGCTGGCCCCGCTCTGGTTCCCCACCGCCATTATGATGGTGGCGTTTTACCGCCATGCAGGAAAAATGTGGCCGGGAATCGCCCTGGCCTGTTCGTTCGGCAATATTCTGGCCACATGGATGCTGTTTTCGTGGGGATCGATAAACCTCACCTACACCTCAATTAACGTGGTTGAAGCCTTTACCGGTGCGTTATTGCTGCGCAAATTGCTGCCGTGGTACAACCCGCTGCAGAATCTGAATGACTGGATCCGGGTGGCCATCGGCAGCGCCGTGATACCGCCCCTGGTGGGCGGCGTCCTGGTATCTCTGCTGGCGCCCGGCCCTGAACCAGCGCGTAATTTCTTCGTCTGGGTGTTGTCTGAAGCCATTGGCGCGCTGGCGGTGGTACCACTGGGACTGTTGTTTAAACCGCATTATCTGCTGCGCCACCGTGACCCACGATTGCTGCTGGAAACCCTGACCACCCTGGCCGTGACGCTGGCCCTCAGCTGGGCAGCCATTACCTGGCTGCCGTGGCCTTTCACCTGCGTTATCGTTTTGCTTATGTGGAGCGCGGTGCGCTTGCCGCGAATGGAAGCATTCATGGTGTTTCTTGTCACCGTGATGGTTGTATCGCTGATGATTGCCCGGAACCCGGTGGCGCTGACAACCCAACACGTCGGGCCGATGTTGAACGCCCCCTGGCTGCCGTTCCTGATGCTGCTCCTGCCTGCCAACGTGATGACCATGGTGATGTACGCCTTCCGCGCCGAGCGCAAGCACATTACCGAAAGCGAGGAGCGTTTCCGCAATGCGATGGAGTATTCCGCCATCGGTATGGCGCTGGTCAGCATCGAAGGTAAATGGCTTCAGGCTAACAAGGCGCTGTGTAATTTCCTCGGTTACAGCCAGACGGAGCTCCAGTCGCTGACCTTCCAGCAGCTCACCTGGCCGGAAGATCTGAATACCGACCTGGAGCAGCTCGAACAGCTGGTCAACGGCGACATCAACACTTACACCCTCGAGAAGCGCTACTACACCCGCGACGGGGAAGTGGTCTGGGCGCTGCTTGCCGTCTCCGTCGTGCGCCATGTCGACGGCTCGCCGCTCTATTTTATCGCCCAGATTGAAGATATTAACGACCTGAAGCAGACCGAGTGGGTCAATAAACGCCTGATGGAGCGCATTACGCTTGCTAACGAAGCGGGCGGCATCGGCATCTGGGAGTGGGATCTCGAGCCAGACATCATCAGCTGGGACAAGCGGATGTTTGAGCTGTATGAAATCCCGCCGCATATCAAGCCTACCTGGCAGCTCTGGCACGATACGATGCTGCCGGAAGATCGTGCCCACGCTGAGAAGGTGCTGCGGGACTCGCTGATATCCCGTCTGCCGTTTAAGCTGGAATTCCGCATCCGCGTGAAGGAAGGCGTGCGCCATATTCGCTCCCTGGCGAACCGGGTGCTCAATAAGCAGGGCGAAGTCGAACGGCTGCTCGGTATCAACATGGACATGACCGAGGTTAAGCAGCTTAACGAGGCGCTTTTCCAGGAAAAAGAGCGGCTACACATTACGCTCGACTCTATCGGTGAAGCGGTGCTGTGCACCGATATCAACATGAACGTCACCTTTATGAACCCGGTCGCGGAGAAAATGAGCGGCTGGCTGCAGACTGAGGCTATCGGCCAGCCGATCCTGAAGGTGTTACACATTACCTTCGGTGAAAAAGGGCCGCTGATGGAGAATATTCACAGCGGCGATATGTCCCGTTCCGATATCGATCAGGATGTGGTGCTGAACTGCCGTACCGGCGGCAATTTTGATATCCACTACAGCATTACGCCGCTCAGCACGCTGGATGGACAGAATATTGGCTCGGTTATCGTGATTCAGGACGTGACAGAGTCGCGCAAAATGCTGCGCCAGCTGAGCTACAGCGCCTCCCACGATGCCCTGACCCATCTGGCAAACCGGGTCAGCTTCGAAAATCATCTCAAACGACTCCTGCAGACCGTTCGCGAAACGCGACAGCGCCATGCCCTTGTCTTTATCGATCTCGATCGCTTTAAAGCCGTCAACGATACGGCGGGCCATGCGGCGGGCGATGCCCTGCTGCGGGAACTCTCTTCTCTGATGCTGACCATGCTCCGCTCCAGCGACGTGCTGGCGCGCCTGGGCGGGGATGAGTTTGGGTTACTGTTACCGGACTGCAATATTGAAAGCGCGCGCTATATTGCCGGTCGCCTGATTCATGCCATCAACGACTATCACTTTATGTGGGAAGGCCGCCTGCACCGGATCGGCGCCAGCGCAGGTATCACGCTGATTGATGAAAATAACCATCAGGCGTCGGAGGTAATGTCGCAGGCGGATATTGCCTGTTACGCCTCAAAAAACAACGGGCGCGGTACTGTGACGGTTTACGAACCCCAGCAGGAGCGGGATCACAACACGCGCAGCATGATGTCGCTTGATGAACAGTGGCACATGATTAAAGACAATCACCTGATGATGATCGCCCGCAGCGTCGCCTCCCCGCGCATCCCGGAAAGCAGTAATTTCTGGCTGCTTTCGTTACGCCTGTGGACCAGCCAGGGCGAAGTACAGGAGGAGCATGCCTTCCGCTCGGGCCTGGCGGAGCCTGAGCTTTTGCACGCCCTCGACAGACGTATCTTTAGTGAATTTTTCCGTGCCTTCGCCGCGCAGGTGGCCAGTAAAGGCATGGGCGTGGCACTGCCGCTTTCTGAGGCCGGTTTAGCCAGCGTAACGCTGGTCGATGAACTTCTCGAGCTGCTGGATAAAAGCCCCATGCCGGGCCGTCTCCTGCATCTGGTTATCTCTGCCGACGTGGTGTGCAGCCCGGATAAAAACCTGCAACGGGGTCTGCAAAAGCTTCGCCAGGCGGGCTGCCGTGTGATCTTCAGCCAGATAGGACGCGACATGAACGTCTTTTCGCACCTGAGCCCGAACATGGCCGACTATCTGATGCTGGACGCAGAGGTGGTCAGCAACGTCTATGGCAACCTGATGGATGAGATGATGGTGACCATTGTTCAGGGCCACGCCCAGCGTCTGGGGATGAAGACCATAGCAGGGCCGTGTAATCAGCCCATCATGATGGATACGCTCTCGGGCATCGGCATTGATTTTATCTATGGCGACACTATCGCCGAGCCGCAGCCATTAGATCTTCTGCTAAACACCAGCTATTTCGCCATCAACTGACGGTGCCCAGCCGTCGGTATACCAGATGTGCAGCAGCGCGTAGGAGCGCCACGGTTTCCAGCGTTCGGCATAACGACGAATTTGCGCGGGCGTCATTCCTGCGAAGCGTTGCTTAATCAGGTAATCATCCGGCAGAAACACATCTTTCGCCTGCCAGCCGCGCAGGGCCAGATAATTTGCGGTCCAGCGCCCTATCCCCGGCCGCTGCTGTAGCGCCTTCATCCCCTCTTCTATATTCACGGGCGGGAAAAGCGGAAACGTTCCGTCGATAACCGACTGCGCCAGATGAATCAGCGACTCCGCGCGTTTTACGGGCATGCCCAACGCTTTCAGCGCCAGCGGGTCCGCAGCCGCCAGCGCCTGCGGCGTGGGGAAGCAGAGATACCCCGGGCAATCCGCCACCGGTTCGCCGCATAACGCCACCACGCGCGACGCCAGCTTCGCCGCCATCGCCACGCTCACGAGCTGCCCGAGGATCGCCCGGACGCCCTGCTCGTACGCATCCATCGATCCCGGCAAACGTAAGCCCGGCCTTGCAGCTCCGAGATCGCCCAGCGTATCCGCTATGTGCTGCGGGTTGCAGGAGAGATCGAACAGGCGTTCTATGCGCTCGAGGCATGCCTGCGCAATCGGAATCAACCCCGGACTGAGCGTCACGGTCAGCGTATGGGCAGCGATATCCGGCGTCACGCGAAATATTCCCTGATGCCCTTCGCAGGCAAAACTGCGCTCGTAGTAGTCGCTTGTGACGGTTTCAATGCCCGTCACCGCACGCGCGCCAAGAAAGCCAAACATCCACTGCCAGTCGTAAGGGGGAAGCCAGTTCAGGGTGTACATCGTCTCTCCTTTTGGGTTCTTCACAGCATAAACGGAAAGGTCCTGTTTCGCCTTGCTTTCATATTCCTGTTGTCGCCATGCGGACATTTCGTTAAAGTCTCGCCCCTTCTCACCGGCATGGGGATTCATCGTGTTTATTGGATTTGACTACGGTACGGCAAACTGCTCGGTTGCGATTATGCAAAACGGGCAGCCACGGCTCCTGAAAATGGAAAAAGAGAGCACGCTGCTGCCGTCAATGCTCTGCGCGCCGACGCGTGAAGCGGTGAGTGAATGGCTGTTCCGCCACCACCAGGTTCCGGCCACGGCGGCGGAGACCCAGGCGCTGCTGCGCCGGGCGGTCAGCTTTAATCGCGAGGAAGACATCGACGTTTCGCCGTCCAGCGTGCAGTTCGGCCTCTCTTCGCTCGGGCACTACATTGAAGACCCCGAAGAAGTCTATTTCGTTAAGTCGCCAAAATCCTTCCTCGGCGCCAGCGGCCTGAAGCCGCAGCAGGTCGCTCTGTTCGAAGACCTGGTGTGTGCGATGATGCTGCATATTCGCAATCAGGCGCAGACGCAGGTCACCGATGCGATTACCCAGGCGGTGATTGGCCGCCCGATCAACTTCCAGGGGCTGGGCGGCGACGAGGCCAACCAGCAGGCGCAGGGGATCCTTGAACGCGCGGCGCACCGCGCAGGCTTCCGCGATGTGGTATTCCAGTATGAACCGGTTGCCGCGGGGCTGGACTTTGAAGCCACGCTGACGGAAGAGAAGCGCGTATTAGTCGTGGATATCGGCGGGGGCACGACGGACTGCTCGTTGCTGCTGATGGGCCCCGAATGGCATAACCGTCGCGATCGTGAAAACAGCCTGCTCGGGCACAGCGGCTGCCGCGTAGGCGGTAACGATCTCGATATCGCGCTGGCATTCAAAAGCCTGATGCCGCTGCTCGGCATGGGCGGTCAGACGGAAAAAGGCATCGCCCTGCCGATCCTGCCGTGGTGGAATGCGATTGCTATCAACGATGTGCCTGCGCAAAGTGATTTTTACAGCACCGCGAACGGCCGCTTCCTTAACGATCTGGTTCGCGATGCCCAGGACGCCGAAAAAGTCGCCCTCCTCTATAAAGTGTGGCGCCAGCGTCTGAGCTACCGCGTGGTGCGTACCGCGGAAGAGAGCAAAATCGCCCTTTCCGACCGCGCCGAGCATGCGGTCTCCCTGCCGTTCATCAGCGACGAACTGGCCACCGCCATTTCGCAGGACGGTCTGGAGACGGCGCTTGCCCAGCCGCTGCAGCGCATTCTGGAACAGGTGCAGCTGGCGCTGGAGAACGGCAAAGAGAAGCCGGACGTCATCTACCTGACCGGCGGTAGCGCCCGTTCACCGCTGATTAAGAAAGCGCTGGCCGAACAGCTGCCGGGTATTCCGATTGCAGGGGGCGATGATTTTGGTTCCGTTACAGCCGGTCTGGCGCGCTGGGCGCAGGTGATGTTTAGCTAGCGTTGTTGCGGTGCGGTCTGGTGCCCTCACCCCGGCCCTCTCCTAGAGGGAGAGGAATAAAACATCAAAAACGGCAGCGGATGTTGCCGTTTTGCGTTTACCTCCATTCAGACCATTCCTGACAGTCTTCCATATTTCCTCCATTTTTCCGCTGTGTTAGCTGACTAAACTAGTATCATTCCCCGAAGTCTTCAGGATGAGAACGTATAACGATGAAAGGCAGTAACAAATCCCGCTGGGCAATCGCCGCTGGCATCATTGTGGTGACCCTTGCCGCCGCCTGGTACTGGCACAGTCAATCCGCGAACTCCGCAGCTCCCGCCGGTGCCAGCAATCAGGCACAGCGCCCGGCAGGCGGAGGGCGTCACGGCATGCGCGGCGGAGCCCTGGCGCCAGTACAGGCGGCGACGGCGGTGAATAAAGCCGTTCCTCGCTATCTCACAGGTCTCGGGACCATTACCGCCGCCAATACCGCCACGGTGCGCAGCCGCGTCGACGGCCAGCTCGTCGCGATCCACTTCCAGGAAGGGCAGCAGGTCAAAGCCGGTGATTTACTGGCGGAAATCGATCCGAGCCAGTTTAAGGTCGCCCTCGCCCAGGCGCAGGGACAGCTCGCGAAAGACAGAGCCACTCTCGCCAACGCCCGTCGCGATCTGGCCCGCTACCAGCAGCTGGTGAAAACCAACCTTGTGTCTCGTCAGGAGCTTGATACCCAGCAGTCGCTGGTCAGCGAAACGCAGGGCACCATCAAAGCCGACGAGGCCGCCGTTGCCAGCGCCCAGCTGCAGCTGGACTGGAGCCGCATCACCGCGCCGATTGACGGACGCGTCGGCCTGAAGCAGGTCGATATCGGCAACCAAATCTCCAGCGGCGACACCACGGGCATCGTGGTGATCACCCAGACCCACCCGATTGATTTAGTCTTTACCCTGCCGGAAAGCGATATCGCGACCGTCATGCAGGCGCAAAAAGCCGGTAAAGGCCTGGTAGTGGAAGCCTGGGACCGCACCAACAAGCAGAAATTGAGCGAAGGGTCCCTGCTCAGTCTGGATAACCAGATCGACACCACCACCGGCACCATCAAGCTGAAGGCGCGCTTTAATAACCAGGACGATGCCCTCTTCCCGAACCAGTTCGTCAACGCGCGCATGCTGGTCGCGACCGAAGAGAACGCGGTGGTGATCCCTACCGCCGCGCTGCAGATGGGTAATGAAGGTAACTTCGTCTGGGTGCTGAACAGCGACAATAAGGTCAGCAAGCACCTGGTAAAAACCGGGATTCAGGACAGCCAGACGGTGGTGATCAGCGCTGGCCTTTCGGCTGGCGACCGCGTGGTCACCGACGGTATTGACCGTCTGACCGAAGGAGCCAAAGTGGAAGTGGTTGAACCGGCGAAACAGGGAGCGACCTCCTGATGCAGGTGCTGCCGCCAGGCTCTACAGGTGGGCCTTCACGCCTGTTTATCCTTCGTCCTGTCGCCACCACGCTGCTGATGGTGGCGATCCTGCTCGCCGGGATTATCGGCTATCGCTTCCTGCCCGTATCGGCGCTGCCGGAGGTGGATTACCCAACCATTCAGGTGGTGACGCTCTATCCCGGCGCCAGCCCGGATGTCGTGACGTCCGCCATCACCGCCCCGCTTGAGCGCCAGTTCGGCCAGATGTCGGGGCTAAAACAGATGTCCTCCCAGAGCTCCGGCGGCGCATCCGTCGTGACGCTGCAGTTCCAGCTGACGCTGTCGCTGGACGTCGCCGAGCAGGAGGTGCAGGCGGCCATCAACGCCGCCACCAACCTGCTGCCTTCAGACCTGCCTAACCCGCCGGTCTACAGCAAGGTGAACCCGGCGGATCCGCCGATCATGACGCTTGCCGTCACCTCCTCCGCCATGCCGATGACCCAGGTCGAAGACATGGTCGAAACGCGCGTGGCGCAAAAAATTTCTCAGGTTTCCGGCGTCGGCCTCGTCACCCTGGCGGGTGGGCAGCGCCCCGCCGTGCGCGTCAAGCTGAACGCGCAGGCGATTGCCGCGCTGGGGCTCACCAGTGAAACCATCCGCACCGCCATTAGCAACGCCAACGTCAACTCGGCGAAGGGCTCGCTGGACGGCCCAACCCGCGCCGTGACGCTCTCGGCGAACGACCAGATGCAGTCCGCCGACGAATATCGTCAGCTGATTATCGCCTACCAGAACGGCGCGCCGGTGCGTCTGGGCGACGTGGCGACCGTAGAACAAGGTGCGGAAAACAGCTGGCTGGGAGCCTGGGCCAACAGGCAGCAGGCGATCGTGATGAACGTGCAGCGCCAGCCGGGCGCGAACATCATCGAAACCGCCGACAGCATCCGCACCATGCTGCCGCAGCTGATCGAAAGCCTGCCGAAATCGGTCAGCGTGAAGGTGCTTTCCGACCGTACCACCAACATTCGCGCGTCGGTCACCGACACCCAGTTTGAGCTGATGCTGGCAATTGCGCTGGTCGTCATGATCATCTATCTGTTCCTGCGCAACGTTCCGGCAACCATTATTCCCGCCGTCGCCGTACCGCTCTCGCTGGTCGGCACCTTTGCGGTGATGGTGTTCCTCGATTTTTCGATCAATAACCTGACGCTGATGGCGCTCACCATCGCCACCGGGTTCGTGGTGGATGACGCCATCGTCGTCATCGAGAACATCTCGCGCTATATCGAGAAAGGCGAAAAACCGCTGGCCGCCGCGCTGAAGGGCGCAGGGGAAATCGGCTTTACCATTATCTCGCTGACCTTCTCGCTGATTGCAGTGCTGATCCCGCTGCTGTTTATGGGCGATATCGTCGGGCGGCTGTTCCGCGAGTTTGCCGTGACGCTGGCGGTCGCCATTTTGATCTCCGCCGTGGTGTCGCTGACTCTGACGCCGATGATGTGCGCCCGCATGCTGAGCCACGAGTCCCTGCGCAAGCAAAACCGCTTTTCGCGCGCCTCCGAGCGCATGTTCGAGCGCATTATTGCCGCCTATGGTCGCGTGCTGGCGAAAGTCCTGAATCATCCGTGGGCAACGCTCGGCGTGGCGCTCGGCACGCTGGCGCTCAGCGTGATGCTGTGGATTTTCATTCCGAAAGGCTTCTTCCCGATCCAGGACAACGGCATTATCCAGGGCACGCTTCAGGCCCCGCAGTCGGTCTCCTTCGCCAATATGGCACAGCGCCAGCAGCAGGTGTCTGAAATCATCATGAAGGATCCGGCGGTCGAGAGCCTGACCTCCTACGTGGGCGTCGACGGCACCAACCCGTCGCTTAACAGCGCGCGTCTGCAGATCAACCTCAAGCCGCTGGATGAACGCGACGATCGCGTCAACGCCGTTATTGAGCGTCTGCAAAACGCCGTCGCGCGCGTGCCGGGCGTTGAGCTTTACCTGCAGCCGATTCAGGATTTGACCATTGATACGCAGGTCAGCCGCACGCAGTACCAGTTCACGCTGCAGGCCACCACGCTGGATGCCCTCAGCACCTGGGTGCCGCAGCTGGTGAACAAGCTTAACACCCTGCCCCAGCTCTCCGACGTCAGCAGCGACTGGCAGGACAAAGGGCTGGCGGCGTACGTTAACGTCAACCGCGATACCGCCAGCCGTCTGGGTATCACCATGGCGGACGTGGACAACGCCCTGTACAACGCCTTCGGTCAGCGCCTGATCTCCACCATCTACACCCAGGCGAACCAGTACCGCGTGGTGCTGGAGCACAACACGGAGAACACGCCCGGCCTGGCGGGGCTGGACTCGGTGCGCCTGACCAGCAAAGACGGCGGCATTGTGCCGCTGAGCGCTATCGCCACGGTGGAAGAACGCTATACCCCGCTGTCGATCAACCATCTGGATCAGTTCCCGTCCACCACCATCTCCTTTAACGTGCCGGACAGCTATTCTCTGGGCGAAGCGGTGGAGGCCATTCAGGCGGCGGAAAAAGATCTCAGCTTCCCGTCCGATATTCAGAGCCAGTTCCAGGGCAGCACCCTGGCGTTTCAGGCCGCGCTGGGCAACACCATCTGGCTGATCGTCGCGGCGGTTGTGGCGATGTACATCGTGCTCGGCGTGCTGTATGAAAGCTTTATCCACCCGATCACCATCCTCTCTACCCTGCCGACGGCGGGCGTGGGGGCACTGCTGGCACTGATGCTGGCGGGAAGCGAGCTGGACGTGATTGCCATCATCGGCATCATCCTGCTTATCGGGATCGTGAAGAAAAACGCCATCATGATGATCGACTTCGCCCTGGCCGCCGAGCGCGAGCAGGGCATGTCGCCGCGCGATGCGATTTTCCAGGCCTGCCTGCTGCGTTTTCGCCCTATCCTTATGACCACGCTGGCCGCCCTGCTGGGCGCGCTGCCGCTGATGCTCAGCACCGGCGTCGGCGCGGAGCTGCGCCGGCCGCTGGGTATCGGCATGGTCGGCGGTCTGCTGGTGAGCCAGGTGCTGACGCTGTTCACCACGCCGGTGATCTACCTGCTGTTTGACCGCCTGGCGCTGTGGACCAAAAGCCGCTTCCCGAAACGTGAAGAGGAGGCATAAGTGAAGTTTTTCGCCCTCTTCATTTATCGCCCGGTGGCGACGATTTTAATCTCGCTCGCCATTACCCTCTGCGGCGTGCTGGGCTTCCGGCTGCTGCCGGTGGCCCCCCTGCCGCAGGTGGATTTCCCGGTGATCATGGTCAGCGCCTCGCTGCCGGGCGCCTCACCGGAGACCATGGCCTCGTCGGTTGCCACCCCGCTGGAACGCTCGCTCGGGCGGATTGCGGGGGTCAACGAGATGACCTCCAGCAGCTCGCTGGGCAGCACGCGCATCATTCTGGAGTTCAGTTTCGACCGGGATATCAACGGCGCGGCGCGCGACGTGCAGGCGGCCATCAACGCCGCACAGAGCCTGCTGCCGAGCGGGATGCCGAGCCGTCCGACCTACCGCAAGGCCAACCCGTCCGACGCGCCGATCATGATCCTGACGCTGACCTCGGATACGTACTCACAGGGGCAGCTGTACGACTTTGCGTCTACCCAGCTGGCGCAGACAATCTCACAAATTAACGGCGTCGGCGACGTGAGCGTCGGCGGGAGTTCCCTGCCCGCGGTGCGCGTGGGGTTAAACCCGCAGGCGCTGTTTAACCAGGGCGTGTCGCTGGACGACGTGCGCTCCGCCATCAGCAACGCCAACGTGCGTAAACCGCAGGGGGCGATTGAGGACGGCAGCCACCGCTGGCAGATCCACACCAACGACGAGCTGAAAACCGCGGCGGAATATCAGCCGCTGATCATCCACTATAACAACGGCGCGGCGGTCCGATTAAGCGACGTTGCCAGCGTCACCGATTCGGTGCAGGACGTGCGCAACGCCGGGATGACTAACGCAAAGCCGGCGATTCTGCTGATGATCCGCAAGCTGCCGGAGGCCAACATTATCGAGACGGTGAACAGCATTCGCGCCCGTCTTCCGGACCTGCAGGAGACCATACCGGCGGCGATCGATCTGCAAATTGCCCAGGATCGCTCCCCGACCATTCGCGCCTCGCTGGAAGAGGTCGAGCAAACGCTGGTGATCTCCGTCGCGCTGGTGATCCTGGTGGTCTTCCTGTTCCTGCGCTCCGGCCGCGCGACGCTTATTCCGGCGGTGGCCGTGCCGGTCTCGCTGATCGGTACCTTTGCCGCCATGTACCTGTGCGGGTTTAGCCTCAACAACCTGTCGCTGATGGCCCTGACGATTGCGACGGGCTTCGTGGTGGATGACGCCATCGTGGTGCTGGAGAACATTTCCCGCCATCTGGAAGCGGGCGTGAAACCGCTGCAGGCCGCGCTGCAGGGCACGCGCGAGGTGGGCTTTACGGTACTCTCCATGAGCCTGTCGCTGGTCGCGGTGTTCCTGCCGCTGCTGCTGATGGGCGGGCTGCCGGGCCGGTTGCTGCGCGAGTTTGCCGTCACTCTCTCCGTCGCCATCGGCATTTCGCTGGTTATCTCCTTAACGCTGACGCCAATGATGTGCGGCTGGATGCTCAAGCGCAGCAAACCCCATTCGCAGCCGCGCCGCAAAGGCTTTGGCCGTTTCCTGATGGCACTGCAGGAAGGCTATGGTAAATCGCTGAAGTGGGTGCTGAACCATACGCGTCTTGTCGGCCTGGTGCTGATGGGCACCATCGTGCTCAACGTCTGGATGTATATCACCATCCCGAAAACTTTCTTCCCGGAGCAGGATACCGGCGTGCTGATGGGCGGCATTCAGGCGGACCAGAGCATTTCATTCCAGGCGATGCGCGGCAAGCTGCAGGACTTTATGAAGATCATTCGTGAAGACAAAGCCGTGGATAACGTCACCGGCTTTACCGGCGGGTCACGCGTCAACAGCGGGATGATGTTTATTACCCTGAAACCGCGCGGCGAGCGCAACGAAACCGCCCAGCAGGTGATTGACCGCCTGCGGGTGAAACTCGCCAAAGAGCCGGGGGCAAACCTGTTTTTGATGGCCGTTCAGGATATCCGCGTCGGTGGGCGACAGGCGAACGCCAGCTATCAGTACACGTTGCTCTCGGACGATTTGGCCGCCCTGCGCGAGTGGGAGCCGAAGATCCGCAAGGCGCTGGCTGCCCTGCCGGAGCTGGCGGACGTGAACTCCGATCAGCAGGACAACGGCGCCGAGATGGCGCTGACCTATGACCGCGAAACCATGTCGCGGCTGGGTATTAACGTTGAAGCCGCCAACAGCCTGCTGAACAACGCCTTCGGCCAGCGCGAGATCTCCACCATCTACCAGCCGATGAACCAGTACAAGGTGGTGATGGAAGTTGACCCGCGCTACACCCAGGACATCAGCGCCCTGGACAAAATGTTTGTGATTAACAACGACGGCAAGGCGATTCCACTCTCCTACTTCGCTAGCTGGCAGCCTGCCAACGCGCCGCTGTCGGTGAACCATCAGGGGCTATCGGCGGCATCGACCATCTCCTTTAACCTGCCCGCCGGTTCGTCGCTTTCTGAGGCCAGCGATGCTATCAACCGCGCGATGACGCAGCTTGGCGTGCCGTCCACCGTGCGCGGAAGCTTTGCCGGCACCGCGCAGGTGTTCCAGGAGACGATGAATTCGCAGGTGATTTTGATTCTGGCCGCCATCGCCACGGTTTATATTGTGCTGGGCGTGCTGTACGAGAGCTACGTTCACCCGCTGACCATTCTCTCGACGCTGCCGTCGGCGGGCGTGGGGGCGCTGCTGGCGCTGGAGCTGTTCGGCGCGCCGTTCAGCCTTATCGCGCTCATCGGGATCATGCTGCTGATCGGTATCGTGAAGAAAAACGCCATCATGATGGTGGACTTCGCGCTGGACGCCCAGCGCAACGGCAACCTCTCGCCGGAAGAGGCCATCTTCCAGGCCTGCCTGCTGCGTTTTCGTCCGATCATGATGACCACCCTGGCGGCGCTGTTTGGCGCGCTGCCGCTGGTGATCTCGGGTGGCGACGGCTCAGAGCTGCGCCAGCCGCTGGGGATCACCATTGTCGGCGGCCTGGTGATGAGCCAGCTGCTGACGCTGTACACCACGCCGGTGGTCTATCTGTTCTTCGACCGCCTGCGGCTGCGCTTCTCGCGTAAAAACAGAACCACGGTGACCGAGTAAATGACCGATCTCCCCGCTAACGTTCGCTGGCAGTTATGGATAGTCGCCTTCGGCTTCTTTATGCAGTCGCTGGATACGACCATCGTCAACACCGCCCTCCCCTCCATGGCGAAAAGCCTGGGGGAGAGCCCGCTGCATATGCACATGGTGATTGTCTCCTACGTGCTGACGGTGGCCGTGATGCTGCCCGCCAGCGGCTGGCTGGCCGATAAAGTGGGCGTGCGGAACATCTTCTTTATCGCCATCGTGCTGTTTACTACCGGCTCGCTGTTTTGCGCCCAGGCCAATACCCTCGACCAGCTGGTGACGGCGCGCGTGCTGCAGGGCATCGGCGGGGCGATGATGGTGCCCGTCGGGCGGCTAACGGTGATGAAGATTGTGCCGCGCGAGCAGTACATGGCGGCGATGACCTTTGTGACCCTGCCCGGTCAGGTGGGGCCACTGCTGGGTCCAGCGCTGGGCGGCATTCTGGTGGAGTACGCCTCGTGGCACTGGATCTTCTTAATCAACCTGCCGGTGGGCATCATCGGTGCCATCGCCACCCTGGCGCTGATGCCGAACTACAAAATGCAGACGCGGCGCTTTGATTTCTTCGGTTTTATCCTGCTGGCGTCGGGCATGGCTACGCTTACCCTGGCGCTGGACGGGCAAAAAGGGCTCGGGATTTCCCCCCTGACGCTGGGTATTCTGGTCGCTCTCGGCGTCACCGCTATTCTGTGGTACCTCCGGCACGCCAGAGGAAACGATAAGGCGCTGTTCAGCCTGAACTTGTTTAAAAACCCCACCTACCGTCTGGGCCTGTCTGGCAGCTTCGCCGGACGCATCGGCAGCGGGATGCTGCCGTTTATGACGCCCGTTTTTCTGCAAATTGGCATGGGCTTTTCGCCGTTCCACGCGGGCCTGATGATGATCCCGATGGTGCTCGGCAGCATGGGGATGAAGCGCGTTGTGGTGCAGGTGGTCAACCGCTTTGGCTATCGACACGTGCTGGTGGCCGCTACGCTGGGGCTGGCGCTGGTCAGCCTGCTGTTTATGGCCGTGGCGCTGATGGGCTGGTACTACGTCCTGCCGCTGGTGCTGTTCTGCCAGGGGATTATCAACTCCATGCGCTTCTCGTCGATGAATACCCTGACGCTGAAGGACCTTCCTGACGATCTGGCGAGCAGCGGCAACAGCCTGCTGTCGATGGTGATGCAGCTCTCCATGAGCGTGGGCGTCACCATTGCCGGCCTGCTGCTCGGCATGTACGGCCAGCACCATCTCAGCGTCGACACGCCGGTGGCGCATCAGGTCTTTTTGTATACCTACCTCAGCATGGCGATCATCATCGCCCTGCCCGCTTTCATCTTCGCCAGAGTGCCGGATGATACCAGCAAGAACGTCGTGATTAGGCGCGGCAAAAGGAGTGGCTCATGAAATTCTGGCGTCCGGGTATTACCGGCAAGCTCTTTGTAGCGATCTTCGCCACCTGTATCGTCCTGCTGATCACCATGCACTGGGCGGTGCGGGTAAGCTTCGAGCGCGGCTTTATTGATTACATCAAGCATGGCAATGAACAGCGTTTACAGGGCTTAAGCGATGCGCTGAGTGAACAGTACGCCCAACACGGCAACTGGCGTTTTCTGCGCAATAACGACCGCTTTATTTTCCAGATCCTGCGCTCTCTGGAGCACGATACCGGTGACGATCGCCCTGGGCCGGGCATGCCGCCACACGGCTGGCGCACCCAGTTCTGGGTGATCGACCAGGATATGCGCCCCCTGGTTGGGCCGCGCGCGCCGATACCGCCGGACGGCACCCGGCGGGCAATTAAAGTGAATAACGCCACCGTGGGCTGGGTGATCGCCTCGCCGGTGGAGCGCCTGACGCGCAACACCGACATCAACTTTGACCGCCAGCAGCGCCGCACAAGCTGGCTGATTGTCGCCCTCTCCACGCTGCTCGCCGCGCTCGCCACCTTCCCGCTGGCGCGCGGTCTGCTCGCCCCGGTAAAACGGCTGGTGGAGGGTACGCACAAGCTCGCAGCCGGGGATTTCACCACCCGCGTCGATACCCGCAGCCAGGACGAACTGGGCAAGCTGGCGCAGGACTTTAACCAGCTCGCCAGCACGCTGGAGAAGAACCAGCAGATGCGCCGCGACTTTATGGCCGATATCTCCCACGAGCTGCGCACCCCGCTGGCGGTGCTGCGGGGCGAGCTGGAGGCCATTCAGGACGGCGTGCGCCAGTTTACGCCCGAATCGGTGGCTTCCCTGCAGGCGGAGGTGGGCACGCTCACCAAGCTGGTGGACGATCTCCACCAGCTCTCCATGTCCGACGAAGGCGCGCTGGCCTACCAGAAAGCGCCGGTGGACGTGATTAATATTCTGGAAGTGATCAGCGGCGCGTTCCGCGAGCGGTTTGCCAGCCGCAACCTGAAAATCGATCTCTCCCTGCCGGACAGCGCGGTGGTGTTCGGCGACAAAGACCGGCTGATGCAGCTGTTCAATAACCTGCTGGAAAACAGCCTGCGCTACACCGACAGCGGCGGAGGGCTGCACATCTCCGGCAGACAGGAAAACGGGCGCTTTGCCCTCACCTTCGCGGATTCCGCCCCCGGCGTGCAGGACGCGCAGCTGGAAAAACTGTTTGAACGTTTCTACCGTACCGAAGGCTCCCGCAACCGCGCCAGCGGCGGCTCCGGCCTGGGGCTGGCGATTTGCGTTAACATCGTCGAGGCGCATAATGGCACGATCCGCGCCGCCCATTCGCCTTTTGGCGGGGTTAGCATTACAGTAGAGTTACCTCTGGAACGGGATTTATCGAGAGAAGTATGACCGAGTTACCGATTGACGAAAACACGCCGCGCATTTTGATCGTTGAAGACGAACCCAAGCTGGGACAGCTGCTAATCGACTACTTACGCGCGGCCAGCTATGCCCCGTCCCTGATAAGCCACGGCGACCAGGTGCTGCCGTACGTGCGCCAGACTCCGCCGGATCTGATCCTGCTGGATTTAATGCTGCCGGGCGTTGACGGACTGACCCTGTGCCGGGAAATTCGCCGCTTCTCCGACGTGCCGATCGTCATGGTCACCGCCAAAATTGAAGAGATTGACCGCCTGCTGGGGCTCGAAATCGGCGCGGACGACTACATCTGCAAGCCCTACAGCCCGCGCGAGGTGGTAGCCCGCGTGAAGACCATTCTGCGCCGCTGCAGGCCGCAGCGCGAGCTTCAGGTGCTGGACGCTGAAAGCCCGCTGATTGTGGATGAAAGCCGCTTCCAGGCAAGCTGGCGCGGCAAGCTGCTGGACCTGACCCCTGCGGAGTTCCGCCTGCTCAAAACCCTCTCCCACGAGCCGGGCAAAGTCTTCTCCCGCGAACAGCTGCTGAACCACCTGTACGACGATTACCGCGTAGTGACCGACCGCACCATCGACAGCCATATCAAAAACCTGCGCCGCAAGCTGGAAGCGCTGGACGCCGAACAGTCGTTTATTCGCGCGGTGTATGGCGTGGGGTATCGCTGGGAAGCGGATGCGTGCAGGATAATGTGAGAATATTGCCCCGCAGCACTGCGGGGCAGAGACTCCAGACATTAAAACTGTGGCCTTACCAGGAACGAAAAGGTGTAGCATAAGCAAAAAGTCGCGCTAATACATCGCGACGCTCGGTGCCAGTTATCATCGCCAGGAAAGCGAAGCTAATAACGTTCAAATCTTGCTGAGAAGGATGTTTATGCATTTTCTTCAAAATAGCATTAACCTTTTTATCATCAAAAAAACTCCAGATAGCCAAAAGTGCCCATCGTTTCCCGGCGGATAAATTTATTATATCGTCTGAAGTATCCCAGTCCGGTGGTAATTCATTAATATTGCTTACACTGTTAATACCGGCAGCAGGAATAATGAAATAATCTGAAAACATATGGACGGCATCTTTCCATGCCTGCAAGAACATAGGTTCATGGATATCATTCATCGCCTTCTCATTTGCATACTGTGCAGCTAAATTAGCATTACAGGCGTAGACCCGTGGCTCGTAGTCACTATAAACATCCGGGACTATCCAACCTGAAGAATGACGCACTGCGTCACAGGATGTGAAGGTGGGCAGTAGAGCAATAAATTGTGGTAATATATTTTGTACTGAGCGAGGAAAAAAACGCTTTGCTAACTGAAAGCCCGCATGATTTTCCAGTAATAAGGTTTCAATATCCTCTGAATTATAAATCTGGTACAAAATCCCTTTTTTAGCTTTCAGTCGCTCCAGTTTTTGCTCAAGTCCGGACGATGCAATGGTGGAATAAAATCCAACAAACTCATCACATTCAAATTCAGCAAGTCTGTCCTGAATGTCCTCTTCATCACTGCGACCAACGGACTTTTTAGAAGGAGCGTAGTGTTTGCAGCTAACAAGTTTGGCAATTCGACATCCGGCAATATCAAACTCAACCCGTATATCTATGCCACCATCCGCCCCGCGGCTTGGGCCTTTAGTTACAATCCCTCCCAAAATTTTTTCCATGAATATTTTTGCGAACTTCTCAAATTGGTCGCTATCTGCAGTATCTGCGCTTGCAGAAGCAAGTTCACAGAAATCCAGCCTCGCCATACTCTTCCCCTGACTAATGGTAACGGTTCATAAACAGATTCCGTCTTTTTCTCTTCATTAATCAAGCTACGTATTCAGATAGGTTCCTGAACAGACGACTTGATGACGCTCAAAAGTTATACACGATCTCAATATCAGTTAGTTTTCCTGTATCTGGTTGATTCGAATTAAGCAAAAGCAATGATGTTCAGTCCACGCTTGTACTGAAAGCGGGAAACGGCATTGCCTCGGTCTTTCAAGCCAGATGGTAAAGACAATACCTAAAAATATGCGTACACGCCGGATGGGCGGTGATACGACTCGACGCTTTACCTCCCTGCCCCGCAGCGCTACAATGCCCGCCCTTAAAGTGGGGGATCTCCCCTTACCGCTGCACCGGGTGCACGCGGATCTGACCTGTCATCAGAACGAGAACAAACATGTTTAAACCGGAACTCCTTTCCCCGGCGGGAACGCTGCAAAATATGCGTTACGCTTTCGCCTATGGCGCCGACGCCGTGTATGCGGGCCAGCCGCGCTACTCGCTGCGCGTGCGTAACAACGAATTCAACCACGAGAACCTGCAGCTCGGCATCAACGAAGCGCATGCCCTGGGCAAAAAATTCTACGTGGTCGTGAACATCGCGCCGCACAACGCCAAGCTGAAAACGTTCATCCGTGACCTGAAGCCGGTGGTGGATATGGGGCCGGACGCGCTGATCATGTCGGACCCGGGTTTAATCATGCTGGTTCGGGAGAACTTCCCGGAGATGGATATTCACCTCTCCGTGCAGGCAAACGCCGTCAACTGGGCAACGGTGAAGTTCTGGAAGCAGATGGGGCTGACCCGCGTCATTCTGTCTCGCGAACTGTCTCTGGAAGAGATCGAAGAGATCCGCACCCAGGTGCCGGATATGGAAATCGAAATCTTCGTCCACGGCGCGCTGTGCATGGCCTACTCCGGCCGCTGCCTGCTCTCCGGCTATATCAACAAGCGCGACCCGAACCAGGGCACCTGCACCAACGCCTGCCGCTGGGAATATAACGTTCAGGAAGGCAAAGAGGATGACGTCGGCAACATCGTCCACAAGCATGAGCCTATCCCGGTGACCAACGTTGAGCCGACGCTGGGCATCGGCGCGCCAACCGACAGCGTGTTTATGATTGAAGAAGCCAAACGTCCGGGCGAGTACATGACCGCCTTTGAAGACGAGCACGGCACTTACATCATGAACTCAAAAGATCTGCGCGCCATCGCCCACGTAGAGCGTCTGACCCAGATGGGCGTGCACTCCCTGAAGATCGAAGGCCGCACCAAATCCTATTACTACTGCGCGCGTACCGCGCAGGTGTATCGTAAAGCCATCGACGATGCGGCCGCCGGTAAACCGTTCGATACCAGCCTGCTGGAAACTCTGGAAGGCCTGGCGCATCGCGGCTATACCGAAGGCTTCCTGCGCCGTCATACCCACGACGACTACCAGAACTACGAGCACGGCTACTCCGTTTCCGAGCGCCAGCAGTTTGTCGGTGACTTCACCGGCGAGCGTAAAGGCGCGCTGGCGGCCGTCGCGGTGAAAAACAAGTTCACCAAAGGCGACAGCCTGGAGCTGATGACCCCGCAGGGCAACATGAACTTCACGCTGGAGCATCTGGAAAACGGCAAAGGCGAAGCGATTGACGTGGCGCCGGGCGACGGGCATACCGTATGGCTGCCGGTTCCGGAAGAGGTGGAGCTGAAGTTCGCGCTGCTGATGCGTAACTTCAACGGTGAAAGCACCCGAAACCCACACGGCAAATAGTCAATCAGGGAAATTTTTTCGCGCTGGGATAATTCTTAGAATCGGATCACATACCGCTTCGTTCAATACGGGTATTATCCCCCCGCTGAAAAACATAACCCATAAATGCTAGCTGTACCAGGAACCACCTCCTTAGCCTGCGTAATCTCCCTTACGCGGGCTTATTTTTTGCCTTCTCTTTCCTCAATCCAGGCAATGAGTTCGTCGATTTGCTTCTCTGAGAACACGGCGATCCCATGCTCAGCGAGCAACGATGCCGCAACTCCCCTCCCCGCTTTATGTATTCCGCGAAAAGAACCGTCATAAATGAACTCACTGCCGCACGTTGGGCTGCCATCGGTTAACAATGCAGCGCTACACCCCGACTCCTGAGCAGCGCGTAGCGCAAGCCAGGCTGCAAGCTGATAATGTGCGGTCACATCCTGCCCGGTATTTTCAATAATTCTGGCTTGCCCGCGCATTACGTCTTTGCCATCAGCGGACATAATCTCTGCCGGAGGACGCGGTACAGGCAGCCCGGCAGCCAGTTCAGGGCAGTGGATAACCAGACGTTGTTCCTGTTGCCAACGAGCGAGTTGCGCGTTCATTCTCGCTTTTTCACTTGCGTTATAACGAACCCTGAAGCCCATCAGGCACGCGCTTACCAAAATTTTATTCATCATCACTTTCCTGTGATTAGTTCATATCATCGCTGGAGTGTAACGCGCTTTCGGGCATATTTCGTTCCTTTCATCCTGTTCTTACCCGCTTTTTTCCTCTCTGCTATACACTCTTACTAACGCTAAAAAAGGGAGCAGCGCGGATGGCAACCTATCCAGACAGTTTATTGATTCTCAATGGCAAAAGTGCAGGCAACGATCTGTTGCGTCAGGCAATTCACGGCTTGCGCGACGACGGCGCGCGGATCCACGTCAGGGTAACCTGGGAAAAAGGCGACGCGGCACGCTATATCAATGAAGCCCTCGGGCTTGGCGTTGAGACCATCATTTCCGGCGGCGGCGATGGCACCATCAATGAGATCGCGTCAGCGCTGATCGACCTGCCCCCGGCAAACCGCCCGGTGATGGGCATTTTACCGCTCGGCACCGCTAATGACTTTGCCACCAGCGCCGGGATCCCGGAGGAGTTAGAGAAGGCGCTCCAGCTGGCGATCCTCGGTAAAGCCACCGCTGTAGATATTGCGCAGGTGAATGATAAAACCTGCTTTATCAATATGGCGACCGGCGGGTTTGGCACGCGCATCACCAGCGAAACGCCGGAAAAACTGAAGGCGGCGCTGGGCGGCGTGTCGTATCTGATCCACGGTCTGATGCGCATGGACACCCTCAAGCCTGACCGCTGCGAAATTCGCGGCGAGGATTTTCAGTGGCAGGGTGACGCGCTGGTCATTGGCATTGGCAATGGTCGACAGGCAGGCGGCGGTCAGCAGCTGTGCCCGGAGGCGCTGATCAATGACGGTCAGCTACAGCTGAGGATTTTCACGGGCGACGGCCTGCTGCCCGCGCTGTTTACCACGCTGACGCAGCCGGAAGAGAGTCCAAATATCATTGACGGGAAATCGGCGTGGTTTGAGGTAAATGCGCCGCACGGGATGACGTTTAACCTCGACGGAGAGCCGCTGAGCGGGACGCAGTTCCGCATTGAGGTGTTGCCCGGCGCGCTGCAGTGTCGGTTGCCGCCGGACTGTGTGCTTTTGCGCTAATGGTATTGCCGGGTGGCGGCTACGCCTTACCCGGCCTACACTTCGCCCTCAGGTCAGGCAATCGTGACTTTGCTGTCCAGATAGACGTCCTGAACCGCATTGATCAGCTTCACGCCGTCGGCCATCGATTTCTTAAACGCCTTGCGGCCAAGGATCAGCCCCATGCCGCCCGCGCGTTTGTTAATAACCGCCGTACGCACCGCGTCTGACAGGTCGGTATCACCGCCCGCCGCGCCGCCGGAGTTGATCAGCCCCGCGCGGCCCATATAGCAGTTCGCCAGCTGGTAGCGCACCAGATCGATCGGGTTATCGCTGGTCAGCTTGCTGTAAACGCGGTCATCGGTATAGCCAAAGTTCACCGCTTTATAGCCGCCGTTATTCTCGGCCATTTTCTGCTTCACGATGTCTGCGCCAATGGTCGCCGCCAAATGGTTCGCCTGGCCGGTCAGGTCGGCCGACACGTGGTAATCCACGCCGTCTTTTTTGAACGCCGAGTTACGCAGGTACGCCCACAGCACGGTCACCATGCCGAGCTCATGAGCGCGCTCAAACGCCGCAGAGATCTCTTCAATCTGACGACGGGACTGTTCAGAGCCAAAGTAAATCGTCGCCCCAACTGCAACCGCCCCCATATTGAACGCCTGCTCGACGCTGGCGTAGAGCGTCTGGTCATATTCGGTAGGGTAACTCAGGGTTTCGTTGTGGTTCAGCTTCACGAGGAACGGAATGCGGTGGGCATAGCGACGCGAAACCGAAGCCAGCACGCCGTAGGTGGAGGCTACACAGTTACAGCCCGCTTCAATCGCCAGTTCAACAATGTTCTTCGGATCGAAGTAGAGCGGATTCGCCGCAAAGGAGGCGCCCGCCGAGTGCTCAACGCCCTGGTCTACCGGCAGAATCGAGAGATATCCGGTGCCGCCGAGCCGCCCGGTGTTATAGAGCGTCTGCATATTTCGCAGCACGGCAGGGGGACGGTTGTTATCGACCATCACGCGGTCAACGTAATCATGACCAGGCAGGTAAAGCTGGTCGGCTGGAATGGTCATACAACGATGCTGTAAAAGGCTGTCGGCGTCTTTGCCAAGCAACTGCGCAATATCAGTCATGTGATACTCCCGTAAGTTCGACGTCATGTCGGTGTGCGTTAATCCAGTCCCATTATTTATGGGCAGACTAAGCCTGGTACCGACTTAACAGATTTTCCACCCATTGCATTTTTTTTCAGCACAATCTGCTGGCTCGATTCGTGTACAACAAAACTGTTACATTGATCAAACAATCGCCACAAAGGTATTTAAAAGGTATTATTGAATGGTATGTTAAAGGCGTACCCTCTCTGACATGCAGGATTAAAAAATGAAAACGAAAGTCCAACTGTCATTCATGATGTTTGTTGAATGGTTTATCTGGGGCGCGTGGTTTGTGCCGCTGTGGCTGTGGCTGAGCAAAAGCGGTTTTACCGCGGGGGAAATCGGCTGGTCTTACGCCTGTACCGCCATTGCCGCTATCCTCTCCCCAATTCTGGTCGGATCGCTGACGGACCGCTTCTTCGCCGCGCAGAAAGTACTGGCGGTGCTGATGTTTGCCGGCGCGATTCTGATGTACTTCGCCGCACAGCAAACCCAGTTCAGCACCTTCTTCCCGCTGCTGCTGGTTTACTCCCTGACCTATATGCCCACCATCGCGCTGACCAACAGTATTGCCTTCGCGAACGTGGATGACGTCGAGGCCGATTTCCCGCGTATCCGCGTGATGGGCACTATCGGCTGGATCGCCTCCGGGCTGGCGTGCGGCTTCCTGCCGCAGATGCTGGGCTATAGCGATATTTCCGATACCAATATTCCGCTGCTGATGACGGCCGCCAGCTCCGCCCTGCTCGGCGTCTTTGCCCTCTTCCTGCCGAACACCCCGCCGAAAAGTACCGGCAAGCTGGACTTCAAAGTGATGCTCGGGCTGGACGCGCTGATCCTGCTACGCGACAAAAACTTCCTCGTGTTCTTCTTCTGCTCGTTCCTGTTCGCCATGCCGCTGGCCTTCTACTACATCTTCGCCAACGGCTATCTCACCGAAGTGGGAATGAAAAACGCCACCGGCTGGATGACGCTCGGCCAGTTTTCTGAAATCTTCTTTATGCTCGCCCTGCCGTTCTTTACCAAACGCTTTGGTATTAAGAAGGTCTTACTGCTGGGTCTGATTACCGCCGCCATCCGCTACGGGTTCTTCGTATACGGCGGTGCGGAACAGTACTTCACCTACGCCCTGCTGTTCCTCGGGATTCTGCTGCACGGCGTGAGCTACGACTTCTACTACGTCACCGCGTATATCTACGTGGATAAAAAAGCGCCGGTGCACATGCGCACCGCCGCACAGGGCTTGATTACGCTGTGCTGCCAGGGCTTTGGTAGCCTGCTGGGTTACCGCCTGGGCGGCGTGATGATGGAAAAAATGTTCGCATACAAAGAGCCGGTGAATGGGTTGACCTTCAACTGGGCCGGAATATGGACGTTTGGTGCAATCATGATTGCCGTGATTGCCGTGCTGTTTATGCTGTTTTTCCGCGAATCGGACAAAGAGATCGCCGCAATTGCGGTGGTTGATGGCGATACCGCGCTGACACAAGGGGAAGTTAAATGAAACAAGACCGTGTTCTCGGGGCCCTTTACGGGCAGGCGTTAGGGGATGCGATGGGCATGCCGTCGGAGCTGTGGCCGAGAAAGCGCGTAAAGTCGCACTTCGGCTGGATCGACCGCTTTTTACCCGGCCCGGCAGAGAATAATGCGGCCTGCTATTTCAAACAGGCAGAGTTTACCGACGATACCTCAATGGCGCTGTGCCTGGCCGATGCGATCGTTGAGTGCGACGGGGAGATTAACGCGGACGTTATCGGCAAGCATATTCTGCACTGGGCGCTCGATTTCGATGCGTTTAATAAGAACGTGCTCGGCCCGACTTCCAAAATCGCGCTTAACGCAATTCGTGACGGCAAGCCGGTCAGCGAGCTGGAAAACAACGGCGTGACCAACGGGGCGGCGATGCGCGCGTCCCCGCTGGGCTGCCTGCTTCCGGCCACGCGTCTGGAACACTTTGTTGAGCAGGTGGCGCTGGCCTCCAGCCCGACCCATAAATCGGACCTCGCCATTGCCGGCGCGGTGGTGATTGCGTGGGCGGTTTCCCGCGCCGTCGACGGCGAAAGCTGGCAGAACATCGTCGATGCTCTGCCGGGTATCGCCCGCTATGCGCAGGAGATGAAAACCACCACCTTCAGCGCGTCGCTGGCGGCACGTCTTGAGCTGGCGCTTAAGACCGTACGGGAAGCCAACGGCATCGACTCCGCCAGCGAGCAGATTTATCAGCTTGTCGGCGCAGGAACCAGCACCATTGAGTCCGTCCCGGCGGCCATTGCGATGGTCGAACTGGCGGAAACCGATCCGAACCGCTGCGCCATTTTATGCGCCAACCTGGGCGGCGATACGGACACCATTGGCGCCATGGCGACGGCCATCTGCGGCGCGCTCCACGGCGTCCAGGCAATTGACCCGGCGCTGAAGGCCGAGCTCGACGCCGTTAACCGGCTCGATTTCGGCCACTATTGCGAGAAACTGCTGCACTACCGGGAGCAAAGGGAGGGCGTATGAATGCATTTGCCCAACGTCTCGACACCCTGCACGCCACGCGCCCGGTGACGGTGCTGGGCGCAGCGGTGATAGACGTCATCGCCGACGCCTACGCCCTGCCCTGGCGCGGGTGCGATATCGAACTTAAGCAGCAGGGCGTGAATATCGGCGGGTGCGCGCTGAACATTGCCATCGCCCTGAAGCGGCTCGGCATTACGGCGCAAAACGCTCTGCCCGTCGGTCACGGCGTCTGGGCGGATATTATCCGCAACGCCATGGCGAAGCAGGATCTGCACAGCGCCGTGGAGGCCGATACGGGCGACAACGGCTGGTGCCTGGCGCTGGTTGAGCCTGACGGCGAACGTACCTTTATGTCCTTTAGCGGCGTGGAGAACCAGTGGCAGCAGCGCTGGCTGGATGCGCTTTACGTTCCGCAAAACAGCCTGGTTTATTTGTCCGGCTACCAGCTGGCATCGCCGTGCGGCGAGCTGCTGACACGCTGGCTGGAGGGATTACAGGACGTGACGGCATTGATCGATTTCGGCCCCCGCATCGCGGATATTCCCGACGCGCTGATGGAGCGGATTATGGCCTGCAGGCCAATCGTGTCGCTCAATCGTCAGGAAGCGGAACTTGCAGCTGAAAGATTAGGTGTGGAGTCTGAAAACCTGGGTGAAGTGTGGCAGCAACGCTTCGGCGCCGCGCTAATCGTGCGCCATGATAAAGACGGTGCTATGTGGTATGACGGTGACGCCTCGGGCGTTGTTCCGGCGTTCCCGGCGACGGTTGTGGACACCATTGGTGCTGGCGACAGCCACGCGGGCGGCACGCTGGCAGGGCTGGCAGCGGGATGGTCGCTGGCAGACGCCGTTCTGCTGGGGAATGCCGTGGCGTCCTGGGTGGTCAGCCACCGCGGCGGCGATTGTGCCCCGACGCGTGAGGAATTACTCCTCGCACACAAAGACGTATAGATCGCTGCGACAGTAGCTGATGCTGTACTCAATCGGACGGTGCTGCTGGTCAAGCGCAACCTGCTTGATCACCAGCACCGGTATTTTTTCATCCATCTTTATGTGCGCCTGAAACTCGCTGTCCGGCATGCGGGCGCTCACCCTTGAGCGGGTGCGCTGCGGGAAGATGTTCTGACTGCGGAAGTAGTCGTACAGCGAAATGCCAATTGCATCCGGATCGGGAATTAACCCGACCGGGACCCAGGACTCTTCAATCGACACCGCATCGTCATCCACATAGCGAATGCGCTTAAGTAAAAAAACCTCGCTGTCCGGGGAGATCGACAGGTGGTTAGCCACCTCTTCCGGGCATTTCACCACACGCTTGTTGACCCACAGCGTATTGGGCTTTTGGCCGCGCAGCACCACCTGCTGCGAGAACCCGCGCGCCTCTTTCAGCGAATATTCAAAGATGTTGTTGATTTGCGTGCCATATCCACGGGAACGCGTCACCACGCCCTCTTCCTCCAGCGCCTGCATTGCCTTTCGCACGGTAATGCGCGACACGCCGGTTAACTGGCTCAGATCGCGCTCGCCGGGCAAAATATTCCCGTGCTCCAGCATGCCGCTGCGCACCGCATTTTTTACCGTTTCGGCAAATTTCAGGTACAGCGGCGTGTTGTCCGGCGCGGCGATCCGTTCATTCAGTTGAGCGATTAACCGGGTATGCGCTTGTTCCATCTCTGTTTTCTCAGGCGTGGTGTTTCCTGCCAGTATACTGGGTTACCACCATGCATGAAAATGATGAACCGGCCCAATACCGTGACCGACTTCCAGAGTATCGGCTTTTGCCAGCGCCGCCGAGAGCCAGGCTTTCGCTTCGCTAACCGTATCGGCCCAGCCTTCATGCCGGGGACGCAGCGCCGCCAGCGCGGCGGAGAGCGTGCAGCCCGTGCCGTGGGTGTTTTTGGTCTGCACGCGCGGCGCGGTAAAACGTACTTCGCCATCGCGGGTAAAGAGCCAGTCCGGGCTTTCAGCGTCGTCAAGATGACCGCCCTTCATCAGCACCGCGCCGCAGCCCATCGCCAGCAGCGCGTTTCCCTGCGCTTTCATCTCGCGTTCAGTTTGCGCATGCGATGTGCCTAACAGCGCGGCGGCTTCCGGCAGATTGGGCGTGATAAGCGCCACCTGCGGCAGCAGTTTTGTACGCAGCGTCTCCACGGCGGAGGCCGAAAGCAGCGGGTCGCCGCTTTTTGCCAGCATGACGGTATCCAGCACCACGTTTTGCACCTGATAGCGTTTAAGCCGCTCGGCCACCGCTTCCACAATATCCGTCTCGGCCAGCATGCCGATCTTGGTGGTATCGATGCGCACGTCGCTGAACACAGAATCCAGCTGTGCGGCAACAAAATCTGGCTCGATACGGTAGACCGACTGCACGCCGCGCGTGTTTTGCGCCACCAGCGCGGTAATGACCGAGCAGCCGTACGCGCCAAGGGCGGAGAAGGTTTTCAGGTCAGCCTGGATACCCGCGCCGCCGCTGGGATCGGTGCCGGCAATGGTCAGGGCGTTAATCCGCTTCATGCCTGCTCCTCCAGCGTATAGAGCGCATCCAGGAACGCGCTGGCAAAACTGCCCGGGCCAAGGGAGTGCGTAACGGCTACCGTTCCGGCTCGCTTCATCCATCCGCAGACGCCTGCAATGTTATCCAGCCGGTCACCCGGCAGCGAACAGCTCGCCGCCACAACGGCAGAAAGCGCGCATCCGGTGCCTACCACGCGCGTCATCAGCGGATCGCCGCCGGTAACCGTTCGGGTACGTTGCCCGTCCGTGATGTAATCCACCTCGCCGGTGACGACCACAACGGCATTGGTCTGGCGGGCCAGCGCCTGTGCAGCGGGCACCGCGCTGGCGGCGGTATCGGTCGTATCAACGCCGCGCCCACCCGGGCTCATCCCGGCAAGAGCAAGGATTTCAGAGGCATTGCCCCGAATGGCCGCCGGTTTCAGGGCAAGAATTTGATGGCAAAAACGGGTGCGGAACGCCAGGGCGCCCACGGCAACCGGGTCCAGCGTCCAGGGCTTGCCTGCCGCCACCGCGCTCTCAATCGCCCGGCGCATCGACTGGGCGCGCGGCGCGGTCAGCGTGCCAACGTTGACCAGCAGCGCATCGGCGATCGCAGCAAACTGTTCAGCCTCTTCGGCCTCAATCACCATCGCGGGTGATGCGCCAAGCGCCAGCAGAACGTTGGCCGTAAAGGTCTGTACGACATCATTGGTCATACAATGGGTCAGCGGAGAACGGGTGCGGAAGTGATGTAAAACGTGTAAATCGAGCAGGTCAGGCTGCATGGGTTCGCTCCTGCCTTGCGTGAAGAAGCGATGACCGGGAAGGCATCTGACTTCCCTACGCTGGCATTATCCAGATCAGGTAATACGGGTATTTCTCAGCCTTCACAAGGAAGGGCACCCCGAGTCAAAATACTTTTAAAACAATGATTTATTGAAATCAATGTTCTCAATCAGTGTAACCGTGGCCACAGGTCAGGCGCAAGGGGTTTTGATTTATCACGGCAGCGATCGCGTTATGAATCTCCCTAAACACTTTTTCGCTAGCATCTTCAACATAAATATTTTCTCCTGGTATATCCCGGAACAAAAATGAGCTGAATTTATTTTCATTCGAAGCTGACGAAAGGTTCGATAATAAATAATCGGCAAAAACCCATAAATTTACATAAACTGTTATGTGTATTATTAACCAATTTTAATCAAAACACTTAAATATATTTAATGTATTAGTGTTTTATATCTAATTTGACTCTCATCCATTATGAATCGCTATCTTAT
>NZ_JAWNDD010000014.1:0-41290 GCF_034106785.1 Enterobacter sp. 241F3
CCCCATGCCGAACTCAGAAGTGAAACGCCGTAGCGCCGATGGTAGTGTGGGGTCTCCCCATGTGAGAGTAGGGAACTGCCAGGCATCAAATTAAGTAGTAAGCCGGTGCATTAATCCGGTGGTTACAAGCAGTCTTCGGTGGAGCGGTAGTTCAGTCGGTTAGAATACCTGCCTGTCACGCAGGGGGTCGCGGGTTCGAGTCCCGTCCGTTCCGCCACTTATTAAAAGCCCTGAGCGTTAGCTCAGGGCTTTTTTCTTATCTGACGCTTAATTATTGCGAAATCAGCAAAAATCCTCTGCGTTTTGCGATCTTTTTCTCTATAACAACGCCAGCGATAATCGTCCTCAGTTTACGAACATAACGATTGAGGAATAGTATGACTCTCCCTGCATTTGGTCTGGGCACTTTCCGCCTTAAAGACGACGTTGTTATTGCATCAGTTAAAACCGCACTCGAACTGGGCTATCGCGCGGTTGATACGGCGCAGATCTATGAAAACGAAGCTGCCGTAGGACAAGCTCTCGAAGAGAGTGGTGTACCGCGTAATGAGCTGTTCATCACCACGAAAATCTGGATTGAGAATCTCAGCAAAGACAAGCTGATCCCAAGCCTGAAAGAAAGCCTGAAAAAACTGCGTACAGACTATGTAGATTTGACGCTGATCCACTGGCCATCACCGAACGATGCCGTCTCCGTGGAAGAATTCATGCAGGCATTGCTGGAAGCGAAAAAGCAGGGATTAACCCGCGAAATTGGGATCTCCAACTTCACGATCCCGCTGATGGAAAAAGCTATTGCTGCTGTTGGCGCAGAAAATATTGCGACCAACCAGATTGAGCTGTCTCCGTACCTGCAAAATCGTAAAGTCGTGGACTGGGCAAAACAGCACGGGATCCACATCACCTCATACATGACGCTGGCCTATGGTAAGGCGCTGAAAGATGAAGTGATTACGCGTATCGCTGAGAAACATAGCGCGACTGCCGCGCAGGTCATTCTGGCATGGGCAATGGGTGAAGGTTATGCCGTGATCCCATCTTCAACTAAACGTGAAAACCTGGCGAGCAACCTATTAGCAACGGATCTTCATCTGGATGCTGACGATAAAAAAGCGATCGCAGCCCTGGAATGCAACGATCGCCTGGTCAGCCCGGAAGGTTTAGCTCCTGACTGGGATTAAGTTTGACCCGCCCTCTGTAACCTGAACCCTCACACAGCTCCTCCGGGAGCTGTTTTTATATGTTCACTCAGAAAATCAATAAAGGCACGAATGCGCGTACTCACCGCTCTGTCACTGTAATACACCGCGCTAAAAGGCATTTCGACCGGCAGGCGTTTATCGGCCATCAATTCCACCAGCTCACCCCGGGCAATCTCCTTATCAATCATATAGTCTGACAAGCAGGCGATACCATTTCCTTCAAGGCACAGCTGCTTCAGCGTTTCCCCGCTGTTAGATGACAATCCGCTCGTAATTTCATGAAGTTGACCATCATGACAGGCGACAGGCCAGGTGTTCAGCGATACCGGCTCCGTAAAGCCCAGGCACAGATGCTGCTTCAGTTCTTCAACCGTCTCCGGTTTACCATGTTCAGCAATATACTGTGGCGACGCGATAATTTTACGGTAGCTGGCAAACAGAGGGCGGGCACGCAAGCTTGAATCGGTCAGCGTTCCCGCCCGAATAGCCACATCCACTTTACGCTCGATGAGGTTAATAAACGTCTCTGAGGAGACGAGAGAAAGCGTCATCTCCGGATAGCGTTCGCGGAAAGGTTTAATCAGCGGCATCAGAAAGTGAAGCACAACCGGCGTGGCTGCATCAATGCGCAGTAATCCGCGCGGCGTGCTGCGGGTCTCCATTATCTCGGTCTCCGCTGCGGCCATCTCCTGCAGTACCGACTGCACGCGGCGAAAATAACGCTCTCCTTCTTCCGTCAGGCTCAGCTGTCGCGTCGTTCGGTTGAGCAGACTCACTCCAAGCTTCATCTCCAGTTTTTTTACCGAACGGCTGATGGCTGAGTTAGCCTGTCCCAGCTGTTCGGCCGCGCGGCTAAAGCTGCCGCTTTCAACGACGGCGACAAAGATTGTCAGCTCTTCCGATGTAGCTTTCATTGTTGCACCACCTGCAAAATTCTATTGAGATTTTGACCATTTTTGTTATTTAAGCACTGGCGCATACTGCCTGTCATCTTAATCCTGATGATACGGAGTATTTTATGCCACTGGCGCTACTTGCCCTGACGATCAGTGCCTTTGCAATTGGCACGACTGAATTTGTTATCGTGGGGCTGGTTCCCACTATTGCTAACCAGCTTGCGATCTCGTTACCCTCTGCCGGGCTGTTGGTGTCTATCTACGCCCTGGGCGTCGCCGTCGGGGCGCCAGTGCTGACGGCACTGACCGGGCGTTTTCCGCGTAAGCAGCTGTTAGTCGCGCTGATGGTGCTATTCACCGCCGGCAACATTCTGGCCTGGCAGGCACCGGACTACACCACGCTGGTGATTGCCCGTCTGTTGACCGGCCTTGCGCACGGGGTGTTCTTTTCGATTGGTTCCACTATTGCAACCAGCCTGGTACCCAAAGAGAAAGCGGCCTCCGCTATTGCGATCATGTTTGGTGGACTGACCGTTGCACTCGTTACGGGCGTACCGCTGGGAACGTTCATCGGACAACACTTCGGCTGGCGTGAAACGTTCCTGGCCGTCTCCTTACTGGGCGTCATTGCCCTGGTGACCAGCCTGCTGCTGGTGCCGTCGAATATTCCAGGCCGGGCGAGCGCCAGCCTGCGCGATCAGCTGAAGGTGCTTACGCATCCGCGTTTGCTGATCATCTACGCGGTAACTGCATTGGGTTATGGCGGCGTATTCACCGCTTTCACCTTCCTGGCGCCGATGATGCAGGATCTGGCTGGCTTCTCCCCCAATGCCGTAAGCTGGATTTTGCTGGGATACGGTATTTCCGTTGCCATTGGCAATATCTGGGGCGGCAAGCTTGCAGATAAGCATGGCGCGGTACCAGCGCTGAAATTTATCTTCGCCGCGCTGGTTGTTCTGCTGATGATTTTCCAGTTCACCGCTTCGATACACTACGCCGCGCTGGTCACGGTACTGGTCATGGGGATCTTCGCCTTTGGCAATGTGCCCGGGCTTCAGGTCTACGTTGTACAGAAAGCCGAGCTTTATACGCCTAATGCAGTGGATGTGGCTTCCGGCCTGAATATTGCCGCTTTTAATATCGGTATCGCGCTGGGCTCCATCGTTGGTGGGCAAACCGTCGAACACTTCGGATTAACCCAGACCCCGTGGATTGGAGCGGTGATTGTCCTGGTGGCCTTCCTGCTGATTGGCCTGAGCGGGCGCCTTGATAAACCTGCTCGGATCGCGCTGGGTTAATATAAGTAAGCGCTTGCTGACAAAACTGGAAAGCGGTTTCTCAGAAATTGCGTTGAAAGTATGACCTAAAGTCCCTATAACATTAGAACCAGTCCGTTTTCCGGGCTGGTTCATGTTACAGAGGCTGTTTCCAAAAGTGCGAAAAAATACCTATGCCATGCGTTATGTAGCCGGAATGCCCGCGGAGAGGATCTTGCCTCCGGGGTCATTTGCGAGCATAAGCCAGGCATTACCCGCCGGCACGCCGTTAAGCAGCGATGAAAAAATCCGCGTACTGGTGTGGAATATCTTTAAGCAGCAGCGTGCCGAATGGTTATCGGTACTCAAGAATTTTGGAAAAGATGCCCACCTGGTTCTGCTCCAGGAGGCGCAAACCACCCCGGAGCTGGTACGGTTTGCCACCACGAACTATCTTGCCGCCGACCAGGTGCCTGCATTTGTCCTGCCGCAACATCCCTCAGGCGTGATGACGCTTTCTGCAGCACATCCCGTCTATTGCTGTCCGCTGCGCGAACGCGAGCCTATCCTGCGTCTGGCGAAATCGGCGCTGGTGACGGTCTATCCGCTGCCGGATACCCGAATGCTGATGGTTGTGAATATCCATGCGGTAAATTTCAGCCTGGGCGTGGATGTCTACAGTAAGCAGTTACTTCCCATTGGCGATCAGATAGCGCATCACAGCGGGCCCATCATTATGGCCGGCGATTTCAATGCCTGGAGCCGTCCGCGCATGAATGCGCTCTATCGCTTCGCGCGCGAAATGTCGCTGCGTGAAGTTCGTTTTAGCGACGACCAGCGCAAAAAAGCCTTTGGTCGTCCTCTCGATTTCGTCTTCTATCGTGGTTTGAGCGTGCACGATGCCTCTGTTCTGGTGACGCGCGCCTCGGATCATAACCCTCTACTAGTCGAATTCAGTCCCGGCAAACCTGATAAATAATGGTGTGTCAGGTCTGCCGTGGGGCAGGCCTGCGCGGGTGCTGCCCTTTATTTTTCACTCACAAAGGACAGTACGATGACAACAACACACTCCCATCATGACAACGTAGAAAGACAGTTTGGTTCTCAGGCAAGTGCCTATCTGAGCAGCGCCGTGCACGCTTCCGGTCGCGATCTGGTGCGTCTCGGTGAACGTCTGTCTGCGTTCCCGCAGGCGCACGTTCTGGATTTAGGCTGCGGGGCTGGGCATGCCAGCTTTACGGCTGCGCAGCAGGTGGCGCAGGTTACCGCATATGACTTATCCAGCCAGATGCTGGACGTCGTTGCCGAGGCGGCGAAAGCGAAGGGGCTGAACAACATCAATACGCGCCAGGGCTATGCCGAATCCTTACCGTTTGATGATGCGTCGTTTGAGGTGGTTATCAGCCGTTATTCCGCGCACCACTGGCATGATGTCGGCCAGGCATTACGAGAGGTCAAACGCGTTCTGAAGCCGGGCGGCACATTCATCATTATGGATGTGATGTCACCTGGGCATCCGGTGCGCAATATCTGGCTGCAAACGGTGGAAGCGCTGCGCGACACCTCGCATGTGCAAAACTACGCCAGCGGAGAGTGGTTATCGCTTATCACGGAAGCGGGACTGATTACACGCTCGTTAATCACAGACCGTTTGCCGCTGGAGTTTAGCTCGTGGATAGCGCGTATGCGCACCCCGGAAGCATTAAGTCAGGCGATCAGGCTGTATCAGGAGAGTGCATCCGCGGAGGTAAAGGCGTACTTTGAACTGCAAAACGATGGTTCATTCACCAGCGATACCATCATGGCTGAAGCGCAAAAAGCGGGATAAACAAAAAAGGCACCGAGGGGAATCGGTGCCTTTTTATCTTTCGATCGTGCTATCAGGAGTCTGGCGTAGCACTGTTCTTCACAAACAGCGTCAGCTGGTCGCCAGGTTTCAGATTGTCAGTATCATTGTTCCAGCGCATCACATCCTTGATGTTTACGCCGTGTCGTTTTGCGATACTGGACAGTGAATCGCCCTTGCGCACGCGATAGGTAATGCTATCGCTGTTGCTGGCGAGACGCTGTGCGCTGCTACCTGCACCTACCGTCAGAGTCTGACCCACTTTCAGGCCGGAGCTGCGCAGATTATTCCACTGCTGCAGATCTTTCGCATTCACGCCAAGACGTGACGCAATGCCCGAAAGCGTATCACCTGAACGAACCTTATAGCTGCGGCTGTTGACTGATGATGCATCCGCGATCAGCGTTGACTGAACGGCGGCGATTTCACCAGAAGCTAAAGACTCACGTAACTGGTCAGCATGTTTCTGCGGAACCATTACATACTGCGGGCCACTTGCCCCCAGGGTTGAGCCTTTAACGCCAGCATTAAAGGTTTTCAATTTACTTACCGACATACCCGTCATATCAGCAACCTGTTGAATATCAACTGGATTGCTGAGGCGAACACGCGCCAGTGCACGACTTTCGTCTGGTGTTGGCAGTTGTACACCGTAACGCTTGCTGTTCTTGAGAATATCGCTCAAAGCCAGCATTTTCGGTACGTAAATCTTTGTTTCCTGTGGCAGTGAGAGCGACCAAAAATCGGTGGATTTACCCCGTGCTTTATTCGCTTTCATTGCCTTCAGTACACGACCTTCGCCACTATTATACGCTGCGACCGTTAACAGCCAGTCGCCGTCAAACATCTTGTTCAGACGTTGCATCATGTCGAGAGCGGCTGTCGTTGAAGCGACAACATCGCGACGCGCATCATAGTTGCGGGTCTGTTTCAGACCATAGTTTCGCCCTGTGCTCGGAATGATCTGCCAAATGCCTGCGGCATTGGCGCCAGACGTCGCGTGTGGGTCAAAAGCGCTCTCCACTATGGGTAGGAGTACCAGCTCCATAGGCATGTTACGTTTCTTAACTTGCCCGGCTATCCAGTACATATACGGCTCTGCCCGTAACGTTACATCGTGGAGATAGCTCTTATTTCTTAAATACTTCTGTTTCTGTTCGCGAATCCGGGTATTTTCCGGAATTCCCATCTTTAGCTCGTCGCCAATAGAGGTCCACAAGTCTTGATCCTGCGCGAAAGATGTTCCATCGTCCATCCAGCGCGCCGAACTTGCAAACTTCCCTGCTTCCCCTTGACCAGCTGCAGAAAGGCTCTGTGCGTGCTGTTGTACGTTGCTGCCATTCTGTGACTGGCAACCTACAAGCAGGACAGAGGCGAGTAATATCGCTTTTGCCTTCATGTGTGTGTCAATAGTTGCTTAAAAGACGAGCGATGATAACGGCGAAATTTTGAAAAGGCAACCCGCAATTATCTGAAGTTATCTTTCTTTGACCTTAACCATGCAAATCGCTGTTCTGGTTGTTGCAAATTTGTTTCTTGGTTAATTTTATTAATTAAATCAGTATCATCTGTTCGTAAAAATAAATTAATTTGGCGCTCGTTTTTCAGAATTACGGGGAGTGTTTTTTGGTTTTTTGCACGTAACTCCTTCACTTTGTGATAATAATCCTGAATCGCCCGATCCTCAGGCAACAGGCTGACGGCAAACTTCATATTTCCTAATGTATACTCATGAGCGCAACAAATAACGGTGTCATCGGGCAATGCGTTAATCTTCTGTAAAGACTGGTACATTTGCGCTGGCGTACCTTCAAACAGTCTTCCGCAGCCTCCGGAGAACAAGGTATCGCCGCAAAAAAGATAAGGCTTACTGTAGAAACACAGATGTCCCAAAGTGTGACCCGGTGTAGCAAATACGGAAAACTCCCACTCACGTATGAGGATATTTTCGCCTTCTTCGACTACATGCGTGATTCCCTTATCTTGTGCTTCTGCCGGTCCGTAAACCACAAGATGCGGAAAATGAGCGTGCAGTTCAGGCACGCCGCCAGTGTGATCGTTATGATGATGCGTCAACAGAATGGCTTCTGGCTGCCAGTCGTTCTCTTTTATTGCGCGTAGAACAGGGGCCGATTCTCCGGGATCGACAATGACGCATCGACGATCGTCGTCAACCAAAACCCAGATGTAATTGTCCTGAAACGCTGGAATACTGATAAGATTCATACATTACCTCTTATAGCGTGGCGGGTGTTTTGATGAAACCGGCAAGGATACCTCAGACTGTCGCAGCACCGGAACGTTGGGCGGAATTGCCCTGGGGTGAATATTATCGCGAAGCGTTAGAACAACAGCTGAAGCCCTGGCTCGCGAAAATGTATGGCTTTCACCTGCTTAAGATTGGCAATCTCAGCGCGGAAATCAATACCGAAAGCTGCGCTATCTCGCATCAGGTCAACGTCTCTCTCGGCGGATCGCCGGTTCAGGTAAAAGCAGATCCGTTGCATCTGCCGTTTGCGGAAAAATCCGTTGATGCGTGTTTACTCGCTCACACGCTGCCCTGGTGCAGCGATCCGCATCGTCTGCTTCGTGAAGCCGATCGCGTGCTTATTGATGACGGCTGGCTGGTACTTAGCGGATTCAATCCGTTAAGCCTGATGGGGCTGCGTAAGCTGGTGCCGGTGCTACGCAGGAATCCACCTTACAACAGCCGGATGTTCACCATGATGCGCCAGCTCGACTGGCTTTCACTGCTGAACTTTGAAGTGCTCTGCTACGGTGGTTTTCAGGTGCTGCCCTGGGCGCGTCAGGGTGGCGTGGTGCTGAGCACCCATCTCCCCGCCCTGGGCTGTTTGCAGTTTATCGTCGCGCGTAAGCGAACCATTCCCCTTACGCTTAACCCCATGAAGCAGAGCAAATCGAAAACGCCAATCCGCCAGACCGTTGGCGCCACGCGGCAATACAAAAAGCCGTGATCAGGATTCGGGCTGATAGCCCGCGTCCTCATGCGCAGGGTTAGCGGCCGCCGCACGCGCCAGTTCGTCGCAGCGTTCGTTTTCCGGGTGGCCTGCGTGCCCTTTAACCCACTCCCATTTAATCTGGTGCTGACCCAGCGCAGCATCAAGACGTTTCCAGAGATCGACGTTCTTGACCGGTTTCTTATCGGCGGTTTTCCAGCCGCGTTTTTTCCAGTTATGGATCCACTGGGTGATCCCCTGACGCACGTACTGACTGTCGGTACTTAACACCACGTCACAATGTTCTTTTAATGCCTCCAGCGCCACGATGGCCGCCATCAACTCCATCCGGTTGTTGGTGGTCAGAAAATAGCCTTCACTAAAGGTTTTTTCGTGCTGGCGATAGCGCATAATCGCGCCGTAGCCGCCGGGCCCTGGGTTACCGAGACAAGATCCATCGGTGAAAATTTCTACCTGTTTACGCATCTCTGGTAGACTTCCTGTATTCGAAACGTTCAGTTAAACGATAAGTCTGACATAAATGACCGCTATGAGCACTGCAATTACTCGCCAGATCGTCCTCGATACCGAAACCACCGGTATGAACCAGATCGGCGCGCACTACGAAGGGCATAAGATCATCGAGATCGGCGCCGTTGAAGTGGTGAACCGTCGTCTTACGGGGAACAACTTCCACGTTTACCTCAAGCCCGATCGGCTGGTGGACCCCGAAGCGTTCGGCGTTCACGGGATTGCCGATGAGTTCTTGCTGGATAAGCCGACGTTTGCGGATGTGGCTGACGAGTTCCTGGAATATATCAGGGGCGCCGAGCTTGTCATCCATAACGCCTCGTTCGATATCGGCTTTATGGACTATGAATTCAGCAAGCTTAATCGTGATATCCCGAAGACGAACACCTTCTGTAAGGTAACAGACAGTCTGGCGCTGGCAAGGAAGATGTTCCCCGGCAAGCGTAACAGCCTGGATGCACTCTGCTCGCGCTACGAGATAGACAATACCAAGCGAACGCTCCACGGGGCGTTGCTCGATGCCCAGATCCTGGCCGATGTCTATCTGACGATGACCGGCGGGCAGACGTCAATGAAGTTCAGTATGGAAAATGAGTCTCAGCAGACGCAGGGCGAAGCGGGCATTCAGCGTGTTGTTCGTCAGGCCAGTCGGCTACGGGTTGTTTTAGCCAGTGACGAAGAGCTGCTTAACCACGAATCCCGTCTTGATCTGGTGCAGAAGAAGGGCGGCAGCTGTCTCTGGCGTGCCTGAAAAAACGCCGGAATGCCTGTAAAATCATCGTTTGGGCGATTTTTGCAGCAAACGATTCAAAACGCGAGAAAAAGCGTTGACGAGATCGGAGGCGCACCGTAATATGCGCCTCGTTCCCCAAACGGGAACAGTGGAGCGGTAGTTCAGTCGGTTAGAATACCTGCCTGTCACGCAGGGGGTCGCGGGTTCGAGTCCCGTCCGTTCCGCCACTATTCAGAAGGCCTGAATCAGAAATGATTCAGGCCTTCGTCGTTTCAGCATTCTGTAATCTCATCCTCTCTCTTATCGTTAACAAAAAGTTAATGTCTATAGTGCAATTAATTAACAATTGCACAGGTGTAGTGCGTTATTTGCACTGTTGTTGTGCATTGCCACCGCGCCTCTCTTCAGACCTCATTCAGAATGTGTCTTTCTGTAAAAATAATTCACGCAGAATCATTTGGTTATCTCCCGCTTGCCAAAAAAATACCGAACCAATTACGTATTGGTTTGGTTATTGCTTAATCATTAGCACGATAAGCTTCATTCCATATCAATAACTTATCGTTAATAAAAATAAAGCAATGATGAAAGCGAGCGAACCAATATGGAAAAACCGTCACGGTTTCTGGCCAATTCCAGCACCGCGCTTGAGCAGTTGCGCGGGCTAATCAACCAGCATGAGTCAACACCAGGCATACCGCTGCCCACGGAACGTGAGCTGTCGGACACACTCGGCGTAGGACGACGTGAAGTGCGTCGTGCGCTCGACGTGCTGGAAGAAGAGGGGCGCATCTGGCGTAAGCAGGGCAAAGGGACCTTTATTGGCCCGGCGGCACCCGTTGAACCGCTGGCCCTTCAGGGATTGGTTCAACAGACCAACCTTCTGGAAGTGATGGAAGCTCGTCTACAGCTCGAACCCGGCTTAGCCCGGCTTGCGGCACTGCGTGCCACCAGGGAAAACCTCGCGCTTATGCAGCGCATGCTGGAACGCATCGACAAGGTCAGCCCGGACGACCGCGATCTCAACGAACTCTGGGATAGCGCCTTTCACCGGGCTATTGCCGAGGCTGCGGGCAACCGCCTGATGCTCGGCCTGTTTGATGCCATTGATGCCGTTCGGCGCGAACCGGGCTGGCAGCATCTTCGTGAATTAGCCCGCACGCCCGAACGTGTCGACAGCTATAACGACCACCACCATAAGATCATGTCTGCGATTATCCATCGCCAGCCTAATGAAGCCGCGGCCGCCATGCGCGAACACCTGCTCAGCCTGCAAACCGCCCTGATTCAGGCGATCCACCTTGAGGACGACTTCACGCCATGACGACAATCCCCTTTAAGGACGCCACGCCCGTACTGCAAGTCCAAAACCTCAACGTTACGTTCGCGGGCTCGCCGGTTAGCGTGCTTGACGGTATCTCATTGACCGTCAGGGCGGGCGAAACGCTGGCGCTGGTGGGAGAGTCCGGCTGCGGGAAAAGTATTACCTCACTGGCGCTGATGGGGTTATTGCCCGCCAGCGCACGGATCGTCAGCGGGGAGATGCTGTTTCGCCGCCACGATCTGCGCAAGCTCTCGCCGCGGGAATATGCCGACCTGCGCGGCAGCGAGCTGGCGATGGTTTTTCAGGAGCCGATGACCTCGCTCAATCCGGCATTTACGCTGGGGGATCAGCTGAGCGAAGCGGTTATGCGACACCAGAACGTCTCGCGCGCAGAGGCGATGAAGGTCGCGCTGCAGATCCTCGAGAAAGTGCAGATCCCGGCGGCAGAGATGCGCCTCAAGGCTTATCCTCACCAGCTTTCCGGCGGCATGCGCCAGCGGGTGATGATTGCAATGGCGCTGATTAACCACCCCAAACTGCTGATTGCCGACGAACCGACCACTGCGCTCGACGTCACCATCCAGGCGCAAATCCTCGCCTTGCTCAATACCTTGAAAGAGGAAACCGGCACGGCGGTGATGATGATCACCCACGATTTAGGCGTGGTGGCCGAAGTGGCACAGCAGGTGGCGGTGATGTATGCCGGACAGGTAGTGGAGCAGGGGAGCGTGGAGGCGATATTTGCCGATCCGCAGCACCCTTACACCATCGGCCTGATGGGCTCGATTCCCTCTCTTGGCGCACGCAAGGGCCAGCTCTCCACCATTCCCGGCGCGGTCCCGCTCCCGGAATCCATGCCGCAAGGCTGCCGTTTTGCGACGCGCTGCCCGTTTGCGCAGTCGCGCTGCCATGATGAAAAACCGCAGCTCACCACGCTCGGCGCGGGCCATCGGGTCGCCTGCTTCCGCGTGCCGCTCGAACATCACATTGCCCTGGGAGAGACCGCATGACCACGCCCATACTTGAAGCCCGTGACCTCAGCAAGCTTTTCCCAGGCCCCAAAAAGCTCTTTACTCCGGCACGGTTTGTCACGGCGGTCGATCGCGTGTCGCTTGCCGTCATGCCGGGCGAAACGCTGGCGATTGTCGGCGAGTCCGGTTCCGGAAAATCCACGCTTGGCCGTCTGCTGCTGCGCCTGCTGGCCGCCAGCGAAGGGCGCGTATTTTATCAGGGGGAAGAGATCACCCACGCCTCGGGCGCGCGCCTCAATCAGCTCCGCCGCGAGCTGCAGATCATCTTTCAGGATCCCTTCGCGTCCCTGAACCCACGCATAACGGTGGAGCAGATCGTCGGCGAGCCGCTGTGGCTGCACCAGAACATGAAGAAAGCGGACCGCCAGTACCGCGTTGCCGAGCTGCTTAAAACCGTGGGCTTGCCTGCCGCCTGGGCTGGGCGCTATCCGCACGAGTTTTCCGGCGGACAACGCCAGCGTATCGGCATTGCGCGCGCGCTGGCCTCGGGACCGAAGCTGCTGCTGGGGGATGAGCCGGTTTCCGCGCTGGACGTCTCCGTCCAGGCGCAGGTGGTTAACCTGCTGGAGAGCCTGAAGAACCAGCTGGGGCTGACGATGGTGATTGTCGCCCACGGTCTGGCGGTGATCCGCCACATGAGCGATCGCGTGGCGGTCATGTATCTCGGGCAAATCGTCGAGCTTGCCACCGTTGACGAGATTTTTGACGCGCCGCTGCACCCCTATACTCAGGCGCTGATCGCCTCGGCGCCGCAGATGCAGCCGGGCACTGAACGCGACGCGCCGCTGCTGCAGGGGGATCTGCCCAACCCGGCCAGCCCGCCGTCCGGCTGCCGTTTCCACACCCGCTGCCCGTACGTCACCGACGAATGCCGCCAGGTCGAGCCGATCAATCAGGTGCTCGACGGTGGACGTCAGGTTGCCTGCCACCGCTGGCAGGAGATCAACCGCGATCGCAGCGTTATTCAGATCGCACCGCCATCCGCCGCATTTCTGCGCCGCCGCGCGCTGTTTGAACACGCGGTTACCCACTCGTCCCTTCCTTCAAGGAACTCATGATAATGACAATCCGTAATTCTCTTTTGACCGTACTGGGAAGTGTTATGTTGCTTGGCGCGGCGCTGCCCGCTCATTCTGAAAGCGTGCTGCGAATCGGCCTGGGAGCAGACCCGGACATGCTCGACCCGCACCTGGCGCGCACCTACTATGGCCGCTTCGTGTTTGCCTCCCTGTGCGACAGGCTGGTGGACGTCGACGAGCATCTGAAGGTCGTGCCAGGTCTCGCGAAATCGTGGGCCTGGAGCGCCGACGGCAAAACGCTGACCATGGATCTGCGCGAAGGCGTCACCTTCCATGACGGAGAGAAATTCGATGCCGCCGCCGCGAAATACAACCTCGACCGCGCCCTGACCCTCAAAGGCTCCCTGCGTAAAAGCGAGATCTCCTCCGTTGAATCGGTAGAGGTCACCGGCCCGATGCAGATTGCGCTGCACCTGAAAACGCCTGATGCCGCGCTGCTGATGCAACTCACCGACCGTGCGGGCGCCATGATGGCCCCTGAGGCGGCGAAAAAGCCTGACTTTGCCGCCCATCCGGTCTGCTCCGGCCCGTATAAATTCGACAGCCGCGTGTCCCAGGACCGCATCGTTTTGAGCCGCTTCGATAACTACTGGAACAAAGACGCCTACCACTTCGACAAAATTATCTATCTGCCGATCCCTGATGCCTCCGTGCGTCTGGCGAACCTGCGCGCGGGGGATCTCGACCTGACCGAAGGCATCGCCGCCAGCGACGTGAAAACCGTCGAAGCCGACAGCAAGCTGGCGCTGGCGAAGGTAACTGGCCTGGGCTATCAGGGCATTACCTTCAACATCAACAACGGCCAGGTGCCGGCCAACGACCCGTTCAAAGATGCCCGCGTGCGCGAGGCCTTCTCGCAGGCTATCGACCGCGATGCGTTAAACCAGGTGGTCTTTGAAGGACTGTATACGCCAGCCAACCAGGCGTTTTCACCGGTCAGCCCGTATCACGTGAATCTGCCGGTTCCGCCGCGTGACGTCGACAAGGCCAAAGCGCTGCTGAAAGCGGCAGGCATTACCGCGCCGCTAAACGTCAACCTGCTGGTGCCGAACAACCCCACCTCACAGCAGGTGGGGCAGGTGCTGCAGGCGATGGTCGCCGAGGCGGGCTTTAACCTGAACCTGCAGATGACCGAATTCGCCACGCTGCTCGACCGCCAGCAGAGCGGGGATTATCAGCTGAGCTTCTCCGGCTGGTCGGGGCGCCCGGACCCGGACGGCAGCATTTACGGCTTTATCAACAGCAAAGGCACGCTTAACGACGGCCGCTACAGCAACGCGCAGGTCGATGAGTGGCTGATCCAGGCGCGCCAGAGCACCGACCAGGCCGCACGCCAGCCGCTGTACGACAAGGTGGTGAAGCAGCTGCAAACGGATATGCCGATTGCCTACCTCTACTTCGAGCCGCGCATTTTTGGCCTGAACAAAAGCGTGCAGGGCTTTAAGCCATACCCGGACGGCATCGTGCGTCTGGCGGGTTTGACGCTGGCGAAATAAACGTCCTGAGGAGAACCCATGCTGGAACTGATTTGCAAACGTCTGCTGCTGGCTATTCCGACGCTACTGCTGGTGAGCATGATGGTATTCGGGCTGCACAAGCTGCTGCCCGGTGATCCGCTGATTGCCATGGCCGGCGAGGAGCGCGATCCGGCGGTCATCGCCCAGCTGCGTGCGGAGCTGAATCTCGATGCGCCGATCCCCGTGCAGTATTTCCACTGGCTGACGCGGGCGCTGCAGGGCGATCTGGGCGTCTCCTTACGTACGCATGAACCGGTGACGCAGCTGATCGCCAGCAAGCTGCCGGTCACGCTGGAGCTGTCGCTGCTGGCGATGATTATCGCGCTGGTGTTTGGCATCAGCATGGGGATCCTCGCGGCGGTGAACAAAAACAGCTGGGTCGATCACGGGGCGAACTTCGTGGCGATCTCGGGGATCTCGATCCCGCACTTCTGGCTGGGGATCCTGCTGATTCTGGTCTTTTCGGTAAACCTGCAGTGGCTCCCCGCGTCCGGCTATGTGCCGTTCAGTGAAGATCCGCTCCAGAACCTGCGCACGCTGCTGCTCCCCGCATCCGTGCTCGGAACGGGTCTCGCGGCAACGCTGATGCGCCACACCCGCGCCTCGATGATTGCCGTGCTGAAGGCGGACTATATCCGCACCGCGCGGGCGAAAGGGCTACTACCGAAAGCGGTGATCCTGAAGCACGCCTTTCGCAACGCGCTGGTGCCGGTAATCACCCTCACCACGCTGCTGTTCGGCGAGCTGCTGGGCGGTGCGGTGCTGACCGAGCAGGTTTTCACCATTCCGGGCTTTGGCAAGATGATCGTCGACTCGGTGTTCAACCGTGACTACGCGGTGGTGCAGGGCGTTGTGCTGATCGTGGCGATCGGCTTCCTGCTGCTCAACCTGCTGGCCGACGTACTTTACGTCCTTATCAACCCGAAAATGCGAGGTTAACGATGGCGGAACTGACGACGCAAACCGTAGCCCCCGCGCTGCCGCGCGCGCAGAACCGGGTGCTGAAGAAATTCCTCGCCAATAAAAGCGCGGTGATTGGCGCGCTTGTGGTGGGTTTCTTTGTGCTGGTGGCGCTGCTGGCGCCGTGGATCGCCCCGTTTGACCCGGTTAAAGCCAACTTCCTCGCGGTGCGCAAAGCGCCTTCAGCGATGTACTGGTTCGGCACCGACGAGCTGGGGCGCGACATTCTATCCCGCATTATCTGGGGGGCGCGCACCTCGCTGATGGCGGGCTGTATGTCGGTGGTTATCGCGGTGGTCATCGGCGTGCCGCTGGGGCTGGTGGCGGGCTACTTCCAGAAGATGTGGGACGGCGTGATCTCGCGGTTTATCGAGGCGCTGCTGGCGTGTCCGTTCCTGATCATGGCGATCGCGCTGGGGGCGTTTTTGGGCCCGAGCCTGACGAACGCCATGATCGCCATCGGTCTTTCGGCGATGCCGATCTTCGCCCGCCTGACGCGCGGTCAGGTGATCGCTATTCGCAACGAAGAGTATATCGACGGCGCGCGGGCGATTGGCCTGCCGGATCGCTGGATCATCATCAAATACGTCCTGCCCAACGTGATGTCGCCGATCCTGGTGCAGGCCACGCTGGCGATTGCCTCAGCGATTATCGCCGAAGCCAGCCTGTCGTTTTTAGGGCTGGGGCAGCAGCCACCCAATCCGTCCTGGGGCTCAATGCTCAACACCGCGAAAGGGTTTCTTGAGCAGGCGCCGTGGATGTCTGTTTTCCCCGGCGTGGCGATTTTCCTTGCCGTGCAGGGCTTTAATTTACTTGGCGACGGGCTGCGCGATGCGCTCGATCCGCGCCACGACTAAGGAGTCATGATGACTAAAGCGCTTGATTTTACGTCCGGTTACGCTTCACGACGCCCGCCAATGATGGGCCATAATGCTGTTGCCACGTCGCAACCCCTGGCGGCGCAGGCGGGGATGAAGATGCTGCAGCTGGGCGGCAACGCCGTTGATGCGGCCATTGCCACCGCGATGGCGCTGACGGTGGTAGAGCCGACCGGTAACGGGATCGGCAGCGACGCCTTTGCCATCGTCTGGGACGGCGAAAAGCTGCACGGCCTGAACGCCTCCGGTCGTTCGCCTGCGAGCTGGCATGCGGATCTGTTTGCCGGTAAAACCGCGGTGCCGGAAATTGGCTGGGACGCGGTGACCGTGCCGGGTGCGGTATCCGGCTGGGTCGCGCTGGCGGAACGCTTCGGCACGCTGCCGCTGACCACGCTGGCGCAGCCTGCCATTGACTACGCGCGCAACGGTTTCCCGGTCTCCCCGCTGATTGGGCATCTCTGGCAGCGCGGCTATAGCAAGCTGAAAGATCAGCCGGGCTTCAGCGCCTGCTTCGCGCCGGAAGGCCGCGCCCCGCGCGTGGGGGAAATCTTCCGTAACCCGGCGCAGGTGAACTCGCTGGAGCTGATCGCCCGCACCAACGGCGAAGCCTTTTACCGCGGCGAGCTGGCGCAGAAAATTGCTGCCTTCGCCAAAGAGCATGGCGCGCACCTGACGGCCGAGGATCTGGCGAGCCATCGCGTGGACTGGGTAGAGCTGCTGTCGCGCGACTTCGCGGGCGGTTCGGTGCAGGAGCTGCCGCCAAACGGCCAGGGGATCGCCACGCTGATTGCGCTCGGCATTCTTGAGCAGTGCGGCATTGAGAAGCATCATCCGGATTCCGTGCAGTCCCTGCACCTGTCCATTGAGGCGATGAAGCTGGCGCTGGCGGATCTCGACCGCTACGTGGCGGATGAAGACCATATGGCGTTCGCGGCGAAAGAGCTGCTGAGCGACCATTATCTGAAGTCACGCGCGGCGCTTATCGATCATGACAAGGCGTCCGATTTTGTCTACGGTTCCCCGACCCAGAGCGGCACGGTCTACATCAGCAGCGCGGACGCCAGCGGAATGATGGTCTCGTTTATTCAGTCCAACTATATGGGCTTTGGATCAGGCATCGTGGTGCCTGACACCGGCATCAGCCTGCAAAACCGGGGCTGTGGTTTTTCGCTTGATCCCAGTCATCCGAACGCGCTGGCGGGCAGCAAGCGCCCGTTCCACACCATCATTCCGGGCTTTGCGATGGACGGCAACGGCCAGCCGCTGATGACCTTCGGCGTGATGGGCGGCCCGATGCAGGCGCAGGGGCACATGCAGATGGCGCTGCGCATTATGCTGCACGGGCAAAACCCGCAGGCGGCAATCGACGCCCCGCGCTGGCGCGTGGTGCAGGGCAGGGAGGTGATCGTTGAATCGACGTTCGATCGCAACACGATTTCCGCCCTGCGCGAGCGCGGACATCAGATTGTGGTGGAAGATCCGCTTCAGGATTACAACTTCGGTGGCGCGCAGGTAATTTACCGCCTGCCGGAAGGACACTACGTGGCCGCGACGGAAAGCCGCAAGGACGGGCAGGCGCTGGTGAGTTAATATTTTATCCTCCCTCTCCCTTTGGGAGAGGGGCTGGGTGAGGGGATAATTTCACTCAATGCTAAACGGATCCGCATCCTGCCACGCCGGGAAATTCTCCCGGTACTCCTTCAGCGCCGTCAACGACAGTTCGGCATCAATGCGCGTTGCCTGGTGCGGCTCGGCGGTGGCGATGATCTCGCCCTGCGGATTCACCACCCGGCTGTCGCCGCGATAGTGATGCCCGTTACCGTCCGTCCCCACGCGGTTGCAGCCCACCACGTACGCCTGGTTCTCTATCGCGCGCGCCACCAGCAGCGACTGCCAGTGCAGGGAGCGCGGTGCAGGCCAGTTGGCAACATACAGCGCCAGGTCGTAATCGTTGCGGTTACGCGACCACACCGGGAAACGCAGGTCGTAGCAGACCAGCGGCAAAATACGCCAGCCGCGCCATTCAAACACCACGCGCTCGTTACCGGCTTCATAGTGATGATGCTCATCCGCCATGCGGAACAGGTGGCGTTTATCGTAGAAATGCACTTTCCCTTCCGGCTCCACCAGCAGGAAGCGGTTCACCGGCCCGCGTTCGGTCTGCAGAGCGGCGCTTCCGGCAATCAGCGCGTTGGTCTGCTGCGCTTTGGCGTGCATCCAGGCGACCACCTCATCCTGAGGCATTGACTGTTTTGCCGCTTCCATGGCGAAGCCGGTGGTGAACATTTCCGGCAGGACAATCACATCACGCCCGGTAATGTCTTCCAGTTGACGATCAAAGTGGCGCAGGTTGGCGGGGCCATCCATCCACACTAAAGGTTGCTGCAAAATAGAAATCTTCAGACCAGGCACAATTCAGACTCCTCACACGACCACTTTTTGACACTGTAGCACGACATAACGAGAAAATGTGGCAATAAAAAACCCCGCGCGAGGCGGGGTTTGTATAAGCGAAACGCGTTATGCCGCTTCAGGTTTGCGGTGCTTCTCCGGCAGCTTTACCGGCTGCGTCGCCAGCTCGTCCGGTTCGAAATCATCCACGTTAATGCTGCGCAGACGGCTCTCTTCGGCTTTCACCAGCAGAGCGGCTTCATCTTTATTGATAATACCGCCTGCGAGCGCCTGTTTTGCCAGTTCGTCCAGACGGGTAAACGGCAGGTTTTTGCCCAGCTGTTTACAGATCTTCTGATGAATCGGGTCGGCAGCCATCACGTCCAGCAGCGCCTCTTCCAGCAGACCCACCGGGTTATGCTGCGTCGGTGCCAGATACTGACCGCGACCGATGCGGGAGCGGGTTGCGCTCGGAACCTGCAGGATCTTCGCCACCTTGTGGTCCAGCTTGTCGGACGGCGCCAGATGGTGACGACCGGTCGGGAAGATCACCGCGCGCAGGGCACCCGCCACGAAGCGGTTCGGGAAGTTTGCCAGCAGATCGTCAATCGCCTGTTCAGCCTGATACATCGCATCCTGAACGCCCCAGTGTACCAGCGGCAGATCCGCTTCCTGACGGCCTTCATCGTCGTAGCGTTTCAGGACCGCAGAGGCCAGGAAGATCTGGCTCAACACATCGCCCAGACGGGCAGAGATACGCTCGCGACGCTTCAAGCTGCCGCCCAGCACCGCCATGGAGACGTCAGACAGCAGGGCCAGGTTTGCGCTCAGACGGTTCAGATGCTGGTAATAACGTTTGGTTGCATCGCCGGTCGGCGTGGCGCTGGTAAGACCGCGCGTCAGGCCCAGCCAGAAGCTACGTACCTTGTTGCTGCCCACGTGACCGATATGTTTGAACAGCAGCTTATCGAAGGCATCCACGTCGTTGTTCTGCGCAGCGGCCATCTCTTCCAGCACGTACGGATGGCAGCGAATTGCGCCCTGACCGAAGATCATCATGCTGCGGGTCAGGATGTTTGCCCCTTCCACGGTGATGGCAATCGGTGCGCCCTGATAGCCGCGCGCCAGGAAGTTGCCTTCGCCGAGCATAATGCCTTTACCGCCCGCGATATCCATCGCGTCAATAATTGACTGCTGCGCGCGGTGGGTACAGTGGTACTTCACAATGGCCGACAGTACGGCTGGTTTTTCGCCCAGCATAATGCCGTAGGTAATCAGCGTGGCGGCAGCGTCCATCACGTAGGCGTTGCCCGCGATACGCGCCAGCGGCTCTTCGATACCTTCCATCTTTCCGATGGAGATTTTGAACTGACGACGGATGTGCGCGTAGGCACCAATCCCCATCGCCACAGACTTCAGACCGCCGGTTGAGTTCGACGGCAGTGTAATGCCGCGGCCCACAGACAGACATTCCACCAGCATACGCCAGCCCTGACCGGCCATTTTCGGACCACCGATGATGTAGTCAATCGGTACAAAGATATCCTGGCCGCGGGTCGGACCGTTCTGGAACGGTACGTTCAGCGGGAAGTGACGACGACCAATTTCAACGCCTGGGGTAGAGGTTGGGATCAGCGCACAGGTAATGCCCAGATCTTCTTCGCCGCCCAGCAGTCTTTCCGGATCAGAGAGCTTAAAGGCCAGACCCAGCACGGTGGCGATAGGCGCCAGGGTGATATAACGCTTGTTCCAGGTCAGGCGCATGCCCAGTACCTGCTCGCCCTGCCACTCGCCCATGCAGACCACGCCGGTATCCGGGATCGCGCCCGCATCGGAGCCCGCTTCCGGGCTGGTCAGCGCGAAGCAAGGGATTTCCTGACCGCGTGCCAGACGCGGCAGGTAGTGATCTTTCTGCTCTTCAGTACCGTAATGCTGCAGCAGTTCGCCCGGGCCTAAGGAGTTAGGCACGCCAACGGTAATCGCCAGGATCCCGGAGACGCCCGCCAGCTTTTGCAGGACACGGGCCTGAGCGTAGGCGGAGAACTCCAGGCCGCCGTACTCTTTCTTGATGATCATCGCGAAGAAGCGATGCTCTTTCAGGTACGCCCACAGTTCCGGCGGCAGGTCGGCCATTTCATGGGTGATGGCAAAGTCGTTCGCCATACGGCACGCTTCTTCCACCGGGCCGTCAATAAAGGCCTGTTCTTCAGCGGTCAGGCGCGGCTGCGGATAGTTATGCAGCTTTTTCCAGTCCGGGTTGCCCTGGAACAGATCGCCTTCCCACCAGGTGGTGCCTGCGTCAATCGCTTCTTTCTCGGTACGCGACATTGGCGGCATCACTTTGCGAAAGCCCTTGAACACCGGTGCAGAGATCATTGATTTACGCATCGGGGCAAAGTTAAACGGCAGAAGAATGATGGCAAGAGGGACTAAAAGCCAGATATTCCAGAGGCCTGCGACGCCAAGCCCAGCCGTCCAGGCCAGAAGAATCAGGCTGCTCAGGAATAAACTCACGCGGTGATAGAACAACACACCGAGCAGAACAACGGTTGCGAGAATGCTCAAAATCATCATAAAGAAAAGCTCCCTTGCTTGTAGGAGGTCTGACCACTTGTGATGATATGGTTGTAGTTGATGTGAATTCCTTTAGCAATGTGTTTACAAAATAATTACAACCTGGTTCACATTGTTCGTGTTTTAGCCGGCACAAAAAATCAAAACGCCGGACGATTCGCATGGCTTTAGCTTCTCGCTTTTCCCGCTATCCGGTACACTCCACTGTGTTATTTCATCAATACTGAAGGATTATCCTCATGTACCAGGATCTTATTCGTAACGAACTGAACGAAGCGGCGGAAACGCTGGCTAACTTTCTGAAAGATGATGCCAATATTCACGCTATTCAGCGCGCAGCGGTCCTGCTGGCCGACAGCTTCAAAGCGGGTGGCAAAGTGCTCTCCTGCGGTAACGGCGGCTCTCACTGTGACGCGATGCACTTCGCAGAAGAGCTGACCGGACGCTATCGCGAAAACCGTCCTGGCTACCCGGCGATTGCGATTTCCGACGTGAGTCATATCTCCTGCGTGGGCAACGACTTCGGTTACGACCACATCTTTTCCCGCTATGTTGAAGCGGTAGGCCGTGAAGGCGACGTGCTGCTGGGGATTTCTACCTCCGGTAACTCCGGCAACGTGATCAAAGCGATCGCCGCCGCGCGTGAAAAAGGGATGAAAGTCATCACCCTGACGGGTAAAGATGGCGGTAAGATGGACGGTACGGCGGATGTCGAAATTCGCGTTCCGCACTTCGGTTATGCTGACCGCATTCAGGAAATTCACATCAAAGTGATCCACATCCTGATCCAGCTGATCGAAAAAGAGATGGCTAAGTAAGACTTCGCTGGGGGCATTCTTGCCCCCGCAGTTGTGGAGGTGATGTATGTGCGAACTGCTCGGGATGAGCGCGAATGTGCCAACCGATATCTGCTTTAGTTTCACCGGGCTGGTGCAGCGCGGTGGAGGAACCGGGCCGCATAAAGACGGCTGGGGCATCACCTTCTACGAAGGAAAAGGGTGTCGCACGTTCAAAGATCCACAGCCCAGCTTTAATTCACCGATTGCCAAACTGGTGCAGGACTACCCCATCAAGTCCCGCTCGGTGATCGCCCACATCCGCCAGGCTAACCGCGGCGAAGTGGCGCTGGAAAATACCCATCCGTTTACCCGCGAGCTGTGGGGCCGTAACTGGACCTATGCGCACAACGGGCAACTCACGGGCTATAAATCTCTGGAGACGGGCAATTTCCGCCCGGTCGGCGAGACGGACAGCGAAAAAGCCTTCTGCTGGCTGCTGCACAAGCTGACGGAGCGCTATCCCCGCACGCCCGGCAACATGGCCGCCGTGTTCAAATACATCGCGACGCTGGCAACTGAACTGCGCGAAAAAGGCGTGTTCAACATGCTGCTCTCTGACGGGCGCTATGTGATGGCGTTCTGCTCGACGAATCTGTTCTGGATCACCCGCCGTGCGCCGTTTGGCGTTGCGACGCTTCTCGATCAGGATGTGGAGATAGATTTTCAGAAGGAGACCACACCGAACGATGTGGTCACTGTTATCGCAACGCAGCCGCTGACGGGCAACGAAACCTGGCAAAAGATTATGCCAGGCGAGTGGGTGCTATTTTGTCTCGGGGACCGTGTAATTTGACGCCAGCTGTGGATGGACGACTTCGTGGCTCAGCGGTTTGCTGACCACGTAACGGCCATCTACGATAGAGACCACCGGCGGCTTGTGGGTCTGCTCAAAATAGTCGTACCCTGGCTTCAGCTGTTTCCAGAAATCCGCGTAGTAAGAATATTTGTGACGCGCCATGTTGGCGTCCGTCATGCGGAACGGATAGATGCTGACCTGAACGTTAGGCTGCCCAAAGACCAGCGCGCCCGTCACGAACTGGAAAATCTCATCAATGCCGGAGTCGGTCATCGCATAACAGCCGATAGACACGCAGGCACCGTGGATCATCAGATATTTACCTTCATAACCGTGTGCACGGTCATAGGCATTCGGGAAGCCGATGTTAATGGCTTTATAGAAGCGGCTGTCAGGCTTGAGCTGGCTGCGCTGAACGTTGTAGAACCCTTCCGGACTTTTGAAATCGCCCTGACGCTGTTTTGGCCCCAGTCCGCCGGAGTAGTTACAAATTTTGTAACTATCAAGCAGCTGATATGTCTCGCCCATCTTCACAAACAGATCGAGAGTGCGCTCTTCCTTGAAGATCTGAATATAAACCGGCGATCCCATTAACTGCTGTTTATATTCCTTGCTGACCGGCGTCGTTGAGCTATTACTGCTGAGCAGTCCGGCAAACGACATGCACGGAATCAGAAGCATCGCAATGAACAATGCGATTTTACGCATACTACTAGTTCCTTGATAAAACCATGACCAACTTGCCAGGACGGCAAAAGAGACCCGAAATCAGATTATTCTGTTAGGAGCGCTCACATTAGCACCGCTATAGATTTTCGCAAGAGCCGGGCGGTGAGTTTACAAATTAGTTTTACTTAATAAACCATCAAAACTGCGATGGCTCCAGAAACTTTGCGCATTAGCTCGCAATTTGGCACGCGCAATGGCGGATACCCTGCCCGCGGAAAGGGGAAAATGTTACACTTTGCGCCCACTGGATTGTTGTTCATGGAAACCTGCTAACCACATGTTTAAAATAAAAAAAGGACTTGATCTGCCGATTGCAGGCGTGCCCGCGCAGCACGTTTCGACAGGCGCAAGCGTCCGTCATGTCGCCATTTTGGGCGACGACTATCTGGGAATGCGCCCTTCAATGCTTGTACAGGAGGGCGATCGCGTGATCAAAGGACAGGCGCTCTTCGAGGACAAAAAAAATCCCGGCGTGATGTTCACGGCCCCCACGAGCGGCACCGTTGTGGCCATCAACCGTGGCGAACGGCGCGTTCTGCAGTCGGTGGTTATCCGCATTGAAGGCGATGAAAAGCGTGAGTTTGCCCATTATGACGCCGCAGAACTCGCTGCGCTGAACCGTGACGCCGTTCAGGCTCAGCTTCTGGCGTCCGGTTTATGGACCGCGCTTCGTACGCGTCCCTTCAGCAAATCCCCTGTTCCGGGCACGGAACCGGCCGCGATTTTCGTCACGGCAATCGACACCAACCCGCTCAGCGTGGACCCGCAGCCGGTTATTCTGGCGCAGCGCAAAGCCTTTGATGCCGGACTGACCGTTTTAACCCGCCTGACTTCGGGGAAAGTCCACGTTTGCCAGGCCGGCGGCGGCAAGCTTGGTGGGCATCCGCAAGGGCAGGTCACGTTTAATGAGTTTGCTGGCCCGCATCCGGCGGGGCTGGTCGGGACGCACATCCATTTCCTTGAGCCAGTAAGCCTGACGAAACAGGTCTGGCACCTTAATTATCAGGACGTCATCGCCATCGGTAAGCTTTTCACCACTGGTGAACTCTGCGCTGAACGGATAATCGCCATCGGTGGACCGCAGGCTGCAAACCCGCGCCTCGTGAAGACTTTGCTGGGGGCAGACATCAACGAACTGCTGGTGGGGGAAATGAAAGAGGGTGAAAACCGCCTGATTTCCGGTTCGGTCCTCAGTGGCCGCCATGCTGTCAATGCGCACGCGTATCTGGGACGTTTCCATCTGCAGGTCAGCATTGTGCAGGAAGGGCGCGAAAAAGAGCTGTTCGGCTGGGTGCTGCCCGGTGCGGAAAAATACTCCGTCACCCGGACTACGCTGGGCCACTTCCTGCGTAATAAGCTGTTTAGCTTCTCGACCAGCACGCACGGCGGCGAGCGCGCCATGGTCCCGATTGGCAACTACGAGCGCGTCATGCCGCTGGATATTCTGCCTACCATGCTGCTGCGCGATCTGCTCGCTGGGGATACCGATAGCGCGCAGGCGCTGGGCTGTATGGAACTGGACGAAGAAGATCTGGCGCTCTGTACTTATGTCTGTCCGGGCAAATACGAATATGGACCGGTATTGCGCGAGGTGTTAACCCGCATTGAGCAGGAAGGATAACCGATGGGCTTAAAACACCTCTTTGAAAAAATTGAGCCGCACTTTACCGAAGGGAAGCTCAAAAAGTACTACCCGTTGTATGAAGCCACGACGACTATTTTCTACACGCCGGGGCTGGTGACGAAAGGGGCGGCGCACGTTCGCGATGCCATCGACCTTAAGCGCATGATGATTCTGGTATGGTTTGCGGTCTTCCCGGCGATGTTCTGGGGCATGTACAACGTTGGCTTGCAGACCATTCCGGCGCTGCACCACATGTACGATGCGCAGCAGCTGGCGCAGGTGATCCAGTCTGACTGGCACTACCGCCTGGCCCAGTCGTTAGGGGTGAACTTCGCGCCAGACGCGGGCTGGATGAGCATGATGACGCTGGGCGCGGTGTTCTTCCTGCCGATTTACATCACGGTATTTATCGTGGGTGGCTTCTGGGAAGTGCTGTTCGCCATCATCCGTAAACATGAGATCAACGAAGGCTTCTTCGTGACCTCGATTCTGTTTGCCCTGATTGTCCCGCCAACCTTACCGCTCTGGCAGGCGGCGCTGGGCATCAGTTTCGGCGTGGTGATTGCCAAAGAGATCTTCGGCGGCACCGGGCGGAACTTCCTCAACCCGGCGCTGGCGGGACGTGCGTTCCTCTTCTTTGCCTATCCGGCGCAAATCTCAGGCGATCTGGTCTGGACGGCGGCAGACGGCTTTTCCGGCGCGACGCCGCTTTCACAGTGGGCCGCACACGGCGGCGAAACGCTGGTGAACAACGCGACGGGTCAGCCCGTGACCTGGTTTGATGCCTTTATTGGCAACATTCCGGGCTCCATCGGAGAAGTCTCTACGCTGATGATTTTGCTCGGCGGCGCGATCATTCTTTTTGGCCGCGTGGCCTCCTGGCGAATTGTTGCGGGCGTGATGATCGGCATGGTGCTGACCGCCACCCTGTTCAACGTTATCGGTTCGACCACCAATCCGATGTTCTCCATGCCGTGGTACTGGCATCTGGTGCTGGGTGGCTTCGCGTTCGGCATGATGTTCATGGCAACCGACCCGGTCTCGGCCTCCTTCACTGACAAAGGTAAATGGAGCTATGGCGTGCTCATTGGCGCAATATGTGTCCTGATCCGCGTGGTCAACCCGGCGTACCCGGAGGGGATGATGCTGGCCATTCTGTTTGCCAATCTGTTTGCGCCACTCTTCGATTACCTGGTGGTGCGGGCCAACATCAAGCGGAGGAAGGCGCGTGGCTGAAGTAAAAAATAACGACAGCATCAGCAAAACGCTGCTGGTGGTACTGGTGCTCTGCCTGGTCTGCTCCATTGTCGTAGCCGGCTCTGCCGTGGGGTTAAAACCCCTGCAGCAGGAGCAACGTGCGCTGGATAAACAGCGCAACATTCTGGCCGTCGCCGGGCTGATGCAGGAAGGAATGAGCGCAGACGACGTTTCTGCCGTCTTTGCTGAACGTATTTCGGCGCGTCTGGTGGATTTAAAAACGGGTGAACTGCTCGATAAAGACCCGGCAAAATTCAACCAGGCGCTGGCGCTTAAAGATCCGCAGATGAGCCTGACGCTGGAGGCATCCCAGGATCCCGCGGGGATTAAGCGTCGCAGCAACCTTGCCGAAGTTTATCTGGTTCGCGATCCCCAAAAACGCATTCAGGAAGTGGTACTTCCTATTTACGGTAATGGTCTGTGGTCAATGATGTATGCCTTTGTCGCTCTTGATACCGATGGCCGCACGGTCAAAGGCATTACGTATTACGACCAGGGCGAAACCCCGGGGCTGGGTGGTGAAGTTGAGAACCCTAACTGGCGGGCACAGTTTGTCGGCAAGAAAGTGCTCGACGATAACGGCCTGCCTGCGCTGAAGGTGATGAAAGGGGCGGCTCGTTCCGGTGATGACTACGCCGTTGACGGGCTTTCCGGCGCCACGCTCACATCAAAAGGCGTGCAGCACAGTTTTGATTTCTGGATGGGCGAGCTGGGCTTTGGTCCTTTCCTGAAAAACGTACGTGAAGGAGCGCTGAACAATGGCTGATACCGGTGAACTGAAAGAAGTCAAAAAAGTACTCATTGGCCCACTGCTCGCCAATAACCCGATCACGCTGCAGGTGCTGGGCGTCTGTTCTGCTCTGGCGGTAACGACGAAGCTGGAAACGGCGGTAGTGATGACGCTGGCGGTTACGCTGGTCACGGCGTTCTCCAGCATGTTTATCTCAATGATCCGCCACCACATCCCCAACAGCGTGAGGATCATCGTCCAGATGGCGATCATCGCCTCGCTGGTGATCGTGGTCGATCAGCTGCTGCGCGCCTTTGCCTATGAAACCTCCAAACAGCTCTCGGTGTTTGTCGGGCTGATTATCACTAACTGTATCGTCATGGGGCGTGCGGAAGCCTACGCCATGAAAATGCCGCCGCTGGCGAGCTTTATGGACGGCATCGGCAACGGCCTCGGCTACGGCGTGATCCTGCTTACGGTTGGGTTTCTGCGCGAGCTGATTGGCAGCGGCAAGCTGTTTGGCATCACGGTGCTGGACACGGTGCAGAACGGCGGCTGGTATCTGCCAAACGGCCTGTTCCTGCTGGCCCCTAGCGCATTTTTCATTATCGGTTTGTTGATCTGGCTGATTCGTACGTTGAGACCAGAACAGCAGGAAAAGGAGTAACCGACGATGGCTCATTACCTGAGTTTGTTTGTGCGGGCTGTGTTTGTTGAAAACATGGCGCTCGCGTTTTTCCTGGGCATGTGTACGTTCCTTGCCGTGTCTAAAAAGGTCTCCACGGCATTTGGGCTGGGCGTGGCGGTCACCGTTGTGTTGGGGCTTTCGGTTCCGATTAACAATCTGGTCTACAACTTTGTGCTGCGTGACGGCGCACTGGTGGAGGGGGTTGATCTCAGCTTCCTGAATTTCATCACCTTTATCGGGGTGATCGCGGCGCTGGTGCAAATCCTCGAGATGATCCTCGATAAGTACTTCCCGTCGCTGTACAACGCGCTGGGGATCTTCCTCCCGCTGATCGCGGTGAACTGCGCCATCTTTGGTGGCGTCTCGTTTATGGTTCAGCGTGATTACAACTTCAGTGAATCCGTGGTGTACGGTTTTGGTTCCGGCATCGGCTGGATGCTGGCGATTGTCACCATGGCGGGGATCCGCGAGAAAATGAAATATGCCAACGTGCCTGCGGGTCTGCGTGGCTTAGGGATCACCTTTATCACCACCGGGCTGATGGCGCTGGGCTTTATGTCCTTCTCCGGTGTGCAGCTATAAGGGCTAACAGATGGAAATTATCCTTGGCGTGGTGATGTTCACGCTGATCGTACTGGTGCTGTCAGGGTTAATTCTGGCGGCGCGCGCGAAGCTGGTGAATTCCGGTGACGTGGTGATTGATATTAACGACGACCCGCAGAGTCAGATCCGCACGCCAGCGGGTGACAAACTGCTCAATACGCTCTCGGGCAATGGGATCTTTGTCTCGTCAGCCTGCGGCGGTGGCGGCTCCTGCGGGCAGTGCCGCGTGACGGTAAAAGAGGGCGGTGGCGATATTCTGCCAACCGAGCTGGCGCATATCACAAAGCGTGAAGCGAAAGAGGGCTGCCGTCTGGCCTGCCAGGTCGCGGTGCGTCAGAACATGAAGATTGAGCTGCCGGAAGAGATCTTCGGCGTCAAAAAATGGGAGTGCGAGGTTATTTCTAATGATAACAAAGCCACCTTTATTAAAGAGCTGAAGCTGCGGGTACCGGAAGGGGAAGATGTTCCGTTTCGCGCCGGAGGATACATTCAGATTGAGTGTCCTGAACATACCGTGGCGTATGCGGACTTCGACGTGCCGGATGAGTACCGCGCCGACTGGGACAAATTCAATCTCTTCCGTTTTGTATCGGAGGTAAAAGAGCCGACGCTGCGCGCCTACTCGATGGCTAACTACCCGGAAGAGAAAGGCATCATCATGCTCAACGTGCGTATCGCCACGCCGCCACCGAATGTGCCGGATGCACCGCCGGGCGTGATGTCGTCATACATCTGGTCCCTGAAGCCTGGCGATAAGGTGACGATCTCCGGTCCGTTCGGGGAGTTCTTCGCGAAAGATACCGACGCGGAAATGGTCTTTATCGGCGGCGGTGCCGGTATGGCCCCGATGCGCTCGCACATTTTTGACCAGCTCAAGCGGCTCGGCAGCAAGCGTAAAATCAGCTTCTGGTACGGTGCGCGCTCCCTGCGCGAGATGTTCTACGACGACGAGTTTGAACAGCTGGCGCGTGAAAACCCGAACTTTACCTTCCACGTTGCGCTTTCCGATCCGCAGCCGGAAGATAACTGGACGGGCTATACGGGGTTCATCCACAACGTGCTGTATGAAAACTACCTCAAACAGCACCCGGCACCCGAGGACTGCGAGTTCTATATGTGTGGCCCGCCGATGATGAACGCCGCCGTGATTAAGATGCTGAAAGATCTCGGTGTCGAAGATGAGAGCATCTTGCTCGACGACTTTGGAGGCTGATGATGCTGACGTTTCTGGCAACCTTTGTGGTTTTTGTGCTTGTCATCTTCGGCATGTCGTTAGGCTGGATCGTTAAGCGGAAAAGCATTCAGGGCAGCTGCGGCGGTATTTCCTCCATTGGTATGGAGAAGGTCTGCGACTGCCCGGAACCGTGCGATGCGCGGAAGAAAAGGATGGCGCGCGAGCAGCAGCGCATTATCTAGTCTTGTCTGTCGGGTATGGCAAAGCCGTCACCCGACAATTTCCACGCACGCTTCTCAATCCTCATTTGTTTACTGTATACTTATCCAGTGATAAGTGAGGGCATACTATGCGCAAAATAATCCATGTTGATATGGACTGCTTTTTTGCTGCAGTGGAGATGCGAGACAACCCGGCGCTGCGGGATATTCCCATCGCCATTGGCGGCAGCCGCGTTCAGCGTGGCGTCATCAGCACCGCCAACTATCCTGCGCGCAAATTTGGCGTGCGCAGCGCCATGCCGACGGCGATGGCCTTAAAGCTTTGTCCTCATCTCACGCTTCTGCCCGGCCGGTTTGAAGCCTATAAAGAGGCTTCCCTTCACATCCGGGAAATCTTCTCCCGCTATACCTCTCTCATAGAGCCGCTGTCGCTCGACGAAGCCTATCTGGACGTGACCGACAGCGTTCACTGCCACGGCTCCGCCACGCTGATGGCGAAGGAGATCCGCCAGACGATTTTCAACGAGCTGAATCTGACGGCGTCGGCGGGCGTCGCGCCCGTTAAATTCCTTGCCAAAATCGCCTCCGATTTAAATAAGCCCAACGGTCAGTACGTCATCACACCGGAAGAGGTGCCTGCATTTTTAAAAACGCTGCCGCTCGGCAAAATCCCCGGGGTAGGAAAAGTTTCTGCCGCAAAGCTGGAAAGCATGGGGCTACGGACCTGTGAAGACGTGCAGCAAAGCGATCTAGCCATGCTGCTCAAGCGTTTCGGGAAGTTTGGCCGCGTGCTGTGGGAGCGCAGCCAGGGAATTGACGATCGCGATGTGAACAGCGAGCGGCTCCGTAAATCCGTCGGCGTTGAGCGCACCCTCATTGAAGATATACATGACTGGTCTGAATGCGAAATGATCATCACGGAACAGCTTTATCCGGAGCTGGAACGGCGTTTAATCAAGGTGAAGCCGGACCTGCTGATTGCCCGTCAGGGTATCAAATTAAAATTCAACGACTTCCAGCAGACCACGCAGGAACACGTCTGGCCGCGACTGAATAAAGACGATCTTATCGCGACGGCAAAAAAGGCATGGGAAGAGCGCCGGGGCGGGCGAGGGGTAAGGCTGGTGGGATTGCACGTCACGCTGCTGGATCCGCAGCTAGAGCGACAGCTGGTTCTGGGATTGTAAAAAAGCCCGGTGGCGCTACGCTTACCGGGCCTGGATTTTTCACCCTCTTCCACAGGAAGAGGGCTGGGATGAAGATGTTATTTCGCAGGGATCGCTTTCAGCAGTTCAGTCAGCAGCGTCCAGTAGTGACCGACGCTTTCGATATGAACCTGCTCATCCGGCGAGTGCGGACCGGTAATGGTTGGCCCGATGGACACCATATCCATATCCGGATACGGTTTCTTGAACAGACCACATTCCAGACCCGCGTGGATCACCTGAATGTTTGGCGTGCTGTTGAACAGACGCTGGTAAGTTTCACGCACCAGCGCCATCACCGGAGAGCTTGCATCCGGCTGCCAGCCCGGGTAGCTGCCTTTTGCAGACGTTTTCGCGCCCGCCAGCGTGCCCAGAGATTCCAGCATGCTCACCACGTACTCTTTACCGCTGTCGATCAGCGAGCGGATCAGGCAGATGATTTCCGCGCTGTCGTCGCTCATGGTCACCACGCCCACGTTCAGTGAGGTTTCCACCACGCCTTTCGCCACGTCAGAGTTGCGGATCACGCCGTTTGGCGTCGCGTTCAGCAGCTGAACGAAGGAGTCACGAGACTGTACGGTCAGCGCGGCTTTATCTGTAGAAACAGATTCCAGCACTACGGTCAGGTTCTTCTCTTTCGCCGACAGTTCGTTTTTCAGGATATCCAGGTATACGGTGGAGAGTTTTTTCAGCTCGTCCGCTTTTGCTGCTGGAACCGCTACGGTGGCGAACGCTTCGCGTGGGATCGCGTTACGCAGGGTACCGCCGTTGAAATCCACCAGACGCAGATCCAGCTCGGCCGCATGGCCTGCCAGGAAGCGTGCCAGCAGCTTGTTGGCGTTGCCCAGACCCAGGTGAATATCGCCGCCGGAGTGGCCGCCTTTCAGACCTTTCAGCGTCAGCTTGAAGGTCTGGAAGCCTGCAGGGATCGCTTCGCGCGACAGCGGCAGGGTAGAGATAAAATCAATCCCGCCCGCGCATCCCATGTAGATCTCGCCTTCTTCTTCTGAGTCGGTGTTGATCAGGATATCCGCCTGCAGCCAGTTCGCCTGCAGACCGAAAGCGCCGTCCATGCCCGCTTCTTCGGTCATGGTCAGCAGCACTTCCAGTGGACCGTGCTCAACGCTGTCGTCAGCCAGCACCGCCAGCGCAGACGCCATACCGATGCCGTTATCCGCGCCCAGCGTGGTGCCGCGTGCTTTCACCCAGTCGCCGTCGATGTACGGTTGAATCGGATCTTTGGTGAAGTCGTGAACGGTGTCGTTGTTCTTCTGTGGCACCATGTCCAGGTGCGCCTGCAGCACAACCGGTTTGCGGTTTTCCATGCCTGCGGTTGCAGGTTTGCGGATCAGAATATTGCCAACCTGGTCGCGTTCAGCATGCAGACCTTTTTCCTTCGCCCAGCCCATAATATGTTCGGCAAGCTGTTCTTCATGGTAGGAAGGGTGTGGAATGGAGCAGATTTTGGCAAAAATATCCCACAGCGGCTGCGGAGATAGTTGAGACAGTTCAGACACGATAAGTCTCCTTGTCGAGGCGCTGCAAACAGGGTTGCAGGTCACAGGGTTAGCAGGTTAATAGTTACCACAAGTCAGGCTTGCGAGATGAAACTGAGAATACCACTTTCTCTGCTGGCTGGTAGCATAAAGCATGTAAAAACTCAGGCAGAGGGCGCTAAACACTGGTTTTTAGTGCGTCAGATCTCTATAATCTCGCGCAACCTATTTCCCCCTCGAACACTTTTTAAGCCGTATAAAAACAGGCTGGGACACTTCACATGAGCGAAAAATACGTCGTCACCTGGGACATGTTGCAGATTCACGCACGCAAACTGGCTGCGCGTCTGATGCCTTCCGAACAGTGGAAAGGCATTATTGCCGTCAGCCGTGGCGGTCTGGTACCGGGGGCGCTGCTGGCACGTGAGCTGGGTATTCGTCATGTCGATACCGTTTGCATCTCCAGCTATGACCATGACAACCAGCGCGAGCTGACCGTGCTGAAACGTGCGGAAGGTGACGGTGAAGGCTTCATCGTTATTGATGACCTGGTGGATACCGGCGGTACTGCGGTCGCTATCCGCGAAATGTATCCTAAAGCGCACTTCGTCACTATCTTCGCTAAACCGGCTGGCCGCCCGCTGGTTGACGATTACGTGATTGATATCCCGCAGGATACCTGGATTGAACAGCCATGGGATATGGGCGTGGTCTTTGTACCGCCGATTTCAGGCCGTTAATACCAGTACGTAACTTTACACGCCCGGCTATGTCGGGCGTTGTTCTTTTTGGCCTGCCACGCGTTACAATAGTCTTCATATGACGTATTCATGGAGGCAACGCAATGACGCAGGCGAATCTCACCGAGACACTCTTCAAACCCCGTTTCAAACATCCTGAAACGTCGACGCTGGTGCGTCGCTTTAATCCGGGTACCCAGCCTGCCGTCCAGTCCGCGTTAGACGGTAAAAACGTGCCTCACTGGTATCGCATGATTAACCGCCTGATGTGGATCTGGCGCGGTATCGACCCCCGTGAAATCCTCGATGTGCAGGCACGTATCGTAATGAGTGAAGCCGAGCGTACCGACAGCGAACTCTATGATACCGTGGTGGGCTACCGTGGCGGAAACTGGATCTATGAGTGGTCTAAACAGGCGATGGTCTGGCAGCAAAAAGCCAGCCAGGAAGAGGATGCCACGCGCAGCGGCAAGCACTGGCTGCATGCGGCCAATCTCTACGCCATCGCCGCGTATCCACATCTGAAAGGTGATGAGCTGGCTGAGCAGGCACAGGCGCTGGCGAATCGCGCTTACGAAGAGGCGGCTCAACGCCTGCCGGGCCAGATGCGCGAACTCGAGTTTACCATTCCGGGTGGGTCATCCATCACCGGGTTCCTGCATATGCCTGAAGGTGAAGGTCCGTTCCCGACTGTCCTCATGTGCGGGGGGCTGGATTCGCTGCAAATCGACTATTACAGCCTGTATGAGCGCTACTTCGCACCAAAAGGGATCGCGATGCTGACGCTTGATATGCCTTCAATTGGTTTCTCATCCAAATGGAAACTGACTCAGGATTCCAGCCTGCTGCACCAGCATGCGCTAAAAGCGCTGGAAAACATTCCGTGGGTTGATCACACCCGCGTGGCGGCATTCGGCTTCCGTTTCGGCGCTAACGTCGCGGTGCGTCTGGCTTACCTTGAATCTTCTCGCCTTAAAGCCGTCGCCTGCCTCGGCCCGGTCGTACACGCCCTGCTCAGCGATCCCGCACGTCAGGGCAACGTACCTGAAATGTACCTTGATGTGCTGGCCAGCCGTCTTGGCATGCATGATGCATCAGACGAAGCGCTGCGCGTTGAGCTCAATCGCTACTCGTTAAAAACGCAAGGCTTGCTGGGACGTCGCTGCCCAACGCCGATGCTGTCGGGGTTCTGGAAAAACGATCCGTTTAGCCCGGAAGAAGAGTCACGCTTAATCACTTCGTCATCTGCGGATGGCAAATTGCTTGAGGTGCCGTTCAGCCCGGTCTATCAGAATTTCGACAAAGCACTGAAAGAGATTACGCGCTGGATCGCTCAGAGATTGTGTTAATAGATTGCTAAATTTCGCTGGTTTGGTAAAACAGTGGCTTCACAAAAGGAGATCGCAATGACGTTACCGAGTGGACACCCGAAAAGTAGATTGATTAAGAAGTTCATGGCTCTTGGCCCGTATATTCGAGAAGAGCAGTGTGAAGAGAATCGCTTTTTTTTCGACTGCCTGGCTGTATGCGTCAACGTGAAGCCTGCACCCGAAAAACGTGAATTCTGGGGCTGGTGGATGGAAATGGAAGCAGAGGAAAAACGCTTTACGTATAGCTACCAGTTTGGCCTGTTTAATAAAGACGGCAACTGGCAGGCGACCACCATTAAAGATCAGGAAGTCATTGACCGCCTGGAATACACCCTGAAAGAGTTTCACGACAAAGCGAGCGCACTGCTGGCGACTCTGGATCTCAAGTTCGAACCCGCAGATGACTTTTCCAGCGAAGCGGTGAAGCTGACTGCCTGATAGCGTCACAGCGCCGGGTGGCGGCTTCGCCTTACCCGGCCTACAAAATGCACTATCCCGTAGGCCCGGTAAGCGCAGCGCCACCGGGCAAAAAAATCCCGGCTCAACTGCCGGGATTTTCTTATTCGGATAATCTTAGAACTGGTAGGTCATACCCAGTGCAACGATGTCATCACTGCTCACGCCCAGTTTATTTTTGTCGTCAATCTGGTTGATTTTATAATCAACAAAGGCGGACATATTTTTGTTGAAGTAATAGGTCGCGCCAACGTCAATATATTTGACCAGATCTTCGTCGCCAATACCTTCGATATCTTTGCCTTTAGACTGGACATAACCCAGGGACGGGCGCAGACCGAAGTCGAACTGATATTGTGCGACCACTTCAAAGTTCTGCGCTTTATTTGCAAACCCACCGGAAATTGGCGTCATATTGCGGGTTTCTGAATACATTGCAGCCAGATAAATATCGTTCGCGTCATATTTCAGACCGGTAGCCCAGGCTTCTGCTTTCTGACCCTGGCCACGTGCCAGCAGGTTCTGAGCGTTGGTGCGGTCAGAGTTGGTGTAGGCGCCGCTGACGGCGAAATCGCTGCCGCCGAAGTCATAGGTCAGAGAGGTACCAAAACCGTCACCGTTCTGTTTCTTGGCGTCACGGTTTTCGTTTTTACCCTGGTACTGCAGGGTCATGTCCAGGCCGTCAACCGCGCCGAAGAAGTCGGTATTGCGGTAAGTGGCAAGACCGGTCGCACGCTTGGTCATGAAGTTATCGGTCTGCGCGGAAGAGTCGCCACCGAACTCAGGGAACATGTCGGTCCATGCTTCGACATCATACAGGGCACCCAGGTTACGACCGTAATCCAGAGAACCAAAGTTTTTCAGCTTCAGGCCCGCGAACGCCAGACGCGTCTTCTGAGTAGAGTCGCTCTCGGCTTTGTTACCTGCAAATTCAGATTCCCAACGGCCATAGCCCGTCAGCTGATCGTTAATCTGCGTTTCGCCTTTAAAACCGAAACGAACGTAAGTCTGATCGCCATCTTTGGTAGTATCATCGCTGATGTAGTGCATGGCTTTCACTTTGCCGTACACGTCCAGCTTATTACCATTTTTATTATAAACTTCAGCTGCGTGAACGGATGCAGAAGCCACTACGCCCATAACCATTAATGCCAGAGTGCTCTTTTTCATTTTCGATCCTGTCTTATAAACGCGCTAAAAAATTCGCTGGACGATAAGCTCATGCTTAAGTCCCGTGAAAAAACAGGAAGGGTTTTATCGTTCTGGAATGAAACTTTTATGACAAACTAAGAATAATTTTAAAAAACTGTGATTTATTATTTCGGTAATAAAACTGTCAAATTCTCCCGCTACGCTTCCTGATCCCGCGCAACAAAGTGTTTCGCGATGTGCTAAGGCAGTTGGCAACGGGGCTGACTCCTGTTAAAACGTTCGTTTGACATTACTTTCCCTTATCGTTGAACGGCAGAGAATCATGAGTGACAGCCAGACGCTGGTGGTAAAACTCGGTACCAGTGTTTTAACAGGCGGATCGCGCCGCCTAAATCGCGCCCACATTGTTGAGCTTGTACGTCAGTGCGCTCAGTTACATGCCGCAGGGCATCGTATTGTGATTGTGACCTCCGGGGCGATTGCCGCCGGGCGTGAACACCTGGGTTACCCCGAACTCCCCGCGACGATCGCCTCCAAACAGCTGCTGGCCGCCGTGGGACAAAGCCGACTCATTCAACTCTGGGAACAGCTGTTCTCTATCTATGGCATTCATGTCGGGCAGATGCTGCTGACGCGTGCGGATATGGAAGACAGAGAGCGCTTCCTGAACGCCCGCGATACCCTGCGCGCGCTGCTGGACAACAATATTGTTCCGGTCATTAACGAAAACGATGCCGTTGCTACCGCTGAAATCAAAGTGGGTGATAACGATAACCTTTCGGCTCTGGCCGCCATTCTGGCCGGAGCCGATAAATTACTGTTGTTGACCGATCAGCAGGGGTTGTTCACTGCCGATCCGCGCGCTAACCCGGAAGCCGAGCTGATTACCGACGTTCATGGTATCGACGATGCGCTGCGCGCCATCGCCGGTGACAGCGTGTCCGGCCTCGGAACGGGCGGGATGGGGACCAAGCTGCAGGCCGCCGACGTGGCGTGCCGCGCCGGTATCGACACCATCATTGCGGCGGGCAGCCGCCCTGGCGTGATTGGCGACGTGATGGAAGGCATCTCCGTCGGCACCCGCTTCCACGCTCAGGAATCCCCGCTGGAAAACCGTAAGCGCTGGATATTTGGCGCGCCGCCTGCGGGCGAACTCGTCGTCGATGAAGGGGCAACCGCCGCGATTCTGGAACGAGGAAGTTCATTACTTCCTAAAGGAATTAAAAGCGTGACAGGCAACTTCTCCCGTGGTGAAGTGATCCGTATCCGTAACCTCGAAGGTCGCGACATCGCCCACGGCGTAAGCCGCTATAACAGCGATGCCCTGCGCCGCATCGCGGGTCACCATTCGCAGCAGATCGACGCCATTCTGGGCTATGAATATGGCCCGGTTGCCGTGCATCGCGATGACATGATTATTCGTTAAGGAGCCAGAACATGCTGGAACAAATGGGCGCCGCCGCGAAGGCCGCCTCTTATAAACTGGCGCTCCTTTCCAGCCGCGAGAAAAACCGCGTGCTGGAAAAAATCGCTGATTATCTCGAATCACAGTCTCAGGAGATTTTGCTCGCCAACGAGCAGGATTTACTGGAAGCGCGCCGCAACGGTCTGAGCGAAGCGATGCTCGACCGTCTGGCGTTGACCCCGGCCCGCCTGAAAGGCATCGCCGACGATGTTCGTCAGGTATGCAATCTGGCCGACCCGGTAGGGCAGGTGATTGACGGTGGGCTGCTGGACAGCGGTTTACGCCTGGAGCGCCGTCGCGTGCCGCTCGGCGTTATCGGCGTTATTTATGAAGCCCGACCAAACGTGACGGTGGATGTCGCCTCCCTGTGCCTGAAAACCGGCAACGCCGCCATTCTGCGCGGTGGGAAAGAGACCTGGCGCACCAATGCCGCGACGGTGAAAGTCATTCAGCAGGCGCTGGAAGAGTGTGGCTTGCCGGCGGGTGCCGTACAGGCGATCGAGAGCCCGGACCGCGCGCTGGTCAACGAAATGCTGCGCATGGACAAATACATCGACATGCTGATCCCACGCGGTGGCGCGGGCCTGCACAAGCTGTGCCGCGAGCAGTCGACGATTCCGGTTATCACCGGCGGTATTGGCGTGTGTCATATCGTGGTAGACGACAGCGCTGAGATTGCACCGGCGCTGAAGATTATCGTGAACGCGAAGACCCAGCGTCCAAGCACCTGTAACACCGTGGAAACGCTGCTGGTGCATCAGGACATAGCGAACACCTTCCTGCCGGCCCTGAGCAAACAGATGGCAGAGAGCGGCGTGACGCTGCATGCTGACGCCAGTGCGCTCGCACTGCTGCAGGATGGCCCGGCTAACGTCGTTCCCGTCAACGCGGAGCAGTACGACGACGAGTTCCTGTCACTGGATCTGAACGTGAAAATCGTGAGCGATCTTGACGACGCGATTGCGCACATCCGTGAGCATGGCACGCAGCATTCTGACGCCATCCTGACGCGTACGCTGCGCAATGCCGATCGCTTCGTGAACGAAGTGGATTCATCTGCGGTGTATGTGAATGCCTCCACCCGCTTCACCGACGGCGGTCAGTTCGGCCTCGGCGCTGAGGTGGCGGTCAGTACGCAGAAACTGCACGCGCGCGGTCCGATGGGGCTGGAAGCACTAACCACGTATAAGTGGATCGGCTTCGGTGACGATACGATTCGTGCGTAAATAATCGCGGGTGATGCAAAAGTAGCCGTTTGATTCAAAAGGGCATTGACGCATCACCCGGATAGATCTAACCTTTTGCCCCGTGGTTACGCTCGTAACCGGCCTCTCAGGGCCGATATAGCTCAGTTGGTAGAGCAGCGCATTCGTAATGCGAAGGTCGTAGGTTCGACTCCTATTATCGGCACCATCCTACCTATTTTAACGTCTCCTTAAGTCTACTCAAACACCCTTTAAACCCTTATAATACGTGGTTTTACGGCCCTTATTGTCTCTGCTCGTCTACTCACGTTCACGGAAATCTACGGTGAGTTGGGGGTATCAATGGGGGTATTCGCTGTTCGGTCTAAAGGAGATACCCCCAGATGAAGCTCAATGCCAGACAGGTCGAGACTGCCAAGCCCAAAGAGAAACCCTACAAGATGGCTGATGGTGGTGGCCTCTACTTATTGGTGAAAACCAACGGGTCACGCTACTGGCGTTTAAAGTATCGTATCGATGGAAAGGAAAAGTTATTGGCGCTGGGGGTATATCCCGATGTGTCCTTGGCTGATGCCAGAGCAAAACGTGATGAAGCTCGAAAGGGTATCGCTGGGGGTATCGATCCTTTGGAGGCTAAAAAAGAACAAAAAGTTGAGCGTGAAGCGCAGGTCAAAAACACCTTTCAAGAAATTGCGCTCGAATGGCACAGCATGAAAGTGAAGAAATGGTCTGCGGGATATGCCTCTGACATTCTTGAAGCCTTCAACAAAGACGTCTTCCCGTTCATTGGTCAACGCCCAATCGCAGACATTAAGCCGCTGGAATTGCTGAACGTGCTGAAAAAGATGGAAGACAGGGGAGCGACCGAGAAAGCCAAGAAAGTACGTCAACGCTGCGGCGAAGTGTTTCGCTATGCCATTGTGACAGGCAGGGCTGAGTATAATCCCGCGCCAGATCTCACCAGTGCCATGCAGGGGCATGAATCTACACATTACCCATTCCTGACCACCGAAGAGCTTCCTGCCTTCTTTAAAGCCCTTACGGGCTACTCTGGTAGTGAATTGATGGTGCTGGCAGCAAGATTGCTCATCATTACCGGCCTGAGAACAGGGGAATTGCGCGGTGCGTTATGGTCAGAAATCGATACCAAGAAAGCGCTATGGGAAATTTCTGCTGAACGCATGAAAATGCGTCATCCCCATATCATCCCGCTCTCTACCCAAGCGTTAACCATTATCGAACAGATCAGAGCAATGACGGGGCAATTTCCTTTACTGTTTCCGGGACGCAATGATCCAAGTAAGACCATGAGTGAAGCCAGTATCAATCAGGTGTTTAAGCGAATTGGCTATACAGGCCGGGTTACGGGTCATGGTTTCCGTCATACCATGAGCACCGTTCTTCATGAACAGGGCTATAACACCGCATGGATTGAAACCCAACTGGCGCATGTGGATAAGAATGCTATCCGTGGCACCTACAACCATGCGCAATATCTCGATGGCAGACGTGAGATGCTGCAATGGTATGCCGACTACATGGCAAGCCTTGAGAAAGGCGGCAATGTGGTGCAGGGAGCGTTTAATCGACGTGGGTAAGGATAACTGCTGATGAAAGAATGGCTATGTCTTAACGGGCATAGCCCTTTTTTTTGGCTAAAGCAGATAAGAATTAAGTCAGAATTTAAACTGATATTGATTAACTAATTGATTATTATGTAAATTATAAAATACCTTAAAACAGCAAAATAAATAGCACTTATTGCTAAATCGCTCTACACCCCGCCCAGTGACAGCTCTCCCGCCATTTCATCTGTTATTGTATGAAAAACACTCAATTCAAGTTCAATTCTGATTTTCCGAGGCTTGAACGTCATAAGCGATCTGCAGATACTACATTCATCAAAACAACAACGGAGAAATATATGACAACAAGAAGACTTATTCGCCTGCCGGAAGTGATGAATAAAACAGGATATAGCAAAGCATGGATTTATCGACTTATTAGCAGAGGCGTATTCCCAGAACCGATAAAGATTGGAATAAGAGCCAGAGCTTTTGTTGAAAGTGAAATCGATGAATGGATTGAAAATATTATTCAGTTTTCACGTAAACACGCTGATTAATGAACAATACACTATTAATGCGATGAGGAGGTTTTATGTAAAACGTTAAACGCTGTGTTTTTTACAATATTAAAAAATAAGAAACTAAAATATTTTATGCATTAATAATGCAGGGTATTTTACACTATAAACAAAGAAAAGGAAAAATAAATGAATAAGAAAAATAATGGTTTTGATAGGATCGCTACTGAGATGTTTCTACTATCAGCTATGAAAGAGTATTACCGTATCTATTGGGAT
>NZ_JAWNDD010000015.1:0-39480 GCF_034106785.1 Enterobacter sp. 241F3
CATATATACCAATGATTTATAAACGATAAATTGACTATTCACTTTACTACAATAATTTTCATATGAGGAGTGATAAGCCTCTCATTTTCTTTGTCGAAGATTGATCTGCTCTGTATCGATTAACACCGAATGGGGGAGTAGCTTCCGCTTTTGGCACAAAGCGGACCAAGACATCAGGAATACTTATCGGACTCTTAGCAGATCTGAATATCTCGTCGTATATCGAGGCGACAGCATTTCTCGCTTCATTTGCCACTGTTGCTGAATGCCCTGCCCGGCAAAGTAGAGAGTTCCTCTGCCGTCTCTGGCATTGAGTTGATCAAGAACCTCCATCAGTTTATCACTACCGGGCCGCGGCGCGTTTTCATCGAACAATTTGAGCTGGGCTACCCCCTGACTGAAGAAATCACCCAGCATAATGCCGGCTTTCTGGTACCTATGGCCATCCTTCCAGATTTTGTCCAGGCACTTTACCGCGGCGTTAATGATGTCGCGTGAATCCTGAGTGGGGGTAAGAAGCTTCATGGACGCACTGTTACCATAATACGGCTCGTTAAGCGCAAAGGGAGAGGTTTTCACGAACGCAGAGATAAAGCGGCAGTACTGATGTTCACCCCGCAGTTTTTCAGCACCACGGGCAGCATAGCTGCAGATAGCCTGGCGCATCTGTTCATACTCAGTAACGCGTTCGCCGAATGACCGGCTGCAGACGATTTCCTGTTTAGCTGGTGCAAATTCCTCCAGATCCAGACATGGTTCGCCGCGCAGCTCCCGGACCGTTCGCTCGAGTACTACGTTAAAGTGCTTCCGAATAATCCACGTACTCTGCATAGAGAGGTCCAAAGCCGTTTTGATACCCATGGCGTTCAGCTTCTTACTGATGCGCCTGCCGACGCCCCATACATCCTCTACAGGCACGACAGCTAACAACCGACGCTGGCGATCGATATTTGACAAATCAACAACTCCGCCCGTCTGTCTCTGCCATTTCTTGGCTGCGTGGTTTGCCAGCTTAGCGAGTGTTTTTGTCTGCGCGATGCCAACCCCAACGGTCAGGTGCGTACGCTTCAGAACGGTAGCGCGGATCTCTTTGCCGAACTCCGTAAGGTCACGGCAGTTGCGAACACCTGTCAGGTCGCAAAAAGCTTCATCGATACTGTAAATTTCGACGCGGGGGCTCATTTCCTCCAGCGTGGTCATCACACGGTTCGACATATCAGCATACAGCTCATAATTGCTGCTGAAGCAAACAACGCCAGCGCGCCGGAAAAGCTCCTTTTGCTTGAAATATGGCTCCCCCATGGTGATTCCAGCCGCCTTGGCCTCGGCGCTGCGCGCGATTACGCAGCCGTCATTGTTCGAAAGAACAACCACTGGCCGCCCTTTCAAATCGGGACGAAACACCGTCTCGCATGATGCGTAGAACGAATTCACGTCACAGAGCGCAAACATACTCAGCTCGCCGATTTGACGATGAAAGTAACAACGCCGAAAACGTCCAGCGTATCTTCGCTGCCTACAACAATCGGACTGTAGGCGCTATTCATTGGGATGAGTTGGACTGTCGGGCGTAACTGCAGGCGTTTAACAGTAAATTCCCCTTCCACCGCGGCGATCACAATGTCACCATGCTCAGCAGTGCGTGAGCTGTCCACCACCAGCAGATCACCGTCGCTGATCCCCGCTTCGATCATTGAATCACCCGCGGCTTTAACGAAGTATGTGGAACTCGGGTGAGCAACAAGTAACTCATTGAGATCGATGCGCTGTTCCACGTAATCAGCCGCGGGGCTTGGGAAACCACACTGTACTAAGTCACTGAAAAGCGGAAGAGTGAAAATTTCTCGCAGTTCTGTTGGCCTGATGAATTCCATTGCACACACCTCAAATACTGTTTTTATATACAGTAGTTTTATTTGTAAGTGTCCGCAAGATACAGGCCCTACCCTCACTGCTTAAAGCTTCGCCGTTTCGTTTCTAAGTTTCTCTCTCGTTTCGAATTATGACTTTTGTAAATTATTCGATTCAAACTCCAATTGAGTAGTTTTAATCCAACGCCCCTACATCCAGTTCTTTGATTAGCCTTTTGAGGCAACTAACTTCATCCATTAGAGCAAGGATTGCTTCATGGTGAAGGGCGGCGGCCACACCGAAGGTATCTACTGATTTTACATCCTCAATTTCTGAGCCATCTCGTAAGGTTGTTTTTCCATATGATTTAACTGCGTCAGGAAAAACCTTCTCGACTTCCTGAGCTATGAAGCCATACCCGTGCGCAGGTGTATCGAGGCGATCCCATTCAACGCCTCGAAGCTGCTGCATTTTCATAAGCGGATCAGCTATTACCGTTATATTTTCTTTAATGCGCTCATCGGAAGAAGTTACCCAATTGCCTATCGCAGCGCCATTTGAATGGAATACCCATGCAACAAGTCCTTCCTGATCAGACCCTTTCAGGCCCAATGTCACGTTATCAAAATTAGCCCCGCCGCCACGGGCCCCCCCGAATGTCCATTCCCCTGTATACCAGGTTCCTCTAAGAATGTTGACATAATTTCCTGTATTTGGGTTATACCCATTGGCAACGATCAGGTTGATTCCGTTATTCATCAAACCACCGACGCCATTATCTCCTGAACTGATGGCAAATCCGGGATTACCGCCTACGCCGGGCTGGACTGTAATTGGGCTCGTGATTTTCCCACCCGTTTTCTGATCGACGGAATTTAATCGTGAATCGTTACCAGCGGCCACTGTTCCCGCTGCTGTTCCAACATCCCTGGTAGAGCTGTTTCCTAAACCGAGGTTTGTGCGAGCGCCTGATACCGTTGTCGAACCGGTACCGCCCTGTTCTACAGATAGCGCTGTCGTAAGTCCGCTGAGAGAGGTGATATCGCGGTTTGCACCTTTTGCCGCCTTGCCTGAAAGTGATGTTGTAATGCTATTCCAGGCTGGGCCCGTCCATGTTGTTCCATCTGGCAGGGTTACCGTTACATTTCCGGTTCCAGAAAAAATACTTTGCCAGTTCTGTTTGTCGTAATTCAGTCCACGCAGCGCTTCAGCACTTTGCGCCACCAGCGCGGCAGTTACCATATTCAGCGCCACACGGGGGACGGCTGACCAGGCAGCGCCGGATTGCGTTGGCCCGGGGAAGTTGCTGACAAGCGTAAGCTGCGTGTCACTATCGACCGTTTTCACTGGCAGCGTAAAAGGAATACCGCCCACAGTAGAGACAATGAAGTCACCTGCGGTGAGTTCTGTTGTGAATGAGGTTCCGGAACCGCCAACAATGGCGGACCCGTTTGTCAGGGTGAGGGTACCTGCCGACATAAAAGACTCCTGAGTGCAGATAATAAAAAACCCGCCGAAGCGGGTTCTTGTTTTGTTCACTTTGAACAGGTCGACCTGGTGAAGTTATTTTTGCTCACCCATCGCCAATTGAAAGGGTAGCCTGCCCTATATTCTGTCTGATTGGCTACTTTGCGCACATCGTAAATCTGTACCGACAGAACCTGACCTCCAATAAGTGCTTCTGCCTCGCATAATGGCTTTTGCTTTTGCAGAACTGAACCAGAGCAAGCAGAAAGAAATAGGCAAAATGCCATCGCTAACATTATTTTCGTCATTTCACACCTTGATTAGTTTTTATTAAGTGAAAACTAACGCAGCGGTACTGAAATATAAAATAGATATAACAGATCAATTAAGTGAATTTGATCGCTTAAAACGATCAATCATAGGCGGCGGTGTTGATAGCCGTCAAAGCTATTCCAGTCGTTGTCCCACCCGCAGCAGAACCGGTAGCCGTTGTCGAGGGCGCGGCATTAATTCTGGTTGATGAACCATTAAACCGACATCCAGAGTAGGCTGTGATATTCACAATAGTGGGTGGTTTAGTGTTATTGTTCTGGATGATCTGGGAGCCAAGAATAGCGGGTGCCACCGCATAACTACCAGGCAGAGTGACGTCAATATTAATTCCACCTGTCGTAGCTCCAGGCGTCCCAACAGTCACAAGGTCACTCAATATCCGACTCTCGTTTGTCAGAACCAACTTCCCGGTGGCATCCCAGATAGCAAATCCCCATTTTGGCAATGTCTGAGGATAAATAGCAAAGATGTAAGCCGTTAATGTATGTGCCTGTCCATAGGCATTGCTTGATCCAACAAGAATATTTCCTCCTGATCTGGCTGCAGTAACCACAGTAGGCTGAGCAGTATCACTCGTTTTGCAAAAAACCATCGCCGGATAAGAAACGTCCAGAGCTATTGTTGCAGATGCACCGTGATATGCCCCGCTTGCTACTGAGTTAACCACTACCCTCCTGTAGAGACAAAATGGCGTGGACTGAGGCGTAATAAAGGGATTTCCATTATCCAGAGCTATCAGTGCGCCATAATCTGCCATTATGCTTTCTCCACAAAAACTACGAGCTCACATTCAGAGGCTGGATAGTTTCCAATCCCAACGCTGTTTGCCGCGCCAAGAGTTATCGTATTTCCGCTGGCGACGATACTGCGCCCTACCGAGACCGCCCCCTTATCCAGAGAAACGACAAATCCGACCTTCATTCCTGCCGGAATGGTAAATGACCAGCTTCCAGAGTTTTGCCCCTCAGAAAGTTGAATACGTCCGACCACTGAAACTGGCTTAATACCATAATTGTTCGGATTGCCATTGGCATCCCATGTCTGAATGCCCCACGTCATTAAAATACTCCTGTAAGTTTACCAATCTGTACGCGGAGGACACCATTCGCATCCCTGATGCTGTCAGTAACGTTCGTGGTCTTTCTTGCGCCCTGCCCATCGCTGCCGTAGTTTTCCCAGGTACCGCCTTTGTCCAGTTTCCACCCGGACTGCCCTGGTACGTAATTGTTGGACTGGATGAAGTTGCCAATTTTAGCATTGGTGATCGTGCCATCCTGAATAAATGCTGAGCTAATAAAGACCTGACCATTAACCACTGCGAACGGTGAATACTGGGTATCACCACTGCCACTCATCAGCACGAACTGATTAGCGTTAAAGCCAACCCTAGTTACTACCGGTTTCCCGGCCTCAGCAAGCACAGCAATCGACATCCCGGCGTTGTAAATCACCCCGTTTATCCTCACACCTGTTTTGAGGGTGTATATTGCCGAAGCACCAGAGGCATCGACAACGGCTGTGAGCTTGTCTTCCAGGGAAGCGGTGACGTTGTCGATCTGCGCCTGCACCTGTGTCGACATTTCGGCCATTGCCCTATCCACCTCAGCAATAGTCGTTTTTACAACCAGGATATCGGCGCGTACCTCTCCGTATTGCGCCCATTGATGTTCAACTATTCCGTGGTTGGCCAGCGCGTTCTGCATTGCAGCTTCAAGATTGGTATCAATATCGCTGGTCAAGCGGTCGCCGTCGGCCGAGTTAAGGAAATCGTCTGCGATTTCACCCAGATAATCATCAGCATTATCGTTAGACATTCCCCTGATCCAGTCGGTATAGCCGGACTCGTTACCCGTTCTATCAACCAACTGCGCGCGATACCAGAATTCCTGCCCGGCTTTCAGCCCGAGCTGGGTATATTCAGCAGATGGATAAGGTACGTCCGATAGCAGCAACGGATCGGAAAAGTCGCTGTTGGTCGTGTACTGGATTTCTGTTTTGAGGGTATCGCCGGTGTTTCCCGGGAACCCCCAGTTCAGACGAATACCCCAGTTGATGGCCGTAGCCATAAAGCCCACTGGCTTGGGCGGATTGCCCACTTTGCCGGTCAACGTCTTCTCTTCTGAATATCCCCACCCGGAAGAAATTTCCGCTGCGTTGATAGCTCGCACGCGCACCAGGTACCGTCCGGCGTAAATCCCCGGGACGTCGAATGACGTGGTAGAGCTGCGCGGCACGTTAACCCAGTTCCCATCATTGCGGCGCCATTGCGCCTCATAGGCGATGGCATTTTGTGCCTGATCCCAGCTCACTCGCATGGTTTCGACGCTGATATTCTGCTGAACCACCGAAAACGAGCTGATCGCGATGTTGGCTGGCGGCGACTGGTTACCAGGAGGAATGACACTCACCGGCCGCTGATCAATTACAGCACCCGTATCGATTCGGGCATATTTATCCGGATCGTGATTTGCCCCCGTGATGGTATATGTCCCGTCATTGTTATCGGTGACACTAATTACCCTGTACTGCTGCGCATAGAGTTCATCAGATTCAATTACCCATACAGCCTCAGCCTGCGGAAGTTCACTAAAGGAAGTTGTTACGGTGACCATTTCACCGGACAGGGACTGAATCGTCCGGGATTGGGTAATGCCCGACGGCAGGTTTACCATTATCCTGTCACCGGTCTTAGCACTTGGTACCCGGTCAAGTTTGAGTACACGACCATTAACCGCGGATAATCTACCGCCTAAATCTCGACCAGAGAGATTGCGATCAGAAACAGCAATTATGTAGCCCGGCTGAGGAATATTGCCGTCCAGACCAACGTCAAACGTTACAATCCTATCTTTATTGTTGGTCAGGATCCCCCAGCGCCCTTTTCTGTTAGCCTCAGACTGCCTGGTGCAACCGATGGCGGTGATCTCAAGCTGGTTGAAACCATAGCGCGCCACCAAAGCCTGCTCGAAGACGGGCTCCATTGCATCAGCATACCCATTTGCCGGATCAGACCAGGATACAAGAGCGTTTGTGTAGCGACTTTTGGTTGTGCTGCTGGAATATACGAATTTGCCGTCGACAACGTTAGCATGCGTGTAGGTAAAATCGACATCTCTGGGCATGTCCGCAAGGGCAACAATCTGGTCGTCTCCCCAGTAGATCATGCCTCGAAAAATGGCGGCGAAGTCACGCAGGACGGTGTAAGCGTCATTTCGATCCTGAATGTATACGTTGCAGGTGTAACGAGGTTCAGTTCCGCTACCACCCTTACCATCCGGTACCGGTTGATCACAATATTGAGCGACCTGATAAAGCGTCCATTTGTCGATATTGGCTGCCGTTAGCCGATTACCAAGGCCGAAGCGGTCAGTGACCACCAGATCGTAAAATATCCACGCAGGGTTATCCGTCCATGCCCACTTAAATGCGCCCGTCCAGGTGCCGCTGTACGTTCGTGTTTCGGGGTCATAATTATCGGGCACACGAATAACACGCCCGCGGGGCTCGCAGGATATTTGCGGTATCGAGCCATTGAACTGGCTCGAATCAAATTCGATGTACAGTAGCGCGGTATTCGAATAGCGCAGTTTGGCGTCGATTACTTCTGTGAAGCTTTGCAGCGTCATCGTGTCGCCAATCTTCGCGCTATTTGCGTCAGCTGTAATCTTACGCAGCCTGATGGTCCAGATGCTGCCAGCCTGAGATAAATCGATACGGTGGCTGCGCTCGTAACCAGAGGTGGTTTTCCCGGTCACGCTGGTATTTAGCACCGTCTGCCAGGTACCGCCATCTGTCTGCAGGTCAATTGCGTAGTTGACCGAATAGCCAACCAGATCGCCATCATCCTCCTGTTTGAAGAGAGAAGGCCATTTTAGACGCAGGCGAACAGCTGAAAGCTGCGTATTGGTGAACGTGCGCGTCCACGCTGTAGAGCTGGAAACTTCGGAACCTACATTGATTTCATTTTCGGTACCCGGGATCCCTTGAATGTATTTTTGCGCCTGAGTTCCAGAACGAAACTCCCACGCCACACCGCTGAAGTTCTGTGAACCATCTGCGTTCTCAAGTGCGGTGCCATCGAGATAAATATCGCGCGCAGTAAGGCCACCAGCAAACTCCCCCTCTCCCAGCGCGAGAAGGATTTTTGCCTTGGCTACTGACTGCAGATCGTCTGGCTGTTCTGTAGGAGTTCTTGAGCTTGAACTGCCGCCCTTGCGGCCTTTAATAGCGGTTGCTATAGCCATATTGCGCCCATAAAAAAAGCCACCCGGAGGTGGCTTATTGAAATGTGTTTAATCTAGTAGAATTCAACTTTCGTATTCGCTGTCATTAGTACTGGCTTCGGCACAGGATTCCCTGCGCTCTGCATTGTTACTTTACATATTTCAGGAACAAGCTTTTCGCTATAATGACAAGTATTCGTTGCTGTATAACCGTCCGAGTAAACTGATGTGTTTATAATTTTATAATCAAGAGGCTTCCTGTCTTTATCAACATAAGATATTTCGTTTTTAGAGAGGACCTTTCCAGAACCATAAAACTCAGAACGTATCAAATTAGAATTATCATCATAAAAATGCTCAGATATTTTCTTACCTAAATAATAGGTATCTTTAATTAAGCCATTCGAGTAAAGACTATATCGCAACTCATCACCATTTTCATTTTTACTCAAAATATTACATTTTTCATCGAGCTGTATAGAGAAAGACTTACCATCTCTCTGGCCAACAAGACTTCCATTGCTATTTTTTAGATTTGTTTCATGACCAGACGAAACGTTATCAAGATCTAAGCTTTCGACACAACCATTCTTAGCTAGTCTGATGGCGATTTTATAAGTGACCTTACCATTTTCTTCAACATCAGTATCTAATGATTTGACAGCTCCTTTAACTGGATTGAAATCAAACATAGTAGATAAATTATAGAGGAGAGGTATGTAATGGTTATCAGCTAAAGCCATGCCTGAAAATAAGGAAGTACAAAGGAAAAGAGTAAATATTTTTTTCATTTTTGAATCTAAGCTCAAGTTACCCCATATTAAGTAAGCCCATTACAGCATGCTTACTGCTGATCTTCAACATAGATACCGGCGGAGATGATCGCTCCACCGATGCGGCGTTTGCCGTAAAGGAGCGGCACAGGATTACCCTGGGCTGTCGTATTGGTTACTCCACCAAATGCGTAGCTGGCCTTATTGTCTGCCGATTGCTTGCTGGCTAGTCCTGTTGTCTGTGGAGAAAGCATTTGAACGACACCGCCAAGGGCCATCGCAGCGCCAAATTGCATTAGAGGAACGCCGACAGCACCACCGCCAAAGTATGACGCCACAGCACCAACTGCGACCAAAGCCACGCCTAAGATGGTCTGGAATACTCCACCACGTTTACTCCCGAGGATAACCGGCGCAATACGGATGTCAGCTGTACTCTGATCCATAGAGAGCTCATCATCGTTCAGGTTACGCTTACCGCTGAAAACAGCGTAGGTTAGGCCGCGCTGCTTGCTGGTATTCAAAAAACGCTCAAAGCCTGGCACGATAACGCACAATGCGCGGATGGCTTCTTTTGGTGAGGCTACCGAAAGTTGGAATTCGCGGCCAAACGTAGTACCCAAAACACCATATAGACGAACAGTACGGACGGATTCGCACATTATCCCTCCTGCATGATTAGGCTTTTATGCCTGACAATTTTCATGGTTCTCTCCATCCAGTAACCTCCATATGGCACACGTTGACTGAGGTGACCATAAAGATGATGGAGAAGCATGTTCCCCTCCAGCAAGATCCCTGAATGGTTCCACTTATTCGATTCCACCTGCATGATGATCAAATCGCCCGGCATTGATGATCCACTAAATTCGCGGAAACCACATTCGTACCAGCAATCCTGATAGAAATTTTCCGGATACTCCTTTTCCCACCAGTGGTAATCCACCCGATAATCGTTCAAGTCAACGCCGTGTTCCTGCCTGAAATAGCTCATCACCAGCCCCCAACAGTCGTAGTGTCCGAGCACAAACGGGCGCCCGAGTAGAGGCAATTCGCCGCGGGGAGTAATGGTACGAAAGTCTCCTTCCGGCCAACTAACAATGTGCCAGGGCAGCAACGTTGCATCGCATTGAGCCTTGTCCAGTTCGCTTGGTTGGGTCGTCGCGTCCGGGTGGCTATGTACGATTCCCGTTATCGTCCCCCAGTCTTCAGCAGCAGCGTAATCCTCTGGCGCAAGGTGAAACTGTTCCGTTGGTTCGACGGCCAGATTACGGCATGGGAAATAGCGTTCCACCCGGCTTTTCTGCGCTATCACGCCACAGCATTCGCGGGGATATTCTTTCGCAGCATGCGCCAGGATGTCCTGAATTGTTTTCTGACGCATGTTAGCTCCTGATCAAAGATGTTCCAGGAAAACCACCGAAAGGAAGTTCATTGTGTTCACCAAACCGAAGCTTGCAGGCGGTGAGCGTGCCGCTGCATTCATCCAATGAGGGATCGCTTACCGGATTGTTGTTTTTGTCGAAGTAAAGCGTGCCGGCATAATCGCACCCATCGCCGGTGCGGTACCTATTCCGGATGCACCATGTGCAAAGGGAATGCAGCTGTCTGGTCGGAATCATCAATCCCTGCAGATCCATCGGGCTGGTAAGAACAAACTCGATACTTTCACCGGGAAGCTCGCTATTTTTACCGTCGATATAGAAAACCCGCTTCCTCACCTGCAAGGGATCTGCTGTTGGATTTCCATCAGGGAAATTACGCGCATCTAAGTAATGCGCAAAAGTGTCATGAATCGTAACTTTTGCCTGCAGCATATCGTCATAGGCCAGACAGAGCGCAGTGATAGAGCTGTCAATGTTGGCAACGGTGAGCGTCGGCTGGGCGCTACTGCCATCGGTGGACGCTTCCAGTTCCTCGAGCTTATATGGCCAGGCACCATACTCTTCGCCCTGCCACCAGATACTCTTCGCCTTTAACTTTGATTCGTCGCCACCAGCAGCCGCAATCTCTTCTTCAGTATGCGGGAGGTTATAAGCGTGAAAGCGCAGAACGTCGTCCAGACCAAACGCAGAACCGTCTACCTCAAGAAGACGTATTTTTTCACCAGGATCGAGGCGTTGATAATCTTCAGTAATCATGGTGCGTATGCCTGTTTGAAGGTTGCTTTTATGGTCATCACTTTGCTGGATAGCGGCTGGGCTTTAATGGAATCAGCTTCAATCCGGTATAAACCGGTTTCGCCAACAGGAGACGTCCAGATAAAGGATTTTGTGATGTGCTTGCGGCAAAAACTCAGCGCATCGAGCATCTCAGCTTTTTTTCCCGTTAAGGTCATCGGCCATGACTGTTTTTCAGGGTTGATACCTTCACCGGCGATCTGTTCAAAGCCGTCTCCAAAGGATGCAGAGCGTGTTGTGTAAGTGAACTCCCCTTCCATACCCGCTTGAATCTGGGTTCGCCAGGTAAATGTTTCGATCGTCACTTTTCCTCCGGGCATAAAAAAACCCGCCGAAGCGGGTATAATTCGATTAGTCGCTGAAAGAAATTTCATCTCCAATTGTCGATTCATTACGTATATTTGAATGGCTATTACACTACTTCACTACACAGCGAGTTCTCATGAAAACACTACTAATCGCAGCTCTTTCTTTAGCGCTTGTGGCGCCCTCGATCACTTATGCAAAAGGTTCTCGTGGTCATTACACCAACGGGAAAGGCTCCTCACACAAGGGTGGGACATATACAACCCATAAGTATCTGCCCCGTAAATAATTAATCTTGTGATAGCAGGCTCAAACAAGGGACTGCTATCAGTTTATCAACGGCTTTTCATAGCGTTCCAAATCAACCTTCCGGGTTGCAACTCCTTAGCAATTCCAGCACGAACAGACTGATCGATGGTCTGTTTGTAAGCCCGAGAAATAGCATCGTTATTGCCGGAAGTCTGCTGGTGAGTGTTCTGGTTTTGAACGACCACGGAAGTTTGAACAGTTACGCCACCAGCTGCATTCGATTGCAGCCCATACATTGGGGCTGTGCCAACATAACCGCCGTTTGCATACCCCTGAGCTCCACGCATAAGCGCATAGAGATTGCCGACACCTAATGCACTTGTCGCTTCCTTCGTAAACACAAACTCACCGCCGTGTACAATGCCTTTCGGTTGGTATTTACCGCCATCTCCCGTGTAGCCGCCTCCATCAAAACCGGGGACCAAACCACCACCTGAGAAACCAAAGAACGCACCGATACTGGTTCCACCAAACGCTGACTTCATTCCATTAACCAGAGCCAGTTGGGTCAGCATCTGGGCGATGCCCTTGAGGAAAGTGGAAAGGAAATCTGAGAAGTTAGATTTACCTGTTGTGAAGAAATCAGTCAGGGTGCTGGCCATGCCGGTGAATGCGTTGCTGGTAACCGTCTGCACCTGGGAGTAGACATTGGTCGCGCTGTCTTCGAAATCAGCCCAGCCCTTTTTCGCGCCGGTCAACCAGTCGCCACGCAACCTGTCCTCTGCATCATAGTAATCATTCGCCGCTTTAAGCTGCTTCTTATATCCGCCATCATCCAGCGAACCACCTGAATTTTTCCAGCCGGCGGCGAGCTGACTTTTTGCTAGCTCTCGCTGCGCCTGGCGGTCACTCATCCCCGCGCCACCCAGTAATGCGGCCTGTTTCTCTGCCATCTGCGTTACGTATTTCTGCGAGGTATCCATGCGCTTGTTCAGCAGTTCCTGCGAGGAAATCTGATCACCCAACAGGGCTTTCTGCCGCGCTAACTGCAGCACCTGGTCTTTACTCGCGAGCAGAGATTGCTCCTGCTTTGTCAGAGAGCGAGATCGGGAGGCCTCTTCCAGCACCTGAAATTTCGCTTCCGTAGTCCAAAGGTCTTTGCGCTGTTGGCTGATAGTGTCGTTCAGCCCTTTATGCTGTTGCAGCGCGCGTAACTGTGCCTGAAGCGCCAGTAGCTCGGCCTGGGCAGCATACATGCTGCGATCGCCAGCCGATACAGTGCCCTGTTTTCCGGGTTTCGTCTTTTTGCCAAAAGCAGCGACCCCTTCTCGATCTTTCTGAGTGGTCGCGGTTTTTACCTTGCGGGTGGTATCAAGGTATTTACTTGCACTAATGTCTGCGGCATCCCAGTCTTTTTTCAGTTGAGATACGCTGTCGCCATAAGCACCGGCCATTTGTTCGTTATAGTCCTGCCATCCCTGCAAAGTATCCGTTTTCGCCCAGTCAGGAATGAGATTAATCGCTGCAGCGATAGAGGAAGAAATGATCTGGTTCAGCTTCTGGAAAACTATCGCAACGCTGTAATAAATTGCGTTGAATTCCTTCAGTGTGTTTGATGCCAGCTCAGCTACCCACTGACCGATATTCTGCATGGCCTCAGACGCCCAGTCTTTGATATCCAGCCACAGGCGACCAAACGGTGTCAGCGAGTCATAAGCCTGTTCTCCGCGTTCTGCCATCGTATCACCAAACAGGTCCATAGCCTGTGTAACGGCCGCGGTCTGGTCCTTCTGTTTCACCAGCTCATCAATATGCTTAAGCTGCGAAACAGTCAGGAAGTTGTATTGTTCGTTTAGACTCTGGAGGGCTCTAACCGGATCCTTTTCAATATCCTGATAGGCCTTGATGATGTCCTGCGCCGAAACAATACCGGTTTGAACTGCAAGTGCAGTAGAGCTCGCCGCTTTTTCAAGCTGCTGCTGTGTGAGCGAACCCATGCTAATCAGTTCAGTCATCAGACTCTGAATGGTTTCTACAGTAGCGCCAGTAGAGGCAGCAATCGACTGAGAGGAAGCCATAACCTGGAGCGCTGTAGTGCCAGCAATATTGCCTGTCCTGATAATGGCCTTGTTAATTTCGTCGTAGGCTGTGAAGTAGTCCGCTCCCGCTTTTGCAGCAATCAGAACAGCACCTGCCAGACCACCAATGGCCACTCGGGCAGGAGTCACCATCGACAACATCGCTTTCAGAGCATTGCCTACACCGCCAAACGAATCGCGCAGCTGGCCGCCCTGCTGAATGGCTACCATATAAACCGGCATACCGGACGCTAATGAAGTTACGATGTCGGTCATTTGCATTGGAAGATAACGCATCGCGTTGCGGTATTGCCCCGCGCTGATCGCTCCTGACTTCCACGCTTCTTCCTGCTCTTTCAGTCGGGCGATCATCGGTGCAGCACGATCGGACACGCCAAGTTGGGCTGCTTTTAGCTCAAACAGTTCTGCGCGCGTTTTCCCGATTGCTGTGACCTGCTCTTCCAGCGAATCGATAAAGGTTTTGCCCGCTGCAGCTGCGCGCTGCGCGGCCTGTGCCTGTTCAATGCGAGCCCGCCCCTCTGCGGTCTCAGACTCCATGACCTGCGCCAGTTTAGCTCGGGTCGTCTCAAGCACGCTGTTGTAGCGAGTAAAGTCTTCATCCCCTACCAGCCCTTTGCCGCGAAACTTCGCCAGGCTCTCCTGGATCGTGTCCAGTTCATCCAGCGCCTTGTTTACGGGGCTGATTTTATTCAGTAGATTCTGCAGTTCCTGCCGCTGTTGCTTGAGGCTTTCGCTGTTTTTCTTCTGGTTATCGATACCGGTGCGGAACGTACTATTCAGGTCATCCGCTTTACCTGCCGCGGCGGACGCGGTCTCCTGAAAGCGATCCAATGCCTGGTTACCACGCTCCAGCTCACTGGTATTTACACGCAGGGAAATAGTGGCGATGTCGTTACTCATTCCGCTCTCTCTTTATGCATAATTTTTAGCGCAGCACTTTCCATCACCCGGATATCCGAAAGCGCGGTTGCCTCGTCGTCGACGTTGTGCAGACGCATCACCCAGGGCAAAACGTTATAGTCGAGCCCGGACGTGCCGCCCATTCCCGTTCGCCATTGCGTGCTAACAGCCTGAAACACCAGGAATGAAGGCCAGATATCGGGCCAGACATCTACGATATTATCGTCATAGTCATCCGGCGTAAGCCCGTAAGGCGCCAGGTCTGCCGCTGTGGGCTCAGGCGTATAGAACGCAGAGGCAACCGCTATCAGTTTTTTTCACGCTGCCCCATCAGCTCGCGGTAGTAGGTTTCCGGGATTGCCTTCATTGCCGCCGGATAGTTTTCCAGCAGCACCGACAGGTTTTCCACGTTGAATGCGTCGGGAAGTGCCCAGCCAGCAATGATTTCCATCAGAAAATCAGTGGCGGTTTTACCTTCGAGTTTTTCGAGGTCAGCCAGTTCTTTAAGTGGCTTGTGGTTGAACGTGAACGTCAGCACGCCATCCTCATCGCCAGCGCGGGGGATCGAGACATTGGCCTTGAATGTAGGTTTGGGCTGAAGGGTGAATTTGGTCGCCATCGATACCTCTTTACGAAAAAAAGCCTCCGTTATGGGAGGCATGGAATAGTGAAAGCTCTGACGGGTCAGGCGGCAGCGTCAGTCACCTTGTAGAACGTCATCGCCGGTGACTGCAGGTTCAGCACCACACTCACTGTCTCTACCTCGTTAACCGCAGTAGTTGGCGTATCGTCAAAGGACGCCGTGGCCGCCCAGTAACGGTTTTCCTTCGCCTTCGGCACGTACATGTAAGCCGCAACCGTCTCTTCGTCTTCATCCAGTTGGCGCAGCAACGGATATACCGGGAGAGTTGAGTCGTGAGCGATCGAGTAGGTCTGAGAGACTGCGGATTTATAGGTATTCAGGTTTCGCTGGCGGTCGTCGCTCAGGAACTGAATCTGTGTGGTGTTCTGATCGCCACCAGATTTCGACACCTCAGTTATTTGCGGCAGCTCGGTCCATTCAAGCACCTTACGGATCGAACCGGTACCGCCACCAGCGGCATATTTGTTTTTGTTGGTGGTATTGATGTTGCGAAGAGTTACGGCGCTTTCGGCAATCGCATCAATTTTTGCAATGACGTTATCAACACCGGACCAGTTGCAGTTCACATGAACAATATCACCCACCTTGAGTGCATCAGCTTCACTCACGGTGATCACCATGTTTTCGGCGTTTGTCGCCCCGGTGAAAGGAATGGCTGGGCCATAACCCGATGCCAGATAGACGTGAGCGCCGTTAGGCAATGCAAAGCCCATATTGGTTACTCCTTTAGAAACGGGAAAACCGGCAAAGAGCCGGTCAGGTTTAGAAGGTTGTGAGGATTAGCTGGAGATATCGGCTCGGTAATTGAGACTAACGGGAACGGTATAAGAGACAGATGTAGTGATACCGCGGAAAACACCAGGCGTTTGATCTATCCAGCATGTAAAACCCCTGCCTTCAATCTCCTGCCCCTCGGGGAACAATTCAGCCACGCGGTCAGCCAGAGCCACTACATCGGTACGGCCAGTGCCTGCTGGGGCCACAACATTAATCTGGTATACACCTGAATAAATGCGGCAGCGCAATCCAAGGTCTACCGTACGCGGCGTGGCGGGCATGTCATGGACAGCAAGATAGAGCCCATCAGATGGCGGTGTGAAAGGCACGTTTTCCCAGGCAACTGGGATCCCTTCAGCATCAGCCCACTCGCCGAGCCTGGCGGCCAGCGCCGCCGCGATATCGGGAATCATTTAGTCACCTCCCTTACTGCTTCCTCAAAAAATCGCTGAAACTCAGCAGCAGTGATGCGTACCATCCCTCCCGGAGCCTGGGAAGAGTGCCCCATCTCCAGTCGATACGCGTAAGGGACGTTGTTGCAGAAATAAATAGCCTTCATCCCGACTTTGAACAGCGACAGTGTGTAATTGCCGGCGGCTTTTGTCAGATTTCCGGTTTTATCGACACGGCCCGTTTCATCTGTGGTCGGTGCATCAAAAGACACCTGCCAGTTGCCCCGAAACCGTCCACCGGTATATCCGGGTGGCGCTTTGATATCCATCCCATCCACCAGTCGAGCTTTCTTCTTAAGCCGTCCGGTTTTAGTCAGGTTGGCAGGGTCCGATTTTTGCGCTTCGTTATGGTCGTATACCGCCTGATTGTAAGATGCTGCCGTCTGGTTGATGCCCCAGAGTTCCGGGTTGCCGACAGGTGACATCATCACCAGTTGATTAAGGATCCGAATGCCGACTGCGCGTACGACTGCTTCCTGATTCGCTTTGGCTTTGTCCACAAACGCGGTGATGGCAGCCGTGAACGCCTTGTTATCGCTCATGCTATGCCCTCAACTGAGATTTGTAGCAGAGCACCACACCGCCCGGTTTCACCGGATTTGGCTTAACCACGCGATGCCTTACGCCGTCCACGTCGATAAGATCGCCAGTTTTAATTTCCTTCTCAGCTGTGAAGACAATCCGAACATCGCCGTTTTCAATGACGGTTCCATCAATTTCGCCTGACGCGTAATTCGTCTTCACTCCTGTGGCGGTGAACTGGATATCCTCGGAACGATGCTCCACACCACCGATGACGATTAACGTGCCCTTACGTGTGACGTTATATGCAATGCCGTTCTGCTTGAGCATACGAGTCGTTGTCGCCTGCATTCGCTGATAGTTGATGGCCATTACGCGCGCTCCGCGAAAGCATTGATTGCATATCCACGCCCACCAGCCAGGTCGCCGAGAATAGCCATTACCGCCGGGTAAGAAGGTGTAAACGCCTCACCATCGGCAACCGCATAGGTCATGGTAACAGCGCCTTCGACACGTTCGGTTTTAACCGCGGCCTCACGAACGCTTGAAAGTAAATCGCCCTCAATCGTCTCGATAGCCAGCATACATTGTGCGGTGATAACCTGCCGCGGCACTTGGTCGGATGGGAAATCGTGTCCATCCAGAATGACATTTGCGCGTGGCCAGGCCAGCGGCTGTCGAGGGTCTGCTTTGGAACCTACCCAATCAAGCCCTTCCAGGTAGTCCATCGCCTTAATCAGTAACGGTGCGAGCTTTTCAGGCAGCTCAATCCCTCTCAGCGCGGCAAATGACGCCAGTTCATCTTCTCTGGCGTAACTGTTAACGTCAGCGGCGGTGATATCAGTAATAATCATCTGAGCATCCGGTGAATGGGGCTTACGCCCCATCGATTAGCCAGCAGCAGGTGCGGAGAAGGTGATTTCCTCACTCGATTTAGCAATACCATCAACAGTACCAGTGACTGTGAAAGTACCTGCCGTTTCAGAGGTAAGTTTGACCGTCGCCCCACCAGCAGAGCCGGTTTGAGAACTGGCAGTGCTGAGCGTGCCGCCGGTTGAATTCCAGGCAACGGTTTTGCCGGAAACACCTGCGCCGTTTAGCGTGTACTTCAGGGAAATGGTGACCGCATCGGTACTGTCAGCGGTTGCGGAGGTTTTATCCGCTGACAGCGTTACTCCCCCTCTGCGGATCCCAGCTTGATCAAGACACCAGCAGTAGATTTGTTACTGGTGAAGTGCTTCTTCCAGTTACCTGCAGTGCCGATTTTGGTCAGGTCCGGGTTATCACCTTTGGAGGTATCCCAGCTGTAACCCAGTAGGTCGACATTCACCACACCTTCTGCACGGTATCCGATCGCCAGGTTTTCCTGATCGTTGATGTCGTAGGAACGGAACCCCGGAGCCTGAGACTCAGTAACAGTCACCGCCCCGGTCACCAGCCCGAGAATCGCATCCGCGTCCATGGTGTCGGTCACCAGCACAGGTTTACCCAGCGTACCTGGCTGGCCACCGTAGACCACCACGCCTGCTTCTTCGTAGATTTTGTTGGCGATCGCTTCATCCACGATGTCGAAGTAAGTGGCGGAGTGCATAACGAAGAGCACGACACGGTTGAACTTGTCGCCGTACTTACGCAGGCCGCGTGTTAGGGTCTTCTTGCCGTCTGTTTCGATATCGGCGGTGACCACCATATCCGCGTTGGCGCCAATTGCTGCCGTCAGGGCCTTCAAGCCGTATTTCACGTAGCCTTCCAGCGTCGCGTCAGCCACATCAGTGCCGATCACTTCGGAAAACTCGTCTACAGAGCGGCCGCGGCGTTTGAACGCTTCTTCGGTTGTTTCGTATGGACCGTATTTCCACGGCGCTTTGACGGATACGGCTTCACCGGCACCAATCTTCTTACCCGTCACTTTTTCGGTGGAGTTAACATCACGCGATTCGATAGAGCCACCCACCTTGTAGAACGCACGCTTACGGAAATCGCCTTCAATCAGCTCGTTATCCAGCAGGATCGCTCCGTTGGAGGACGCATTGAAAATAGCCAGGTTGTCCTGGCGGCGCTCGAGGAAAGCGGTCTGCGCCAGGTCGTCATAAATAATCAGGTCACTATTAACAGTGGTAGGCATGGGTTAATCCCTTATTTCGGAAGTTTGAGGAAGGCCTGCTGGCCATGCTTGCGGATGTAGTCCGCTTTGTCGCTGGCGCTCATTTCGGAACGTTTCAGGCTGCCACCGCCGTTTGGTTTATGTCCGCCCGCGCCGGTACCTTCTGCGCGTGGAAACAGATGCGGAGCCGTCTCCTTAAGAGACTCCGCCCATTCGAGTGGACTCAGTGGCGTTTTGCCGTCTTTACCGAACAGAACATCGCCATTTGCATCAACTGCTACGGCCTCGCCTTCGTCGTTGAGCTGGAATGTGCCTTTGGCACGCAGAATCAGATCGTCGGATGCTTCCGGCAGCGCGCCAGCTTTTGAGGCTGCAGCACGGATTGCATCCCCCAGAACTCGATCCCGGAATTTGTTGGAGAACGCTTCAGCTTTGTCCGCGCGTTCATTTGCGGCTTTAATCTGCTTATCCACATCAGCACGCATGCGCTCGGTGCGCTTATCGAGCACCTCATCAATTTTTCCGGCGGCGATAAGCTTTGCCTCTTCATCGTCAGAAAAACGCTGGAGAATGCCGCGTACAGCGTCTGGATCGATACCTTCAAAGCGGGACAGGTTTTCTTTCTGCTGTTTAATGGTGCCCAGCAGTTCGCTATTTTTCGTTTTGAGGCCAGTGACTTCGCTGGTCACGCGCTCATCAATCAGCTTCTGGATTTCAGGAGTGATTTCGATACCACCGCCACCGCTGCCCTCTCCGCCGCTTTCTGGTGCATAGAATTTCAGAAGCATGTTTCGAATTAACATATTTTCCCTTCGGGATTTTGCCGGGCCTCGCCCATAAAAAAGCCCCGGCGGATGCCAGGGCGTGAAGTAAGAAATGGTTGTTAGTTGTCAGTGCCAGATAACTGCTTTAGACGTTCCAGGGAAATCCATTCGCCTTTGTCAGTGAACATATCAGCCAGGTCGATTTCACCCGCACGGAACAAACGGCCACGCTCGGCACCCAGAACCTGATCTTGCCGTTGAGCTGGCTGACGCTCGAGCCATTCAAGATACGTGGTTTTAGCTGGCACCTGGCCATCCATGCTGGCACGAGTGCCCTCGTCCATCTCATCAATATCAATGCCGAGTTCGCGCCAGGACTTGAGAATCAGGGTTTCAGTAGAACGGCAGCAGAAATGAATCTTCCCGGGACCCTGTAAATAAGGCACCTTATGCCCGACCGGTTTGTTATCCAATGTATAACGCAGCAGGTCACGAATAATGCAGTCGTGGCTGGTTTTATTGTCCAGCGTAGACAGCCACTGTTTGCCTTTCACGATATCGCTGTTGGCACTGGTGAAGCTGTTGCGTGCTGTGGCAGCCAGATGATTTATGGCTGTTTTAGCGATGCTGGCGGCATTTGCCCTGCTCATCTGCAGCGCGCCGTCGCGATAGTCTTTGTTGGCGTGGCCACGAACATTGCGGGCTATAGTTTCTACCGTGTCGCCGGCAAGATAACCCCTGCGGACGGCGTTCACGATGCGCGCCAGCCTGTCCGATTCCAGATTATCTGCCCACTCACTCAGCAGCCTCCCCTGAAAGGGCTTCGCCATCGCCGCGGCATACACCATATCGGCTGTAATGCCCTGCAGCGGATAGTGAGACAGGACCTGTGATGGCAGAAGGGAATCGAACAGGCTCAGCTGATAACTGGCTTCGTTCTTTGCCAGCGCCACCAGCTCACTCTCGAGCCCTGCCTGCATGGACGCTACGGCTTGATGGTTAAGTTCGCGCACGCTGCCCAGTAAACTCTCCAGACGGTTAACGGTGAAGCTCTCCGGCGGCAATCTGTCCAGCGCATCTAGTAGCCGTGCCGAAAGATCCGCGTCCGTTTCGTTAAGCAACTTCACCATCCGGTTTGCCACACCGGTGGCGTAGCGACTTAACCAGACGGAATGTGCGATCGACTCATCGCGCAGGCTTTCGTTAATGGTGGCCATATCAGCCTCCCGTCAACGTTGGTGCCTGATTGCGAAGCACATCAATAACCTCGTCCGGACTGTCGGCCGGGTCAATGAGGTCAAGCTTTTGCAATGCGCGAATCATATCGCTATCGCGCAGCGCACCGGACTGCCAGGCGTTGACGATTGCCGTCACCATGCCCGACTCGGCAACCTTCGCGATGAATTCCTGGTTGATGGTGTAACTCGTCGTTTCGCCCTTGATGCCGAGGTATTTCGCACACCAGCTAAGCGCCAACGTGTAGGCCTCAGAAACGTTCGAAACGCAGATACCGAGCACAGACGTTGAGGATGTTTGCTCACCGCTCGCCTGGGTAGCAGTCTTCGCCGTGGCGTTCTGCTCAATCAATCGGGCGCCAAGCTGCACCATGTAATCGCGTTTGCTGTCCATGGCCTCTTTAGCCAGCATGTTCGGCTGCGCCTGGGCATAACCAAACGAGCCCTCCTTAGGAAGCAAAAGCGGTGATCGGGAACCAATTTTAACGCCCTTCTTCTCGAGGTGATCACGCCAGTTGGTATCAAGCCCTGTCATGTACGGCTGCACCTGACCACAAAACCACACGCTGTCCTCATAGTCAGCACTGTTACGGTAATGACCGTGGTTTATCTCCACCAGCGCAGCCAGCGGTGAATCATCAATGGTAGGATCGTTGTTCTGGGCCCCGACGAATGTGAACGGGATTTCGTCCCAGTAGTCCTTTCCTTTAGGCTTAGGGTGGTATTCACTGTCAACGGTGTAGGTTCCGCTTGCAGTGCCACCAGCCCGGCGCCATACCCGGCAGATGAACCGGCCTTCTTCCAGCGCCAGTTCGCGGTACTGGATTTCATCCTTATAAGCGTAACCATCCGGCTCTTCTACGCATTCACGCAGTACCACCAGCACCAGCTGATCGCGCCCGTTAATTCGCTTTGTTCGCCAGTTGATAATGTTCTCTGCCGGATAGCGGAGGATGATCGCCTCATCGGAGGCTTCTGCGTAATCGACATAAAGCCCCTCTCGCGCAACTTCCAGCACGTTCTCGGCCACCAGTTGCGACTGCTGATAAATACTGGTGCCGGCACCGTCAGCATTGTCCAACAGGTAATTGAGCTTTTCAGGGCCGTTAAACGTGGGATCCTTGCGATACGCCATCCCAAGCATGCCGATTTTCGTATTACCGGCAATGGCATAGAACACCGCGCGGCTCAGATAGTCCTCATTGCGCTTGCGATTGCGAGTGGATTTATCAGTTGGGTCGAGATAAGGCAGGTACTTATTACCCGCTGCCTTTACGGCCTCAGCGCCTTTGCAAAAGTCCCTGTATTTCCGCCAGGCAGCAGAAGCCGCCCGATGTTCTGGTCGAACCCAGGTGATGTCGTCGTTTGCCATATCAGAAAGTGGTGTCCATGGTGATTGAGTATGCCGGTTTCACGATCGGGTAATCCTTCACGATGAAGTACCCACCAGCATCATTGGGGTGATCGTTATCTGCTGATTTGTCCGGTTCGCCATTTGCCGCCCAGATTTGCTGCTCAAGGCTCTCGGTATAAACCGGGCAGTTCTGGACGTTCACCAGATAGCGGCGCTCGCCGTTGGCGTTACAGAACATAGCATTCATCGAGTTGATGCGGTCTTTAACCGGCGGGTTGGCATCATCTACAATGACGCTGAATCCGGCATCGTTGAGCTGAGCAATATCGGTCTTGCTGGCGTTCTGGGATTTGCGTGAGTCCCCTGATGCATCCGGATAGATGTAAATCTCCCGGTTTTTAACGTAGCGACCATCCTCGTAGCGCCAGAACTCTTCCTGAATGCGCTTAATCATCGCCGGCGTGTCGTAGACCTTCACCAGCTCGCGAACCGCGCGCGGCAGGCCGTTACGCTTAACGTGAACAATCGCGGCCATTTTCCCAACGTTGAAGTCCATACCGATAAACAGCGGATCCCCGTCCTGAATCTCGTCAGAACAGTTATTCAGTTTGCGGTTGAAGGTGTGGTAAATGGTCCCACTGTTAAGGTTGGTGAACTTCCCTCGCAGGTATGCCTGAATCAGTTCGTCTGGGTAAGAACTCAGCAGCGATGGGATGTAATCAGGCGGTAGATTCTTCGCATTGTCGAACGTGCTGGCCTGAATCAGTCCGTATAGAGCCGCAAGCTCTGGCTTTTCACGTACCGCCTTCACGAACTGCTGGTAGACGAACTTGAACCCTTCCGGCGTGGTCGTGACGTCAATACCGTTACGCAGACCATCAACCTTGTAACGCATACGAGCAATGATTTTTCGCCACGCCTGCTGTGCTTTGGCCGCTGCCATGACATCCAACTCATCCACCATCGCGTTACCGATTTTAAAGCCGACTATCGAGCCGGGCTTCTCCATAGAGCGGCAGATGGTTGTCCCGCGGTACCGTCGCCCCTCGTAGAAGTGAACCTCTTTGTTCCCTTCGTTGATTTTGACGGTCAACCCCCAGTCAAAGGCCACCTCCTCTATCGTCGGGTAGAAGATGTCACGAATTTGCGGGTACGTCGGCGCGAAATAACCCTGGTTGATTTTAGGATGCTCCCACATCCCCTTACAGATGCCGCCACAACCCACCCACGTCTTACCGGAACCGAACCCGGCGACATAGGCTTTGAATTTGTGCTGCATCGCGAGAAAGCGCGCCTGAGGAATGTTAAGTGTCGGGCTGATCCCCATCATCTGCCCTCGCGTCCACTACGTTGATATTGATCTGCACTGGGGTTGGTTCATCGTCCTCACCATCACCGGTCAGCTCTTTACGGAGTTTTTCCACCTCCAGCTGCCGACGTTCGATTTCGATCTGCTGCAGGCGCTGCGCGAACTCGCTATCGGCCAGGCCAAGGCGCTTCATAACAGCTTCGAACATCCGTTCGCGGCTGATTGCGGTTATTTCGACGCCGTTTTTGCCAACCTTCACGCCGGAGTAAGCGAGCCGAGAAGCTGCCGGGAGTTTGCGTGTATCAGGGAAATAAGGCTGGCCAATGCCATCACCATTGCAGCGTGGGCATTCAGGATTGGGCTCTCGGGTGTGGTCGTAACCGTAACCGCCGGAATCTTCAGGTTCACGTCTTTCACGTTCAACAGCCTCGAGCCTCTTCTCTTCGAACTCAACTGCATCGCGCCACTGGTAATGATGACCGAAGCCCCAGCAGTAACGACACGCGCCGCGGCGGTATTGTGAGAGTTCGTTTGCATCGAAGGTGGCGAGCTGCCACATCTGAGCGAGGACTTCGTCGGCACTGCCAAGCGTGCGCACAATGGACGCTTTTTGCTGCTGCGCAATGGCCTGCGCAACGTTAGGATTCGCTATGAGCTGACGACCGTAGTTTGGGTCACTATAACCAGCACGCGCCGCGGCGGCCGTGGCGTTATTGTCCTTCAGATATTCAGCAATAAAGCGCTTTACCTTCGCGCTTAGCTTTATGTCCACCAGCTCTTCTGCGCTTTTATCTTTCTGCGCAGTGCGCACTATCTTTCGCGGGTAAATTTTTGTATTTTGCGCAGCAGTTTTCTTGATATAGCGGCGAGCAGTTACATAATTAAGATTATGCGCCTCGCACCATTCCTTAGGGGATATGCCAGTAGCAGCGTGATCAGACAGGAACCGCTTCTGCAGCTCGCCCCAGTCCGGCTTAGCCATTGTTACCTCTAAACTGAATGAACTTTAGACGTCACTCACAGCTTCAGTATTTGAAGCAATGAAGTATTTTTCTCAAAGAAATCTTGAAAAGAGGATTTAAGTTTATGAAATATGTATAACTACGATGACGTACATAAAATCAAGGCCAATCTCGAGTGGATAGTGCATCAAGCCTCTGCCCGGTCTCATTTGCGCACTGAGCATGATCAATTAGTGATTTCCGATCTAATGGAACTCATCCAGACATATGAAACTCTTCTTGACCTCGTAAGCAAATTTGGTGCTTCTGTCTTAAATTCGGAAATCATAGCGGGTCTATCAATCACAGAGGAATTCATCGCTAAAGTTAAGCGAAACGAGGGTGCGATGTGAGCGACCAACACACTGAGTGGCGATTGATTTGTGTTTTGAAGCTTCAAACTGGTGGATTACAGTTTGAAGCTTGGGTTATTTAATTGCCGTACAGTCGATTGAAAAGCGCATTTTTCATCGCATTAGAATCAATCGGATCCACGTTTAACCAGGTCAATGTCTCACGATTCTTTTCTGCATTGAAATCAGAAAACACACCATGAATATCACCGCTATCAGGTGAGTAGAGAACAACAATATTCTGTTCTGGACAACTGTGTGGTTTACACCCTGACAGCGCAATATACTTTTTGCCCGCAACTGTTACTTCGGTTGATGGCGTGCTCGTGCCACCACTTTTTACCCATGCAGGTAATTTGTTTTTACTAATCAGCTGGGAGTAGCTTTTAGACGTGCTTTTTGCACTGGCGAAATCAGAAAGATACTGCCCCTCGTCGGCAAGAGCACTGAAAGATACAAAAGCCATAGCAGCGATAAACAATTTACCTTTCATATTAATCCTCATTCCATAAAGACATCACAACTCTATACCTTAGCGGCTACTATGTCAGCCCTACAGTTAGCTAGAGGATTCCATATTACTGCCTATCCCAAGTGATTAACTCAGAATCATCCTAATAGCTACCGCTTATGCTTGTTGATTACGGACTGCTTGCCAGACTATTCAAGACTCTGATGAGGAGTTTGCCAACTCCAGGGAAACATCCATAAAAAGAGCAAGTGAAACTGAGACTCTGGTAGCCCTCCATGTGAGGGCATTTTTTTACATTGCTGCGCTTCGCTTGTTAAATATCGAGTCTTTTCTACATTTTAAAGGTGCTTTGCTATGTCAGGTAAAGCCGTCGTTCAGAAATACCCGTGTGCTCAAGGATGAGCCATCCCTAGTTTTTCCTTTCCAGCTCTATCTGCCTTATACCAGCCAGTTTATTGTTGCCCTTCTCAATCACTGCCAGCAGCGGCTTAATCCAGAGCACGGCCTGGCAGTATGTTATTGAGCCGGCGGCAGCGGTACTATCATCGGCTGCGTCAGGTCTGTTGGTATCGGTACGCAAGGCGCTGGCACGTAAACGGTGCGCGTATTCGAGCAACCCACCAGCAATGTCAGCAGGAATAAGCAGATCACAGGTTTTTTCACGGCGGAGAATCTCCCGGTATTCGATTACGGTTTCTTCGGTGTTGGTGTCGATTAGGGAATTCAGCCTGTTGGTTTGTTCCGCCACCTTATTGAACCGATTGAAGTTGAATGCTTGGGTGGCGATTATCTGCTCCTGAAGAGCATTGTCACTGCGAAGAACCTCATTATCACTCTGCAGGACGTTGGCATCTGAGCAACTTTTAACGAGTGCGACTGAGAGACCAGCAATAACCACAACCGCGATTGGTAAAAGATTAAAGTTCACTGGTCTATCCCCCAGCACGCCAAAGCACTTTCCTGGTCTCGCCGTTCTACCTGACCGTAGCAGCCGTTCTTCCGGCCTTTAGTCAGGCGGCAGTCGCGGCCAGCGTCTCTAATCCACCAGCGAATTGCCTCGCATGCCCCGGGGCGGTCACCGGCATTGATGCGCTTATAGAACGTTGACGGGAAGCACTTACCCGGCCCGATGTTGTACGGACAGAAAGATGCGATTCCAGCTTTCTGCGGTTCGGTAAGCGGTACCGAAATATTGCGGTCAACCCATGCCAGAGCCTTATTGCGTTCGATAGCATTCACCAGATTGCATTTCGTCTGTGTCAATTTCATGCCCTGCACAACCGGTTTACCATCAACCATCGTTGCGCCGCGGCAAATAGTCCAAATACCACCACCATCTTTGTAGGCCGTGAGGCTGTTACCCTCTTTCTCATTCAGAAACTGATCGAGAATTACGGATGCAGGAGCACCAGCCAATACCAGCCCCAGAACTGCAGTACTCAGCTTTGCTCTGGATCCCATCACTCACCTTCCTTTTGTAATGCCTCAACGACCACGCTTGCAGCAGCAGGACGCTCGTGAAGGGGTTTATCACCAACGCCTTTCAGGTAGTCATTGACCATTTTTGTTCGAATCTCATCCTCTCTACGCCTACGGTTTGCATCCACTCGCCCGTTAATGTAGGAGGCAAGCGAGATAAGCAGACCAGCAGCGCCAAAGAACATGAACACCAGATCCTGAGTGGTAAATCCAATTGCTGACGCCAGAGCTGCTACCCACGCGAAAAACTGCGTGAAGATGTTCCCTGAATCATTCATTTTCATGGTCTCTCACCTCGCTTTGTGCGGGTGCTATTGCAAGAAATAAAAAAGGCCGCCAAACGGCAGCCTTGTGAGGGTTAAAACCTGCTGGAGCTTCCTTCTTCTGAGGAATGCAAAAAATTAAATAATCCTTAAGAAGAACTATTTAAAGCTTTAAAACAATTAACTATTCACATAGTTTTTAAATGTTATCATTTGCGTTAAGTTAAAAACTTATCCTCATAGGGATATAAGAGATACAAGCGGGTAGCACTGGCATTATTAATGCGGAGAAGATTGATGTCGTTCTCCGCACTTTTTAGTGCACTGAGCTAGCTATCAAATATCTACCTGCCACCACATTAGTACCAGACACATGCTCAGACATTTACCCCCCTCTTGCTCTGACTCCTCCATTCAGAAAATTTGAGTGGATAGATAAAAAAAGCCCGCTCTTTTGAAGCGGGCCAATCAGTTGACTATTTGTAAGGTAGGTGTGAGTGAAACCAATGACTCAGTAGTGAAGCTGTATCGGCTGATTCACATAAGGTTCAGGAGAACCAACGAGCATTCAGTAACTTCTCACGACTTAAAGCGTAGCAGTAGTTTTCCAAGTCATAAAAAAAGGCCTGCGTTTTATGGCAGGCTCTCAAGGAATTTGAAACTTGTGTTGTTGTTTTCATGGTGCCGGGTGCCTCCCGGTGACTCTACCCCAGTCAGCAAAGACGCGCGCATACCTGCAGATAGCAGTTGACTGGAACGCCCTTTCGCTTAGAAAGGATTCACCACGTGAATAAATTACGATTAATTCATTCACCCGGTCAATACTGTTCACCATTCACAAAAAAAAGCCTGCTCGGACAAGCAGGCATAAATAGCTAGTTGGCAATAACTGAGGGAGTGGTGCCGGGTGCCTCCCGGTGGAAATGACCACAGCATTCATTTCCGCGCGCTGGTTGGACACTCTGGAGAAATGTCCTGCTGAACCGCCCCTCCGCTTAGGGGGATCCACCACAAAAACGCTTTCAGAAACATCCATTCCGCAGGATGCTTATGAAGCATATGTGCAGTATGGAGAATCTGCCACGTAATCAGGTGAATATATTCATTTAAATGGTACAGGCAGAGGGCCTTCAATCACCTCGGCCTCTCCGTTGTCGCAGATGTCGTCACCCTGTGTCAGGTGCCAAATGCCATTACAAGTTAGTCCCGTCTCAAGGTCTTCTGTAACACCATTGCTAAAGTAAGCAACCTGAATCCTGCCGTTGTGCTGTATCCAGTAGAAGCCTTCTTCCATTTTCCCTCCTGCGTGATTGGGAAAATTATAGGTGACCGCGGGCTTGTGCGGTTTTAGAAATTCTTAAATCTCTATTAAGCAAAAAGCCCCACGGGTTAACCGCAGGGCTTTAAACGAAGGCAATAACCCATCGTTAGAGCAAAATTACCACAGATCCGGGAAAAGTAAATAGCTCACGATAAAATAACGTCCTATTTTGTTATCTGCTTAAGCTGCGCATCAGCCCATGCTTCTTCGATGTCAAACTTGGTGATTAGATGATCGTAAAATGGCTTAACAGACTTCTTCCAGGTATCGAGGCTGATTGCATCAGTTATCTGGCACACCGCAGCGTAAGCCTCAGTTGAGGGGATACGCTCATATCCACGTCCGCCGCAGCGCTTACAGTCGGCAATAACCGGCACGCCCTGCTTTTCAGTGAGGTCTTGATTCACTGCTTTACCGCGCCCGTGGCAGTCTTTGCAGGCGCAACTGACCACTTTTTTCCCCTTGCAGGTCGAGCAAAGTACCTTAGCGACTTCTTTCACCTGGCGCTTAACCTCGAAATCACTCGGAGATTGCTTAAGGTCTTTTGCACACTGTGGAAGCTTCATGGTGTAGTGCGATTTCATCGTGAAAACATCAGCCTCAATGAATCCTTGACCCGAGCAGCAATCACACTGTTTCACGCTGGCGGCGCTGCGGGAATAGTCTTCGAAAGCGAAGCTGGCCAACTGATGCATTACCAGTGGTTTAATCTCTGCATTAAGCTTCCGTAATGCCGCAACCCGATCGCACTTAGTCAGCGCATACTGAGCCAGCAACTCAATCGCCCTCTCCCGGTCATTGTTGCTGATCCCCATCTTCCCGAGAAAAGCGCTGTATCCCATGGCGGCCCGTTCCTGCGTCATGCCCATAGCAGCCATGATATCCGTTCCGGTTAATGCATCTGATGCCGTTGTCCGGGGAGAGTCGCTAATCATTGTCGATTTGGCGAAGTGATATTTGAGAGTATTTTCAAGATTCATGCGGTCTCCAGCTCGGTAATGGTGAGTTCTAATTTTCCGCCCTTAACGACAGGCATTTTCACAACGCGATAGTCGACAACCTGGCAGTCATCCAGCCAGAATCCCGCCTTGGTTAAAGCGTCAAAAGCTGCCTTCTGCAGGTTATCCAGATCACGGCGCCGACGGTCAGGCATGTGACATTCAATTCGGATTTTGAGTGGTGCAGCCGTTCGGATATTAAGCCGGGCGCTTAGAATGACACTGGCGACCGCATAGCGATACGCGACACCATCAGCGCTAATGTGAGTGCGCCCGCGGTTGTGCCTGTAATACCGGTTGTTGCTCGGTGGCCAGGGCAAAGTGAATTGATATGTCTTCACGCTCACCCCCACATCCGGTTTCGCCAGCGTCTATCCGGGCGCGCTGGTGTATTTGAGGTCGGAAGGAATGCACTGACAGTCCAGGTCACGTAATCCTGGTTTAGGCTGCGCTCAACTCGAACACCGCGCGCTTTGTAACGCTTAACCAGTTCGTCGGCCTGTTCGGTGCTGCAATCGGTGTGGTGGAACCAGGTCTTATTCATTCCATCACCCCGCAAAGCCAAGCAGCTGCGCGGCGACGTTTTCGGCCTCGTCACGGCTGCGGAATGAACGGGACAGGACCCAGCGCCAGAGGACATCGAGCGCAGCTTTATAGAGCTGCTGAAACTCGAGTTCATCCATGTTGGCAAACGAGATGCTTCGAGGATGTTTTTTGAGTGTTCCGTCTGGCAGTTGAATGGCATCAAAGTGCCCTGCCTCAACGATTACCCATGAGCGGTAAGCATCGAAGGATTTGCATAGGCTAATGCCATTTGTGACGCGCCGATAAGCAACCTGTTCCAGATACTGCTCAGCAGCATCGATTAGCGCGCCCTCATTCCCGCCATAAGAAGCCAGGAATTTTGCGTAACCGGTGATCAGCTTCCGCTCGTTACTTGAGATGGCCCCGCCGGTTGGTTCCCAGTATTCAAAACCGAGATTGAGAAGCGCGAAAAAGCGCCGATGGAACGCCGGGTTACGTACCCGCCTGAACTCGGCAACAAGAACATCGCCGAGCCGGGTTTTGGATTGCAGGATATCGCTGGTCTCGGGTGTGGCCGGGATCAGTATTCCTGAGTGGTGTTTGATAAGTTGTAATTCTAGCGCCATGGTTCTCTCCGTGGCGCATCAGGTATAGGGTGTTCAGGCCTATGAAAGAATAATATCAGACGGAGGTGTAATTCGGTACCCAAGCCGTTTTGCAAATTGCATAAACCCGTTGAGAGTGAATATTTCTTCCTCTTCGAGTAACGGTCTTAATGAAACTATTCCATTTACTCGATAAACCAGATATCTCCCTTCCGCCGGGAAGCTATAGATAACTGCTTTATCGGCCCTTCTGACCACGTCGTACCATTGATCATCTGCATTAAAGGCATCTGCACTACACACTATTTCCCCCAGAGCGACTAATTGACGCGGTAAACAGTAATCGGGAACAGCCAGGGGAACGCAAACAGCGATACTCTTTGAAACTGCTCCAGTGAAATTCACGCGATTAATAAAACCACTCGTCCGCGCTTTCCCAGGTCTCCTGCACGATATGTTCGACCTCTTTCTTGTCGCCCCCGAAAACAGTCAGCCCATCATTGCTGGCACGCCTGATCGTTAGCTGACAATCATCAAACTGCTTACTGAGTCTTTTGAGCAGTTCTGACTCGAGCGCAGGTATAGCTCCCTCAGGAAGTTTCTTCATGCGATCAATGGTTAACTCAATTTTCATTTTTCCCTCCGCAATGAATTACTGTATGTATATACAGCATATTTATAAACGTATCTCTCGGTTTTTGCAACGCTTTAACAGCTCACTAATCACAAGGATGATGAAACAGCCAGGCAAACTACTGGCGGCTTCTTAGCGCGGACATAATGGAGTCCTAAAGTTCTAGTGGATGGGATTTCGGGGCGAAAATCAGGTGGATTTGTGGCTCTTCTGCGGTTCGGGGTATTCGCCCTCAGCAGGAAGAGCCGTTTGAGTTTCATCTGTTAACGCAAAGCGCAAAAGGCGACTGCAGGTTTCCTATCAGCCAGCCATTACTTGTAGGCTCTATCTTAAGCTGGCGAACGGTACCTTCAGGAACGTAAAAGAAGCTGCTTTTGAAACTTTCATCATCAGCAGTATCGCGTGGATTTTTAACGTAGCGTGTATCGGTCAGTGAAATCTCACCCGGCCTGTTCATCTCATAGCTAAAGAGAATTGTACGTGAGATGACATTAACACCTTTGTCCGACTGGATATTACCCGACAGTACAGCCTGACCATCGTGGTTTTTATCCAAACGGAAAACAAACTCCAGCGTAGCGATGAAATCAGGTTCATGGTGGTTATAACGTACTATTGTTGAACAGTTTACATTTAACGCACTCTGTTTTTGATGCATGTGAACATAGAACCACACCGATAACGCGAGGATGAAGATTAAAATTACGGCCAGCATCCCTGTTTTTTTATTAATTGCGTTCATAACCACTCCAGTAGTTATTGAGGCAGGAAATGTATTTATCATTTCTGGCTGTACATCGACTAATAAAAGCTCGACCTTTGTTGCCGTAAAGATATGACTCAGAAACCTGGTACAAAAATGATGTTCCCTCAAGACAGTTAATACCACTCCCCTTTGCTAACTCGATGAACAAGTCTTTTTTTTGTTCAGAAAGCGATGCGGAGTTTCTTTGTACAGTGTATACAGGGCACGAACCATAGTTAAAGAGAAAATAAGTCTTCAATTCTCTTACCTGAGTCAAATCTTTTGATGGAACCCTAAACCCTAACGTAATCAAGATCCCGCTTATTAAAACGACAGCCAATACCAGAGCGATAGGTAATTTTCTGTATTTAACTCGCATCGGAGAGCGTTGTTTTACTATTTGAGCGTCATTGTGTTCATCTTCCAATCGAGACTCATCATCAATAGTGGGCTGAGTCAGCACCCTTACCTCGACATCACTATTAAACATAAAACCAACGCGAGGCACCGTAGTAATACACTCCTCGACAATCCCAAACTGTACGAACTGCTTTCTCAGTTCGGAGATGTATTTGTTTAGCGTGTGACTAGAAGAACGAAGACCATGAGCATCCCAGACGCTATCCAGAAGTTCATTTCGCGTCAGAACCTGACCATGCTTTTCCAGAAGACATGCAAGAAGTCTGTTCATTGTCAGGGTCAGAATGACAGTAGAGCCTTCGTCTCCGGATGGCCATATAGCACCATCTTCCGATCGATAGAAAACCCTATTATCAATCACGAAAACCATCTCTGACTCCTTATCCATGATGGTAATTGAATGGTTTCTCTCGTTTCTCCAACTTACGGAAACCCATCAGCTTCTTTGTTTCATCCTAGCACAGCCAGGCGCAGCAGCCTTTTTTGTAGTCACATTGCTTGTAAATGGATGCATGATTGGAACAATGATTTGTAATTTAACAAATCCACGATACATATACCTGCATTACATTTTTGGTTGATAGGATTATTCGCAGAAGTGAATGAGCAGGTTCTTAATCTCCAGAAGCAGTCATACGCCCTACCTCCATTCACAGTCCCGGGAACGAAGAGACAGCTCGGGTAGCGAATCCAGTAGATTAGGAGCGACATTATGATAAGCACCAAATTGCTCATTAAGGCAGAACATTTCTTCATCAAAGCCCGTACATTGATTAGAGAAACAATCTTATCAGCGGAACTGACCGACGCTGAATTTGTTCCCTTCATCCAGCCGGTATGTAAGGGCGATGAGGTTATAGGCGGAGAGGTATTACTCAGAGTTCTCAAAGATGGGATTTACCAATCTCCCGAAAAATACCTTTCTGCAATGGAATCATGCGAGGTGATTAATCATGTTACTTGTAGCCTGATGTCTGATGTTAAAACATTTTTTGAAGGCTATGAAGGAACTCTACCTGATGACTTTTATCTCTCTTTCAACATCTGTGCCAGACAGTTGAACTCTTCACGAGTTATTGATGCAGTTAAGGACTTTAAGAAAGTATTCGACGGACGCATTGCTGTCACGCTGGAAATTGTCGAACGCGGAACAATGAACCTGGACGACTTTGCACTCGAGGCTATGCAGCAACTTACTGAGTCAGGTGTGCGATTTGCGATTGATGATTTCGGCAGCGGGAGTTCATGCCTTAAATATATTGAACATGCAGGTTTCTCAACAATCAAGATTGATAAATGTCTCACAATTGCCAGCAATGGATCATTAATCTATTCCGCGGTGATTGATTCAATTATCACTCTCGCAGAGCGGCTGCAAATTCATGTCATTGCTGAAGGTATAGAAAATAAAGAACAACTATCGCTTTTGAAAGACAAAGGGGTGGATATTTTTCAGGGTTATCTATTTTCAAAACCTGTAAGCATGCACGAGTTTTGCACGCACATATAACCCTTTTCAAAACATAAACACAGAAATTCGCAACCTGCCATGGAAAGCATTACTTAAATAACAGTAGTGCACTCGACCCATTTGTTACAGATTTAAAATTACCACCGAGGACAAATTATATATGTCAGCTAACTTCCCAAACCCTCCAGAGCTTCCGTCATGCTCAGGGCCGGACGGAATTCTTTATGATTTTAACTATGGAGCGCGCGTTTTGCTTCCGGAAGGAAAATGGCACGTCATCTTAATGGATGATGACAGCGGTAATATTCTTTTCAGCTGTGATTCAGAAGGCGGGTGGGTCACCAGTAATAAAAAATATTACGTCCGCTTCCGCATTCAGATATTCCACCAGGGGTCGGCGAGCCCGGTCCTGGATGAAACGCTGGATATGAAGGACAAGCCCGTCGTCATCTTTTTCCCAACGGGTACGCTGGGCGACATGCTTGGGTGGTTCCATTATGCAGAGCGTTTTCGCCAGCTGCACCGCTGTCAGCTTGAGTGCGTTATGGGGCAGGAAATCATTGAACTGCTCAGCGCGCAATATCCCGAGATCACTTTCTCCACAAAGGACAATCTGCAGACGGTAAATCCCTACGCATCCTGGTATGTAGGCCTTTTCTTTAAGGGAGACACCACTCATCAGCCCATCGACTTCAGGAAAGTCGGCTTCCACCGTAATGCCGGCTACATCCTGGGGGTCGATCCGCGGGAGTGCCCTCCCCGCCTGAAGCTGGATGCAGAGCGAAAAATTGCGGAGCCGTACGTCTGCATCGGCGTGCAGTCCACTAATCAGGCCAAGTACTGGAACAACGGCCATGGCTGGGCAGAGGTGGTAGCCCACCTTAAGTCTCTAGGATACCGGGTGCTGTGCATTGACCGCCATGCACATTACGGCCAAGGCTTCGTCTGGAACCACATCCCCCAAGGTGCCGAAGACTTCACAGGCGATATTCCGCTCCAGGAGCGTGTGGACCTGTTAAGGCATGCGAGCTTCTTTATCGGACTTGGCAGCGGGCTGTCATGGCTAGCTTGGGCGTCCGGTATCCCTGTGGTGTTAATCAGCGGATTCAGTCTCCCCAACAGCGAATTTTACACCCCCTGGCGGGTGTTCAGCAGCCATGGCTGTAACGGCTGCTGGGATGACACGTCCGTCGATTTTGACCACGTGGATTTTTTGTGGTGCCCGCATCACAAGAACACCCCCCGACAGTACGAGTGCACGAGTCTGATAACCGGTCGGCAGGTTATCGGAATGGTGGACCGCCTGCATTCAAGATTAGTTGATAAATAAAGGACGTAAATATGAACAAGATATATACCACAGTCTGGTGTGAGTCGCGCCAGCAGTGGGTTGTTACCTCTGAGCTGACAACCGGCTCTGGTCGCCCGAAACTGGCACCAAGGAAAAGCGCTCTAGCGCTTCTGTTGGGAGCAATATTTCTCCCCTCAGGGCCAGTAATGGCCGTGGATTATTCAGGCTCGATGTTAGACGGGAGCACGGGACCGCAGCATATCTATTCAGGGGACATAGCCAACTCGACTACCATTAACAGCGGTGGTATCCAGCACATCTCCAATGGCGGCATAGTCACCTCTACCACTATTAACGGCCATGGTAACCAGCACATATACAGTGGAGGTTCAGCCTCAGATACTACTATCGGAGGTGGATGGGCCTACCAACACGTATCTAATGGAGGCACGGCCAACTCGACTACCATTAACAGCGGTGGTACCCAGAGAATTAACAGTGGAGGCTCAGCCACAGATACTACCATCAATGGTGGTTCTCAGTTCGTTTCCGGAGACGCCTCAGCCACCTTAACCACCATTAACACAGGAAACCAATACATCCTTAGCGGGGGCTCGGCCACCTCTACCACCATTAGCGACTGGGGCTTTCAGAACATCGACAGTGGTGGTTCAGCCACCTTGACCACCCTTAGCAACATGGGTACCCAGAAAATCAACAGTGGTGGCGTGGCCACGGACACGACCATTAACAGTGGAGGTTTACAATATGTCTCCGGCGGAGGCACGGCCATCTCTAGTGTCATTAACACTAGAGGTGATCAGAACATTCTTAGTGGCGGTATGGCTACTGACACCACAATTAATGGCGGCAGACAGAGTGTTTCCAGTGGCGGTTCGGCCATCTCCACTACCGTAAACAGTGGCAGTCAGAGCGTTTTCAGTGGCGGCTCGGCCACTTCCACTACCATAAACAGTGGCGGTAGTCAGACCCTTTTCAATGGCACTGCCACCTCCACAACGGTAAATGGTGGTGTACAACATATCGCTAGTGGCAGCACGGTCAATGTTACTATTCTCAACAGCAGAGGTGCTCAGTACATCTCAAGTGGTGGCATAGCTACTGACTCCACCATCAATAGTGGTGGCACGCAGCACGTCGCTGGTACAGCTACTTCCACTACCATTAACAGCGGTGGTTTTCAGTACGTCTCCAGTGGTGGGCTCGTCACCTCTACTGACATTAGTGGTGGCAGGCAGCACGTCTCCAGTGGTGGTTCAGCCACTTCTACAACCATCAACAGCGGTGGTGAACAATACATCTCCAGTAGTGGTTCAGCCACTTCTACAACCATCAACAGCGGTGGTGGACAATACGTCTCCAGTGGCGGCACTGCGACAAGCACCACCATCATTGGTGGTGCTCAGTTCATCACTGGCGGTACAGCAACGTCTACTACCATTGACAGCACTGGTTTTCAGTTTGTATCCAGTGGCAGTACAGCAGACTCCACTACCATCAATGGTGGCGGGCAGTACGTTTACAGTGGCGGCGTTGTCACTTTTACCACCATCAGTGGTTCGACGGCCAGGCAGGAAATCAATGATGGTGGTATTGCCCATAACACTACCATCACAGGCGGTACTCAGTTTATCTTCAGTGGCGGTAAGGCAACAAGCAACGTGCTCAACAGTGACGGTCATCAATTACTGAATGGTGGTAAGGCCACAACCACTACAATCAACCAGAACGCTCGACAGAAGATAGGCAGTGGCGGGACTGCCACTGACACCACAATCAATGGTGGTTACCAAGAAGTCATCAATGGAGGTAATGCCACAGACACTAAAATCAACACTGGCAAGCAGAGCGTCTTCAGTGGTGGTACAGCGGCCTCCACTATCATCAATGGTGGCGAGCAGTACGTTTTCAGTGGCGGCATGGTCAATGACACCACAATAAAAAGTGGAAGCCAGCACGTCCGAAGTGGTGGCTCAGCGACCTCTACGACCATCAACGGCGGTTTTCAGATAGTCAGTAGTGGCAGCACAACCACCGGTACTACCATAAACGGTGGCCAATCTTGGCTGATGACCGGAGCGCTGGCCAACGGTAAGACCAGTGTGAGCGCCGGAGGTGAACTGCTGATGAACGCCGGCTCTCTCGCAATGGACGTTAACATTCAGGGAGGCACCCTCTCAGTTAACGACCTTCCTAATGTAACATCCGGCCCGGACACGGCTCAGGTCGGTAAGCTCATCATGGACGGCGGTAACGTCAACTTCCTGCGCAACAGCGATGGTGAATTTGCGAAGCTAACGATTACAGAGCTGAATGGCACCGGAAACTTCCTCCTGAACACATCTCTCGCCGATCGTAAAGCCAACTTCGTCACTATCGAACAGGGCACTGGTAATTTTGGTATTGCCGTGGCTGACTCCGGAAAAGAGATATCAGATCACACTGATTTGACGCTGAACCTCATCCATGAGAAAGGCGGTGACATTGATTTTGAAATGGTCACGGCTTCAGGGCGAAGCACCAGAGTCGTTGACGGCGGGACGTACATGTACACCCTGTACAGCCAGCAGAATAAGGACGGCCTCAATGGAGGTAACGTCTGGTATCTCGGCGCAATGGACGGCGGCGGTGAGAACCCTGGCGGTGAAAACCCGGGCGGTGGTGACAACGGCAACGCAGGAGGTAACGGAAATGGCGGTAAGAAGCCAATGACCACCCCTGCAACTGATGCCATTCTGGCCATGTCCAATGCAGGTCTGAACGTCGTCCATTCCGAGCTGGATGGCCTGCGCACATATCGCGCGAGTCTGGATAAAACCGGACCAGAAAGCAACGTATGGGGACACTACCTCGGCAGTAAAAGTGACATTGATACAAGCAATGGCGCAGCCTATAAGTTGAGCCAGAACGGACTTGAGATCGGTGCTGATACCCGTACTGACTTTGACCGAGGCAGCCTCGTCACTGGCGCATTCATGTCCTTTAGCGACAACAAAGTGAAACATGCCCGCGGCGGCACTAGCAAAATCGACAGCTACGGTCTCGGCCTGTATGCAACCTGGTACGATGCAAGTGGGTTCTACGCTGACGGTGTTGTCAAAGGTAATCGTCTTAACAACAAACTGAGAGCAGTTATGACTAACGGAGGTAGAACCGGCGGTGACTGGAAACAGTATGCGCTCAGTACTGCCATTGAAGGTGGTTATCAGTTCGATCTCAAAGATGACATAAGCATCACTCCTTATGCTCGCCTGGCGTTTGTTCAGATGACCAGTGAGGAGGTGAAACTCAACAACGGCATGAAAGGTAATACGGGTTCCCCGCGTTCTGTCACGGGTGAAGCCGGTGCGAAGATTGCCGGGAAGTTCAATATTGGCTCAACTGAGTTTAAACCTTATCTGTCAGCTGCGGTGCTGCAGGAGTTTGCTAACTCCAATGAGGTCACGATCAATGATCGCAATCGCTTTGATAACAACGTCAAAGGCACATCAGGCAAGTACAGTCTGGGCGCTTCAGCCAACGTTGGCAAAGACGTAATCTTGTACGGTGAGGCTAATTATCGTCAGGGCAGCCATATCGAAACACCGATTCAGGGTGTGGCAGGTATCCGTATCGGATTCTGATGTTACCAGAGGGGCCTTAGGGCCCCTTTTCACTTTGTTCTGAGATGTTCAGGTTTTTTTATGCCTCACATGATTTTGACGAAAGATGTATTTTTGAATAAAGCGTTGTCTGTCATTCTCAAGCAAGCGTCCCCCAGCAGAAAGGTTTGCATCGTAGATATTGAATCATTTAGAAGCTTAGGTGCTATTTACAACCTTCTGAAAAGGAAGAGACTGACGGAAAAACACCAGGTGATCTTCATAGGTGGCAAGGATGTCAGTTCAAGGGTTCTAGAGCCACTAGTGACAATCTACAGGAAGTCGTGCTTTATCGAGTTTCGAAAGCAACTCACTAGCGGGCGGATGCATTCTCCTGAGAATGCCTTGAACCACATCGCACGCTGCAGAAATCTCGGCATGCTTTCAGACCAGGAGAAAAAGACAATTTTTGCCCTACTGCATACGGACGATACTAGTGCTGCAGCAAGAAAAATTTACCTATCACCCAAAACTATCTATACGTACACCAATAATATAGGACACAAACTTAATCTAAATTCGATACTTCAAGTTAGACAATTTATTCATGCTGAATTTGAATTAAGCTTAGAATGAAAATCCAGGTCATTGAATCGCCACGGATAATCTAGACACTTCTGAGCCGTTGATAATATAGGTTTTCATATTCAGCCGGTGGCATCTGCTCGCTCGAACCATGCCGACGCTTACTGTTATAAA
>NZ_JAWNDD010000016.1:0-36094 GCF_034106785.1 Enterobacter sp. 241F3
ATAGTTTAGTGTTGACTTGGAATACTCACAAACAATCACTGCTCCAAAGCTAATCAATGAACTCTCAACAGCTCTTTTGGTAACGCTCTAATCAACTGAGCGTTCAGCAAATAGATCGGGGAAGTTGGTTATCTCGCTTTGCTGGTATCTCTATTTTAGTTAGAGAAGGGATTCCCTGGACAGGGTTTCTCACCCAAATAAACCTCCGAAATTAATGAGTTAAACACCTTACAGAAGTCGTTACAACAACTTCAAGAACGTAAGGACCGGAGGGCGAAGCCCGAAGGGATTTCGAGCGTAGCGAAGAAATCTAGTGAATGAATCCAATCGTTCAAAATCTAATAACGGTCAATAGCGCTTCGCGCACTCGCTTCGCTCGTAGATTTTTGAAGTGACCTTTATCCTTGTAACATGGTTATCATTGTTATTTTTACTATATAGAAGGGAACTAAAAGCCTATTACAGCAAGGGTTTACAGCCGTCTAGATCGACAAAACTCAGTCATAGAATGCGGTTTTCAGCTCCCCTAGATCGACAACCTCGCCCCCTTTTCACCAAAGCCTTCAAAAGACAAAACACACTAAAAGCCAGCGCTATTGGTGGAAAGACATTGTGACCCAAGCAGTTACCTCCTCAATCGCATATAACACTTCTGTTTTCGCTATGCACGAGACATGGGGGCTGGATTATCGGGTAGATATACCTTTATGCAAAGGGGATTGTGGGTTTAACTACTTGAGCCTGAAATCTTTCTCAACACAACCAGCAAAGGGGAGTTTTCCATCCCACGCACGCAATCCCAAAAAACTTAAAATGCCTAAATAACAAAGAGTTAATTTTCACCCCCCCGTAACTTTCGGTATATTTTCTCGCATTAATCGATCGTTTTTATAGATCAATTTCTCTGTATTGATAGATTTTACAGATCAATGTAAGATCATGATTCTTCAGTAGGTATTTTTCGCAAGCAAGACTCACGGAACGAGTGCTCTGCCCCCCGATCAAGTGCGAAAGAAAGAAGGTATCCAGAATGACTATCCTTATAAAAACTTTAAAAATCATGGCATCAGGCGTTGTTCTCATTGCATGTATGGCTGCCGCATCTAATACCGTCTATTTCTTGCCAGAGGCAAAATCAGCAGGTGTCGCCAGCAGCGACCAAAAAGCCCTGATGTTTCTCGGGATGGACAGGGATGTAAATCTGAAGGGAATATGCTTCGCGATGGCAAATCAATCCTCATCGATCGTGCCGCTGGTGGATATCACTGCGACAACTGATAACGGCAGATTCACATTGCACGGACTGCGCCCAAAGAATAACGACGATACGAAGGAATTAGTCTGTTCACTTGGTTCAGAAGCCGGGGATTTCTTGACTGGCATTGCGAAGTCAACCACTGTCAACGTGAAGATGGATTTTAATGGCGAGATCCGCAATTACAGTTTCAACACTACAGAGTTCAGGAAAATACTGTCTGCCAATGGTCAAGGAGTGTGGGACAAAGCAGCTAAAGACTACGCTCAGGGAGTTCGCGCACCCATTTTCTATAATAACAACCGTGAAGCCACCAAAAATAATGTAGCTATCTCAGATGTCGATTCACGCAATTATGAAGCAAGCGATGAGAAACTTAATTCACTCTGGAGAAGCCTTAGCCCTGAAACCCGAAAACGATTACTCCCTTCTCAAAGAGAATGGATAAAGAAAAAGTCTGACTGCAATAATGAACAGAAATGTCTTATCGACATGACCAATAAGCGTATTACTGAACTGGAGTCTCAACGTGGAAAATAATATGCTGACTTTGGTTTTAAAAAACGATTGGGTAACTTCGTCTTCTGGTAATGCCTATGCCGGGCAATACACGATCGGACGATTTCACCTGACAGATGCGTTTATCGTTGAGTATATGAAGCTGATACATGGAATCGAAATACCTGATTCATGGGTCAGTAGTAGCTTCACGAACATATCAGATACCGATACCCGCAAGATTATGTATATGGAAGGCTGCGATATGCTATCTAAAGACACAATGGATGAGATCCGTAATGCAGTGAAACATCCGTCTGACGACGTAAAAATATACCGCAATGGAGAGCGTATTGTTAAAATAGAAGTTATGGAGAAATAAAATGGCCTCAAAATTTAAAAAGTCAACTGCAACTGTTGTCATGTTATTCGGGCTTTATATATCGAATGGATTAGCAATAATCCCATACCAGGCCAGAGAATCCGAATCAATACAAGTATCAGATGCGGGTTCAACATCTTTACAACAACCGGAACAATCAACAAAGCCATCGATAATCGATATACTTCCAAGGATGTATACAACAGAAGAAGTTTATGCTCGATTTCAGGAACATGAGTTCAGAGCAACAAACGACTTCAAAAAGTGCCGATTGATGGTTACAGGAAAAATAAAAAGAATTAGCGCAGCCACTTTCAGTAAAAATCCGGTAGTAACATTACATATCCCTGATTCAAGTGAAGGCCTGAAGTTCTTTTTCGAAAATACGGATTATGATAACAATACTGTAGCAGCATTAAACGTGGGCGATACAGTGATTATTGCTGGATGGAATGCACGACCCGGAACATTTGGAGGCATTTTCTTAGATGATTCGCAAATCATGACAAAAATGGTTTCAAAGAAGAAGAGGCAAATGTTGGCTTTAAACGGTGGAATTTATGATCGGGAGATTTGTCATAAGTAGTATCATTCATTTTCATCAAATACAGGGGCATATGCCCCTATATACGAATCAAAAGAAGTAAGACGTTACGATAGTTGCAAAGAATAAAATGATCATTATCAAAAATAAGGTGTAATCTGTCATACGGTCTGCCGGGTAAAATTCCCGGCGACTTACCCAACTCCCCGCCGCGGAAATTTCAGAAATCCCCTCACCTTGTACACAGCTAGTAGTGCAAATTTCACAGTCGTATTCTCAGCACGACCTAGCTTGCTTACATCGCTTGCATACTAACCAACGGATCTTTAGCAAATATCTGTAAGGTAGGGCTGATGGGGCTAGTGAACAATCTACAAACTCAATCCGTGAGGGGGCAAAGTATTTCTGACAAAAAAGGGAATTGATACATACATGCGGTTTCGATTTGTCGCCTAAGCTCTGCTTCATCATCAGTATGCCGACCGAGGCTCAGATAGTAATTTTTACCTTCATGGATGGCATAAATAATCCAGTCTCCGGTTATTTTTTGTTCGTTCGAACGTCGCAACCAATTCTCCGTTACAGCCTCATGGGCAATCAGGGCCGCATCTTCAGCTGTAAAGTATCGTTCTTCACCTGATTTCATGACTTTTTCAACTTCTGCTTCTAATCGAGGTAAACCGTAATTTTGCAGAGCGATTTGTATATTCCTAGCCATAACATCTATACCAGCACCGTGATAGTGCTTGTGCCATAGTCCCCTAAGATAAGGCTTCCGGTTAAACATTGTCGGTGGTTTAGTTCTGCTTTCGCCCCGTAAAGGATTGCCTTCCAGGCAAGAAATTTCATCAACGATGATGAAAGGGTTTTCACTTCTGGACATGAAAGAACCGTAAAGTTGCAAAATCAGCAGCGCGCTAATTCTGGTAAGCATTTCCTCTTTTATTCCGAAGCGAAGGATAGTGTTTATTATTTCTTCCGTTTTGTCTTCTTCGCCATTCATAAAGCGGTGGGGATAGCTCATTAATAATGCACCTCAGTTCAACATGACAGGTACATGCTATCACGCAAGTCCAGAGGTAAGTAGTGAGTACATTTAGGTAACAGTGCTCTGAGCTTTTCCTGGTAGACGACGGGAAATTAATTTGGCATCAACAATAGCTCATTTTATGAGCAGATTTATCATGTGTTTGATTGTCCTTAGATACAGTGACGTTTGCACATGCTTCGTCAGAAAGATTGATGTAAAATCACACGATTAAGTGCCAGCACGGGAAGTGAAAATGGATGATGCACATGGTAACTATGTTATCAAGCCGATAAGGCGCATTGGTAAGGGCGGGTTCGGCTACGTTGAAGAGATTCGGCTCCAAAATTATCAAGGTCACACCTGCGGAGCATATGCAAGAAAAGTCTTCGCGCTACAAGACCCAGCCTATAGAGATGAATTCATACGTAGGTTCGAAAGAGAGGTCACTTACCAAGCGGACTGTAAGCATACTAATATTGCGCCTATTTATCTTCATCACTTGGTTGGTGATGAGCCTTGGTTTGTGATGGATTTAGCCGAAGGAGATTTGGTAACGGCTTTGCGTTCAGGCGAAATGACAATAAGGGATAAGATCAGCGCAATTCGCATGACACTGGAAGGCGTTGCATACCTCCACGATCACAACTATTGGCACCGAGATTTAAAACCTCAAAACGTTTTGAGGTTTTCTGACGGAACTTACAAAATTTCTGATTTCGGTTTAGTCAAGAATGCGGATCAAAAAGCCGAGTCGGAGGTGATAACAAAGGTAGCTGCAATCATGGGTACCGAGCGTTATATGGCTCCAGAGGTTTTCGCTGGAATCTATTCAGAAAAAACAGATATCTTTGCCTTAGGTGTCCTCATTGAAGACATGGACTTAGGGGCAATACCGGGCGTAGATGACTTGGTTACGAAAAGTACAGCTAGGAAACCGCCCAAAAGACATAGTTCTGTGCATGAAATGCTCGCAGACTTGGAAAAAATAGTTATAGGGAATGGGTTATGATTGAATTATTAACTTGTGGCTTGTTCTCCTTCTCAAAAGAGCCACGCAGAGAAAATCAAGATACCATCCTTCCACCACTACTCATCAATAATGGTTTTTTGATTGCTGTAGCTGATGGCGTTGGATCGTATGACGGTGCACAAAACGCGTCTCAATCAGCTATAAGAGAGCTACCTGAACTTGTCAGAAAAGGAAATCTGCAAAATATGACGAGCCTTTTTCTTTCTCTCAAGGAGGGGGTTTCTTCATTGTCTGAGATGAACGTCAAGTTTTCTCACGCAGCTACAACGCTGACATTTTGTTTTGTTGATGATGAGGGCCTTCATATTGGACATGTTGGGGATTGTCGTTTGTATGTGAAAACGGATTCTAAACTCAAACAAATAACCAAAGACCATACCCAGCACCAGAAGCTACTTGATGATAAAATATACAGCAAGAGTGAGCTGAAACAATTGCCGGGCAAGAATACTCTCACTACGGCAATTGCGAATGCGATCCCGCTCGATTTCCAGCAAACCTTTATCCCTCATGATGAGCTGCTTAATGACCGTGACGAAGCATTCGTATATTTGATGTCAGATGGTACACATGCATTCTGGGAAAAAAGACCACGTTTCTCACCGAACACATTAGAAAACCCTTCAAGTTTTGCATCCAGCCTCTATAAACGTATCGAGCGAGCTGGTCCGATAGACGACCATTCATTGATCGCAGTTAGATACAGGGTTCTTTAACCGCCTTCGTGAAGTGAACCCCTAATCGTTGGATGTCCAACTTTCGGGGTTCACTTCATGATGGAGGTTTTCTATTGTCTCGCTTACTTGCACAACAAATAGTTCCTCGCTGCTAAACACAACACAAATTCCGCAGTAAGTTGATGAGAATCATTCTTGATATAAGACTATAGGTACTTTCTCTTTTGGGTATACCTGATAAAGACCATGACACAAAGTATCAATAGGGTTAAATTTGACTCTATTGAAAACAAAAACACGTACTGTATCATATGGGTGTCAATTTAATATTCAAAAGAGAATGCATAATGAATGTCCGTATCTATTGCCGTGCATCTACCGAAGGCCAACATGCTGATCGTGCATTAGTTAGCCTGCTCGAATTTGCGCAAAGCAAAAACTGGCAAGTAGCCGGAGAATACATCGAGAATGCCAGCGGTGCGAAGCTGGAACGTATGGAACTGATGCGCCTTCTTGCGGAAGCACAGCCTGGCGATTTGCTTCTAATTGAAGCGATTGACCGTCTCAGTCGTCTTCAATATGAAGAATGGGCTGAACTCAAAGCTACGTTGAACAGTAAAGGGCTGGTGATCGTATCAATGGACTTACCGACCAGTTGGCAGATGGTTGAAATGTCCGGTAACGACCTAACCAGTGGCATTCTTCGGGCAGTCAATGCAATGCTGATCGATATTCTTGCGACAATGGCACGACAAGATTATGAAACCCGACGTAAACGCCAGGCACAGGGTATCGCAAGAGCAAAACAGGCTGGTTTGTATACGGGGAAAGAAAAAGATATGGAAGCCCGTGAGACTGTTCGCGAAATGCTGGCGCAGAACGTTAAACCAGCCCACATCATGAAAGCGGCAGATATAAGCCGTGCAACCTTTTACCGCATCAAGAAAGAGTTATTAGAACGGGCTGGAACTGATAGTTTCAGCAGACGGAATGCAATCGAATCTGATCATATGCTTTGAGCGCGATGCGAAAGTTAGGAATTCTTCTCACAATTGGTGGAGCATTTCGTATATTGCTTTGCCATGATCAGCCTGGAAACGGTCTAGCTCACATCGAGGAAACATCAAGGATGTCACTATAACGACGCAAATCTGTGTTTTGTATATTCCCAAAACTTCTTTCGCAATGAGGCACTACTATCATGCCTAAGAGGATCCTATGAGCAATATGCTTACATTTTTTTATTGAAAAAAATTAGTTTCAAAGACCGTCATGTGAATAAACCCCTTTTATACAAAAATTGTTTGATGGTAGGATCTTGCACACATGTTAATGCTTAACTGGCGAGGGTAGACTTATAAACAAGTTATGGCTTCATCAACTTCTAACTAGACTAGTAGCACAAAGGTCTACCGATTTTGTAGGAATTGGGGTTATTGCTTATCGCACTATCGAGAACTTGCCTGTAGTTCCTTTAGGGTCGCGCCTTAATGCAGATAAAGGCTTACCCATTTCGGGTGCAGACCACGTCTTTAAGGTTCTTGCAATGTTGGCAACTCGTGGAAGCATTATGCATGATGGTTTTCACCTCATTGAGGCAAAAAGCGGAGATCTCACTCATATTGCGCAATTTGTATCTCCTCCTCTCGATGTTGCTCTTGCCAACCCATTAGCTGTTTGGCCGCAAGGTGCTCGTCAGATGACAGCTAAGCTAATATCAACCTTACCACAAGTGGAAGCTGCCGCTATAATATCCGCGGAAGGATATATACACATTTATAAAAATGGTTTTGAAGATACAATTGGTGAGCTCCAATGAATAATCTTAGTCTAACTACTGCCGAGTTTGAACGCCTACTAAAAGTATTTGGCTGGCTGCTGGGGCTACTAGGCTTGCTGATTTTTCTTATCCAATGGTATTACCTCCATCAACCAATACCCTCTGCTGCATGGAAGGCATTCAGCTCATCGCTTGGTCTTTGTGTTTTATTCTTCGGGGTATTTTCAAAATTAGCCTGGCGCTGGCAGCATCTAGCCAAATGGATGAATCGACCACTCGTCCATGGCGTTTGGGTTGGAGAGCTAAGGTCAGACTACGGTGCTATTGACGGAAACCGATTGGTCATTCCTATTTTTTTCGTGATACGACAAACCTATCTAACTCTATCTATTCAATCTTTTACCGAAAGACAGGAAGGAGAATCCCGACTTGAAGCTCTTTTAAGAAGCTCGAAAACAGACGTGACCAGGCTTTGCTATGTGTTTGAACTAAGAAAAGTTTTTTCAGGCGCACATTCAATAACAAGCGGTGCAGGGGAATTAAAGTTAGCGGGAGATCAATTATCTTTGAACGGAACATATTGGACAAATACACCAACACACGGAGAGATAACTTTAAGACTCGTCACTCGTGACTGTAAAGGTATAGCATCCTACAAAGAAGCCGAAAACACACAACGTAAAATTGCTGTATGAAAAAATCATCATTTTAAAAAATCTGACTGAATGTTTTTTACTAAACTATCAAATTTTAAAGAGGGAGGCTAACTGCCTCCCTCTATTTTCAAGCTAAAGTACTTGAATGCCTTTGAGCAATTCACTTTCGTTGAGTGCTAATTGCCGTCCAAAATTACCAATGTGCTCATTCATTACTTCATTAACCAAATTATTAACCACATTAGTTAGCTTCATCAACTCATTTAATGAATCATCATCCTCGAATATTTTTCTAGTACCATTAGGCACATCCATTTTTTTCGCCTCAATAGGATGCGAACAAAGATAGTTTAACCATCGATGTGTTTCTACCAATACAGCAAGCTCATAATATGCATTATGACGTAGATTATTTTCATCGGCGTGATACATAATCGATGTTAAATCATAGCTGTTAAGACCGATTTCTGTACCCTCCTCATCTTGGAAGTCAGACTTTATGGTCTTCAGTAAGCGTATGCTTTTACGCAAGCCACCATTAGAACGATCACATTTACTCTCAATTCGCTTTATATGTACAAATGGGGAGTTATAAATTCGTTTACGCTCATCTCTTTGAAGAATCATTACCCCACGGTCGCTCTCTTCCTGACTTAACTGATAGTCAAGATTATCCCACCAGATTGCGGGTACTACATCTACTTCCCGTTGTAATGAGCCACCTGTAATTCTTAAAGATTTATTATTTTCATCATTAACGTACGCTTCTGGAAATGCTTTTCTTAGTTCATCGCGTGCTGTATTGCGTAATGTGAGTATAACATCATCTTCTTTCTTAGATGTGGGTGTATATAGACTCTGTCTAACCCCATCACGATCATACATTAGCATCTGCTTATCAATAACAAGCAAATCAACATCACTGAAACCCTTAATATGAATATCTAAAGCAACAGAACCTTGCAAACGAAAGTCAAGATGATATTCACTCAGTCTTTTTTCAAGCTGGTTTTGAATCCGCTTTGCGGTATTAAGTGATACCTCAGTATATTGAGTTTCGACAGATTGCATAGCACCTATGACGTAACGTGTCGCGTTGTCTCCCCTGCCACGACGCTCCCACTCTTCCTGAGAGGAAAGTACATTTGCTAATATGTCATAACTCTCAAGACCATCCATTGCAACACCACTATAAGACTCCATCGCAACCTTAACTTGTTCCGGGGAGCCCTTGCGGCGTTTTTTCATCCGCTGAATGCGGTCACTGAAAGTTGAACTAGACATTAGCGATCCTCTTGATTGTCATGGTGCCATAAGTAGCTCGGCCTTGAGCGTTGAAATAATGCCCTTCAGCCGTTAATAAATCTTCATCAAACCAGAATTCAGCAAATCCAATATGTGCATGAAGGTTCTCTTCGCCCATTTTTGGGTGGTTTTTATAGTGGTATAGCAACTGATAACCAATGCATTCATCGTAAATTATCGATGCAGTAACACTATCAGATTGCGATTGAGCAGTTTTGAGAACAATCCGGACCTTATCCCATGACTGTACGATTGTTAGCACCCCCTCCCAAGGCTTACCCCCCTCCGTTTTTGTCAAGCCTTGAACTTGCCACTTACCTGAGAGGTCAGGCACGCGCAGAGCTCTGCCTACTAACGGCGCTCTCCATAGCGATTTGTCCAGTAATTTATAGAGAATTAAGTAAATGGTTCCAGCCCCACCAAGTGATAGGAGAGAAGGAGGGATATGGCTGTCGAAGTTGAAATGCTTAAGCATCTCGGCCACTTTCAACATTGAAAAGATTATAAAAGCGGACAAAGTTGAAGCAACGATCGCAAGCAATCTGCCAACCTGACTACGATTAAGTCCACATATGACAATATACTCATGACTCTTCATTCAACTCTATCCATCCCATCCCACGTACTAGTGAGGTTTAAACGTGAAAAAGCCAAACCAGCTGAAGCATAAAGACTGACAAACTATAGAAGTACAACTTTTAACCAAAAAACCTAAGACACTAGATATAGAGCCAGTGTAAAATTAATTATCAATATACTGTGTTTACAACTAAGATCTTATCGTTTTTTTTATTCAAAACAAAGCAAAAAAGCGGCAGCACATTCAATATACGACTTAGCACTCACAGTTGACTGAGCCCGCCCCGGTAGACAGTCCTGCCCTACAGTAGTTTATAAGCGTATACCTACAAAGTGGCAGTAGGGCAAGTTTCATCTTCGAGTTTGATTAGGTATGTCATCGCATCTGTTCGATTCGTTGAACACATATCCAAAGAGGGTTGCAGGCTACTACAAACTTTAGGACGAAGATGTGATCCAAAAATGTTACATAAATTATCATTAGATAGTTGAACACACCTTACATTTGCTGGTTTGCCTTGCGGCATACCAGGGATAGGACTGGATATTGAAGGAGCGATGCAACAGGCCCCACAATCGATTCGGCATTCCATCAGGGCATCTCAGATTCTTTGTATTCGATTAAAACATTAACACATTGTCAGAATCAGGGCGACAGCATGTAACCAAGAACTATTCCGCATAAAATTCGCGATTGTCCTCTCATATGGATTAATGCTCATTTAAAAATCTCAAGCGTATGCAGTAAAATCTATCAGTTAGATCGCCCTAGCATAAGATGAATTCAGCCCCTCGCTTTACCAGGAGTTATAATGAGCTTTCATATCAAGAAAAGCATTCGCGTTGGACCGATGAGATTTAACCTATCTAAATCAGGAGTCGGGGCATCAATTGGTATAAAAGGACTGAGGTTTGGGACTGGCCCAAGAGGAAATTATATCCACATCGGTGCTGGTGGAGTCTATTATCGTGCTTCGCTTTCACCAAGCCTGGTCCCACAGAACAGAAAGAAGGTTCAACATGTACCAGACGAGTCCCCAATAGGACATGACACTACACATGCACCTCTTGAGGAAATCGAGTCATCCCATATCTCGGAAATCGTTGATTCAAGTTCCCGAGAACTGCTTGAAGAGTTGAACAACAAACGTAAGAAGTCACAAATATGGCCCTTGGTCGTCTGCCTTTCGATTGCGCTGTTACTTTACGGTTTTTCACAGGCATGGCCTGAGTGGTGCCTCGCCATAGGATTTATCTTAGGGGCAGCAATTTCTGTTTTTGCTTACATGTACGATCAGCTAAGAAAGACTACTGTTCTTTTTTATGACTTTGATGATCAAATGATGGCATGTTACCAGCAACTTCATGATAGTGGAGCCAAGCTCGCAAGCTGCTCAAAAGTATGGCATATAGAAGCATCTGGAGCCGTTTATGACCCCAAGTATCATGCCGGGGCTGGTAACTTACTACGCAGAAAAATAACCTCTATCAGCAAATCAAAGCCTCCCTTTGTTAAAACAAATATTGAGACGATTGCTATCAATGTCGGTCGCCAAACATTACATTTTTTTCCAGATAGAGTACTCGTTTATGACCGTGAAGGTGTTGGCGCAGTTGGTTATAACCAGCTATTCGTTAATGTTGGTGACAGTCGATTCATTGAAAGCGAAGGTGTACCTGGAGATGCCATAGTCGTTGGCAGGACATGGAAGTATGTGAACAAGTCTGGAGGCCCAGACAGAAGATTTAAAGACAATTCAGAACTTCCTATATGCTTGTATGAAAACCTTTCGTTTACAAGTCATTCTGGACTAAATGAGTTATTACAGCTGTCGAAAACTGGCTATGGAGAAAGCTTTTCACATTCAATTGAAACACTTAGCAAAAAAGTCATTTCTGCTTAGCTATGTCATTTTTAAACTGCGAATAATTGAATGTTAGGCTTGCCCTCGGGCATTCCAGGAATGGGGCTTGAAATGGACGGTGCAGTACAGCACGCGCCACAATCGGGACGGCAATCCATAAATGCTCTCTTTCGCTGACGATGGCCCGCGTAGTCGGGCATCGCGCGCACAGTAACACCTTTTGCGTATTGATAGCAAAAGCCACGAATTCCACTTGCCTGAAAGGCCGCGCGCGAGTAATTTGGCGCGATATTTTTTACCTCCCGTAAACAGGATTACTGCAATGCCAAGAGCGAACGAAATTAAGAAAGGTATGGTGCTGAATTACAACGGCAAACTGCTGATTGTGAAAGATATCGACATTCAGGCACCAAGCGCCCGTGGTGCAGCAACGCTGTATAAAATGCGTTTCGCCGATGTGCGTACCGGCCTCAAAGTGGAAGAACGCTTCAAAGGTGACGATATTGTCGATACCGTGACCCTGACCCGTCGCTATGTTGATTTCTCCTACATCGACGGCAACGAATACGTGTTCATGGACAAAGAAGATTACACCCCGTACATCTTCACCAAAGATCAGATTGAAGAAGAGCTGCTGTTCATTCCTGAAGGCGGTATGCCTGACATGCAGGTTCTGACCTGGGACGGCGTGCTGCTGGCGCTGGAACTGCCTCAGACCGTCGATCTGGAAATCGTTGAAACGGCACCCGGCATCAAAGGCGCATCCGCAAGTGCGCGTAACAAACCTGCTACCCTGACGACCGGCCTGGTTGTGCAGGTGCCGGAATACCTCTCCGCTGGCGAGAAGATCCGCATCCATATCGAAGAAAAACGCTATATGGGCCGCGCTGACTGATTGCGGCATTTGTCGGGTAGCGGCTTCGCCTTACCCGACCTGCAAAAACACAAAAACCGGCTCTCAGGCCGGTTTTTTTTATTGTTGGTCCGGTGGCGCTTACAGAAGCTCCGGATACTTCGTCATCTTCAGCGCCAGCTCAACGCCGCGCACTTCCGCCATCCCTTTAAGACGGCCAATCGCAGAATAGCCTGGGTTGGTTTTCTTACGCAGATCGTCCAGCATCTGATGGCCGTGGTCAGGACGGAACGGAATAGGACGCACATCGCCAATCTGCTTGCGACGCGCCTCTTCGGCCAGAATGGCGTCTACCACCGCCACCATATTCACATCGCCGCCCAGGTGAGCCGCCTCGTGGAAGGTTTTTGGGTTCTCTTCACGGCAGGTCGCGCGCAGATGCGTAAAATGAATGCGGTCGCCGAAGGTTTCAATCATCCGCACCAGATCGTTATCCGCCCGCACGCCGTAGGAGCCGGTACACATGGTGAAGCCGTTATAGATGCTGTCGACCGTCTCTTTCAGCCACTGCATATCTTCAATTGTGGAAACAATGCGCGGCAGGCCGAGGATTGGACGCGGTGGATCGTCCGGGTGCACGGCCAGGCGAACCCCTACCTCTTCCGCAACCGGCACGATTGCGCGCAGGAAATACGCCATGTTTTCACGCAGCTGATGCTTATCAATATTGCCGTATTCCGCCAGGCGGGCGCGGAACTGATCCAGCGTATACCCCTCTTCGGCACCCGGCAGGCCCGCAATAATATTACGGGTCAGCTTTTCGATGTCCGCGTCGCTGGCTGCATTGAACCATTCGAGTGCCTGCTGCTGCTCTTCCGCGGTGTAATCCGCTTCGGCGCAAGGCCGTTTCAGGATGTGCAGCTCGAACGCTGCAAAGGCAATCTGATCGAAACGCAGCGCTTTTGAGCCGTCCGGCATCTGATATTCGAGGTCGGTTCGCGTCCAGTCGAGGATGGGCATGAAGTTATAGCAAACCGTATCAATACCGCAGGCCGCGAGGTTACGAATGCTCTGCTGATAGTTAGCAATCCAGGTCTGATACTCCCCGGAATGGGTTTTGATATCTTCATGAACAGGAATGCTTTCCACCACAGACCAGGTTAATCCCTTCTCCGCCAGCAGCGCCTGACGCGTCTGTATTTCCTCTACCGGCCAGACCTGACCGTTAGGAATATGATGCAGCGCCGTGACGACACCCGTTGCGCCAGCCTGACGCACATCATCAAGAGAAACCGGATCGTTCGGCCCGTACCAACGCCAGGTTTGTTCCATTGCCTCACCCTCTTAAGTTGTTATACCAATATGCATTACCGCAATGACGACTACCATACATGTTTACCGTGAAGGGTCAATACACCGCCACACATTGATTGATCAAACTCACATAACGGGGATATTTACGGCTCACCAATTTTATTTGCTGTCATATAACTTTACACTGGCATTGTTAATTAATGGTTAATCAGGTGTGTATCTCATGAAGACAATTGCCTCTACCGTCCTTCCTGCCGGGGTTCAGCAACCTCGCTACGATCGCCAGTCATTACGCTCCCGCATCGTTCACTTTGGCTTTGGCGCGTTTCACCGTGCGCACCAGGCCTTGTTAACAAATAGGGTGCTGAATGAAAAAGGCGGCGACTGGGGGATTTGTGAGATTAGCCTGTTCAGCGGCGACGTGCTGATGAGCCAGCTGCGCGCGCAGGAGCATCTGTTCACCGTGCTGGAGAAAGGGGCTGATGGAAATGAGGCGATTATCGTCGGCGCCGTCCATGAGTGCCTGAACGCAAAGCTGGACTCCCTGCCCGCCATTATTGAGAAATTTTGCGAGCCTCAGGTCGCGATTGTATCGCTCACCATCACGGAAAAAGGCTATTGCATCGATCCCGCGACCGGAAAACTCGATCTGAATAACCCCCGGATCGTCCACGACCTTGAAAACCCCTCAGAGCCACATTCGGCCCCAGGGATCCTGGTCGAAGCGCTCCACCGCCGCCGCGAGCGCGGCTTGCCTGCGTTTACCGTGCTCTCCTGCGACAACATCCCGGATAACGGGCACGTGGTCAAAAACGCGGTGCTGGGCATGGCGCAAAAGCGTTCCGCGGCGCTGTCTGAATGGATTGATAGCCACGTGAGCTTCCCGGGAACGATGGTTGACAGAATTGTTCCCGCCGCGACGGAAGCATCGCTGGCGGAAATCACAGACGCGCTCGGCGTTGAAGATCCGTGCGCCATCAGCTGCGAACCGTTTATTCAGTGGGTGGTGGAAGATAATTTTGTCGCAGGCCGTCCCGAGTGGGAAGTGGCGGGTGTCCAGATGGTGCAGGATGTTCTGCCGTGGGAGCAGATGAAATTACGCATGCTCAACGGCAGCCACTCTTTCCTGGCGTATCTCGGGTATCTCGCTGGCTACGCGCATATTAATGAATGCATGGAGGACGCGGCGTTCCGTGAAGCCGCCCGTCGGCTGATGCTGAACGAGCAGGCCCCCACGTTACGGATTAAGGATGTCGACCTTACCGCATACGCCGATAGCCTAATTGAACGCTTTGCCAACCCGGCCCTCCAGCATCGGACCTGGCAAATCGCGATGGACGGTAGCCAGAAGCTTCCGCAAAGAATGCTGGACGGGATCCGCGTTCATCTTGAGCGAAATACGCCGTGGTCGCTGCTGGCTCTGGGCGTGGCCGGCTGGATACGCTACGTCAGCGGTATCGACGACCGTGGCAATGCGATTGACGTTCGCGATCCCCTCAGCGATAAAATCCGCGCCATCGTCAACGCCAGCAGCGACGCCGACCGCGTTAACGCGCTGCTGGGGCTGAGTGAGGTCTTTGGTCACGATCTCGCACAAAACAGCGTCTTTGTGGAGACTGTCCGCCAGGCATACCAGCGCATTATCCGCAACGGCGCACGTCAGGCTGTTATCGAAACGTTAAATATTTAACGATTATTGCGCTTAACGCGAACGGATGAGGCCTCCGTTCGCCCTTCCCCTTCTCACAGGTCACGTTTTTCGCCAGGATAGAGAGAATAGTGTTATAGCATCACAATTCTCATCTGGAGCGCACGTGACCAAAACCAACCTCATCACCGGTTTTCTCGGCAGCGGTAAAACCACCTCAATTCTCCACCTGCTGGCGAATAAAGATCCGGCCGAGAAGTGGGCCGTGCTGGTCAATGAATTTGGCGAGGTGGGCATTGACGGCGCGTTGCTGTCATCCAGCGGCGCGATGATTAAAGAGATCCCCGGCGGATGCATGTGCTGCGTCAATGGCCTGCCTATGCAGGTCGGCCTAAATACCCTGCTGCGTCAGGGCAAACCTGACCGCCTGCTGATTGAACCTACCGGGCTGGGTCACCCTAAGCAAATCCTCGATTTACTGACCGCCCCGGTTTACGAGCCGTGGATCGATTTGCGCGCCACCCTGTGCCTGCTCGATCCGCGTCAGCTTCTGGATGACAAGGCGGTGGCAAATGAGAACTTCCGCGATCAGCTCGCCTCCGCTGACGTTATTGTCGCGAATAAAGCAGATCGCGCCACGGCTGAAAGCCAGGCCGCGCTGGATGCGTGGTGGCAACATTTTGGCGGCAATCGCACGCGGGTGCAGACCACCCAGGGGAATATTGATAGCGCCCTGCTTGACCTGCCTCGTCTGAACCGCACCGAGCTGCCCGCCAGCGCGGAGCATTCGCACAGTCATCCGGTTAAGCAGGGTCTGGCAGCCCTGAGTCTGCCGGAACACCAGCGCTGGCGTCGTAATCTGAATAGCGGCCAGGGATATCAGGCCTGCGGATGGATTTTTGATGCTGAAACCGTTTTTGACACCATCGGGATCCTGGAGTGGGCCCGTCTTGCGCCCGTCGATCGCGTGAAAGGGATCATGCGCACCCCGGACGGACTGGTGCGGATCAATCGCCAGGGCGACGATTTCTTTATTGAAACGCAAAACGTGGCGCCGCCTGACAGCCGTATAGAGTTAATTAGTGCGGTTAACGCCGACTGGAATGCCCTCCAGTCCAGTCTGTTGAGGATTCGTTTAAGTTCGGGCGGCTAACGTTGCCCCAGTTTTCACTCTATGCAGAACGTTATGACAACTCGATTTCCCCTGATATTACTGCTTAATGTCGCCGGTCTGGCGCTTTTCTTCTCCTGGTATATCCCGGCAGATCATGGTTTCTGGTTCCCGCTGGATTCTGCCATTTTTCACTTCTTCAATCAGGAGCTGGTGAAGAGCAACGCGTTCCTGTGGCTGGTGGCAATTACCAACAACCGCGCCTTTGACGGCTTCTCGCTGCTGGCGATGGGCTGCCTGATGCTCTCTTTCTGGCTGAAAGAGGACAAAGCCGGGCGTCGGCGTATTCTGATTATCGGTCTGGTGATGCTGCTGTTTGCTGTCGTCATTAACCAGCTGGCCACCGCGATTATTCCGGTTAAGCGTTCCAGCCCAACGCTCTTTTTCACCGATATTTATCGCGTCAGCGAGCTGCTGCATATTCCAACAAAAGATGCGTCGAAGGACAGTTTCCCTGGCGATCACGGCATGATGCTGCTTATTTTTTCCTCAATTATGCTTCGCTATTTCGGCAGAAAAGCGTTTGCCATAGCCCTGATTATTTTTGTGGTTTTTGCCTTCCCGCGCGTAATGATTGGCGCTCACTGGTTCACCGATATTGCCGTCGGTTCGCTCTCCGTTGCGCTGATTGCGCTGCCGTGGTGTTTGATGACCCCACTGAGCGACAGGATAATAGCGCTGTTCGATCGCTATCTTCCCGGCAGAGCACAACAACAATTAAACAAATAACTAACCTAAATTAACGTGAGCTATCAGGGATCGACATGATCCCCGATAGCCTTTCCGCCACGATCTTTTCCCAGCGTCATATTCTTGTCATCACATTCATGATAAAAATGAAGCAATTGCGCGATAAAGCCTCGGATCTGTCTGCATTTTAAGCAATTACGGATTTTTACTTTCTGTATCACATTTTCTTATAAAAAAAAGGCTTTTTTTTCTCGCAATACCCCAGGCAATCGGTTAATCTCGAACTCGTTTTGCCCCATAGAGATAATTATTTCGCTGGCGAATAATTTTGTGCGCTGTACCACAAATGTGACCAGAAAGAATTGTCTCAATGTGAACAGATAATTAGTCTCGTCACGTTTGGCATTTTTATAACGATATTTGTCGTTAAGGACTTCAAGGGAAAATAAACAAAATGGTCAAATCTCAACCGTTTCTGAGATATATCTTACGGGGGATCCCGGCGATAGCAGTCGCGGTACTGTTGTCTGCATGTAGTACATCGAACACCGCAAAGAATATGCATCCTGAGACGCGTGTTGTGGGAATGGAAGATTCCTCGTCACTGCAAGCCTCTCAGGATGAATTTGAAAATATGGTACGTAATCTGGACGTGAAGTCCCGCATTATGGACCAGTATGCTGACTGGAAAGGCGTGCGTTATCGTCTTGGCGGCAGCACAAAAACAGGTATTGATTGTTCCGGTTTTGTACAGCGTACATTCCGCGAGCAATTTGGGTTAGATCTTCCGCGTTCAACCTATGAACAGCAGGAGATGGGCAAGTCGATTTCACGTACCAAACTGCGCACCGGTGATCTAGTCCTGTTCCGTGCCGGTTCTACAGGTCGACATGTTGGCATCTACATTGGTAATGACCAGTTCGTACATGCCTCCACCAGCAGCGGTGTCACCATTTCCAGCATGAATGAACCGTACTGGAAGAAGCGCTACAACGAAGCACGCCGCGTACTGACCCGCAGTTAATATGACTATCGTATCGTTGGTTATCCCTTGGCTGGCGATATGATGAAAAAAAGCACTGCTTCGGCAGTGTTTTTTTTTGCCCGTTACACTGAATACATCCAGCGGCATTTCAGGAATTACGACGTCTATGTTCACCCGCTATTTCTCCAGCAATCGCAAGATACTGATCCTCAGCATCATCACAGGCCTGATCGCCGCCCTGCTCCTGGGTTCGTTGCAATTTTTCTGGAGCTACCACAAGCGGGAAGTCAAATTCGACACCCTGATCCACGATGTGAGCATCTATATGGAGAGCTATTTCGATGAGTTAAAAAATTCTATCGATGTGCTCCAGCCGCTCACGTTAAACAATTGCCACGACGTAAATCAGGAACTCACCTCGCGCGCTGCCTTTAGCGTTAACGTTCGCGCATTCCTGCTGGTCAGAGACAAAATGGCGTTCTGCTCTTCTGCTACGGGTCCGATGAATTCCCCGATGGAGGAGCTGATACCTGAGCTGCACATCGACAAACAGATTGATATGGCGTTGCTTCCCGGCACTCCGATGTTGCCCAACAAGCCCGCCATTGCCATCTGGTACCGTAACCCGCTAGTGAAGGACGGCGGCGTATTTACCTCAGTGAATCTCAACCTGACGCCTTACCTGCTCTACACGGCTCGCCAGGACGAATTTGCCGGCATCGCCATCATCATTGGCGATCATGCGCTGTCAACGCGGTCCAGCATGCTGGTCAACGCGCACGATCTTCATGAAACGCCGGCCCGTACCGCAACGCTGAAAGACGTTCCCCTGACCATAAATCTGTATGCGGACGCCTGGACCAGCGATGAAATTCTTTACGCCCTGTTCTTCGGGCTGGTATGCGGCATTTGTGCCGGCTCGCTCAACTACTATATCCTCAGCATTCGCCTCAACCCGGGTAAAGAGATTTTGAGCGCGATTAAGCGCGGCCAGTTTTATGTAGTCTATCAGCCCGTCGTCGATGCTAAATCGCTCCAGATGACCGGGCTGGAAGTACTGATGCGCTGGAAACACCCGACAATGGGGGAAATTCCGCCCGACGCGTTTATCAATTTTGCCGAAGCGCAGAAGCTCATTGTCCCGCTGACGCTGCATCTTTTTGACCTTATCATTCACGATGCTCCCGTGTTACAAACGCTGTTACCTCCGGGCGCAAAGGTGGGCATCAACATCGCGCCGGGGCATCTGCATGCGGAAAGCTTCAAGGACGATATGCGCACCTTCAAAGCGTTACTGCCGCCAGATTACTTCCAGATCGTGCTGGAAATTACCGAGCGCGATATGCTTAACCATCGGGAAGCCAACAGCCTCTTCGGATGGCTGCATAACGAAGGGTTTGAAATCGCCATTGATGATTTTGGTACCGGCCACAGTGCGCTGATTTACCTTGAGCATTTCACCATGGACTACCTCAAGATAGACCGCGGATTTGTTAATGCGATAGGGACTGAGACGGTAACGTCGCCGGTGCTGGATGCCGTTCTGACGCTGGCAAGACGACTGAATATGTCTACCGTCGCCGAAGGGGTAGAGACACCGGAACAGGCCGCCTGGCTGCGCGAACACGGCGTTAATTTCCTGCAGGGATACTGGATTAGCCGCCCGATGCCGCTGGCGCAGTTCCGCGAATGGCGGCCTGATATTTCGGCCGAGGGTGATTAATTTCACATTGCCCGTGACGTCACTTATTATTCAGCTTAACCGAGCCGGTCTGTAAAGAGGGAGCTGCCGCGAGATGCTTATGCGCTTTATGTTGCTGATGTTGGCATTCACGAGCCTGTCCAGCCAGGCGCAAGCCATCAAAGAAAATATCGCCTTCGCGGTGATTGGCGAGCCGAAATACGCGGTCAATTTTACGCACTTCGATTACGTCAACCCTGCCGCGCCGAAGGGGGGAAAGGTCACGCTTTCCGCCACGGGAACCTTCGACAACTTCAACCGCTTCGCCCTGCGCGGCGTGGCGGCCGCGCGGACGGAATCGCTTTACGATACGCTCTTTGTCACCTCCGATGACGAGCCCGGCAGCTACTATCCGCTTATTGCCGAGAACGTGCGTTACGCCGATAACTTCGCCTGGGCGGAGATCTCCCTTAACCCTCGAGCTCGTTTTCATGACGGTACGCCGGTTAAGGCCAGCGACGTTGCGTTCACCTTTCATAAATTTATGACCGAAGGCGTTCCCCAGTTCCGCATCGTGTATAAAGGCGCGTCGGTCAGAGCCATTGCGCCGCTTACCGTGCGCATCGAGCTGAGCGAACCAAATAAAGAGAACATGCTCAGCCTGTTCTCGCTGCCGGTGATGCCGGAATCGTTCTGGAAAAGCCACAAGCTGAGCGACCCGCTTTCCACGCCTCCTCTGGCTGGCGGCCCCTACCGCATCACCGACTGGCGCATGGGGCAATATGTCGTCTATTCCCGCGTCAAAGACTACTGGGCAGCCAATCTGCCGGTAAACCGCGGACGCTGGAACTTCGACACCCTTCGCTATGATTACTACCTTGACGATAACGTGGCGTTTGAAGCGTTCAAAGCGGGGGCCTTCGATTTGCGGGTCGAGAGCAGCGCCAAAAACTGGGCGACCCGCTATATCGGCAAAAATTTCGCCAAAGGCTATATCGTCAAAGACGAGCATAAAAATGAGTCTGCGCAAGACACGCGATGGCTGGCGTTTAATATTCAGCGTCCGGTATTTAATGACCGCCGGGTGCGGGAAGCCATCTCCCTGGCCTTTGATTTTGAGTGGATGAACAAAGCGCTGTTTTACGGGGCTTACAGCCGCGCCAACAGCTATTTCCAGAACACGGAATATGCCGCGCGCGATTACCCGAAAGCCGACGAACTGGTTCTGCTGGCACCCCTTAAAGCAGAGGTACCGCCAGAGGTGTTTACAACGGTGTTTCAGCCGCCGGCTTCAAACGGTGACGGTTACGACCGCGACAACCTGCTCAAAGCCAGCAAGCTGCTGGATGACGCGGGCTGGCATCTGAAGAATCAAAAACGTGTTGATGCCAAAACGGGCAAGCCACTCAGCTTTGAGCTGCTGCTCTCGTCCGGGGGCAACGACCAGTGGGTGCTGCCGTTTAAGCACAATCTTGAGCGGCTGGGCGTGACCATGAACATTCGCCAGGTGGATAACGCGCAGATCACCAGCCGCATGCGCAGCCGTGATTACGACATGATGCAGCGCCTGTGGCCCGCCCAACCATGGCCCAGCTCGGACCTGCAAATCTCCTGGGCCTCCAGCTACATCGACTCCTCGTACAATGCGCCGGGGGTAAAAAGCCCGGCGATTGACGCGCTGATTGCGAAAATCGTGGCGGCGCAAGGGGATAAAGAAAAGCTCCTGCCGCTCGGGCGCGCCCTCGACAGGGTCTTAACCTGGAACTACTACATGCTGCCGATGTGGTATATGGGCGAAGATCGCCTTGCGCGCTGGGATAAGTTCTCCGTGCCTGCCGTGCGCCCTGTCTACTCCCTGGGCTTTGATACCTGGTGGTATGACGTTAACAAAGCCGCCAGACTTCCCGCTGAGCGGCGATAAGGAATCATCATGGGTGCCTATCTTATCCGTCGTCTCCTGCTGGTCATCCCCACCCTGTGGGCTATCATCACGATTAACTTTTTTATCGTGCAAATTGCTCCCGGCGGCCCGGTCGATCAGGCGATTGCCGCCATTGAATTTGGCAACAGCGGCGGCATGCCCGGCGGCGGCGGTGAAGGCATGGGCGCAAGCCATGCGCGAACCGGCGTAGGGAATATCAGTGAAAGCCATTATCGCGGCGGACGCGGGCTGGATCCGGAAGTGATCGCCGAGATCACCCACCGCTACGGCTTTGACAAACCGATTCACGAGCGCTATTTCAAAATGCTCTGGGATTACATCCGCTTTGATTTTGGCGATAGCCTGTTTCGCAGTGCGTCAGTGTTAACGCTGATCAAGCAAAGCCTGCCGGTTTCGATCACGCTGGGGCTGTGGGGAACGCTGATTATCTATCTGGTCTCTATACCGCTTGGGATCCGCAAAGCGGTGTATAACGGTAGCCGCTTCGATATCTGGAGCAGCACGTTCATTATCATCGGCTATGCCATCCCGGCGTTTCTGTTTGCCGTCCTGCTGATCGTCTTTTTTGCCGGGGGAAGTTATTTTGACCTCTTCCCGCTGCGGGGGCTGGTCTCCGCCGATTTCAGTTCCCTGCCGTGGTATCAGAAAATCACCGACTATCTCTGGCATATCACACTGCCGGTTCTGGCCACGGTCATTGGCGGGTTTGCGGCCCTGACCATGTTGACCAAAAACGCCTTTCTCGATGAAATTCGTAAGCAGTACGTTGTTACTGCCCGCGCCAAGGGCGTGAGCGAGAAGCAGATCATGTGGAAACACGTGTTCCGCAACGCCATGCTGCTGGTAATCGCCGGGTTTCCGGCCACGTTCATCGGCATGTTTTTTACCGGCTCGCTGCTGATAGAGGTCATGTTCTCGCTCAACGGTCTGGGGCTGCTGGGCTATGAGGCTACCGTATCGCGCGATTATCCGGTGATGTTTGGCACACTCTATATTTTCACCCTGATTGGCCTGCTGCTGAATATCATCAGTGATATCAGCTATACGCTGGTCGATCCCCGAATCGATTTTGAGGGCCGCTGATGCCGCGTTTAAGCCCCGTCAATCAGGCCCGCTGGGCCCGTTTTCGCCACAACCGCCGCGGCTACTGGTCGCTGTGGATTTTTGCCGTGCTGTTTGCCTTAAGCATGTGTTCGGAGCTGATCGCCAACGACAAGCCGCTGCTGGTGCATTTTAACGATCGCTGGTACGTGCCGGTCATCGCCAGCTACAGCGAAAGCGACTTTGGCGGCCCGTTTGCGACACGGGCGGAATATCAGGATCCGTGGCTTCGCCAGCAGATTGAGCAGCACGGCTGGGCGCTCTGGGCGCCGGTGCGCTTTGGCGCAAACAGTATAAACTTCGCTACCACGGCCCCCTTCCCTTCCCCGCCCTCCGCGCAAAACTGGCTGGGAACGGATGCTAACGGCGGCGACGTGCTGGCACGCATCCTGTACGGCACGCGAATATCGCTTCTCTTTGGGCTGATGCTGACGCTCTTCTCCAGCGTGATGGGCGTTGTGGCGGGCGCCGTTCAGGGTTACTACGGCGGGAAAATTGACCTGTGGGGCCAGCGTATCATCGAAGTCTGGTCTGGTATGCCAACGCTGTTTCTGATAATCCTGCTTTCCAGCGTCGTACAGCCCAACTTCTGGTGGCTATTAGGCATCACCGTCCTGTTCGGCTGGATGGCGCTGGTCGGCGTGGTGCGGGCGGAGTTTCTGCGCACCCGCAATTTCGACTATATCCGCGCGGCGCAGGCGCTTGGCGTTAGCGACCGGAGTATCATCTTCCGCCATATGCTGCCCAACGCCGTGGTGGCAACGCTCACCTTCCTGCCGTTTATTCTGTGCAGCTCCATCACCACCCTCACCTCGCTGGATTTTCTCGGTTTCGGGCTACCGCTGGGTTCCCCGTCGCTAGGCGAACTGCTGCTGCAGGGTAAGAACAACCTCCAGGCGCCGTGGTTAGGCATCGCCGCCTTTCTTTCCGTGGCCGTGCTGCTGTCGCTGCTGATTTTTATTGGCGAAGCCGTGCGCGATGCCTTTGATCCGAACAAGGCGGTATAAGATGACCCAGCCTCTTCTGAGTATTGATAACCTGTCGATTGCTTTTTCAAAGCAGGGTGAGACGCGCACCGTGGTCAACGATTTATCGCTGCAGATCCAGCCCGGGGAAACGCTGGCTCTGGTCGGCGAATCGGGTTCAGGCAAAAGCGTTTCGGCGCTCTCCATCCTGCGGCTGCTGCCTTCTCCGCCGGTGAGCTATCCGCAAGGGGACATTCTTTTTCATGGCCGTTCGCTGCTGCATGCCGACGAACATGCCCTGCGCGGCATTCGCGGCAACAAAATCGCGATGATCTTCCAGGAGCCGATGGTTTCACTTAACCCTCTGCACAGCCTGGAAAAACAGCTTTATGAAGTGCTCTCCCTGCACCGAGGGATGCGCAAAGAGGCCGCGCGGGGAGAAATTCTGGATTGTCTTGAACGAACGGGCATACGCAATGCGGCCAAACGGCTGAATGATTTTCCGCATCAGCTCTCCGGCGGCGAACGCCAGCGCGTGATGATCGCCATGGCCCTGCTGACGCGCCCCGAACTGCTGATTGCCGACGAGCCTACAACGGCGCTTGACGTGACGGTACAGGCGCAAATACTGACGCTGCTGCGGGAACTGCGTGACGAGCTGAACATGAGCCTGCTGTTTATCACGCACAACCTGAGCATTGTGAGAAAGCTGGCCGACAGCGTCGCGGTGATGCAAAACGGACGCTGTGTTGAACAGGATACGGCGTCCGCGCTGCTGAGTGCCCCACAGCACCCCTATACGCAGCGCCTGCTCGACAGCGAACCCTCCGGCGACCCGGTTCCTCTCGATGCGGACAGCACGCCGCTGCTGCGCGTTGAGGATCTGTCCGTCTCGTTCCCGATCCGTAAAGGTATTCTGCGCCGCATTGTCGATCGCAACCCGGTGCTGAAAAACCTCCGCTTCTCGCTGCGCCCGGGTGAATCCCTGGGTCTGGTGGGCGAATCCGGCTCGGGCAAAAGCACCACCGGTCTGGCGCTGCTGCGCTTAATCGCCTCGCAGGGGGAAATCCTCTTTGACGATATGCCGCTGCACCGCTGGAACCGCCGCCAGATGCTGCCCGTGCGTCCCCGCATGCAGGTGGTGTTTCAGGATCCCAACTCCTCGCTTAACCCGCGGCTCAGCGTGTTACAGATTATCGAAGAGGGTCTGCGCGTCCATCAGCCCGGCCTGAGCGCGCAGCAACGCGAGCAGGAGGTCATGCGGGTCATGACCGAAGTGGGTCTAGATCCCGAGACGCGCCACCGCTACCCTGCGGAATTTTCCGGTGGGCAGCGCCAGCGTATCGCCATTGCCCGCGCGCTGATCCTGAAACCGGAGCTGATTATTCTGGATGAACCGACGTCATCGCTGGACAGGACCGTACAGGCGCAGATCCTGGCGCTGCTGAAAGGGTTACAGGAAAAGCACCGGCTGGCCTATATCTTTATCAGCCATGATTTACAGGTGGTGCGGGCGCTATGCCATCAGGTGATTGTGTTGCGTCAGGGAGAGGTGGTCGAGCAGGGTGATTGCCAGCGCGTATTTAGCGCGCCAACGCAGCGCTACACGCGCCAGCTGTTGTCGTCAGACTAGCGCTCAGAATGGATACTGGCCGGAGAAAGGCTCTGCAATAGCAACGCCAAAATTTTTCAGGCGGCAGGTAGCAGCAAACTCGTCCTGGCTTTTCACAAACAGGCACGGCTCACCTTCGCACTCCAGTACGGAGCTGTCCACTTCGATATCCGTCAGGGCCTGACTGAGACGCTCCATCACCCGCCAGGCATTTTCGTCGCTCGGGCTCAGCAGCTTGAGCGCCACCAGGCAGTTTTCAGAGCCCGCGACGTTTTGCGGAATCGGTTCAACTTTCGAACCAGCAAAACCCGCCGACCAGCGATAGCTCTGGGGCAAGCGATGGACAATAGAAAGTTGTAATGTATTCACGTTCGTTCCCCGGAAGCAAAATTTACTTCACAATTTATTTACATTTATAGTAACACATCATCGCCAGCCTGCACTATTCAGCACTTTTTTATCGGTATTCAGGCTCGCGTCGGCGCTATATGTACCCGTTTCTGCGATCTAACTCAACCTTTTTGAATACAATGATGTGACTTTTTACACAAATAGATTTTACATAAAATAAACAAACACGGAATAAACGAACGGGGGTTTGGTTGATATGCATCAACAAAAAAGGCCCTTCCGGGCCTTCTCTGCGTTTTAGTGGGCCGCTTTTCGCGGTCGACTGGCGTAAAGATAGAAGAGTATCGAGCTGGTTGCGCAAAAAGCCATCGCCCACAGCATGGGCCATGCCGTCGTAAAGGTGGCCATCGAAAGCAACGCCCCGACGATAGCGCCGATGCCGAAGCGGAACGTCCCTGCCAGAGATGATGCGGTTCCTGCCATGTGCGGAAACTCATCCAGGATCACCGCCATCGCATTGGACGACACCATCGACACGCAGCCAACAAAGGCCGCCACGCCGACCACCAGCGCCCAGAAGCCCACGCCCAGAAACGCGCTCACCACCAGCCAGATCGCCATCACAAACTGGATCCACAGCCCGGCGCGGAACATGTTCAGCGCCCCCACCCGCCGGACAAAGCGGCTGTTGATGATGGTCATGATGAACAGGAAGACGATGTTAAGCGCAAAGTAATAGCCGAAGTGCTGCGGCGAAACGTGGTTCAGCTCGATATAGACAAACGGCCCGGCGCTCAGGGAGGAGAACATTCCGGCGAAGCTGAACCCGCTCGCCAGCATATAGCTGAGCACGCGCTTGTGGCGAAACAGCGAGGCAAAGTTGCCGATGGTGGTACGGATGTGAAACTTCTGGCGGCGCTCGACGGGAAGCGTTTCATCAATAAAGAAGAAGATCATCGCGGAGGCCAGCAGCGCGGCCAGGGCCAGGATCCAGAAAATCACATGCCAGCTGAACCACACCAGCACCGCACCACCGGCCATTGGGGCCACCAGCGGCGCAATCGTCGTCACCAGCATGACAAACGACATCATGCGGGAGAACTCTTCTTTGGGGTAGATATCGCGCATCAGGGCGTTAATCACCACGCTTGCCGCTGCCGCCGCCAGACCATGGAAGAAACGCATGACAATCAGATGATCGATAGTCTGCGCCAGCGCGCAGGCAACCGCAGCGGCCGCAAACACCAGCGTCCCGCCCAGAATGACCGGCTTGCGTCCAAGGCTGTCGGCCATCGGGCCATAAAACAGCTGGCCGAGGGCAAAGCCGAGAATATAGGTGCTGAGCGTCATCTGCGCGCTGCCCGCCGGAACGCCAAACTGCGCGGAAATGACCGGCAGCGCGGGCAGGTACATATCGATAGACAGCGGCATCAGCATGGCCAGCAGGCCAAGAATGAAGACGATTTTGAACGACGAGTGTGGCCTGGTGGTCACAGAGTTCTCCTGAAATTAGTGCGAAGGCAGACCGACGCTGGCGATCTCTTCTTCCGTTAACGGGCGATATTCGCCAGGCGCCAGGTCGGAATCGAGTTCAATCGCACCAATCCGTTCGCGATGCAGGCCAACAACGTGGTTCCCCACCGCGGCAAACATACGTTTCACCTGATGGTAGCGCCCTTCGCTGATGGTCAGGCGGACCTCCGTCGGGGTGATGACTTCGAGCACCGCCGGTTTGGTCAGATCTTTTTCATTATGCAGCTGAACGCCTTTCGCGAAGTGCTCTGCCGTGTCATCCGACACCGGTGACTCCAGCGTCACGAGATAGGTTTTCTCGCAGTGGTGGCGTGGAGAGGTGATGCGGTGCGACCACTGACCGTCGTCGGTCATCAGCACCAGCCCGGTGGTGTCGATATCGAGTCGACCTGCGGCGTGCAGCTTGTGCGCCACCGGCTCGTCGAGGAAATAGAGCACCGTCGGGTGATCCGGATCGTCCGTTGAGCAGACGTACCCTTCCGGCTTATTGAGCATGAAGTAGCGCGGACCGTGCTGCTGGGTCAGCGGATTGCCGTCATACTCCACCTGATGGTCAGGTTGCAGTTTGAACGCGCTGTCTCTCACAATGTCGCCATCCACGGTAACGCGGCTGGCGCGAATTTCGCGCCCGGCAATAGCGCGGCTTACGCCGAGTTGCTGAGCGATAAACTTATCAAGTCGCATGAAATCTTTTTAGCCTTAATGGTGCAGGAAGTCGGACAACAGGTCCGAAAAAAGAAGCAGTCTGGAACGGTTCAGTATAATGGTCTGGTTGCGCCACTCAAGGGAAAAAGTTTCGTGGCATACTATGTGCGGAATAACGAAACCGAGACCCCATGACTTTTACACTTCGTCCCTATCAGCAGGAAGCCGTTGACGCCACCCTCGCCTGGTTCCGTAAACATCGCGAGCCGGCGGCGATTGTGCTCCCGACCGGTGCAGGCAAAAGCCTGGTCATTGCCGAACTGGCGCGTCTGGCCCGCGGCCGCGTGCTGGTGCTGGCGCACGTTAAAGAGCTCGTCGCGCAAAACCATGCCAAATATTGTGCGCTTGGGCTGGAAGCCGATATTTTCGCTGCCGGGCTGAAGCGTAAAGAGAGCCACGGCAAAGTGGTCTTTGGCAGCGTGCAGTCGGTGGCCCGCAATCTGGACCTGTTTCGCAGCGAATTTTCGCTGCTGATTGTCGACGAATGTCACCGCATCAGCGATGACGACGACAGCCAGTATCAGCAAATCCTGTCCCACCTGAAAGAGGTGAATCCTCACCTGCGCCTGTTGGGCCTGACGGCGACCCCGTTTCGTCTGGGGAAAGGCTGGATCTATCGCTACCATTATCACGGCATGGTGCGCGGCGATGACAAGGCCCTGTTTAGCGACTGCATCTACGAGCTTCCGCTGCGCTACATGATTAAACATGGCTACCTGACGCCACCTGAGCGGCTGGATATGCCGGTGGTGCAGTACGATTTCAGCCGCCTGCAGGCGCAGAGCAACGGGTTATTCAGCGAAGCGGAGCTTAACCAGGAGCTGAAAAAGCAAAAGCGCATTACGCCGCATATCATCAGCCAGATAGAGGAGTTCGCCGCGACGCGCAAAGGGGTGATGATCTTTGCCGCCACCGTTGAGCACGCGCGAGAAATCACCGGGTTACTGCCCCCCGGCGACGCGGCGCTCATCACCGGCGAGACGCCCGGCCCCGAGCGCGACCGCCTGATTGAGGCCTTTAAAGCCCAGCAGTTCCGCTATCTGGTTAACGTATCGGTATTGACCACCGGCTTTGACGCCCCGCACGTCGACCTGATCGCTATTTTGCGTCCGACCGAATCGGTCAGTCTGTATCAGCAAATTGTTGGCCGCGGCCTGCGTCTGGCGCCGGGGAAAACCGACTGCCTGATTCTGGATTATGCCGGTAACCCGCACGATCTCTATACGCCTGAGGTCGGCGCGCCAAAAGGGAAAAGCGACAACGTGCCCGTGCAGGTCTTTTGCCCTGCCTGCGGGTTTGCCAACACATTCTGGGGCAAAACCACCGCCGACGGCACGCTGATCGAGCATTTTGGCCGCCGCTGTCAGGGCTGGTTTGAAGATGATGAAGGGCATCGCGAGCAGTGCGATTTCCGCTTCCGGTTTAAAAACTGCCCGCAGTGCAACGCCGAAAACGACATTGCCGCTCGCCGCTGTCGGGCATGCGACACGGTGCTGGTTGACCCGGACGACATGCTCAAAGCAGCATTAAAGCTGAAAGATGCGCTGGTACTGCGCTGTTCCGGCATGGCGTTGCAGCCCGGCGCCGATGAAAAAGGTGAATGGTTGAAAATCACCTATTACGATGAAGACGGGGCGGACGTCAGCGAGCGCTTCCGGCTCCAGACGCCTGCCCAGCGAACGGCCTTCGAACAGCTGTTTATTCGCCCGCACACCCGCACCCCGGGGGTGCCACTGCGCTGGATCACCGTGGCGGATATCGTGCACCAGCAGGTGTTATTACGCCATCCGGATTTTGTGGTCGCCCGCAAGAAAGGCCAGTTCTGGCAGGTGCGCGAGAAACTCTTTGACTACGAAGGTCGCTTCCGTCGTGCCAATGAATTGCGCGGTTAGCGGGACTTTTCATTGATGTGGGGGGCATTTGAGTATAAAATGCCGCCCGCTTCACATCCGTGAGGCAGAACACTCACCTGCTGCTGGGTCGCCTGTAGTAGGGTTTTAAATACAGAGAGAAATCAATGTTTACTATCGAAGCAGAAGTACGTAACGTGCAGGGTAAGGGTGCGAGCCGCCGCCTGCGTACCGCTAACAAGTTCCCGGCTATCGTTTACGGTGGCGAAGCTGCTCCAGTTGCAATCGAACTGGATCACGACAAACTGTGGAACCTGCAGACCAAAGCTGAATTTTACAGCGAAGTTCTGACCATCGTTGTTGGCGGTAAAGAAGAAAAAGTGAAAGTTCAGGCTGTTCAGCGTCACGCGTTCAAGCCAAAACTGACTCACATCGACTTCGTTCGCGCGTAATCGCAAACCTGTCGAAAAAAACCCCGCTTCTGCGGGGTTTTTTGTGCCTGCTATTTACCGCCCGAGGTGCGGCGCTGAAGCTGATCGCGCAGATTCGGCGGCGTGCCCTTAATGGTCAGCGTATCGGTGGCCGGATCCCAGAAGATACGTTCACCCAGCAGCATCGCATCAAAGTTAATGGTTAACCCACCGCCGCTGCCGGCAAACTTGGTTAACTGACGCAGCGTGCTGCGATCCGCCGGGAAGCTCTCTTCAAGCTCATAGCCCTTTTCTGCGGTAAATTCCTGGAAGCTGACTTCGCTGACGCCCGCCAGCTCTTTTGACAGCGACTCCAGCTCAATCTCTTCCCCTGCCTGCAGCTGTTCGTTGCAGTAGCTGTAAACCTGCTGACGCACCGTCTGGCGCTCAGATTTATCGAGCTGCGCTTCTGCTGTGAAATCGTCAACCGCCTGGAGCAGCCCTTTGTTCTGCGCTTTGGCGTTAAGCCCTTCACTGGCACCGAGGAAGTCCATAAAGAAATCCGCCACTTTGCGGCCCACGCGTCCCTTCAGGAAAGTCAGGTAGCGGGTCGACTCCGGGTTGGTTTCCCACTCGGTCAAATCAATACGCGCCACGATATCCGCATGGTTAATGTCCAGATAATGCGTCGAGCTGATATCCAGCTGCTCGTTCACGCGCATGCTGCTTAAGTTATTCAGCACGGTAACCAGCAGATACTCGACCGCCAGATAGCGGTAGTGGCAGAACAAGACAATCCCGCCGTCGGCGAACGGATATTTAGCCAGCTCGTCGCGCAGACGCCCGGTTGCCGCACGGCTAAACGCCAGGAAATCCTCTTCACCCTGGCGCTGCAGGCGCAGGCTATCGGCCAGTTCGCTGTCTTCGCTGAAAAGACCATAGGCTTTATTTTTGGCGCTGTAGACGCGATGCAGCTCTGCCATCATCTCCACCACGGTCGCCGTGGGTTCCAGTAACGAATCGCGCAGCACCACTTCAAGGGTTTGCTCATCACGCTTGATAAGCTGGTGCAAGGCAATCTGGTTGATTTCCAGACTCATGATAAACTCTCCTTTTAGACCGGGCGGTATTCAACCACCACCAGGACATGTGTGCAACAACAGATAAAAAAGGGGAAAAAAAGCTGTTGCTACGGTAATATGTTGCCCTTTCATCAACAAACTGATTTTGATTTATGCCACAACATTCCCGCTACAGTGATGAACACGTTGAACAACTGCTCAGTGAGCTGGTCAACGTACTGGAAAAACATAAAACGCCGACCGATCTCTCCCTGATGGTTTTGGGAAATATGGTCACCAACCTGATTAACACCAGCGTTGCTCCGGCTCAGCGTCAGGCGATCGCAAAATCTTTCGCCCAGGCTTTACAGTCGTCCGTCAGCAACGACCCGGCCCATTAAGGGATACGAACAACAGTTTATGGTGACGAATCGTCAGCGCTACCGTGAAAAAGTCTCCCAGATGGTCAGCTGGGGGCACTGGTTTGCCCTGTTCAACATTCTGTTGGCGACGGTCATTGGCTGTCGTTATCTGTTTGTCGCAGACTGGCCAACAACGCTAACCGGGCGTGTCTACTCCTGGATAAGCGTTGTCGGTCACTTTAGCTTTTTGGTTTTCGCCACCTATCTGCTGATCCTGTTCCCCCTGACGTTTATCGTCATGTCGCAGCGTCTGATGCGGTTCTTATCCGCCATCCTCGCGACGGTGGGGATGACGCTGCTCCTTATCGACAGTGAAGTGTTCACCCGCTTCCACCTGCATCTTAACCCCATCGTCTGGGAACTGGTGATTAACCCCGACCAGAACGAAACGGCCCGTGACTGGCAGCTGATGTTTATCAGCGTCCCGGTGATCCTGTTGATTGAGATGCTGTTTGCGACGTGGAGCTGGCAAAAGCTCCGCAGCCTGACCCGGCGACGCCATTACGCGAAGCCCGTCGCCGCGCTCTTTTTCGTCTCCTTTATCAGTTCGCACATCATGTATATCTGGGCGGATGCAAACTTCTATCGCCCTATTACCATGCAGCGCGCGAACCTGCCGCTCTCGTACCCGATGACGGCCCGTCGTTTCCTCGAGAAACACGGCCTGCTTGACGCTCAGGAGTACCAGCGCCGTCTTATCGAGCAGGGTAATCCGGAAGCCGTCAGCGTGCAGTATCCTCTGAGCGATCTACGCTATCGCGATATGGGGCGCGGGCAAAACGTCCTGCTGATCACCGTTGATGGCCTGAACTATTCCCGTTACGAGAAGCAGATGCCTGTGCTGGCCGATTTCGCGAGTCAAAACGTCTCGTTTACTCAGCATATGAGCTCCGGTAACACAACCGACGCGGGCATCTTTGGCCTCTTCTATGGCATTTCAGCCGGATACATGGACGGCGTACTCTCTACCCGCACGCCTGCGGCGCTGATCACCGGGCTGAATCAGCAGGGCTATCAGTTAGGGTTGTTCTCATCCGATGGCTTTAACAGCCCGCTCTACCGCCAGGCGCTGCTGTCCGATTTCTCACTGCCAGCGGCACAAAATCAGTCCGATGCGCAGACCGCCGGCCAATGGATAAACTGGCTTCAGCGTTACGCGCAGGAAGATAACCGCTGGTTCTCATGGGTTGCCTTTAACGGCACAACGCTTGCTAACAGCAATAAGAGTGATTTCGCGCGCCGCTACGGCCGCGCGGCGGGTGATGTTGATGCGCAGATTGGCCGCGTGCTTGACGCGCTACGTGAGTCCGGCAAGCTGGATAACACCGTGGTGATCGTGACCGCAGGCCATGGCGTCCCGTTAGGTGACGAGACGAAGAGCATGAGCTGGTCACGCCCGAACCTGCAGGTTCCGCTGGTGATCCACTGGCCTGGTACCCCGGCACAGCGCATCAATATGCTTACCGAGCATAAAGATGTGATGACTACCCTGATGCAACGCCTGCTGCATGTCAGCACGCCAGCGAACGAGTATTCGCAGGGACAGGATCTCTTCAGCGCTGCGCGCCGCCATAACTGGGTCACGGCTGCCGGGAATGACACGCTGGTGGTGACCACACCGAAGCTGACGCTGGTGCTGAACAGTAACGGGAATTATCAGACGTATAATCTGCAGGGTGAACGGTTGAAAGACCAGAAACCGCAGCTGAGCCTGCTGCTGCAGGTCCTGACGGATGAGAAGCGCTTCATCGCTAACTGATTAATAATAAACCAGTTAGCGACAGATTCCCTTGCATTCAAAACGGAATCGAGTAGTATTCTTTTTATGCGTCGGCACGTAGCGCAGCCTGGTAGCGCACCGTCATGGGGTGTCGGGGGTCGGAGGTTCAAATCCTCTCGTGCCGACCAAATTATCCCCAACGTTTTGTCTACTGAAGTCCAGACAAGACTATAAAAAACAGAATTAACAGTGGGTTGCGTAGACCTGCTGTTTTTCTGTTGTCTAGTAAAGTCCACGCTGATACAGTGAAATCCAACATTTTTAGGCATATCTTTAGGCATACAATCCATCGTGTCGTCTGAGCCATATGCCTAACCAGTGATTGGAGAATAATATGGCGCGTCAGACAAAGCCCCTTAACAACACCGAAGTCAAAAATGCCAAAGCGACTGAACGTGCCACTATCCTGTATGACGGGGATGGCTTAGAGCTACTGGTTAAGCCCGGAGGCTCAAAACTCTGGCGATTCCGCTATTACAAACCTTTCACTCGCAAACGCGCAATGATTAGCTTTGGTGCTTACCCTGCTGTATCTCTCTCTGAGGCTCGTCAATTTCGTGAAGATGCCCGTCTTCTATTGAGCAAAGATATTGATCCTCAGGAGCATAAAAAAACCGAGCAGTTGCGGCAAAAAAGTGCCACAGAAAGTACCTTTGAAAAGGTTGCAGGAGACTGGTTTAAAACCAAAGAATCAGCGGGGCTGGCAACTCATACGTTAAACGATATCTGGCGTTCTATGAGTAAATATGTATTCCCACATATTGGCTCTATGCCCATTGCTAACATCACAGCTCAGCAGTTCATCGGAGCATTAGAGCCAACACACGCTGCCGGAAGACTCGAAACGGTTAAACGTCTAAGTCAGCGTATCAATGAAGTTATGGATTACGCCCTTAATTCTGGGCTGGTATCTGTAAACCCCGCAGCACGAATCGGGCGAACATTCCATAAACCAAAGGTAAAGCACCGCCCTGCCCTACCTCCAGAGCAACTCCCCCTTTTGATGAAAACTCTGGCATTTGCCAGTATCGGACGACAAACTCGCTGTCTTATCGAATGGCAATTACTAACGATGATCCGACCTGCCGAAGCGTCAACGACTCGCTGGGATGAGATCGACTTTGCCGCAAAACAATGGCGTATCCCTGCTGGTCGCATGAAGATGAAACGTGAGCATATCGTTCCACTTTCTGAGCAAGCTTTGGCTATTCTGGAAGTGATGAAGCCCATCAGTAAGCACAGAGATTATGTTTTCCCCGGCTACCGGAATCCACTTGAACCTATGAATAGTCAGACAGCAAACATGGCGCTTAAACGGATGGGCTTCAAAGATCTGTTGGTGGCTCATGGAATGAGAGCGATTGCCTCAACAGTGCTTAACGAGAAAGGTTTTCCACCAGACGTGATTGAAGCTGCTTTAGCTCATATCGATACTAACGAAGTCAGGAGAGCCTATAACAGATCACAGTATCTGGAACAGCGTAGAGAGATGATGATCTGGTGGGGTGAGTATGTAGAAGCAGCATCCTTTGGAAACTCATCAATCAGTGTTATTGGCAAGTTAACCTCAACAGAAGGATATACCGATTAAAATCTTTAGCTGCTCTCATAATTGAGCTTTCTCACAGTTATGAGCAAGATAGTGAACATTTTGCATTTCATTCGCACTAAAAATGATTAGTATGTCTATGTAAGAATTCTGATTTATAGCTATGTTCAGTAAAATTTTCATAGGATAAAAAATGTCTAACATAGAGGAAACACTGCCAGGAAGTGCGATCAGTTCTTGGGGCGGCTTTGTTTACCAAGGGAAAGTAGCTCTTTATCACTGCCTGAAACTATTAACGGTAAAATCATTTCAACAGAGAATAATTGATAATTTTGAGTTGCAATTAGATAGCACAGATGACTTTGCTATTTATTGTGATGGCAAGGTGATCTCAACTCATCAAGTGAAAGCAAAGCTATCGCAATATCGTTCTGAATATGTCAAAGCTATTTATAAAGCAGCATGTATAGCTACTGACTGTGATGAAAATACAATCAGATATTTTCATGTAGCTAAAGAACTTGATAATTTTGAAAATTATACAAGTAATGATGGAAAAATAGTTGAGTTTTACAGTTATGGCGATAGTAAATACTGTTTACTATCAAAAATAAATGAATTGATTGATGAGCAAATTGAATTATTTTTAGATACCAATAATTTGATTAAAACAAAAAATTTAATTATTGAAAAATCCACTTTACTCTCAGAGCTTATAACTAACAAAGTAATTGTAATTCATAACTTAGTTCACAATGGACAAAAACAAGACTACGCAGCATATCATAATAGAATAGCAAGTAGCATTTTTTGGGAATTACTAACATCTCCCCCACTTAATCGGACAGACGAAATATATCAAGCATTATT
>NZ_JAWNDD010000017.1:0-3551 GCF_034106785.1 Enterobacter sp. 241F3
ATATGATTGAATCCCCATGAAGAACCAATTTTTGCTGATAAGTAGAACGTCAGTATTATCCGGGAGATGAATCCAGTATAGGTTTATTGGGGAAGTTTGTTGGCTTCCCCTTGTCTAATAGGTAAGAGTGATTTTAGTTTGAAATTTTATTTAAGTCTTCTAGCGAGTTAATCACATGCTTAATGCCGTTGATCGTTGCATATGATTTGCTTGTAGTGCCATCCACCCTGATAGCTATTCCATTGACTTCATCGTGTCTAATACCATCTTCTAGCTCAGTGATATACGTCGGGTTAAGAAGGCTGACTTCGTGTTTTTCCTGAATATGCTGCGCAAATTTGTCAGGAGAAATAAGTACATCAATGAAGGAGTGCAGCACAAGTCCTTGCATTTTTAGTAAGTCATGATCATTGACTGTTTGCGCTTCTACATACGAAACTCCAGGTGATCGGTTGCGATTGAACTTAATCACGATTCTTTGCTTTGTCTCGTCCGCGAAGGTTACTTCGAAATGACCATGTCGCCCATCAATATCGTAACAATCAATGCGTCTGATAGCTTGCTTTACCTTTAATCTGATCTGCTTACGGTTAGGGTTCTTTGTATCATGCACATCAAATTGTCGGAATTGTTGCCAGCCCGTAGTTTGAATTTCTGAACGGTTGATTTTGTACTGATGAAATTCTCTCTCAAGCGTCGCTTTATTATGTTTATTCAGCTTAATCTGTTCTGCAAGCTCTTCAAGGCTATCCGTTAAAGTTGCCAGTTTCAGAAGCTTATCAATAGATTCTGAGGTCTTTTCAATCTCAGATTCATACCATGCCGTTTTATCTTCTTGGTGGTTGTTCCAGACGTGATCAGCGATTAGTTGCAAAACAGTGTGCTCAAGCTGGTATGCCGTAAACCCTTTTTTACCGCAAGGTTTACCCTGAACAATCTTTGAGCCACAGATATAACGGTATTTATTTTCGTTTGAACCTGATTTGAACATAAAAGAACCACACTTCCCACAGAAAAGAATTCCAATTCCTGATAGTAACGGGATTTCGGGTTCAGGGTTGCCCTCTGGGTATTTTGAGGAGCTTCTAGTTACCGCTCGGTGTCGGTCCAGTTTTGATAGAGTCAGATAGTCTATTTCTGAAATCAGTGCCGGGTAGTAATCAGGAATAACGAATATTTCTTTCAATGGTTCTTCTGAATCCGGATCGTATATCACGACACCTGATTCATCGCGCTTATCCAGCGTAAAGACCTTTTGTCCATAAACAGTAGGGTTCAAGAAGGTTCGAATTAAATGCTTGCCCCATTGTTCCGTTTTGGGCGTCAGTGCTTTACCTGTCTGGTCTTTATAAACCCTCTTTTTAGGGGCCGGGTAATGTTCGTTAAGATATCTTTGGATTCCAAGAAGAGTTTCACCGTTTTGTTTCAGCTCTATAATCTTTTGCGCTGCTGCAAAATACATTGAGTGTGGGGTAACGTATCCTGATTTTGTATCTACCCACCAGACATTCTGACCCACTGATTCTATTGCTTTTGCTGGCGTTCCCGCTTCTCTTGTCAGGTTGTGCCGTATCAGTGAACGGGCTTGGGCTTCAACCCGATTCTTTTTTGTCAACGATTCGTCGTGGGCGCGTGTGAACATCAACAATGAAATGATTAAATCGGTTGGATTATTCTTTACGTCCGCGTACTTATAGACCTTTTCATCCATGCCAGTAACAACAACTATCCCCTTGCTAAGTATGCTCTTGAATATATCCAAAGCGGTCCAGGCATCATCACGACTAATGCGGTCAAGATTTTCGACTACTAGCCACGAACCAACGGGAACTTTAACCCCAATCTGCTTGATGAACTCCGATAGCTTCCCTTCATGAGCATTTTTTCCTTTGAACGCGGACATGCCGAGATCGTGGAAAGCCGTTGTATCAAGTTCAAGATTATAACGGGCCGCAATTTTTAGAGCGGTATCTTGCTGACGTTCCAGGGAGTTACCTTCCCGTTGTTTCACAGATGAAAAACGCACGTACGAATACAGCTTAGGTTTCATTAAGTGTGATTCCCTTCGAATGGTATTGATTGATCAAATGGACCTGATGCTAACAGCAGGAATGTGGATTTTAAACAGTGAATAATTGTATGTTAGGCAAGCCTGCAAATGTAAGGTGTTTTCAGTTATCTAAAGATAATTTATGTAAGATTTTTGGATCCAACCTTCGTCCCAAAGTTTGCAGTAGTCTACAACCGTCTCTGGGAATGTGTTCAACGAATCGAACAGATGCAATGACCTACCTAATCAAACTTGAGAATGATACTTGCCCTGTAACTGTAAGCATCTCACATAATAGTTTCATTCACATTTAGAGAGCCTCCGGCATAATCAATCAGCTAACAAAGGAGATCGCCATGCGTATAGTCCGTTTTACTGAATAGCAGATCATCGCCATGATTAAGTCGGTTTAAGCTGGACTAAATGCCAAAGGTGTAGGGCTGAAGGCAGACCTTTCAGAAGACACCTGCTACAACTGGAAGCCTCATTACTGCGATATAGACGTTTCTGATACTAAAGATACGGGATCTTAAGGACGAGAACTGACATCTTAAACAGATGATTACCAGTCTTTAAGCCTGAGCTGGTCATTCATCTAGCCAAGACATCCGGACTCAGTATCCGTCAGCCCAGTAGTTGTATGAAAATAAGCTGAGGGGATTTACGATTGCCGTCCGGATATCTTACGTGACGAACCCGTTATTGCTGCATTGCAGGCGGTAGTAGAATGATATCCACAATACGATTTTTGCTAGCTGTACTTGATTCTGCGACGACAGGGATACCCGTGGCATCTCAATAAAATCCGCCCTATTTATACTCTGCTGAAGCTGAATTATCACCGACAGGGAAAACAATGTTATCGGTGTGTAATCCCTCACCACTGGTCCTTGCGGAAACACTAAACCAAAGATGGTCGATCGATTTTATGCATGATTCCTTAGTCCGTTGTCGCACGTTTAAAGTAGTTCAAGATTGTAACCGGGAGGAGTTGCCGATTTGAATTGGCCTTATTTACCCGCTCCATGAGTGGTCTAGGGATCCGATAGGATTACGGTAAAGTCCGGCTATCCGTCTATGTTGCGCATGGATAATGGTCCGGAGTGTATTTTGCTGGTAGTGACGAATGTGTATGAAACATACTGAAACTGGAGTTTTAACCAGGCGGGTAAATCGATGTAGATTGCTTTTATGATCATTTTAGCCGGAGATACCATACAGGAGAACCCGATTATTATCTGTACAGAGCACTGAATGAAGCACGAGAAATGACGGAAAAAATTGTTGTCAGAATATAGCCGTGAACGCCCGCACTAATTGTTGAATGATATGATAACGTAGGAATACTGCAAAAAAAATTATCTGGTCGGGATCTCAAAAATGCATGGGACAAAAAGGATCTATTAACAAATTTTAATAGAAAATTCCGCAACGTTACTGACAATCATGTTAAAAGGTATAGAAATGTAAATACATTATCCTATTAAGAAATGTATACTAA
>NZ_JAWNDD010000018.1:0-3343 GCF_034106785.1 Enterobacter sp. 241F3
ATTGTATTTGTGTTTAAAATAGTGATTAATTTTTTTGATATTGATTCAATGATGCTAAATGCGCCAAGTTCTGCATACGCACCTAATCCTTCGACTATTAAAATTACAGCACTTGCTAAATCAGCTAGAACAATTTCAAGATCAATTAAGTTATCTATTTTTGAATGCTCAAGCCAATCTTGAAACTCTTCTGCTTCACGTATACGAGAACTTAGCTTGCTATCAGTGTGCTCAAGGCGGCGTAATAAAGCATCCCGCATCGAGCCGGGATTATCGACATCAACTGAGTTACGTACACCGCCACAAATGAACACAAAATTAGGTAGGTTTTCTAACCTTAGTTCTTCTGCATCGATGCAGAGTATGAAATCGTCTCTGATATCGTCCATTGAGCAGCCGCTTATGTTATAAAAAACCCCGGTTTACCGGGGTTTTGCTCTTTACCTAGAAGGGCACGGCCTGAGTAAAAATCGAAGATTTTTGGGAAGGCCGTGGCATAAATGACCACAATAAACAAGTTCCGGTGATACACCAGATGAAGCAGATACGCCTCTATCGCGTAAAGAGTGTTTTATACACTAACTTAATGATTTGCATCAATCAAGCTGCTTGTCTCAAGATTATGGAAGGCATTGATAATGGCGAAAAAATTGTTGAGCGCATAGTTAGCTTTGAATAATCATATCGTTTAACTTAAATGCTAGTAATATCAATCAAGTAACCCACGCGAAACCTTACTCGCCGTTTGGCTGAAATTATATCGGTCAACAACATTTCCCTTGAACCAGATCTCAAGGGAGTTCATGTGAGCCGTGTTGCTGTTCTTAAGCAGGGCCAGAACGGGAATGTAGTTTGATATCTGACTCTCACCTGACATGCTGGAGTAGGACCACATTTCCTGACCATCATTGGTCGCGCGCGTTTGTGGTTGCCCGAATGCGTTAATAACATCTTGCTGGGTCGTTTTCCCTTTGACGATTTTGGTTTTTACGGTTTGTTGGGATTCGTCTTTAAGGGATTTGTTGCCATAGGTGGTGCAAGCGGTAAGAGGCAGGATCACCAACGCAGCGATAAACAGTTTTTTCATGTTAACTCCATATAAACAGTAAACGAAAAAATAAGCGTAAAGGAGCCGGAGCCAGCGTTGTGCCGCATCTGGCTATTAAGACTCATGTAAATCAATAGTGAAGAAAGCCGCTTATCAGAAGCCTATTAGTTTTTCTATCTAATCAGCTAACGGCATCCCTCATGATTGTTTTCCCTGATATTGGATTAATAAAGGCCAAGAAAGGTCCATAGTGCAGTGCTGGCTGTTGGTCATTGGGTTTGACGTTCTATACCCATGAACCAACCCACAAACGGTCCAGTGATCCTTCTGTTCACTTTATCCAGTAAAGATTCATCTAGCAAGAAAATGATTGGTATTGCAGATCGATAAATTGATATTGATAGCTTTAATCGATTAAATATTCCTTATCGATCGGTGTTTTAATTGTTTTAATCGATCGATATGTATTTAATGATAGATTTTAACTATCATTATTTTGATTTTGATCGTTACAAACGATATGACGGCCCACAAAAATAATTTAATCCTATCAATTGGTTAATCAGGTGGTTTTGTTGCGTTATGCCAGTAAGAACAAGCCTAAACGACTACAGATACGCTGCAGACAACCTCTACATAACAGCATTTTTGATTATCAGGATGGATAGGAAGATGAAGAAGATTTTACTTGTTGCTGGCACAGCTCTTATTCTGGCGGGATGTGGGGAGAAAGGCGACTTTGAGAAGGCGATTAACGCGAAAATTTCAAAATCAAAGGTGTGCTACTCACTTCAAAACAATGACTTTGCTTTCAACAAAGGTTTTCCAGTAAAGGTTAATCATGGCTATCGTTCTGCTGGATACAATGCCAGCGATGAAATCCTGAAAGGTCTTGTTGAGCAGGGGCTGCTCACTGTTTCACAACAGTCTAACGGCTTTAGTAGCGTTGATGTTCTGGAAGTCACCGCCAAAGGACAAGAGGTTGATTTTTGGAACCGTGAGGAAGGTGCCTGCGTGGGTCATCGTATTGTTGCTGAGATCACAAGCTGGACTGAACCGAGTGCTGGTGCTGGCGTTAAAATTACGCAAGTGACCTATAGATGGAAACTCGACGGCGTTCCGGGCTGGGTTGATAAAAATGCGTTCTCTGGTGTGAAAGGGATGGCTGAACCAGAAGAAGCCAAAATTGTTCTGGTCAAGACCAATAACGGCTGGGTCGCTCGGTAATTACAGGAAAAAACGCTATGAACTCTATCTATGGGGTGCTTATCATTGGTCTGCTGATGAACATACCATCATTGGCACCTGTGCTGTTTCTCGGGAATAGACATAAACAGGTGAAGGTTTCGATGACGGTCAGACTTTACCTGCTTAACACTTTCTTGGTGCTGTCGCTGATGACGTTATCGCAAAATACTACGCAAAAATACGGGTTGTTCCCTGTATGGCTTGTGTTTGCCACCGTTGGACTATTTGTGGTCATGCTGGTGCCAACGGTAAAATTTCTGCGTAAGCATTTAACCGTAGGTAAAAGCCGTGCGGTTATCCTTTCATCATTCTTGATTGTCTACGCGATCAGATTTCACGGCGTGTTTTCAGTTGGGAATGATAGTGAATATACGCTTAACGGATTCAATGTGGTGTGGACATTTTTCTTCTTGTTTGCCTGCCTGCTGGCTTATCTAAGTTGTGCTGGAAGTAAAACATACTCCGGTTCTTCTGCGTCGTCATCTGCACCACAATCCGATTATTTTAAACCTACTAAAGAATATGAAACACAATCTCAAATTGATTACGATATTGCTGTGAAGGGGCGGAGTGTGCTGTCTGATCCTAATCTGAGTATTGTTGAGCAACAGCGCTATAGAGATAGTGTTGAAAAAAGATATACCGATAATTGATCATTCAATTCTGGTTTTTTTTAGTTTTTATGTATTCATTGCGGTGTGCTTTCATTGTCCCGTTAAAAACACACCGCAAGTGATTCAATCGTTCATAAATCCTCGCTTATGTGGTTCGAAAAAAATATTTTACTTACTAATTCATCATTTATTAAATATTCTCTTTTTCTTAACCTTTTGATAAAAGGATTTAATTGATTTTTATCTTTCAAAATAATGTATCGTATGTCATCGATTCCAAATTCGAGATGAATATGTTCTACTTTATCATTGTATTCTTGCTTAGATATTGAATCTCTTATGTTTTTCAGAAGAGCTATTGGGATAATTCCTTTTTCATTTATTGAAGGGACGTAGCGCCATTCCATTTCATCTGCAAAACAATACTCAACGG
>NZ_JAWNDD010000019.1:0-2675 GCF_034106785.1 Enterobacter sp. 241F3
ACAATACTCAACGGTCTTTTTGTTATTTCTTCTTAATGGGCCGGTATGGTTTTTCATATAACGTAATATATTTACAAGCGAGATGTAGTTCTTCATTTTAGTGAAGGTTTCAACAGTTTGTTCATTTTTATCAATTCCTTTTACTATGATTCTTAATTGTTCATCCAATAATTCGAAAGTATCGGAGTTTTTACTCATATATAGGACTGGATTTAGATTGTTTTTCGCTGCCCACTCCTGCGTTAGACCGATACCATAGCAACCATATTTTTTAGTATGTTCTGATAGCAGAGAGAGTCTTATATTACAGAATGACACCATTGGTATTCCAAAGTATCGAATTAATCCCTTTCTGCCGTATATGCGTTCTCTCGCATAAGATGGTTTGAAGAAGCCATCAATAAGTATTGACTCTAATGCATGAATTCTTTTTGTAAAGTGAAGGAATGTTTTTGGATATAGACTTTTTCCCATTGTCATGTTTTCCTGATTGTTAATTATTGTCGATGTATAAACATTGTGATATGGATTATTAATCCGTGTATTTTATAAAAATATACGTGTGTTTATGATAAAAAGTCAATGTAATCCAAAATCATGTTCGAAAAATAATTTGAATCAGCCTCTATCAAATCGAGATGGTTTTAGCTTTGGTAAGGCATTTTTATTGTCCGTACGAAGAGTTGGTGTGTGGTTAAAATCTGCGTCCGGTACTTCGTCTTTGGTTGCGCGACTTGGAAAACGCCTGATCTCATCTGGTGTTGGACTATAAGTGTCACTGTTAAATCTAGCACGTCTCTCATGCTCAGCGCGTGGTACATAGATGCCTTGTACCTCATCAAACACATATTTTTCAGCAATGCGCTTATCATGATCAGCTTCAACAGAAACCGGGGCTGGTTTCTTCTTGGCCCAGACGAATTTCTCCCTTATATATTCAACCACCAGTAGGGTGAAACGCTTGAACAAACCATCTTGAGGAGGTTTAACCTGCTTTCTCTTACTTTTAACAGGAGCGCGTTTAACCGCTCTGGCAGTTGTAGAGGATGGGGTTTTCAGTGTAGTGCGTGTATGAGGTGTAGGGGCAACCAGAACAGGCTGTTGCTCTTCGGATGATGACGACTGCGAACCTGTTTCAGGCAATACGATTTCAACAGGCTCAGGCATTTCTGATACGGTGAAGCTTCTAAGGTCAACAACGATCTGCAGATCTAAATCTTTGAAGGTGTTGTATGTGGCCTGAGCTTCTTGTTTCATCTCATCACGAACAGCCTGTTCAGCAGCACGCTTTTCCTGAACACTCTTACTGTTCCACTTGGCACGATGAACACGCTGCATTGGTGGACGGCTGGTTAACGTAGCTTTGGCAAGCCATAGCGCTTTTTCTTCAACATCCAAGGTAATAGTGGCATTTTCGAGTGCTTCGGCTTGTTGAGCATCAATAGAGCGATGATCAATACGTTCATTACTGCCAGCAGCGGCAAGATAGCGATTGGCAATCACAGACCATGATTCACGCCAAAGGATTACGTTTTTCTTGTCGTTCCAGCTTCTTTCTTTTTTGCAAAAGCCATCAGCCGTGATCGGTTTTAATGTCAACATCACATGAGCATGGGGATTTCCACCATTGAGATCATGAAAAGCAATATCAGCAATCATGCCTTTATCAACGAAATTCTTCTGACAGTATTCGGCTACTAATTTTATCTTGTCTTCATTGCTAAGCTCACAGGGAATAGCAACATCAAAATAGCGTGCTGTTTGACCATCTTTCTGACGCTCAACCCTTTCAACTTCATTCCACAGGGTGGTTGAGCTTTCGATAATATGAGAAGGAGCAGAATCAGGGGCTAATATCTGATGATAGAATAAATCTGTTCTGGGGCTAAAGTCGTAGGTATTGCCAGTGCGATCATCTGTTATTCTGCAACGCGCATGATAAGCAGCTTTCCTACAGGAAGACATGCCCTCCGAGCGCTTCACAATTTTAAACTCCAGATGAAAAATCGCCATATAATAAATGCACCTCTGCTGCTGTAAGTTTTTTGCAAGAAAAACTTTATGTTGAACTTGGTTTTGCTTTTAGCCTGCGGCAGGCAACCGTCGGTAGACCCCACACGCTCACGAAGTGAGTGTATAAGTGGGCATTGTTTTTTCTAACAATGTAAAACCCTCTACTTAATTAATACGAAATATATGAATGCCTGTAAAACAAAATGCCGAGTTAAGCGGCGCAATCTTGATGAAAGGGCGAAGTATTCCGCAATATTACATAGATGGGTTTTATGTAATGTCCGAATGGCAATGGTGGTTTTCACTTACCCCGCCGTAACGTGGGGTAAGTTAAAACAGAGACATAGTAGCATTTAGCGGTATTTTTCTCTGTTGCACAACTCTCTGGTTACGATGTAAAATTAGGATGGAGACGCGACAGGTGAAATAAAAACTAATAAATAAAAATAAGTAACGCAGCGAGTATTAGACAAAAAATTAGTAATGGCTGTTCTGGAGTGTTGTTGTATTTACTTTGAATAATATTAACGTAAGGTGATTTTAAAGTGAATTTCTTTAAACGAGATGATAGTGTCTTAGACGTAATTACAAAAGCAATTACTGTTGTTAGTTTTATTTTTGGTGTCTGGATCTATTTTCACACAATACACCCTGTATTTCAA
>NZ_JAWNDD010000020.1:0-1371 GCF_034106785.1 Enterobacter sp. 241F3
CCTCACGGTACTGGTTCACTATCGGTCAGTCAGGAGTATTTAGCCTTGGAGGATGGTCCCCCCATATTCAGACAGGATACCACGTGTCCCGCCCTACTCTTCGAGTTCACAGCCTGTGTGCTTTCGTGTACGGGACTGTCACCCTGTACCGTGCGACTTTCCAGACGCTTCCACTAACACACAAGCTGATTCAGACTCTGGGCTGCTCCCCGTTCGCTCGCCGCTACTGGGGGAATCTCGGTTGATTTCTTTTCCTCGGGGTACTTAGATGTTTCAGTTCCCCCGGTTCGCCTCGTTAACCTATGTATTCAGTTAACGATAGTGCAACGAATTGCACTGGGTTTCCCCATTCGGACATCGCCGGGTCAAAGGTTCATATCACCTCGCCGGCGCTTTTCGCAGATTAGCACGTCCTTCATCGCCTCTGACTGCCAGGGCATCCACCGTGTACGCTTAGTCGCTTAACCTCACAACCCGAAGATGTTTCACTTCTGATTGCGAAAATTTGAGAGACTCGAACACACCATTAAAGATGTGTCGTTTCAATTTTCAGCTTGATCCAGATTTTTAAAGAGCAAAACTTCGCAGTGCACCTTTTCAGGTTCACTCTGAAGTTTTCTTGTGTTTGCAGTAAAAGATGGTGGAGCTATGCGGGATCGAACCGCAGACCTCCTGCGTGCAAAGCAGGCGCTCTCCCAGCTGAGCTATAGCCCCATCGTTTGCAATCTCTGTACCGGTAATTTTTCCTGAGACAAGGCGTGGTAACGCGAAGCATACATCAGTATGTGAGCGTTGCCGCAACGCAGTATCAGGGAAAATTTGGTAGGCCTGAGTGGACTTGAACCACCGACCTCACCCTTATCAGGGGTGCGCTCTAACCACCTGAGCTACAAGCCTGCAGAGATTTTTACTGCTGTTTTTCATCAGACAATCTGTGTGAGCACTGCAAAGGCAGGTTCTTTAAGGTAAGGAGGTGATCCAACCGCAGGTTCCCCTACGGTTACCTTGTTACGACTTCACCCCAGTCATGAATCACAAAGTGGTAAGCGCCCTCCCGAAGGTTAAGCTACCTACTTCTTTTGCAACCCACTCCCATGGTGTGACGGGCGGTGTGTACAAGGCCCGGGAACGTATTCACCGTAGCATTCTGATCTACGATTACTAGCGATTCCGACTTCATGGAGTCGAGTTGCAGACTCCAATCCGGACTACGACGCACTTTATGAGGTCCGCTTGCTCTCGCGAGGTCGCTTCTCTTTGTATGCGCCATTGTAGCACGTGTGTAGCCCTACTCGTAAGGGCCATGATGACTTGACGTCATCCCCACCTTCCTCCAGTTTATCACTGGCAGTCTCCTTTGAGTTCCCGGCC
>NZ_JAWNDD010000021.1:0-812 GCF_034106785.1 Enterobacter sp. 241F3
GTCGCTGCCGCAGCTTCGGTGCATGGTTTAGCCCCGTTACATCTTCCGCGCAGGCCGACTCGACCAGTGAGCTATTACGCTTTCTTTAAATGATGGCTGCTTCTAAGCCAACATCCTGGCTGTCTGTGCCTTCCCACATCGTTTCCCACTTAACCATGACTTTGGGACCTTAGCTGGCGGTCTGGGTTGTTTCCCTCTTCACGACGGACGTTAGCACCCGCCGTGTGTCTCCCGTGATAACATTCTTCGGTATTCGTAGTTTGCATCGGGTTGGTAAGCCGGGATGGCCCCCTAGCCGAAACAGTGCTCTACCCCCGAAGATGAGTTCACGAGGCGCTACCTAAATAGCTTTCGGGGAGAACCAGCTATCTCCCGGTTTGATTGGCCTTTCACCCCCAGCCACAAGTCATCCGCTAATTTTTCAACATTAGTCGGTTCGGTCCTCCAGTTAGTGTTACCCAACCTTCAACCTGCCCATGGCTAGATCACCGGGTTTCGGGTCTATACCCTGCAACTTAACGCCCAGTTAAGACTCGGTTTCCCTTCGGCTCCCCTATACGGTTAACCTTGCTACAGAATATAAGTCGCTGACCCATTATACAAAAGGTACGCAGTCACACCACGAAGGTGCTCCCACTGCTTGTACGTACACGGTTTCAGGTTCTTTTTCACTCCCCTCGCCGGGGTTCTTTTCGCCTTTCCCTCACGGTACTGGTTCACTATCGGTCAGTCAGGAGTATTTAGCCTTGGAGGATGGTCCCCCCATATTCAGACAGGATACCACGTGTCCCGCCCTACTCTTCGAGTTCACA
>NZ_JAWNDD010000022.1:0-754 GCF_034106785.1 Enterobacter sp. 241F3
TCCTTGAAATACCACCCTTTAATGGCTGGTGTTCTAACGTAGACCCGTGATCCGGGTTGCGGACAGTGTCTGGTGGGTAGTTTGACTGGGGCGGTCTCCTCCCAAAGAGTAACGGAGGAGCACGAAGGTTAGCTAATCCTGGTCGGACATCAGGAGGTTAGTGCAATGGCATAAGCTAGCTTGACTGCGAGAGTGACGGCTCGAGCAGGTGCGAAAGCAGGTCATAGTGATCCGGTGGTTCTGAATGGAAGGGCCATCGCTCAACGGATAAAAGGTACTCCGGGGATAACAGGCTGATACCGCCCAAGAGTTCATATCGACGGCGGTGTTTGGCACCTCGATGTCGGCTCATCACATCCTGGGGCTGAAGTAGGTCCCAAGGGTATGGCTGTTCGCCATTTAAAGTGGTACGCGAGCTGGGTTTAGAACGTCGTGAGACAGTTCGGTCCCTATCTGCCGTGGGCGCTGGAGAATTGAGGGGGGCTGCTCCTAGTACGAGAGGACCGGAGTGGACGCATCACTGGTGTTCGGGTTGTCATGCCAATGGCACTGCCCGGTAGCTAAATGCGGAAAAGATAAGTGCTGAAAGCATCTAAGCACGAAACTTGCCCCGAGATGAGTTCTCCCTGAGACTTTAAGTCTCCTGAAGGAACGTTAAAGACTATGACGTTGATAGGTCGGGTGTGTAAGCGCAGCGATGCGTTGAGCTAACCGATACTAATGAACCGTGAGGCTTAACCTTACAACGCCGAAG
>NZ_JAWNDD010000025.1:0-559 GCF_034106785.1 Enterobacter sp. 241F3
TGTCGGTTTGGGGTACGATTTGATGTTACCTGATGCTTAGAGGCTTTTCCTGGAAGCAGGGCATTTGTTACTTCAGCACCGTAGTGCCTCGTCATCACACCTCAGCGTTAAAAAACGACCGGATTTACCTAATCGTTCCGCCTACATGCTTAAACCGGGACAACCGTCGCCCGGCTAACATAGCCTTCTCCGTCCCCCCTTCGCAGTAACACCAAGTACAGGAATATTAACCTGTTTCCCATCGACTACGCCTTTCGGCCTCGCCTTAGGGGTCGACTCACCCTGCCCCGATTAACGTTGGACAGGAACCCTTGGTCTTCCGGCGAGCGGGCTTTTCACCCGCTTTATCGTTACTTATGTCAGCATTCGCACTTCTGATACCTCCAGCAACCCTCACAGGCCACCTTCAACGGCTTACAGAACGCTCCCCTACCCAACAACACATAGTGTCGCTGCCGCAGCTTCGGTGCATGGTTTAGCCCCGTTACATCTTCCGCGCAGGCCGACTCGACCAGTGAGCTATTACGCTTTCTTTAAATGATGGCTGCTTCTAAGCCAA